>NZ_PVZB01000007.1 GCF_003002025.1 Paraburkholderia sp. BL25I1N1
CGATTTCTTTCCCATCAACATTCTCCAAAGTGTATTTACTCTCGGCGGGCAGCGGCGAAGAGAAAGCGCAAAGTTGCGAATCGGATGCCTAAGAGAAGCCGCCCTATATGTCGCGCTGGGTCGACGGGCCCCACTGAGTAGACCAGCGGCATCCACGGAAATTCGGATGAACCGAAAAAAAGCGCCGGTCCCGAAAGGGATCAGGCGCTTTGAATGGGAGCGAAAAGGAGGCAGACCTTTAGGACCGAGGGGCGACAGCGTTGATGTAGAGGTAACCGGTATCGGCTTCGATCTGGAGATCGAAGCCTTCGTCGATTACGCGGTCAAAGACCGCATCGTTGTGGTCAAGATGCTCGACGAAATCATCGCCGCCGAATTCTGCCCGGGCGCGCTCCCACCAGTCGTCGAATGGCACCGTATCGGGATTGCATTCCACGGCCCACGCGATGATGCTGCGTCGGCCGTTTTCCAATTCGCCTCTCTCCGAGAGCATGTAGACGCCGTGATCCTTGACCAGCACGATTCGACATTGCTGTGTGCGGGCTTCGCGGATGACGGGGCGCAGATCCGCTGCAACGAAGTGGATCATGATGAATTCCTCGATGAGGGGATGGGTTAGGAGATGAGGTTCCGGCTATTCCTGACTCACCAGTTGCCGCGCGAGCGCAACTTCGATGCTCTCTCCGCCCTGATTGAGGATGTCGAGACCGGACTCGGGCATGTCGCCGGAGGTGGACTGCGAGACGGCAATCTTCTGTCCCATCAGCTTCAGACACCGCATCTGCGTTGTGGCCTCGTAAGCGAGAAATCGCACGGTGACGTCATGCGTCTGACCGATACGCCAGCTCCGGCGTGCAGCCTGTTGAAGCGTGTAGGTATTAAAGCCGGACTGAAGAAATGCAATCGTCGGGAATTCAAGAAGATCGAGGCCGGTTTTGACCAGTTCGGGGTTCGTGATGATGACTTCGGCGCCACGCTCCAGCTGGTCGGCGACCCAGTCCTCACGCTTTTCCGCAGGCACACTCGCACGAAGCACGGATGCCCTGACACCGACCGCATCGAGAAGATTCTTCAGTCGCACCGACGTGTCGCGCGTGCCGGTATAGGTCGTATAGAGCAGCGTGCGCCGGCGGTTCAGCAGTTCGCCGCGCACGAGTCGCAGCAGCGCTTCTTCCTTGGGACCGGGTTGATCGTCGCGCAGCAATGCAGGCACGCTGGCCAGGATCCGCTTCGTGCGAGGGTGACGCACGATTTCAGGACGGAAACAACATTCCGGCCACGCGAGCAGCGCATTGAGCACCACGCCAAGCAGACTCTTGTCGCCGCAGCGTAATGCGGCGCGCAATTCTGATGTCAGTGTCGATTCGAGCGTGCGATAGGCGGCCGCCATTTCCTCAGTCAACGCGACCGGCAGCAGGGATTCGTCATAGGGCGGCAGGACGTTCTGACCGATCTGCGAGAGCTTCAGGAAGGCCGTATATGGCACGACATACCGCATGATGCCCTTGGGACCGAAACCCGGACCCTTCACCGTCGAGACGCTTTTTCGGTCGCCTTTCGCAGTGCGGTGCGAGCCTTCGTCGACCTGCTTGTGGATGTCGATGAGCACGCCATGCTCGCGCATGAACGCCATCGTTGCGGCCGCCATCGAGCCGTTGCTGTTGTAGTTAAACCCGTCGTCGATCAGCATGGTCGGGTTCAGACGATAGAGCAGGTGATAGAGGTCGTCGGCGTAGCCGCCCATCAACGTCCCCGTGAGCAGCAACGTTTTCGACGCCTTCCGGGCGAGTACGCCCATTGCCTGGCCCTGGGCGGAGTTTTCGTTCTTGTATTCGTGGCCTTCGTCGGCGATCAGCAGACCGAAGTAGCCCTGTGGCAGATACCGTTTAACGAATTCTGAGGCTTGATAACCGCCCTGTCCGAATGAGATTTCGGTATGGGCGAGCGCGCGCTCCATGCGCTTCGCTTGCCGGTCCGAGAACACGAGTTCGCCGCTGTCGTCCATCAGGTTGATGAACTCGAACACGTTGTCCTGCAGCATGTCCGCGAGCATCGATTCGCCGAAGCGGGAGAGCAGGCGTTCGGCGGTTTTCTCGCCGACGGTCGGCATCTGTAGCAGCGCTCCCTTCACGAGCTCGCGCATCGACCGCGTGCCTTGGCCTTTCGGCGCCAGGGTCCACAGGCGTTCGCCGCAACCGCACGCGCGACGCTTCTCGTTGAGCGCCGGCCGAGCCTGGGCAGGTGTCAGCGGATTGCCGTCTTCGTCGCACACGAACTCACCGCAGGCAGGGCAGCAGGCAAACACGCGGGTGATTGCGTCAGTCTCCATATCGAGTGTTGCGACACGGCGCGCGAAGGCAGGCTTCCAGTCGAATCCCATCCGCATGCGCACGCGGCCGAGAATGAAAAACTCGGGTACCGTTGGCCTCGAACGCATGATACGGAGCTGCAGGAGCTTGCGCAGTGTGTCCGGGCCATTGAGGATCCAGACGCGTGCACCCGGCACCGTCGTTCTGATTTCGCGGCGCCACTTGTAGACGAGATGGGGCGGCGCGATGACGAGCGTGCGCGGATAGCCGCAATGGTGGAGAAGGACGGCAACGCCGATGCCCATCAGCGTCTTACCGGTACCCATTTCGGCATTGATGACACCGCCCGGTGCGTGTTGCGTCAACAGTGTCGTGATCGCGTGAATGACTTCCCGTTGCGCCGGGAACGGTTGTCGCGACAGTTCGTCGAGCAGTGCGTCCCATCGTGAGGGGCGTTGCCCATTGTAGATCGACGGATTTTGCTGGCGGACGGCATCGAGCAGTCCGGCGCCAAAGTTCGAGATGAAGTCCGGCAGGGCGATCACGTCGCCGGCGTTGTCGTCGGCTGTGATGTCGTCATGTTCGGCATCGCCGTCGACGACGGCGGATTGCAGATCTTCCATGATGCGTCTCCAGAAGATGCGGGCCAAGTGCCCCCGGGACGGGGCGCAGGTCCCGCAGATTAGGAAAATAAAGAGAGGGCCGCCAGCGCATCCAGGGGCGGCAAGACCGGCGGAGGGGTTAGTCGATTGCAAGCGCGCCGCTGCGGACCAGGCTGGAAATCGCCTCGGTGAACGAGTCAGGAAGTGCGATCCGGAAAGCGTGGATGCGTCCGACGGGCGAATAAGGTGTCTGGTCGAGCCTGCTGACCAGCTGGCCACTGAGTTCGGCGAGAACTAGCGAGCGCCAGTGCGGCAGCAGCGGTATCGGACTGAGCTGTTCAATCAGCGACCACACGCGTGCTTCCAGCGACGCCTCGTCGTGCGCCTGCGTCTCACGGTCAACCAGCAGCCATGCCGAGCCGGTGGCTTTTGACGGTGTCAGCAGCGACTCGTCGTAGATCCACGTATGCACGAGGTTGCCGAAGAGGTTGTCCTTCGGCAGACGACCGCTGTATTTGTCCAGCCGCCGCGGATCGCCGATAGGTACGGCGGCGATCGTCTGGCTGCTGCCGGGATTGATGAGCGTGATCTGACGGATGCCGCCCTCCTGGACGCCCAGATGTAGTGAGGCGTAAAGCTGCTGAACGGCACCGTCGCGACCGAAAACGGACACGAAGGCGAGCTCGCCATCGGGTGCACGCACGCAGGCATCGATGAAGATGTCCTGCAGTTCCTTGATGGGATATAGCATGGGGTGCTCCAGCGTGAATGCCCGGCGCACCCACCGGGCGCTGACCCGGGTGGGTTAAGGAAAATTCCGGGGCGTCCGCAAGGGAGCCGCCGCCGCGCAGACGAAGGCGCCGGAAAGAAGCGGCTGGGGTACATCTGAAGGTGTCGCGTCACGGGCGACAACGGGTCTGCTACCGGCAGACCAGCGGGAAAACGTGCAGCGCGAAGCGCTTTCCTTGAGCGTCCCGGTGAACGGTCAGGGAAAGCGCCCTGGAGACAGGGCGCACAGAGGTATAGAAGGAACGGCCGCGGTCAGCAGCCAGTCAGCGTTCCGAGCAAGGCGCGAAGTTCGCGGACCTGTCCGGCCGTGAGGGTCATCGACACCAGGGCTTCGGGGTGCCAGGTCTCGATCGCTGCTGCCTGAGGCAATCGTTCGTCGACGAGTCGTGCGAACGCGAGGAGTTGGTGTGCGGCTGCGTGCAGTCGCACCGCACGGACCGAGACGTCGGCGGGCGGCCATGCCGTGACGCCCGTCGCATCGAAACTGAGGACCTGTCCGTCGAGTTCCTCATAGTCGTCGTAGAGCAGCGGCATGTTCGGCGCGTCATCCCACAACGTACCGGCGTCGAATGCCGCACGCGCGATGACGCACGCCGCCTCGGCGCTGGCGGCCCGGATGCCGACGACGACCCGGTGCGTGTGGTCGAGGCTATAGCCGACCAGGTAAGGAGGCAGTGGCTGGTTCGTGGGGCTTGTATCAGTCATGATTCGGGTGTCCTTGCAGGGCGGAGCCTGCCCCCTGCGGGGTAAGGCCCCGTAGGGTTGAAGACGTGACCCGCGCTAGCGGATCGTGACAACGCGGCCGAGATTCGGGCCGGGCGTGAAGTCAATGCCCGCGATCGTGGGAACGAACCGGTCGCGCATCAGGATCGTCGTCCGGATATCGCCTTTGTCCGTTTCCTCGATCTGGACTTCCTGCTCTTTCTGCTTGATGGTGTCGCCGCGGATGAGCAGACGTGTGCCATCAACGCCGGTAACCACACCGGTAATCTGGCCGGCCGCAAGCGCGAGGGCGAGGTGCCAGTCGGACAGGTCGCGCAGGGGACGGCGAGGCGTGACCGCCTTTGCTGCGAACATCGCAGCGAACTGCGGCCAGAGCGTGGCGTGCTGCAGGCGTTGCAGTTCGTGCTCGAGCTGCGGCGCATCGATCCGTGTGGACATGAAGACCTGTTCACCGGCGGCCGATGGAATGCAGTACGGATGTGCCGTCCAGGTCTCAGGCTGTTCAGGTGGCAGTTCGCCGTCGCTGAGGCGGGTGAGACGTGCGGCGAGTGCAGTGTCGACACCATCCGCCCGACGCTTGACGCCTAAGAGAACGAGCTGTTTGAACGTCTGGTCGGGGGCGAGAAACACTTCGACGCGTGTGAAATTACGGGCGATCATCGTGGCGAACTCGCGGTCCATCACGTAGTACGGCACGATCAGCACGAGCACGCCGCCGAACGCGAGCCAGGGAACCGCCTTCAGATAGAAGAGCTTCTCCAGACGGCCCGGCTGACGCTCGCCAGTCTGGGCCTTGTCCGATACGACGTCGCCATACGGCGGGTTGAGGAACAGGAGTCCCATGCTGCGGGCGGTGATGAACATGTCCTGGATGTCGGTGTGTGTCACGGTCTCCAAGACATCCTTCGCGTGCCATGCACGCTCGCGGTCATACTCGACGCCAAATGCGCGGATCGCGTTAGGTGTTGCGGACTGCCTTCCCAATGCGTCCTTTAGCTCGTGCAGCGCGGCGCCTTCGCCGCAACATGGATCGAGCAACCGTACGGGGCGGTCTGGATCGGCCAGCGAGAGCGCCGGGATGATCCGTCCGAGCGTGACGGCATCGGTCGGGAAGTAGCCGTTTTTCACGAAATTCCGGGCGAGGCGGGGAAAGATCAAAGCCATGTCGATCTCCAGCGAATCGCGGCGTGCCGTTCGCCGGAAGGCCCGGCACGCCGCAAGTGGAAGGAATCAGGCTTTCAGCCACGTCTGGCTGGAGGCCTGGAAGGCGTAACCGAATGCGCGAAGCTGGTCGCGTTGCTGACGGAACACGCCGCGGTCAACGGTTGGATCGAGCTTCACTGGCTGGCCGGCGACAATCGCATCGGCCAGGTCGGTTCCGAACAGGTCGGGCAGATACGGCTCGTCAGAATCGCCTTCGGTTGGCGCGGGGGATGGCCCCTGGTCAGCATGGGCGGGGGCTGCTGCACTGGGTATGCGTTCCTCGTCGGCCGGATCCGGCTCGGTCGAGGACGGTGCCTGACCGGTCTCGCTGAACGGCTCATCGTTGTCGAGCTGCACATCGGCGAGCCTCGCGCGGATCTCGACGGTGACCTTGCCGTACCACACGTAGCTGTGCGGATAGATCCTGTCGATCAGGAAGGTACCGGTATAGGCGCCGGGCTCGAACTGCTCGAGCACCTTGTCCTTGACCTTGAATTCGCCGACAGACGTGGTCAGTTCGCCGACCTGGAACGGGCCGTTGCTGCCCTTGATGGTGCGCACGTCGAGCGTGCCGGAAAGAGAGATCATGATGCCTCCACGTGGTGAGGCGGAACCATCCCTCGCGGGCATGTAGTCCCGCCGGTTTGGAAAGTCGTATGCAAAATTGATTCCGTCTGGCTGTACGCCGGGCAGGCAGGGGCGCAGACAGGAAGGCGCCGGAAAAACTGCAGCTATCGCCTCACGTGGCGAGGTACGGTTCCGCAGGTGGCGCGGTGCATCTATCCCGAAGCGGGTGCGATGCCCCGCGGGGAATGCGCCGTTGATCCGGCGCAGGCGAAGGAATGACGTGATGCGGCATCAGGGCTCCGGTCACACGCGCCGTTGTGAGCGAAGGTCGCGACCGATGACGGTACGCACCGAGCTGATAATGAAGACTGTCCAGTCGGCGAAATACCGTCCGTCGAAAACGATCGCGCCTGCGTTCAGCATGAGCTGGATCGGCATCGTGATCCTGCCGGTAGGCGTCTGCCCGTCGCGTCCGGCCACGTGCTCCATGTCGGGGAAGAACCGATAACCCTCGAACGGATCGAGGAATTCGAGCTTGAGGTCGCGGGCCTCGACGGTGTGGCAATAACGCAGCCGGCCGATCAGCGGTCCATCAAACCCTGTAACGAGCGGGGACCCAAGCGGATCGTCGCGTCCATTGAAGAGCCCGAGATAGAGGCCGTCGGGAAGATCGACGCTCTGCACCGTATAGCGCGGCAATGTGCGTCCGTCGCGGCACTGAAAAACCTGCTGCGACGGATCGCCGTCATCATCGGGCTGATCGGCGGCATGAAGCTGTGATGCTGGTCTGTGCTGGAAGCAGTACGCGCGTGCCAGTGACCCGTGGCGCGTACTCGTATTGAAGCCGCTGATAGCGGGGCGGGAAGGGGGGATGGAAGTGCAGATTGACATCGTTGTCTCCGGGAATGTTGCGGAGACGCGCCCTGCGGGCTGCGTTCCGCAAGACGGGAAAGGTAGGCTGGGCGTCAGTCCATCAGCCCATCAATCGAGTGCCGCGAAGATCTCGCGCGCCTCAGGGTGAGATGGGACGAAGGCGAGCAGCCTGTGATAGAGCTCCGTGAAATGCGCGTCTTCTGTCGACCACGCCATGGCGTTCAGGGCGAAGAGGCTGGCAACAATACCGGCGGCGTCACTGCTCATTTCGCCATCGTATCCGTTGCCGTCGCAGGTAATGGGCAGCGGGCCATCCAGACGAGGCGTCATGTAGAACGCGCCGTTGGACAGCTCGACGTAGTCCCAGAATCCGCCGTGGTAGGTCGGGCACAACGACGACATCGCGGTGTAAACAGCGAATTCGGCGCGGATCATATGCTTGCCGAAGTATCGCGGCAGGATTTCCATACGACGGTCCTCGGGCACGATGGTGGCCACGATGCCGTGCGTTTCAGTGGTCTGGTTCATGACATCCTCCGGAAAAGGAGCGGAGGATGGCTGCCCGGGCGGGGAGCGCATTCCCCGCGAGGGTTGAACAAACGAACTACCTGAGAGCGGGGAAGCGAGCTATTCCGGACCCGGCATCATGGCGACGCGGGTACAGCCGTGCAGACAATGGCACCGGAAGAGGGCTGTGAAGGTGTCGCCTGACGCGGCGACAGACGGACCTGCAACTGGCAGGTCGGCAGTGAACACGTCATGCGTCATTGGCCCTCATTGGCACTGGTGGGCAGTGAGGGTCAATGACGCATGACGCCTGGCAGATAACCCCTGCCAGGCGTGTGTCTGGGCCGGAACGATCGGTCCGGCGCAAACGGCACGGCGTAGTGGGGCCACCGTGGACCCGGTCGACGATCTGCGGGACGTTACCGGCTTTCCGGAGCGGGCTCGAGGAGTGCCGCTCTGGAAAACCGGTAGTCCGGTTATGCGCGAGAGGAAGCCCCCGCACGAGGCGGGGACCGAGGGGCGCCGGTCATTCGGCGCTGGCGGACGGACGACGGGCGCTCCCGTTCGCATGACGGCGCAGCGGCGGATAGCGGTTGCTGCGCGCGTTGGTGCGTTCGGCCGTGCGGTCGGTCGCTGCCGCATCGTTGCTTGAGGCTCCGATGTCGCGGCTGTTTGTCGGTCCCTCAGCAGAAGGCGTATCGCGGTGATCGCGATCGTCCGTCGACGGTTCATGCCCGTTGACGGTGTCCGAGGAAGTGTCGGCGCCTGCTTCAGCGTCGTCGTCTTCGCGGTCGCTTTCGTCACGGTAGACTTCCTGGCCGTCGACCTTGATCCAGAAAAGCTTGAGCAGACGCCCCTTGAGGACAGCGCCGGTCTCGCCCGCGCGGTTGCCGGTACGCTCGAAGGTACGGATGTAATGGTCACCAGCGCGGAAGGAGACGAGGACTTTTACGTCCGGATCGTTGGCGTCGTTCATCACGGCGCGCACAGTTTCCTTCGCTTTCTCGCCCGAGACGATCAGGTCCAGCGGAAGATACACGACACCATTCTCGACGTTCGGATCGCCGTGAAACGCGGAGATGGCGCAGGCAAGGAAGGGCCTGGCCTTGCTGCGGCCATTGCCTCTGGCCGTAACATCGCGGACACGGGACAGATACCCGAGGCCACGCAGATGAAGGTCGAAATACTTGCGGGGTTCAACAGACTGATTCATGACGATTCTCCAGAACGAAAAAAGGGGAATCGCCACGGCCCGTGTCGGGGAATGACAATTCCCCAGACGGGCAAGAAAGGAAAGCTTCCGGTCAAAAGACCTGCGGTGGTCCAGACACTGGGACGAAGCGAACCGCGAAAGGTGTCGCACGAGCGACGGTACTGCAAAAGATGCTGGACGCGCTCCAGCGGGCAACTTCAATCGCGAATCATAGTCGGCGTTACCGAAAAATCAAGGCGGTTTGCCCGATCATTTCTGTTCGCTATTCAAATGAATTTGACGGGATTGAACTTGATCTCCCGATGCGTCACGATCTCTCACAAGCGAAGATCTGGCAGGTCGACGGATGTGCCGACGCTCTGATTGCAGAAAGTGGGTGGGATTGCATAGCAGGCCAATCACGCAATGTCACGTGAGCTCATCAAAATCCAGCATGGAAGCGGGAGAAATGCCGAGTGTGTCGGCAAGCACGCAGATGTTATAGAGGGCGATATTGCGCTGGCCCCGTTCGATCCCGCCAACATACGACCGGGCGAGGCCACTTTCGAGCGCAAGGCGCTCCTGTGACCAGCCGCGCGCCTTGCGAAGCTCGACCAGGCGTTTCCCAAACAGGGTAAGGGGGTCGTACTGCATCGACATCTCGATCGGAAAGATATCGAAGCGTACGTATTTGACCTGTTTGAGGCCACGCTCTATCATGACACGCACTATGAGTGACAATTTTGCATGTCGGTCGCAGTGGTTTTGATATTCGACGTGGGTACGGCTCGCGATGCAGCGGCCGGTGAACCTGCCCGATTGACCCTCTTCTCAACAGGGAGCGCAGTGAGCCAACCCGTCTCGGATCTCGCACAGCTGCTGGCGTCCATGCAGCCAGAGCTGAATGAAGGCGCCTATGTTTTTTCGTCCGTGCTGGCAGACAGGGACGTGTCGCAGCTCGCTCCCCTGGCGACGTTTCGTGAGCGCGAGGGGCTGACCGTCATCATCGATGAACCGACGGCGCTGCGCGAAGGGTTACCGGTGCTTTTCCGGGCGGCCTGGATCACGCTGAACGTCCATTCCGACCTGGAGGCTGTGGGACTCACGGCTGCAGTGGCTGACGCGCTGACCAGGGCCTGCATCAGTTGCAACGTCGTTGCTGCCGCATTTCACGATCACATTTTTGTGCCCGTGGAGCGCGCGAGGGATGCGCTTGCTCAGTTGACGGACCTCCAGGCGCGGGCAGGGCAAGGCGTGCCGGGTTAGCCGGCACCGGTCGGGAATGTTTCCTGCCCGGGTCGGTCAAGTCCCGCTTCCTCGCTAAACTGCCGCGACAAATTCCTGGCGGAACGCGTCAAAGAGCTGACTGATCCGTTCAGCCGTATCGCCGCCGGGAATCCGTGCGCGGCTTGCCATCATGTGCGTCAGTATCAGGGGCGACGGATCGTCCGGCGCAATGACCGCGAGGATCTGATCGCGCACTTGCGGCGTGACGATACCCGCCATGTCGCGGCCGAGGAGGGCCGCGCCGCCGATATCGGGATCGTGCTCGTGCCGTTCGATCAGGTCGAAGGCGTCGTCGGCATACAGCCTCTCGAGATTTCCTGCCTCGCCGTACCATGCCAGCAGGAAAAGCAGATCGGTTGCGTCCTTGCGATCGATCGCGTGACGATCTTTCCAGGCGATGATCTTGAGCATGGCCTGCGCCGGAAGGGAAGCGACGGGCACCACGAGATCGGCGTCCATGCGTACCGGCACAGTGGCCTGCAGCGCCTGTTCGAAGCCGGCGACGTTCATGCGGATAACCTGATCGGGCGGCCAGGCGATTTCGCCGCCATCGTCTGCGATGCCCCCGAACGGTACGATATCGAGCCAGGTTCTGGCGCCAGTCTCAGGCGCCTGGTAGTGCAGCCGGTGGGCTGCGTTACCTCGCTGCTCGAAGTGGCCGGACGTGAGCAGCGCCGTTCTCAGTGTGTCATGGCCGGCCCAGCTTTCGATGGAAATGCCGATGTCAACGTCTGCAGTGGCCCGTGTCGGTTCGATATCGTGGACGTGGGTCAGCACGACGTCGCGTGCGCTCGCCCCACCGACAAACCACTGGATGCTCTTTTCGGAAGCGGCGGCAGCTACTTCACGCAAAAGGGCTACCATTTCGGCTGGAAAAGGGCGATGGGGGCGAGGCTCAAGCGGGGAGATATTGTTCACGCACTAACCGGGCCGTTTCGAGATTGCGCGAGTCGCCACTCGCCACGAGATCAGCGTAGACGAGCAGGGGCGGCGCGATGTTTTGCGGAAGCCCAGCCGTAGGCTGGAGCTGGATCGGGGACCTCAGGAATTCGATGTTGCCGTCGCGATCAGGCCGCAGGCGAGCCTTCGCGATCCACTCCCTCGGGACCTCGCTGGCACAGTATACGGTGAATGTGGCTGGTTTCAGGTATTGCGTAAGGATGGCTGCTGCCGGCTCTCCACCAAACTGGCACCGGTCGGGAAGCTCGGGAACGGTTCTCCACCAGTCGGGGACGTCGGTGCGGAAGCGGCCGAGCTGGAGTGATCCACGCAACAATGTCGGGTACAACGTGGTCCATTCATCGATGAGCCGGCCTGCGTCGGCGAACTGCATGCCGTGTCCGCCGGGCTGTTCGATGAGGTCGCGCCGGTCCAGCATGCCATGAATGGCATTCTGGACCGTGCCATGGCTGACGCCGGCAACCTGTGCGATATCGCGATAGGTTTTTTCCAGCAGTGAAGGGACGGCGAGCAGGGCGAGCGCAACGCGCAGTGCCGACCTGGTCCAGGTGCGGCCGCGTGCCTGGGAGCTGCTGTCCGGGCGTGGGCGTCCAGACACGAGAATGACGCTATCGCCCAGAAGAAGACTGGCGTTGCCGGCCAGGTCGAGTGCATCAACCTGCATGTCGCGGCACGCACTGATCATATTAGGGGATAGATACGATGTCACGAGCAGGAGCCGGTCACCGTCGCCCGGCGCGGCCTGCGCGCGGACAGCGGCCAGCGTGCCATAGCGGTCGATCGTCCGCTTGACATGCGCGAGGCGTTTGTAGCGGCGGGTGCCGACATGGAACTCCAGAACTGCATCCGCGCCGGATCGGGGTGGCGCCTTGCGCAGGTGGACAGGAACGCCGGTCGCATCGCCGAACGCGGTGGCGGCAGCTTCCACTATGGAAGGCAGATCGTGATCAATCGGATGCATGGCAGGTATAAGGGCTGTCCAATTATTGTTATTGTACACGTAACGTGGATAGCGTTAGATTTTGGATAAACCATATGTTTCGTCCAATATTCGCTCTTGTCCACGCTGCGTGTACGAGCACATTTCTTGGACGGCAAGAATTCGGCCTTACTGGCTCATGTGATCGTGATTGGTCTACGATTGGGTACCGATGTTCCGATGTGCCCTTCAGGATTGCGCGCATATACGAGCGTCCGGCATACCTGCGCGACGCGAGTTCAGCCAATCTGCAAGGAGGGCAGCGCTCTCCATTCTGCTGCGCCAGGTCTTACAATATTAGCGCAATGGCTCATGCGACAAATGACGTTGCGAATGGACTGATTTACAAATGTGGAATCCTCAACGCTATGCTTCGGTAGACATCATGTTTTGTGATGCAACCAGCCTTGGCGGCGGATGGCACCCGCAAATACACAGATCATCACTGAGCGCGGCATGCCGTCCATCAGGTGCGGTCATCACCGGACGGGAGCTGTCGCAATGGATTTTTCCGATCGTGTTGCAGGCCGGACACGTCACGCTGTCACCTTCGTGCGCAACGTCCTTTCCGTTCAATTGAATCGTGGCCGGCGTTGCGTGGACGGTGCCGTTAGCTGTCGTTTTGTCACCGTTCAAAATGAGATGCCGTTTCATGATCTTTATTCGCTTACCGACGCTTCACAGATTTCAGTACATCATCCCAGAGTGCCATCAACGTCGGTCGTGCGCTTTCAGGTACCGCTGAGCGCGTATCCATGGAAATCTTCATCCTCGGCTCGGTCGCGTGATCGTTGCCAGTTAGCGCACTCCATTCCAGCGATACATCTCTTGACTGCTTGACCGCGTAGCCATATTCATCGCCGTCCCGTCCGGCAACGATCTTGTCGCCACGTCGCAAGATTTCTGTGTCACTGGACACCAGGTTAGCAAGCGGGACTGGCAGGTTGCTCATACGGGCAAGAAGATTGCCGCCAGTATTCTTGGCCTCAGTATTGGTGCTCATCATAAGCGACTTATCGGGACCCGATAAGTCGACCGTAATCGATGCCGTCTCGCCGCCCGCGTAACCACCCGGAATAAAACCTCGCTCGATGCAAAACCCTTGCTCAGCTGGGACAGCAAATGGATCGCGAAGCCGGATCTCCTGGATGAGCTGTGAGATCGCCACTTTCGCGCCTTGAACAGAATCGTTTGTTACCTCGATACTGAAAAGGAAACCCGTGTCCTGCTTCAGAGTCGTTCCACGCACAGTGTAAAGATCATTCCCGCTTTGCCAGACCTGAGCCGGGTCAGCCGCATTGTCACCTTGTGAGACAACCTGCTTGGGCTGGAAGTCGGTTGCTTCGGCGTCGCTTGCAATCTTATGCGCCGCTTCGTCATGAAGCTGCTGATGATTCACAGGGTAGAACACATCTATGTTGATACCCTTAAAGCTTTGTACCAGACGCACATTCGTTGCCGAATGGGGGATATCTATTGCGTACCGTCCGACACACACCGTCTTGAGCGGCGCAGCGTTGGCGGTGGTAGAGGACGAACTCATGGCGGAATCCTGACGGTTACCGCAACCCAGCAAAGGAATTAGAAATGATGCTGTCAGTATTGTGACAACGAGGCCCGTACGATTCATGCATTTCCCCATTCGACCTTCTGGGTCCAAGATATTCAACACGGCCGAGACAACGATGCGGCGACTTGCAACACTACACGGATCGAGTCGGATACAAACGAGGTGTGAAGTCCGCGGGACTATCGATCAACCCTCCAGTCATTGACTGCTCGGGTTGAGCCAGCCTGCTTCCGACGCGGGCTATGCAAGCGGAAAACGAGTCGGCAGACTACCCAATTACACGGTCGCAAAACAAGGATCAAAATTTGTTGGGGTGAATTGCCCCACTCCACGCGTGTTTATCGATTTGCCATCAAGGCAATCCATACTCCGCAGCCTGCTTTCCATCCTTGAACGCACTAACCGCTTGCGCACTCAACCGGATTGGCGCAAAACACGCTGCTTCCACATAGGCCGTATCGAAGTAAAACTGCAGACTCCCGTCTGTCCGTAAGGCCAACGTAAGCGCCTTCGACATCAGATACTCGTCATTAAACGTCGACGCATCAAGGCAATCGGGTTTCCCAGCATTGATCCGCTTGAGCTCATCCATGACGGGAACAACCGATTCCTTGGTCAGAAACAGGCTACCGCTATCGCGATGTCCTACTGCATACACCTCGTTCAGATCGAATCGCTTGCCATATTTGATGCGATATGAAATGCCATACCGGTACGCGTTAGGATGCGCGCCGTCGCACTGCGAACTCCCGGTCACTTCGAATCCAACGATGCTCGGCGTCTCAACCGTCTTCTTTATATCGGCATGATATTGCGCCGTTGCGCCCATGCCACTCGCGTTGTCTGCACATTCCTTCGCGTCCTTAAGAATGCCGGCGCGCAACGATCGTAACGAAGCGTCCAGCGGCGCAGTGTGCTGCTTCAGCGACGGTATCGCCGATACTGACGCATTCATACCGTCGGCCTGGGCAAAAGGAGCGAGCGAAGCGAGCACAACAGTCAGAGACGTGGCTATAAGGTTTCGACAATTCACGAGATGTCCGGATCTCTGGCTGGGGATCAAAAACGAATGGACATCTTCGTCGAGCGGCACCCTATGAATTGCCGCAATTGCGCCTTTGAACATCACATTCAGTGCAAATCGACCTTCGTCACGGGCGCCTCGTTGACTCCGTCGAAAATCTTGTTCGAAAAGCTCTTGTATCTTGAAGCTTGACATTCTTTGTCGAAAATTATCTTCCCATTTTTCGATACATAGAGCTCACCCGGCGAGACCGAGGACACGACATACGTGTACGGTTCCTTCGAGAACTTCAAATGCAGGCCACGAATACTTCCTTCGGAGACGTCGGTGATCTTGACCGTATTGGCAGGGGGGACTTTCTCGCGCGGAAATGCGAAGGCATCGTCTTTGACACCGTATCGGTATTGCACATAGCCCCGATTGGGGGCGGTGTTAGCCTTTGCGCAGACGGAAACGGTCTTCCCGTTCTCCAGCGGACAACTGAAATAGACCTCCTCGCCTTCGTTGCAAAGCGTCTGTTCGTCCTGCGACGACTGAGTCTGCGCATTCGCCACGTCATATTTAACGAGGGACAACAAAACAATCGTGAAAAATCCTGCCATACGTATCACTTCAATCCCTCCCAATTATGAATCGAGGCGAAATTATTCCGCCGGTCAACGATGTCGTTCATGTTCTCCTGGCTGATCGGGTGACCTGGATGATGCGCGAAAAGCCCAGGATTGATCGCTCGGGTGATGTTGTCAACGTCGTCCTCGGTCGCCCCGTGATCGGCCGTTTCGTACATCCTGTTGTTGATCCAATATGCAGCAGCAGATCTCACTGCATACTTGACCTCGCCGACAAGCGCATAATCGGCCAGGAAATCCAGATTCGCCTCGCTGGGCCAGCCACCTGAGTTGTGCTGGTGCCATTCGGAAAATTTCTGGTACTGCGTACGGCCTGTAATCTGGATCAAGCCTCTCCCACGGTATTTCCATCCATCCCCGCTCGCAATGTCTCCGTTGCCATTTCTATTCGCATACGCACGATTGGCGATGGCCTGTTCATTGGCAGGATGCTGGGAAGTACGCCCATACAATTCGGATTCGTCGGTATGTTGCTGGAAATACGAGAATTTTTGCCGCAACCGGTCAGGCGGATAGTTCAGGCTTTCGCCATCATGAACAGCCAAAGACGGGCCCGCCTCGCGTCGGATTTGCGCGAAGAAGTGTTCCCGTCTGAGTGGTTTGTCGAGCTTGAACAAATTGATATTGGCGTTCAATTCCGCGATGGCTGCTTGCAATGGCGCAACGTTTGCACTCGGGAAGATGTGCTGCATCATTGCCAGCGTGAACTGAAAACCGTAGCGGTAAAAATTGGCTACCAGCCCAACCGGATGCATATGGTAGACATTCGCGCTCGCTGGCGTTACGCCGGCCGTCCCCGACCAGAACCTGAGTTCTTCAATCCGCTTTTTCTCCGCTTGCCACACAGGCAACCCCGCATGCATATGCGAATCGAGTGCATCCCACTTGCTCATCTCACCGCCCCATTCGCTTTCATATCGCACGATCAGATGATCGATGCGATCCGCCAGCCACGGTTTGCCGAGCGCCAATTGTAGTTCGCGCGCAGTGATCCTCCCGTCCTTTTGCTCCTGGCTATCGATGGAGTCTTCCAGCTTCTTGATGGTTTCATCGGAGCGCGCGCTGTCGAACGAATCTTCGAAACGCGCGATCTCGTCGGGCGTGCCGTTATCGGCGATGTACAACGCGCGCTCGAACATGACCGAAACCGATGCGTCAAGATTCGCGACGTCGAAACCAGGCCAGTCCCAAGGGGTTTTGAGTTCAACTAGCGGATGTCCGTGATCGCACACCCAGCCATCGATCTGTCCGTCATTCTCGTCGGCAATGCTGACCGCGTACCACGTCTTGTTTTCTGCTTCAGCGCACTGTGGGGCCGAGCCGGTGGCGACCACGCGAGGCCATGCTGCGGCCTGGCCGCCTGTCGATTGCACGCGCAGGGGGAACTGACTCCACGCCTGACGATCGCCGCTGCCCTGCAAATCCGCGAGCGCAATCCAGAGCGGTGCCTGACCGCTGAGCGGATGCCCAGCAGCATCGAGTTTCACGACTTTGCACCATGGACCGCTGCCGGGCGAGCCCAACGCCGCTTTGATGTTAGTGCCAGCGGGAA
This sequence comes from Paraburkholderia sp. BL25I1N1, assembly GCF_003002025.1. Lineage (GTDB taxonomy): Bacteria > Pseudomonadota > Gammaproteobacteria > Burkholderiales > Burkholderiaceae > Paraburkholderia. Next base: position 16,767 of record NZ_PVZB01000007.1, read on the forward strand.
TCGACGTATCGGCAGAAGCTGGTTGCACCAACTTTGCGCCTTTCGAAATCAGCAGCAACGTACGCGATTTCGCATCGAGTTGTTGTGCTCGGGTTCGGCTACGCGAGATGAACGCATTCAGATCGTCTCCCGTGAACACCTCCACATGGAGCAGGGGACGTTCGCCGAGTTTGGGAGGCATCGTGTGGTGCGCGCGCGCCTCCACAAGTCGCTGATATTCACCGATCCAGGCAACAGTCTCCCCCGCCGCGATTCTGTGGGGCTTGGGCAAGATATAAATCTGGTCGACCGCCGATGGCTTGCTTTCCTTATCCATCTCGCCGACATAAACCCAACCCACGACTGCGCTCGCATTGAGCGTTTCCCCTTGCTTGTAAGGCTGCGCCGCGCCGGCGACGAAGTTGGAAATCTTGCCCCATGCGCCGTGCTTTTGCCCGATCTTGATTTTCGTGTCTTGCGGCAGCCATCCGATCACAGCGGCGTGCCCCGAATGCGAAGCGCGCACGCGCAAACCCGCAGTCGTGCTGTCGGGCTGGCCCGTCGCCTTCAATTGCGGGTCATGGGCGTTCGTCCCCACGACATACGTTTCCGTAGCGCCGTAGTAGGCAGGCAGCGTTTTTGCCGGGCCATTCGGTTGCGCGCCTGGGCCGTAGCCTTCCAGCGGCAGCGTGTGCATGTAGAGGCTGAAGAACGTCAGCACATCCTGGGCGGGCGGCGTAGTGTTCTGCGCAGCAGGGGGTGTCGTTGCCGGTGGGTTCTGCGGCTGGGCGTTGCCATTCGTCGGCTGTGGGAGGGGCGCAGGGAGAACGAGCCGATGGCGCACCAGCGTGAATCCCTTCGAGTAGCCCGCCTTGATCGCGTCCGGGTAAGCGACTTCCTGGAGCTTTTCATCCAGACGGAACGCGACGACCTCGCCGTCCGCGATGCATCTCACGCCGCCATCCTGCTGGAACTTGCCTGCGGTCTGTGCACCGAAATGAATGCCGCCGTGCCAGAGACCATTGGCACCGAGCGGATAAAAGCCGTCCTCGGCCACCGCGAGCGCCTGGAGATAATCCTCTGGCGCGAAGGTGATGTTCGTGGTCTTCAGAGGAAAGGGATATACCCAACTCTCGACCTTTGACGGCTGTTCCTGTTGTTGCGCCACGCGCTATCCTTTGTTCAAGTTGCTGTTGCAGACTGTTTCGAACGCCGACGCCGTTACCCGGAAAAATCCACCGCGCGGCGCGGCACGCTGTCGGTCCACGACGGAAACTTTTCATCGATCCGGGTCGGGCCGTTGAAGCTGTGCTGCGCACCCTTAACGTCGATTTTGCCCGGAGCGTGAATCTCGATGTTGCCGTCCTTGATGCGGATATAGGCGCCCCCAGAGATCAACAGAATTTCACCCTTGGCGATAGCCTGAATCTGCTCGGTCGCTGAAACGAGCTTGACGCTCTTCTGCGCGGTGAGCTCGATGTTGTCGTTGTGCGCCTGGATCTCCACCTTTCCTTTCGCTGCAAAGAGTTTCATTCCGGCGTTCTGGACGAACAGGCTCAGTTTCTGCGTGACGCTCGCGATCAGCGATTTGCCAGTTGCGATGTGTGTGCTCTGTCCGCTCACGAGGTTGGTCTGTGCATCGCTGGCGATGTGCACGGACTGCTGCGTGGACATGGCGATACCGGAGGGGCTACCGAACAGCATGACGGGTTCCTTGAAAGCATTTGCGTTCCCGGTTCCGCCGCCAGCTGTATTTCCGCCCGACGACGAACCCGACACGCTGTTCTGGGTCGCGTCCGTGTATGACTTCAGCGAGTCATAGCCATCCTTGAGGCTTTCTGCCTGATGCGTCGTGCTGGCGTTCGACATCGCTTCCAGCACGCTTTCCGAATTCACTAACTGCGAGGTCGCTTGCCGTGCATCCAGCGGCTGGCTGGTCGCCGGATAGGTGGTGACATACAAGCCCTGGCCCGCTCGCACTGCACCGTAGGCGTCAGACTTCAGATCGAAGCCGCTGCCCAGGTATGATCCCCGCGTGTTGCCGCTCTGGTCAATCAGGTAACCCAGATGCAATTGCGAATTGCTGCTCGTGGAATATAGATGAACGCGGTTCTGCCCCGTCGAGTCATCCATCACCATCTGGTTGTAGCCGCTACCCTGATATTCCTTGGACTTGTAGCCAGAGAGCAACCCGTTGGAATGCCAGTGCGGTTGTGTCGCGCCGTTATAGACGCGGCCGGTGACTAGCGGCCTGTCGCAATCGCCGTCAACCCAGTTAATCAGGACCTCTTCGCCGACTCTTGGAACATGCACACCGCCATATCCGCCCCCGGTATCGGACATGGCAACCCGCACCCAGCATGATGCTTTTTCATCGCTTTCATTGAGTCGGTCCCAATGAAAGCGGACCTTGATGCGATTGAGTTGATCGGTATAGACCTCTTCGTTAGCCGGACCGACGACAATTGCCGACTGCAGATGCATTGATGGCTTGTGATGGGCAAGCGGACTACGATACGGCACGATCTTGCGTTGCGCCTCAATTTCGACGAGGAAGAAGCCTTCACTGCCGTCGGCGTGCGTGACCGACAGTGGATTGGCCGGTGCTGCTTGATTTGCGCGGATCGTAGCCAGCTCGTTTTTCAGGCTGTGCGGGAAATCGGCGGCCTGACTGGAAACCGGCAGGTTGTTTTCAATGAACCATGCCGCCTCGATAATGGCGAACTGCCGGTTCTGCCCGCTATCCGTGGCGTGGTCGGGGTGATCATCCAGTTCGAACCAGCGACCGGCGTCCATCCGCCGAACACTGCCGGAACCGTAAAAGCGCTTCGCCCGCGATTCCCATTCTTCCAGGCGGATTTTTGAGAGGGCATCACCCCGGTCCTGGCTGCCGTAGGTGTAGGCACCCGTGTATTCGTATACTTCGGCTTGCTGGGGTAGATTTCCCTGTGTGGGAAGCGTCGGGATGTTGGTGCCTTTCGGATTGGCGGACGAAGCCGGTGCCTTGTAATCGAAGGTGCGGGTCGTGAGCGTCGTGCTTTGAAGTGTTCTTGTGCCCGACCACTGCACCAGGGCATCAGTTTCGCTATCCGTGCCGGCGCGATAGAACTCGACGGTCTGGGGCGAAAGCGGCTGGAATGTATCCAGGCTGTCTGTGACGACAAGGGTATGCGACTTGCCGTCGCCGGCTTGATCGAAGTGGCCGAGCAGCCCCTCGCTTTCCATCAGCCGGTGGACGAAACTCCAGTCGTCCTCGTACTGCATGCAGAATGAGCGAGGCGGGAGGGGCTTGCTCAACGCAAAGCGAAATGCCCCCTGGGCCTGCGGGTGCATGTTGAATACATCAGTCAGGATTTCGTCGGCCGGTCTGTCCTGCCAGATGCGTGCATCCTTACGAAAGCGCAGGAAGTGCATCCACGATGCAAAGCCGATCTGATAGCTCGTGAGACCGCTATCCGACCCAAGACGGCGGGCGGTATGCACGTAACCGTGGTGAGGCAGATAGGACTTGTCGGTCTGCTGGATCCACAGCGTGATGGGCTGGGCAATCAGGGTTTTGAGTTCGATCGTACCCGAGGTGGAAACAACATCCGCTGTGAAATCGTAATGGCGGCCAATCCGTGAATGACCGACAACCCGCTGCGGAAGTAGAATATTATTATCCAGCGAACTATCCAGTTTCAGCAGGCGGTCACTCTGGACGAGTCCGCCAGTTATTGCCCCGATTATGTCCTGCGCTCCCATACCGCCTCTTCTTGTTAGCCGATTGAGCCGACGCGCCCTGCGCGATTCTACAAAAGTTCAGATCAATCGGCCAGCTAGCCAATATCAGCAAATGTAAAGCGGCATTCATTTGCACAATGCCGATATGCGTTCGGCATATTGGTAAATTTTGTCATACGGGCTTTCTGATAATTTTCCGGATATCCAGACAGATTACGATTGCGGTTTTAAAACGGTAACAACCAGAAAGCACAATTCATGTCACAGAATCGCAAGAGGCGGCCCGCAGGGAATCAGTCGGGTAGAAAACCGCTCGGCAAGACCATGCTATTGCCGCACACGGCTGCCTTTGTGCGCGAACAGTCGCTGCACTGGCACCTCGCGCTCGCAGCGTTTCGGGTTGGAAAAGGCAACGGCGATCTGCTGGCAGAACTGGTCAAGGCGCTTTATCTCGCCTGGTATCTTCAGGAGGCTGGGTTCGGTGCAGCGGAGCGTGAGCTTTATCTTGATGCAGAACGCATTCTGGATGCTACGGCGAGAAAGGCGAGCAAAAACATCTGGCTCATCGAAGCAGCCGACTGCTTACCAATTACCGGAATTCTCGACTTGCACGAACAGCTGCTGCTGTCTGCCCCGGTGTATGCAGTCGGCGAAGCCCAGCAGCGTATGCTGCGTTTCGGAAAGAGCGACAAGCGGTCACCGTGGTGACCTTTCAGCTTTTCCTGAGATGCGCGTCATTGAGCGCCGAGTGCCTTGGAGGCACCAGCCGGTCAAACGCATCCGTGATGCTTTAAAAAGCTTTAAAATACCGAAGTCCCGCGTGGTTCTGATCGGTGCCGCGCGATCAGGGACTGGTTGGCTCACGCAAGCGCCGACAGCGCGCTGTCTTTGTCCGCCGAGGGCTTTCGAAGGGCGGCTCGCCCCGAAAATGCGCTTGAGAAGCTCCTTTATCGACGCGACGTCCATGTTCAGAGCCACCTCGATCACAATTGCTTCTACCTCCGTGAAGAGATCGCAGTGCCACTGGAATACGACGTGTCGACCAACAATGCCGCACTGAACAAGGAGCTGGTGTTAGGCGGCGCTGGCATTGGTGCGTTACCGCTGACGCGATGATCGGCGAGGAGCTGGACGATGGCCGGCTGGTCCGGCTGCTGCCCGGTTTCTAGCTCACGAACGGGCAGGTCGAACTGAAGCTCGCGTATCGCGACCGGAGCCTTATGACGGGCGAAGGTCCGGGCGTCGCCGACTATGCGACATCATACTTCGAAGCCCGTGCACTGCCCAAAGGTAGACGTCATTGCCTAGCTGCGCGTAGGCGTGGCCTACCGGTTATTGGACGGAGGTTCTGTGTCGTGGGTTGCGGCTCGGTCTGTATGCGAAGACCTTATGGCAGATGTCTCTGTTTTCGGGCGGGCTGTACCGTAGTGTGCAGCCCCTGGAGGCCCATCCGGTATGGCGCGTGTAGCGCGCGCAATCTGGCCCGCGGCGCGGAAAACCAGTGCAGGTTTCATCTGGTCGACGACGACATAGGGCGGGTCGGGACGCCAGCGCAGGAGCGCAAGGCCACCCGGTGTGTCGGCGAAAATGGCCGGCACATGTCTGGGATCGTCGAACTGCAGGTAGATTTTCTGCCCATCATCGAACACCTGATAAGGCCTGATATCGGTGGCACCGCCCAGATGCCAGTCGAAGTCATAGACGGGCCCTGTCAGCGGCGGCTCGGCGCAGGCCGACTGCAACATGCAACTGGCAACGAGCAGTGGGGCAGAGAGCAGGACGGAGGTGGAATGTTTCATCGATTGCAACTCCCGTCAGTGACGTTGGGTGGCAGCATCATGTCCCGCTGTGTGATGAACGTGATGCGTTGACCGGGCTCCAGCTTCAGGGTCGGCTGGATGTTCATGTTGCGCTGGAGAATGGTCTGGGTCGTTTGCGACAGGGACTGTGCTGCCGCTTCCGACAGATCGGTCGACGCGCCTCCGTTGATGTTGATCGTGGTGCCGCTCTGTTGACTCTGGTTGTGGCCGAGCCAGGCAGCGACACCGGCGATCAGGAAGGTCGACCCAAAAATTTTGAAGAAGTGGTTGTTGACCTCGGCGGTGGCGCCCGCTTCGCCGTCAGGGTCGTTGCCCGTGAGCCCGTCGAGACGCATGGTCGCGTGCCGGAAGATCATCCGGGTGGCAGCCATGAGCATCAGATCCTGTCCGATCGCGACGTCGTTGTTTGTCCGACCGAGAATCCGCGTGCCCTTCGGGATCAGCTTGCAGCTGCCATCGATACTGTCGTAGATGTCGCGATCGACCATCGCACGGAAGCTGCCTGGCATATCGCTTTTCGCGCCCTGCAGGATCACCGTGGGAATCGGTGTGCCGCCCATCACCATATACGGCGAATCGATGGGGACTGGGACCAGCGGCTTCGCATCGTCAGTCGCGTCGCCCTGTTGTCTGACCCAGTCGGCGTTGCGCCGGTCGGTGGCGCTCGATACATTAGCGGACGAGAGACCTGACGCGGTCGTCTCCGAGGAACCACCCGGTGATGGGCTGCCTGGCGCTGCCTGCAAGCCGGAAAGTTGCGCCAGGCTGCCCGCGATTCGATCGGGCGACAGCCCATTCCCCGCGGACGGGTTGCCGTCGCCTCCGCCCGTGTCCTCGTAAGCGACGAGCGACTGGCTCTGCATGGCTTCGATCTGCCGTTGCAGTGCGAGTCGACCGGCGTCGCGATCGGGGATGCCTGGGCCAGACGTCCGGTAGTTTCGGGGCAGCGGGCCGGAATCGTCTCCGGGCACGCCCTTGGGGATGCCGTCGAGCGGTGTGCCGCCGAGCGGTGCGCTGGCTGCCGACGCGGCATCGCCCGCGCGTGCCAGTGCCAGGTTCCGCTGGTCTTCTAGTCGCTTGCGGATCGCATCCGGTGAGGCCTTCGGTTGCCGCGCGTCCGCCTCAATCTGCTCGCGCTCGCGCCGCTCGGCCGCGGTCTCGTGCGGATGGGACAGCGCGTGCACCAGGACGATCGCGAGCAGTGCGGAGCACAGCGCGATGAGCAGCGTTTTCGCGAGATTCCGGCGGATGCGTGTGAGCCTGGCTGGCTCAGGCGTAAGCGGGGCGCCGCTTTTTTCCGGGGCAGCCATGTTCACGGTTTCCCGTAGATGTTCTTCATGCGGGCCGAATCACAGCCGAACAGTCCGCAGCCTTTGCCCCGACCGTTAAAAACCCGTACTTCCTCTTTGCCGCGTTTGAGCAGCAGGCCGTATGGGGCGATCTGCTGCACTTCGAACAGGTCGTTGCCGAGCGGCACGAAGCTGGCGATCTCAGCATGGCCCTTGTCGTCCATCAGCAGGATCGCGGGCAGTTCGGCGTGGTGGGGAAACTGCAGATACGTGAGCCTTCCATCGTCAAAAACGGTCACTGGCGTGAACGGTGCATCTCCCTCCAGGCGATAGTCGAAGTTCGTCTGGTCGAGTGCGATGCGCGGGCCGCCTGAGCGCCCATCGCCAGGTGACCCCGCCTGCGCGCTACCGTTCGCCTGTTCGCCCGTGCTTTGCGCAGGAGCGTTGCCCGGGTACTCGATGCCGAAGGGCGACACCTGTCCCGCTGTCATTTGCGCATCGGTATCGAGGTAGTGCCACGAGACGCGGTGATAGACCGTCCCATTGTCCGATGAGCGCAGGTCCAGTTCGTAGCGCCGGCGCGACGTGATGATCGTCGCGGCATTGTCGAGCCCGGGCAGGCGTGCCTCGATGAACACGTCGCGCCTGGTGAGCGCCGTATGCTCGAGCCAGCGCTTGCCCGTATCGGACAGGTAGACGCCGGTGACTTCCTCGTCGGGGCCGAACACCAAGTGCGTTTCCTCGTTGGTGCGCACAAGTACGGGATAGAGGTAGTCCGGGTCATAGTCGTAGACGACGAGCGACGAATCGTCGGGCGCCGGATATGGACCGTTGATGTGCGCACGGGACGCGGGCACGTGTCCGGCGCGGGGCCGCGGCGTCGGCGTGCGTACGGCATCCTCCGGGGGCTGCGTCGGGACAGTCGTTACCATACTTGCGGGCAGTGGCGCAGACGGCGCAGGCGATGGTGCTGCGCCCTGGGCCTGGGCCGTCGCGGCGCACATCGCAAGGAGCACCGTGACACACGCAGTCGGAAGAAGAAGCTTCATTGCGTGGCTCCGGGATTGACACCCAGATAGGGTGTAAGGCTGAAGTGGGTGATACGAAGCCCGATCGGGTTGTCCTTTTCCTCGCCGGGCTTCAGCGTCTCGGGTGCGAGCAGGAAGCTGACCGTGAGCAGCATCTGTTTCGGGCGGGACGGTTTGCCGTTTACGCTCTCAATCAACGTGACGATCAGGTAGGCGACCTGTCTATCGGGTGAGAACGAGGTGGAGTTCTCAATGAATTCGCGGGTGAGGCCGGGCGTCTGCACGACGCGCTGCGCGACCGGATCGGTCACGGTAACGTACGTTTCCAGCTCTTGCGTGGCGGCGCCCGACGTCCAGCCGAATGCGGCCGGGATCTGGCGCGTGAGCGTGTCCTGACTGTCCGCTTCGATCGTAAAGACGCGCGAGGCCCATTTCACGAGGAAATAGCGCTTGTTCGCCGCGGTGACCGAATAGGTTTCGGCGTACCGGTCCGAGACCCATACGGCGCCACTCTTCTCGTCGTGTTCGACAAAATACGGACGCGGGCCGCTGTGCGCGCTCTGCACGATCAGTGCAACGCATTCACCGGCAGCGATCAGCGCGAACGCGGCGGCCACCTTGATTGCGAGCCGCTTTTCCCAGAGGGGGCGCTGGAAGGCTGCAAACCAGGCTGTTACCGCTTCGGTAGTATGCGGTGGCGACGGAAGGTCGGCGGCGGGCGTCTGGGTGCCGGAAGGCGAGCGGAAGGGCAAGTGTTTGCGCATGGCTCAACCCTTCCGGCAGCAGCATGCGCTCGGTGCTACACTGAGACCCAATTCACCTGCTGCAAGGGTGCAGCTATGGCAAAGCTCAAGATCATCCTGCTGTATTTCGTGCTGCCGGTCCTGCTGTTCGGGGCGTTCGTCCTGTACCAGGTTGGCGCGCAGCATTTCGGCGTGGCGATGTTGCTCGCAGGGGCGGTCGTGTTCATCGTCTGGTCGTGGGTCAAGAGCACACCCAAGGATATGGACGAATCCTTGCGTGATGCGGCGGCCCGCAGACGGCAAGCAGACTCTGACTGGAACTCGTACTACTCGATTCGTCAGATCGAGAAACGTCGTCATCGCCATTGACCTCATTGCAGGAACCTTGGGGTTATCCGCTTTCCAATAGCTCCTTTCCCGAAGCCGCCAAGATTGCCGGCGCCACCGCCTGAAACCAGGCCTTTTGCGATGTCCGGCACCTGCCACATCATGAAAGCCCCGACGCCGCATACGAGTGCGAGCGCCAGCATCGCGAGGTAGCTTGTCGCGTAGTACGCGTCGCTATTCGTGCCGTTCTGCGTGGCGCTCTGTTGCACGAGACTCTGGATGCCCGGCAACACGCCGCTATAGACGATCGCCATCATCAGCCACGCGACGACCTTGAAGAGCCCTGCGGAAATCGTGAACCGCAGCCAGCCATCGAAGAGGAATTCGCCGGCGGGCAGGACGTACCAAGGGATGAGCACGGGCCCGAGGCAGAAGGCGATGTCGAGCAGAAACGAGCCGAACTGCACAACCACCAGGAAGATCAGCGTCATCAGCGTGATTGCGATAACCGCGAGCGCCTTCGCCAGAAACGCGAGCAGGATCAGCGGCAGGTTCCTGACCAGCGTCCAGATGGAACTCAACCCCGCCGAATTCGCCCCGGCATCGCTCGCGGTCCCGCATTCCTGATGCTCCGAGTTCGGGATCACCACACCATCGGGCGTCACGTCCGGCACCTGCTCGCAGACCTGGGCCGCTTCAGTCCGCACGCCCTGCATGATGGTCGACGCGGCGTTGACCAGCGCTCGCAGCAGGTCGCCGGGGTTGCCTTCGCCACCGGACACGCGCGAGGCCATGGTCTGCATGTTGTCGACGAAGTAGTCATGCACCGTGCCGGACCATGCCGTGAGCATCACGAGGATGACGGCGCATTTGATCAGGTGGCGGAACATGTTCGCGAAGAAGCCGGGGAAGTCCCCTTCGAGCAGCCACAGGAACACGTGCCATGTCGCCATGACGAGGCCAAGCGCGGCGAGCAGGTCAATGCCGTCGGACAGGAAGAGCGTCTGCAGGCTCGTGCCCTTCGCCTGCATCGCGGCGAAGAGGGCGTTGAGCACGGAGATGACGTCGTTCATAACCTCGTCCAGTTGAAAATGGGATGCCGCTACCGCAGACCGCCCGCAAGGCGCAACAGCCCGAGCAGCAGGGCGAGCGGCAGTGCGATCCAGGCCCCCGCAAAAACCTGCGGATTTTCAGCGCGCACCACCAGCAGCCCGACGAGGAGCGACAGCCGGACGCTACGGGTGATGCGCCTGTCGAACGTCCAGGCCGGATCCCGCTGATCGAACGGAATAACGCTGCGGAGCCGATATTCACGGATGGCGTGCAGCACCACACGCAGCTCGGCGCGTGTCGTACACAGGTGGCGGATCAGCCAGCGCAACAGCACGACCGCATCTCCTACTGGTCCTGCAACAGGTCGAAGTCGGGCGCGCCCTGTGTCGTCTGCTGCTCCTGCTGGTTGACCTGGCTGAGCGCCGCGGCGCGCGCGGCGGCGAGCCTGGCCGCGTTACCCTGAGCCTGCGATTGTGCGATGTGGTCCTGCATCTGCTGCGCGACCTGCCGCTGCATGAGCGCATGCAGATCGACCATCTCGCCAGCGAGCACGTTCGACTGCTGGTTCAGCATCTGCAGGCCCTGTACGGCGCCCGTGACGTTCGGAATCTGCGACTGGATCTGCTGCAGGTTCTGCGCGCGGTCGGCGAGCGTGTCGAGGTTCTGCATGTCCTGCGTCAGTTGCTGCTGGTAGATACCGCCGCGCGTGGACGCCAGCGACGTGTAAGCCGACAACCACTGGGCAGGCGACATGCCCGTCGTATTCATCTCGGTGAGGCTGCGGCCGAAGAGGCTGTTCGTGGCGCTCGCCGCCTGCTCAAGTTGCGTGATGGCCGTGGAGAGTGACTGGAAGTTCGTGATCTGCGTGCGGTACGGGGCGAGGGTCTGGTCGATCAGCGACGCTGGAACCTGCTTCAGGTTCTGGGCCATCGTGACGTACTGCTGCAGGCGGGTGATCTGTGCCTGAACGTTCTGCTCCACCATCTGCGCCTGCTGGGCGACCGACGAAGCGAGCTCGGCGTGGTTCAACAACTGCGTGATTTCTGTCGCGCCGCCCGTCATCCCGCCGCCGGCGCAAACAGTGCCCGTGTGAAAGACCAGGGCGAGGGCAGCGGCCATGCCGGCTCGACGAAGTACGGGCTCACGCATGATGGGCCTCCGGTCCGGCCAATGCCGTCGTGTCCATGCTGGACTGTGCCATGGCCTCCTCGATGTAGTGTGCCTTCCAGTCCGGATGACCGGAATGCAGGTGCCGGTCGAACATCAGCTGCGCGCTCAACTCCGACCGGAGGATGGCGATTGATGCCGGATCGAGCGGCACCGAAATTCGGCGCGATGCACCGCCCTGTTCGGTAATGAAGTAGTCCCGCTTCGCGATGAGCTGCTGGATCGTGCGGATCTGTCCGTCGGAAAGACCGAAATCGCGCTGATAGGCGGTTTTCGCAGACGGCGTGAAATTCTCGACCGGCACGAATACGCGTACGAGCACGTTGTCGCGGATCTGCGGCCAGATTTTCGAAGTCGAGACCTGCTCGGGTGACTGCGCATCCATCCAGACGCAGCCGAGCTTCTTGCGCATCGTGACGATCCAGTTGCCGATCTGCGCGGCGAACGCGTCATCGTCGAGCAGGTTCCAGATCTCGGGCAGCATTACGAGCGTCGGGCCGATCACGCCCCTGGCGCGTCGCTGTTCCATCGAATCCTGGATGCGGTACGTCACATACGACAGGAACGGCCGCGCGATCACAGGGTTCGCGAGAATCCGGTCGGTCGCCATCGACACCCATCGCGTGTCGTCGAAACTGTCGTTAAGGTTGTCGAAGTAATGCGCGTGTACGGCGGAGCCCACCCACAGGGCCAGCTCGTCGGCAAGCGGCCCCGCAGGTAGCGACGCGTGGACGGTGCGCAGCCGCCACAGGCGCCGGTCGCTCCGGCTGCGCGTCGCGGCGAGCGCCTTCTCCAGTTCGCGGCGGTCGCCCGCGGTCGCGCGATAGGTGCCGCGCTGGTGCGCCAGCATCACGATCCATTCGGCCAGGAACTCGATGTGGCGCGGGTCCGCGAGCAACACGAGCGGGTTCATTTGCGCCTGCTCGTCAAACGAAGCGCCGGCTGCGCCATGATCGAACTGCAGGTAGCGGCCGCCCTGAAGGATCGTCGGGATGCGCATCGATAGGTCCTTGTCGAATCCGTACAGCCAGGCGTTCGGGTACTTGCGAAAGAGCGTCGCGCACAGCAGCATGAAGATCGTCTTGCCGAATCCGGTGCGGCCACAGACCAGCATGTGGCCGACATCGGCGAGGAAGGCGGTGAACCAGTAGGGCGTGCCGAACTCGGTCGGAAACGCGGCGAGCGCCGGGCAGCGCGTGCCGGTTTCCTTCGTCAGGTGCGCGTTGATCGGGTGCCCTTCGGAGACACCGCGCAGCGGCAGCAGGCGGGCAAGCGCTGCGGTATCGATGAACGACCAGCGCGCGCATTCGCGCCACATGCCGGGGATGCTCGTCGCGAAGGCCGAGAACGCGTGAAGCGTTTCGCGCACGGGCGCGAAGTGCGCGGCTCGCAGCGCTTCCTCGACGGCGCGGTGGGTCATGACCACCTGCGCCCACGCGGCTTCGACGGCCGTGCCCTCATTGAACGGTGCCGTCTCGAAAACGGGCGAGAAGGAAAGCGCGGACAGGTTGTAGTACCCGTACATCTCCTCGGCCATCTCGACCTTGCCTACGCGCCGGTTCGCGTCGTCTGCAGCGGCGGAGCGAGACTGGTTCTGTCGCGCGCCGGACGTGTCGCCACCGCGTAGCGTAGCGGCGAGCAGTGAGCGCGTATCGAGCCGGCGGCCCTCATGATAGCGGCGCACGCTGTCGATGAAACGCATCGCGGCGGTGGGCGTGGTGAGACGGAAGCAGTGGCTGACCGTGAGTTCCCCCGGCACCTTCAGCAGGCCGTCCAGGCTTGTGGGCAACACCGTGTCTGGCCAGAAGTCGCGGCGGGTAGGAATTCCCGCCGCGATAGCGAAGCGCTGGCGGCCATGCGAATAGAAGTGCAGGTAGTCGTGACCTGGCCGGACCTCCGTATCGCACATCGCGAGGTCGAGTGCGGGGATGTCCGGTATGGGCACGGCCGATACATGATCGCTCGGCGGGGAGCAGCACGCGTGCATAAACGCACCAAGTGCAGGACCACTCAGGCGTCGGCAGGCCAGGCGCGGGTTGCTCGCGACGAAGCCGAACAGGATGTTCTCAAAGGTCTCGACGACGGCGGCCAGCTCTGACGCCGTATAGGCGAACAGGTACTGGTCGGAGAACGTGCCGCGCACGGCCTGCATCAGCGACTCTGCGATAGACAGCCCGTCATGTGTCATGCCGTGCGTGATCTTGCCGGCGAACCGGTCGATGCCGATGTCCGGGGCCAGCGTGAACGTCACGAAATGACGGTTCGTGTAATTGGCGTCGCGCTCGAACGTCTCGCGCCGGGCATCGTCGACCCGTTGCGCCACCGGGTCTGGCATCGGTACGGTGAGATAGCGCGCGCTGCGGCGGCGCTGAATCGTCCACCACATCGTGACGGGCCGGCGGGCGATGTCACGCAGTGACGTGATCAGGTTCTCCATCAGTTCGAGGAGATGGCCGGTGGACAACGCGTCGGCATCCGGTCCGGAGAACTCATAGCTCGCCATCACCGACGAGTCCTTGTTGACGATGAGCGTGTCGCTAAAGCGAAAGAGCCACGGCACCATCTCGGCGGTGGAGCGGCGATCGCCATCGGTGCGCTGCGCGACCTGTGCGAGCGACTCGGCGTCAAACGGCGAGCGGGTGGGCTTTAGCACGGCATCCCCCGGGCGAAGCCTTTCGGGCGGGCATTGATCTTCTGGCGCAGCAGCTGACGCGGCTCGTAGTAGTCGCCCTGCCGGCTGTATTTCACATAGCAGCGGATCTGGTCGGGATCGCGCCGCACGGCGAGCCACAATACGGGATGCGTGACCAGCACCGCGAGCAGTACCCAGCCGTTGCGCAGGCCTGCGGCGAACGTGATGCCGATGGCACCCTGCGCGATGCACCATTTGCGGTCGATGCCGAATAGCAGGAACTGTTCGAGCATGGTTTTTCGAACGCGCGCGGCGAGTGGGTCAAGTGGGTCAAGTGGATCCAGCGGATCGACAGAGCCGACGGAGCCGACGGATGCGTCACGTGCGTCGGGGTGATGCGTATCCATGCCGGACCTCTTCAAATGGTGCCCGTGCAGGCAGCGCCGTGGTTGAACACCTGCGCCCACAGCAGCGGCATGTTCAGGATTGCGAGCGTGCCGAGCACGCCGCGTAGCACATGCGTCTTGATGTTGCTGCGACCATCGTCGAGCAGCCACAGCACGATCGAGCCGACGAGCGCCGAGAGCGACACGACCTCGAGCAGCTCGTTATCGAGCACGTCCTGGTAGACGGTGCACAGCCCGCCGTTCCAGATGCCCGCGTGCGCGATGGTCGGAACTAATACGAGCCAGAAGGCCGCGAAGAACAGGCGCAGTGCACTGTGATGACGGGTCACAACGGTTCGCCACACGTCGCGCAGATCCGCACAACGGTTGCGAAGCGCGGTGATGAAGAGACGCGCGGCGCGGAGCCACCGGCCCCGTTGACGTGAATCATGCATGGGCCAGCTCCTCGTGGGAGGCGAAGCGGGAAAAGAGGCACCGGGTCTGATAGCGGCCGTCCCCGGCACAGAGCACCTCGCGGATTTCGACCGGGCCGCGCATCGCGCCCTGGCGTTCTGCATGCACGAAGAACCGGAATGTGGAGGCGATCTTCTGGCGTAGGTCGTCAATCGACAGGAGCCGCCCTTCGTCGCTCATGCGGATGAGCGACTCCAGCCGCGCGGGGGCGGTGTCGGATGAGTCGGCATGGAACGAGACGATCGAGCCGGGGTGCCCGGTGTTGAGTGCTTCGATCAGGTCGAAGGCTTCGGCGCCACGGACCTCGCCGACGATGATGCGGTCAGGGCGCACGCGCAGCGAAAAGCGCACAAGGTCGCGTATGGTGATGCCAAGATTGGTCTCGAACGCGACGTGATTGGGCGCGTGCACCTGCAGTTCGGCCGTGTCCTCGATCGTGATAACGCGGTCTTCCTGTGGCATCGCATCGATCATCGCGTTGAGCATCGTGGTCTTGCCGGATGAGGTGCCACCGGAGAACGCGACGTTGATCCGCTCGCGCATAACCCATTCAAAGAACTCGCGCAGCGCGGCGCCGCCCGATGCGAGACGGCCCAGTAGCGCGGCATTCCGGCGGCGCGCGGCGGGCGACTTCGTACCTGGCAGCACGTCGAATGCCCCGCTGTGCTCGTAGTCGGCGAGTCCGATGCGGCGGCGCGTGTGCTTGCGGATCGACATCATGTCGCCATGGACGGCCACAGGATGCCGGGCGGCGGCAATGCGCAGACCCGGCAATCGGGCATCCAGCAGCGGCGTCTGCTCCTTGGCATTCACGTTCGCGAGAATCGTGATGGCGCGATCCAGCGCATCCGGATCCAGGTCGCAGCCGGGGACGTAGGATACTTTCCCGTTGCGCTCAACGAAGATCGCATCGGCGCGGTTGATCATGATCTCCTGCACGTCCGGATCGGCGAGCATCGGTTGAAGCGGGCCGAGGTAGTCGTTCAGTACTTCGAGCGCGTATTCGTACGTGAGCCGGCTCATCGTCCAGCTCCCCATGTCGCGTCCCACCTGATCGGCCGGAACAGCTTCGCGATCAGCCCCGGGTCCTGCACCGCGAGCGGAGTGGCCGGCGCGGACGGCAGGGGCGGGGCCGTGTTGAGTGCGCGATAGACGCGGCGCGCGTAAGCAATGCGCTTCACGTGTGTGCCGGCGTTATAGGCGCCCACGGCATCCCACGTGAGGCCGAGATGGCGGAGGTTCTGCGACAGGACCCACGCGCCGACGTAGGCGTTGGTGCAGCGGTCATGGAGGGCCACACGCGAGATCCCGAAGCGCGAGAGCGTAGCGAGCCACCGGCTGTTGATCTGCATGAGGCCGATGTCGGTCGTGCCGTCTGCGTTCAGGTGGACGACATTCGCGCGCTGCCCGGATTCGATGGTGGCAATCGCGCGCACGAGCCGTGCGTTCACGTGATGAAACCGCGCGGCGTCGTCGATGCAGTCGGCCCGGGCCGTCGCGGCCGGGCCACAGAGCGCAGCACTAGCAAGAACGATCCCTGCACGCTTCACCTTGACCTCGTCTGTTCGTGGCCATGATCCGGTGACCACGACCTGGCCGCGCCAGCCATCAGGGAAAAAGGACCTGCCAGGCGCGGGGAGCACTCCGGCAGGCCAACAGCGCGCGTCGGCCCAGGGGGAGGACCGACGGGTTCACTGTAGGTAGCGAAGACGCGCGACTGGGCCGGATGCCTGCCCGTATTCGCAGTTGGGCGAGCAGGTTTTTCGGGGGCCGCATATCGGGCCGTTTCGCGTGGGGTCACCCGTCCGGCGCAATCCAAAGGCGTCCGCAGAAGGCTGCAATGGCAAGGGAATCAAAGGACGGCTCAAAGGGAAGGGCCCAATCCAAAGGCCGCGGGTGAAGCTGGGATGAGTCGCATCACCCGCTCAAAGGCGCAAACGGCGAAGGGCAAAAAAGGGGGAGCTGCAGCAACGGACAAAACGCCACGGCCTTTGCCGCAGAAGGCTGGGAAAGGACAGGCGGCGACGCGTAATCGGGGCCATCTGTCCAGCAGCATGACTGCGCGGCGCGGCACGTTCTCGTGCAGCCATTTGCGGCAGGCGGTCCGGGCAAGTGCGTACGGTTGAACCATGCGACGCGTTGAGTCGCGCGCCTCATGACGAGGTCAGTCCCATTCTCCCGTTCTGCTGGAAACCCCACATGGCTTTTGCCAATGCCCTTAACTGGTTGAAGTTGCCACGATCGTCGATGGAGCAGGCGGCGCGGGCGGTGCCACCGGCTGCGCCGCCCGCGCCGCCTGCCAGGCACAGCGTGCCGCCTTCGCCAAAGTATCTGCCGGTACTGGGATACCGTGAGCTGATTCAGCGAACCGGTGTGGAGGGGACAGTCCGGCGTATCGCCAGCAGTCTCGGCCTGTCGCCTGAGAGCGAGCAGCGTGACCTCGACCCATTGCTGCAGCGGCTCGCGGAATTTGTGCAGCTCCTGCCCGCGTCCGAGTCGCATCATCACGCGCAACCGGGCGGCCTGCTGATCCATCTGCTCGAGGCGGCGCGCTATGCGCTGCATTTCCATGAAGGGTACCGGCTGCCGCTCGGGGCGAGTCCCGAAGACCAGATGCAGCATGGAGCGCGGTGCAGTTATGCGGTTCTGGTCGCGGCGCTGCTGCACGACATCGGCAAGCCGCTCTCGGACCTGAAAGTCGAACTGGCCACCGGACATGACGTCCGTCCCTGGGTGCCGATGGCAGGCAGCATGAACGAGCAGGGTGGCGCGTGGTATTGCGTGGATTTCCCAGCGCCCGGAGAGCGCGACTACGGTGCCCATTCCCGTCTCGCCATCGTGCTGCTGCAGCGCCTCGTGCCACCGGCGTCGTTGAGCTGGCTGGCCCAGTATCCGCCCGTGCTGCAGGAACTGGCTGCATACCTGTCCGGAGAGGCCAGCTCGAAAGACAGCGCGCTCGCGAAGATCGTGGGTGACGCGGATCGCCGCTCGGTCGCGGAAAACTTGCTGGCCGGTCCCCGTACGCGTTTTGCCTCGGCGCGCGCGGTGCCGCTGATCGAGCGGCTGATGGAGGGGCTGCGACGGCTTCTGGCCGAGGGCGGTATGCCGCTCAACCGTGCGGGAGCCACCGGCTATTGCGACGGCGAATCGCTCTGGTGCGTGGCGAAAACGCTGGCCGAGGCCGTCCGGGCTTACCTCGCTTCGCATGAGCAGCAACAGAGCGGCGCGGCAGGGATTCCGGCGGACAATAACCGGCTCTTCGACACCTGGCAGGAATACGGTGCGCTTGTGCCTACGCCGGAAGGCGGTGCCATCTGGACGATCGCAGTCGCGATAGGCGCATGGAAGCAAACCTTCACGGTTCTGCGTTTTCCGCTTGATCGGCTCTACGCCGAATCTGCTCACTATCCGCGCGCGCTGCCTGCGGGCTCGGTTCAGACCATCGAAGTGGGCGCCGAGCGGACCCCGGCGGCTGAATGTGTCGACCGCGCTGATGACGGTGTATTGGACGCGCGCACAGAGCGTCACCGGGAAGGGCCGTCCCCGGTCGGGGACCCGGTGACGACGGCGGTAGATCAAAGCGTCGACGCGCCAGACGCCGCGGCGTCAACAGCGCGCGAAGAACCGGATCGACGGGATCGACATAAAGCGGACGATGACTCGCCTGCGTCGCAGGGGCGGGCCGCTTCTGATGCCGGTGCTTCGTCCATGAACGACGGCGAGCCGGCGTATCTGCCGGACGCAGAGAGCGCTGCCGTGCTCAATGACGAAGCGGTCGTGGCGCACGGCAAGGGCAACGACGATGCATCCATACCGGATCAGGTGAGTGCGCCGGTTCGCCCGCGCGAGAAGGGGCGGGTTCCGTCGCGATCCATTGCCGCTCGGGCGGGTGCCCGGCAGCTGCGGCCGAATGCGGAACGATTCATGGCCTGGGTGCAGGAGGGAGTTGCTACGGGCGGGTTGCCGTACAACGAATCGATGGCCCGTGTGCATTTTGTGCCGGAAGGCATGCTGCTTGTGACGCCGGCGATCTTCCGGGATTTCGCGCAGGCGCATCCCGACGCGATCGAGCAGACGCCCACCGAAGATGGACGGACCCCGGAGCCGTGGAAGCAGGTCCAGCGCGATTTCCAGAAATCCGGCTATCCGGTGACAGCCGATGCCGGCGGCGCAGGCCGGTCCTATCTGCTCCACTACACCATCAAGGGAGCCGGCGGTCGGCAGCTATCTGTGATGCTCGTTGCCGAGCCGGAGCGGTTCTTCAATCCCGTGCCACCGCCGAACGCGATGATCCAGTCGAAGCAGAAGACGGTCGCAACGGAAGAGGCGGATTTGCCTCAGTCGTCTGAGGTGTAATCGGGGCATCGGGACAACAGCGATGGCGTATCCGGTCGAGAATTTCTTTCGCAGGCCCGTCGAATTGCTGTCCTCCGTGGCTGCGCTCGCAGCGACCGGCATCCTTTGGTCACACGCGGCGCTCTTCCTTATCACGCCCGCCACGGGTGGCGTCACGACCCTTGCGCTCCTGTCACTGGCCTGCGTTCGCGGGCGACAGGCATGGCGGCTGATCCGTTTCCAGCGCAATCTCCGACGCCTACCGCAGTATGTGATCCCTGCCGGCGTTATCCCGTGCTCCAGCAAGGAGGTATTTCTCGGACGGGGTTTTCGATGGAGTGCCGTTCACACGCAGCGGTTGTATCAGGCACGTCTTCCCGAAAACCGGCGGCTACTCGCCCGCAATCAGCTATACGACGAAGCGCGAGATCACGAGCGGCGCCATCCGAACAGCCGGCTCGCGCGCACTACACGCCGGGAGGCATGGTGGAATCCCGTCGCCCCGTTGCCCCCGGTCGGCGGCGATCCTGCACTACATGGCGTCGAACCGGAAGAGAGCGATGTCTGGTTCGATCTCGGAGAGCGTGTCGGGCACATGGCGGTGCTTGGCACGACGCGCGTGGGCAAGACCCGGCTCTGTGAGGTACTGGTTGCTCAGGACATCCGTCGTGGCGACATCGTGATCGTGTTCGATCCGAAGGGCGACGTCGATCTGCTGCTGCGCATGTACGCCGAGGCAAAGCGCTGCGGGCGGGAAGCGGAATTTACGTTCTTCCACTTGGGCTATCCCGACAGGTCGGCCCGCTACAGTCCAATTGGCACCTATTCGCGGATTACCGAGGTGGCGACGCGCATTGCCGGCAACCTGCCGAAGGAGGGCCAGTCCGCTGCATTTCGCGACTTTGTCTGGCGCTTCGTGAACGTGATGGCGCGGGCGATGAGTGCGCTCGGTATCCGTCCAACCTACGAGATGATCTATCAGAACGCGGTGAACATCGATGGGCTCGCGTTACGGTACTTCCGCTTCTGGCTCGATCGCAACCATCCGGGTTGGGAGGAGGGGCTGGAGCCGCTGGATAAGGAAGAGGCGAAGCAGGCGATGCGGCTGCAACGCAACCAGGAAGTCTTGCAGGTCGCGAACCTGATCCGGCAGCAGGGCTGGACCGATCCGATCGCCAATGGGCTGCTGTCGGTGATCAGCAACGAGCGCTCGTATTTCGACAAGCTGGTATCGTCGCTCTATCCGCTCCTGGAAAAGCTCACCACAGGCCGGACATCGGAACTCCTATCGCCCGATTACGGCGACCCTCATGATCCGCGTCCTGTGTTCGACTGGAACCGAGTGATGGACCGCGGCGGCATTGTGTATGTCGGCCTCGATGCTTTGTCGGACTTCGAGGTGGCTGGTGTGGTCGGCAACGCAATGTTCGCCGATCTGACGTCGACCGCGGGCCGCATCTACAAATATGGGCACGGTTATGGGCAGAGCACTGGCGGCGGTCGACGCCGCGTCTCAATCCATGCCGACGAGTTCAACGAACTGGTCGGCGACGAATTCGTGCCGATGGTCAACAAGGCGGGGGGCGCGGGTTACCAGGTCACCGCCTACACGCAGACGAGCGCCGACCTTGAGGCAAAGATTGGTTCACGCGCGAAGGCCGAGCAGATCTTCGGGAATTTCAACACGCTCGTGATGCTGCGCGTGAAGTACGTGACGACCGCGAAGATCCTGACCGACCAGCTTCCGATGATCGATGTGAAATCGCTCACGCTCGCCTCATCGGCGACGGACGCAGTACGGCGCGGCGAGGGCGTGCATTTCACGGCCCAGACACACGACCAGATTTCGGTGCGACAGGTGCCGATGCTGCAGGCGTCCGACCTGACGCAGTTGCCCAAGGGCCAAGCGTTTGCGCTCATTGAGGGCGGCCAACTCGTGAAGGTCCGGCTGCCGCTGCTCGACGCGCACGACCCAATCATGCTGCCTGGGCTGGACGATGTGGTGGCGGACATGCGGTCCCGCTATGCGTCCTACGTTCAGGCCGTGTCGCCATTTGATGACGCCGGCGGCGTGTCACCCGACGGCATCGGTGGCGCGGTGGGCAGCTTCATGCCGGTAGAGATGGGTGCCAACGACGCGGTATCGGTGTCCGAACCGTGGGCTGTTGAAGGCAAGGGCGCCGGATTCTGACGATATAGGAGCGATCATGGCCGCCAAGACGCGCGATGGCAATGCGGACGGAGTGAAGTCATTTTTCTGGGTCGTCGATCTGGCGATCCACGCGGCACTCTGGCTGCTACTCGCGAGCATTCTCGCGGTGCTGGCCGATCTCGCAGCGGCGCACTCATTGTGGCGCGATGATCCGCTGAGCGGGATGCAGGAGCTCTTGCGTTACTACCTGAACGAAACAACCGATCCCGGACTGGCTGAGCGGGCGGCAGACTCCGCGTACTGGTGCTGGTTCGGCTGGACTGGCATTGATGCGTCAGCGCGGGCATCGGAGGCAGGCGTCCTGACATCACAAGCTCTGGGTTCATTCCTGCGGCCGGCATTTTCCGGCG
Source organism: Paraburkholderia sp. BL25I1N1 (assembly GCF_003002025.1). GTDB lineage: Bacteria > Pseudomonadota > Gammaproteobacteria > Burkholderiales > Burkholderiaceae > Paraburkholderia. Next base: position 38,285 of record NZ_PVZB01000007.1, read on the forward strand.
CGACGCGCGAGGCGCTCGTTGTGGCGATGTACGGCGTTAAGCTCTTCGGGGTTCGCATCGCAATGCTCATGATGACGGTCCCGCAGTTCGTGCTCGCGATTGCGGTTGCCCTCGCCGACGGTCTGGTTGCGCGGCACGTGAGACGCTCGCAGGGCGGACATGAGTCGGCGACGCGTTATCACCACGCGAAGCACTTGTTGACGTTCGGCGTCGTCCCGTTGACTGCAATCGTTTGGCTTCTGGCGCCGATACGTCTACCGATCCTCCTTCTGTTCTGGCCGGTCTCGATGATGATCGTGGTCGGAATATGGAACATGGCCAAGTACTTCAAGAAATACGCATAGGTCACAATTTGCCCTCCGATACTTCGGCCACTCAGAAAGGAGGGCAGGCAGGTCATGCAGCGACGTGTGGTGGTTAGGCGCTCGTCCGTGCACGGGCGGGGGGTATTCGCATTGCGAAGGCTGGAAGTGGGCGAGAGGGTATTCGAATACAAAGGCGAGCGGATCGGCTGGAGAACGGCTCTCAGGCAGTACGAGAAGCGCGGCACCTTTGGCCATACGTTTTTCTTTGGGTTGTCCGACGGGCGCGTCATCGACGGCGGGCTCCTGGGAAACAGCGCGCGCTGGCTGAATCACTCATGCAACGCCAACTGCGAAGCAATCGAGCTTGAGTACCGCGTTTTCATCCACGCCTCGAGCGCAATTGCGCCTGGCAAAGAGCTTTTCCTCGACTACAGACTCGAGGTGGACGAACGCCGGACGAAGGGACGAGACTGTGCTACGCCTGCCGGTGTGGCTCGGCAGGCTGCCGGGGAACGATGCTGGCTGCTGGATCGTCATGATGCCACCGCGCCGCAAATCAGCGGCTCTGCGACAGGGCCCGCGTCGATCGCTCCCTGGCGGCCGAACGATTTGCGAGCCAGGCCTCCAGCTCGGACTCGCGCCACCCGGTTGCGCGTTCTCCAATGCGGATGGGGCGCGGGAATTCGCCGCGGCCGATCATCGCGTAGATGGTGGCACGGCAAAGCCCAATTTTCTTCACCACTTCCTTCATGCGCATTACCTGATCCATTTTTGCTCGACTCCGTGTTGCTTTGGTCACGTTCGATTATCCGCAGTGTCCGGCTCATCGCAATGGACACACGAAAGCGACAGCGTGATGGTTCGGGCGAAATGATGAGTTCGCCCGTCGCGTCGGCCGTCGAGAGAGATACACCCGGGTTACAGTTTGTTACCGCTTTGTCTGTCAGCGAATACGATCGTGTTCGTACCGGAAGGGCCTCGAACAGATCAGGCTCGAGGGCTGCATGACATAAAGGGTTTTTGACGACTCAGGTTCGCTCAACACAGGCCGGGCATGCATGGCCGGCGCTTCATGGCGACTTACTTCGGACATTCGTCGCGGTACGGATTGCGGTCGTGTCGGCCATGGTTCGAGATCGTGCGCACGGCATAGCCCTTATGCTGCAGGCACTGCGCGTCGCGCGCACCGCCGCGTGAAGATCTCCGAAAGCGATAGCGGGCCGCGGCACGGATGCACATCGTGTTCGAACTTGGTGTCAGGACTCGTCGACTTCGGCACGGGCGAGACAGCGACCGGACACTCGCCATTATCCCGGGTGGCATTTGGCGCCAAATGTAACCAAACGTAACTGTTACGAACAGGCGCCGAGTTAAGCGTTGAGCGCCGCCGCGTTCAGAAGGCAGGCTTCCGGTGTCGGCCAACACGCGACACTCGCGGACCTGTAACCAACGGCCGAACGTTCCCGTGAAGCGGACTTTCGCATTTCATCGCTATGGCTTTGACTCTGCGATCGGCTCCTCTTCACGTTAGCAGCTCGGTGCCAGTAGACTACCCGTCTAAGCAAAATCCGGATTGTCCGGTTCGCGCATATGCACCGAAGTCCCGCGGACAGAGCGTTTCGCGGTTTCTGGTCTTCACTTCGTGAAGCTCCTTGCAGAACGCTCGATTCGCGTCAGGAATGTCATGGATTATTTTGCCGCGGTACGGGCGTTCGTTTGCGCAGCGGAACTACAGAGCTTCAGCAAGACGGCCCATGAGATGGCAGTCAAGACCTCGACCATCTCGCGTTACGTGAGTGAGCTGGAAAAGGATCTGGGCATTGCCCTGTTTAACCGGTCGACGCGGGGGCTCGTCCTGACGGAGGGCGGCAGGCTATTTCGTGAGCACGCCATCGTCGCCCTGCAGGCACTCGATGACGCGCGCGAGGTTACGTCGTCACTGAATCGCACCCCGCAAGGCGTGCTGCGCGTCACGATGCCGTCGGCATTCGGACGCCGGCATATCGTGCCGCATCTGCCGGCGTTCATGACGCGCTATCCTTCCGTCGACCTCGATATCGTGTCGACCGATGAAACGCTCAACATGATCGAAGCAGGCATCGACGTGGCGATCCGTATCGGCGTGCTACCCGATTCGTCGTTGATGGCCAAACGCATTGCGCCGCACCGTCGCGTTGTCTGCGGCAGCCCGGCGTATTTCGAGCGGAGCGGGATGCCTCGTTTGCCTGAAGATCTGGCCGCACACGATGCGCTTCGCTTGTCCCTGCTGCCCGACGACAAATGGTTTTTCATCCGCGTCGCCGATGCACAGGTGTCGCCGGAGCAGGTGCTGGTGGAATTGCAAGGGCGCTTGCGCGCGGACGACTCCGAAGCCGTGCTGGAACTCGCTGTAGCCGGCTGCGGCCTTGCTCTCCTGCCGACCTGGCTCGCGTCTACGGCTCTGCGCGAAGGGCGCCTTCAGCACGCGCTGCCTGAATGGGAGGCGCGCACGGGGCGAGCCGAACCAGCGGTCTGGGCGGTCTACCCACCGAAGAAAATCGTATCGTCGAAGGTGCGAGCGTTTGTGGATTTCTATGCCGAGGCGATTGGCGAGCCGCCGTACTGGGACGACGGACTCGCGACGGAGCTTCGGCCTTAATGGGCGAAGCGGATGTCGAGCGTGCGCAGCCAAGTCTGCAGGCCAGCATCCTGAATCGGGATCACATAGGCGTTTTCGTTCGTTTCGTTGAAGTGCGCATGCCAGTATCCCGGCGGCGTAACAAACGTCATCCCGGTTTCCCAGTCCACGCGGGTCGGATTCGCGATGTTGCCGTTCTCATCCAGTTCGGTACCGACCAGCGTATAGACGCCTGGGTTGCCCCCGGCGATGAAGTCTAGTGCAATCGACTGGTGGCGGTGCGGCTTCTGCATAGAATTGGGCGGCACAATGCCGAACATGGCCCACAACACATGCGTGACGGTTCGCGTCTGCGGGAAATTGGCGTTGCCCATCAGCACGCTGATGCGGTTGCGGCGGCCCGCATTGGCTTCTTCCGAGACCTTGCGCAATTCCGCCTTCGCCTGGGCGGCCGGATAGAGCGTCGGCGCAAATCGCGCGCGGACGCCCGTCGTGCCGAGATAGGTGAGCAGCGGCGCGTCGTTGACGTAATAGAGCGTGGCCGTCGCGTCGGCGGACAGCACTGCAGCATCGCCGCCCGGCAGCGTGAAGAAATCGCCCTGCGCGAACGGGAAGCTCGTTTCGGCCTGCGTCACGCTGCCGGTCCCGCTAATGACATAGCAGACCTGCGAGGTCGCGTTCGGGGCAAGCGTCAATGCATCGCCTGCGTTGATGCGCAGAAAATTGGCGCTCAAGCCGGGGCCGGTCGCGGGGCTGGGGCAACCCAACTCCGCGGAGAGGTCGAGCGGCACGACTCGAGTGGCGCCTTCTGCGTACAGCGAAGGCGGGAAACTGCGGAAAGGCACGCGCGAGATGAGCTTCGCACCGATCGGATTGGCGGACGACGTGTACTCGAAGTATTGCGCGTCCAGGGTCGCGGCAGCGGGTTCGGCGAGAAGCGCCGGGGACGTCTTGGTCAACATGATCTGCTCCTTCAGGTTAGGGGAGCTTCGTGCGGGTTCCCCCATGAAGTTGGGGTTGGCGTCCGAAAGCTGATCTGACTATAGGCGCGGGTCATTAGCCTCAGAAGTGCCGGGAATCGAAATCACCTTTGCGCAAAGGGGTACACCGTGCGTCCGCTTCGGGGGCACCGCTGGTTGTTCGGGGTGGGGCCGGTGTGGCAGTTCGTCGTCGACCCGGTCCGTATGGGAAGCGAGGTCAACAAAGGCGTGTTGACGGGCCGCAATCACAGTAACAGTGGACGTTTGTCGTCCGACATCAATCGTCCGCTCGGGTCCGACCACGGTCCGATGGCGACGGGCGGGAGCCGACCTGATGCGGTCCTCCAGGCAGTTCCGGCGAATGTCACCACCACGCGCTCAAAAGCAGCCATAGCGAGCGGGCGGTCTCGCGAGATCAGATGCTATGTGAATCAGTTGCTTCGGCTGGGATGAATCACTCCGGCCGAAATTGGGTAGGACACCTTCCCATGCCTGAACGACGACAGCGGCCGTCGTTGATCCGCTGCCTCCGGCAAGTCCACCGGTTGTGGTCGGTCGAGCGGTTGCGCATCGAGGCAATCGTCAGAGCCGGTCGTCCGCGACGCGGCTCTAACAAAAGTCATCCGCCTATGCTGACTGGGCTACGCGACGGATGAATCGTCAATCAGGTTGTCCGGCGACCCGGAGTAGGTAGGCACGCCCGAGAAGATTCCGTGCAGATCGCGCAGGGGCCGCCCGATTTCGACGCCGTGCCCGGACAGCCGGAATTCGTGAATCGCGGTGTCGTGCGCACCCGTCCTGCGCTTGATGACAGTCACCGCGCGCCGCAGCTGGCCCGCCGCTTCAAAGAACCTCAGCAGCAATACGGTGTCGCTCAGAAAGCTCAGGTCAACGGGGTTCTCAACGTCACCGAGGACGCCTTGCTGCGCGAGAAGGAGGAGGGTAACGACGCCACGGCGGTTCAGGTAAGTCAGCAGTTCGTGCAGCTGGGCAATAAGCGAGCGCTCCTCGGGCATCGTGCTCAGGTAAGAGTTGATGCTGTCAATCACCACCACGCGGGCGTTTTTGTCCTCCACCTCCCGTCGCACCGCCCAGACGAATTCGCCCGGCGAGATGCGTGATGGATTCATGCGTTGCCAGGCAAGCTGGCCGCTCGCAAGCGCCGGTTGCGGATCGAGTCCAAGACTCTGCCCGCGGCGCACGAAGATTTCGTAGGCCTCGTCAAAGGAGAAATAGGCCGCATGCTCGCCATTTCTTGCGCCAGCCAGTGCGTACGACAGCGCGAGCGAGGACTTTCCGGCTCCCGACGGCCCTATCAGCATCGTTGTTGTGCCCCGGTCCAGACCGCTCCCAAGAATCTCATCAAGGCCCGGTGAGCCACTGCGCAGCGGTGCACCACGCACGTCACTGGTATGGTCGTTTGCGATCAGGCTCGGAAATACCAGCACTTCGCCGGTCACAAGCGCATAATCGTGCCAGCCGCTCATGAGATTGGTACCGCGCATTTTGGCGATGCGAAGTCTACGCCTTCCGGCCCCGTAGTCGCGTTCGGAACTGCTCAGCGAGATAACGCCGTGCACCAGGCTCTGTAGCTCGCCGTCGTCGTTAAAACGCAAATCATCGAGCAGGATGGTTGTGATGCAGCGGCCTTGCAGGAAACGCTTCAGCGACGACAACTGGCGGCGGTAGATGAACGGGTCGTGCGCGAGAAGCCGCAACTCCGACACGCTGTCGATGACGATGCGATCGGGATGCGTCGCTTCGATGCGGGCGATAATGCGTTGCACGGTTTTGTCGAGCTCGATCTCCGCCGGAAGCAGCACGGTCTGTTGCTGCGCCGCCTGCGCTTCATCCGGAACAAGTTCAAAGAAGTCGATCCCACCGACGTCCCAGCCATGCGTGCGCGCTGCGCTCACGAGTTCATCGGTGCTTTCAGAAAAGGTCACGTACAGGCAGCTCTCCTGATTGCGCACACCGTCAATCAGGAAGCGTAGGGCAATGGTCGTCTTGCCGGTTCCCGGCGCCCCTTCGATCAGGTGAAGGCGGTATTTTGGTAGCCCCCCGCGCAGGACAAAGTCCAGTTCGGGAATGCCTGTGAGAACAAGCGGAAGCGGGACGACTTCGACCATGTGGGACTCCTTCCAGATTGATTGCGCCGCCGAAGCGACAGTGTGTAGACCGCTTTGGCAAGGTCCCGATCAGGGAACGGCGCCGCCCGCCGATCGCGGGCGGATGAACCTATGTAACGGCTACGTACCGACTACGTAACGGTTTCCAGTCACGCTGATCCCCGTCGCTGTCTCGGCGCCTGACGTTGATGATATTGTAGATTCATGGCAGTGCTGGCGTGATGATTCTGAACGGCGCCCGTACCGGATCATTCGACGGCAACTGTTCGATCAGCGGCTATCCAGGCCAAACCAGAAGGCGCAGGCTACTGCCTAGCGCTGGCTCGACCGCGCGAGGGGGCTGCCGGCGAAGGGGTCGTTTTTCCAGTCCGCATCGGTCTGCGTTGCCGGTTGTGCGAGCGCCCCCCACGGAAGTTCAAAGTGCCCGATGGATTGTCCTGCGCTCATGGCCTGTTTGAGCCATTGAGGCACCTCACCTTCACCGCTCCAGGTTTCACCCCCCGCGCTACGGTAGCGCCCCCTATCCGAGCCCGCACGCTCAGTCGCCAGGAAGGCCGCGAGGTCATCCGGGCTGATGCCAAAGTCATTCATGCGGTGCCGCAGATACGCAATCATGCTGTCACGTTTCCGTTCGTCCATAAGGCCTTCCTGTGAAGTATTTTGCCAGCGCTTCTCTCACCTATTAGAGGCGGCGAGGTGCAGTGTGAAAGGGGCGGCATAAATGTCGCCAGACAGAAGCCATCCGCGCAGGCCGTGACAAGACCCCGTCATGACGCCCACGCTGGTTTCGATCGCAACTGCTCCCCAATCGCGCTTTACAGGCCCTGAACAGCGGTCGCATAGGACTTCGCAGCTTCCTTCAGTTGCACGGCCGCGTCCTGGACGCGCGTCGGCAGCTCGCTTAGCGCGAGCAGGGTGTCCACACCATCCAGCCGCCTGCGAAGCTCGGTCACGAGATCCATGACGCTCGCGTCACCGACCCGCCGGCGATTGCTTTGTCTGGAGTTCACTGCGGAGCAGTCGACGAGGCGATCAATCTTGCGGAAGTATGCCTGCGCAGCTACGCGATGCCTGGCATACAGCGAGGTAACATTTGACTTTGAAAGACAGTCTTTAACGACATCGGCATTCATGTCGAAATGAAGCTGCAGCGCGTCGGCGGCATCTGCCCGGTGAAAACATGCCAACTGATCAAACAGCGTCTCGCCGTCCCCGTCAATCAGATCGATCCAGACCTCACCGTCTTCGAGGATCTGGCCGGCGCGATGAATCGCGCGCTCATCCTCATTTGCGGCAGCGAGCATCCGGTGTCCGTCGACATCATCAACCGGCATCTCGAACACTTCCACCAGTTCCCCGCTCACTGCGACCTGCATGACCAATAAAGCCATCTCTGCTCCTCGTGCTGCGAATTACGAGAAAACCGTGGAGCGCAACGCATGGCCGCGCATGTGCTTCAGGCCATGTCCAGCATGCTGACACTCCGCTCCGAGGTGAATCAGCCGGCCTAACCGCGGCTGTCGACCCGGCCGCGCGCCCATGCGGTGGCGTGTCCCACCGCCTGTGTTTCGCTATCGAAATAGTCGAGCGCATCAAACTGGTAGGAGGCCGGCTCAACACTGCGGGCGTCACCTCTTGTGAGCAGCAGATTCGCAGCAAACCAGCCATCAGGTAGGCGATGAGCGGACGGCGAGACTGAGTAACCGTTGTACTGGTGAATATCTTTATTATTTTGCATAAGCGATAACCGACCGCACGACATCGTGTCGTACAGGCGAAATAAATCCAGAAAATGGGCGAGACGGATCGTGTCGGAAGGACAAATGATGCGCAGGCGGAAACCCGGCGATCAGATCGGGAGCGCATGGTTCCGCGAGGATGCTAGTCAGGCTGACAGGCAAAGGGCCGGTAGACCGGCCCTTGAAATACGTTAATACGTTACTGCGGCGAGATATTCGCGGCCTGCATACCCTTCGGGCCGCGCTTTGTCTCGTAGCTCACCTTCTGGTTTTCTGCGAGCGTCTTGAAGCCGTCGCCGCGAACTTCCGAGAAGTGAGCGAAGAGATCGTCGCCGCCCGCGTCAGGAGTAATGAAGCCAAAGCCTTTGCTATCGTTGAACCACTTGACAGTACCGGTATCCATCAAAATTCCCTGAAATAAAAATAACAGCTCCGGTGCGGAGCGACAAAAACTTCAAGGAAGAAGAGAGGACAGCGAGTACCGCGCAGACAGGGCGGAAAATGGTGATCAGCAATCGAGCTTCTTGAATATTTCGAGGTTCACAATATAGCGCAGGAGAGGGGCTGTCAATGCTTTTCTAATGCCCTGCTCTCTTCAAACGACCCGTCGCCGCGAATAATGTCAGGCCGCTGCAGTCTCCTGAGCGGAAGCGTGTCGCAACGCGGATATCAGTCGGGTGGGGTCCTACGTCGGCAGTGGGACGGATTGCCGACGGTGGCGGCATCGAGCGGCCGGGCGGCAGCTTCCTGCATCAGCGAACTCACGCTCCCGACCCCAAGGCGTCATTGGGCTTCGACATGTGAACGACTGGTTTCCACGATGCATCTGTCTGGGACGACCGACGCTGAAGCCGTCACTCTGCTCCCTTGCGACGGGGTGTCAAGAGGGATTCGTCGGCACGCGGAAGCGATACTGAAAACAAGGTCTCCGTCTCATCGGACCGCGCTTCAATCGTACCGTGATGGGCTTTGGCGATTTCGCTCGCGATATACAGACCCAATCCCAGGCTACCCGCCTCCTCGGTTGCAGCTTGTCGGCTGGTCTCGCGGGTGAGGGGGTCGAACATGCATGCCAGCATTGCGCCGTTGATGGCAGGCCCGCAATTGCTGACTTCGATACGGACATGTGTTATGCCGCCGATCACCGTTACGCTTACGGGAGTGCTCTGCGCCCCATACTTGATGGCATTAGTTACCAGATTTCCAAGCAATTGCTGCAGACGCTGCCCGTCCCAGAGCCCCTGCGAATCACCATTCACGTGCAAGTCAATTTGCCGGTCAGGGTGAATTGCACGCAACCCGTCCAATTCGTCGGCAAGCACCTCCGCCAGATCGATATTTGTGGGCTTCACATTGATGCCCAAGCCCAGTTTGGTACGGTTGAAATCAGTCAGATCATCAAGCAACGCCTGCATCCGGGCTCCGCTTCGAATCAGACGAGCGGCGGCCCCGGATATCCGTTCCCCAGCATTGAGTGCGGCCAGATACGACGCAGTTGCCTGGATCGCCTGTAGCGGGTTGCGCAAGTCGTGGCCCAGCATGCCAAGCAGGAGGTTGCGGTTCTGATCCATCTGCGTACTGAAGAAGGTGACCGATTCAGCGAATGCCTGATCGATCGCTTCATTGAAGCGAATGACGTCGTCCAGATCAGGCGCTTCGGGCTCACAATCGTCCAGCCACAAGCGAAGCACGCTTGCTCGCAGCGCGCGATATTCGGCGGCGAGCTGCTTGATATTGAAACCAGCACGTGCCCTCAGCAACGCATGCGTTTGCGCAGCCGTTTCGGTCGCATCGGTTAGTCCGGGATCTCGCCCCAACGACTTTTCGCGTTGGGCTTCTTTGGTTTGTGAAGTCCGTAAGTCCTTTGCCACGGCGTGTAGGATCTGCTCCGCGTGGTCACGCAACCCCGACGCCCCCATGTTTTCCGCCGCCGGCAGGAGGGTAGCGGCGAACGCCTGCCATTGTGCAAGAATCGGCTCCATGTTTTGCAAGATGAAGTCAGCAAGTCGCATCAGGCATCTCCCCAGCGTAAAACGGTGGTTTAAGGTCCAGTCGGCGTACATATATTATGCGCAAATTAGGGACGACCTTTTGCCGGAAGAAGTCGCCATTCGGGTCGAACGCCATTGCGACCGATCCGGCAACGGCGCGGGCGGATGAGACGATGGCGGGCGCGTTAAACTTGTACGCCGATGTGACGATAGCACGGCAGAGGCTGCGATTTGTGGGAGGGATTAGTCGGAACGGCCATTCACGTGATGCAGCCGAGCGTTTCACATTGGCCGGTCAGCGTCCCACGACCGAGCGCGACGTCCAACTAGGCCACGCGCGCGATGCAAAAGGCATAAGCCGGCCCGACGCGGACTCAGGCGACTAATCGATAAACGCCTGCTGCCCGTCGAAGATCGGCCGTTCGCATTCGCCCTGGAGCGGATAGAAGGCGCATAAATCAGACGCATTGAAAAAATAGCTCCAGATACTATCCTTCATGCTGACATCGTAATTCCACGCGTTCGCCCCTGAGCATGCCGCACCTGGCGCGCGAAGCCTCCCTTACGGTCATTCACGATGAGACTTGCGAGATGATCAAGCGGCTGTCGCTTATTTCTGCTTCCATCGCACTGGGCTGGATAGTTACAGTTGCCCCCGTACTGACCAGCATCTATATCGCCGACGAGGATGCAGAACGTCGCGAGCAGGAAGATCTGCAGCAGTTCGCCGCGAAAGCTGTGATGCGTGTCGAGCTTGTCACCTACCAGGCATTCGCCGCTATTGCCGACATGGAGGCGCTCCCCGGCGGTCTCTGCTCTCCCGCCCAGGTTGCACAGTTCGCCCGCGTGGTTTTCAATTACCGGTACGTGCAGGACGCTGGTGCTTACGGTGGCGGACAATATCAGTGCTCACCGCTTTCAGGCGACGTTCGGGCGCAGCATCTGACGATGCCCCCGCCCGATTGGCAGAGCAAGGACGGCTATCTGCTCTGGTACAGGCAGAAGAATCCCCTCAGCGACGAGCGCCAGGATATTCAGATTGGCCGCCATGGAAATTACGTCTCGATCGACCCACAGTCCTACGTCGATATTATCGACCCCGCCGGGAGACCGGTCGCAGCGATCAATGTGGAGACAGACACAATCCTTGCGTCGTCACCTGGTGCGGACGCCGACGACATGCTCAATGCATGGAAGGTGTCTGGGCACATGAACAATGAACAGTGGCACTACGCTGTCGCCCGTTCGTCAAGCCGGCCCCTCGGGGTGGTAGTCAAGTCTCCGCGCAGTAGCCTCGTGGGTCACTGGCCTGGTTTGCTCGTGATGTGGCTTTCGATTGGTGTCGTTGTCGGAGGTGGGCTTGGTTGGCTTGCGTTCAGGCGAATCTCTCGGCAACTCTCCTTCCCGGCGACGCTCGAATGGGCTATAGCACGCAAGAAACTCGATGTGGTTTTCCAGCCGATCGTCCGCCTCATGAGCGGCGAATGCGTTGGCGTAGAAGCGCTCGTCAGGTGGAACCTGAACGGACGCCACATCTCGCCGGAAATCTTTGTCGCGGTCGCGGAGCAAAACGGCCTTATTCGGCAGTTGACGGACCTCGTACTGGACAAGACGCTTGACGAGCTATCGAAGTTCTTGCGCTCGCGTCCTTCGTTCTACGTCTCAATCAACGTGAGCAGCGAGGATTTGCGGACGCGCCGTTTCCTGAACGTCCTTACGGCCCGGTTGCAGGAGACGGGCATTCGACCTGCTCAGGTCAGAATCGAAGCAACAGAGCGAAGCTTCATGGATGCCGAAGCAACGCGGCAAACAATAGCTGCATTCAGGGACGCTGGCCACCCTGTCTATATCGATGATTTTGGAACCGGGTATTCCAGCCTGTCGTATCTGCAAACCTTTACGATCGATGTCCTGAAAATCGACAAGTCATTTATCGACACCATTGCACAGGACGCAGCATCCAGCGTCGTCGCGCCTCATATCATCGAGATGGCACACGAACTGGGGGTGGAAATCGTGGCGGAAGGCGTCGAGCGCGATGCCCAGATCGAATATCTGGTGCAGAGAGGCGTCCAGTATGGACAGGGCTGGTTGTTTGCGAAGGCCATGCGGGTCAATGAACTTATCGTCTGGCTTAACGAAAGCAGATCGACGCTTCAGCCGCTCCATCAATAATCCTGGTGCGCAATGCAATGCCACGCGTGCCCAATGCGCCTACGAACCGCAACTGCCCGACGACACCACTTCCGGGGGATGCTGAAAACCGATTGTCTCTTGTACCTTGAAGAGCAGACGTCTCCGAGTCTGATCCGTGGGTCCGGAAATGGCCGATAGCGCCAGTTCGATGAACGTTCTATAGAGCGCGCTGAAAACTTCAACGACCGCATACTGGCGGTTGCCGTGAATGCGTACTCTCGGCCAAGTGCCGACGTTCGGTCTAGCACACAGGCGGCCATTCAAGCGGCCGCTCTGCCCAGGCAACGGACCTTCGTGCGCGGACCATGCCCGACGCGTCGTCGGACGGCACAGCCGTTCGCATCGGTTTTGTTTGCGGGTTTCGAAAGCTTGCCGACAACGTAAAAACGAGGGGGCCCATTGCACCGTCAATATACTGCAGGCATGCCCGTTGGACGATGTTTGAAGCGTCGATGCACCCAGTAGTACTGGGCTGGGAATTTGAGTACCTGGGTCTCGAGAAACGCATTCATGCAACGTGCATCATTCGTGTCGCTGTTCGATGGGAAATCGCTGAGCGGCGCAAAGACGGTCATCCGATACCCTTTGAAATCCGGCAGTACTTCCGTGACGAACGGCACAACGCGCGCGCCCCCCATTCTTGCAAGTCGCGAGACAGAAGTCAGAGTGCACGCAGGGACGCTGAAAAAAGGCACAAAAACAGAATTTTCGATGCCATGGTCCATGTCCGCAGCAAGCATGACCGGCTTGCCCTGCCGAAGGAGTTTCACGATCTTTTTGGCGCTTGTCGAGCGTTCGACCATCTCGGCGCCGAATCGGCCGCGCTGCCGTTTGGCGAGGTCGCAAAGACGCGTGTTCGACATGTGTGTGTACAAGGAAGCGGCAGGCATTTTCAGCGAGTAAAGGATGCACCCGATTTCGATGCCCACGAAATGAAACCCCAAAAAGATGGTAGGCGGAGCATTCCTGTCTTCGAGATCAATCGCGCTTTCAATCTGGACGAGATTTCTTATCCTTTGCGCGCTACCGAACCATTGAACGCCTCGTTCGAGATAGCTGCGGATGACATGCCGGAAGTGGTCCCTCGCAAGCTCATCGTGCTCACGTACCGACTTTTCCGGAAAGCAGAGGCGCAGGTTGACAAGGACTATATGTTTGCGGCGGCTGGGAAGCGTATACAGCGCCGCGCCGAGCGCGCTGCCGAGCCTCGCGACCAATGGGTATGGAAGTATTGAGAGCGCGCGAAGTAAAGCTACGACGAGAAAATGACCGAGTTGATCCAAGGCCCGCTCCTGTGTGGCGGTCGGCTGTGCCACGGGGAAACTTCTGTCAATGCACACTCTGCGACGAGGTCAGGCATGTTCATGCCGTACTCGGCGAAACTTGAGTTCGCTTTCGAAATGAACAACGATCGTTACTGCCGATGACGCGGTAGCGGCACTCGATAGTGCGGACCATTCAGCCCGATTTCAATTTCTGTCATTGTTTAATAACTTGCGCCAAACAATTCTGCCCCGTTTGTCGCAATTGGATCAAGTTATCGAACAACGCGACGAACGTCAATGCACGGGAGCAGTGAGACTCGTCAAAATCTGAGCAAGCACCGGTTATCGGCCCCGCGTCGCGGATAGCCGTTCGCCCCTCAAAGCCGCCCGTAGCCTGGGGGCAACGCCGACGGCCGGAAATGGGTCGGCTTGCGATAGTCCCGGCCCGCGCAACGATGACCGGGCGTGTCGTTTCATCTGTTGGTCGGACTCGGCCAAACTAGGGACGTTGATCCACGCTCTCACGACGTCGTTCGAAAGTCGCGTCCGCACGCGGATGCAGTCGTTCAAATGATGCTCCGTCGAATGGCAAAAGCGGGTCGGGCGCTGCGGGCCGCTGGTCGGCACATTTCGCCGAGACTTGCAGGCAAGCCGTGCAATCCCGTACGACGACATACCGACAGGCGGCTGCCCGATCGCGATCAACGGCGGGCCAAACGGCCTGATCTATCTATGTCGGTGACCGCACTTGCCTGGCAGGGAGCGTAACCTCCTCCGTGGGCTCAAATAGCTTGGTAGCGTGGTTGTTGCTGCGGAAGGAACCATTGAGGTGCCGGGAACGTCGTCGTTCTATTGGCCCACACCCTGATGTGCTGCCGCTATGGCAGCATCACGCTCTTTTTTGGCTGCTGCCTTTTTCTCATCGAAAACTTTTTGTGCAGCGGCTACGTGCTTGTTATAGACACGATTGGCGGCTCCCACCTGTTGGTGCATCCTCACGATCTCGTCGGGATGCTCTGCAGCCGCCGGCACACTGGTTGCGGAATTGCCTTGAGCCCAAACGGACGGGTTTGAAAGCACTGCAACGAAAATGGCCGAAGTGGCAACCACAAGAAATTTCATGATGAACTCCTGGGGATATTGCGGATATGTCGCCGTCCAGACGTCGACGGAGTTTTCACCCTACTCGGCCAGGCGGGTGAGACAAATCGGACCAAAGTCCAATAGCGGCCCCGGAACTCCGTATTCCCACCGCGCTGGAGCCTAGCCCCATTGAAATCATATGCGCAGCGAGCGGCCGACAACGCTCACGTCAAAGGCGAGTGCGCAGCCCCTCTCGCGGCACGGTCCTTGCACGACTGTGCAAACGCTTTGTTTCGGAAAATTGAGGCGGAACTGTCAGCCGGCGGACCGGCAGCGGGCTCACCTGCCATTAGCGACAGTTCAGAAGCCACCGACGTGGAATATCGGTGGCGGTGAAAGATAACGCAAAGGAGAAAAATCGGTGCCGACAAGAACGATTAGCAAGGGCAAACACACCTACCGTATTGAACCGATCCGACTGGCTGAAGGCTCCTACACTTTTGAGATTGTCCATATTGACCATACTGGAGACGCAATCAAAGAAGTGCGGCACGAACCGGGAATCACTTACGCGACAGAAGATGCCGCCATGGACAAAGGACTTCATGTGGCGGCAGAAATGGCTGAAGAGCAGGACGATTGAACTCCGTAAGTTGTCGAGCCTGGCGGCGGGACACCCGCCCTCCGCCCCACGGATGGAATTCAGGAATGCTTCCTCTCGCCCTTGAAGTGACCGTGCCGTGCCGCTCGTTGAATACGGTGTTCGGCTCGCCCGTACGCGTGGTCGCTCCACATCGGGTAACGGACGACCAGCGAGCGAGCTGCTAGGGCCGACTGGGGTCGATCTGGTGCGTCCGCCGTCGGCCGCGTTCGGCCAATTTGAGACGATCGCCCGGCAGCCCCGAATGTCCGCTAGCAAGTTTGCTACGGCCCGACGCGATACCAGATTCGAACGTCACGCCGCGCAGGTTTCTCAATGCTGGTCAGCCGGCATATTCGGAGTGCGATCGTCACGGAGGCCGGCCGCCTGGTGCTACCCGCGAAATCGCGTCGAGAAGATCTTTGGCTACAAACGGCTTGATCAGCAGTTCCAGGCCGCCAGCGCACGCGACGGCGCTACGCGTTTCCGGATTGTCATGCGACGTGATGAACACGGCTGGCGGACGACGATAACCGAGCTGCTCGTAGAGTCGGGGCCCTGAAATACCGGGCAGTTGAACGTCCAGCACAAGGCAGTACGGTGCGCGCATGCAGTTCGCGCCGGAGTACGCTTCAGCGCTGCCGAACAACAGGATGTCGAAGCCCGACACGTGCAACAGGCGCTGCAATGCCCGACCCATGCCGGCGTCGTCTTCGACGATCACGATCAACTCTCTGGTATGGTTCATTGCCCGCCAAGGTCTGGTGCCTCAAGTTTCGCGTGAGCCAAGGTCCGGCGCTATCAGGGCATGGGGCAATCCGGTTGCCCTTTGGGGCAAGCCGGGTTCAATTCGAGGCGTGTGCGCGAACAATTGGCTCAGCCAGTATCACGAGGTCGGCGAACGAATTGGCGTGCAGCTTGCGCATGAGCTCGGCCCGGCACGATTTGATGGTTCGTTCGCTCACAGCCAGTTCCGCGGCGATCTGCTTGTTAAGGCGACCAGCGACAATACCGCGCAGCACCACGTGTTCGCGCGCGTTCAGATCGTGGGCGTCGGCCGGTCTGCCTGGCTCAGCCGGAGAAGGAACAACGACTGCGGTTGCGAGCGCATTGTCTATCGCGGCGAACAGAGTCTGCGCCTCGATCGGCTTGACGAGGAAGTCGCATGCACCTGCCTTGATCGCCATCACTGTTCTGGGAATATCCCGGTGCGCGCTGATGAAGACGATTGGCATCTGCCTGCCCAGCCGTTGCAGTGCGTGCTGCAATTCGAGTCCGCCCGGGCCGGGCAGCTCCAGGTCCAGCAGCAGGCAGCCTCGCGACGGGTCAAGGTCTGCGACGAGGAATTCCCCGGCGCTCGAGTAGCCCTTCACCGTGTACCCCGCTTGAGTCAGTAGTCGCGTCAAGGCGGTGCGCATGGCGGGATCATCGTCAACGACATGGATGACGGCTCCGGCATGGTGGATCACGATTGTCCTCCTTGTGTCATCGGCCGAGCCTTCAAGGCGGCCTTTTCGGTGGATGTGTTGAACTCGGTCAGAACTGACGAGATCGTGCGTCCGTCGACCGCGGGAAGCCACACGGTGAAAACACTGCCGCCGCCGTCTCGAGGCGAGCCCCAGACCCGTCCACCGTGCGTTGAGACGATCGTGCGCACAATCGAAAGTCCAAGTCCCATGCCCTGCGATTTGGTCGTGTACAGCGAGTCAAAGAGCCGTTCCGTGGCATCTGCCGGAATGCCATGCCCGCAGTCGGCGACAATCAGCTCGTAGCCTTTTCCCGCCACCCGGGTCGAGATGGCGACAATGCGTTCCGCGAGGGGCGTGGCCTCCATCGCGTCCATTGCGTTGATGACGAGATTGACAAGCACCTGCTGAAGTTGCACGCGGTCACCTAGCACGCAGGCGTCTTGCGCCGCGAGATTCGACTCGACGGCGATGCGTCTGCGTCTTGCTTCCAGACCGAGCAAGGCCAGCCCTTCGTCGAACGTCGAATTGAGGTCGAGTGGGACAAGGTCGAGCGTGTGCTTTTGCAGAAAGGCCCGGAGTCGCTGCACCACCTGGTTTGCGCGCAGCGCGTCCCGCCGTATATCCGCAAGGATAGAGTGAAGTTCGTCCTCCTCGGGCCCGTTTTGGAGCATCATGCCGGCCGCGTCCGCATTGCTGAGAATCGCGCCTAGCGGCTGGCCGATTTCATGTGCAACAGATGCGCCCAGTTCACCCGCTGAAGCGAGCCGTGCCGCGCGAGCCAGTTCGTCCGATCGCAGTGTCGCTTCATCCTCGGCGATCCGGCGGCGCTTGCGCTGCCACAGCAGAGCCGCAATGGTCAGTGCCTGCAGCAAAACAACTGCAACGGCGCCGAGCACGATTACCCGATACTCCCGCCAGAGCGAAGGGGGCGCGTTGATCAACTCGCAACCATCGGGCAGTCCGGTTGCGTGTAGCCCGAATCTGTCGATCATCCCGAGGTCCGCCATGCAGTGAGACACGCTGGCCGATGAGACGGCACCTTGGCGGGGTGCCTTGCCGAGCAGAATCGATGCCGCGAGCGCACCGGTGTTACGGCCATTGGCATCGAAGCTGACCACCGAACCCGCCGTCAACCCGTGACCCATATAGGTGGGATACCAGCCATATATGGGCGCGCCAGAGACCTTTGCCATCGGCTCGACAACCTCGTAGGGGAAAAAGGTGCGACCGGTGCGATCGCGATACATCGTCGTATAGAGGACGGCCGTATCACGGTCGAGCGCGGCAAGGCGCTGCTGCAGTTCGGGCACGGTCAGACCGCTCCACACATCGACAGACCACTGCCGCGACCTGCGAGCACGCGCCGTATCGGCAGCGCGCTGCGCAAACCGGAGGTCCAGTTTCGCCGTGCCAGACACGATGACGAGACGCCGCGCGCCCGGTTGCAGGGTCTCCGCTAACCCGAGAGTCCCATCCACGTCGAAATAGGTCGGCACGTAGGCGAAAGCCGCAGGAATATCTTTTTGCCGGCTGTCCGCGACACTGGAGATGACGACGGGTGCGCCCGGCCAGATCTCGTCGCGATAGCGCTTGGTAAAGTCGAGTGCGAAGTCTGCCAGCCCGATGACGACGTCGACCTTTTTATGCTCGTATTTCCGCTTCAGGAGCGCGAGAAAGCTTGGCATCAATTCGGCGTTGTCGAATCGCAAGTCGTCGAGTGAGTCAGTGTAAAACTCCACACCGGCCGGAGCGGCAGCAGCAATTGAATGGCGTATCGCGCGAATCTGCTCCTGGGCCGCTGGCTGCGTGAGGTCCGCACCTGGCAGAATGACCACCCGCCACGTGTGTTCCGCATTGGCGCACGTGCAAAAGCCGAGCATGACTAAAAAGACGCAACGCATAATGCGAGCCTGCGGGAAGACTCGCCGCCCGCGGGCTGCCGCAACGATCGTCGGGGCGCTTTCCTCTTTCATGACTCTGACAGGACTGGACGTCGTGGCAACTATGCCAGAGCCTTTCGCCATCCGACTAGCTTTTGTCAGTTAATTGTCTGCTAAAGACTACTGTTTTCCCCTAATATGCAGAGCAGATCGTCTATTCGCAGACCGCATAATCGCCATGCGCTGTTGACATCGCAGTGCAGCATTCGCTGCGATAGCCTATATAGTCGCGGATGAAATGGCCAACGGCATCACGGCTTGTGCAAAGACTGCGCGGTGCTAATCAGGTTTTGCGGGATCACACGGATGATGCCGTTGCGAGGGCTATCAATGTCTGCAATCAGCATGAACGAAAGCGACACGGTCAGCGGCATGATTAGCAGGAAGCGGCTTTTGCCGCTCGAATTCTTCACTCCGTAACCCACCAGGACATTGGCGAACACGCCAATCAGCAGCATCATGATCCAGGCGGCTAAGGGAATACGGTTGAGCCATGCCGCCTGTGTGTAACCTTGTGTGTTGATCACGTCGTTCATGCCCGCCACCGCGAGGGCAACCACCGGAGTGGGCTGGGTAACAGCGCCGCTTCTGGCCGAAGTCCACAACCGGCCTTGCAGATCCGCGGTGGCAGCATCGATCTGCGCGACGCGCAGTGCGTCCCGAGTCTGGTAGTACTCGGTTCGCAGGTCGAGATACCGGGCGAGGTCCGCGCGGATTGCGGCGGCTGTACTTTCCGGCAAAAGATCCGCTCGGATAAATTCCGTCCCGATGGCGTTGGCTTCTTCCTCTTCGTAATTCTTTCGCTGGTCGTAGCGACCTACCGCCATGGACAAACTGAAACCAATGACCAGCGCAAGCAGCGTCAGCGTGGCGGACTGAACAATCCTGAAGTCGTCGCGCGAGTCTTCGTCGAGCGTAAATCTCTTTCGCAGGACGGAGTTCCCGAACCAGGCGGCCAGCGCCATCAATGCGAAGGAAGCGACCAGCAGAATGAGGGGATGTCTGAAGAGTTGCTGCATGCATTGCTCCCGGTGAATTCGCGCGCCGGGCACGTCGCAGCCACGATGCGAGATGGCGGCAAGTCATCAGGCCCATTCACTCGCGACCAGCTATTCATGAGGCGCAGGGAGGGGGCCAAAGAAAATGGTCTTGAGCCTGTGGCGGCCGATCACCCGCGCCAGTTCCGCGATTGCGCAGTACATGAGAATCAGCGTCACAAGCAGGATCTGGATTGCCCAGAAACGCGCCCAGCTTATGTCTGCCATCAGCGCATGATTGGCGACGATCAGATTCGGGGCTTCTTTCCAGTACTCATATAGCCGTTCCAGATAGTGGACGATGAGCGCGACGATCGCATACATCAGAGTCTTCCATGACACATTCCAGATGAGCGGCTTATCGGGAAAACGGTTGATAAAAGGCAGCATATCGGCGACCAGAACCGATTTTCCCAGTATGAGCGAGGCGATCAGCACGGATGTTGTAGTAGGGATCGACAAGCCGGTGCCTTTTACCATCAGGCTACGGATCAGCGACACGACATGAAGAATAAAAAAGAAGAACACAGTGGGCGGCATCGCCTTCATGATTTCGTGCTTGATCTTGCCCGGCAGCGTGCTCACGATCCAATCCTCTCTTTTGACAGGCGGCTACTCATGCGAAACCCGCTTGCGACGGACGAGCGTCGTCATAACAAGTGAATGTCCGTTACCGTCCCAGCCGGGGAAGTCGATGACGTATTGCCCGGCATCTGCACACACCAATGTAGTGGTCATCTACGTGAAAGAAAAGGTACGAATCTGGTATTGCCCGAAGGGGCAATTGGCTTGCCCTAACTACCTATAGCGCTGCACTGCCTTCCAGGCAAAAAATGAATAGTGGCGAACATGCCGTCGCGCAGAAGGAATGTCGAAACCTGTCAATTGAAACTCAGGGATATGTGAGATGAAACCTGAAACATACTTCGTGGCGCCTGCCAGGCCGATCAAACGCGCGCCTTTCGCTTTGGTGGCCGCCGCGTTGTTGAGCGTTGCGATAAGCGGCCAGGCACAAACGGATTCGCAGCAGCCCACGCGGCCTAACATTGTGCTGATTGTGGGCGACGACGTGGGCTGGGGCGATCTCGGAGCGTACGGCGGCGGTGAGGGGCGAGGTATCCCGACTCCCAACCTCGACAGACTGGCTGACGAGGGCATGACATTTTTTGACTTCTATGGCCAGCCGAGTTGCACGCCTGGCCGGGCGGCCCTTCAGACCGGCCGCAATCCGAATCGCAGCGGCATGACAACCGTGGCATTCCAGGGACAAGGCGGCGGCCTGCCTCATGCGGAATGGACGCTCGCTTCCGTGCTGAAACTTGCGCACTACAGCACGTATTTCACGGGTAAATGGCACCTCGGCGAAGCGGACTACGCCCTTCCGAATGCACAGGGCTACGACGATATGAAGTACGTTGGCCTGTATCACCTGAATGCGTACACGTATTCAGATCCGAAATGGTTTCCTGAGATGGATCAGCAGACCCGCGACCTGTTCATCAAGGTGACAACAGGCATGCTCTCCGGCAAGGCGGGTGAAAAGCCTCACGAAGACTTCAAGCTGAACGGCCAGTATCAAAATGAGCCAGACAAACGAATTGTCGGAATTCCGTTTGTCGATCGATACATCGAGAAAGCCGCACTCGACGATATCGACGATGCCGCCCAACGTGGACAGCCTTTCTTCATCAACGTGAACTTCATGAAGGTCCACCAGCCGAACATGCCCGATCCCGACTACATCGGCAAGTCTTTGTCGAAGTCCAAATACGCCGACTCGCTGGTTGAACTGGACGCGCGTGTCGGTCACATCATGGACAAGCTTCGCGAGAAAGGACTCGACAAAAATACGCTCGTATTCTTCACGACGGACAACGGCGCCTGGCAGGACGTTTATCCAGATGCGGGCTACACCCCCTTCCGCGGCACCAAGGGGACCGACCGCGAAGGTGGGGCACGTGTTCCTGCCATCGCGTGGTGGCCCGGAAAGATCAAACCGCACACGAGAAACTTCGACATCCTGGGTGGTCTCGACTGCATGGCGACCTTTGCAGCATTGGCGGGCGTAGATTTGCCCAAAAATGATCGTGAAGGCAAACCGATCGTCTTCGACAGCTTCGACATGTCGCCCGTGCTGTTCGGTACGGGCAAAAGCAAGCGCAATGCGTGGTTCTACTTTACCGAGAACGAGCTGACGCCGGGCGCCGTGCGGGTCGGACAGTTCAAGGCGGTGTTCAACCTGCGCGGCGATGGAGGCAAAGATACGGGCGGTCTGGCGGTGGACACCAATCTCGGCTGGAAGGGACCGGAGAGCTACGTCGCCACCGTTCCGCAAGTATTCGATCTGTATCAGGACCCTCAGGAGCGTTACGACATCTTCATGAACAACTATACGGAGCACACCTGGACACTTCCTACCTTCAATGCCGCGGTCAAGGGTCTGATGCAGACCTACATCAAGTATCCGCCGCGCAAGCTGCAAAGCGAAGGGTATTCCGGGCCGATCACTCTCACACAGTACGAACGGTTCAAATACATTCGGGACGAGCTCAAAGAGAATGGCTTCAACATCCCGCTGCCAACTGGAAACTGATCAGCTGAACGTGCTGGACAATCGGAGCGCCCTCCGATTGTCCAGGGGTGGCAATGCGCGAGCTGATACCTTCAGCTGGCTGAGGATAACAATGCGTATCATCGAACATCGCACGTGGTCACGGCATGCGTCGCGTCATCTGACGGGACTGATCTTATGCGCATGCGCGGCGATGAGCGCGTGTGTCAGCCACGAAGCGCCGTCAGCGGATTCTGCGATGGCGCATGCACAGCAGCCGGCGCTCTCAGGAGAGCTATCGACGAAAGCATTGCCATCGTGGCAGGACGGCGCTGCACGGGATGCTATTCTGAAGTTCATCGGCGACGTTACTCGGAAGGGATCAACGACCTACGTGGCACCCGAAGCACGCATCGCGGTCTTCGATAACGACGGCACGCTCTGGAGCGAGCAGCCTATGCCTTTCCAGTTGTCGTTCATGATAGAGCAGGTGAAGGCCGCCGCGCCACGACACCCCGAGTGGCAGAGCAATCCAGCATTCAAGGCACTTGTCGCGCACGACACGGCCGCGCTCGCGCAGAACCGGAAAGCACTCCTGCAGATTATCGGTGTGGCCAATAGCGGCATGACGACCGACGAATACGACCAGTCCATCCGTATATGGCTGGCCAGTGCGAAACACCCGACGCTGAACCGCTCCTATCCCGAACTCGTCTATGGGCCGCAACTCGAACTGCTCGATCTGCTGCGTTCGAACGGCTTCAGGATCTGGATCGTTTCCGGCGGTACGGCCGAATTCATGCGCGTGTGGGTGACCGAAGCGTACGGCGTGCCGCCTGAACAGGTGGTAGGCACCGAAGAGAAGTTGAAGTACGAAGTCCGTGATGGCAAACCCGTGCTGATACGTCAACCAGGCTTTGATTTTGTCGACGACGGACCGCGCAAACCTGTCGGCATTTTTCGCGCGATTGGCAAGCGTCCGATCCTCGCGGTTGGCAATTCCGATGGCGATCGCGAAATGCTCGAATACGCAGCCGGCGGGCCCGGCGAAACGCTTGCCCTGCTGGTGCATCATGACGACCCCGAGCGCGAGTTCGCTTACGACCGCCAATCTTCAATTGCACGGCTCGACAAGGCGTGGGACCAAGCCGTTGCACGCGGCTGGGTGGTTGTCAGCATGAAGCGGGACTGGAAGACGGTGTATGCCCCGCTTCAAGGACAGCGATCGCCGCAATGACCGACCTTACCGATTCGCGCTGTATTTACCACTGACTGCCTGCGGCCACGATACGCACGCACTGCCCAAAGTTGATCTCAGGAGCCAACCCATGCAGGACATCCATGACGTGAACGCTGGACAGCCGGTGATCTTCTACCCGGCGCGATCGTCTGAAGCAGAGCCGGCCCCGCCTGAGCAGAAAGGACGCTTTCATGCGATGGCCAAGCCCATTGGCTCGACCTGCAATATCGATTGCACGTATTGCTACTACCTGCACAAGGAGCACCTGCTGGGCCAGCATCGTGGTCGTCGAATGGAACCGTCCATGCTGGAGCGCTATATCCGACAGTACATCGAAGCGCAGAACGGCGACGAAATCATATTTTCGTGGCAGGGTGGTGAGCCGACGATGCTCGGCATTGCGTTCTTCCACGACATCGTGGAGATTCAGAAGCGGCATACCCCCGCGAACCGCCGGATCTCGAATGATCTTCAGACCAACGCGACCTTGCTCAACGACGAATGGTGCGAGTTCCTCAAGGAGAATGACTTCCTGGTCGGCGTCAGTATCGACGGGCCGCGTGAATTGCACGATGCTTTCCGATTGGACCGGAAGGGGCAGCCGACTTTCGATAATGTGATGCGTGGGATCGGTCTGCTAAAAAAGCATGGGATAAAATTCAATACGCTCACCGTCGTCAACCGTGTTAATGCGAAGCGGCCCGTGGATGTCTACCGGTTTTTGCGTAACGAAATCGACTCGACCTACATCCAGTTTATTCCCTGCGTGGAACCGAAGAATTTCCATAACGTCGCACCACAGCATTGGCCAGCAGAGTCGATGCCGATACTGGGAAGCGCAGCGGCAAAGCCGGGGCAGCCAGACTCTGTGGTGACCGAGTGGTCAGTCGATCCGGACGATTGGGGCTATTTCCTTTCGCGAGCCTTCGACGAGTGGTACAGAAAGGATGTGGGCCGTGTTCTTGTGAACCTGTTCGAGACGGCCGTCGTACAGACCTTGGGCAGGCCCGCGCAAACCTGCGTGACCGCCCAGTTTTGCGGTAAGGCACTGGCGATCGAGCACGATGGTGAGGTCTACTCGTGCGACCATTATGTCTACCCTGCCTACTCGCTGGGAAACATCCGCGAGAGGCATCTGGGTGAGATGGCCTTTTCAACGGACCAGCAGAACTTCGGCTATGCAAAACGAAATGCTCTCCCTGCGTTTTGTCGACAGTGCAAGCATCTGAATCTGTGCTGGGGCGAGTGTCCGAAGAATCGCTTTGTGCGGAGCCCGGACGGTCAACCTGGCTTGAACTATCTCTGTTCAGGGATTCGCCGGTTCTTTGACCATGCGGGCCCGGCCCTCAGGCAGTTGGCGAAATCCGCGTGATTGTCGCAGGCCTGCACTTGAGCAGCAAGGGCAAGCCCTTGATCAAGCAGAGCCCTTATCCCAAAGGGTGTCGACGAGAGATGACGGTTCGCGCAAGTCCGCACTGACGCGATCGATAAGGTCTCAACATAGGAATATGCGGCGTCGCGCGACCCTGAATCATCGTGATGGGACGTGCGATTTCAGTGTACGAACACTGCGGGACTGTTACACGTACTGTGACCGATACGCCGACGGAAGCCTAGTCGTGCGCGTTCTGCAAGGGGAATCGATTGCGAATATGCAGTTGCCGTGGCTGAGTCGAATGTCGGCTACCGGTGATCGTGCGGACGTCTGGTCGATTTTGTCGAGAGTCTCTTTAGGGTCGCTTGCTGCTGATCGCGGTCTCGCAAGGTTCGGTCCGAGCATGCTGTTTGAGTCAGACAGCGATCGGCCAAAATGTGACGCTCACACATGCAGGTAGAATTGTCGACAATCGGCTGAACGCACCCAAAGGCCTTTTCAATTTGGCGAGGTGGATCGATGACGGCTTTCCTGTAGCATCACAGTCTACCCGGCACCCATGCTGCGGCCAAGGCGGTGTGTTTCCATTATTTTTTTCAGCGTCGTCGACTCACTCGTCGGCGCTTTTCGCATGAGGCTTGTATGCGTCGCGTCGGACTAGTCGTCGTACCACAGTTTCAGGTGGTGAGTCTGCTTGCATTGTCTGTGTTTGAAATCGCTAACATTAGAGCGGGACGAGCTTTATATGAAGTGAACGTGATCTCCGAAGACGGAGGGCCAGTCGAAGCGTCGTTCGGCATGCAGGCCTCGACTAAACCAGCTCAGGCGCTTGACTATCACACTGTATTTGTAGGCGCCTCTCTTGCGACGCTGCCGCTTAGCGACCGCATGCGCGAGCTACTGCTGCATTTTTCGAACCGGACGGAGCGAATGGCGTCTATCTGCCTCGGCGCGTTCCTGCTAGCGGAAGCGGGCCTGCTCGACGGCCGACGCGCGACCACGCACTGGGCTTTTATCGACCGATTGAGAGACCGTTACCCGGCGGTCTCGGTCGTGAAAGATTCTGTTTTCGTGCGTGATGGCGCGCGCTGGAGTTCGGCTGGCATGAGTACGGCCGTCGATATGGCGCTTGCGATGCTGGAGGAAGATTTCGGCGCCGATGCCGCACTGCAGGTAGCGAAAGACATGGTCCTCGAACGATGGCGACGTTCTGGATCGCAGCCGCAATCGTCCGTGCTGCTCGAGCATCCGGCGCGCACGAACCGGATCCATGACGTGATCACGCACGTACGCGCGAACCTCAGCGCAGACTTGGCCGTCGAGAAACTGGCGGACATGGCCAAGATGAGCAAGCGTCAGTTCACGCGGCGCTTCAAGGACGAGACTGGGTTGTCTCCTGCCAAAGCGGTCGAGCGGATCCGGGTCGAAGCGGCCAGGGACCTGGTGACGAGTTCGTCCTGGACTATCGACACGATCGCTCGGGAGACCGGCTTTGCAGATCCTGAACGCATGCGGCGATCGTTTGTCCGCATGTACGGGGAGCCTCCGCAGGCGTTGCGGCGTCAGGTCCGGCCCGAGTCGGATGTCACGGGCACCGACTGAAGCGCGTGGCAGGGTTTCCTTGCAGTCTCCACACAACATGGCACAAAAGGAGGGAACTACGTCCCGCCACCAGCTTTCTTAGTCAATACAATCCCCAGTTGACGAAGATTGTGGTGCCCGAAAATGCTAGACGCGGAAGAAAACGCCGATGCTACACCCGTCGTATACGTAGTCGACGACGATCCAGCGATGCGCGCGTCGCTCGACACGCTTTTGCGATCCGTTGGGTTGCGCGTGGTGGCATTTTCCAGCACCGCCGAGTTCCGGGCGGCTGAGTGGGAAGATGTCGCGAGCTGTCTGCTGCTTGACGTTCGCCTGCGCGGCGAGAGCGGCCTGGTATTCCAGCAGCAGACCGAGAGCCGTCCACCCATCCCAATCGTATTCATGACAGGATTTGCCGACGTGCAAGTGTGCCGTGCGGCTATGAAGGGCGGCGCGGTCGATTTTCTGGTCAAACCTTTCGCGGACCAGGAACTGATCGACGCCGTCAACTCGGCTTTATCCTCCGACGACAAGCGCCGAACTCGAAGCAACGTGCGCGACCAGCTGCAACAATCCTTCGCCCTTCTGACGCGCCGCGAGCGCGAGGTGCTCTCGTATGTAATAAGCGGCGCACTGAACAAGCAGATTGCTTCCTACCTCGGGCTTAGCGTGATTACCATCAAACTGCATCGCGCTTCGGTGATGCGCAAGATGAAGGCTTCTTCGCTTGCCGATCTGGTTCGGAAATCCGAAGCGATCGGCGTGCAAATGCCGGTTACGCGTTAGACACCGTTACATAAAAGAACCGAGTATGGATATTCACCCGCAAAGCGTGCATGTGCAATTCGGCAAACTAGGAGAGGCGTCGTCTGCAGTCGCTGGCTCCAGTCTCGGCAGAATACAGACATGGGCTCTCGTGGCCGCGAACACATTCGAGTTCTTTGACTTCTTCATGTACACCACGCTCGCCGCTTATATCGGGCGCGCGTTTTTCCCTCCTGGGGCATCAATAAATAGCGCCTTACTACCCTTCGTCATTTTTGCGGTGGGCTATCTGTCGCGACCGGTGGGCGGCGTTGTCATCGGGCGCTATGCCGATACGCGCGGGCGCAAACCTGCAATGTTGCTGACTGGAACGCTCATCACGCTCGGCGCGATCGGAATAGCCGTCACGCCGACGTACGAAACGATCGGCGTATCGGCCGCATTTCTGATCCTCGCGTTCCGTATGCTTCAAGGTCTGGCAATTGGCGGAGAGATGGGGTCGTCGAGCGCGCTATTGATCGAGCGCAGTCCGGCGGGAAAAACTGGCCTGTACGGTGGCTATCAGATGGCAGGACAAGGCATCGCGATGATGGCCGCTGGCATCTGCGGGCTAGCCCTATCCATTGCGCTACCGGCGTCGCTGCTTCTCGACTGGGGCTGGCGCCTGCCGTTTGCGCTAGGCGCGGTCCTTGTCCCGATTCAACTGTTCTTGCGCAAATCGATCCGAGAGCCCGCCGCAATTGTCAAACGCACCGCTGCCAGCAAGATAGGCGCACGCGATTGCGGTATGCCGCTGGTCCTTTCCTCGCTGTTGATCCTGGGCGGAACGGTACCGACTTACATCGTGATCTACGTCACGAGCTTCGGCCTGAGTGGACGGGCACCCTCTGCTACTGCGTCGTTTGTCACGACTGGCGTCACGGGCGCTATCACGGTGGCGGCGTCGATGGCGGGAGGCGCGCTTGCAGACTTCGTTGGCTTGAATGCCGTGATCATCGTATCGCGCGCTGCAACCGCGCTCGTCGTTTATCCCGCTTTCGCCGTCGCCGTCTCGCATCATTCGGAGATCGTGTCGATGCTCATGATTGCGTTGATTGCGGGCCTGTCCGCGCTCGGCGGAGGCCCGACAATCGCGCTGATCCTACAAAAGTTCAGACCGGACCACCGCGCAACCGGCCTTTCGCTCGCGTATGCGACAGGTGTCGGACTTTTTGGCGGTACGGCGCCGCTCGTCGCATCCACTCTGACCCGCTGGAGCGGCAACGCGCTCGCGAGTGCATGGTACGTGATGGCTGCAGCGACCTGCGCCGTGATTGCACAACTTCTGCTGACGAAGTGGCGAAGCTATCCGTTGCAGCCGTCGCAGGAGCCGGAGCGCGTGTCAACCGGTTAGCTGCGAAGAGTCGGAACGGGTCGGCAATGTAAAGCCGAAGCAGGTGCCCAGGCCAGGCTCACTATGTGCCCAGATGTGCCCGCCATGCGCCTCGACTATGGAGCGCGCGACAGGCAGGCCCATGCCCATGCCGTCGGCCTTGGTCGTGAAGAAGGGCTGGAAAAGTGCATCGATCCGGGTCGGGTCGATGCCCGGGCCGGTATCGCGCACCTCAAAAACGATTTCATTCGCGCCCGGCTTGACGGTTACCGCGAGTGTACGTCCGCTGGATGGGCCCGAATCGATTGCGTGAATTCCGTTCAATAACAGGTTTGCAAGCACCTGCTGGATTTGGAGCGGGTCGGCGAACACGTGGACCTCGGGATCGGCATCACTGACGACACGTATCTCTTTTGCGTTTGCCTCGGGTGCTATCAGGAACAGCGCGGCATTCACCGATTCCACCGCCGGGAATCGTACCGATTGCACGGGCACCTTTCCGACAAAGCCGCGAATCTTACGACAGATCTCGCTTGCGTCACGCGCCCAGCGCGCGGCATCTCGGATTGCAGCGACGGCTTCCCCGACGTCTGGCGGGTCGCGTGTAAGCCAGCGCAACGAAGCATCGGCGGAAGCACGGGTGGCCGACAATGGCTGACTGATCTCATGAAGGATCGACGCCGATACTTCACCGAATAGCGATACGCGGGAGGCTCGCGCCATTTCTGCGCGCATAGCCTCGAGCCTATCGCTATTTTCCTTTTGCTCGGTGACGTCGAACGCGTAGAAGTGAAGCCGCCGATAGCCTTCCTCGTCTTCTGGCAGTGAGCAGCGCCAGACAATCGGCACGGCGCGCCCCGCGAATGTGATCAGCGTGCGTTCGCCCTGACATGCAGTCTTATTTTCGAACATGGCACGAAACACCGCGCTGTTGCTGATCCGGTCGGCCGGCAACAGAACCTTGACACGTTCGAAGAACTGGTCCCTCGATTGCGCTTCGAAGAGACTGACCACCGCATCGTTGGCGTCGACGAACGAGTGCAGCGCACGCAGTTGCGACACGGCTTCGGGATGTTCGTCGAAATAGCTGTCGATACTCGTGATGCCCGATGCCTGCAGATTCTTGATGGCCCGATAGATGCGCGACCAGTCCTCGATCAGGATGGGAATAGGCGCTGACAGAAACAGATTGTCTTCTGCGGGCCGAACAGGTTCGGGGTGATCGGAACGGGTGACATCGTGTGCCGGTAGTGGGCGCGTTGTGTTCATAAGAAACCTGGTGCCTGGCGCAGTGCTAGTGGTGAAAACATGTAGGTCCAACTGACGGGCCGCAGTATCTGTCCGTCATTCGATATAGCGACAACTATACCCGAGGGCAGGTGTCCTGCCCGGTCGCTAATCGCTGCGAACGCGGGCGGTACATCGGCCGGTTGCGTGTTGTTCGGCTGACGCAACATACGGTGAGGTAAGCCGCGGGCGCTGTTCCAAGCTAAACCTTGGTATAGCAAGCGGTCGACTACGGGCTGATAGAGCGAGAGGCATGGTTGCACTAGACTTTAATCCAACAGTGAATCAGTCGAGCAACCGTGGAGATCAGCATGGACCGAGTTCTACACGCGATGTCAGTATTTACGCATGTCGTCCGTCGGGGCAGCTTCACCGCCGCGGCGGACTCGCTCGGCATTACGGCGGCGTCTGCCAGCACGCTCGTCCGGCAACTCGAAGAACGGCTCGATGTGATGTTATTGCAGCGCTCGACGAGGTCCATGTCGCTGACCGCCGAAGGATCGCAGTACTACAAGCACTGCGTGGCCATTCTGAGCGAGATGCGTGAGATGGAAGAGCATTTGAGCGGCGCCAGCCGCCTTGTGCGCGGCCGCTTGTCCGTTGAAGTCGATCAGGAAGCAGGCTCAGTGCTGCTGCCGACACTCGCGGAATTCAGATCCCTGCACACGCAGCTCGACCTGCGCATTGAAGTGGGGGGCGAAGGCGAGCGGCTAATCGACCAGGGAATCGATTGCGCGATCGTAATCGGCCACCTTCGTGATTCGTCGCTGCAGTGCAAACGAGTGGGATCTTACCAGGCGGTCACCGTGGCGAGTCCCGCTTACCTCAGGAAGAACGGTGTACCACGTCAGGTCGCGAACCTGCATGACCACGAATTCGTGCACTACGCGCCAAGACGCTCCGGCTGCGCTCGACATCCACGCTTCAATGGCGAAGCAGGAACTCAAACGCTCAGACTCGCTGCGCGTACGGTTGTCGGCGACGTGCAGACGGTCGTCAACTACGCGACGCGCGGACTTGGGCTTGCGCAAGTCGGCTTGCCGCTGGTCAGCCGGCTGATCGCTGCGGGCGAGCTGGTCGAACTGCTGGCATATGCCCGGCCAGCGGTGCTGCCGATCGTAGCTATCTATCCGCAGCGGCGGCATGTGCCGATGTCTTTGCGCGCATTCATTGAATGGGCCACGAGCCGGTTCGAAACAGATTTGCCCACGCGTTCGCAGCAGGCTTCCGTTGACGCGAACGAATGGAATCCTTCGCGCGAGATCGGGCATGCGGCGGCTGCCTGACTCGCGCAGAGCAATCCGGGTCGGCGCGACTCGTTGCTTCTCTCGACGCTATACGAGGTGCGAATGACGCAAGCAACACATGGTGGGGAAGACGTGATCGAAAGCACCCTAATGCGCCTGCTCGATCCATCGCGGACGACGGGGATACGCCAGACCACGATGGAACGGCTTCGCGCCAGCGACGCACGCACAGGCATGACGCTGGCGGGCGCGGCGCGGGACGACACGGGCCGTTTCGCCGTGCGGGTCCAGGTCGTCGAGGTCTTGTCCAGCTCGACGGTCAGCTTGCGTTGGAGCGACCCGCTTTCCGGGCATATGGGGGAGCAGCTGTGGCACTGCGTGACCGCGCGCAGGCGATCCTTTTGCGCATTGACAGGCGCACCGGTCAAACGGGGCGATCGCGTCTACCAGCCGCGAGTGCGCGGAAGGAACGTGCCCTGTAACTCGGATCAGATGATCCACGCAGTGGCTATTCGCGCGTTACCTGGCGCCTCGTCCGCTGGCGAGTGACCCGCATCCGGGCGCTGTGGGATGACGCAATCAAGGCCCCCGGAGAGCGACTGCCTCGACGGGGCGACGCAACCATACCCGAGGATGGTTGTGGTTAAAAGGGCTCTACAGATAGTCTGCTGGGCACAAGTGCGCTTTAAGACTCGGACCCGCGAGCTTGGCGTCACAAGAGAGAATTCGTGGCCTATAAGACTGTTTGCATTATTGACGACGAGCTGTCGGTCAGGCGGTCGCTGGAATCGCTCGTCCGTTCGATGGGAGGCGAGGCGCGCGTGTACAGATCCGCCGAGGCGTTTCTGGCAAATGGCCGCAAAGCGCCGTTCGATTGCGTCGTGTGCGATATCCAGATGAGCGCCATGACCGGCATTGAACTGCTTGCACGGTTACGCGCCGACGCTTGCGAAGCGCCTTTTATCTTCGTGACCGGATATGTCACTGCGCGCAGCCGGCAGGAAGCCTGTAACCACGGTGCGTTGTGCGTGCTTGAGAAGCCGCTGGATCCCGAAGAGCTCGCGCAATGGATCGACAAAGCGCTCACCGGCAGGTGACCTGCCTGGCGTAGCGGTAGTTCGAAACAGGCAGGATACCGAGTGGTTTAGACACTGCGGCGTGCAGAGCAGGTGATGTTCTTCGATTGACCAACATCGGCAAATGTCGATATCGCAGTTCGTTCAGAAGGGACGCAAAATCTATGGCTAATGTATCGCCGGGCAGTAGAGCGCAGACTCAGTTCATCGAAGTGGAGGGCCGGCGTCTTGCCTATCGCAGGTTCGGTAGCGGAATGCCGATCGTGCTTTGCGTGCGCTTTCGCGGAACGATGGACTCATGGGATCCGCTGTTTCTCGACAGTCTCGTCGCTCGGGGTTTTGAAGTTACGATTTTCGATTACAGCGGCCTCGGACAGTCCACTGGCGAGCGTACCTACAGCCCGGCATCGCTCGCGAAGGACGCAATCGATCTTATTGTCGCGCTGAGGCTCGGCAAAGTAGTAATCGGTGGATGGTCGGTCGGTGGCATGGCCGCCCAGATCGTCATGGCCAAGGCGCCTGAACTGGTCAGCCACGCGGTGCTCATCGCCACCACGCCGCCGGGGCCGCTCATCAAGCCGGGTGAGGCGATCTTCTACGCGATGGCCAGGCGCGAGAACGACTTCGAGGATTTCGTCGCACTGTTCTTCGAACCGGCATCCCCCACTAGCCGTGCAGCGGCCGCACGATCGGCGCAACGGCTTGCCGAACGCACGAGCGATGTCAGCCCCGCAGTGCCGTTCGAGTGGGCAGCACAACAACTCGGCGACGCCCCGAAGAACCCCGTGTTCCCCGCAGATGCAGTTCTGCAGGCCCTGAAATCCACTTCGATTCCCGTGCTTCATCTCGGCGCGGATCATGACATCGTATTTCCGGTTGAGAACTGGTACGCACTGAACGGCCAGCTTCCGACCTTGCATCTCGTGACGTTGCCGCGCACCGGGCACGGGCCTCAGCTCGAGTATCCCGAGGCATCGGCCAGTCATATCGCCTCATTTGTTCGAGCGCGCAGGCCAATGCCTGATCGCGTGTTTCTATCTCCGTGAGTTTTTAATTTTCAAGTGAAGAACAAGAGATGAGCCTCCAAACGACTTATCGAGCCGCAGTAGTCAAGGCGT
This sequence comes from Paraburkholderia sp. BL25I1N1, assembly GCF_003002025.1. Classification (GTDB taxonomy): domain Bacteria; phylum Pseudomonadota; class Gammaproteobacteria; order Burkholderiales; family Burkholderiaceae; genus Paraburkholderia. The sequence goes on from NZ_PVZB01000007.1 coordinate 71,291, forward strand.
CCGGCCAGTTGCAACTCGTCGAGCGGCCAATTCCGCAACCGGTTCGCGGACAAGTGCGAATCCGCGTCGAAGCCTGCGGCGTGTGCCACTCCGACAGTGCAACCGTCGAGCGTGAAGTCCCTGAAGGTGCTCAATCTCGCGTGCCAGGTCATGAAGTGGTGGGCCGCATCGAGGCACTGGGCGAAGGCGTCGAGGGCTGGAGCATAGGTCAACGGGTCGGCGTGGGATTTCTCGCCGGCGAAGATCGCAGTTGCCCGTCGTGCCGGCAGGGCGACATCGTCAACTGTCAGAACCCGGTCATTACCGGCATCACGACCGACGGCGGATACGCGGAAATCATGCTGGCCGAGGCGCGCGGCCTGGTCCGCGTGCCCGACGATCTGATCGCGGCCGAAGCTGCGCCGCTGCTGTGCGCCGGGCTGACTACCTTCAATGCGCTTCGCAATGCCGGTGCGAGGGCCGGTGACGTAGTGGCGATCCAGGGCCTCGGCGGCCTCGGACATCTCGCCGTGCAATTTGCCCGCAAGATGGGCTTTTACACGGTCGCGATTGCGCGTGGCGCGGACAAGGCGGAACTGGCATTGCAACTCGGCGCGCATCGCTACATCGACGCCAAGGTCGAGGACGTCGCGGCGGCGCTGCAGGGGCTAGGCGGCGCGAAGGTGGTGCTCGGTACGGCGCCCAGCGGTACCGGCATGGCGGACACCGTTCGCGGTCTGGCGCCGCGAGGCAAGCTGGTGGTAGTCGCTGTGCCGGGCGAGCCGATCGCTGTAAATGCCGTCGACCTCGTATTCGGCGGACGCACCGTGGTGGGCGCATTGACCGGCACGGTGACTGATAACGAGCAAACGCTGGCATTTGCCCAACTGCAAAACATTCGTCCGCTGATCGAAACTTTCCCGCTCGAGCAGGCGCAGGAAGCCTACGACCGCATGATGCGCGCCGACGTGCGCTTTCGTGCGGTGTTACTCATGAATGTCGATAACACAGGAGTTAAAGCATGAACGCGGTTGCTCAATCCATCATCGAGGCCCATGGCGGCCTCACGCAGTGGCGCAAGTTCAGTACGGTCCGCGCCGATCTCGTGCAGGGCGGGGCATTGTGGGCTCTGAAGGGCCACGCAGGCACCCTGGATCGCACGACGGTGACGGTCGCAACCGACCGCCAATGGGCGTCGCACGCTCCCTTTGGGGCGCTCGCGGCACGCAGCGACTTCACCGGCAGCCGTGTCGCTCTTCTGGACCAGGGCGGCGAAGTCCTGGCCGCTCACGACGATCCGCGCGCCTCATTCGAGGGCCATACGCTCGAAACACCGTGGGACGCTCTGCAACTCGCGTTCTTCGCGGGCTGCGCGATGTGGACCTACCTTAACACGCCGTTTGTGCTCGCCTGGGACGGCGTGGAATGCGAGGAGCAGGGCGTATGGAACGAGCAGGGCGAGGAGTGGCGCAAGATTGCCATTCACTACCCGGCTGGCCTCGAAGTGTTCAGCAAGGCGCAGGCAATCTACGTGGGCTCGGACAAGCTGGTCCGCCGTCTCGACTACGACGTCGAGATTGCGGGCAATACGCCGGGCGCGCACTACGTCAGTGACTATACGACTGTCTCCGGAATCCAACTTCCGACGAAGCGTCGCATCTATCCGAGAACGCCCGACGGAAAGTCATTGCCCGAGCCGCTGGTCGTCTCCATCGACTTGCATGACATCGCCCTGAGCTGACATCGAACAACACGAGGCGTTGCTTGCGCCTTCGGAGAAGAGAACCATGACTGCAATGACTTCATCGAACGCCGAGACGCGTTATGCCGACGTGTCTGGTCTGCGTTACGCTTATCGCCGCTTTGGCAATCGTAACGGCGGCCTGCCGGTTATCTGCCTGCAGCACTTCACGGGTACCCTGGACAATTGGGATCCCGCCATCGTCGACGCCCTCGCGGAAGACCGCGAAGTCATTCTCTTTGAGAATGCGGGCGTCGGTCGGTCGAGTGGCCATGTGCCAACCACGATTGCGCAAATGGCGGAACATGCGATGCGCTTTGTCGATGCGTTGTCGCTCGCACGAATCCACATCCTGGGTTTCTCGCTGGGCGGCTTCCTCGCGCAGGACATTGCAATCGCGAGACCCGCACTCGTCGAGCGCCTGATCATCTCCGGCAGCGCCCCGGAAGGCGGTGAGGGCGCTGGAATGGACCGCCCCGAACTCCTCGCGATCTATACCGACGGCGACATGCCGCCGAACGAGAAGCTCAAGCGGCTCTTTTTCCCCGCAACGACGGACGGGCAGGCCGCAGCCGAGGCATTCGTCGGTCGTCTGGAAACCCGCAGCGCGGAGCGCGACGTTCCGGCAGGCGCGGAGGTCGCCACGGCGCAGTTGCAGGCCATGATCGCGTGGGCAAACTGGAACGGAGACGTAAGAGAAAAGCTGGGCGGGATCGCGCATCCGGTTCTCGTCACGAACGGTGATAACGACATCATGATCCCGACCGCAAATAGTTTCGCGCTGGCGGAAGGCCTCCCGAACGCGACGTTGATCGTCTATCCGAATTCGGGGCATGGCGCGCTGTTTCAGTACGCGCAGAGCTATGTTGCTCACGTCCGGGAATTCCTACGCGGAGCCTGACTGTCCGCAGCCCTTAACGAACTCGAGAAAGCACTTATGAAAGCAATTGTGTACGCTCAGGCGGGTCTACCCATCGAGGATCCGCAGGCCCTCTACGAGGCAGACTTGCCAAAGCCGCAACCCGGTCCGCGCGATCTGCTCGTAAAAATCCAGGCAATCTCCGTCAATCCGGTGGACAGCAAAGTCCGCGTGAGCATGAAACCTGCCGCTCCGCGAGTGCTCGGGTGGGATGCGGTCGGCACAGTGGAAGCCGTTGGCGCGGACGTTGAACTGTTCAAGGCAGGCGACGAAGTCTGGTACGCGGGCGACATCACACGAGCAGGCAGCTATGCAGAGTATGGCCTCGTCGACGAACGTATCGCTGGGCACCGGCCTATGTCCGTTTCCGCGGCCGAAGCCGCGGCGCTACCGCTCACCAGTATCACGGCGTGGGAACTGCTATTCGACCGCCTGAAGGTGACGGAGGGTAGCGGCAATGGCCAGAGTCTTCTAGTGATCGGTGCAGGGGGCGGCGTCGGCTCGATCCTCGTGCAATTGGCTCGCAAGTTGACGGAGCTGACGGTGATCGGCACAGCCTCGCGGCCCGCGACCCAGGCGTGGGTGCGCGAATTGGGTGCCCATCACGTTATCGATCACGGCAAGCCGCTCCAACCGCAATTGGCCGAGGCCGGCATCCAGCAGGTCGATCATGTTGTCAGTCTGACCCATACCGACAGTTACTACTCGCAAATCGTCGAACTGCTCAAGCCCGAGGGACAACTGGCACTGATCGACGATCCGGCGACGCTGGACGCCATGCCGCTCAAGCGCAAATCCATTTCGTTGCACTGGGAGTTCATGTTCACCCGTTCGATGTTCCAAACGGGCGACATGATCAGACAGAACGCGTTGCTGAGTCGCGTCGCGTCGTTGATCGACCAGCGCGTCATAAAGACCACGCTGGGGCAGCATATCGGGTCAATCGGCGCGGATAACTTGCGGAAGGCGCACGCGTTGATCGAAAGCAACCGAGCCTTGGGCAAGATCGTTCTCGAAGGCTTCTGAAGAACGGTCAGCTGTGCATGGGTGGATGAACGCCCCAGAAAGAAGCGTGCGCTGCTCGAAGGCAGCGCACGCTTTCGCATTGGCGTTGGAGCAGAGAAAGGATGCGGCGCGTCCCGTGTGGGCTAAGCCTGCGTGCTTGTCTGATCCAGATGCGTATGGATCTGCGAAACAACGGCGGCGCCATCGCCGACGGCCGCGGCGACCCGCTTGGTCGAGCCGAAGCGAACGTCGCCGGCGCAGAAAACGCCCGGTATGCTCGTCTCGTGTTCGCTCGCTTGCGCCGCGGCCGCCCGCCCGGTAAGGACGAACCCGCTGCGTTCCACCAGAACACCGCATCCGGACAGCCACGCGGTGTTGGGCGATGCGCCGATAAACAGGAACACGTGTTCGGTTGGAGACACCGTGCATTGCCCACCACGCACGATTTCCACCGACTCCAGATTCTCCGCGCCATGCAGCGCCGTGATCTGCGTGTTGTACTGAACGTCGATGTTCTCCAGAGACGCGATGCGCTCGACAAGGTACTGAGACATGCTGGACTTCAGGTCCCGTCCGCGAACGAGCATGCCGACGCGCCGCGCGTGCGAGGCGAGGTAAACAGCCGCCTGGCCCGCTGAATTGCCGGCTCCGATCAGAAGGACGTCTTTGCCTGCGCAAGCCTTGGCTTCGACCGGCGACACCCAGTAGTAGGCGCCCTTGCCTTCGAATCGCTCCAGGCCCTGAACATCCGGCTTCCTGTAGGCCGCGCCGGATGCTATGACGACGGTGCGCGCGCTGATCTCAACGCCGCTTCGAAGCCGCAGCCGTAGCGGTGATGCCGCGCAGTCGAGCGATTCTACTTCCGCGGGAATGGCCACCCGTGCGCCGAACTTCTGGGCCTGCACGAAAGCACGAGCGGTCAATGCATGTCCGGAAATACCGGTCGGGAAGCCAAAGAAGTTTTCGATGCGGGCACTCGCACCAGCCTGACCGCCCGGCGCGCGATGATCGAAGACGGCAACGCGCAGTCCTTCGGAAGCAGCGTAGACCGCCGTCGCGAGTCCTGCGGGACCGGCGCCTACCACAGCCACGTCGAACACCTCGCCCGCGACGAACTCAGGTAGCCAGCCGAGTGCGGTGGCGAGCTCCGACTCGCTCGGCGCGCGCAAAATCGTGCCGTCGGGGCTGAGGACGAGCGGGTATTCCGAATCGTCAGCGACCCATTTTCCGACGTACTGCGCCATGTCGCCGTCGGAGGCCGTGTTCACGACCGTGTGAGGAACGTTGTTGCGCGCGAGGAAACTCTGCAAGGAGTTGAGTTTCGCGTTGTTGGCCTTGGTCACCAGAATGAGGCCGCTGCCGCCTTCGATCAGTCCCACGCGACGCAGGATGAGCGCGCGCAAGATGCGCTCGCCTAGCTCAGCTTCCGCGATCAAAAGCGCCCGCAGGCGTTCCGGCGGGACGTGAAGCGCACGCACGTCGCCCACTGCGTCGCCGTCGACCAGACAACGGCCACTCGAAATCTGCCCGACCTCCGACACGAAGTGGCCCGGGCCTTGTTCATTGATTACGAGTTGTCGGTCGAACGCATCGCGACGGGTCACCTTGATCCTGCCGGACAACACCACGTACATCCCAAATCCCGGATCGGCGACCTTGAAGATACGCGTGCCATCGCGCCAATGGCAAACGTCGCCGAATCGAGCGATCCGGGCGATTTCCGCATCGCTCAACACCGGATATTTCTGTTGTCGGCGCGATGCGTGTGGGTCCGATTCGGAATTCGGCTGCAACGATGAGCCGCCGTTCGTGTCGTCCGTGTCTGGGGAGTGGTTCATGAGATCACTTCAAGGTCGCAAACAGAAGATTGAGTCCCTCGGACATCAGCGGGTGCGCAATGATTGCATCGCGCACGGCCGTATACGGCAAGCCGCCGAGCATGGCCATCTGGACGGCTGTGGTTACTTCTCCCGCGCCTGAGCCGAGCATGGTGAAGCCGATGATCGCGCTGGATTCGGGGCTCACCAGTGCCTTCATGAAGCCGCGCGTCGCGCGGTTGGTACGGACACGCGGCACGGCCGCTAGTGGCAGTTTGGCGACTCGATAAGGCACGTTGCTCGCCTTGGCTTGAGACTCGTTCATGCCAATGCGACCTAGCTCCGGGTCGATGAACAATGCGTAAGGTATGGTGCGTGCCCTGACGCTTCGCGCCCGTCCTTCAATGCCGGCTTTGAGAACGCGATAGTCGTCGAAAGACGCGTGGGTGAACATCGGCGTGCCGGCGACTTCGCCAATGGCCCACGTTCGTTCCGCCGTCGTGGCGAGCGTGTCGTCAACCTTGATGAAACCACGAGCATCGCATTCCACCCCCGCGAGGTGCAGGTCCAACGTGCTGGTAGCCGGCGTCCTGCCGGTGGCGACGAGCACATGAGTGCCCTGCACCACACTTTCGTCACTGAGCCTGATTCGCGTGCCGTCGCCGTTGCGACCCTGAGCTTCGACAGGCCGTACATTGAGCTTTACGTCGATTCCGTCGTGCTGGAACGACTGCAGAATTTCCGCGCTGACGTCTTCGTCTTCGCGCATTAGTAGCCGCGGCCCGTCGTTGACTACCGTGACGTCGCTGCCGAGTCGTCTGAACGCCTGGGCCATCTCCAGCCCGATATAGCCGCCGCCGAGCACGACCAGATGCGAAGGCAGTTCCGTCAGTCGCAGTGCCTCGACATGGGTGAGAGGCTGAAGCTCAGGAAGGCCCGGAACGTCGGGAATCGTGGCGAACGTCCCCGTGTTGATATAGACATGATCGCCTTCGAACATCTGTTCGCTGCCATCGGCAGTCTGAACGAGAATCTTGCGCGGACCGACGAATCGCCCGGTACCAGTCACGAGATGTAGTCCGGAATCCTGAAACGCGCGGCGATTCAGTTCGACCATTCCATCTACGACGGTTTTGACTGTAGCGCTGACTTGAGCCATGTCAGTTCTGGATCCGGACTCTTCGTCGACGAGACTCCGTGCGTGGTAATTACGCGCGACCTGGATGAGCGTTTTGCTGGGGATGCACGCCACGTTTATGCATGAACCGCCGATCATGCCGCGCTCGATCACAGCAACGCATTTTCCCGCTCGCGCCAGATCCATGGCGAGCGACTTGCCGCCCTTGCCGCCGCCGAGAAACAGATAGTCGTAATGCAAGGCTTCGTTCATAAGTGACTCCAGATTCCTGATGAAGGAGATCGCGATACGATGCTCGGCGCGATTTGCGCGCGATGATCACCGCATAGATGGCTTTGTCTGCTATTGGGGCCCTGCAATGGAGTCGCGAACCCCGCCGGCGTAGGCGGGGTCGATTTGTTCGAAATGCGCGAGAGTCCGCTCGACAATCTCCTGCGGAACGCCTTGAATCGCGCGAGCAATATTGCCGAACAGGCGCGAGCGTTCTTCGTCATCGAAAAGGCGGAAAAGCTGAGCCGGCTGGCTGTAGTAATCCGTGTCTTCCCGATGGTCGTAGCGATCAACGGCGCCTGCTTCAAGGGGCGGCTCTGCGACGCTCCGGTCTTGCGCGAAGTCGCCGAAACGGTTCGGCTCGTAGTTCACGTTGCCGTCAAGATTGCCATCCACACGCATGAGTCCGTCGCGATGGAACGAGTGCTGCACCGCGGACCGCGAGGCGTTCACCGGAATCTGATGGTGATTGACGCCAAGCCGATAGCGCTGTGTGTCGCCATACGAGAAAAGTCTGCCTTGAAGGAGGCGGTCTGGTGAGAAGCCAATGCCCGGCACGACATTGGCCGGTGTGAATGCCGCCTGCTCGACATCGGCAAAGTAGTTTTGCGCATTGCGATTCAATTCGATCATGCCGACATCGATCAACGGGTAGTCGGCGTGCGGCCAGACCTTCGTGATGTCAAACGGGTTATACCGGTACGCGACTGCTTCGCCTTCAGGCATGACCTGGATCTGCAATTTCCACCGCGGGAAGTTCTCCGCTTCGATATTGGTCACGAGATCGCGCTGCGCGCTCTCGCGGTCTCGGGCAACTACTTGCGCGGCTTCCTCGTCCGTGTAGTTCGCGATTCCCTGCATCGACCTGAAGTGGAACTTCACGTAGAAGCGTTCGCTTGCCGCGTTGATGAATGAGAAAGTGTGGGAGCCGAAGCCGTGCATCTGTCGGTAATTCTGAGGAATACCGCGATCACTCATCAGGATCGTTACCTGATGCAGCGACTCGGGATGGCGCGACCAGAAATCCCAGGCTGCGACGTTGTTGCGCAGATTTGTGTAGGGGTCACGTTTCTGAGTGTGGATGAAGTCCGGGAACTTCAACGGATCGCGAATGAAGAACACGGGCGTATTGTTGCCGACGATGTCCCAGTTGCCCTCTTCAGTGTAAAACCTGATCGCGAAGCCTCGCACGTCGCGCTCGGCATCGGCTGCACCGCGCTCGCCTGCGACTGTCGAAAAGCGCATGAACACTGGCGTCGCCTTGCCAGTTTCGGCGAATAGCTTCGCTTTCGTGAAGGGAGAAATGTCGTGCGTCACCGTGAGGGTACCAAACGCACCTGATCCTTTTGCATGGACGCGCCGCTCAGGGATAACCTCGCGATCGAAATGCGCCAGCTTCTCAAGCAGCCATACGTCTTGCAACACGACGGGTCCGCGGCTGCCGGCTGTCATTGAGTTCTGGTTGTCTGCCACTGGCGCGCCGCTGGCACTTGTTAAATGTTGTTCGGACATTCTGCGCTACTCCTTGTTGCTCTGTTGATTGCTCTTAACCGTCGATCCAGACTGTCGAATCTCGCCTCGGGGAATGTACACAAACGCCATGTCCCGGGAAACTGTGCCGCAGTCCGTATGACCATGATCATGGGGATCGCGATCCCTATACCTGAGTATGAGTTGTTGAGCGCGATGCGAGTCGCTTGGGCGTTCCCGCGTGTCCTGAAAACTGTTTCAGCAGAAAGCCCATGTAAGTTGGCGCGCCGGGCCTCTATGATTGGCCGCGAAAAGTGATGCTTCGTAAAAGAAGTGCACGACTTTTCACGCAACGACAACCACCATGGAGTCTGGAATGAAGAAGATCATTGCAACTGTTTTGTGCATCACCTATGCCGCGTTCGCCGTCGCGGCCCAGGCCGCTGTTTCTACTTATTCGCCGCCGGTCGAAGATCATGCGGCAAAAGCGGGCTTCACCAGTCCGGAGCGTAAAGCTGAACGCGCCGCAAATCGCGCGCTCTCGAAAAAGGTTCGCGCAGCGCTGACGAGTACCCGAGGACTCGACGTATCGAACGTAACGGTGCTCGCGCGCAAGGGCGCCGTCACGCTTGCCGGTACCGTTCCGGACGACCAGCAAATTGCGCTTGCAGAAAACGCTGCGCAGGGTGTGCAAGGCGTCGCGTCCGTGAAGAACAATCTGACACCGGGTTACGCCGGCCACTAATTAGTACCTGGATGGCGGCTAGTTCGGCTGTTCTGCTCGCATGGCCGCTTAAAACGCCGTGCTCACAATTGCACTTGTACCGCCATCTCATTTTCTAAGAACTAGGAAAGACAGAACAATGATCACGCTACGCAATAAGGCGTTAATGGCAATGGCGAGTGCGGCACTCGTTACGTCGGTCGAGGCCGCACCAGTTCTGGAGCCGACCACCCAAGGCTTTATCGACGCGCTTGCGAAACAGTCTGGGCCGCCGATCTATGATCTGAAGCCGGAAGATGCACGCAATGTACTGGTGGGAGCGCAGTCCCAGCCGGTCGCAAAGCTTTCTGCCAGTATTGAGAACCGTACCTTGCCTGTAGGGCCAACCGGGTCGGTGAAGGTTCGAATCGTCAAGCCCGAACATGCCGCAGGACCGTTACCCGTGGTCATGTACTTTCATGGCGGCGGCTGGGTATTGGGTGATACCAGCACGCACGACCGCTTGATTCGAGAGATTGCCAATGGGGCCCACGCGGCGGTTGTGTTCGTTGATTACGATCGCTCGCCAGAAGCGCAATACCCGGTGCCTATCGAGCAGGCTTACGCAGCGACAGAATATGTCGCCAGACATGGACGCGAACTAGGCGTCGATTCGTCCAGGATGGCGGTGGCGGGTGACAGCGTGGGCGGAAATATGACCGCGGCTGTCACGCTGCTCGCGAAGGAGCGCCGTGGCCCGCAACTGCGCTATCAAGTGTTGTTCTATCCGGTGACCGATGCGAACTTCGACGACGCTTCGTACAAGGAATTCGCGGAAGGCCCGTGGCTAACGCGCGCAGCCATGCAATGGTTCTGGAACGCCTATGCACCTAACGCAAGCGATCGCGAAAAGATCACTGCGTCGCCGTTGCGCGCGACCCAGGAAGACCTGAAAGAACTGCCCCCGGCGCTCGTTATAACCGATGAAAACGACGTGCTACGCGACGAAGGCGAAGCATATGCCCGCAACTTGATGCAGGCGGGTGTGAAGGTCACTGCGACCCGCTATCTCGGAACCATTCACGACTTCGTCATGCTCAACGCGCTGGCGGATACGCCCGCGGCGCGGGCCGCTATCGCCCAGGCGAACGACGCCCTCCGGCACGCGCTAAGTAAATAACCGCAGCTATCGTGAACCGAAAGACCGGTCAATCGACGTGACCGGTCGTACAGAACCCCCTCTCATGGAGTGAAAAATGGCGACACGCTTGAACACGATCAATCCGGCTGACGCGTCCGGCAAAGCAGAGGAACTATTCGGTCAGATCGGCAAGGTAATGGGAAAGGTTCCGAACGCGTACGCAACGATCGGCACGAATAGTCCTGAAGCACTGGCCGCCATGCTGGGCGTGGATGCGGTAATCGCGTCCAGTACGCTCGACAAGGCAGACCGGGAAGCCATTCGCCTCATAGTGAGCGAAACGGCTGGATGCGACTACTGCATCGCGGCGCACACGATGCTCGGCAAGAAAGTCGGGCTTTCGCAAGAGGCAATGAAGCAGATCAGAGCGGGGGTCGCAACGGGTGACGCGAAGCGCGACGCGCTCGTCACGTTCGTGCGCACGCTCGCTACGACGCGGGGTACCGTACCTGTTCAGGCGCTGGATGCGTTATTGTCGGCGGGCTATACGGAGCGGCAGGTCATCGAGACCATGCTGGTGGTGGCCTCGATCACTTTCACGAACGTCGTCAATCGTGTCAACGATACCACGCTAGATTTCCCTCCATTTGAATAAATCTGACCGTTCGCTCAAGCGAGGATGCCGTGCGCCGGGTCGCGCCGTGAGGATGGCCAGCATGCGAGGTGGTGACGGTTTCAAACGACCCCGTTTTCAAGCGGACGCGGGTTTTGCCGCATAGAAATCGACGTCGAATGCGGTCCTCCATCGTCTTTGTCGTCGGAAAACGGCACGCGTTCGGCCCGCTTCCGAGCTTCATCCATTGCGATCTGGTGCGCCGGACACAGTCCGCAACTCCAATGCCGCCGAATTCGGTGATCTAAATCGCCGCCTTTTTCGGCGGGCGAGATTGGGCTGGCGCTTAAGAAGCCAGGCGAAGCAACCCCTCTCTTCGAGGAATCCCGGCATCGAGTCGCGGCCGAGGGAATTACCCATTAACTAGGATAAGAAAATGAATGATCTTGTTGAGTTGGCTGTGCGGGCTGCCGGTGGCCTAGAACGTTTCAGAAGCTATCGAAGCGTTTCGGCGACGCTGCATCACACGGGCGCGATATGGGACCTGAAACAACGCGGTGGGGTGTTGACCAACTCTCATGTGACGGTGCAGTTACACGAGAAGCGCGTGTCGCATTCGCCATTTGCGCCGACCACGGACCACTCGATCTACACACCGTCGCGGGTCGAAGTGCGGCGGCAGGACGAGAGCCTCGTCGAAGCGTTGGACGATCCACGCGCTTCGTTTGACGGCTACGAAATGCAGACGCCCTGGTCGAATCCGCAACTCGCTTACTTCGCCGGTTACACGATGTGGACGTATCTCAACTCGCCGTTCCTGCTCTGCGATACCGGCGTGACGGCTCGTGAGATCGAACCGTGGCTCGTCGATGGACTCCCATGGCGGCGTCTTCTCGTCGAATTCGCGCCATCGATCGCGACGCACAGCGCAGTTCAGACGTTCTACTTCGACGCGGACGGACTGTTGCGGCGGCACGATTATGAAGTGGACATTCAGGGGCGCAACGCTGCTGCCCGTTACCTCAGCGATTACATCGAAGTGCAAGGCATTCGTATGCCAACCCGCTTCCGCATTTATCCGCGCAACGCCGACAACCTGGCGCTGACCGAGCCTTTGATCGTGGGTGTGGATCTGTCCAACATCCGCTTCAAATGACGGACGAGCCACGAATCTTCCGGCTTATCACGCTGCGGTCCGCGTTGCGCCCCGTCAAGCTCGAACTGGACGAACGGTCTACCCGCGACGGGCTCGCGGCAGTATCGCAAGGCCGCCGGCGGCAAGTGGAAGCTTGTGCATCCATTGAGGGCCCCGCTGCGGTCGCCCGTGCGGCGCACGAACGCTGGCCCGGACTGGTAGCCGCATGTAGTGGCGGGGCATCGCTGAACGAAAAATGGGCGGGGAGTTTGTCAACAAAGCGGCCGCCCCCTTCACTCTGACCTACGCAGACGATCTCGTGATCCTGTGCAAGCGAGGCAAACCTTTGGTCCAGGAGATCGCGTGATCGACGCAGCCGGTCGACTTGCGGTGTTCCAGCGTCGGGCGACTTGGGCACATAGCGGCGAGACCGACTGCCCGAACAGTATCGTGGCTTGGCAAAGCGGCGGCAAGCGGGTGACCAACGAGGGCCTTCGGATCGCCACGGTCGAAGAGCGAATCCTTCACGGCGAGTTTGGCACGGATGAGGTCCCCGCCTACCCGCGTTCCGAAGAAGCATCGCGGCAGACTTCCCGGTAAAGTCTCCGAGGGTTGCCCTTACATGAACGATTACAGCAAGGAAAATGCTCAAAATTATGAGCGTTCGACTTGATCGACTGCACGCAGAGCTGCGAGTGATTTTGCAACAGGGCATAGATGCATTGCCGGTTGCCGATCCGCGCGCCGCCGAGTTGGAAACGTGATGGATCTCTACAGTATCGATGTCTCGGCGCTCGGCGACACCGTCTGGGCGACGGGTGACGACGGCACATGCGTAGGTCGATTCAGCAAGCGATTCGGAATTGACGTACATCGGACCGTGACCGAGCAGATGGCCGGCGCGGATCAATGTTTGCATTGCGCGCACGAGGCAGCGGGTGCGGTTGAATGGCAGGAGTTTCGCGAGGCGATTCGGCGGCACCACGGCATCGAAGTTCCGGCCGACGTAATCCGGCTTTGAGCAAGGAAAGCACGGAGAGGTAGTGGCCATGACAAGGATTCGCATTCGAGGCGGCAAACCACCTGCAGGATAGCAAAGCGGCGTAATCGTGATTGATTGCCTCAGCCATTGAGGGATTGCCTCGGTGCCATGTCCGCCAGCGACTTACGGAGATTTGAGCCTCTAACCGTGGAAAATCGGATTGCTCAAAAAGCTACTATATTTACGTCCTTCGGCTAGAGCATGTAATTTCTAAATTTTTAGTACTGCTTTTATAGCATCCCACTCGGCGGATAGCATCGGATTCAGCTCCTCGAAAACCGGCGACGACAGGGTGATCGCGGCGTTGGCCTTGGCCGTCTCGTACATTGACAATGCGTCAAGCGTCATGATGTTAAATTCATTGAGCGGCGGCTTTGACTGGAAGATTTTATACACGTCGTCAAAGGTTTTCTCGAACCGCATCCGGAGCCACTCCAGACGAACCCACTTCGCCAGAACCTGCTCACTGAAAACAGCCTGTGATGCAGCCACTACAACACCGAGATCAGTTCGTCTATATAGCAGACAGGTCAACCACAAGACAGCATACACGGAAATTTTGATTCGCTCCCACTTCGTCATCCGTAGGGCAACCGTCTTGCTAAATAGGCTGTTTTCCAGTAATTGTGCCGCCATTTTTTTTATAGGATCGGTGAGATCATTGTTATAGTAACCCTCCGTCCTCTGGTGTATCAGGTCAATGCCGCATGCGTTGCTGTAGAAATCCTGTCGCCGCTTGTCCTCTGCACGAGGTGTCAGATACAAGCGCGAGGCTAGGCCGATCACGAACAAGGCAAGGACCGAGACAGTGAACGCAATGAGGATGACGCTATAGGTAGCCGGAAACTTCAAAGCGTCCACAAAAAGGGTTGCGAAGGACAGAACTGCACCGGCATAGAATAGCCAGTCTGAGGCCTTGTCGGCCATTTCAACGGCATCGTAGTAGCGTTTGCGGATCGGGTCAGAGCGAGACATCGGTTATCCGTAGTTAGGAAACTCGCTGCCGAAGATCTGCCTCCAGATTTCGATAGCGCTTTTGTGGTCGTTAGTATCGCCGTATGTCTTGCTCCAGGCGGATCGACTTTTTTCGATGGCGGTATCGAAGCGCTTGAGTACTTCCTGCCTGTCGTACCACAACAGGTAGTCGTCCGTGAAACCGGTGTCGTACCAAAGTGGGCCCTCGAGCAACTTTCGCGCTTTGTCAAAGAACTGGAACACGTGCCACGCGGTGTCGTCCAGATTCCCGCTGAACACCTTGATCGCTAGCACCTCGATGTGATAGCTCAGCAGGTAGTCGCTGTGAATGCGATTCCAATGCTTGATCATTTTGATGATCCGCCGGAAATTGTAGCCGCACTCCGAAGACTTCGACTCTATCGTCGCAGCCAGAGCCTTGGGCTTGGATGTAATCCAAGTGTCCGTGTTGGAGTCGGGGACGTTATAGTGCGACACCGTTCCGTCGTCGTTCACAACTCGACTCACGGGGACGATATCGACGGTTGGCCATGTCGCGTAATAAAGCGTTACTGCCTGCCCGTTTCGACGGACGCCTGTTCGCCACTCCGCTAGTGTTTCTCGAACACGGTGCAGCACCTCGGTTGGAGTTTTGTTTTTGATATGCTTGCCATAGTGCAGGACAACCATCACATCCAGATCGGCGTGCTGCTTCAAGGCGGTGAATTTCGGAATCGAGCCCGTGCTGAAAGCCTCGATGATTTCGAAGGTCTTGCTGAGCGTGGCGACGATGTCGTCGCGACGCGCGTTTGCGATTCCGCGATGGTCGCCGCTCAGGTTAATGTTGTCGTAGAACCGGTCAAACGAAACTTCAACGGTGTAGGGCATACGCGTCTCGCCGAGCTCCGGAGCTGAAATGTGTATTGCGGGGCTGGCGCAGTCCTGTTAACTGGCGCGCGCCTCTTTAATGAAGTCCGGTTGGCTGGCAGCTGTTCCTTGTGGATGGGTCACGCCAGAAATTCGTGTGGTGCCCCTGGTCAAGGAATGTTGTCCCGGCTACGCGCGATCGATACTGGCGGGCATATTGCGGCAGCGCCCGCGCGGCGTCGGATGGTAGCCGCCACCAGCCCATTCGCCAGTTACCAACCACTCTTCAAAATATCCGAGCCATTCGACAGTCCAGGCAAGGTGCGTATCAGCCAGTTTCATTTGGGGTATCCATTCACGACGCTTTGGTAAGAACAGGCAAAGCTGAGTACCTCGTCCCTTGTGCCTGTATGTGTGTGGCGGGCGACGACCGGCCGATAAGGCCGACAGGTCAGGTCGCAACACAAAGACGTCCGGCGCGACTAAGCCGGGCCGGATGCTGAGCAGGCAGTCGTAGAATCGGGAAAACTCACCTGGCGACACGGAGAACCGGTATTGCAACTCGCGACCAGAGTGGTTTCGTATGGTGGCGCCGGGCAGATCGAGCCGCCCGAGCTCCAGTCGCCTCTGGGAAAGTGTCGGCACGCTCGCATGCGGACTTTGCATCAGTCACCATAGAAACTGTGCGCGCGAGCGGGGAGGATACGCGAACTCGCGGCCGCCGTGACAATGGAGACCCGCCCGGCGCTCCGATTGGAATCACGGACCTTCGACAACGCGGCCTGTAGCGCATTCGCGGATCGGGTTCCGAAAGCGGTGTCGATGATGCTGACCAGCACGTCATTGCCGAGGTTCTGTTCCACTGCTTTCAGCAGTTTCTCAAGATCCTTGGTAAGCACGGTTATCCATCCATCGAACGCCTCGTGACGCCCAGTACGATTCATTGAGCTTGCCAGATTCTCCTTGGGTGCGGATGGGTTCGGCAGGTTCCACTCCTCAGCGCCGTTCGTCAATCTGGTCCGGGGGAATAGGCCGGGCATTGTCTTGACCATGTGGAGAAGCAGATCCAGCGGACTGTCGTGCTCAAGCGGGGCAAGTTGGGTGTACGCCATCGCGGCCAGTGTTGTGACGAACACGGACGTCGGCGCAAGTCCCTTCAAGTCTTCGCTTGCGGAAAAACGACTGTTTCTGTGTAACTTGAGCAATTGCACGAATCGGCAGAGTAGCCGGCTAAAAACCTCATCCGCTTCTGCCAGTGGTACTACCTCTGCACGTTCCGCGGAGTCCATCGCTTTCGCCATGACCAGTTGCCCACGAAACGCGGGCGGTATTGCTGCTGCCTGATTGAAGTGTTTCGCGTAACCCAGCGGGTTGGTCGAGTCATACCGCATCAGTTCCCGGTCCGGTATCAGCGCATGCGTTTGCCCGTACGGCGCCGAGAGAAGCGGATCATCAATCACTGGCGTGATGTCGGCACACATCCCGTCGGTGTACCCGAGCGTAACGCACCGCTCCCAACGGCGAATCGACAAGCTATGAGAATCCGCGTAGTCCTTCAGGGCTCGATAGAAATCGTTGAGGAGCAGGGCAGGGCCACTGCTGGACATATACCGACGGCGCGCGTCGGCGCTCAATAGCGCAATTAGATCGACGTCGAAGCCGTCGTGAGTCGATCTCGACGGTCTGACCATCGTGCCGAGTTGCCGCGAACCATGCGGATGTATCTTGAGCAGCAGCCCTTCGAACTCGTCCCGGTTCGCGAGAAACTGCGCGGTGCTCTCGTAGGAGGAGGCCAGCCGGTCAAGCTGCGTTGCCGTCGGTTCGTGATCTCTGGCGATCGCATCGACCAGAAAGAAAAAACGTCGCGTGAGGTCGGATGTCGCTGGGCGACTCACCCTGAGTTGTACGGGCTCGGAAAACAACGTCTGGCTGGTCATTATTTAGATCCTTCTTAAAAGAGACCGGCCCTCGCCATCAACACTACATATAGTGCCAAGCCGATACAGTGACCCAGAGTCTAGTAGAATTTCGCCTCCTGTGCCCGAATGTAGACGATCATTGGAGATTTTTTTTGTAACAACAAAACACGCAATCGTTTGCGCATGCTAAGTCATCTGTGAAAAAACACAGGTCGACGGGTTGGATGGTGCCGAGCCACGGCGGGAACGGCCACGTGCGTCCGCGCACGCACATTGGTTGGCGTAACAGACTTACCTATCGATAAAAAATGAATAACCAGAAACCATTCACAACACGGCTTCTCGATCTCGCGCTGGAAAACAAAATATGGGCTCTTTCGGTCGCGGTTCCGTTGCTGGGCGCGATACCGCTCTACATCTATGCGATGAGCGCAGGTGAGTTACCGGATTTTTCGCTGGGAGAGTTGACGGGTACGCTCATCGCATCTTTTCTGACCGAACTGTTCCTTGGGATGGCCATGGTGGGCTATTTGCTTTTCACCGGATTCGCGACAAGAAAAGCTGTGGCGGCCTTTTATCCGGGAGCAAATGGCACTGCCGCAGATGACCATGGTTATCTCATTCGCGGCAACTTCATTCTCGGCGTGACGATCTTCAGCCTGTTGGCCTGGTTCGGCTTGTTGACGAAATCGTTCGATGCATGGTTGTCTCCGCAGAATCCTGAACTCTCACGCGGTGCCTATGTGCTGTCGCTCGGTTCGGCTGCATTGTTGCTGCTCGTTGACTGGCGCAGAGGAAGACGTCCGCTCAAATACGCGCTCCTGGCGCTTCTTGCGGCTTCGATCACGTTTCTTGCGGTGCTGGTTACGGCGTATCTGAACGGCTACGTTGTCGTGCCGCAAGGTAACCCAGTACCACCGCCGTCTTCATCCGTATCGCTGGTCGCAATTGGCACATGGTCGGCCAATGCATGTGCATGGCTGCTGCAGGATCGACTCATCGGGACGGCATTCGTGGCCGCTATTTCGGTCGCGGTCGCGATACCCGTTGCGGCCCGAATCACCCGCGGCCGCCGGGATGCAAACCGGTCGGGCCGCCCCCCTCAACCGTTCTTCGGGAGCGAGGCGACGAGGCTGATGGCGGCGAAGGTCTGGGCTACGTTGGTGTTCTGCTTCTGCGCGTCGGTGACCTTTCTTTTTCTTAGTGTGGTGGTGAGCGCCAGCCCCCTTCATACACAGACAGTTATCGCGATCGTCGGGGGCAGTTATCTAATATTGCTGAACTGCGGTGCATTTGCTGCACGTGACTGGAGGCAGCGGGCATGGATCGGCGTCGCGACGTTCGGCCTAGTGTTCATCATCTTGCCACTTCAGGGCGACAATGCAACGCTGCTTCCGAAGATGGTCGTCAACGTTCTTGGATTTGGGAACCGGCACGCCACAAATGTTGCTTTGGATGGCACCGAGTGTTCGGCGCTCGCCCCCTATGGCGTCGATTGCAGTGCAACAAAGGACACCAGTATCGGCATCACCAACGTCAACATCTTGGATCGGCTCGGGTCTACCGTACTGATAGAGCTACAGTTGAGGCAGTCCACAGACTCGGAAATAACGTCAGAAATCGAACGACCTGCTATGCCGGCTGCGGTTGTGCGTGGCTCATCTTCGCGGCGTGTGACGCTTAGGACACTGACAATGCCGATCGGGCTAGCGAAGGAAGGGCAAAATAGCCTCGTCGCATCGTGGTACCCATGCGATTCGCTCCTTCTGGAAAAGCTGCGTGCTGTTGATTCTGCGAAGGCGAATGCGCTCGCGTGCGTGAAGCTCAGCGTACCAAAGGAGCGTATGATCGGCCACACGATCAATGGGCCCGCCACGTACGTGGGTGACTTTTCACAATATGTTCGCTTGTCGCCATGAACGCGATGAGAGCGGGCGCGACTGGAAATATTGACAGGATTGTCAGGGGCGAGGCAGGCCGTCTCACGACTGATTGGTCTCTCCCGACAGTCGTGAATCGGCTCCCAATTGCTTCAACTTCTCGCACCTTGTGCCCGTTTCGGTTCTCCTGAATGCGTGCATTTCGGAGAAGCCCGCTTTCAACCGCAGTAGAGCAACGTGTTGCCGTGAGGCTGGCTGCATAGGTGCACTTTCCCGTTGCCAACTTACGACATTTCAGGCAAAATCTTACGTCGTTGTATTTTTCGTTGTATCTGCGCAATCGAACTGGGCAATAGCCTTGTCCATCAAGGCAGGCTAGGGTTTGTTGGAACCCCTCAGCACCCACCAGTTTCAGATTCGGTTAAGTGTTCCAGCGCAACATAAGGAGTGGTAGTTCAGTCGGTTAGAATACCGGCCTGTCACGCCGGGGGTCGCGGGTTCGAGTCCCGTCCACTCCGCCAGTATCCTCGAAAGGCGAACTCCGGTTCGCCTTTTTTATTGCCCGCTGTTGTAAGATCGGGCGTTCTGTTTTTGGCACTCCTCACGCATGCTCGATTTTTTCCGTAATCACAAACGCCTGATGATGTTCATGCTCATCCTCGTCATTGTGCCGGGGTTGGGTTTTGTGGGTATTCAGGGCTTTCGCGGCTTCTTTGACGAAAGTGCAAACGTCGCGAGCGTCAACGGTCACAAGATCACGCGCGCTGAATACGACAACGCGATGCGTCAGCAACTCGATCGCGCCCGTCAAATGCTCGGCGCGCAGTTCGATATGAAGTCGTTCGACACGCCGGAACGCCGCGCGCAGATGCTCGATGGTCTGATCGAGCAACGCGTGCTGGCCGATGAAACACAGCGCCTGCATCTCACCGCGTCCGACGACGCCGTGCGCCGCGTGTTGATGAACGATCCGGTGATCTCGTCGCTGAAGAATCCTGACGGCACGATCGACGTCGACCGCTACAAGCAGTTGCTCGCCATGCAAGGCATGACGCCCGACCAGTACGACGAGCGCGTGCGCTACAGCATCGCCACGCAGCAGTTGCCGGCCAGCATTCAAGGCAGCGCGTTCACGTCGAAAACGCTCGCACAGCATCTGACCGAACTCGCGGAGCAACAGCGCGAGGTGCAGGGCATTGCGTTCCATCCGCGCGACTACGCCGCGAAGGTGCAGCCTACCGACGCGCAACTGCAAGCGTATTACGACGCGCATCGCAATGAATTCGCCACGCCGGCCACGGCCACGATCCAGTATCTCGTCTTGTCGCCGGCAACGCTCGCCGCTTCCGCGCAGCCTACCGACGCCGATCTGAAGAAGTACTACGACGACAACATCGCGCATTACCGCACTGACGGCCAGGTGCGGGCGAGCCACATTCTGATCGCAGCGCCGAAAGACGCGAGCGCGGCCGACAAGGCCAAGGCCAAACAGAAGGCCGAAGAGTTGCTCGCGCAGATCAAGGCGCATCCGGACCAGTTCGCGCAGATCGCACAGCAGAATTCGCAAGACCCGGGTTCGGCGTCGAAGGGCGGCGATCTGGGCTACTTCGGCCGCGGCATGATCGCGGGCGGCCAGGCGTTTGATGATGCCGTGTTCGCGCTGAAGAAAGACGAAGTCAGCGGCATCGTGCAGACCGACTTCGGCTATCACATCGTCAAGGTGACGGACGTGAAACCGGCGGTCACGAAGCCGTTCGACGAAGTGAAAGATCAGATCTCGAAAGACCTGAAGACGCAGTTGGCCAGCAAGGCATTCACCGACGATTCGGAAGGTTTCACGTCGATCGTCTATGAAAAAGCGAAGAGCCTGCAACCGGCCGCCGACAAGTACAAGCTGCAAGTGCAGACCGCCACGGTCACGCCGCAGCCGGATCCGAAGCTCGCGCCTGACAGCCCGTTGAACAATGCGAAGTTCCTCGCCGCGGTGTTCGCCAGTGACGCCACGACGGCACGCAACAACACGCAGGCCATCGACGTCGGCGGCAACACGTTGATCGCGGCGCGCGTGACCGACTATAAGGCCGCGGCAGTGCCGGCGCTCGACGCCGTCAAGGACGCGGTGCGTCAGAAAGTGATCGCGGTTCAGTCGGATGAAGCGGCTCACAAGGACGGTGTGGCCAAACTGGCCGAGTTCGAAAAGTCGAAGGCAACGACGGGCTTCTCGTCGCCGTTGAAGGTGTCGCGCAACGACGCGCAAGGCGTGCCGCCGGCCGCATTGAGTGCAATCTACAAGGCGGACGCGCAAAAATTGCCGGCTTACGTCGGGGTGGATCTCGGCGACGACGGCTATGCGATCTATCGCGTGAACGCGGTGGTAGCGGGGCACACGGTCGATCCGCAACGTCTGGCTGCAGCGCAGCAACAGATCGCACAGGTCGATGCGCAGTCCGAAGCAGAGGCCTATGTCGAAGCAGTGCGCGCGCGTTCGAAGGTGAAGTTCTACGGCTCGCTCGACAGCAGCAATGCCCAGGCGAGCGGCGAGTAAGACCGCCCAAACGCAAAAAAGCCCCGCAAATGCGGGGCTTTTTCATTTGACGAGTGCAAAATCGTCAAACGGCTTGCCGCGACACGCTGCGAGCGTTACAGGCAGCCGCTGATCGCGCTCGTGGCGTCGCTGCCGCCAGCGCCACCGGCGCGGAAGCCGACCCACGTACCCTTGCCGGAGTACGACGGACGTACGACAGCAGCGGCGCCGTTGGGCGGCTGCTGACCCGGAACATACACATCCATGGCTTGATCGTTAGCCAATGTGTCTTGCGAGACGACCTGTTGCTGCGAGCTGTCGGCCCACTTCTGCGCGATGCAGGTAGCGACGGCCTTCGGCGGTTGCTGGCTTTCGCCTACGGACTGAACGCCAGCGGGCGGTTGAGCGGCGCAGGCAGAAATTGCCACGGTCAAAGCGATTAACGGTAAATATTTCACGTTATCTCCTCAAAAGTCGCTCAAAATCGAGCCGGTTACGCGGGATTACGAAAGTGTCAGAGAGAACTTACCGATCCGCGTTCCCACAGTTCTGGAAACAAGTTGTTAGCAGATTTTTCAGTGCGGCGAACTTGTGCGAAGGAGTGGCTTGACTGCGGGCCACACGTTGTTAAGTAGCACTGGCTGTGCCTGCTGGGTCGGGTGAATCTGATCGGCCTGGAACATATCCGGTTTGTCGGCGATGCCGGCGAGCAGAAACGGCACGAGCGTCACACGCAACTGTTTGGACAGTTCGCCGTACAAGCCGTGGAACTTTTGCGTGTAGTCCGGGCCGTAATTAGGCGGCACGTACATGCCCACCAGTACGACCTTCGCGTGACCTTGCTGAGCCTGCTCGATGATCGTGCGCAGGTTGTCTTCGGTGGTGGAGAGCGGCACGCCGCGCAAGGCGTCGTTGGCGCCGAGTTCGACGATCACGATGCTCGGCTTCAGGCGCTGCATGAGCGCCGGCAAGCGGGCTCGTCCGCCGCTCGTGGTGTCGCCGCTAATGCTCGCATTGGCGACGCTATAATCGATTCGCTCGTCGGCGAGGCGCTGGCGCATCAACGCAACCCATCCCGTGTCGCGGGGCAGGCCGTATTCGGCGGAGATGCTGTCGCCGAGCACGACGATCACCGGCTTGGCCGGTTCGGGCGCGTTGGCGGCCCGCGCCGTGAAGCTCACGGAAAGAAACAGGGTGGCGGCCACGGCGGCGCAGCCGCATGCCGTTGTCAACGCCGTGGCGCGAGACGTCATGGCACGCACTTTCAACCTACGCTTCACCATGCTAAACAAAACTGATCCAGTCATTGAAGTGCGGGGTTTGTGCAAGAAGGTTAACGATGCAACAGGCGAACTGACGATTCTCGACGACATCGATCTTGCTATCGATGCCGGCAGCAGTGTGGCGATCGTCGGTGCATCCGGGTCGGGCAAGTCTACGCTGCTCGGCTTGCTCGCAGGATTGGACAGCGCGAGTTCGGGCTCGGTTCGGTTGCTCGGCCGCGAACTCGGCGAACTGAATGAAGACGAGCGTGCCGCATTGCGCAGCGGCTCCGTCGGCTTCGTATTCCAGTCGTTTCAACTGATGCCGCATTTGACCGCGCTCGAGAACGTTACGTTGCCGCTGGAGTTGCTAGGCGGCATCGGCACGCGCGAGGCCGCAACGCGTGCGCGCGGCTTGCTTGAGCAGGTGGGTCTTGGCAAGCGCACCAGTCACTATCCGAAGCTGCTGTCGGGCGGCGAGCAACAGCGCGTCGCGCTCGCACGCGCGTTCGTCACACACCCGGCGATCCTGTTCGCGGACGAACCGACCGGCAGTCTCGACGCCGCCACGGGTCACGCGGTGATCGATCTGATGTTCGAGATGAACCGCGCGAACGGCGCGACGTTGATTCTCGTCACGCATGACATCGAACTGGCGCGCCGCTGCGATACGACAGTGACGATCGAGGCGGGACGTCTCGCCTGAGCGAGCGTCGAGCGTCGCTGCAAAAGCAAAACGGGCCGCAAGGGCCCGCTTTTTCATGGTGGCTTCCGGTATCGGGCGACCACGCCATTCAAGTCAAGCGGCGCGAACCACCGCGCCGCTCACCATCACTTCTTCAACGCCGCCCGCGCCCGCGCGATCAATGCCGACGTCGAAGAATCATGCTTCTTCACATCAGCACCCGGCGCCGTCAGGTCGGCTTCCACCACCTTGCCGAGAATCTTGCCCAACTCCACGCCCCACTGATCGAAGG
This sequence comes from Paraburkholderia sp. BL25I1N1, assembly GCF_003002025.1. Lineage (GTDB taxonomy): Bacteria > Pseudomonadota > Gammaproteobacteria > Burkholderiales > Burkholderiaceae > Paraburkholderia. The sequence continues at coordinate 94,647 of NZ_PVZB01000007.1, forward strand.
AGTTGATGTTCCATACCGTCCCCTGCACCAGCACCTTGTGCTCGTACAACGCGATCAATGCGCCGAGCGAACGTGCGGTGAGCGCCTCGACGAGCAGCGTGGTGGTCGGACGGTTGCCCGGAAACACCAGGTGCGGCGCCAGTTCCGGCTTGTCCGCGCCGGCCACTTTCTTCGCTTCTTCGAGCGTGCGGCCGACCATCAGCGCTTCGCTTTGCGCAAAGCAATTGGCGAGCAGCTTCGGATGGTGGCTGACGAGCGGATGCTCCGGCGTCAACACGGCGATAAAGTCGATCGGCACGATCGTCGGGCCCTGGTGCAGCATCTGGAAGAACGCGTGCTGACCGTTCGTGCCCGGCTCGCCCCACGTCACCGCGGCGGTCGGGTAGTCGACCGTTGCGCCGTCCAGACGCGCCGACTTGCCGTTGCTCTCCATTTCGAGCTGTTGCAGATACGAAGGTAGGAAATGCAGCGCCTGCGAATACGGCGCGACCAGGTAGCTTTGCGAGCCGAAGAAGTTGCGATACCAGCTGCCGATCATGCCGAGCAGCACCGGCAGATTCTTCTCGAGCGGCGCGTCGCGGAAATGCTGGTCCATCTCGTTGGCGCCGGCGAGCAGTTCGTCGAACTGCTGCGGTCCAATCGCGATCATGATCGACAGACCGACGGCCGACCACAGCGAATAGCGTCCGCCGACCCAGTCCCACATCTCGAAGACGTTCTCTTTCGCGATGCCGAACTTGACCACTTCCGCGGGATTCGCGGACACGCCGACGAAGTGCTTCGCCAGTGCGCTTTCCGGGCAGCCTTTCTCGATGAACCAGTCGCGCAGCGAGCGCGCATTGGTCATGGTTTCGAGCGTGGTGAAAGTCTTGGAGACGATGATCGCGAGCGTCTCTTCGGGATCGATCTGCTGCATGACGTTGTACAGATCGGCGCCGTCCACATTGGACACGAAATGCGTGGTGATCTCCGGCGTGGCCAGATGATGCAGCGCATGCACGACCATTTTCGGCCCGAGATCCGAGCCGCCGATGCCGATGTTCACGACATAGCGGATCCGCTTGCCGGTATAGCCTTTCCACTCGCCGCTGCGCACCTGGTCCGCGAACGCGGCCATTTTGGCGCGCTCGGCCTGCACTTGCGCGTAGAACGGCGCTTTGGGGTCGGTGGCGCGCAATGCCGTGTGCAGCACGGCGCGGCCTTCCGTCGGGTTGACGATGTCGCCCGCGAACATGGCGTCGCGGCGCTTCTCGACACCGGCTTCGCGCGCGACTTGCACGAGCAGTTTCAGGGTTTCGTCGGTGATGCGGTTCTTCGAGAAATCGGCCGCGAGACCGCCGCCCGCGAACGCTAAGCGCTCGGCACGGGTAGGGGCGGGATCGTTCTCGGGGGCGAACCAGTCGCGCATGTGCGCATCGCGAATCTTGTCGTAATGCGCTTGCAGCGAGGACCAGGAGGGGAGCGAGTTCTGGGTCATAGCGTCCGTCTAACCAAGTGGCACGAAGAAAGGCGCGCGCGTGAAGCGCTGCCGAGGATGATGCAACGATGCTGTTAGAGCGATGCCGCGCGGCCGGGTCCGCCGAGGGTGGCGATAATAATTCGCCGTCACCCATCGTGGCTCCGACGCGCGGCGCAGTCAGTCAGTATAACGGCGTTGCGTGACGGACGGCAGCGGTTTGGGCGGTCCATCCATAGGTTGGGACGGACAGCTTCAGCACTCCGCTGCCGGATAAAACAGGCGGTTGAGCAAGGTCCGCACCATCGGCGCCAGTTCGCCCGCGGTCAGGCCGGCGGGACCGTGGCCTTGTGCGCTCAGCGTGTCGGCGGCGAGGCCGTGCAGATAGACGCCCGCGAGTGCGGCTTCGTAGCGCGGCAGATGCTGTGCGAGCAGCGCGCCGATGATGCCGCCGAGCACGTCGCCGGTGCCGCCCGTCGCGAGCGCGGCGTTGCCGGTCGGATTGATCGCGAGGCGCCCGTCCGCTGCGGCGATGACGGTGCCCGTGCCCTTGAGCACCACCACGGCCGCGTAGCGCGCGGCGAGCGAGCGCGCCGCGGCGAGGCGGTCGCGCTGCACGCCCGGCGCGTCGGTGCCGAGCAGGCGCGCGGCTTCGAGCGGGTGCGGCGTGAGGATGCACGGATCGCCTTGCACGCCGCGCGCGGTGACATCGGCGGCAAGCGCAGGGTCCTTCGAGATCAGGTTCAGCGCGTCCGCGTCGAACAGCTTGGGGACGTCGAGTTGCAGCACGTCGTGCATCACGCGCGTGGCGCATTCGCGATGACCCATGCCGCAGCCGACGGCGAGCGCGTCCATCTGGTCGAGCGGCAGATCGTCGACGGCATGCAGCATGAGTTCGGGGTGCGGCGGATCGTAGGGCGGGGCGCCTTCGCCTAGCAGCGCGACGTGCACCTTGCCCGCGCCGGTGTACAGCGCCGCGCGCGAGGCGAGGATCGGCGCGCCGCACATGCCGGTGTCGCCGCCGACCACGGCGAGGCTGCCGAAGCTGCCCTTGTTGGTCGCGAAATCGCGCGGCGGCAGAAAGGCGGCGAAGAGTTCGGGGGCATTCAGTTGCACGGCCGTGCGGCCGCTCGTGTCGACGCCGATCGGCGCGACCGTGACGGCGCCGGCGAGATCGCGCCCTTGGGCGGTGAAGAGCCCCGGTTTGGCGCCGATGAAGGTGATCGTGTGGGTGGCATGGACGGCGGCGCCGGCGCCATTGCCCACAACGGTGCCGGTGTCGCTGTCGAGGCCGCTCGGCACGTCGAGCGCCAGCACGCCGCCTTTGCGCGGCCGTGCTTTCGCGCGTTGCGAAAGCTGCCGGGCGACGGCCGCGAACACGCCTTCGAGCGGACGCGTCAGGCCGATGCCGAACATGCCGTCCACCAGCCACCGGTAGCCGTCCAGCGAGGCGGGCGGCGCGCTGGTGATCGCGACGCCGGCCGCGCGGGCCGTGTCGAGCGCCCAGCGCGCGTCGTCCGGTTTCACTTCGACCGGCATGCACAGCTCGACGGCGATGCCGGCCTGGTGCAGTTCCGTCGCGAGAACGAGCGCGTCGCCGCCGTTGTTGCCCGGCCCGGCGATGAGCCACACCTTCTGCCTGGATTTCTCGATCGACGTATCGCGGGTGATCTGCTCGCGCAGGAAGCTCGCGGCGGATTTCCCGGCGCGCGACATCAGCGTGTGTTTCGGCAAAGCGGCCGCCGCCTGGGATTCGGCGATCCGCAGGTCGGTGAGCGTAAGCAAAGGCAGCGCCCGGTTGTGCGGGCTGATGAGTGTCGGCGGCGTGTGGTCGGCTTCTGTCATGGCGAGGCTTGGCGGTTCGCCCGGCGGCAGGCGAAAAAGCTGGGGGAATCGCTATGGTAGTGCCGATGAGTGCCCGGCGGTCACCTCTTGCGGCCCGCTCGTGCGCGGGCCGGCGAATTACCTGAACCGATCCGCGCGCAGCGCGGCCAGTGTGTCCGTGGGGACGTCCGGCGTGCCGCCCGAAATCAGGTCGGCCACCAGCTTACCCGATCCGCAGGCGAGCCCCCAACCGGCCGGGCCGTGGCCCACATTGACGAAAAGACGCGGATGCAGCGCGTTGCCGATCACCGGCAAGCCGTCCGGCGACAGCAGTTTGACGCCTTCCCACGGCAAGGCCACCGAGATTCGCGCGGCGCCCGGAATCCAGTCGTGCGTCGCCTGGCCGAGCAGGGCGAGGGCTTCCTTGGTCACCGCTTCGCCCAACGGCTTGTCGATCTGGCCGGCGCTTTGCAAGACCGCGCCGCCCGCAATCCGCAGGCGATGGTTCATGCGGCTAATCGCGATCCGCTTCACCGCATCCACGATGGCGACGTGCGGTGCGCATTCCTCATGCGCGATCGGTGCGACCAGCGTGTGCAGACGCAGCGGATGCAGCGGCAAGCGCAGGCCGAGACGCTCGAGCAGCGGCAGGCTACCGTGACCGGCGGCCACGACCACCGCGTCGGCGTGGATCACATCGACTTCGCGTGAACGGGAGGTCGCGCCCGGCTGCGGCGCCAGTTCCACCGAGGCGCGCTGGCCGTCCAGACGGATCGACGAGACTTCGCAGCCCAGCATGAATTGCACTCCGCCCTGCGTATCCAGCGTCTGCTTGATGAGCTTGGTGAAGAGCGGCGCATTGGCTGTGCGCTCCTGGTCGAACAGCACGCCGCCCGCGAATTCCGGCTCGGTGCGCACGGAGTGCTCGAACGCGGCGCATTGTTCGGGTGTCAGCTCGTGGTGCGGCACTTCGAAAAGCTGGAGCAGGCCGCGCGCGGGCCGCAGCTGGTCCCATTCCTGTTCGGAGCGCACCAGATAGAGCAGGCCGCTGGTCTGTTCGAACTCGAGGCCGAAGCGCGCCTCCATGTCCGCCATGGTGTCGCGCGACAGCTCGATCAGCGGTCGCAGCAATCCGTATTGATGGCCGAATGCGTTGGGTTCCTGCAGCTCGACGAGCTGCTTGACGAACTGGCGCGCCGAGCCGGTGAAGCCGGCCTTGTTGATGACGCCGTTTTTGGCGTTCTGGCGGCTGGCCATGAAGGTCGGGCCGAACCAGACGTCGAGTGGAGTCGGCAGGACGGTGCCGCCGTGTCCATAGGTTGCGCCCTGCGCAACCGTGGCGTGGCGCTCGACGACGCATACCCGATGGCCGGCCGCGCGCAGTTGATAAGCGGTGGCGACGCCCGCAATTCCGCCGCCGATGACGATGACATCCATGTTCTGATTCGATTTGCCGACGGGACGCCGAAGCGGCGCTTGCCCGTTGAGCGTGACATGCGGCGCGCCGTGCCGCCTGCGTGGCCGCTCGCGCCGATCTGGTGAAAGGGCGAATGATAGCAGTCAAACCGCTGGCGCGGCCACGCGGGCGCAACGCCGGCGCGCCGGCGCGATTGGCGTAACGAGCGCACCGGAAGTCGCACGGAACCCACGCGGAGCTTGCGCCAAGCCCTCGCGAAACTATCTCGAAACCTGCCCGAAGCCGCACCGCCAGGCCCGCTGGAAGCCTCTTCCCGGGGTATAATCCCGGACTTCCTTTGCGCCTCACGTCGCCTTCACGCGCGACTCATCGGCATCACTCATCGGCATCATTAGCGACGCAACGTCAAGTCCATGGCCCACTTCTCGTGTTTCCCCGGCGCTTCGGCCCTTTCCGATTTCCGTCAAACCCGCCTGCTCGACACGCTCACGCGCATCGATCCGAACATCACCGGCGTGCGCGGGCAATATCTGCACTTTGTCAACGCGCAGACGCCGCTCTCCGCTGAAGACAACGCGAAGATCGAAGCGCTGATGCACTACGGCGATCCGCTCGAAGAAACCAGCGAGCGCGGCACGGCCGAGACTTTTCTCGTAGTGCCGCGTTTCGGCACGGTGTCGCCGTGGGCCAGCAAGGCAACGGATATCGCGCATCTGTGCGGCCTCACGCAGGTGCGCCGCATCGAGCGCGGCGTCGAGTACACGGTCACGCTGAAAAGCGGCCTGCTGGGCGGCAAGAAAGCACTCTCCGACGAAGCCCGCGCCGCTGTCGCGGCGGCCTTGCACGACCGGATGACCGAGAGCGTGGCGCCGTCGCGTGACCACGCGCTGCATCTGTTCGACGAACTGCCGGCCAAGCCGCTGCAAACCGTCGACGTATTGAGCAACGGCCGCGGCGCGCTGGAAACGGCGAACACGGAACTGGGCCTCGCGCTCGCCGACGACGAAATCGACTACCTCGTCGACGCCTTCACGAAGCTCGGCCGCAACCCGACTGACGTCGAACTGATGATGTTCGCGCAGGCCAACAGCGAACACTGCCGCCACAAGATTTTCAACGCGGACTGGACCATCGACGGCGAAAAGCAGGATATCTCGCTGTTCAACATGATCCGCAACACCGAAAAGCTGAATCCGCAGGGCACGATCGTCGCGTATTCGGATAACTCGGCGATCATGGCGGGCGGCATGGCCGAGCGCTGGTTCCCGCGCACCCCGGCCGACCTGGGCGCGAGCGAACTGCCTGAGCACTACCGCCGCAGCAATGAACTCACGCACACCTTGATGAAGGTGGAAACGCACAATCACCCGACCGCGATCTCGCCGTTCCCGGGCGCCGCGACCGGCGCCGGCGGTGAAATCCGCGACGAAGGCGCCACCGGCCGTGGCGCGCGTCCCAAAGCCGGTCTGGCGGGCTTCACGGTGTCGAATCTGGAATTGCCGGACGGCGTCGAGACGTGGGAAAACGCGCGCGACGCCGCGCAGCCGCTCGCACACCGCAATCCGGACGACAAACACGAAGCGTACGGCCGCCCCGACCGCATCGCCTCGCCGCTGCAGATCATGATCGACGGCCCGCTCGGCGGCGCCGCGTTCAATAACGAATTCGGACGGCCGAATCTGGGCGGCTATTTCCGCGCTTACGAGCAGAACGTCGCGGGGCTGGTGCGCGGCTATCACAAGCCGATCATGATCGCCGGCGGCATCGGCAATATCTCGGACCAGCACACGCATAAGCACGATCTGCCGGAAGGCTCGCTGCTGATCCAGATCGGCGGTCCGGGCATGCGCATCGGCATGGGCGGCGGCGCCGCTAGCTCAATGGCGACCGGCACCAACACGGCTGAACTCGACTTCGACTCGGTGCAGCGCGGCAACCCGGAAATCGAGCGCCGTGCGCAGGAAGTCATCAACGCGTGCTGGCAGCTCGGCGAAAAGAACCCGATCCTGAGCATTCACGACGTGGGTGCGGGCGGTCTTTCGAACGCTTTCCCGGAAGTCGTCGACGGCGCCGGCAAGGGCGCGCTTTTCGATCTGCGCAAGATCCAGCTGGAAGAAAGCGGCTTGTCGCCGCGTGAAATCTGGTCGAACGAAGCGCAAGAACGGTACGTGCTGGCCATTGCGCCGGCCGATCTGCCGGCCTTCGCCGCCATGTGCGAGCGCGAGCGTTGCCCGTTCGCCGTGATCGGCACGGCCACCGCCGAGCGTCAGCTCAAGCTGATCGACTCCGAACTGAACGACGACAACGCGCACCAGCCGGTCGACATGCCGATGGAAGTTCTGCTCGGCAAGGCGCCACGCATGCATCGCGACGTCAAACGCGTCGAGCGCAAGCTCGAACCGGTGGATGTGACCGGCATCGCGCTGTCGGATGTGGCGCTCAGCGTGCTGCGTCATCCCACGGTGGCGAGCAAGTCGTTCCTGATCACGATCGGCGACCGCTCGGTGGGCGGTACGACCGCGCGCGACCAGATGGTCGGCCCGTGGCAAGTGCCGGTGGCCGACGTCGCAATCACCACGATGGACTACGCGGGTTTCACCGGCGAAGCCATGACGATGGCCGAGCGCACGCCTTTGGCTGTCATCAATGCGCCGGCGTCGGGCCGCATGGCGGTCGGCGAGGCCGTGACCAACATCGCGGCGGCGCCGATCGCGTCGCTCGACAAGCTCAAGCTGTCGGCGAACTGGATGGCCGCGTGCGGCGCGCCGGGCGAAGACGCCGCGCTCTACGACACGGTCAAGGCGATCGGCATGGAGTTGTGCCCGGCGCTCGGCATCAGCATTCCGGTCGGCAAGGATTCGTTGTCCATGCGCACCAAGTGGGAAGACCGCGGCGTCGCGAAGGAAGTGGTCGCGCCGGTCTCGCTGATCATTTCGGCGTTCGCGCCGGTTCAGGACGTGCGCCGCCACCTCACGCCGCAGCTGCGCCGCGCCGGCGAGGTGGGCGAGTCCGTGCTGATCGCGATCGACCTCGGCCGCGGCAAGCATCGTCTCGGCGGCAGTATTCTCGCGCAGGTCACGCAGCAGGTCGGCAACACGGTGCCGGACGTGGACGATCCGGAAGACCTCAAGCGTTTCTTCGCCGCGATCCAGGCGCTGAATCAGGACGGCAAGCTGCTCGCCTATCACGACCGCTCGGACGGCGGCCTGTGGGCGACGGTGTGCGAAATGGCATTCGCGGGCCACGTGGGCGTGTCGCTGAATGTCGACATGCTGGTGCTCGATCCGAACCACGAATCGGACTACGGCGACGCCAAAGACTGGGCGAAGCAGACCAGCGGCCGTCGTGAAGACCGTACGATCCGCGCGCTTTTCAGCGAAGAGCTTGGCGCCGTCGTCCAGGTGCGCGCATCCGAGCGCGACGCGGTGCTCGCAGCGTTGCGCGAACACGGGCTGTCGGCGTGCTCGCATGTGATCGGCAAGATCAACGAGCGCGACACGATCGAAATCTATCGCGACGCCAAGAAGATTTACGAAGCGCCGCGCACCGAATTGCATCGCACATGGAGCGAAGTGAGCTGGCGTATCGCACGTTTGCGCGACAACCCCGCGTGCGCCGACGCCGAATACGACGCGCTCTCCGACGCGGCCGATCCGGGCATTTCCCCGATCCTGACGTTCGATCCGGCAGAAGACGTCGCCGCGCCGTTCATCGGCAGGAGCGCGCGTCCGCGCGTGGCGATCCTGCGCGAGCAGGGCGTCAACTCGCACCTCGAAACGGCCTATGCTTTCGACCGCGCCGGCTTCGACGCGCACGACGTGCACATGAGCGATCTGCTGGCCGGCCGCGCCAATCTGGCGGACTTCGCCGGCGCGGTGGCGTGCGGCGGCTTCTCGTACGGCGACACGCTGGGCGCCGGTGAAGGCTGGGCGAAGGCGATCCGCTTCAACGCGCAACTGGCCGACATGTTCGCCGCGTTCTTCGGCCGCGAAGACACGTTCGCGCTCGGCATCTGCAACGGCTGCCAGATGATGAGCAGCCTCGCTTCGATGATTCCGGGCGCCGAAGCCTGGCCGAAGTTCACCCGCAACAAGTCGGAGAAATTCGAAGCGCGCTTCTCGCTGGTCGAGGTGCAGGCTTCGCCGTCGCTCTTCTTCAACGGCATGGAAGGCTCGCGCATTCCGGTCGCGATCGCCCACGGCGAGGGCTACGCGGACTTCTCGCAGCAGGGCGATGCGCCGAAGGTCGCGGTGGCGATGCGCTATGTCGATCACCGTGGTCAGGCGACCGAACAGTATCCGTTCAACCCGAACGGATCGCCCAACGGCATCACGTCGGTGACGACGCCGGACGGCCGCTTCACGGTGCTGATGCCGCACACCGAGCGCGTGCATCGCGCGGTGCAGATGAGCTGGCACCCGGAAGGCTGGGGCGAAGGCGCCACGGACGCCAGCCCGTGGCTGCGCGTGTTCCAGAACGCGCGCCGCTGGTTGGGATGATGACGTGAGATGGCTGCCGCGTAGTGCTACGCGGCAGCTTGCTCGCGCCGCGGCCGCGCGCTTGTGCGAGGTGGAAGGACGGCGGACTGCGAAGCGCGTCCGTCCGCCTGCGCGGCGGCTCCCAGACTGACAATATTTAGTTCGTATCCGCTCGGGTACGGCCACGCTCATATTCCCGGATTTGTCCATCTTTCGTACCCGATCGGGTACGGAGCGTCCCTATTGCGGCCTCGGCGTACCGACTCGTATCCGCTCGGGTACGAAACCGGCTCCGTACGGCAGTCTCGTGGCATAATGTTCCCGAGCGGGTACGAACGTACACGAGGGCGAGTGATGGAGTCCAAGGTTTTCATCGGCAACATGACGGAGTTAGGCGATCTCGTGCGGGCGTCCAGGCTCGCGCAGGGGTTGACGCGCGACGACGTCGCCGCCGCGAGCGGCCTGTCTCCCAAGTTCATCACGCACATCGAGGCAGGTAAGCCCACGGCGCAGATCGGCAAGGTGCTGCATCTTCTCAGCGAACTGGGCATCACCCTGCGCGCCGAGGTTTCCGTGGACATTCCCGCAGACGTCTCCAACAAGGCGTCCCATCGCCGCCGGAGTTCCCATGGCGGCTAGAACGCTGGTCGCGTATGCGAATGGCCGGCGCGTGGGCGTCGTGAGCGATGACAGCGGTGTGTGGTCATTTGCCTACGACCAGGGCTGGCTGGGCCGTGAGGACGCGTTTGCGCTTTCACCTGCTTTCCCACTGATAGCCGAGCCTTTCGTCGACGGGTCGAGCCAGCGGCCGGTGCAATGGTTCTTCGACAACTTGCTGCCCGAAGAGGAAATGCGCAGTGCGCTCGCTCGTGAGGCCAAGGTCGATGCGAGCGACGCGTGGGGCCTGCTCGCCTATTACGGCCGGGAATCGGCCGGCGCCTTGACGCTGCTCGCAGAGCGCGAACAGGAGGCACCTGGCGGACTGCAGCCGTTGTCGCAAGCGAATCTGGAGGCACGCATTCAGGCGATGCCACAGCACGCGCTCACCGCCACGGCGCCCAAACGCATGTCCGCGGCGGGCGCCCAACAGAAGCTGCTGCTGACCTTGCGAGGCAACGCGCCGCACTACGAACTGCTGGAGCCCGTGGGCAGCGAGCCGTCCATGCATCTGCTCAAGCCCGACATGCGCAGCACGGGTTACCCGCATTCGGCGATCAACGAGTTTTTTTGCATGCAGCTGGCGCGCGCGATGGGCGTGCGTGTTCCGCCTACGCACTTTTTACGTGTGCCTTCGGCCTGTTACCTGATCGATCGTTTCGACCGTGACACGAGCAGTGAGCCGGCTCGGCGGCTGCATACCGTCGACGCCATGCAGTTGTTGAACTACGACCGCAGTTTCAAGTATCAGAACGCGACTGCGCACGTGCTCAGGGATGCCATCGAGAAAACCAGCACGCGCGCAGTGGCGCGTCTCGATGTATTCCGCTGGGCGATCTTCAATGTGCTTATCGGCAATGCCGACTCGCACCTGAAAAATCTCTCGTTCTTCGTCACCGCTCGCGGTTACAGGCTGGCTCCGTTCTACGACCTGGTGAGCACGGTTGTCTACCACACGCCGACCTATCAGCCGCAGCAGCGGGACCGCTGGCCGCACTGCGACCTGACCATGCCTGTTGGTGACGCCACGCAATTCGCGCAGATCAACCGAAAGAACATGCTCGCCTTCGGCGAAGCGCTTCGTCTTTCGCCGAAGGGTTCGGAAAGATTGCTGGATGAGATGCTGGCCATGCTCGATGCCCGGGTGGCGCAGACCCGGCGCAGCGTCGACGAAATCGCGCAGCCGAATGCCGGCGAAGTCCGGCTGCTGGACTCGATTGTCGCGATGCCGATTGCGGAGATGAGCCGCGCCTTGCGCAAGTGACCGCGGGCGCTTGCGTCCGACCGGCCACAGTTAATCCCAATGAAAAAGGCGCTGTTCAGTCATTGACTGAACAGCGCCTTGAGCACAATTGAACTCAGCTTACTGAATCTTCGCGTTCTTACGCAAACCTTCCTCGAACGCCTGCAGCTTTTCCTGCTGGATCTGCTGCACGATCTGCGGGCGCACTTGCTCCAGCGGCGGCGGCGTGATGTTGCGCACGTCGTCGACACGGATGATGTGCCAGCCGAATTGCGTATGCACCGGCGTGTCGGTCATCTGGCCTTTCTGCAGATGCGTGGCCGCGTCCGCGAATTCAGGCACGTAGGCCTTCGGGTCCGACCAGTCCAGATCGCCGCCGTTCTTGCCCGATCCCGGATCCTTCGAGAATTGCTTGGCCAGATCCTCGAAGCTTGCGCCGGCCTTGATCTTCGCGATCAGGTCCTTGGCCTGCTGCTCGTTGTCCACGAGGATGTGGTGCAGGTGATATTCCTTGCCGCCCGCGTCCTTGATCAGCGCGTTGTAACGCGCGGTGACTTCGGCGTCGCTCGGCGTGTTGTTCTTCACGAAGTCTTCGATCAGCGCGCGCAGCACCACGGTTTGCTGTGCCACGGCGATTTGCGCCTTGATGTCCGGACGATTCGGCAGACCGCGGCGCAGCGCTTCCTGCATGAGGATCTCGCGGTTCACCAGTTCTTCGCGCACGGCCGTTTGCAGTTGCGGCGTATTTTGCTGGCCTTGATGAACCAGCTGGTCGATCAGCGCATCGGCGCGCGCTTTCGGAATCGGCGTGCCGTTCACGACGGCGATGTTCTGTGCGAATGCAGGTGCGGCTGCACATGCAGCCAGCAATACCCAGAGGCGGGTTTTCTTCAAGGTCATCGAAAATTTTCCTAGCGGGGCAACAAAGCGAATTCTTCGGGCGTATACGCCGTGATGGCAAGGGCATGGATGCCGCGCTGCATGGCACCGGCCAGCGCATCATACACCATGCGATGCCGCGCCACGCGGGCCTTGCCGGCGAATGCGGCAGCCACGATCGTGACACTGAAATGACCGCCGGCGGAGGCGCCGGCGTGACCGGCGTGCTGCGCGCTGTCGTCGGTGATCTGGAGTGAAGCGACCGGCGCCAGTGCGGCGGCGAGGCGCGCCTCGATCAGTGCGGCGCGCTCGGCGGTGGTGGCGTGCATGAATACATCGGCGTCGCTCGTCATGTCATTCTTCCTTCATATACTTCGACAACCACAAACTCTGTCCGACGATGAACACCACCAGGCATCCGGTGGCGCCGAACAGCTTGAAATTGACCCACTGGTCGGTCGTGTAGTTGTACGCGACGAACAGGTTCACCAGCCCGAGCAGCACGAAAAAGATCGCCCAGACGACACTCAGCTTGCCCCAGATCGCGTGCGGCAGCGTGATCTGCTTGCCCATCATCGCTTCGATCAGGTTCTTGTTGAAGGCCAGTTGCGAGACGATCAGCGCCACTGAAAACGCCCAGTACAGCACGGTCGGCTTCCATTTGATGAAGGTGTCGTTGTGCAGCACGAGCGTCGCGCCGCCGAACACGGTAACGACGCCGAGGCTCACCCACAGCATCGGATCGACCTTGCGGTGGCGGAAGGCCACCCACGCGATCTGCACCAGCGTGGCGACGATCGCCACTGCCGTCGCCGTGAAAATGCCCCAGATCTTGAAGGCGACGAAGAACAGGATGATCGGGAACAGATCGAACAGGAATTTCATTATCTGGTCGGGAGGTCGGAAATTGAGCGGAGCGTGAGCCGGAGACTATAAGGGCGCAGTGCGAAGCGTCGGGGCGACCGCTTCGCAAGCTGGATGAAGGGTGTCGCGGCCGGCGCGCACCTGATGGCGCGGACGCCGGCCGGCAACGCGCCGGACTCCGCGCTGCGTTACTTGGGCTCGAATTGTAACGCAGCTGAATTGATGCAGTACCGCAGGCCGGTCGGCGCGGGTCCGTCTTCGAATACGTGGCCCAGATGCGCGCCGCAGTTCTTGCATTCCACCTCGATGCGCAGCATGCCGTGCGAGCGGTCGGTTTTCTCCTTGATCACTTCGCCGTCGATTGGCTTGAAGTAGCTCGGCCAGCCGCAACCGGCATCGAACTTGGTGTCCGATTCGAACAGCGGCGTGCCGCAACAGACGCAGTCATAGATGCCGCGGTCCCAGTGGTCGTGGTAGCGGCCGGTGAAGGGGCGCTCGGTGGCGGCGTGGCGCGTCACCTGATATTCGATGTCGGAAAGCTGCTTGCGCCACTCGGCGTCGTCTTTCTGCACGGCGGGGGCGTCGGTCTTGAGTTCGTCGGGTTTGTTCATGGTCGGTTCCTGTCTCGGGCTTGTTTTGAGGGGCAGCTAGATGGTGAGCAGATTCGGCTCAATACATCACTACGCACAAACAGAAGTCGTTTAACGCGTCACGACGAGCAGCTCACTTCCAGCGAGCTCGCCCAGTCCGGCGGCAGTCCCGCATACGCTTCGTGCTCGGGCTGTTCGTCGAACGGACGGCGCAGTACGGCCGCCAGTCGTTCCACTTCGGAAAAATCCTTCTCTTTCGCGCGGCGGATCGCCGTTTCCGCCAGATGGTTGCGAAGTACGAATTTGGGGTTCACACGGTTCATTGCAATGGCGCGCGCGGCGTCGTCGCGTGTTTCTTCGGACAGCCGGGCGCGATAGTCGTTCGCCCAGGCGTCGAACGCGGCGCGGTCGAGAAAAAGATCGCGCACCGCTGTGTCGCCGCTCGCGTCGTGCTTCGACACGCGCGCCAGATTGCGGAAGGTCAGCGTGAAATCCGCACGATTGGCGTGCATCACTTCGAACAGGCGATTCACCAGCGTATCGTCGCCGGGGCGTTCGGTTTCGAGGCCGAGCTTGGCGCGCATGCGCCGCTCCAGCGCTGGGGCAAAGCGATCCTTGAAGCCGCCGAGCACGCGTTGCGCGTCTTCGATCGCCTTGTCGGCGCGCACGCTTTCCTCGTGCTGTTCGCCCAGCAGCGGCAGCAGCCCCTGCGCGAGGCAGAAGAGGTTCCAGTAGGCGATCTGCGGCTGCATCTTGTACGCGTATCGGCCTTGCGAATCGGAATGATTGCAGATGTAGCCGGCGTCGAAGCCGTCCATGAAACCGAATGGACCGTAGTCGATCGTGAGACCGAGGATCGACATGTTGTCGGTGTTCATCACGCCGTGGCAGAAGCCGACCGCTTGCCAGTCGACCATCAGATCAGCGGTCGAGATGACCGCTTCATCGAGCAGCGCGAGATACGGATCGTCCGCTTCGCGGCAATGCGGATAGAAACGCTCGATCACATGATCGGCGAGCGCGCGCAGCGCGTCGGTTCGATCGTTCGAATAGAAGTGCTCGAAGTGGCCGAAGCGCACGAAGCTCGGCGCCACGCGCGTGACCACGGCGGCCGTTTCGACTGTCTCGCGCCGCACCGGCTGATCGGAGCCGATCACGCACAGCGCGCGCGTGGTCGGAATGCCGAGGTGATGCATCGCCTCCGAACACAGATACTCGCGGATCGACGAGCGCAATACCGCACGGCCATCGCCCATGCGCGAATAGGGCGTGCGCCCCGCGCCTTTGAGCTGCAATTCGAAGCGCTGGCCGTTATGTTCGACTTCGCCGAGGCCGAGCGCGCGGCCGTCGCCGAGCTGGCCGGCCCACACGCCGAACTGGTGCCCGGAATAGACCGAGGCGTAGGGCAGCGCTTCGGCTGGCCACTCGCGCGTGAGGTTGCCGGAGAACAGTTCGGCAAAGCCCGGATCATTCTCGACGCCCGGCTCCAAACCGAGCAGCGCGGCGGTTTCGGTGGAGAACCCGACGAGGTACGGCGCATTGAGCGGCGCGGCCGGTAAGCGCGTCAAAAACACGCTGCCGAGCCGCGCGAACGCGCTCTCGTGCAACGTGGTGAGCGCATCTGAAAGGGCCGACAAAGGCCCGGATAACCCTGCAATGCTTGGGGAAAACGACATGTTGAGCGCCTCTGGATTAACCGATATTGTAAGTCCGCGCCCGCGGAGCTGCTGGCCGGCCGTACGGCTGTCCCGTACCGATCCTGTCCAGATCGATCGCCGGCCTTGCGCTTTTCGCCGAAGGCGCGACAAGGCGCGCCCCCCGAGCTGCAAAACCAATTGAAACGATCGAGCCGAGGAGACCACTCTTTATGACGACGCCGCTGCTTGGCCAGATGATGGACGTGCCGCTCACCGTGCCTTCGTTGCTCACACACGCCGCGCGGCATTTCGGCAGCACCGAAATCGTGTCGCGGCGGATCGAAGGCGACCTGCATCGCTATACCTATCGGGATTGCGAGAAGCGCGCGAAGCAGCTTGCGCAAGCGTTGATCGCGCTCGGCGTCGAACCCGGCGAACGGGTCGCGACGCTTGCGTGGAACGGCTACCGCCATCTGGAAGCGTATTACGGCACGACCGGCTTCGGTGCCGTGTGCCATACGATCAATCCGCGCCTCTTTCCCGATCAGATCGCCTACATTGTCAATCACGCCGACGACGCCTACGTGCTGTTCGACACCACCTTCGCGCCGCTCGTCGATGTCCTCGCGCCGCAATGCCCGAAGGTGCGCGGCTGGATCGCGCTCGCCGACGAAGCGCATCTGCCCGCCATGCAGACACCCGCGCTCAGCTACGAAACGCTTGTCACTGCTCAGGACGGCAATTACGAGTGGCCGCCGCTCGACGAGCGGCAAGCCTCGTACCTGTGCTACACATCCGGCACGACCGGCAATCCGAAGGGCGCGCTGTATTCGCATCGTTCGACGGTGCTGCATGCGTTCGGCGCGTCATTGCCGGACGCCATGAGCCTCTCCGCGCGCGACTGCGTGCTGCCCGTCGTGCCGATGTTTCATGTGAACGCATGGGGCATTCCGCACGCCGCGCCGCTGACCGGCGCGAAGCTCGTTTTCCCCGGCAAGGACCTGGACGGCAAGTCGCTGTACGAACTGATGGAGAGCGAACGCGTCACGTATTCGGCCGGCGTGCCCACTGTGTGGCTCGGCCTGCTCAACTATTTGCGCGAGGCGAAGGTGCGGTTTTCGTCGCTCAATCGCACGGTGATCGGCGGTTCGGCCTGTCCGCCGGCCATGCTGCGCACCTTCGAGGACGACTACGGCGTGCAGGTGATCCATGCGTGGGGCATGACCGAAATGTCGCCGCTCGGCACGCTGTCGAAACTGACGTGGGAACAAAGTCAGCGTCCACTCGAAGAACAGCGCACATTGCTTGAGAAGCAGGGACACGTGCTCTATGGCGTCGATATGAAAATCGTCGGCGACGATGGCCGCGAACTACCTTGGGACGGCGTGGCGTTCGGCGATCTGCACGTGCGCGGACCGTGGGTGATCGACCGCTATTTCCGCAAGGACGACTCGCCGCTCGTGGATGGCTGGTTTCCCACCGGCGACGTCGCCACCATCGACCGCGACAGTTTTCTGCATATCACCGACCGCTCGAAAGACGTAATCAAGTCCGGCGGCGAATGGATCAGTTCGATCGACATCGAGAACGTGGCGATCGCGCATCCCGCCGTGGCCGAAGCGGCGTGCATTGCGTGCGCGCATCCGAAATGGACTGAGCGGCCGCTGCTGGTAGTCGTCAAGCGTCCCGGCTTCGAGGTGACACGTGAAGAGTTGCTGGCGTTCTACGACGGCAAGGTCGCCAAATGGTGGATTCCCGACGACGTCGCGTTTGTCGACGAACTGCCGCACACGGCGACCGGCAAGCTGCAGAAGCTCAAGCTGCGCGACATTTTCCGCAATCACGTGCTGCCCTCGGCGCTCGAAGACGAAAAGGACTGTCCGTTGACGCCGCTTGCCAGGGGAAACCCCGCCTAAAAATAAAAAAACGCGAATTGAACGAGCGTGCTTTTTTGTGTATTCTGCCTGCTGACCCCGGAAAAAACAGACAATCGGTCGGATCGTTGGTCCGACTCGATGAACCGGATGGGCGGCATCTGTTGCCGCCCTCACGCATGGATCGCATGGAGGCAGGCAGATGGCAGTGGACTACACAACTCATGACGGCGTGGCCGTCATCACGCTGAACAATCCTCCCGTGAATGGCCTCGGCCTGTCGACGCGAGCGGGTATCGTCGAGGGCATCGAGCGCGCGCAGAACGATCCGGCCATCAAGGCCATCGTGCTGACGGGCGCGGGCAAGGCCTTCTCGGGCGGCGCCGACATCACCGAATTCAATACGCCGAAAGCGACCCAGGAGCCGACGCTCGCCACGGTCAGCAAGACCGTGGAAGGCAGCGCGAAGCCGGTGGTGGCGGCAATTCACAGCGTCGCGATGGGCGGCGGTCTGGAGTTGGCGCTCGGCGCGCATTACCGCATCGCCGCGCCTGGCGCGCAGATCGCGCTGCCGGAAGTGAAACTCGGCATTCTGCCGGGGGCGGGCGGCACGCAGCGTCTGCCGCGCGCCATTGGTCTCGAAGCGGCGCTCAATATGATCGTCTCCGGTGCGCCCGTCATGTCGGAGAAACTCGCCGATTCCGGTTTGTTCGATGAACTCGCGCAGGGCGATCTTGCCGAAGCGGCGCTCGCGTTCGCCCGCAAGGTCGGCGCGAAGGAAGGCCCGCATCCCAAGGTGCGCGACCGCAAGATCGAGCATCCGAACGCTGCCGGTTTCATCCAGTTCGCGCGCAATACCGTCGCCACGATGGCGAAGAATTTCCCCGCGCCGCTGAAATGCATCGATGCCGTGGAAGCCGGCGTGCAGAAGGGTTTCGACAAGGGCCTCGCGTTCGAACGCGAATGCTTCATGGCGCTCGTGCAGACGCCGGAAAGCCATGCGCTGCGTCACGCGTTCTTCGGCGAACGCGCGGCGAGCAAGATTCCCGACGTGCCGTCGGACACGCCGGTGCGCGACATCGGCCAGGTGGCCGTAATCGGCGCGGGCACGATGGGCGGCGGCATCGCGATGAACTTCATCAATGCGGGCATTCCGGTCACGCTGCTGGAAACGAAACAGGAAGCGCTCGACCGCGGCCTCGCCACGATTCGCAAGAACTACGAAGCGACCGTCAAGAAGGGCAAGCTCAAGCCTGAAGCGCTCGAACAGCGCATGGCGCTGATCACGCCCACGCTTTCCTACGACGGCCTCAAGAACGCCGATCTGATCGTCGAGGCGGTGTTCGAAGAACTCGGCGTGAAAGAACAGGTGTTCAAGCGTCTGGACGAAGTGGCAAAGCAAGGCGCGATTCTCGCCTCGAATACGTCGACGCTCGACGTCGACAAGATTGCCGCTTTCACGAAGCGTCCGCAGGACGTGGTCGGCATGCACTTCTTCAGCCCGGCCAATGTCATGAAGCTGCTCGAAGTGGTGCGCGGCAAGGAGACGGCCAAAGACGTGCTCGCCACCGTCATGAAGCTCGCCAAGAAGATCAAAAAGACCGCCGTGGTCTCGGGCGTGTGCGACGGTTTCATCGGCAACCGGATGATCGAGCAGTACATCCGCCAGGCGCTCTTCATGCTCGAAGAAGGCGCGCTGCCCGCACAGGTCGACAAAGCAATCGAGAAGTTCGGCTTCGCGATGGGTCCGTTCCGCATGAGCGATCTGGCCGGCAATGATATCGGCTGGGCGATCCGTAAGCGCCGCTACCAGGAACAACCTGACCTGCATTACTCGAAGATCGCCGATCGTCTCTGCGAGACGGGGCGCTTTGGCCAGAAGACGGGCGGCGGCTGGTACGACTACAAGGCGGGCGACCGCAGCGCGTATCCGTCGAAAGTGGTCGACGACATGATCGTCGCGTTCTCGAAGGAAGCCAACGTGGAGCGTCGCAAGATCAGCGACGAGGAAATCGTCGAACGCCTCGTATTCGCGCTCGTGAACGAAGGCGCGAAGATTCTCGAAGAAGGCATTGCGTCGAAGGCGTCGGACATCGACATGGTCTATCTGACCGGCTACGGCTTCCCGCTCTATCGCGGCGGCCCCATGCTGTACGCGGACACGGTCGGCCTCTACAACGTCGAGCGCGCGATTCGCCGCTATGCGGCGCGGCCGAACGGCGATGCGTGGCAACTGGCGCCGAGCATCGCGGAACTGGCGGCCAAGGGCCGCGGGTTCAACGGCTGAGCTACAGCGCGACTGAATTGACTGAGGTGGCGCTGTGCGGCGAATCGCTCGCGCGCCATCATCGATATCTGGAAGTAGGAGACATGCATGACTGACGCCGTAATCGTATCGACCGCCCGTACGGGTCTCGCCAAATCATGGCGCGGTGGTTTCAACATGACGCACGGCGCGACGCTCGGCGGCCACGTCACGCAGGCCGCCGTCGAGCGCGCGAAGCTCGATCCGGCACGGGTCGAAGACGTGATCATGGGCTGCGCCAATCCGGAAGGCGCGACCGGCATGAACATCGCGCGGCAGATCGCGCTGCGCGCCGGTTTGCCGGTCAGCGTGCCGGGCATGACGGTGAACCGTTTCTGTTCGTCGGGATTGCAAACTATCGCGCTGGCTGCGCAACGCGTGATCGCCGGTGAAGGCGACGTGTTCGTGGCCGGCGGCGTGGAATCCATCTCGTGCGTGCAGAACGAGATGAACCAGCACATGCTGACCGAAGGCTGGCTCAGCCAGAACAAGCCGGAAATCTACTGGTCGATGCTGCAGACCGCGGAGAACGTCGCGAAACGTTATTCGATCTCGAAGGAGCGCCAGGACGAATACGGCGCGCGTTCGCAGCAGCGGGCAGCGGCCGCGCTCGAAGCCGGCAAGTTCAAGGACGAGATCGTGCCGTTGACGGTGCTCGCCGGCGTCGCCGACAAAGCGAGCGGGCGTCTCTTCACGAAGGAAGTGACAGTTAGCGGCGACGAAGGCATTCGCGCCGACACCACGCTCGAAGGCGTATCGAAGATTCGTACCGCGCTGCCGGGCGGTGTCATCACCGCGGGCAATGCGAGCCAGTTCTCGGATGGCGCGTCGGCTTGCGTGGTGATGAACGCCAAGGTGGCGGAGCGCGAAGGGCTGCAGCCGCTCGGTATTTTCCGCGGCTTCGCGGTGGCCGGTTGCGAGCCGGACGAGATGGGTATTGGCCCGGTGTTCGCGGTGCCTAAACTGCTCAAGCAGGCGGGTCTGAAGGTCGAGGACATCGACCTGTGGGAACTGAACGAAGCGTTCGCGGTGCAGGTGCTGTATTGCGCCGACAAGCTCGGCATTCCGCAAGACCGTCTGAACGTGAACGGCGGCGCGATTGCGGTCGGCCATCCGTATGGCGTGTCGGGCGCGCGGCTGACCGGCCATGCGCTGATCGAAGGCAAGCGGCGCGGCGCGAAGCTGGTTGTCGTGACCATGTGCATCGGCGGCGGGCAGGGCGCCGCGGGTTTGTTCGAAGTGGTGTGATGCGGCTCGAACGGTAGTGGACGGCGGGTGCCGTGTGGTTCGGCGCGAAAGCGCGTGAACCATGCGGCACCCGTTTTCTATTCGCGCGTGGCGCAGGCTGGCCCGATGGTCCGCTTCAAGGCAAAGCCATGCCGGCCGACGGCAGGCTCAACGTGCCCTGATCGATGAATCGCGTCGTGCCCGTCAGCCCGCCCGCGAGCTTGCCGCGCAGAATGTACGGAATCTGTCCCGACTCGGTGGCGCCCACGAAGGCGAAGGCCTGGCGAACCGCGGCGAAAGCGGGCACGGTCAACGGCACATTGACGATCGTTTCGCCGTAGCGTGGTACGGTGCCGACCTGATCGCTCACACCGCTCGCGAACGGTTTGCCGTTCAGTTCGAGATCGAGCGACACGCCGTTGAAGCTGACCGCGGAATCGTTGGGATTCTGCACACGCAGTTTGACGTTGAAACGCATCTCGAAGCCCTGGCTATCGATCGGTTCGATGCCGGCCACGTTCACGCGCACCGGGTCGCCGCCGAACAGGCCGGCGCAACCGTTGAGCGTCAGTGCGACGAGGGCGAGAAACGTAGCCAGACGAACGGAACGGCCAGACAGCAGCGCACGAAAGAAGGACATGACCTGCACCTCGAAAGAAGCGGCTTCGGTCATCCATTGTACCGGGCCATGCCGTGCGCCAAACGGCATTTCAGACCGCGCGCCGCAGCCGTGTTCTGACGAGACGGGCCAGTTGCCGCAGAGTTTCATGAATCGGACCTCGACCGTTCTTCCGCGCGCGCCACGGCTGCACGACGAACGCGGCAGCGTTTGCATGCGCGGGACTGATCGACACGACGCCGCGTTGCGGCGTCACGAAGCACTCGCCTTCGTGCAATGTGATCGACGTAACCGGCACGGCGTCGCCCAGCCATGCGAGCGAGCGATCGCGATAGTCGAGTTGCAGATCGCCTTCCACCGCCACGATTGAGGTCCGCGCGGGCAAATCGTGCACGGCCAACTGACCGGTGAAGAGGCGAGCAGGCGCGCCGCGTGCCGGACCAAAACGCGATTGACAGACTGACATGGCGGTTTCCTTTAAAGCGATTCCATGCCATACAGCTTATTGAGTCCGTTCACGTGACAACAGCCGCAGCCACCAGCAATCTGAACCGGTACAGCAACGCGTTTCAATGCGCTGTGTCGGTCGGAATCGAACGAATGTGTATCTGTCGCGCCGCGCGAAATGTCCGCACCATCCGCACATGACTCAATCCATCCTGACGCGGCAGGCAGCGCTTGCGGACCGGCTGCCGGACAGCCAGCCTCTCTACCGGCAATTGGCTGATCAATACCGCCGCGCGATCGGCGGCGGCGTGCTGCGTCCAGGTGACCGCATGCCGTCGATACGTGCCTTCATGCAGCGCCACGGCGTCAGTCTCGCGACGGCAACAGAGAGCTACCGCGTGCTGGAACGCGACGCGCTGATCGATGCCCGGCCGCGCGCCGGTTACTTCGTGCGTGTGCCACCCACCGCGGCGTTGCCGGTCGCGTCCGAACCCGACCTGGCGACGCTGCCCGGCGCCGCGCAGTTCGTCGGTATTCACTCGGTGATTTCCTCGATCGTGGCGACATTCCAGCGCTATCCGAACGCGCTGAATCTCGGCGGCGCGACGGCATCACCCGACTTGTATCCCACGGACGCGTTGCAGAAAGCCGCGCTGCGCGCGTTGCGCAAGCGGCCCACCTTGCTGACCGCCGCCGGACACGATCAGGGCGATCCGGCCTTGCGCGCGATCATTGCGCGCCGCGCGCTCGACGCCGGCATCCAGATCGGCGCCGACGACATCATCATGACTCACGGCGGCATCGAAGCCGTGAATCTCGCATTGCGGGCGGTGACGCAACCGGGCGACACCGTTGTGGTCGAGTCGCCGTGCTTTTTCGGGCTGCTGCAGGCGCTCGAAAGCCTCGGCTTGCGCGCGCTCGAAATTCCGGCCAGTCCGACCACCGGCCTCGCCATCGAAGCGCTGGCGTTCGCGCTGCACACGCATCCCGACATCAAGGCCGTGGTCGTGGTGCCGAACCTGCAAAACCCGCTCGGCAGCGTGATGCCCGACACGCACAAGGCGCGGCTCGTCGAGCTGTGCGCGCAAGCCGGCATTCCGTTGATCGAAGACGATCCGTACCGCGAACTGGCCGACGCCGCGCAGCCGCCCAGATCGCTGAAGGCGTGGGACACCGACGGCACCGTGATTCACTGCACATCGTTCAACAAGGTGCTGGCGCCCGGCATGCGGGTCGGCTGGGTCAACGGCGGCCGCTGGCATCCACGCATCGGCATGCTGAAGTTCGCGCAGTCGCGGCACAACGAACAACTGGCGCAAGTCGTGCTCGCCGAATTTCTGGAAACGAACGCCTATGAGCGGCATTTGCGGCGTTTGCGCGACCGCTTGCGGCTTCAGCGCGAACGGATGGCCGCGGCGATCGCCTCCTCGTTTCCCGACGGCACGCGTTTCACGCCGCCGCGCGGCGGGATGTTTTTCTGGATCGAATTGCCGCATGCCATGTCGTCGACGGTGTTCTTCGAGGCCGCACTGAACGACGGCATTCGCGTGATGCCGGGGACCGTGTTTTCGAATGGCGGACGCTTCGATCATTTCATCCGGCTCAGTTCGCCCAGCACGGATCTCGATCTGGCCGACGAAGCCGTGCGCAGGTTAGGGCGGCTGGCCGCGCGAATGGCGGCTGACCCGGATTGATGCGGTGCAGCGCCGATTACAAGTGCTTGAGGAAGCACGTTACTTTGATCATCATTGATGGATCGTCTGGCGCAGCGGCTCGCGGCAATGCGTCGCGGAAGCGTGGCAAGGCACTCTGACTGGCATCTTCGTATCATTAGCAATCCGGTCATGTGCTGATTGCTGACCGGCTGCTTCTGGCAGATCGTTTCTTGAAGGCAATGCCGATCTGCCCCGCGTTACCACTCGAAGATCACCACGGAGACGATATGCCATTCATTTGTGAAAATGTCGAGTGCCGAGCTGTACTTGCCCGCAAACAGGTCAAACCGAATCGGGACCACAATTCGTTTTACTTCTATTGCCCCGACTGCAACACGCGAAACGAGCTGATCGACGTTGGCGCTGCCGGCGGTCCGTTGGAACTGATTCAACCCGTGCGGCAAGGACTCCCGCACAAGGTGGTCGCCACCGCCCGGCCTCTCGAGGACGGAAGATATGCAGCGCAGTTGAGTATTCAGAAAGCGCTCGGCATCAAGGGTCCGTTTGCCGCCGAAGAGCACTGGGACCAGCTTGGCGTTTTCCCCGATCCACAAGACGCCGTCAGCTATGCGAAGACCACCGCTGCGGATTGGCTGGGCGCTGACTTTAGCCACTAGAAAACACCAAACGGTTCGGCGTCGCGCTCGCGCGCTGATCCTGAAGGTTTGTTCGTGAACGTCTCGTAGGCTTCTTCTAATTCGCCGCCTACGCAACCTGTACCCGATCGGAGTCAGTGGCTGGCACCGATCGGGCAGCAGTCCAGCCGGTCATTTCGACAACACGGGCGTGATCTGGCGCAAAGCGCAATGCTCGCAAGTGAGCCTCGATCCGCATCGTCAAGGGCCCGTTCCTGCCCACCCGAACCTCCCGATAAAACTCCACCAAACGCGTAAGTTTGATAGGCTTGCTGTTTGCCTTGGCCAACGGGCTAGCTCGAGCAAAACGCTGGAGCTTCCCCACGCGCCCCGCGGCAATTTCATGAACGTACCGACCAGTCAATCTGCAAACAGCCATGACCGATTCGCCCTCATCTAACGCGAGTGCCGCGTCCATGCCCGAGAGCCCGTTCGTCGACCGGCTCGGCGCGCAGCTTCTGTCGGCCGCGGACGGCGCCAGCGAAGTCGTGCTGCCGTTGCGGCACGATCATATGAACACGTGGGACGTCGCCCACGGCGGCGTCACCATGACGCTGGCCGACATCGCGCTTGCAATGGCCGCGCGCAGTCTGGCCGGCGACGGCGTCGGCGTCGTCACGGTCGAGATGAAGGTCAACTTCATGCAGCCGGGCCGCGGCGAATTGCGCGCGAGCGCTCGCGTGCTGCACCGTTCCACCACCATGGCCTACTGCGAAGGCGAGATCCGCGACAGCGAAGGCCACTTCGTCGCCAAGGCGCTCGGCACCTTCAAATACATGCGGCGCCTCGCCGTCGGGCGCGACATCACGCAACAACGCTTACGCAGCGACCCGTCGGCGAAACCGGGTCCTAGCGACGGCTGAGCGCAAAGCTTGCGAACCGCGTGCGCATCTGAACGAGACGCGCGCGCCGTTTCTCCCTTCGCAAACTCTGTTCAAATCATTCGCCGATTCATCGGCAACCCATGGAGACGATCGTCATGCCCCAGATCAACCGTCAACTCGTGCTGGCGTCGCGCCCGCAAGGCGCTGCGACGCCCGATAATTTCCGCCTCGTCGAAGCACCGCTTGCTCCGCTGGCCGACGGCGAATTGCGCGTGCGCAATCACTACCTGTCGCTCGACCCGTACATGCGCGGCCGTATGAACGACAGCAAGTCCTACGCGCCGCCGCAACCGCTGAACGAAGTGATGATCGGCGGCACGGTGGGAGAAGTGGTGGAGTCGAAGAATCCGAAGTTCGCGGTCGGCGACAAGGTCGTCGCGATGTTCGGCTGGCAGGAATACGGCACCTCGAACGGGGCCGGCGTGCAGAAAGTCGACGACACGCATGTGCCCTTGTCGGCCTATCTCGGTCCGGTCGGCATGCCGGGTGTCACTGCGTGGTACGGCCTGAACCGCATCATCGCGCCGAAGGCGGGCGAGACAGTGGTGGTCAGCGCGGCGAGCGGCGCGGTGGGCAGCGTGGTCGGTCAACTGGCGAAGCTGGCCGGCGCGCGCGCGGTCGGCATCGCCGGCGGCGCGGACAAGTGCCGCTATGTGACCGAGACGCTCGGCTTCGACGCCTGCGTCGATTACAAGGCCGGCAATCTTTATCAGGACCTCAAGGCCGTCACGCCGAACGGCGTGGATGGCTACTTCGAGAACGTCGGCGGCGCCGTGCTCGACGCGACGCTCGCGCGCATGAATGCGTTCGGCCGGATCGCGCTGTGCGGGTTTATCGCAGGCTACGACGGCGAACCGTTGCCGCTCAAGCATCCGTCGCTGATGCTTACGCAGCGTCTGCTCGTGCAAGGCTTCATTGTCAGCGAGCATATGGACGTGTGGCCGGAAGCGCTCAAGCAGCTCGGCACACTGGTCGCGCAAAAGAAGCTGGAATATCGCGAAACCATCGCGCAAGGACTCGAAGCGGCGCCCGAGGCGTTTATCGGTCTGCTCAAAGGCAAGAACTTCGGCAAGCAACTCGTCAAGCTGATCTGATCGCGCCGGCGCTCACCAGCGTGAAGCGAATCACGCAACACGCCGGTCAAAACCAGGAGAGTCAAACGATGTTCGAATTCGCAGGCAAGGTGGCGGTGATCACCGGTGCGGCGAGCGGTTTCGGCCGCGCGTTCGCGCAGAAGGGCGCGTCGCTCGGCATGAAGCTCGTGCTCGCGGACGTCAACCCCGACGCGTTGGCGCAAACCGTCGAAGCTTTGCGTGCCGACGGCGCCGAGGCGATCGGCGTGCCGACGGACGTCGCCAGCGCGGCGCAGGTCGAAGCGCTCGCGCAGGCGGCGCTCGACGCCTACGGCCGCGTGCATCTGCTGTTCAACAATGCGGGCGTGGGCTCGGGCGGCTTCCTGTGGGAAAGCTCGGCGAACGATTGGTCGTGGGTATTCGGCGTGAACGTGATGGGCGTCGCGCACGGCGTGCGGGTTTTCACGCCGATCATGCTGGCGCAGAACGAGCCCGCGCATATCGTCAACACCGCGTCCGTCGCGGGACTGCTGTCGCCGCCCGCGATGGGCATCTACAACGCGTCGAAGCACGCCGTGGTGTCGCTCACCGAAACGCTGTATCACGACCTGCGGTTGGCGCAAGCCGGCCAGGCAGAGGCGGAAGCGGAAGCGGAAGCGGGCGGCCTGGTCGGCTGTTCTCTGCTGTGTCCGGCCTTCGTGCCGACCGGCATCGCCGATGCGGAACGCGCGCGCCCCGCGGACCTGCGCAACGACAGCGGACCGACGCGCTCGCAGATCGCCGCGGGCAAGCAACTGCAGCGTGCCGTGCAATCAGGCAAGCTGAGTGCCGGCGATGTCGCCGACCTCACCTTCGAAGCGATCGCCGCGCGGCGTTTCTATATCGTCACGCATCCGGCCATCATGGCGACGGTGAAGCTGCGTCACGAGGATATCGAGCAGTTGCGCAATCCCATCGATCCCATGTCGCTCAAGCCGGAAGTGAAGAACGCCGGTTAGGCGCGACTGTGATCGCATCGGCGGCGCGCTATCGCGCCGGTCTCTTTCAAATCTTCGGCGCTCACGCGCCAACAGACGCACCATGCCGCTGAATTCGAAGATCGAGCAGGTGCTCGATATGATTGCACGGGCCAAACGCCCGAAGCTTCACGAAATGACCGCGCAAGACGCGCGGGCCTCATACGAAAAAAGCGCGCCGATTCTGGAAATCGCCAGCGCGCCGATGTTCGCGCTCGAAGATCTGCGAATCCCGACACGCGACGGCGCGACGATTCGCGTGCGTCTTTATCAAGCGGTCGAGCCGAGCTGGGCTGAACCCGCGCCGGCGTTGGTGTACTACCACGGCGGCGGCTTCACGGTGGGCAGCGTCGATACGCACGATGCGCTGTGCCGGATGTTCGCGCGCGACGGTCAGTGCACGGTGTTGTCGGTGGATTACCGGCTCGCGCCGGAGCACAAGTTTCCCACCGCCGTCGACGATGCGTTCGACGCGTTGCGCTGGCTGCATGAGCATGCGGCGGAATACGGCGTGGACAGAGCCCGGCTCGCGGTGGGCGGCGATAGCGCGGGCGGCACATTGGCCACGGTTTGCGCGGTCCTCGCGCGCGACGCCGACATCGAACTCGCCCTGCAACTGCTGATCTATCCAGGCACGACCGGCTACCAGCAAACCGATTCGCACTCGCGTCTCGCCGACGGTTTTCTATTGTCGGGCGACACGATCCAATGGTTCTTCGAGCAGTACGTGCGCGATACGAGCGACCGCGACGACTGGCGTTTCGCGCCGCTCGACGGCCAGCGTGGCGCGCCCGATTTCAGCGGCGTTGCGCCGGCGTGGATCGCTACCGCCGAATACGATCCCTTGAGCGACGAAGGCGATGCCTACGCGGAGAAATTGCGTGCCGCGGGCAATGCGGCCACGCTCAAGCGCTATCCGGGCATGATCCACGAGTTCTTCAAGATGGGTGGCTACGTACCCGAGGTCGCTGAGGCGCACGCGGATGCCGCGGCGGCATTGCGCGCGGCTTTCGGCATCGAGTGAACGCGGTTTGCCTAGCGCTTGGCGGCGCACCGTTGGTGGTCAGCGCCAAATGTCGAGCGACGAAGGGCGAACTGTAGGCGACAAGCAGCGAACCGTCGCCATGCCGCCCAACAAGCATCACTCCATCTCGCGTTCGATATTAAAAGCGAAGCTGCGCTCGAAGTCGCCGGGCCGCACGATGCGGTGTGAACCGTTGTCGTCGCTGCGCTCGGCGACGGCCACGCTGATCACCTGACCATGCACGGCCACGCGCAACGCCGTCGTGCCGCGCGTGCCGTACTCCGGCGTTTCGATAAACGCCGCCGACAATGCCCGTTCCCGTTCGAGCGGAATGCCGGTGGACGGCAACTCGTCGTCGCGTGCGAGGCGCGGATCGCGCATCAGATCGATCAGGCTTTCGAGCGGCGGCATCGCGTCGCGCGCGAGCAGCGTGGCCAGTTCGGCGCGCTTTTTCACCAGCTTCGGCCACGCGGTATCGAGCACCGCATTGGAAATGCCATGCGTGCCCGGTGCGAGCAGCGTGGGCGCGAGGCCACCCCGGTTGCAATACCAGGCGAGTTCACGGCGCGTCCAGTCGCCCACCAGCAGATTGAACCCGTTGTAGATGTCGCCGGTTTGCGCGACGTGCTGCAGGTACGCCAGCGGCGTGGCGTGCGGGTTCCCGGTCGCATCGCGCGTGGCGGCTTTCAGCCAGTCGCTGACGAGCGTGCCCCGGGTCGGCGCGTCGGCGCGCATTTCATGCGGCGCGCGGTAATTGGTCAGCGCGGCGAAGCGGCCGTCGCGCGACATGCCGAGCCACGTGCCGCCGCCCTGAAGATCGCGGCCGGCCAGCACACCCGGCGCGTCCTGCCACCAGCTGATCGGCTCGGCGGTGCGGCGAAAGAATTCGTCGCGATTCGCGGCGAGCGTGAAGAGCGGGCCGTCGACCGCGTCGGGTCGCCAGTCGAAGACGATCAGGCACATCGGGGGGCATCTCCCGGTGGGGGCGTTGCAGGTGAAGAGGCCAGTAAAAAGCGGCGCCTGATTGCGCCGCTTCGTACCGCGAGAGAGCTTTAAACTTCGGTCGGCAACCCGTAGGGCAACGGCAAAAACCGCAGCGCCGGGCCGTCCGCCGCGCCCAGATGCACCGAGCCGTTTTCCAGCGCGGCGAGCTTGATCTCGACCAGCACATCGACGCCACCGTCCGGCGCCCATGCCGCGTTTACGACCATGCCGCACGGCTG
This sequence comes from Paraburkholderia sp. BL25I1N1, assembly GCF_003002025.1. Taxonomy (GTDB): domain Bacteria; phylum Pseudomonadota; class Gammaproteobacteria; order Burkholderiales; family Burkholderiaceae; genus Paraburkholderia. Next base: position 123,734 of record NZ_PVZB01000007.1, read on the forward strand.
GCCAGGATCGTCCGAATGAAACAGTTCCGCGCCGGCGCGCACCGTGTCGAGCTCGCCTGGCACGTTAGCGAGCGAGGTGCGCCGCTTGATCGTGCCGCGATACTGGCTGCGCGCCACGACTTCCTGACCGGGATAGCAGCCTTTGCGGAAATTTACCGCGCCGAGCACGTCGAAATTGACCATTTGCGGCACGAATTGCTCGACCACCGGCTGCGTGATGCGCGGCTCGCCCGCGCGAATGTCGAGCCAGTCCCACACGGCGGGCGAGACGCGTTTGAGTTTTTCGTCGAGCAAGGGCAGCAGCGACTCGACCTGTGCCTTCGGGCCGATCCACAGAAAACGCAGGTGATCGAGCGCGTCCGGCACGCGAATCAGCGAGCCCGCCGCGCCGTCCACTTTCACATGCACGCCGTCCGGCAGCGCGTCGAACACGCCCGAGAGCGCCTTGCGCACGTCGCCGGCAAGACCGATCACGGCCAGTTCGCCGCTCGCATCCGCAAGCCTGGCTTTGGCGCGCAGCACGAACATGGAGAGCCGCTTCTGCACGGCAGCCTGCACGTCTTTCGACGCCAGCAGGCGGATCGTATCGCCGCTGCGCCACGTCAGGAACGATGCCAGCAGACGCCCCTTGGCCGAGCAGTAGCCGGCCAGGCGCGCGTTGGCGGCGTCGAGATGCTGGGTGTCGTTGGTCAACTGGCCATGCAGGAAGCTCGCCGCGTCGTCGCCGGTGGCGTCGATCACGCCGAACTGCGTGAGCGGCATGTACGCGCCGTGGTGGATGACGGCGTCGAATTCATCGGCAGAGGGGCGCGGCAGCGTGGGCAGAACGGCGGGCGTGGCGGCAGCGGTCGTGACGGCGTTGCCAGAGGGAGTGCCTGAAGCGGTAGCGAGCGGTGTGTTCATGGATTCCGAGAACAGTCAATTCTGACTTTAGCTAAGGCAAACAAGTATTATATGCAGTCCAACCTTGCCACGTTTCGCATGTCCCTTCTGAAGAAATGTTTCGCCGCCGGCGCAATCGTCGTTGTGCTGGCCGCAGCCGCCATTGCCGGTGGGTATCATTGGGCCAACAGCCCGCTCGATCTGAACCCCGCGCAACTCGATGTCACCGTCAAGCCGCACAGCAGCTTGCGCAGCGTCACGCTGCAGCTCAATCGCGGCGGCGTGCCGGTCGAGCCGGAACTGTTCGTCATCATGACGCGGCTGCTAGGGCTGCAAAGCGAGCTGAAATCGGGCAACTATGAATTCAAGACGGGCGTGACGCCGTACGAGGTGCTGCAGAAAATCGCTCGCGGCGACGTCAACGAATACGTGGCGACCATCATCGAAGGCTGGACTTTCAAGCGCATGCGCGCCGAGCTGGACGCCAATCCGGCGCTCAAGCACGACACGATCGGCATGAGCGACACGGATCTGATGAACGCGATCAACGCGCCGGAGGCGTCGATCGGCAATGGCGAAGGGCTGTTTTTCCCGGATACGTATCTGTTCGACAAGAACACCAGCGATCTCGACGTATACCGCCGCGCCTATCGCCTGATGCGTCTGCGTCTGGACGAAGCATGGACCGCGCGCGCGCCGAATCTGCCGTACAAGACGCCGTACGACGCGTTGACCATGGCGTCGATCATCGAAAAGGAAACCGGCAAGAAGTCCGACCGGCCGATGGTCGCCGCGGTGTTCGCGAACCGTCTGCGGGTGGGCATGCCGCTGCAAACCGACCCGACCGTGATCTACGGGATGGGCGACAGCTACGCCGGCCATATCAGGAAAAAAGACCTGCAGACCGACACTCCCTACAATACCTACACCCGGATGGGCCTGCCGCCGACGCCCATTTCGCTGCCCGGCGTGGCGTCGCTGCAAGCGGCGTTGAATCCGGCGCAAACCACCGCGCTCTATTTCGTGTCGCGCGGCGACGGCAGCAGTATCTTTTCCGACACCCTCGGCGATCACAACAAGGCCGTGGACAAATACATTCGAGGGCAATGATGGCGCGGGGCAAATTCATTACGTTTGAGGGCATCGACGGGGCGGGCAAGACCACCCATCTCGGCTGGTTTCGGGAGCGCCTCGAACAGAAGGTCGCAAGCGCCGGACGCTCGGTCGTGATGACGCGCGAACCCGGCGGCACGCCGCTCGGCGAGCAGATTCGCGAGATCGTGCTGCATCAGAAGATGGACCTCGAAACCGAGGCGCTGCTGATGTTCGCGCTGCGCCGCCAGCATCTGGCCGAGGTAATCGAGCCCGCGCTCGCGCGCGGCGACTGGGTGCTGTCGGACCGTTTCACCGACGCGACTTTCGCCTATCAGGGCGGCGGCCGCGGTCTGCCGCGCGACAAGCTGGAAACGCTGGAGCGATGGGTGCAGGGCGGTTTTCAACCGGACCTGACGGTGCTGTTCGACCTTGCGCCTGAGGTTGCCAACGAACGGCGCAGCGCCGTGCGCGATCCGGATCGCTTCGAGAGCGAGTCGGTGGCGTTTTTCAACCGCACGCGCGCCGAATATCTGCGCCGCGCCGAAGAAGCGCCGTATCGGTTCGCTATCATTGACTCCGCGCAGAGCATTGTGCAGATTCAGAGAAAGCTTGATGAGTTGATTGCAGTGCTTTGATTTAAAAAGAATATAGCCCTGCCTTATAACACCATGCAGAGTTCGTGTTACACCTCAGATACAATCTGCAACCGTTTGATTTAAAAAGAGAAATGATGATTTATCCGTGGCAAGCCGATGACTGGAACCGCCTGCAGCAGCTGCGCGGCCACTGGCCGCACGCCTTGTTGCTGCATGGACAGGCCGGCATCGGCAAGCTGCGCTTCGCGCAGCATCTCGCGCAAGGTCTGCTGTGCGAGGCGCAACAGCCGAACGGCGAGCCGTGCGGCGCGTGCGTGGCCTGCAACTGGTTCGCGCAGGGCAATCATCCGGACTACCGGATCGTCGTGCCCGAGGCGCTCGCCGCCGAAGCCGGTCTGAACAACGCCGCGGACGAAAAAGCCGACAAGGCCGACGCCGACGAAGGCAAGAAGACCCGCGCGCCCAGCAAGGAAATCAAGATCGAGCAGGTTCGCGGCCTGCTGGACTTCGTCGGCGTGGGTTCGCATCGCGGCGGCGCGCGTGTAGTCGTGCTGTATCCGGCGGAAGGGCTGAACATCGCCGCGGCCAACGCGCTCCTGAAGACGCTCGAAGAACCGCCGGCGGGCGTCGTTTTCCTGATGGTGTCGGCGCGCATCGACCGCCTGCTGCCCACCATTATCAGCCGCTGCCGCCAGTGGCCGATGACCCTGCCCGCGCCCGACGTGGCGACGAAATGGCTCGCCGCGCAAGGCGTGGCCGAAGCGCCCGCGCTGCTCGCCGAAGCCGGCGGCGCGCCGCTCACCGCGCTCGCGCTCGCCAGCGACGAGAACCGCGCGCTGCGCGACTGGACGCTCAAGCAACTCGCCGCGGGCCCCGATTGCGATGCCTTCGCGTGCGGCGAGGCGTTGCAGAAGCTGCCCGTGCCGCTGGTGCTAGGCTGGCTGCAACGCTGGATGTACGATCTGCTGGCGCAGCGCACGGCGGGCGCGCCACGTTATTTTCCCCAGGCGTCGGTGGCGCTGACGCGTTGCGCGTCGCAGGCCGATGCCAGCGCGTTCGCGCGCTTCATGCGCATCGTGACGCGCCAGCGTGCCGTCGAGAACCATCCGCTGAATGCGCGGCTGGTGTTCGAGGAACTGTTTATCGGTTATCGCGAGTTGTTCGCCTAAGACCTGTTCGCGAGGTACGCCGGTAGCGGCGGGCGCGCTTTGCAGCGCTTTACCGCACCAGGCGGACGGCGTCGTCCATTTTTCTTCCCGTATTGGCTTTCCCTCCAAGTTCAACGCACCATGAGCCTTTCCTACCGCGATGCCACGCTCGACGATCTGCCCGCGATCGTCGCCATCTATAACTCGACCGTGCCGTCGCGGCAGGTCACGGCGGATCTCGAACCCGTCAGCGTCGAAAGCCGGTTGGGCTGGTTTCACGCGCACGGTCCGCAAAAGCGGCCGCTGTGGGTAGTGGAAGACGCGCAACAACCCGGCCGCGTGATCGCGTGGCTGAGCTTTTCGGATTTCTACGGCCGTCCCGCTTATCAACGCACCGCCGAAGTCAGCATCTATCTCGACGAAAGCGCGCGTGGCCGCGGCCTCGGCAAACAATTGCTGGCGGCATCGCTGGCGGCGGCGCCGGCGCTCGGCATCGACTCCGTGCTCGGCTTTATCTTCGGCCACAATGAGGCGAGCCTGCGCCTGTTCCGCAGCTTCGGTTTCGACACGTGGGGTTCGTTACCGCGCGTGGCCGTGCTGGACGGCGTGGAGCGCGATCTGGTGATTCTCGGCAAACGCCTGGACTCCGCCGCAGCCGCCGCCTGATTCACTTCGAGCACTTTCTAAGCAGGACATCACCATGTTTGTCGACTCGCACTGCCATATCAACTTCGAAGGACTCGCCGACCGCCTGCCGCAGGTGCTCGAAAATATGCGCAGCCATTCGGTCACGCATGCGCTGTGCGTTTCCGTCGATCTGGAAACGCTGCCGTCGGTGCTGGATATCGCCAACCGGTACGAGAACGTGTACGCGTCGGTCGGCGTGCATCCGGATCACGAGGACATGCGCGAGCCGAGCGTCGCCGAACTGGTCGAACTGGCCGCGCATCCGAAGGTGGTCGCGATCGGCGAGACGGGGCTCGACTATTACCGGCTGGAAGGCCGCTCGATCGCCGACATGGAATGGCAGCGCGAGCGCTTTCGCACCCATATCCGCGCGGCGCATGCTACGGGCAAGCCGCTGATCATCCATACGCGCTCGTCGTCGGAAGACACGCTGCGCATCATGGCCGAGGAGCGCGCGGGCGAGCCGGGCGGCGTGATGCATTGCTTTACGGAACCGTGGGCCGTCGCCGAACAGGCGCTGGCACAGAATTTTTACATCTCGCTGTCGGGCATCGTCACGTTCAAAAGCGCGACCGACGTGCAGGACGTCGCGCGGCGCGTACCGCTCGAGCGTTTGCTGATCGAGACCGACTCGCCGTACCTCGCGCCGGTGCCGTATCGCGGCAAGCCAAATGAACCTGCGTACGTGAGTTATGTCGGACGGTTCATCGCGCAGCAACGCGAGATGCCGGAAACGGCGCTGGCCGCCGCGACCACGCAGAACTTCTTTCGCCTTTTCAAGATCCCCGCGCCGGCTGGTGCGTGAGATGTAAAGTCGATCATTATCAAAGGGATAGGGACGTTTCCTAAAGTTAAATATGAGAGAAATTTCGATGTCGATTGCACAGAATCAGGACGTTTCAGCGGCGCATGGGGCGCTGGCATCGGCACGGCGTGGCGCCTCGCGCGTCGCGTTCGCGGCCGCGCTGGCCTGTGCCGCGCTGACTTCGTTGGTGGTGCCGCCGGCTCAGGCTGCGCCGATCGATTCGCTGATCAAGTCGGTCAAGTTCGACGACGTCGACGGCGTCAACAAGCTGCTCGCCAAGGGCATGGACCCGAACAGCGTGGATAACCAGGGCATGCCGCTGCTGGTGCTGGCCGCGCGCGAGAAATCGGACAAGGTCGGCGCCGCGCTGGTCGCCAATCCGAAAACGAACATCGAGATTCAGGACAAAGCCGGTGAGAACGCGATGATGATGGCCGCGCTGAACGGCGACCTCGACTTCGTCAACCTGCTGATCGCAAAAGACGCCGAGGTGAACAAGAAGGGCTGGGCACCGCTGCATTACGCGGCGGCGAACGGGCACGACGATATCGTCAAGGTGCTGCTCGACCATTCGGCCTACGTCGACGCCGGCTCGCCGAACGGCACCACGCCGCTGATGATGGCCGCGCGCGGCGGCCACGTGTCGACGGTGAAGCTGCTGCTCGACAACGGCGCGGATCTGACGGTGAAGAACCAGATCGGCCTGACGGCGCTCGATTTTGCCAAGACGTACAAGGAGCCGGACGTGGTCGAAGGGCTGACCGCGCGCCTGCAGCAGATGCAACAGAAGTAATGCGCGCGGCGGTGCGGGTCGGCGGTTGACGGGCAGAGAGGGTGTGCCGGCCGCTTCAGCGCTTGGCTCCGGCCAGTCGGGTCCGCTAGCTGCTCCAGCCCCGCTGGCAGAGCACCACCCCTAAAATCGCCAAAGCGCAAAAATACCGGCGCAGCGGCCGCCGCCAGACATTGCAGTAAAAAGTGCCTGAAGATAGCGCGGCCGCACACGCTTGCGCTTCGCAAAACAGTGCAGAATGACGACTTTGGCGCGCCGCCTGGGCGTGCCGTTCGGACGCGGCGAAAGACCGCCTGATAAACGACCCTGGAAAGGAACACCATGCTGCGGGCTTTGATTTTCGCCAGCGCGCTCGCCGTACCGCTATCGGCAGCCGCGTTTACGGGAGGCGACCTCAACAAGCTGTGCACCAAGACGGATGTGGCATCGCGTAGCGCGTGCGCCGCTTATATCGAAGGCGCCGCTGACGGCATCTTCAATACCATCGACGCGATCGGCGGCACGACGGGTCCGCGCGTCGGCCAGTACTTCTGCTTGCCACAGGACGCGCGCTCGGCGCAGTTGACCGACGCGGTGCGCAAGTATATTGCCGAGAATCCGAACGTCGCGGGCTACAACGCCAGCACGGCGATCTCGCTGGGACTCGGCAAAGCGTTTCCCTGCAAGAGCGGTAGTTGATTGTGAACTGAATCACGGCTGACATGCCTCGCGCGCCCCGTGGCGGGCGCGTCGGGCGTTCAGCCTGCGGGTGTGTTTCCGGTTTCAGCGGCCGGAATTCCGCTTGGGGCTTCTTCGAGTCCCGCCTGAAAACCGTCTGAACCGTGGCCGTCGGTTTGCAGAAACGGCGGGTTTCCGGCACCTTTCCGCGATCGCGCAGACGAACGACCTAAGATGTCTACAGGCAGTCCGTGACGGCGCGCAGTCGTCCGTCTCGCGCCTGCTTCAACGCCGGACGCTTCGCCGACGGCACCGTCGGCCATCTTGCGCGTCACGCAACACCGAAGCCGTGTTCGAGGCTCGCGGGTTACGCGCCCATTCCGCGCGGGTTCTGTTCCCCACCCAAGCCAGGAGGAAAATCCCCTTCATGCCAACTCTCGACGACCTCAGCCGCATGGCCGAAGCGCCGCTGCATACGTGGGTCGGCGCCTTGCTCGTCTCCGTCATCGCGATGGTGCTGGCCGTGGGCATCCATCGGATCGGTGCGCGCATCGTGACGCGGCTCGCGCGGCCTTATCCACTGACGAGCGTCGTGCTGCGCTATATCGACAAGCCTTCGCTGTTCGTGCTCGTGATCCTCGCGCTGGAGGCCGTATGGTGGGAAGCGCCTGACACCCTGACCTTCATCACGCCGCTGCGCGACGCCGTCGCGATTACGCTGATCGGCGGATTGACGTGGTTGTCCGTGCGCTCGGCGGCGGCGATCGGCGAGGCGATCATTCAGGCCCATCCGCTCGACACCGCCGACAACCTGCAGGCGCGCCGCATTCATACGCAGGCGCGCGTGCTGGCCCGTTCGGTGATGTTCGTGATCGTGATCATCGGCGTGGGCGGCGCGTTGATGACGTTTCCGAGCGTCCGGCAGATCGGCGCGAGCCTGCTGGCGTCCGCGGGCGTGGCGGGCTTGGTCGCCGGTATTGCGGCGCGGCCGGTGCTCGGCAATCTGATCGCCGGCTTGCAGATCGCGCTATCGCAGCCGATCCGTCTCGACGACGTCGTCGTGATCCAGGGCGAGTGGGGGCGTATCGAGGAAATCACCGGCACGTATGTGTCGGTGCGTCTGTGGGATCAGCGGCGGCTGATCGTGCCGCTGCAGTGGTTTATCGAAAACCCGTTTTCCAACTGGACCCGCAGCAGTTCGCAGATCATCGGCACGGTGTTTCTGTACGTCGATTACCGCATGCCGCTCGCGCCGTTGCGCGAGGAACTCGCGCGCATCGTCGAGGACGCGCCCGAGTGGGACCGCCGCGTGCAGGTGTTGCAGGTCACGGACGGCACCGAGCGCTCCATGCAATTGCGCGCGCTCGTCAGTTCGCTCGACTCCGGCCTGAACTGGGATTTGCGTTGCCGGGTGCGCGAAGGTCTGCTCGACTTCATTCAACAGCACTATCCGCAGTACCTGCCGCGGGCGCGCGCGGAAGTGTCGGCGGAACTCGAAACCGGCAACGGCGCACCACTCGACTGGGTGCCGCGCGGCACGCAAACGCCGGCCGGCAGCACCGCCGCGCATACCGAGGCCGATCCGGTGGCAAGCCGCGCGGGACGGCCGTCGGCGGTCGGCGTGCCGGGGCCGGTGAAGGAAAAAGTTTGACGGCGGGAAGCGGCAAATCTTGAGGTCGCGGCGCCGATAGATGCAACTGATCGGGCACCAAAACAGTCGAACCGTCCACTCACTCACGAATCCGGCGCGGCGCCGCGTGCTTCATGTGTTTGGGTTCTCGACGCGCAACCGGGCGCGAGACACTTCGAGCACCTGCGAAGGCACGGAGCGCGCCGCGCGAACCAAGGAGGACATGCAATATGGGCCGACTCATCGTCGTGTCGAATCGCGTCGCAACGCCGACGGAAACCAGGGGCTCGGCCGGCGGCCTCGCCGTCGGCGTATTCGGCGCGCTGAAGGATGCCGGAGGCGTGTGGTTCGGCTGGAGCGGCGACGTGGTCAGCGAGACTGTCGCCAACGCGGGGCCCACGCTGGAGCAGGACGGCGCGGTGACTTTCGCGACCGTCGGTCTGACGCGCAAGGACTACGACCAGTACTATCGCGGCTTCTCGAACGCGACGCTGTGGCCGGTATTCCACTACCGCAACGACCTCGCGCGCTACGAGCGCGAGGAATACGCGGGCTACCGGCGCGTCAACGCGTGGCTCGCGCACAAGCTGATCAAGCTGCTCGAACCCGACGACGTGATCTGGATTCACGACTACCATCTGATTCCATTCGCCGAGGCGCTGCGTAACGAGGGCATCACGAATCGCATCGGCTTCTTCCTGCACATTCCGTTTCCCGCGCCGCAGATCCTGCTCAACATTCCGCCGCATGAAGAGTTGGTGAAGTCGCTGTCGTGCTACGACCTGCTGGGTTTTCAGACCGCCACCGACGAACTCGCCTTCAAGGATTACGTCACGCGCCACGCGCGCGGCACCGTGGGCGCGGACGGCGTGGTCGAAGCATTCGGCCGCAAGCTGCGCACGGGCGTGTACCGCATCGGCGTGTTCCCGGACGAAATCGCCGAGCAGGCGAAGCGCTACGAAAGCCGTCAGCACGTGCTCGATCTGAAGCAGAGCCTGGAGGGGCGCAAGCTGATCATGAGCGTCGACCGGCTCGATTACTCGAAGGGTCTCGTCGAGCGCTTCCGCGCGTTCGAGCATCTGCTGGAGCGCTCGCCGGAATGGCGCGGCAACGTCACGCTGGTGCAGATCGCGCCGCCGACCCGCTCGGACGTCGCCACCTATCAGAAGATTCGCCAGGATCTGGAGTACGAAGCAGGGCGCATCAATGGCCGCTACTCGGGGCTCGACTACACGCCGATCCGCTATCTGAACCAGCAGTACGACCGCTGGAAGCTGATGTCGCTGTTCCGCGAATCGCAGATCGGTTTCGTCACGCCGCTGCACGACGGCATGAACCTGGTCGCGAAAGAATACGTCGCCGCGCAGAATCCCGACGACCCCGGCGTGCTGGTGCTGTCGATTTTCGCGGGCGCCGCGGCGGAGCTGACCGGCGCGCTGCTGGTCAATCCGCATGATGCGATCGGCATGTGCGAAGCGCTGCAGCGCGCGTTGCAGATGCCGCTCGACGCGCGTCAGCGGCGTCACGAGATCAACATGGAGGCGCTGCGCAAGAACGATCTCGGCGTGTGGCGCGACACCTTCCTGCGCGATCTGCGCAGCGTGCCGGCGCGGAAGCCGGGCAACGGCGGCGGCCATAAGTAATGGGGCGCGTCGACCCGTGTTTGTCCGGTTTCGGGAACGGCGGCCTGAGCGCGTGTTCAGGTGCGGCAGGGTTGAGGGACGCGCGCGCCTGCGCGACTGAATGTCGGGCCGGCGCATGCTGACCACTCTGGCAATTGCGGGCTATCGCTCGTTGCGCGAGTTGATCGTGCCGCTCGGCAGGCTGAACGTGATCACAGGTGCAAACGGCAGCGGCAAGTCGAGCGTGTATCGCTCGCTGCGGCTGCTGTCCGAAGCGGCGCGCGGCGGGTTGATTACTTCGCTCGCGCGCGAGGGCGGTTTGCCGTCGACGCTATGGGCCGGTCCTGAGCGCTTTTCGCGGGCCGTGCTGGCGGGCGAGTTCGCGGTTGAACCGCTGCGCCGCAAGGAGCCGGTCAGTCTGCGGCTCGGGTTTTCCGGCGCTCAATTCGGCTATGCGATCGATCTCGGTCTGCCGCTCGTCAATCGCGCTACACGCTTTCCGCTCGATCCCACCATCAAACGCGAATGCATCTGGAGCGGGCCCGTGCTGCGGCCGTCGGCCTTGCTGGTCGATCGCCACGGCCCGGCGCTGCGCACACGCGACGAGCGCGGCGACTGGCAGACCATTCCACAACCGGTCGCCAGCTTCGACAGCATGATGACGGAGTTCTCCGACCCGCGCACCGCGCCGGAGATGATCACGGTGCGCGAGCAGATCCGCTCGTGGCGCTTCTACGACCACTTTCGCACCGACGCCGATGCACCCGCGCGTCTGCCGCAGATCGGCACGCACACGCCCGTGCTCGCAAACGATGGCGCGGATCTCGCGGCCGCCTTGCAGACCATTCGCGAGATCGGCGACCCGGTCGCGCTGGACGCCGCCATCGACGACGCCTTCCCCGGTTCGCGCCTCGAGGTTGCAACCCAGGACGGCCGTTTCGAAGTGACGATGCAGCAGCACGGCCTGCTGCGGCCGCTGAAAGGCGCGGAGTTGTCCGACGGCACCTTGCGTTATCTGCTGCTGGTCGCGGCCTTGCTGACGCCGCGTCCGCCCGAACTGCTGGTGCTGAACGAACCGGAGACGAGCCTGCATCCGGACCTGCTGCCGGCGCTCGCGCGCCTGATCGCGCGAGCTGCCGCGCATTCGCAGGTGCTGGTGGTGTCGCACGCCGCGCGTTTGATCGCGGCGCTCGAACGCGAAGAGGCGAGTCAGTCGATCGTGCTGGAGAAGCAGTTCGGCGCAACTCGCATTACCGATGCAGACGATCGCGATCTGCCGGCGTGGAAATGGCCTGCGCGCTAAGCACGAGAAGCCGTGTGCGCGCCGAGCCGGATGTAAGCTGAATGTAACAGCACCGAGGAAATGCAAGACAAGGGGCTTTTTGTTGTCCCGTAGTGAATAATGCTTCGATGCCGGTGGTGCACGCGGCCGGCTCGGGCCGTTGCATTGATCGGAGGTATCGGCGCTGTCATACTCAGCGCCGCTGGCGCGCACCGCCTCGAGGCGCAAGCCGTCAGCTTACGGAGACAATATATGAAGATTGCGCAGATCGCCCCTTTGACCGAATCGGTGCCGCCGAAGCTTTATGGCGGCACGGAGCGCGTCGTGTCGTACATCACCGAAGCGCTGGTCGATCTCGGACATGACGTGACGCTGTTCGCGAGCGGCGACTCCGTGACGAGTGCGAAGCTCGAAGCCGTCTGGCCGCGCGCGCTGCGTCTCGATCCCGGCATTCGCGACCGCGTGGCGCCCCACATGCTGTTGATGGAACTGGTGCGCCGCCAGGCCGAGAATTTCGACGTTCTGCATTTTCACCTCGACTACTACTCGTTCTCCGTCTTCAAGCGCCAGGACACGCCGTTTGTCACCACCATGCACGGCCGCCTCGATTTGCCCGAGCAGCAGCCGGTGTTCGATACGTTCAACACCGCGCCTGTGATCTCGATTTCGAATTCGCAGCGGCATCCGCTACCGCAGGCCAAGTGGCTGACCACCGTCTATCACGGCTTGCCTGAGCAGCTCTACACGCCGCAGCCGGTCGAGCAGAAGTACCTCGCGTTTCTCGGCCGGATCTCGCCGGAAAAACGTGTCGACACCGCGATCCGGATTGCGGGCCGTTGCGGCTTGCCGATTCGCATCGCCGCGAAAGTGGATGCCGCCGATCGCGAATACTTCGAGCGCGACATCCGGCCGTTGCTGGACTTGCCCCACGTCGAGTTTATCGGCGAGATCGCGGATCACCAGAAAGCCGAATTCCTGTCCGGCGCGCACGCGCTGCTGTTTCCGATCGACTGGCCGGAGCCGTTCGGCCTCGTGATGATCGAAGCAATGGCATGCGGCACGCCGGTGATCGCGTTCAATCGCGGCTCGGTCCCGGAAGTGCTGGAAGACGGCTTGACGGGTTATATCGTCGAAGACGAAATCGGCGCAGTGGCGGCGGTCAATCGTCTGCACAAGATGCCGCGCGCGGGCGTGCGCCAGCGCTTCGAAGAGCGCTTCACTTCGCGCCGCATGGCGCAAGAATACGTGGATGCTTACCAGATGGTGATTCGTGCGCAGAAGCGTTCGCGCTTTAAGGTGATCGATACGTCCGGAACCTGAGCGGAAGCGATCCGGCTCGGTGGCCGTGGTGAAAAAAGAGCGGCGATGCGTGATGCGCATCGCCGTTTTTCGTTGCCGCACGACTTAAAACGATCGGGGCGTTGCAACAGGCGCCGGGCGGTCATCATGGACGCGGCCCGCGTGCAGTCCACAAAAGCTCACCGGCGCGGCGCATGCCACGTTGCTGAGGTTGCAAAGGCAAGCTGCGCAGGATTGCGTCTGATGCGGCCACCGCTGCTCACGGAACCCGGCGGATCAGACGCACACCCCGCAGACCGGCCAACGGCTCGCGCGTCGGTTAGATCTTCAGACGCGAAACCTTGGTGCCTTGCAGCGATACATCGGCCATCAGACCGGCGTTGGTCAGCACGAACACTTCGACCGGAGCGGTGGCCGTGGTGGTGTCGATCGCGCCGTTGGCGCCCATCTTGATCAGCGCGACGGACGCGTCGCCGCCCGCCGACCAGCCGTCGGCATTGCGGAATTTGTCCAGCGCATCCTGCGTCATGAACAGGAAGATGATCGCCTTCGACTGCGCACCTGCCTGCAGGCCGAACGAACCGGAAATCGTGCTGTAGTAACCGACCGTGCCGCCGCCTACGCGCAGCGCACCTTCGCCATACTGTCCGCCGACCACGAAGCCCACCTGCAACACCGAAGGGAACACCAGAACGCCACGCGCCTTCGAGACCAGTTCGTGCGAACCCTTCACGGTCGTGTAGAGCCGCGACATGGTGCCGTCGACGCTAGCGTCGATCGACTGTCGTTTGGCTGAGTCGGTGGCGGGGGTATCGGGATTGCCTTTATTGGTCGTACAACCAGCGAGTGCAAGGCCTCCGAAAGCGAGCGCAGCGGTAGTCTTCAGCATGAAGTTTCGTCTTTGCATCGTTTTTCTCCGTCATGGTTCCGGGGCGCAACCTCATCTGTTTAGCCAGGTTGCTTTTGAGTTATATCACACGCAAGCCCAAAAGGCGCACTTCCTCGTCAGGCGAAAAGCCTTGTGCAGCGGGGCTTTCGGGCTAATCGTAAGACGCCATGCCGTAATTTTGACCGGCGGCGCAGGGCGCGTTGAAGCTGCGTATAGCGCGCGTTGAACGGGTTCGCGTGAATCGCGCCGGGTTCCGCCAAAGCCAAGCGGAGTAGAACGACCATCGCTTCGACCATTCGTTTTTACCGATTTTGCGCCGTGCGAACGGGCTTTGAAACGAAATTGAAAGTGTTGTCGTGACGCCGCAGATCGCCCTGCATTCGGCCTTCCGATCCCGGCGCGCTCAACCGTGGTTCACCGGACTCTTGACCGCCGGCGGACGCCGCAGCGCGCGGCGCACCATGCCGATCAGCACGCCGAGCAGAAACAGCGCCACGGCCGGCACGATCCAGTAGCCGACGAAGGCGTGCCAGAGATAGGCCATCAGCGTGGAGCGGCGCACGCTGTATTCATTGCGGGCGTCCTGCTGACGCTGCGCGTTGGCGGCCAGCACATCGGCCGGACAGCCCGCCGCTTGCGCTTCGTCGGGCTTGCCATGACAGCGCGCGGGGGCGCCGGCGGCACGCTGCGCGGCGGTGAAATTCCAGCTGGTCAGCGCACGGTCGAGGTCGACGGCGTTGTACGCCATTTCCTCCCGGATCTCGCTCACCGCCACGATCGCCACGGGCACCGCCCAGAATATGATGACGACCAGCCACCGCCTCAACCAGCGGTTTTTATGCTTCGATACCATCCTTGCCTCCGATGGATGCTCTGCAGCACCAACGACAAGATGGCGGCCCGTCTAATGTTGTATGGGGGTGGGCCGTCTCCGCAGCCATCATAGAAGAAAAATGGCGGGTTCGGGCGGGTGGACTGCGCAGGAAGGGGCGGGACGCGGACAGCGAGCGCTGGACAACAGCATCGCTGTGTTCGAGCGGAGTCCGCTCAGGCGCCGCGCTTGGCGCGCGACGCCGATTCGCCGTGTTTAATTAGCCGGTGCCGACGACAGGCAGGTCTTCATGAACGCCTTGCGGTCGTCGCCCTTTTTGCCGGTGGCTTGCGTGTTGCACGCCTTCATTTTGTCCTGCTGGCTCATTGGGGCAGCGGCGGCCGGTTTCGCGGACAGGCAGGTTTTCATGAACGCCTTGCGGTCGTCGCCCTTCTTGTCGCCGGCCTGCTTGTTACAGTCGGCCATTTTGGTTTGCTGGCTGTTATCTGCGAACACCGGCGAAGAAACGAGGACGGCACCCAGCACCAGCGTTGCGATAGCGGATTGGATTTTCATGTGACACTCCATCGGTGGTGAAAACGTTTTTGGTCGTTCATGCGCGCGGGCGTCAGCGGTATCCAGGACCCTCGGCACGTTCATTATGGCAAATGCTGTCTGCGAGAACGGCTGGAAACGCAATCCGGTTGACAGTGCCCGACGCTCGTTTTCCCTTACGTGACGGGGACTGGCGGCGGGTCGGCGGATAAAACGCGAATGGCGCCACATGGAATTATGTTATGCATTCCAGATTAAATTCGTGAATTGAATTCAAGCGAATTAGCACTAAACAATTCCGTGAGATCGATGAAAAATTCGAGCATGCTTTGCACATTGCTGCACATGCAATTGAATTGTAATTCAGCAAGAAAATCCACTACCCAACATATGGGTAATATCGACCAGAAGGCATGCCGTCGATTGCGCAGCTGGTCCGCTCTCACACCGGCCAAGGAGGCTCGTGATGCACTATCTGTTGATGTACGACCTGGTGTCCGACTACCTCGAACGGCGGCCAGCGTACCGCGATGCGCACCTGAAACTCGCGTGGGCGGCCGTCGAGCGCGGCGAGTTGTTGCTGGCCGGCGCGCTGGCCGAGCCCACGGATACCGCCGTCCTGCTCTTTCAAGGTGACTCTGCCACTGCCGCCGAAGCCTTTGCCAAGGCCGATCCGTATGTACTCGCCGGTCTCGTGACATGCTGGCGCGTGCGCGAATGGACGACGGTGGTGGGCGAGGGCGCGGCAAAACCCGTGCGTTGAACGCAGGCCGTCCGGTTGTAACGGCGAAGGGGCGAGCGGCGAAACACGTCGCTTGCCTGGCGCTCCTGTGCCCCTCACACCGCGCGATTTCCTTGCCGTTGATGCACTGCACATAGATTGATCAATGCTGGTTGCGGCTCATCAGTCGATCGACCGAAGCCGAGCCAAAATGCATTGAAATCTCGTCGCGGACGAACCGCGGATTCATAAACGTTATTCGTCGCGATGCCTGCGTGTTGTGCAGTGCAATAGCGTCATTTTTCTACTGGAAGCGACTCGACTTTTGTGACGGCATTGCGAGGAAAGACGCAGCAAAAAGGACAAGATTGTTTCTATCCGTAACACTTGTCTCATTGATATTCACGCAAACCCTGGTGATGGTATGCTTCGTGCACAAATTCTCCCATGCACGAGTGAGACCACGTTTTGTGCTTCGCAATAGGGACAAGCCGCACTAAGTCGGGGCGGTTATGACCAGCCAACAAAACGTACAAAACATATTTGTGCAACCGAGGCCTGCACACGGGTCGTGAAAGTTGAATCCGTGGCAGTCCAAAGCCGCGGCCTGGCCAGGCTGCGTGGAGAAAATCCAATGTTTTTCGATGAGCTAAGCAATGACGAATGGGCGCTGCTGGCAGCGCTTGTTTCAGATGAGCCGGCCGTCCGTCTAAACCGACGCGGCCGGCCGCGCGCCGAACCGCGCATCGTGGCGAATGCCGTCCTGTGGATTCTGACAACCGGTGAACCCTGGTCGAAACTGCCCGGGCGCTATCCGTCGGGTCCGACTTGCCGGCGCCGTTTTGAAGAGTGGCAATTGAACGGCACGCTTCTCGAGATGGTTCGGCTGTTATCGCAAACGGGGCGCACCTTTGCGTACGTCCCCCAACCGGCGCCGCCCGTCGCGGCCAAACCTGCGGCACCGGTAGCGGAAACGCCCAGCGCGCGCGACGAGCATCTGCGTGGCGTGTCCTGGAGAAGCCCCGAGTCATGGCAGGCGCCCGGCGGCGTGTCGAGCAGCCTGGGTAACTGGCGTTCGGCCGATCCGATTGCCGACATGACGCGGCACCTGTCCGGCGTCACGCATGCGCCGCCGGTGTCTCGTACGCCAGCCGCACCCGTCGCAGCACCCGCACGGCACCGTGTGCGGCCGGGCTTGCCGCGTCCGGACGAGGCGCGCGCGGTCGGTGCAGCCATGCATGGTTTGAATTCGGCCATCGTGTCGGCGCGCGGCACATCCGCGCCTGACGATCGGCGCAACCCGCTATCGATGAGCCTCGCGCCACGCGGCACGGAAATCGCCGATCGGAGCGGCTACGTGATTTACATCGCGGCCGAGCCGGTGCCGAACGCCATGTATCGGGCGTGGGCGGAAATCATGAAGGACGGCAAACGCGTCGAGCGTTCCGGCCTCGTCGGCCCGCGCTTTGAGCAAAGTGAAGCGGCGGAGCAATACGCGCTCGACTGGGCGCGGCAATGGATCGACCGCGAATGCCTCACGTTGGCGGCTGCGCAGCAATCCGCCGCCGAGGTTCAGGCAGCGGCTCATGTTCCGGCGAACCCGGCGCCCGTCGCGGCGCCTCCGTTGCCAGCCTTGCGCCATGTGCCCGAACCGGTCGCGGCCAATCACGGCGCGCCGTTGCATGGACCGCTCAACGCGTTCCGCGGTCCGTTGCGCCGCTATCCGGGCGAACCGGCCGCTGCCACCGCAGCGACCGAGAGCAGTGCGTCCGATCGCTACCCGTCGTATACCGAACTCATCTCCCACGCGGGGTGAGCGCGGCGGCTAGCACAGCAGTTCCCCGCGGCCGGTAGGAGCAACCGCCGCAGGTTCCCGCTTCATTCGTTGTGACATTCGCTGTGATTCACTGGTGTTGTCAGAAGGACGCCGTTCGCCGACGCCCCTCATTCACGCGCGTTACTGGCGTCCGTAGGTATCATCGAAGCGCACGATATCGTCTTCGCCGAGATACGAGCCGGACTGGACCTCGATCATTTCGAGCGGCATCTTGCCCGGGTTCTCGAGGCGGTGGGTGACACCCAGCGGAATATAAGCTGATTCGTTTTCGGAGACGATAAAGCGCTCTTCACCGCGTGTGACGAGCGCCGTACCGCGCACGACGATCCAATGTTCGGCGCGGTGATGATGCATTTGCAGCGAGAGCCGCGCACCCGGTTTCACCACGATCCGTTTGACCTGGAAGCGCTCGCCGGTGTCGACGGAATCGTAGTTGCCCCACGGGCGATGCACCTTGCGATGGTTGGCCGCTTCCAGCCCGCCGTCGTTGCGAATCCGGCCCACGATTTTCTTGACGTCCTGCACGCGCGACTTGTCGGCGACCAGAATGGCGTCGGCCGTTTCCACCACCACGAGATCCTGGGTGCCCACACAGGCAATCAGGCGTCCTTCCGAATGCGCGAAGGTCGAAGCCGCGCCTTCGAACATCACGCGTCCGCGCCCCACGTTCTGATCGGCGTCCTTGTCCGAGATATCCCAGATCGCGTCCCACGAACCCACGTCGGACCAGCCTGCCTGCAACGGCACGACCACGCCCGAAGCCGCGCCTTGATCGTTGCCGAGCTGCTCCATCACCGCATAGTCGATCGAATTCGACGGCGAAGCGCTGAACGCGTCGCGCTGCAGACGGAAGAAGTCGCCGTCCGCCTTGCCGCCCGCGAAGGCTGCATTGCAGGCTTCGTAAATGGCCGGCTGGAAATGGCGGATCGCCTTCAGCCACGTGGACGCGCGCATGATGAAGATGCCGCTATTCCACCAGTACTCCTTCGATTCGATATAGCGCTGCGCCAGTTCCAGATGCGGCTTCTCGACAAAGCGATCGAGCTTGTGCGCGCCGACCTTGCCGGTCACTTCCGCGTCGGCCTCTTGCGTGTGATTAGTCGTGCCAAGCGCTGCGCCGATGCGGATGTAGCCATAGCCCGTTTCCGCGCGCGTCGGCACGATACCCATCGTGACGATATGGCCGGCCGCCGCATGCTGCACGCCGGCGGCCACGGCCGCATGAAATCCGTCGATGTCGGTAACCGCGTGATCGGCGGGCATCACCACCATGATGCCGTCTTCGTCCTGCGCGGCGACCGAGAGGGCGGCCACCGTGAGCGCCGGCGCGGTATCGCGGCCGACGGGTTCGAGAATCAGCCGGGTTGGCTTGCCGCTCGTGCGCAACTGCTCGGCGGTGGTGAAGCGCTGTTCTTCATTGGCCACCACGACGAGTTGCTCGGTGAGCGGATAGCCTGCCTCGAGTCCTTCGAGACGGCGCGTGGTGGACTGCAGCAGCGAATCGTCGCCGAGCAGCCCGATCAACTGTTTCGGGTGCTGTTCGCGCGACATCGGCCACAACCGCGTGCCGGAGCCGCCCGCCAGAATCACGGGATGAACCTTGAGCTTGACGTTCAGGGACTTGACTTGCGTGGACCGGGTGTCGGCGGGCGTTGCCGTAACCGGAGCTGTCATGATGGACTCCTCGAGGCTGGGTGAATGCGTCAAGTTTTATCACGAACTTTGGAATCAATAAAAGCGCGTTAAATAGAAACTATATAAAACGCCTAATTCGTTTCTCCATTTCGTGAAGAAAAAATGTCCGGATAATTTTTAAAAAAGAAAAATTACCCGAAAAAAATAGCGGACCATTTTTTTACCGCTATCCATGCGTCAGAATGATGGCGGAGGGAGATGCGCAAGCTTCGCAGGAAGGCGCGCTCAAAGTACGAGCTTGGCTTAGGCAAAGGCTCGCAGGATGCCTGTGAAAGGGCGGATTCGGTAACAATTGCCGAATAAAATTCAGAAAAAATGCCGAAACATTGACCGATACAATTTGAGATATTTTGCGCTCTTGCAGTGGGAATTTTAATATCGCTTTATCTATACCTGAACAAGGGTATTCACTCATTCCGACACAGGTTTCCCATTCGGCTGCTCAGGCAGTTTTTTCGGGCGGGAAACAGAAGGGCAATTAGCACCGGTTCAAACAGTTACGCGTCGCGCATGGATTTGCATGACGCGGTTACCGGCGTTGTGCGGCCCGTTGCCGGACTGCATTTCAACCAACCAGCGGATGGCACTTGACTGACGAACTGAGGGGCAGCGCATGCTGAGCGTTCTATCGAGAATCATCGACATCGCCATGGTCGCGCTCGGCGCCGCCATCGCGGCGGCCGTGCACAGCGGGAAAGTCGTGTGGCTGGACGATATGCAAAGCGTCTCGCTCGCGTTCGACTGCCTGCTGGTGGTGGTGTTTTTCCCGGCGCTCGGGATCTATCAATCGTGGCGCGGCAAGCCGCTCTACGACCTGCTGTGCCGCGTAGCGGGAGGCTGGCTGCTGGTGGAAGTCACCGGCGTGCTGATCAGTTTCAGCCTGCACCGTTCGGACAGCCTGTCGCGGCTGTGGCTCGTCTATTGGGCCGTGGCCACGATCGTGCTGCTGATCGTCACCAAGGTGATCGTCTATTCGATTCTGCGCGGACTGCGCCGCGAAGGCTTCAATCAGCGCGCGGTGGCGATCGTCGGCGGCGCGCCGTACGGGCGCTTTCTGATCCAGCAGATGCGCAGCCGTCCGGACGCGGGTTTCTCGCCGGTCGTGGTGTTCGATGAAGACAGCACGATCAATCACTACGAAGACCCGGACGCGGGCGAGGCGATCGAAGGCGTGCCGGTCGAGCGCGACTATCAGCGCATGCTGCAACTCGTGCGCCAGCGCGCGATTCGCGAGCTGTGGCTGGCGCTGCCGATTTCGAAGGAGAAAGCGATCCATCGCTTCGTGATGGATCTGCGCAACGACTTCGTGAACATCCGTTTCATTCCGGACGTGCGCAGCCTGACGCTCTTCAATCAGCCGAT
The DNA here is from genome assembly GCF_003002025.1 of Paraburkholderia sp. BL25I1N1. GTDB lineage: Bacteria > Pseudomonadota > Gammaproteobacteria > Burkholderiales > Burkholderiaceae > Paraburkholderia. Next base: position 144,097 of record NZ_PVZB01000007.1, read on the forward strand.
GGTCGATCTGCTCGGCGTGCCGGCGATCAACCTGGCCGCCTCGCCGATCACCGATCTGCGCGTGCTGCCCAAGCGCGTTTTCGATCGTCTGTTCGCGCTGGCCGCGCTGACCGCGCTCGCGCCGGTGATGCTGGTGATCGCCGCCGCAGTGAAGCTCAGCTCGCCGGGCCCCGTGTTCTTCCGGCAGAAGCGCAAGGGCATCGACGGCAATCAGTTCGAGATCTACAAGTTCCGCTCGATGAAGGTGCACAAGGAAGAGCACGGCAGGATCACCCAGGCCACGCGGCGCGATCCGCGCATCACGGCGGTCGGCGCGTTCCTGCGGCGTACCAGTCTCGACGAACTGCCGCAGTTCATCAATGTGCTGCGCGGCGAGATGTCGGTGGTCGGTCCGCGTCCGCATGCGCTCGAGCATGACGACATCTACAAGGATCTGGTGAAGGGCTACATGCACCGCTACCGGATCAAGCCGGGCATTACCGGATGGGCGCAGATCAACGGCTATCGCGGCGAAACCGACCGCATCGAAAAGATGATGGGCCGCGTCAAGCTCGATCTGTACTACATGCAGCACTGGACCTTCTGGCTCGACATCAAGATCGTCGTGCTGACGCTGTGGAAGGGTTTCGTGGGCAGCAATGCTTACTAAGCCCGTTCCTCAATCAACTCCATTTTGCGAGGTGTAACACATGAACCTGACGATCATCGGTAGTGGCTACGTAGGCCTCGTGACGGGCGCTTGTCTGGCCGACATTGGCCACGATGTGTTCTGTCTCGACGTCGATCAGCGCAAGATCGACGTGCTCAACAACGGCGGCGTGCCGATCCATGAACCGGGTCTGCAGGAAATCATCGCGCGCAATCGCAAGGCCGGCCGCCTGAAGTTCTCGACCGACGTCGAAGCCGCCGTCGCGCACGGCGATATCCAGTTCATCGCGGTCGGCACGCCGTCCGACGAAGACGGCTCCGCCGACCTGCAATACGTGCTCGCCGCCGCGCGCAACATCGGCCGCCATATGACGGGCTTCAAGGTGATCGTCGACAAATCGACGGTGCCGGTCGGCACCGCCTCGCGCGTGCGCGAAGTGATCGCCGCCGAACTGGCGGAACGCAACGCGGCGCACATGTTCTCCGTGGTGTCGAATCCCGAGTTCCTGAAAGAAGGCGCGGCGGTGGAAGACTTCACGCGGCCCGATCGCATCGTGCTCGGTTGCGACGAAGACGTGCCCGGCGAAAAAGCGCGCGACCTGATGAAACGCCTCTACGCGCCGTTCAACCGCAATCGCGAACGCACGCTGTACATGGACGTGCGCTCGGCCGAATTCACCAAATACGCGGCCAATGCCATGCTCGCCACGCGTATCTCGTACATGAACGAACTCGCGAATCTGGCCGACCGCGTCGGTGCGGATATCGAGGCCGTGCGCCGCGGCATCGGCTCCGATCCGCGCATCGGTTACGACTTCCTGTATGCCGGGTGTGGCTATGGCGGTTCGTGCTTCCCGAAGGACGTGCAGGCGTTGATCCGCACGGCCGCGGATTTCAAGGCGAATCTGCGCATTCTCGAAGCGGTCGAAGCCGTCAACGACACGCAGAAGAAAGTGCTCGCGCACAAGATCGTCTCGCGTCTGGGCGAAGACCTGTCGGATCGCACGTTCGGCGTGTGGGGGCTCGCATTCAAGCCGAACACCGACGACATGCGTGAAGCGCCGAGCCGTCCGCTGATCGCCGAACTGCTGCGCCGCGGGGCACGCGTCAAAGCGTACGACCCGGTCGCGGTCGACGAATCGAAGCGCGTGTTCGCGCTGGATCTGAAGGACGTGCCGCAACAGCACGCGCGCCTCGAATTCGTGAAGGAAGAAATGGACGCGGCCGCCGGCGCTGACGCGCTGGTGATCCTCACCGAGTGGAAGGTGTTCAAGAGCCCGGACTTCGATTCGCTCAAGCGCATCCTCAAGACGCCGCTGATTTTCGACGGCCGCAACCTGTATGAGCCGGAGGCGCTGCTCGAACTCGGTATCGAGTATCACGCGATCGGCCGGCAGCACGCGCTGCGCATCGCGCCGGCGAAGGTCGGCGCGAGCGGCTTGCCGCAAGCGCAAACGGCGGACACGGCCGAAGCCGGCCGCTGATCCGTCGCCCACGCACCGACAAGCGTTCATCACGGAGCCCGCCATGTTCGCCAACGTACTGATCGTCTGCCATGCAAACGTGTGCCGTTCGCCCGCCGCCGAAATGCTGTTCAAGGCCCGGCAACGCGCGGCGCCGCGTTCGCAGGCGGCGCCGATCGCGTTTCATTCGGCGGGCTTGCGGGCGATGAACGGCCACGCCATGGACCCGGTCATGCAACGCCTGCTCGCCGAGCAGGGCGTGGCCTCCGGCATCCACTACTCGCGGCGTCTGGACCGGCAACTTGTGCGCAACGCCGATCTGGTGCTCGTCACCGAGCGCGCGCAGGTGAGCGACGTCGAAGCGCTCGATCCGGCTTCGCGCGGCAAGGTCTATCCGCTCGGCAAGTGGGAAGCGGATTCCGACGTCGCCGATCCGCACGGCGGTGCGGAAACCGCTTATAGGGAGAGTCTCGTGCTCATCGAACATCTGGTCATGGGATGGCTGAAGAAAATATGCTGATGAAAAAACCCGCTGCACCCTCGTTCGCGAACGGCAAGTCCACGAAGTTCAAGTCGAATCTTGCCGCCACGCTTTTGCTGACGTCCTTTCTGTCAGCCTGCGCCACCGCACCTGGCAATTACCTCGATACGTCCCGTCTGAAAGACGACGGCCAGCACGACAGCCAGGCCGCCGAGACCTATCCGGTTCATGTGATCGATGCCGCCGTCGTGACCGCCCAGGCGCAAGCCGCCGCTGCAAAGACGCAAGTGCTGCCGCCTTCGAACCTGAGCGACCCGTCGCAGTACGTGTACCGTCTCGCGCCGCAGGACATTCTCGGCATCACCGTGTGGGACCACCCTGAATTGACCACGCCGCAGGGCAGTACCTTGTCCGCCGGCGGCAACACCACGCAGTCGATCGGCGGCGCCTTGCAGCAGCCGTACACGGCCGCGCTGCCGGGCCAGGCCGATCCATACGGCCAGACCATCGCGGCCGACGGCACGATCTTTTTCCCGTTTGTCGGCCGTATCCGGGCCGCCGGCAAAACCGTCGGCGAGGTGCGCGACCAGTTGAGCACCGGCCTCGTGCGCTATATCCGCAATCCGCAGGTTGACGTGCGCGTGCTGTCGTATCGCGGCCAGAAAGTGCAGGTGACCGGCGAAGTGAAGACGCCAGGCCCGCTCGCAATGAGCGACGTGCCGCTCACGCTGGTCGACGCGATCACGCGCTCGGGCGGCACGAACGCGGACGCCGACATTCAGCGCGTGCGCCTCACGCGCAACAACAAGCTCTACGTACTCGACGCCGACCGCATGCTCGATCGCGGCGACACCACGCAGAACGTGATGCTGCAGAACGGCGACGTGATCAACATACCGGACCGCACCGACAGCCGCGTGTTCGTGATGGGTGAAGTGAAGACGCCGATCCAGCTGCCGATCGTCAAAGGCCGCATGACGATCGCCGACGCGCTCACGCAAGGCGGCGGCATTCTCGATACCGACGCCAATCCGCGCCAGATCTTCGTGATGCGCGGCATGAAGGATCACCCGACCACGCCGGACGTGTACCGCCTCGACATGACGCAGCCGGACGCCATCATGCTGTCCTCGCAATTCCAGTTGCAGCCGCTGGATGTCGTGTACGTGGGCACCGCGGCATCGACCACCTTCAACCGCGTGTTGCAGCAGGTGTTGCCGAGCGTGCAGACGTTGTTCTACCTGAAACAGCTGACGCGATAAAAAAGTTCAAGCCGTCGTCTCAGGCCCGCGCCGCGCCGTCCGTGAAGGACGCGGCGCGGGACCGAAGCAAACGTAGCTGCAACCGATACGGGAAGCGAATTGTGAGCAACCAAATCTCTCCACACATGGCCGGTCCGATCAAGACCGAAGAAGAGGACGTCGTCCTCGGACAACTGGTGCAGGTGATCCTCGACGACATCTGGTGGCTCATCGCCATTGCGGCCGTGATCGTCGGGATTGCCGGCGCTTACTGCTTCCTCGCCAAGCCGATCTATTCCGCCGACGCACACGTGCGGGTCGAGCAATCCGACAACACGTCGCAGGCGCTCACGCAAACGCAGACCGGCGCGGCGATCACCACGGGTTCGACCTCGCTGCCGACCGACGCCGAGATCGAAATCATCAAGAGCCGCGGCGTGGTCGGTCCCGTCGTGCAACAACTGAAGCTGAACTTCAGCGTCACGCCGAAGACGTTCCCACTGCTCGGCAGCATCGCCGCGCGCATGGCGACGCCGGGTCAGCCGGCGCGTCCGTGGTTGGGGCTGTCGTCGTACGCATGGGGCGGTGAAGAAGCCGACGTCGATTCGATCGACGTGATCCCCGCGCTGGAAGGTCAGAAGCTGACCATGAAGGCGGTTGACGACCAGCACTACGAACTGTATGCGGCCAACGGCTCGCTGCTGCTGCGCGGCCAGGTCGGCCAGCAGGCGCAGGGTGGCGGCGTGTCCATCATGGTCAACAAACTGGTGGCGCGGCCGGGCGAGGAGTTCACGGTGATGCGCGCCAACGACCTCGACGCGATCTCCGCGTTCCAGTCGGCCATCACGGTTCAGGAGCAGGGCAAGCAGACCGGCGTGATCCAGATCTCGCTGGAAGACAAGAACCCCGAACACGCGGCACTCGTTGCCAACGCGCTGGCGGAGTCGTATGTGCGCCAGCACGTGCTGAACAAGCAGGCCGACGCCAGCAAGATGCTCGACTTCCTGAAGAGCGAAGAGCCGCGCCTGAAGGCCGATCTGGAGCGCGCCGAGGCCGCCCTGACGGCGTATCAGCGCCAGTCCGGCTCGATCAACGCGAGCGACGAAGCCAAGGTGTACCTCGAAGGCAGCGTGCAGTACGAGCAGCAGATCGCCGGTTTGCGTTTGCAGATGGCGCAGCTCACCGAGCGTTACGGCGACGACCATCCGATGCTGGTGGCCGCGCGTGCGCAGATGGCCGAATTGCAGGCGCAGCGCACCAAATACGCCGACCGCTTCCGCGATCTGCCGGCCACTGAAGTGAAGGCCGTGCAGTTGCAGCGCGACGCGAAAGTGGCGGAAGACATCTACGTGTTGCTGCTCAACCGTGTGCAGGAACTGTCCGTGCAGAAGGCCGGCACCGGCGGCAACGTGCATATCGTCGACGCCGCGCTGCGCCCGGGCGTGCCGGTCAAGCCGAAGAAGGCGCTGATCCTGTCGGCGGCGGTGATTCTCGGGCTGATCGCGGGCACCGGCTTCGTGTTCCTGCGCCGCAACATGTTCAAGGGCATCGACGACCCCGATCACATCGAACGCGCGTTTCATCTGCCGGTGTTCGGCCTCGTGCCGCTCTCCGCCGAACAGGGCGTGCTCGAAGCCAGCTTCCAGCGCGGCGGCGAACGTCTGCGTTCGGTGCTGGCCAATGCGCGGCCGAAGGACGTCACGGTCGAAAGCCTGCGCAGTCTGCGCACCTCCATGCAGTTCACGATGATGGACGCGAAGAACCGCATCGTCATGCTGACGGGTCCGATGGCCGGTGTCGGCAAGAGCTTCCTGACGGTCAACCTGGCGGTGCTGCTCGCAAACTCGGGCAAGCGCGTGCTGATGATCGACGGCGACATGCGCCGCGGCGTGCTCGAACGCTATCTGGGCGGTGTGCCGGATAACGGCCTGTCCGAATTGCTGAGCGGCCAGATCTCGCTGGAAGAAGCGATCCGCAGCTCGCAGGTCGACGGCCTGAGCTTCATCTCGTGCGGCCGCCGTCCGCCGAACCCGTCGGAACTGTTGATGTCGCCGCGTCTGCCGCAGTACCTCGAAGGTCTCGCCAAGCGCTACGACGTGATCATGATCGACACGCCGCCGGTGCTGGCCGTGACCGATGCGTCGATCATCGGCGCATATGCCGGCTCGACCTTCTTCGTGATGCGCTCGGGCGTGCACAGCGAAGGCGAGATCAGCGATGCGCTGAAGCGTCTGCGCGCGGCCGGCGTGCACGTGCAGGGCGGCATTTTCAACGGCATGCCGGCGCGCTCGCGCGGCGGCTACGACCGTGGCTACGCGGCGGTGCAGGAATACCTGAGCACCTGAGGCGGCGGGTTCGCGGATGCATGGCGAACCTCGCGCAACGACGACAACAAAGGACATCACGATGAAAGTGACGGTACTGGTTCCGACTTACCGCCGCCCGGCCGATCTGGCGCGCTGCCTCGCTGCGCTGCAACGGCAGTCGCGGCGGCCCGACGAAGTGGTGGTGGTGGCGCGCGCCGACGACGAGCCGACCCACGCGTGCCTGCGCGATCCGTCTGTAGCGGGCGCGTTGCCGCTCGCGCTGGCGATTGTCGAAGTGCCCGGCCAGGTGGCGGCCCTGAATCGCGGCCTCGACGCGGCCCGCGGCGACGTGATCGCGATCACCGACGACGACGCCGCGCCGCACGCCGACTGGGTCGAGCGCATCGCCGCCGCGTTCGAGGGCGACGCGCGTCTCGGCGCGCTCGGCGGACGCGACTGGGTGCATGAAAAAGGCCGCGTGCTGGACGGCGAGCGGCCACTGGTCGGCAAGGTCACGGCGCACGGCAAGATCATCGGCAATCATCATCTGGGTGTGGGCGGCGCGCGCGAAGTCGATATTCTGAAGGGCGCCAACATGAGCTACCGCCGCGACGCGGTGCGCACCATTCGCTTCGACGCGCGCCTGCGCGGCGCGGGCGCGCAGGTCCACAACGACATGGCCTTCAGCCTCGCCGTGAAGAACGCCGGCTGGAAGCTGATGTACGACCCGCGCGTGGCGGTCGATCATTTCCCCGCCGAGCGTTTCGACGACGACCGGCGCGACGCGCAAACCATGGCCGCCTTGCGCAATGCCGCGTTCAATTTCCATCTGATCCTGCGCGACCAGTTGCCGCCGCTGCGCCGCGAGACCGCGTGGTGGTGGTGGACGCTGGTCGGCACGCGGGTCTATCCGGGCCTCACGCACGCGGCGCTCGCGCTGCTCTCGAAGCAGGCGGGTCTGAAGCTGACGCGCTGGCGCGCCGTGCGCAGCGGCGCGCACGAGGCGCGTCGCGCGCTCTCACGCGCCGCGTGAGCGCCCTGGCTCGCACCGCGTCGCGCACGTTCGCGCATCGGCGCACGGCCCGCATGAGGGCCGCCGATGCCCCTTTCCACCGGCAGAGCGGAGTGCCTGCATGAGTACGAAAGTTCACGTTCATCTGTTTTACGGCGCCGACCCGCGCTTTTATCGACCGGGTGACAACATCGGTTGTCTGTACGGCTATCACCACGCGGAATCCGACGCGTTCAAGCTTACCTATTCGCAGGATGCCCGCGAAGGCAAGCCGGTGCGTCTGCTGCGCCGCGCGCTGAAGGCGGCGCTCGGGTTCGACTTCATCCATACGTGGCGCAACCGCGCTGAGATGCTGCGCTCGGACGTGATCTGGACGCATACGGAACAGGAATGGCTATCCGCGGCCCTCATGCTGCTTCTGAGCGGCCGCAAGGCCGGCGCCGATGCCTCGCCCTTGCTGCTCGCACAAAGCGTGTGGCTGCTCGATAAATGGCCTTCCTACGGCATTCTGCGCAGATGGCTGTATCGCAAGCTGATGGCGCGCGCCGATCAGCTCACCACGCTCGCCAGCGAAAACGCCGAGCTGTGCCAGCGTTATTTCGCTCGCGACGCCAAGCCGCTCCTTTATGGCCTGAACACGCAGGACTTCCCGGTCAGGACGCCGGCGGAATGGATGCCGCACACGCCGATCCGCATCGCCGCGATCGGCAACGATCGCGACCGTGATTGGGAGACGCTCATCAAGGCGTTCGGCAACGACGCGCGCTACACGGTGAAGCTCGCGACACGTCGGCGGATTCCCGCATCGCTGCGCGCGCCGAATGTCGAGATCGCGCTGTTCTCGGGGATCAGGAAGCAACATGAACTGTACGACTGGGCCGATGTGATCGTGGTGCCCTTGCGGCCGAATTCGCACGCCTCGGGCATCACCGTAATGCTGGAAGCGGCGGCGGTCGGCAAGCCGATGGTGGTCACGAATGTCGGCGCCTTGCAGGATTATTTTCCGGCCGGCGAGGCGTTCTATATCCCGCCGTTCAACCCGCAGGCGTTGCGCGAAGCGGTCGATCAGCTCGCCGCCGCGCCGCTGGACGCTTTGCGTCAGGCACAAGCGGCCGCGGCCGGCCTGCTGTCGCGCGATCTGACCACGCAGCACTACGCCATGCAGCACGTGCGGATCACGCAGGAGATGCTGCGCGCGCGGGCTGCGGCGCGCACGCGCACGGCGGCCGGCATGGCGACGGCGGCGGGCGTGTCCGAGTCCGAGCGGCGGCCGGCGCGCCAGTCGCGCGGAGGTCTCTGAACGATGTCGACGCTGACGCGAAGCGCCGCTAGCGCGAACGGCAATGGACGGGCATCGTCTAGCGGCCGCAAGGAATGGCTGCCGGAGGCTTTGCTGTGGTTCGTCACGACGCTGCTGATCGGCGCGCATCAGGGCACGGTGCTCACGCTCGCGTTTCCGGTGCTCGCGATCCTGACGGGCCTGTGGCTCTACTTCAAGAGTCCGGCGCGCTATATCGGCTTCATGTGGTGGCTGTGGTTCCTGAGCCCGGAAGTGCGGCGTCTGGCCGACTGGTCCAAGGGGTCGTTTACACCGACCAGCCTGATTCAGGTCGCGCCGCTTGCGGTGACGATGATCAGCGGCCTGTCGCTGCTGCGCTACTACAAGCTGCTGGGGCAGCGGCGCGGTCTGCCGGTGCTGCTGGTCCTGCTCGGCCTCATCTACGCGTTCCTGGTCGGCGTGATGTCGAGCGGGCCGCTCGCGGCCACCTACGACCTCGCGAACTGGCTGTATCCGATTCTGATCGGCTTTCACATCATGGCGCACACGCGCCAGTATCCGAAGTACCGCGACACCATCGTCAATACGTTCATCTGGGGCATGCTGGTGATGGGCGGCTACGGCCTCGTGCAGTTCTTCATCATGCCGCAGTGGGACGCGCTGTGGATGCTCGGTTCGCAGATGAACTCGCAAGGCGACCCCGTGCCGATGGGCGTGCGCGTGTTCAGTACGATGAACTCGTCGGGACCGTTCGCGTTCGCGATGATGGGCGCGATGGTATTCGTCATGGCGGCCACGCACCGGGTGCGCTGGATCGCCGCGGCGCTCGGCTTCTTCGCGTTCGCGCTGAGCCTCGTGCGCTCGACGTGGGGCGGCTGGGTCATCGCGCTCCTGATCCAGCTCGTCAAATCGAACAACAAGGTGCGCGTGCGCATTGTCGCCAGCGCGGTGCTGCTGGCCGGGCTGTGCGTGCCGCTGCTGGCGGTCGGTCCGGTGGCCGAGCGGATGCAGGCGCGCCTCACGACCATCGTCAACCTGAACGACGACCAGAGCTACGCCGCGCGTAACGAGTTCTATGCGACCTTTGCCAAAACAGCCTTCACCGATGTATCGGGCGAAGGCATGGGCGCCACCGGCACCTCCACCAAGCTCTCGAACGATGGCGGCCAGCTCGGCCAGTACGGCAACTTCGACAGCGGCGTGATGAACATTCCGTTCGTGCTCGGCTGGCCCGGCACGCTGCTTTACATGTCCGGAATCATCTGGCTGGTGACGCGCGCGGTGCTTGCGTCGTTCAGGATGCGCAACGACAAGTTCGTGTCCGCCTGCATGAGCCTGAGTCTCGCGACCTTCGCGATGCTGGTGTTCACCAATTCGCTGGTCGGCACGGGCGGCTTGCTGCTTTTCATGAGTGTTTTTTCGATTCTCTCCGCGGTGCATTACGAAAAGATCAACCGCGCACGTATGTCAAACCACACGCTATTTTTCCACGGAGGCACGGATTGAGAGTCGCCATTGTCACGCACGTCGTGCGCCATAACGACGGCCAGGGGCGCGTCAACCACGAGATCGCGCGCGCGGCGCTCGACGAGAACATCGGCGTCACGCTGGTCGCCTCGCACGTCGCGCCGGATCTGCTCGCGCATCCGAACGTCCGCTGGGCGCCGATCAAGATCGGCCGCTGGTGGCCGACCAATCTGCTGCGCCAGCAGGTGTTCGCATTCAAGAGCGCAATGTGGCTGCGCGCGCATCGCCGCGAATACGACGTGCTGCACGTGAACGGCTTCATCACGTGGATGCCCGCCGATGTCAACACCTCGCACTTTGTGCATAGCGGCTGGTTCGGCAGCAAGTACTATCCGTTCGGACTCACCAAGGGCGTGTGGTCCGCCTATCAGTCCGTCTATACGCGGTGTAATGCGCTGCTCGAACGCTGGGCCTACCGCCGCTCGAAGGTGATCACGGCGGTGTCGCAAAAGGTCGCCGACGAAATCCGCGCGATCGGCCTCACGCCGGATAACCGCGTCGATGTGATCTACAACGGCGTGGATACGCAAGGCTTCGCCGCGGCCACGGGTGATCGCGAGAAATTCGGTTTACCGAAGGACGCGTTCCTGCTGCTGTTCGTCGGCGACCTGCGCACGCCGCGCAAGAACCTCGGCACCGTGCTCGCCGCGCTCAAGCATCTGCCCGAGCATGTGCAGATCGCGGTGGCCGGCTTTCTGCCCGGCAGCCCGTATCCGGACGAGGCGAAGGCGCTCGGCATCGCGCATCGTGTGCATTTTCTCGGTCTCGTGAAAGAGATGCCGGTGCTGATGCATTCGGTCGACGCCTTCGTGTTCCCGTCGCGCTATGAAGCGATGAGCCTGTCGCTGCTCGAAGCGATGGCGGCGGGTTTGCCGGTGGTCACGGCGCGCACCGCGGGCGGCGCTGAGATCATCACGCCGGAATGCGGCATCGTGCTCGACGATCCGGACGATCCCAAGGCGCTGGCCCGCGCGGTCGCACGCCTCGCCGATAACCACGTTGAACGCCGCGCCATGGGCGTCGCCGCTAACGAACTCGCGACCGGTTTCGGCTGGGCGCGCATGGCCGCGCAATACATCGCGCTGTATCGCCAGTTGGCGGGGCAGCAGAAAAATCGCCGGCAAAGCGAGGCGGAAGCGGCCGCGGTCGCCAGCAGCGACGCGCTGACGCTGAACACGCTGGCCGGCCGCAAGAGCGCGGATTGACATAGCGCGGTGCTTCAGAACCGCTCGATGTCTTCAACGCTTCACCATCACAACTCTCAAAACGCACAGGGGTCACAACCATGACGACGAGCTCTATCAAATCGCTGCAGATCGGGATGCACTGGTTCCCCGAGCGCGCGGGCGGCCTCGACCGCATGTACTACTCGCTAATCGGTGCGCTGCCGGGCGCGGGCGTGGCGGTGCGCGGCGTGGTGGCCGGCTCGCCGAAAGTAGCCGCCGACACCGGCGGCGCGATCAACGGCTTCGGCTCAGCCGCGCAATCGCTGCCATTGCGGCTGATGGCGGCACGCCGCGCGCTGCGCCACGAAATCAGCACGTCGCGTCCCGATGTGATTTCGTCGCACTTCGCGCTCTACACCTTTCCGGGTCTCGACGTGACGCGCGGCATTCCGCAGGTTTCGCATTTTCAGGGGCCGTGGGCCGACGAAAGTCACGTGGAAGGCGCCGATTCGCTCGGCCAGCGCGCCAAGCGCTATCTGGAGCAATCGGTCTATGCGCGCTCGTCGCGGCTGATCGTGTTGTCCGAGGCGTTCGGCAAGATTCTGACTTCGCGCTATCGCATCTCGCCGGACCGCGTGCGCGTGGTGCCCGGTTGCGTCGATGTCGAGCAGTTCAATCTGCCGATCTCGCCCGCCGAGGCGCGTCTGAAGCTGCAGTTGCCGCAGGACCGGCCGATCGTGCTGGCTGTCCGCCGTCTGGTGCGCCGCATGGGCCTCGAAGATCTGATCGACGCGGTGAAGCTGCTCAAGCGCACGGCGCCTGATGTGTTGCTTCTGATCGCGGGCAAGGGGCGGCTCGAAGGCGAGTTGCAGGCGCGCATCACCGAGGCGGGTCTGGAGGACAACGTGAAGCTGCTGGGTTTCGTGCCCGATCAGCATCTGGCGGCGTTGTATCGCGCGGCGAATATCAGCATCGTGCCGACGGTGGCGCTGGAAGGCTTCGGTTTGATCACGGTCGAATCGCTGGCTTCGGGTACGCCGGTTCTGGTGACGCCGGTGGGCGGCTTGCCGGAAGCCGTGGCCGGCTTGTCGCCGAATCTGGTGCTGCCGGAGACGGGCGCGAAGGCCATCGCGGATGGACTCGCCGGTGCGCTCAACGGCACGCTGAAATTGCCGGATGCCGATGCATGCCGCCGTTATGCGCGTGAGAACTTCGATAACCCGGTGATCGCGAAGCGGGTGGCGTCGGTGTATGGGGAGGCGATTGCGGCGGGTGGGGTGCACTAACGCCGAGGTAGGACGCACAAGAAAAACGCGGGGCCTGGTGTAAAGATCAGGCCCCGCGTTTTTTTGCGCTGAGAGTCAGGAGCGCGGTTTAACGCGCGGCCGTTTCGGTGGCCGCACGCGCTCATCCCGACTCAAAACGTCTCGTGATGCTCGTTGCGCCCCAGATCCGCATGAACCATCATGTGGCACAACTGCTCCAGCGTGGTTGCCGGCTTCCAGCCGAGTTTTTCGTGAGCCTTGTCGGCACAGCCGATCAGCAGGTCCACTTCGGCCGGGCGATAGAACTTCGGATTCACGCGCACCAGGGTCTTGCCGGTGGCGACATCGATACCTGACTCGCGCTCTTCCTTACCCGACCATTCGAGCTGATAACCCGCTGCCGCAAACGCCATGCGCACGAAATCGCGGACCGTTTCAGTGCGGCCGGTGGCGAGCACGAAGGTGTCCGGCTCATCGGCCTGCAGCATGCGCCACATGCCTTCCACGTATTCGAGCGCGAAGCCCCAGTCGCGCTTGGCGCTCAGGTTGCCGAGTTCGAGCACATCCTGCTTGCCGAGCTTGATCTTGGCGACGGTGTCGGTGATCTTGCGGGTGACGAATTCGCGGCCACGCAGCGGCGATTCGTGATTGAACAGAATCCCGCTGCTCGCAAAGAGGCCGTACGACTCGCGATAGTTGATGGTCGACCAATGCGCGAACAGCTTGGCGACGCCATAGGGACTGCGCGGATAGAAGGGCGTGTCCTCGCGTTGCGGAACCGCTTGAACGAGGCCGAACATTTCCGACGTCGACGCCTGGTAGAAACGGGTCTTCGGATTCAGGATGCGGATGCCTTCGAGCAGATTTAGCGCGCCGATGCCGGTCACTTCGGCGGTCGTCACCGGCTGGTCGAACGAAACGCCCACGAAGCTTTGCGCGGCGAGGTTGTACAGCTCGTCGGCCTGTGCGCCTTCGAGCAGGCGCAGCGTCGAACCGAGGTCGGTCAGATCGTGTTCGACCAGACGCAGATTCGGATGATCGAGCACGCCGAGCTCACGCATGCGCCAGAAATTCACGGAGCTCGTGCGCCGGTAAGTGCCGGTCACAATATAGCCCTTGTCGAGCAGCAGTTTGGTCAGATAGGCGCCGTCCTGTCCGGATACGCCGGTGATGATCGCTTTGCGTGGTTGGCTCATAGCTTGCCTTCGTGATTGTTAAAAGAAAAAGAAAAAGCGCTTCAGGGCGTGCCTTCCAACAGCCGCCGCACCAACGGTTCGACGACCTGAAAATCCTGTTCGGCCTTTAGCTGATACAAAGCCGGCTTGGGATGCGCACCGTCGGACATCAGCGCCTTCCAGTCCGGCAGATTGCTGATGTACGCGAACTGGTCGACGAGCGGCACCTGCTGTTCGGCGGCCACGCGGCGCGTCATCGCGACCATCGTCGCGAGCCGCGCGTTGAGGCGGTTGTCGGGCATCGGGTTGGCGGTCTGCAGAACCGGCTGCTTGCCAAGCGCGCGAGCGGTTTTCACGAGCGTCGTTTCGGCCGTGTAGAACTGCTCGGGCGTCTGGTTCTGCATCACTTCGTTGATGCCGTAGTTGATCAGGACGATCTGCGCGGACGAAGCAGCGAGCCGTTCCTGCCACGGCAGACCCGCCGTCAGTCCGGCGCGGCGATTGCCGGTGCCGTCGCGCAGTTGCGTCGCCATCGTGTTGCCCACGCCGTAGTTCGTCACGCGCACCCGTTCGCCGTGGCGCGCCTGTAATTCGTTCTGCAGATACGCCACCGCGTTTTGCGCTTGCGGGCCGCAATGGCCTTCACTGCAGGTAATGCCGAGCGTCGTCGAATCGCCGTAGGCCTCGATCAACACTTGCGATCGTGGGCCCGGCGCCGCGCCGAACGAGGCGCAGGCGAAGAGCGATGCAGCGGCGCACACGCTTGCAGCGAGCCATGCCCGGCGCTTGACGCACTTCACGCGCTTCATGCGCGGCTTTGCGGTGCTTGCGGCGCCGTGCTGACGCCACCGCCGTTGGCGCCTTGGGTCGGCGCATGCGCTGCCGCCTTGCCCGCTGAGCCGAAAATCAGGCGCTTCTCGAACGCGAACCACGTGACGCTGGCATAGACGAGCGTGATTGCGAGCGCGAGCGCGGCGGTCACGAAGCGGTTCAGATGCAGCGGCCACAGCGCATACAACACGCTCAGGTGAATCAGATAAATCGTGTAGCTGATGGTGCCGATGTAGACCAGCACGGGATTGCACAACAGCCGTTTGACGATGCCCTTGCTCTGCAGGGCGATGACCACGACTGAAGTGCAAAGCACCAACGAAACGCTGTAGAGCCCGGCGTTCGAAAGCGGTGTATTGGCCGCGCGAAAGCGCGGAAAGTGCAGATGCAGCCACGCAAGTGTCGCCAGCGCCGCGAACAAGCCCAGCACGGCAACGCCTTTGTAAGGCTCGAGCGCATTGCGGTCGCGCCGCACGGCGACAGCCAGCAGCGCACCGGCTGCAAGCAGGTCCATGCGGAACGGCGTCAAGTAATAGATCGGCCAGAACGAATCGAACCAGGGCGTGGCCACCGCGCGCAGCACGGGCACCAGCAGGATTAACGCGGCCGCGACGCAGCCGAGCACGCGCTCGGGCACCAGCAGGATCACGAATGGCCAGACAATGTAGAACTGCTCTTCGACGGCGAGCGACCACAGCACGTTCAGGCTGTCGTGACCGCTCTGATTGAGCGCGTCGCCGATATTGGTCGCGAAGAACGCGTACCACTGCCAGTGTTCCGCCCAGCCGAGGCCGAACAGAATCGACGACACCACCATCAGCAGCACATAGGGCGGCAGGATGCGGCGCGCGCGGCGTGCGTAGAAATAGCCGAAATACGACTGCTGGCGCGCCTTGCGTTCGAGCAGGATGCCGGTAATCAGAAAACCGCTCAAAACAAAAAACAGATCGACACCCATCCACAGCGGCGCTTTCAACGCGTGCTGCGCGAACACCGCGAGCACGGCGATGGCCCGCAAGCCGTCGAGCTGCACGATGCGGCGGGAGTGGGAAGGCGCTAAGGGCAGTGCGCTGGCAGTCATGAACCGTCCATGGTGTGAAGCAGATGGGCCGGGCGAAGGATCGCGCGAGGGTTTCGTGGAGCAGGCGCGCTCGCTTCGCATCGCAACGGAAGTGCAATCGATTCTAGGGAAAATAAAATCGTGAAAAAACGGGAATGAATTGGATAAATGAATCAGATTGCAACAGGGTGTTTCGTTACCCATTCGCAATGAATTTTTATGCTTGTGTCGAATGCATGACGCTATATGTAATAAGTGCGGATGGCTTTGCTGCGCATCGGTAAGGATGGATACCGGCAGGCGCGCGGGGATGCCCTGCCATAGCGGATTTCGTTTTAATCAATTTTTAATTGGTTTCTTTCGCAACGCTTAAAGCATCGAATATTTTTGAATTATTTTCGATTTTCGTTGCGGCGTTTTTTCCGCGTAATGTGAGCTGTGCGGATTGGGTGGCCAGGGACGGCGCGTGGGCTTCACGCTCAGATTGCTGTCGAGGCGCCCGGACTTGCGGCGTTCATCCCGTCGATGCTGTGCCCAGGTCCTGTTCCCGCGCGAATCTGTCATACGTCCTTGCATGGCTTCTAGCGGTCCGCGTCACGATGATCGACCGCGCTTCGTAGCGTCATTCACTGAGTTGTTTTCCGCGCGAGCCTTATTTGCCCGCGCGCGGCGCCGATTGGAGGAAATACCTTTGCCTCGTTTCACGTTCAAAAGCCGGCTCGCTGTTTTTGCATGCACTGCCGGACTGGCTGCGGGAGCGGCCAGTTTCACGGCGCATGCGGAAACCGCGTTGAACGCGAAAACATCGTGGATCGGCAATACCTTCGGTTTCGGCGACGGCACCTGGGCGCAGATCAACATCACCGCGATCGCGGTGGCGCCCGACGGCAAGGTCTATTCGAACGCGCCATGGGACGAAAGCGGCGCTGAAGCGAGCGTCTATCAGAACGGCAAGATGCTCGGCTTCGCGGGCGGCACGCATGGCTGGGGCAACGGCGGCGGCAACGCGGTCGCGGTGAATCGCAAGTACGCGTTCGTCGCGATCGCGGTCGGCAACGAGAAAGGACGGCTGGTCGAGCAGGGCGTATGGCCGGAGAAGGGCAAGCAGTGGTACGGCATTTCGCGCCGGCAGATCGCCGATCCGAAGCGGGCCGCACCGTTCCAGCCCGCCGCGAAAAGCGCCGACCCGCATGCGCAACTGGCGGCCGGCTTCCTGATGATGAACGAAGTGCCGACCGGCACGAGCGCCGAAATCGGCGGCCTCGCGGCGAACGACACCACGCTGTACGCGGCCAACACGGCGCGCGATCGCATCGAGGTGTACGACGCCGAATCGATGCAGCAGAAAAGCACATGGAGCGTGCATGAGCCGGGCCGGATCGCACTCGCGCCCGACGGTACGCTGTGGGTGTTGAGCGGCACGCGCAACGATCGTGAACCGCATGTCGAGCACTACACGGCGGCGGGCAAACGCATCGACGAAAACTTTACGCTGCCTGGCGGGACGATCGCGGTGGATATCGCGGCCGATGCGCAAGGCCGCGTCCTGATCGCGGATAACGGTCCCCGTCAGCAGGTGCTGTATTTCAGCAGGAACAACGGTCGTTATAGCGAGTCCGGTTCACTCGGCGAGCGCGGCGGCATTTTCAGCGGCGTCGCCGGTAAACCGGGCCCGCAGCGTTTCAACGGCCTCACCGGCGTGGGTGTGGATGCGCGCGGCAACGTGTACGTGTCGACCAACGGCATCGGTCCGCGTTACGAGCCGATCGGCGCAGGCCTCGGCGCGACGCTCGAAAGCTACGCGCCGGACGGCAAGCAGAACTGGCAGGTGCAGGGGCTCCTGTTCGTCGACGGCGCGTGGATCGATCCGTCGCGCCCGGACAGCGTCTATACGGGCAATAAGCGTTTCGAACTCGATCTGTCGAAGCCTGCCGGACAGGACTGGAAATATGCAGGTTTCCTGTCGAACCGCTTCAAGTACCCGGACGATCCGGTGTTTCACACCGATCAGTATCCGGGCCTGCCGATCGCCCGCAAACTGAAGGGCCACACATTCCTGTATCTCACGGACATGTACGCGGACCATCTGAAGATTTATCGCTTCGACCCGCAACACGATGGCGAAACGGCGATTCCTTCCGGCTTCATCGCGGGACGCGAGCGTGCGGTGGCCAAGGTGCCGAATGCGCCGCCGGGCGGCGACTGGATCTGGCGCGATGCGAACGGCGACGGCAAGTTCAACACCGAGGAATTCACGCTCAACACCAGCGGCACGAAGCTCGCGGGCGGTTGGGGCTGGTGGGTCGATACCGCCGGCGACATCTGGCGCACACGCGACACCAAAGGCATCTATCGCTTCCGTTTCGGCGGGCTGGATGCGAAGGGTAATCCGGTCTACGCGTATTCGAACATGACGCAGTACCCGGTGCCGCAACCGTTCACGGAACTGCATCGCGCGATCTACGAGCCGGACAGCGACACGATGTACGTGACCGGCTACACGTCCGACACGCCGGTCGATCGCGGCTTCTGGAAAGAAGTGGGCCGCGTACTGGTGCGCTACGACAAATGGTCGAGCGGCAATCCCGTGCAGCGCTATGCGATCACGCTGCCGTGGCAGACGCAGAGCAAACCCATCGCCACCATCATCGGCCTGACGGTCGAAGGGCAATACATTTTCGGCGTCGAGCCGGTCGGCGCGGTCCACGTGTGGGACAAGGACAGCGGCAAGGAGATCGGCGTGATCCGGCCGGGCCCGGAGGTGGGCCGCGCGTCGGGCTGGGTCGATGTGCCGAACGGTATCAGCGCCGCCAAACGCGCGAACGGCGAGTACCTCGTGTTCGTCGAGGAAGACGCGCGCGGCAAAGTGATGATGTACCGCTGGAAGCCTTGATGAACGAGGCATGAGCGCTTCAGCGCATGACAAGGCAACCCGCAGGCAAACGTAGTCAAACCCAAGGCATCCGATGGACAAAGGCATCCTCAAGAACGTAGCGATCAATTTCTTCGGGCTGGTGCTGCCCACTTTCGTCTCGCTCGTGACCGTGCCGTCGTATATCAAGCTGCTCGGCGTCGAGCGCTACGGCGTGATCAGCCTCGTGTGGACGCTGATCGGCTACTTCGGCATTCTCGATCTCGGCATGAGCATGGCCGCGCAGAATCACATCTCGAAGGCGCGCGCGTCCGGCGACAAGGACGAGAGCGCGCGCGTGTTCTGGAGCGCGACGTGGCTCAATCTCGCGACCGGCGTGATCGGCGGATTGATCATTTATTTCGGGGCGTTTCTCTACACCGCGTACTTCACCAAGGTGTCGCCCGAACTGCAGCACGAGGTGTACATGGCGCTGCCGTGGCTCGCGGTCGCGATCCCGATTGCCAACGTGTCGTGGGTGTTCGCGGGCGCGATCAATGGCGCGGAACGCTTTGGCGTCTACAACACCAATCAGACCATCGGCACGTTTCTGTTCCAGTTGCTGCCGCTCGGCGCCGCGCTGTGGATGGGCGCGACCTTGCAGAACGTGCTGGCCGCCGCGGTGTTCGCGCGAATCGTCGCCGCGCTTCTGCTGGGCCGCTCGGCGCTGAAAGTGCTGGAAATCCGCCGCGTTTTGCCGCCGCAATTCGGCGTGGCAAAGGGGCTGTTCAATTTCGGCGGCTGGATGCTGATCGCGAGCGTCACCACCATGATCGCCGACTCGCTCGATCGCGTGATGCTCGGCACGAGTCTCGGCGCACGTTTCGTCACGTATTACACGGTGCCGCAGAACCTCGTGACACGCCTGAACATTGTGCCGACGGCGCTGGTGCGCACGTTGTTTCCGCGGCTTTCCGCAGTGGGCCGCGCCGACGCCGACACCATCACCCAGCAGTCGCTCGAATTTCTCAATGGCGTGTTCACGCCGGTCGCACTGGTCGCGATGCTGGTGCTCGAACCGTTCCTGCATCTGTGGGTGGGCAATGAGATCGCCACCGTGGCCGCGCCCGTGGGCCGGATCATGATCGTCGCCGTGTGGCTCGTCGGCCAGGCGAACGTCACGCGGATTCTGATCCAGTCACAGGTCAATCCGGCCACGGCCGCGCGCGTCGGTTTGTTCGAATTGCCCCTGTTTGCGGGGGCATTGTGGTTCGGCATCACGCATTTCGGCCTGACCGGCGCGGCGGTGGCCGTGGCCGGTCGCGCGCTGTTCGACTACGCGGTGCTGTTGCGGCTGTCGGCGATCCGCGCGAAGCAGATCGCGCTCGACATGCTCGCTCACCTTGCTTTCCTGCTGGCCAGCCTGTGGCTCGCCAGCATCCTGCCGGGTCTCGCCATGGCGATTGTCGCCGGGGTATTGATGGTAGGCGCGAATGTCGCCTGGTCAATCACGATGACACCCGCCTTGCGCGATCTTGCGCGTTCACTGCTGTTGCGACTGAATCCGAGGAAAAGCGCATGAACCACGAAGTCCTTGAAGAAGCCGTGCTGCAACCCGCGACGCGCAGCGCACTGGCCGAACTCACTACCGTTCCCGGCGTTCAGACGCCGCCGCGCCGCGCCGCGATGCGCGCGGATAAAACGGTGCGCGTTGCGATCGTGCACGACTGGCTCGTCACCTATGCGGGGGCGGAGAAAGTGCTCGAACAGATCGTCGCGTGCTTTCCGGACGCGGACCTGTTCAGCCTCGTCGATTTTCTCGACGACCGCAGCTTCCTGCGCGGCAAGTCCGTCACGACCTCGTTCATCCAGAAGCTGCCGCTCGCGCGCACCAAGTACCGCTCGTATTTGCCGCTCATGCCGCTCGCGATCGAGCAGCTCGACGTATCGGCTTATGACGTGGTGATTTCAAGCAGCCACGCCGTCGCCAAGGGCATTCTGACCGGCCCCGACCAGGTGCATATCAGCTACGTGCATTCGCCGATCCGCTACGCGTGGGATTTGCAGCATCAGTATCTCAAGCAGTCGAAGCTGACCAACGGCCCGAAGTCGGCCATGGCGCGGCTGATTCTGCATTACATGCGCAACTGGGATATCCGCACTTCGAATGCGGTGGATGGCTTCGTCGCCAATTCCGAGTTCATCGCGCGGCGCATCAAGAAGGTCTATCAGCGCGACGCGCAGGTGATCTTCCCGCCGGTCGATGTCGAAGCCTTCGCGCTGTGCACCGACAAGGACGACTTCTATCTGACCGCCTCGCGCATGGTGCCGTACAAAAAGATCGATCTGATCGTCGAGGCATTCGCGCGCATGCCGGAGCGCAAGCTCGTCGTGATCGGCGACGGCCCCGACATGCAGAAGATCCGCGCGAAGGCGGGGCCGAACGTCGAGATCATGGGCTATCAGCCGTTCAAGGTGCTGAAGGAAAAGATGAGTCGCGCCAAGGCCTTCGTGTTCGCCGCGGAAGAGGACTTCGGTATTTCGGTGGTGGAAGCGCAGGCCTGCGGCACGCCGGTGATCGCCTACGGCAAGGGCGGCGCGCTCGAAACCGTGCGCGATCTGTCCGAGCCGCGGCCCACCGGCATGTTCTTCGACGAACAGAACGCCGAGTCGATCATTGCCGCGGTCGAGCGTTTCGACGGCCACGTGAAACGTTTCTCGCCGCTGGACTGCCGCGCGAACGCCGAGCAGTTCTCCGCCGCGCATTTCCGCGAGCGCTTCTTCGCGCATGTGCGGGCGGCGGTGCCTGCGCTGCGCACGGCGACGCTGCCGCCGTACGTGCCGTATAAGGCGCCAACCGTCGCCGGCGGTCCGCGCATTCTGGCCGTCGATCAAAGCGGCGTGCTCGGCGGCGCCGAACTGTCGCTGCTGGAAATCGTCAAGGCGTTGCGCTCGCGCATCGAAGTCGTGCTGTTCGACGATGGTCCGTTCCGCACCGCGCTCGCCGAAGCCGGCGTGGCCGTCGACGTGCTGGATGCAGGCGCGCTGCGCCATGTTCGTAAGCAGGGCGGCTCGATGCCGAAGGGCCAGGCGCTCAAGGGTTTGATATCGCTCGTGCGCGCCACGGCCAAACGCGCGCGCAACGCGGACGTGATCTATGCGAACACCCAGCGCGCCATGGTGATCGGCGCGCTCGCCGGCAAGCTGGCGCGGCGTCCCGTGGTCTGGCATCTGCGCGATATCGTGAGCCCCGAGCATTTCGGCGGCAAGCAACTGGCCATCATCAAATGGTGCGCGCGTCTTGGCCTCACGCATGTGATCGCCAACTCGGCCGCGTCGGCGCGTGCTTTCGCCGAGCTCACGCAGTTCGACGAAAAGCGCATCGACGTGGTATTCAACGGCATTTCCGCCGCGCCGTTCGACGCCTTGCGCACGGTGCCGCAAGCAACACTGCGCAAACGCCTCGGCTTGCCGGAAGACGCGTTTCTGGTCGGCTCGTTCAGCCGCCTCGCGCGCTGGAAAGGGCAGCATGTGCTGCTCGAAGCGATGGTGCTCAATCCGCAGATGCATGCGGTGCTGGTGGGTGCGCCGCTTTTCGGCGAGGACCAGTACGAGATCGAACTGCATGCGTTCGTCGCCGCGCACAACCTGGGCGGGCGGGTGCATTTTCTCGGCTTCCAGCACGATATCGCGGCCTGCATGTGCGCGGTCGATGCGGTCGTCCATACGTCGATCACGCCAGAGCCGTTCGGCCGCGTGATCGTCGAAGGCATGCTGGCGCAGCGGCCGGTGGTGGCGGCGCGCGCGGGTGGCGTGCTGGAGATCATCGACGACTACGAGAACGGCGTGCTGTGCACGCCGGCAGACGCGCACGGCCTCGCCGACGCGCTCGTCGAATTGCGCTCGAACGACCAATTGCGCAACCGGCTGGTCAGAAACGGGTATCAGACGGCGCTGAGCCGGTTCGGCACCGCGACCTATGTCGAGGGCGTCGAGCGGATTCTGAAGCGCGTGACGGGGCCGGAAAGGGCTTAGAAAGGTTTCTACGCGGGGGTAGGCAGGGACTCGGCCGGTTCCTGCCGTTGGCGCAGCGGAGCGAAAGTCTCGCGACATTCGCTCCGTTTTTTTATCGCGCGCTTTTACTGCGTGGGTTCAGGCCTTTTTCAATGCCGCTTTCGGCTTGAAGCTGGCCGACCACTTCATCGCCGGCAACTCGACCAGCCGGTAGAACACATAAGCCACCGGCACGGCCACCAGCATGTAGCCGAACGACGGCCAGATCGACATTTGCAGCGACGAGCGGAACAGCAGCGACGACAGCAGCACGAAGATCGGCAGATGGATCAGATAGAGCGAAAAGCTGAAATCGCCGAAGCGCGACAGCAGACGCGTGCCGAAGGCCGGGCCGCGCTCCGGGTTGCCGCGCTCCAGCGCCTTGTATAGGTAGAACGCGAAGCCGACCGCCCAGAGCTGGAACGCGCCGTACTGGCCGAAATGAAACGCGGCGCAGCCGAGCGCGACGAAGCCCGCGGCGAGCGCGTAGAGCCACACCGACGAGCGGGCCTGCGGTGCCCGATGCGCACGGGCGTCGGCGATCCACGCGCCGAGCGTCCACGAAAACCAGTACGACGTGAAGAACTGGATGTCGTGGCGTTCGAGCACATAGGCGGACACCACGTTGACGAGCGCGACGATCGCCAGCACGGAGGTCATGCCGATACGGCGGCGCAGCGCGAACAGCAGCGGATAGATCGCGTAGAACTGCACTTCGAGCGAGAGCGTCCAGAGCGCGCCGTTCGATCCGAACGTCTTGCCGGCCACGCCTTGCAGCGAAAACAGATTGACAAGGAAGGCCTGCAGGCCGATCTCGCGGATCTTGTGGCTGACGGGCGGCAGTTGCAGGCTGAACCAGTCGAGCGCGAAGGTCAGCACCAGCGCCGCGAGCAGCACGGGATAAATGCGCGCAAAGCGGCGCACCCAGAAATTGCCCGTATCGAGCCGGTATTCCGGATTGCCGGCCAACCGCAGCGCGCCGCCCCGGTGAATGCAATAACCGCTGATCACGAAGAAAATCGGCACGCCGGCGGAGCCCCATGCAATCGGAAACGTCAGATACGCGGCGATCGCATTCAGGCTGAATGCATGGCCCACGCTCTGATGAAACGCCTGCATGCCGACCCATTCCACCTGGCGGCAGTGAAAATACGCCACCAGCAGCGCGGCGAAGCCCCGCATGGCGTCGATGACATGCTCCTTGCCGGCGCTGTCGGCGCGCGCCTCGCTCTGGGCGCGGGGCGCGGCAGTCTTGCGAGGCGGTGAGAGGGGCAGGGATGAGCCGGCGGCATCCAGTGCTGAGTCGCTCATACGCGGTCCTTATTCTGACGGAGGGGGAATGCTGATTCGCAGATTCGCGCGGGCGCCGTACGCGCCCGCGGTGCATGACATGCTAGTGCACGACGCAGGTAAAAAATCGATAAAAAATTGCGTATTGAATTGAATAAAACGGCGATTGTGTGACTAATTGTAATTGAGCATAAGCAGATGCAGCCGCGAATTATTTGCCGCTTTTGTTGTGCTAATTTAAGCCACGGATTCTCTTGACCCGAGGTGAAGTCATGAACCTGCATTTACTCGCCGGCATTGCCGTGCTGCTGATCCTTGTCGCCGCCTCCGCCTATCGGGAGGCGCTGCGCAATGAGCCCATTCGCCGTTTTCGCATGACCTCCGGCAAGCTGCCGCAGCTGGACGAGAACGAATAACGCGGGCTGGAAGAGACGCGAGGCGCGCCCGCGGTCGATCCGCCGGCGCGCCTCGCGCAGCTGAAGGCCAGTTGTCAGGATATGTAAAATTTTCGGAATTAGCGGAAAATAAATCGATTTCGTCGCGTAATTGTTGCCCGCTGTTTGTCACGATGCGGCATATCGAAAAAGAATGGATTTATTTATTCCGATTGCGGAAATTTCACATACGTACTGGCGTAATTTTTTGCTAGTCTTTCCGGCGACATCGATTGGCCGCCAGGCCCGCGACACACTAATTTCTAACCGATGTGGGAATGCCTACCATGCTGAAAGTCACCAAAGCCGTGTTTCCCGTAGCGGGCCTCGGGACACGATTCCTGCCGGCTACCAAAGCAAGTCCTAAGGAAATGCTGCCGATCGTGGACAAACCGCTGATTCAATACGCGGTGGAAGAAGCGATTGCTGCCGGCATCACCGAGATGATCTTCGTGACGGGGCGCAGCAAGCGCGCCATTGAAGATCACTTCGACAAGTCCTACGAGATCGAAGCCGAACTCGAGGCGCGCAACAAACAGAAGCTGCTCGATCTGGTGCGCAGCATCAAGCCGGCCAACGTCGACTGTTTCTATGTGCGCCAGGCCGAAGCGCTTGGTCTCGGCCACGCGGTGCTGTGCGCCGAGAAGCTGGTGGGCGACAGCCCGTTCGCCGTGATTCTGGCCGACGACCTGCTGCACAGCTCGAAGCCGGTCATGAGCCAGCTCGTGGATACGTTCAACCACTATCACAGCTCGGTGATCGGCGTCGAAACCATCGCGCGCGAAGACAGCCGGTCGTATGGCGTGGTGGACGGCCGCGAGTGGGAAGACAACGTGATCAAGCTGTCTGGCATCGTCGAGAAGCCGGCGCCGGACAAGGCGCCGTCGAATCTCGGCGTGGTGGGCCGCTATGTGCTGATGCCCACCATCTTCAAACATATTCGCGCGTTGAAGCCGGGCGCGGGCGGCGAGCTGCAATTGACCGACGCGGTGCAATCGCTGCTGACCGAAGAACAGGTGCTCGCGTATCGCTATTTCGGCACGCGTTTCGATTGCGGCAGCAAGCTCGGCTATCTGAAGGCAACGGTGGAATTCGCGCTGCGCCATCCGGAAGTGAAGGCGGAATTCGAGGCTTATTTGCAGGCGTATATGCAGGGCAATATGCAGGAAGGCGTGCCGGCGCAGTTTGCGGCGGAAGCGGCTTAAGCGGCTTAAGTGCCCCGTCAACTGCTGAGGCAAGCTTGAGCGGCTGCAACGCGAACTTCAAAAACGCCGGCACGACAGCCGCCGCAACACTTACCACGCAGAGGTAACGCGCAGCAGCATCGCGCACATTAAAACGGGCGCCGCAAACCACGCGGCGCCCGTCTTTCTTTCAGCCTTTCAGCCGGCCCACGCATCACACGCAGCCCGGCCAACCCGCTGTCAAACTTCCTTCTTCACTTCCAGCCGGAACTTATGCAGCAACGGTTCCGTGTAGCCGCTCGGCTGCTGGCGTCCTTCGAACACCAGCGCCTGCGCGGCCTTGAAAGCGATCGTATCGAAGCCCGGCGCCATCGGCTTGTAGAGCGGGTCGCCCGCGTTCTGCTCATCCACCACCTTCGCCATGCGCTTGAACGTCTCTTCGACGAGCTCGCGCTTCACCACGCCGTGATACAGCCAGTTGGCAATGTGCTGGCTCGAAATACGCAGCGTGGCACGATCTTCCATCAGGCCGACGTCATGAATGTCCGGCACCTTCGAGCAACCCACGCCCTGATCGATCCAGCGCACCACGTAGCCGAGAATGCCTTGGGCGTTGTTGTCGATCTCGCTGCGGATCTCGTCGTCGCTCCACTTCGCTTCGGCGACGACCGGAATCGTCAGCAGGCCGTCGAGCAGTTCGTCGCGCACCTGCGCGTAATCCGTGCGCTCCAGTTCCCGCTGAACCGCTTGCACGTCGATCTGGTGGTAATGCAACGCATGCAGCGTGGCGGCGGTCGGCGAGGGCACCCACGCGGTGTTCGCCCCGGCCTTCGGATGCGCGATCTTCTGTTCGAGCATGGCGTGCATCAGATCGGGCATCGCCCACATGCCCTTGCCAATCTGCGAGCGGCCACGCAGGCCCGCGCTCAAACCGACCAGCACGTTGCTGCGCTCGTAAGCGGCAATCCAGGCGCTCGATTTCATGTCGCCCTTGCGCATCATCGGACCGGCTTCCATGGCCGAGTGCATTTCGTCGCCGGTGCGGTCGAGGAAACCCGTGTTGATGAACGCGACGCGCTCCGACGCTTCGGCGATACAGGCGAGCAGATTCACGCTGGTGCGGCGCTCCTCGTCCATGATGCCCATCTTGATCGTGTTGCGCGGCAGCTTCAGCAGGTCTTCCACGCGCGCGAACAGCTCGCTCGCGAAGGCGACTTCGGCCGGGCCGTGCATCTTCGGCTTGACGATGTAGATCGAACCGGTGCGCGAATTCAACTGGTGCTTGCGGTCGTGCAACGCGCACAACGTGGTGATGACGGCGTCGAGAATGCCTTCCGGAATCTCGTGGCCGTCTTTCGTCAGCACCGCCGGGTTGGTCATCAAGTGACCGACGTTACGGATGAACAGCAGCGAGCGGCCATGCAGCACCACCGGCGCCGTGCCGTTCGCGGCGGTGTACACGCGGTCGGCGTTCAGCCGGCGCGTGAAGGTCTTGCCGTTCTTCGTGACCTCTTCGGTCAGGTCGCCGGTCATCAGGCCGAGCCAGTTGCGGTAAAGCAGGACCTTGTCTTCCGCATCCACGGCCGCGACCGAGTCTTCACAGTCGATGATCGTGCTCACCGCCGCTTCGACCACCACGTCCTTCACGTGCGCCGAATCGGTCCTGCCGATCGAGTCGCTCGCGTCGATCTGGATTTCGAAGTGCAGGCCGTTGTGCTTGAGCAGCACGGCGGACGGCGCGCTTTGCTCGCCCTGATAGCCGATGAATTGCGCCGGCGTCTTCAGCTCGCTCGTGCCGTTCTTCAGCGTGACGACCAGCTTGCCGGCTTCGACGCTATAGCGCGTGGCGTCCGCGTGCGAACCGTTCGCGAGCGGCGCGGCCTGGTCGAGGAACTTGCGGGCATAGGCGATCACCGCAGCGCCGCGCACCGGATTGAAGGCTTTCTGCTTTTCGGCGCCGCCGGTCTCGGGAATCGCGTCGGTGCCGTAGAGCGCATCGTACAGGCTGCCCCAGCGCGCGTTCGCCGCGTTCAGCGCATAGCGCTGATTCGACAGTGGCACCACGAGTTGCGGGCCGGCCTGCTCGGCGATTTCGGTGTCCACGTTGTCCGTCGTGGCCTTGACGCCGGCAGGCACCGGCACGATATAGCCGATGCCTTCGAGAAACGCACGGTACGCCCGCAGATCGCGCACCGGACCCGGATTGGCGCGATGCCAGTTGTCCAGTTCGGTTTGCAGGCGGTCGCGCTCGGCGAGCAGCGCGCGGTTTTTGGGCGCCAGCTCGTGCACGAGGGCGTCGAAACCTGACCAGAATGCGGCGCTGTCGATTCCGGTGCCGGGCAGGGCTTCGGTTTCGACGAACTGGTCGAGGTTGGCGGCGACTTGCAGTCCGCCGCGCGTGTTCATCTGAGTCATCGACTGCTCCATCTATCTGAATGGGGCCGATGAGGGGGCATCGGCCCGCGTTGTGCAACGGTTAGTTTCTTTGATTCATGGCGGCCGTTCTGGTCGGCTTGCGAACGGAACCGCTCTGAAAACTCAGGCCGTGATAGCGGCAATACCCGCCTTGGCGATCTGCGCGTCCTGATCCGACTTGACGCCCGACACGCCGACCGCGCCGACCACGTGGCCGTCGACGATCACCGGCACGCCGCCTTCCAGCGTGCCTTGCAACGGCGCGCTGAGGAACGCGGTGCGGCCGTTGTTGATCATGTCTTCGTATACCTTGGTTTCGCGGCGGCCGATCGCCGAAGTGCGGGCCTTTTCGGTCGCGATGTACGAACTGGCCGGCGCGCTGCCGTCCAGACGCAGCATGCCGAGTTGATGGCCGCCATCGTCGACCACCACGATGGCGACGGCCCACTGGTGTTTCTCGGCTTCGGCGCGGGCGGCTTCGAGAATGCGGGTCGTTTCGGCGACGGTCAACATGGGTTTGCTCAGCATAGTGAATTTCCTGGTTCGTGTAGGGTAAGGATCGGCTCGGCCACGCCGCCACTCGCGCTTTGCACGGATGGCTTCGGCCTCGATGGCTAACCGCCGCGCGCGGGAATTGCACCGTGCACGCGCGCGGCGGCCGCGTTGATATTCGGTGACGGCGCGGGTTGCACGCAGCCTTCCAGTATCCGCATTGTGCGCGAATGCCGCAGCGCCGGCCTGGTCCTTGCCCAAGCGCTTTGCTTGGGGATTTTACGTCCAAGCGCCGCCGGAAGAAACGGCGGCATCGCGCGCTTCGGTATTCGGCGGTTCGTTTGGCCGCTATTCCGGCTGGAACGAAGCGAGCGGCGGGCTTTACAATCAGGCATCGCACACAAGAATTCGCACGCTCCCCACGTGCGCCCCCACGCCATGCCGACCATCAGCGAACTATTCGTCTATCCGATCAAATCCTGCGCGGGCATTGCCCTCAATGAGGCGCGGCTGCTCGCCACCGGCCTCGAATACGACCGCTGCTGGATGGTCACCGACCCGGCCGGCGCCATGCTCACGCAGCGCGCGTATCCGCGCATGGCGCTGATCCGTGTCGAACTCGGCGCCGAGGATCTCGTGATCCGCGCGCCCGGCATGAGCGAGTTGCGCACGCCGCTGGAAAGCGCGCGGCTGGAGGCGCCGCCCGCGGTGCAGACCAGGGTCTGGCGCGACGCGGCCTATGGACTCGACACCGGCGACGCATGCGCCGCGTGGTTCTCGACATTTCTCGGCGTGCCCGCGCGGCTCTTGCGCTTTAATCCCGAGCGCGAACGCATTGTCGATCCGGACTTCACGGAGAGCGTGGGCGGCGCCACCACCCATTTCGCGGATGGTTTTCCGCTGCTGGTGATCGGCCAGGCGTCGCTCGACGATCTGAACACGCGTCTGAACGGCAAGGGCGCGCCGTCGATTCCGATCGACCGCTTCCGTCCCAACGTGGTGCTGAGCGGGCTCGACGCGTATGAGGAAGACTATGTGGAGACGCTGAGCGTGGCTGGCGAAGCAGGCGGGGGCGCGCAACTGCAGCTGGTCAAGCCGTGCACGCGCTGTCCGATGCCGACCATCGACCAGGCGAAAGGCGCACCCGATCCGGACTGGCCGAACGAGCCGACCGACACGATGAGCGTCTATCGCGCGAATCCGCAGCGAAACGGGGCGATCACGTTCGGCAACAATGCGCTTGTCGCGAGTGGCGCCGGAACGTGGCTGCGAGTCGGGCAGGCAGTGGAAGCGGAATTGGGCTTCGGCGATTAAGAGCTAATGCCGGACACGCACGGTCAACGCCGCGAGAATAACCGGCATCGGCACTGGCTTGACGAAATGATGATCGAAGCCCGAGCGCAGCGATTCGCTCACTTCCTCGGCACGTTCGAGCCCGGTGACCGCGACCAGCGTCGGTGCCGGAATATCGCCCACGTAGCGGATTCGCCGCGCCACCGCGCGTCCGTCCAGACGCGGCATCTCGACGTCCAGCAGCGCGGCCTGCGGATGCCATGCGCAGTATTGAGCCAGCGCATCGAGGCCGTTGCGCGCCGTTCGGATCTCGAAGCCATGCGCGCTGAAGTAGTGTACGTAAGCGGCCAGCAGATTCGCGTCGTCGTCGGCGATCAGAAGGCGTGCGGCTGGGTGATGGGCCATCTGATTTCCCTCAGGTTGTGATCCTGTTAGATGAGCAATTTGAAGTCCCGACAGAATCGACGCTCCATCAAGTGATTTTCGGGCCGAATCGGCAAGGATAGGCAGCACCGCTTCTCACGAATAAATTACCGCCCGGCAACGCTGCAAACGCCTGCATCGCGCGCAATATCGAGACCGTCCAGCATCTCCACGCGATGCCTTCCACCCCGCCCATGATCCGCAAGAACAGAGCATCGGCTTTGCCGCCGCGGCCTGCGTCACGGCGCAAATCTACAAGCTGGGCAGTTATATCTCCGTACCGATCATTTTTCCCGACGGCAGCTATTTCGGTAATCTCTGCGCGATCGACCCGAATCCCGGCCGAGGTGTCGAACCCGCGTTTAAATGTAGTGGGCGGATTTGAGCGGTCGAGAGGCGTGTGGACCGCTCACGCGGCCTGCGCGATTGCCTCGCGCGCGGTCGGCATGTCGCTTTGCATCGCGTCCGCCTCGCCGCGCCGTGCGTTATCTCCAGCCCGCTCGCGCTCGACGCTCTCTCCGATCGCGCTGCCCACCAGAATCACCGCCGGGCTGCCGAAGCCCGCGTTCGTCGCATCCGCAGCGAGCCGGTCGAGGCGGCTCATCAGACGCCGTTCGTTACTGCCACCGGCCCATTGCACCACGGCAGCGGGTGTATCGGCCGGCAAACTCGCGAGCAACGCGGCCGCGATACTGTCGATGCGCCGCATCCCCATATAGATCGCCAGCGTGGTGCGTGTCGCGGCCAACGCGGCCCAGTCCGGCTCGCCGTGATCTTCGGTATGTGCGGTCACGAAACTGACGCCGTGGCAATGGCGGCGATGCGTGAGCGAAATGCCGAGCCCCGCGGCGGCCGCGAACCCCGACGAGATGCCGTTGACGATCTCCACCGGAATGCCGGCGCCGCGCAAGACCGCGAGTTCTTCGCCGGCGCGTCCGAACAGCAGCGCTTCGCCGCCTTTCACCCGCACCACGTGCAAGCCCTTGAGCGCATAGCGTCGCATCAACCGTTCGATAAACGCTTGCGGCGTCGAGCGGCAGCCACCGCGTTTGCCGACGCGAATCACGCGCGCTTGCGGCGCCAGCGTCACGATCTCGGGATTCGCGAGGTCGTCGAGCAGCACGACGTCGGCGGCGGCTAGCGCTTTCGCGGCCTTGAGCGTAAGCAGATCGAGATCGCCGGGGCCGGCACTCAATAAGGTGACCTTGCCGGTGTTCGTGTTCATCGCGGTATCCATCACGGTGTCCTTCGCTTCTGTGTCGGCCGGCGATCGCTGTCGCGCCGGCGCCCAATAAAAAACGGCGTCCGCTCGTGATGCTCACGAGGGGACGCCGTTGTCCGTTTACTGCTTGTGTGCTGCTCTGCCGTTTCGC
Organism: Paraburkholderia sp. BL25I1N1; assembly: GCF_003002025.1. Classification (GTDB taxonomy): domain Bacteria; phylum Pseudomonadota; class Gammaproteobacteria; order Burkholderiales; family Burkholderiaceae; genus Paraburkholderia. The sequence goes on from NZ_PVZB01000007.1 coordinate 175,359, forward strand.
TTCCAGCACGGTGAAAACACAGCGTTGTGTTTCGCCCGCATGGGTATGTGCTGCATGTCGTGGCTGCCGCGTTGCCGCCATGAACTCGCCACTGCTTATGCAAGGACTACGCCATGCATCGGCCACGCATGCTGTGCGCCTTGCCACGCCTCGCAAATAACGCCGCCGACGCGCACGCCACGCACCGTTCGCAAGCGTGCACCTCGCACGCGCAGGGTGCTGCGTCGCACCATCCATGTGCCCCGCTGCATCAAAACGCGTCGTGCGCCCGCTTTGCCGCACACGCATGCGATTCGCCGCAAACCCCCGCGCCACGGCCTCCTTACGGGCATTTGGTGCAACTGGCATGGGCTTTGCATTAAGCCTTGCCATCGGATCAACGTGGATCCGGCGCGAGTGCAACACAAAGTGCTCGCTGCAGGACAGGTCAGGACAACGGCGTCCCCCGAATTCAGTCATCGACTGGGTTCGCGGGACGCCGTTTTTATTTCCAGAATCGTTTTCGCCACCTGCCATACGGCGTCGCTCGCAACCAGCATATTGAGGAAACCGCGCTCATGAAAATCATCGTTATCGGTCACGGGATGGTCGGTCACAAACTGGTCGAGTGCCTCGCCCAGGACGCCGCGCACGGCCTCGATATCACCGTGCTGTGCGAGGAATCGCGGCCGGCCTACGATCGCGTGCACCTGTCCGAGTTTTTTGCGGGCAAGACGGCGGACGATCTCTCGCTGGTCGAACCGGGTTTCTTTGAACGCCAGAACGTGCTCCTGAAACTGAACGCGAAGGCCGTGGCGATCGATCGCGATGCGCGCACCGTGACGGTGTCGACGGGCGAAACGCTGCCTTATGGCAAGCTGGTTTTCGCCACCGGCTCCTATCCGTTCGTGCCGCCCGTGCAGGGCCGCGAGCGCGCGGATTGCTTCGTGTACCGAACCATCGACGATCTCGAAGCGATGCGTGAATGCGGCGCGCGTTCGAAGACGGGCACGGTGGTCGGCGGCGGACTGCTCGGGCTCGAATGCGCCAAGGCGCTGCGCGACATGGGCCTGCAAACGCACGTGGTCGAATTCGCGCCGCGTCTGATGGCCGTGCAGGTGGACGACGGCGGCGGCCGCGTGCTGCGCAGCAAGATCGAAGAACTGGGCGTGACGGTGCATACGCAGAAGAACACCACGGCGATCGTCGATGGCGAGCAGGGCACGCACCGCATGCAATTCGCCGACGGCAGCCACCTCGACACCGACATGATCGTATTCTCCGCGGGCATTCGTCCGCGTGACGACCTGGCGCGCGCGAGCGGCCTGACGCTCGGCCCGCGTGGCGGCATCGTGATCGACAACGCATGCCGCACGAGCGATCCGCACATCTATGCGATCGGTGAATGCGCGCTGTGGAACGGCCAGTTGTTCGGCCTCGTGGCGCCGGGCTACGACATGGCTCGCGCGGTGGCGAAGCAATTGCTCGGCGACACGGCGGAATTCGCCGGCGCCGACATGAGCACCAAGCTCAAGCTGATGGGCGTGGACGTGGCGAGCATCGGCGACGCGCACGGCAACACGCCGGGCAGCCGCGCGTATCAGTTCAGCGACGAGCGCAAGCAGGTCTACAAGAAGCTGGTGGTGTCCGAGTGCGGCAAATATCTGCTGGGCGGCGTGATGGTGGGCGACGCCGGCGAATACGGCACGCTGCTGCAAATGATGTTGAACCGCATCGAATTGCCCGCGTCGCCTGAATTCCTCATTCTGCCGGCGGCCGACGGCAATGCGAAACCCGCGCTCGGCGTTGATTCGTTGCCGGCTTCCGCGCAAATCTGCTCGTGCAACAACGTCTCGAAGGGCGAACTGTGCGCCGCCGTTTGTGCCGGCGCGACCGATATCGGCGCTTTGAAATGCGCGACGACCGCCGGCACCTCGTGCGGCGGCTGCGTGCCGCTCGTCACCCAGGTGATGAAGGCGGAGATGAAGAAGCAGGGCCTCGCGGTCAACAACCATGTCTGCGAACACTTCGCGTATTCACGCCAGGAGTTGTATCACATCGTGCGTGTGGAAGGCATTCGCAGCTTCGGCGAACTGCTCGCGAAGCACGGCCACGGCCTCGGCTGCGATATCTGCAAGCCGGTGGTGGCGAGCGTGCTCGCGTCGTGCTGGAACGAGTTCGTGCTGAAGAAGGAGCACGCATCGCTGCAGGACACCAACGACTACTACCTCGCCAACATTCAGCGTGATGGCACCTACTCGGTCGTGCCGCGCATGGCGGGTGGCGAAGTCACCCCCGATGGTTTGATCGCGGTCGGCCAGGTTGCGAAGAAGTACGGCCTCTATACGAAGATCACCGGCGGTCAGCGTGTCGATCTGTTCGGCGCGCGCGTCGAGCAACTGCCGCTCATCTGGGAAGAACTGATCGCCGCCGGTTTCGAATCCGGCCACGCGTATGGCAAGTCGCTGCGTACCGTGAAGTCGTGTGTCGGTTCGACGTGGTGCCGCTACGGCGTCGGCGATTCGGTGGGTCTCGCCGTGGAGATCGAGAACCGCTACAAGGGCCTGCGCACGCCGCACAAGATCAAGTTCGGCGTGTCGGGCTGCACCCGCGAATGCGCGGAAGCGCAGGGCAAGGACGTCGGCATCATCGCGACCGAAAAGGGCTGGAATCTCTATGTGTGCGGCAACGGCGGCATGAAACCGCGCCACGCCGAACTGCTCGCGTCGGACCTCGATAAGGAAACGCTGGTGCGCTACATCGACCGTTTCCTGATGTTCTACGTGCGCACCGCCGACCGTCTGCAACGCACCAGCGTGTGGCGCGAGAGCCTCGAAGGCGGCCTCGATTATCTGATCGACGTGGTCGTCAACGATCGTCTCGGCGTGGCCGCAGAACTCGAGTCGGAAATGCAGCACGTGGTCGACACCTACGAGTGCGAATGGAAGAAGGCCGTCACCGATCCCGAAACGCGCAAGCGCTTCCGTCATTTCGTCAACAGCGCCGAGTCGGACAGCCATGTCGCGTTCGTCGAGGAGCGCGGCCAGATCCGGCCGGCCACACCCGCCGAGCGGCGCTCGAAGCTCGCCGCAATTCCCGTTGTAGTCGAAACCGTTTGATTGAACCGCACTATTCACCGAGGACTTCCGTCATGAACAACGATCGCCTGCCACGCTCCTGGACGCCGGTTTGCCCGCTCGACGACATCGTGCCCAACACGGGTGTTTGCGCGCTCGTCAACGGCGAACAGGTCGCGGTTTTTCACGTGAACAACGGTGACGCGGACCCGATCGTGTACGCGATCGAAAACTTCGATCCGGGCTCGCAGGCGGCGGTGCTCTCGCGCGGACTGATCGGCAGCCTCGGCGAACGCATCGTCGTGGCCTCGCCGATCTACAAGCATCACTTCGATCTGCGCACCGGCGAGTGCCTCGAAACACCGGCGCATTCCGTCGGCGCGTTTGCCGCGCGCGTGGAAAACGGCCAGGTGTGGGTCGCGGTTTGAATCGCTGAATTCTTTTTTAACGACGTCGCCCGCTCATGTCCTCTACAAACGTAAAAACCGTGTGCCCCTACTGTGGCGTTGGCTGCGGGATGGTGCTGCACGTCGAGGACGGCCAGGTCGTAAAAATCTCCGGCGACAAGGAGCATCCGGCCAACTTCGGACGGTTGTGCACGAAGGGGCAATCGGCGCATGTGGCATTGCGCAAGTCGGGGCGTCTCGAAGGCGCGTTCGTGCGTCACGCGCGTGGCCAGGACCCGGCGCCGTTGCCGATGGCACAGGCGATCAGCACCACGGCAGCGCGTTTGCGCGGCCTGCTCGATGAACATGGGCCGGACGCGCTGTCGTTCTACGTCTCCGGGCAGATGTCGATCGAGGCGCAGTACCTCGTCAACAAGCTCGCCAAGGGCTTTGTCGGCACCAACAACATCGAATCGAATTCACGCCTGTGCATGGCGAGCGCGGGCAGCGGCTACAAACTGTCGCTCGGCGCGGACGGCCCGCCCGGATCGTACGAAGACATCGATCACGCTGACCTGTTCTTCGTGATCGGCGCGAATATGGCCGACTGTCACCCGATTCTGTTCCTGCGCATGATGGATCGCGTGAAGGCGGGCGCCAAACTGATTGTCGTCGATCCGCGCCGCAACACCACGGCGGAGAAAGCCGATCTGTTCATGCAGATCAAGCCGGGCACTGATCTCGCGTTGCTCAACGGGCTGCTGCATCTGCTGCACGAAAACGGCCAGACGGATGCCGTATTTATCGCCGAGGCTACCGAAGGCTGGGACGCAATGCCCGCGTTTCTCTCCGATTACACGCCGGAGAATGTCGCGCAAATCACCGGCCTCGCCGTCGAGGATATCCGCGAGGCCGCGCGGATGATCGGCACGGCCAAAGAGTGGATCAGTTGCTGGACCATGGGCCTGAATCAGAGCACGCACGGCACCTGGCACACCAACGCGATCTGCAACCTGCATCTGGCGACAGGCAAGATTTGCCGGCGCGGCAGCGGCCCGTTTTCGCTGACGGGCCAGCCCAATGCGATGGGCGGCCGCGAGATGGGTTACATGGGGCCGGGCCTGCCGGGTCAGCGCTCGGTGCTGGTCGAAGAAGACCGCGCGTTTATCGAAGACCTGTGGCGCATTCCGAAGGGCACGCTCAAGCCGCAGGTCGGCAACGGCACGATCGATATGTTCGCGCGCATGGCGGCGGGCGAGATCAAGGCTTGCTGGATCATCTGCACGAATCCGGTGGCGAGCGTGGCGAATCGTCAGAACGTGATCGACGGATTGAGTGCGGCGCAACTCGTGATCGCGCAGGACGCGTTCCTCGATACCGAGACCAACCGTTACGCCGACGTGCTGTTGCCAGGCGCGCTGTGGGCCGAAGCCGAAGGCGTGATGATCAACTCCGAGCGCAATCTCACGCTGATGCAAAAGGGCATCGAGCCGCCGGGCGCGGCGCTGCCGGACTGGCAGATCATCGCGCGCGTTGCGTGTGAAATGGGTTTCGCCGATGCCTTCACGTACGCGAGCGCCGAAGAAGTCTTCGCGGAAATCACCCGCGCGTCGAATCCGAAAACCGGGTACGACCTGCGCGGCGCGAGCTATCGCCGCCTGAAGGAAACGCCGTTGCAATGGCCGCTTGCATCGGATGATTCCGCCGACCGCAACCCGGTTCGCTACCTCAACGACGGCGTGAGTCAACCGCTTGAGGAACGGCCCGACGGCAGCCGCCCGCGGCTCGTGTTTCCGACGGCGAGCGGCAAGGCGATGTTCTTCGCGCGCGCCTACGCGGCGCCCGCTGAACTGCCGGACCGTGAGTTTCCGATCGTGTTGAACACAGGCCGCTTGCAGCATCAATGGCACACCATGACCAAGACCGGCAAGGTCGCGATGCTCAACAGGCTGAACCCGGGCCCGTTTGTCGAGATTCATCCCGAAGATGCCGCCACGCTCGGCATCAAGGCCAAAGACCCGGTGGAGATTCGTTCGCGCCGCGGTCGCGCGGTGTTGCCGGCTGTCGTGACCGAGCGCGTGAGCGCGGGACAGTGCTTTGCGCCGATGCACTGGAACGACGTATTCGGCGACGACCTGTGCATCAACGCCGTGACGAGCGACGCCATCGACCCGGTCTCGCAGCAGCCCGAACTCAAGTTCTGCGCTGTGGCGCTGAGCCCGGTGGCGGTCGAGCGCGTCGAGCCGTTCCTGAATGACGACGATGTATCGCTGGCGGATGCATCCGTTGCAGTCGCTGCGAGCGCCGCGCCGGCCGACACCGTATCGGCTAGCGCCGAGGACCTGGATATGCCCCGTATCGAAGCACTCACCAGCCTGTTGCAGTTGCCGCCGACTCCCGCGCCTTCGTTCACCGATCAGGAGCGCACGTATCTCGCCGGCTTCGTGAATGGACTGCGCTCGGCGGAAGCGCAAGGTATCGACCGCGTGCCGGTTCTGCCGGGTAGCGCGCCGCTCGATACGGCGAGCCGTCTTTACGTCGACGGTCTGCTGGCCGGTCTTTATAGCCGCAGTGCGACCGTTCTGGACGATGCGTTGACAACGCCGCACGCCGCGGCGAATGCAGAAACATTGCACGCGTCGTCCGGCGTGCGCATCGTGCGCGCACGGCCGAAAGTCACGCTGCTGTGGGCCTCGCAAACCGGCAACACCGAGTCGCTGACCGAAGCCTACGCAACGCGGTTAATGGAATCGGGCTTCGAAATCCGTACGTCGTGCATGGCGGACTATCAGGCCTCGACGCTCGCCAAAGCTCAATACGTGCTGCTGATGACGAGCACCTTCGGCGACGGCGATCCACCCGACAACGCACAAAGCTTGTGGACGCAATTGAACGGCGAGGGCGCGCCGCGCCTCGACGGGGTGCGCTTCGCGGTGCTCGCGCTCGGCGATCGCAACTACGACCAGTTCTGCGGCCACGGCCGGCGTCTCGATGAGCGGCTCGCCGAACAAGGCGCGCTGCGCCTGATGGAGCGCGTCGATTGCGATAGCGAGTATCAGGAAAACGCGGACGCGTGGCTCGAACGCATCATCGTGCGTATCAAGGAAGAGGATGCCGCACTGTATGCCGTGCCGCCGGGCGGCATGATCAACGCGGTGGTGCCGGGCACGGTGGCGACCAAAACGCGGCCGGCCGCATCGCGGCTCGTCAGCAATCTGCGCCTGAACAAGCAGGGCGCGGCGAAAGACACGCGCTACTTTTCGCTGCGCACCGGCGACTCGGGACTTGAATACGAAGCAGGCGATGCGCTCGGCGTCTGGCCGAGCAACTGCCCGGAACTGGTCGACGAATTGATCGCGCTAAGCGGCGTGAGCGCGGACGCTGCGGTGAATGTAGCGGGCCTGGGCGAAATGCGTCTTGCCGATGCGCTCGGCAAGCACTACGAGATCGCGCGGCCGAGCCCCGATCTGCTCGCGTTCGTCGCCGCGCGCAGCAACAACGGCACGCTGCGCGATCTGCTGTCGCCCGAGCGCAAGGCCGACCTCAAGCAGTGGTTGTGGGGCCAGCAGATCGCCGACGTGCTGCACGAATTTCCGCTGAGCCTCACGGCCGCCGAATTGACCGGCATGCTCAAGCGTTTGCAGCCGCGTCTCTATTCGATTGCGTCGAGCCCGAAAGCCCATGTGGGCGAAGTTCATCTGACGGTTGCCGCGGTGCGCTACAGCAATGGCCGCCGTCATCGCAAAGGCGTGTCGTCGACGTTTCTCGCCGACCGCGCGGGCGATGTGAACGTGCCTGTGTTCGTGCAGAAGTCCGCGCACTTTCGTCCTCCTCATGGTTCCGATACGCCGATGATCATGGTCGGTCCCGGCACCGGCGTTGCACCGTTTCGCGGCTTTCTGCACGAGCGGCGTGCGCGCGGCGATACGGGACGCAACTGGCTCTTCTTCGGCGAGCAGCACGCGGCCTCCGATTTCTACTATCGCGACGAACTCGAATCGATGCGCGATACCGGTGTGCTGACCCGGCTCGACGTCGCGTTCTCGCGCGACCAGGCGGACAAGGTCTATGTGCAGGACCGCATGCGCGAACAGGGTGCGCAATTGTGGTCGTGGCTCGAAGACGGTGCGCATTTCTACGTATGCGGCGACGCCAACCGGATGGCGAAAGATGTCGACGCGGCGCTCAAGGAAGTGGTAGCCCGTCACGGCGGCATGAGCGATGAAAAAGCTCTCGAATACGTGAACCGCCTGGCGCAGGAAAAGCGCTACGCACGCGACGTTTATTGATAGTCATGCGGTTTTCAGCGCAACGAGCGCGCTCGTGTTTCAAGGTTTCAAAGAGTACGCAGTACAGCTTCAAAACAAGGAACCGCATGGCATGGAGGTTGCATGTTTATGCCGGTTATCAACATGGTGATCATTCCGGTGCCTGGCGCATAGCGCGATCTGCTGGATAGTCGAAAAATCAGTTTTGTGAGGATATCTGATGAAAAACGTGATGAGCTCCCTAAAGAGTGGGGACTGGCGCGCGCTGGTGGCGTGTTTCCTCTATTTCGACACGGGCTTTACCGTGTGGGTCCTGTATGGACCGCTCGCACCGTTCATCAGCAAGAGCATCGCGATGACGCCCGCGCAACAGGGTTTGCTGGTCGCGGTGCCGGTGCTGTCGGCCGCGATCCTGCGCGTGACGCTCGGTAACCTGTATCAATCCGCGCATGGCAAGCGCATCGCGCTGATGGGCGTGCTGTTGTCGGCGGTGCCGACCATCGTGTTGCCGTTGATGCCGTCCGTGCCGTCGTACACGGTGCTGCTGGTGCTCGGCGTGTTCCTCGGCGTGGGCGGTGCGAGTTTCGCCGTGGCGCTGCCGATGGCGGGCAGCAACTATCCGCCGAAGGTGCAGGGCCTCGTGCTGGGCCTCGCCGCGGCGGGTAATATCGGCGCGGTGCTCGACGGCTTTCTGTTCCCGCAACTGGCGACGCACTACGGCTGGCAGATGGCCGCCGGCGGCGCTTTGCCGTTGCTCGCGATCGCCGCGATCACGCTGTATTTCTGGGCTAACGACTCCGGCGTGAAAACGGGCAGCGCGCTACGCGCATTCGGCAGCTTCGCGGTGACGCTGATCGGCTTGATCGTGCTGGTGCTGCTGGTCGAAGCGGGCATGTTCGGCTCGGGCAAAACAGGTGTGCTGCTGTTGCCGGTGATCGGCGCTCTGCTGGCGATTGCGGTGCTGCCCAAGCGTTATCGCGCAGTGCTGGCCGAGCGTGACACGTGGGCCATCATGCTGGTGTACAGCATTACGTTCGGCGGATTCGTCGGCATGTCCTCGTATGTCACGCTGCTGCTGACCAACCTCTATCAGCTCTCGAAGATCGACGCCGGCCTCTTCATGGCGCTGCTCGCCGCGACTGGCGCGATGGTGCGTCCGCTCGGCGGTCTGATCGCCGACAAGGTGTCCGGCGTGCGCGCGCTGACCGTCCTGCTCGCGATCATCTCGTTGTGCGACTTCGTGTTCGCCGCGGTGATGCCGACCATGGCCGGCGGTATCGCGTTGCTGCTGTGCCTGTATGTGGCCTTCGGTCTGGGCAACGGCGCGACCTTCCAACTGGTGCCGCATCGCTGGGCTGGCCGCACGGGTCTGATGTCGGGCATTGTCGGCGCCGCGGGCGGCATCGGCGGATTCTATCTGCCTGTCGTGATGGGTATCGCGAAGGAAAGCACGGGCAGCTATCAGATGGGCTTCGCGACGTTCGGCGCGCTCGCGGCCTGCGCGTTCGTCGCAATCGTCGCGCTGCGCCGTCCGTGGATGGCGTGGTCGATGCACACCGGTGTGATGCACGCGCACGCAACGGAGTGATGCAGTAATGCAGCAACGCGCGCGATCCGACTGCCACGCTGACGCGGCGGTGCGGATCGTGCGTCGGGGCCAACAAAAATCAGTGGTGAGTGCGTTCGTGAAGAAAACGCAGGCGGGATGAGCCACGCAGTGCCGCGTTATTGTCGTATGCTTGGCGTTTTCCAAAACGTCGGGCAAATGTAATGTATAACTGGTGGCACGCGGTGTGGGCAGCCGCCCGGGCAGAGTTCTCCGATCTCGGCAGCGCGGCCGACGTCACTCAGGTCCTGATGCGCCTCGGGCTGGCCTTGATACTCGGCGGCATACTGGGTTTCGAGCGTGAGATGTCACGGCGCGACGCCGGCATGCGCACGCACATGATGGTGTCGGTCGGCGCGGCCTTGTTCGTGGTCGTGCCGCTGCAGGCCGGTTTTTCGCAGGACAACATGAGCCGGGTCTTGCAGGGACTCGTGTCCGGGGTCGGCTTTCTGGGCGCGGGCGCCATCATCAAGCTCAGCGCCGAGCGCGAGGTGCGCGGTCTGACGACGGCGGCAAGCTTGTGGCTCAGCGCGGGCGTCGGCGTGGCGGCGGGGCTCGGGCGCGAGGCCACGGCGATTCTCAGCGTGGCGATCGCGCTGGCCATTCTGTCGAGCGCGCGGCTGTTCAAGAGCGGGGAACAGGAAGAAAAATAAAGGCGCGGTGGGCGTATGAACCTACGAAAAACCAGCATGCAAAAATGCAGTCAAATACTTGCATGTTGGCCGCGCGGCTTCTAATATGCAGCTCGCAACTACGTTGCATGGTCGACAGGAGGCTGCATATGAACACATCCACCGATCGCATCGAAAAACAGATTCTGCTGAAGGCGCCGCGCTCGCGGGTCTGGCGTGCATTGTCCAACGCCGAGGAATTCGGTAACTGGTTCGGCGTGAATCTCACCGGCAAAGAGTTCGTGGCCGGCCAGTCCGTGCAGGGCAACATTACCTATCCGGGCTACGAGTATCTGGTCATGGACGTGCATGTTGAACGCGTCGAGCCGGAGCATCACCTGTCCTGGCGCTGGCATCCGGCCGCGGTCGATATCGAGGTGGACTATTCACCGGAGCCGACTACGCTGGTGGTGTTCGAGCTGACCGAGGTCGAGTCGGGCACCCTGTTGCGCGTGGTCGAGTCAGGCTTCGATCAACTTCCCCCCGGCCGCCGCGAAGAAGCGTTCCGTATGAATAGCGGCGGTTGGGAAGAGCAGATGACCAACATCGAACAGCATGTCGCCAAGAGTTAAGAAGGCGTCTGGCGGAGCGGCTCTGAAGGCGGCGGCGCTGCGCAGTTCCGCGGCCATTTTCGCGGCGCTCGGCGACGAGACACGTCTGCGTCTGGTCGCGGTATTGTGCGCGGGCAGCGCGATGTCGATCGCGCAACTCACTGCGGGAACGGACATCACGCGGCAGTCCGTCACGCAGCATTTGCAGGTGCTCGCCAACGCGGGGCTCGTGCGCGATGTGAAGGTGGGCCGTGAACGCTTGTGGGAATTCGAGCCCACCCAACTCGACGCAGCGCGCCGCGCGCTCGACGCGATCTCGCGGCAGTGGGATCACGCGTTGTCCAAGTTGAAGGCGGCGGTGGAGGACTGAAAAACCGTCGCTTAAAACTTATGCCGCAGCGCCAGCCGAACGGCGACCTGCGTGCCCGTCGACGACGGTGCCTGCACACCGGGAATGAACGCGTTGTCGAGAATCGAGTGAGTCGAATCGCCCGCGACCTTTTGATACTCGCCCTGCACATACACGTCGGTGCGCTTCGACAGGTTGTAATCCGCCATCAGGCCGACCGAGTGAATCTTCGGCTTCACGCTGCCTGACGACGCATCGTAGTTTTCCATCGTGTACACGTACTGCGCGCCGACGAAGAACGCCGGCGTGAACTGGTATTTGCCGTTCACTTCGAAGTTCTGATACTTCAGCGTATTCAACGTGACGCCCGGCGCGGCCAGCGGAATGCCGATATAGCCGTTGCCCGTCGGGTTCTTGTAGTTCGAGTTGGTGTAGGCAAAACCGGCCGTCGCCGAGCCGAACGTGTAGTTGATGCCGCCGCCGAACACCCCCATGCGTCCAGCGATAAAGCTCGCGTCGTTTGCGGTGATCGCGCCGGTCGAGCCCACGCCGGGATTGTCCGCCTGCATATAGGCCGCCGCGACCAGCAGGCCGCCGTTCGCATACTGACCGCCGAAGCTATACGCGCGGTTGTTCGCGAAGTGGGTGTCGTTACTGAAGGCGTAAGCGCCGCCGAACTGGAAGCCCGCCATCTCCGGGCTCGCGTATTTCACGCTGTTGCCGAGGCGGAACGAGTTGTCGGTGTTGTCGTTGTCGTACGGATGCGCGAACAGGTAGCCGGCCCAGTTGCCGTTGGCCGTGGTCTGCGCAAGGTAATCGACCACGGAATCGTACTGCCGCCCGAGCGTGACCGTGCCGAAGCGACCATCGCTCAGACCCACATACGCCTGACGCCCGAACATGCGGCCGCCCTGGGCGAGCCGTCCGGAACTCACGTCGAAACCGTTTTCGAGTTGAAACACGGCCTTCAGGCCGCCGCCCAGATCCTCCGAACCCTTCATGCCCCAGCGGCTGCCCTGCGCATAGCCGCTCGCCATTTCCCACACCGCGCCGTGCCCCGCGTTGTTGGTGTAGTTGATGCCTTCGTCGAGCACGCCGTACAGCGTGACGCTGCTTTGAGCGAAGGCCGGCGACGCCGCCAGCGAGGCGAGTGCGGCGAACGCGGCGGTCGCAATGCGGTTCTTTTTCATCATGAGCTCCATACCTTGGTAGTGAGCGGACCGAATTCCCCGGACGAACCCGAAGGCGTTCGACGACCGCTGCTTTTTGGCAAAGCCCGGATTCTGCTATTCGGGATGGGAATCGCGAATGAGGCACATCCCTGGATAAACGTGATTTTTTCGAATGTTTGTCCCGCGAATTATTCGCTTGTGGCGGGGCGGTGACCCAGAGAAAAATTCCGTTCATGCACCTTTGGCATGAAGGCCATAGCCGAGGGCAATGCGTTTTTCGCACCATGCTTTTCAGGAGACGACCATGCGACTCGATCGGAATTTTGCTAACGGCCAGTTCATCGAACCCGCGACCGACACCGCTAGCCGCGAGCTCATCGCCGTTTGCAATCCGGCCACCGAGGCCGTGATCGCCCATGTCGCCGGCGCCACCCAGGCCGAAGTCATCGCCGCGGTCGATGCCGCCGCGGTTGCGCAAAAGGGCTGGCGCAAGCTGCCGTCGGCCGAGCGCGCGGTCTATCTGCACAAACTCGCCGACGCGCTGACCGAATGCGCGCCCGCCATCGGCGCGGCGCTCGCGCTGGAGTCGGGCAAGAGCGTGGCCGACGCCACCAATGAAGCGATCTACGCCGGCCAGATCACCCGCTACCACGCGGAATGGGCGCGCCGCATCGAAGGCGAAGTGATTCCAAGCGATACGCCCGACGAAAACCTCGTGCTGCATCGCGAGCCGATCGGTGTGGTCGCGTGTCTGATCCCGTTCAACTATCCGGTCTATACGTTCATGCGCAAAGTGGCGCCGGCGTTGATCGCCGGCAACACGGTCGTCGTGCGCCCGAGCAACAACACGCCGACATCCGCATTCGAAATCGCCAGGGCGGTGGAGAAGGCCGGCTTGCCGGCGGGCGTCGTCAACATTCTCGCGATGAACCACGCCACCGCCGAGGCGCTTTGCACGCATCCCAAGGTCGGCATGATCACGCTGACGGGCAGCGTCGGCGCGGGCCGCAAGGTGCTCGACTATTGCAAGGCGAACATCGCCAAGCCGTCGCTCGAACTGGGCGGCAAGACGCCCGCGATCATCGAGGCCGACGCCGATCTCGAGAAAGCCGCGCGCGATCTGGTCGCGTCCAAGACCACGCATTGCGGCCAGTTGTGCACGGCGATCGAACGCGTCTACGTGCAGGAAAGCGTGCATGACCGCTTCGTCGCGCTGCTTAAAAAGCACATGAGCGCGGTGGAAAGCGGCGATCGCAGCGAACAGCCGTCGCTGATGGGTCCGCTCGTCAACGAGGCGTCGCGCCAGTCGATTCACGCGATGGTGGAACGCGCGGTCGCAGCGGGCGCCACGCTCGAAACCGGCGGCAAGCTGCCCATACCAGGTCAAGGCAAAGGCTTCTTTTATCCGGCCACGTTGCTAACGAACTGCCGTCAGGACATGGAAATCATCCAGGAAGAGACCTTCGGTCCGATCATGCCGGTCGTCAAATATCGCACGCTCGACGAAGCGCTGGAGATGGCCAACGATCATCAATTCGGTCTCTCGTCGGTGTTGTATACGGAGAACTATCGCAGCGCGATGAGGATCGCCAACGGCATCGAAGCCGGTGAACTGTACGTGAACCGTACGCCGGCCGATCCGTATCAGGGCTTCCACGCCGGCTGGAAACGTTCGGGCCTCGGCGGCGACGACGGCAAGCACGGCATGCTCGAATTCACCCAGACCCGGCTCGTGGTCATGAAGTACTGACGCTGAACCGGCGCGCGCCGCACGTTGAAGCTTCGGCGCGTGTCTGCCTTGCAACCTGAAAAGCGCAGCGATTCTGCTGCCAGTCCAAAACAAAACATATTGGAGACCGGGCGGCCCGATGGGCCGGCGCTGTGTCTCTGAGGAGCGCTCACGTGTCATCCCAACCCGTTCGAACCGATGCTTCGCTCGCTTTAAGCGACGAAGAGGCCGCGCTGCGAAACAGCAAGACGCAGCGTTATGTCCAGCTCATCCTGCTGGTGATCGCAGCCGGCGCGATCTATCCGATTCTGTATCTGCGGCAGGTGTATCAGCCGACGATGCTCGAAGTGTTCCACATCACCGATAGCCAGCTCGGCTATCTGTATTCGTCGCTGGGCACGATCTTTCTGTTGAGTTATCTGCCGAGCGGCTGGCTCGCAGACCGTATCGCGCCGCGCTTGCTGATCTGTTTTTCGCTGATCGCCACCGGCGTGCTCGGGCTGTGGTATTCGACCGCGCCGTCGTTCCCGATGCTGATGATGATCTTCGGCGGCTGGGGCTTATCGACCGGTTTGACGTTCTGGGCCGCGGTCATCAAGCGCGTGACGATGATCGCCGGCACGCATGAACAGGGCCGTTTCTTCGGCTTGCTCGACGGCGGGCGCGGCCTGATCGAGGCGATGCTCGCGACCATTGCGATCACGCTGTTCGCATGGATCACGCAGACCAGGGGCGAACCGGTCGCGGCCGGATTCAAGCTGGTGGTGTACATGTACGCGTTTCTTTGCATTGCGCTCGGCGTCGTGCTCGCACTCGTCAAGGATTCGCAGGGCAAAGCAGATGCCGCCGCCAATCGCGCCGCGCGTCAACGCAACAACGTTCTGGTCGATCTGAAGACGCTCGCGAAGATTCCCGAACTGTGGCTCGTCGCGGCGATCGTGTTCTGCGGTTACCAGGTGTTCTGGGCGACCTACAGTTTCTCCGCGTATCTGCATGAAGGCGAAATCGGCCTCACAGTCGTGATGGCCGGCACGATCACCACGCTCAAGCTGTGGATGCGGCCGATCGGCGGCATCGGCGGCGGCTTTCTCGGCGATCGCTATTCAAAGGTGTCGGTGCTCGTGATCGCGCTCTTTCTGGCCGCGCTGTCGCTGCTGGGTCTGATGGCGGCGCCGCGTATTTCGAGCCACGTGCTGCTGGTGTTTCTCGTGCTGTTCATCGGCATTCTGACTTACGCGATTCGCGGCCTGTACTGGTCGCTGCTGGACCGCTGCAACATTCCGGTTGCCACAATGGGTCTCGCGATCGGCCTGATCTCCGTGCTCGGCTATTCGCCGGACGTGTTCCTGCCGCTCATCAACGGCTATCTGACGCAGACGTTCCCCGGCGTCTTCGGCTACCAGCTCTACTTCGGCTACGTAGCCGCCATGGCGGCGCTCGGCGGCTTTGCCGGGCTCGCGCTGAGAAGCATGCTCAATAGAAAAGAGGTTGCGTAAATGAAAGTCGTCTCGCTCGAAACGCATATCGTCGCCGTACCGCCGCCGCATGTGGGCGGCATGTACTGGATCTTCGTCAAGCTCAAGACCGATTGCGGAATTGAAGGTGTCGGCGAAATCTATTCGGCGACCTTCCATCCGAAAGCGATGACCCACATCATCGACGACGTATTCGGCCGCTATCTGCTCGACAAGGACCCGCATCATATCGAGCGGCTCTGGCGCGAAGCGTATTCGAGCGGTTTTACGCAACGCCCCGATCTGACCATGATGGGCGTGGTGAGCGGCCTCGAAATGGCGTGCTGGGACATTATCGGCAAGGCGGCTAACAAGCCGGTGTATGAGTTGCTGGGCGGCATGGTGAATCAGCGCCTGCGGTCGTACACGTATCTGTATCCGAAGAACAGCCGCGGCGAATACGACTACGACGATCCCGATCTGGCGGCCGAATGCGCGTTTGAAAACGTCAAGCGCGGCTTCACGGCGGTGAAATTCGATCCGGCCGGACCGTATACGGCGTACTCAGGCCATCAACTGTCGATGGAAGTGCTGGACCGTTGCGAAACCTTCTGCCAGCGCGTGCGCGAAGCAGTCGGAAGCAAGGCGGATCTGCTGTTCGGTACGCATGGGCAGATGGTGCCGTCGTCGGCGATCCGGCTTGCGAAACGCCTCGAAAAGTACGACCCGCTATGGTTCGAAGAGCCGGTGCCGCCGGGGCAGGAAGGCGCGATGGCGCAGGTCGCGCGGCACACTAGCATTCCGATTGCCGCGGGTGAACGCCTCACCACCAAGTACGAATTCTTCAAGCTGCTGGAAGCCGGCGCCGCGTCGATTCTGCAATTGAACGTGGCGCGTGTTGGCGGCTTGCTCGAAGCGAAGAAAGTCGCGACGCTGGCCGAGGTGTACTACGCGCAGATCGCGCCGCATCTGTACAACGGGCCGATCGGCGCGGCGGCCAGCATTCAGCTCGCGACGTGCACGCCGAACTTCCTGATTCAGGAAAGTATCGGTACGTGGGACGGTTTTCATGCGGCCGTGCTGAAGAAGCCGATTCAATGGGAAGACGGCTACATCATTCCGTCGCAGGAACCGGGCCTCGGCGTCGAGCTGAACATGGAAGTCGTCAGGCAGCACACGCCGTACACCGGCGAGCGTTTGCATCTGCAAATGGCAGCGCAACCGGCCGATGTGAAGGATCTCGCGCCGGCCAAGGGTTGAGTGCGCCTTGCATCTGACGGGTTTCACTACTACGTTTCAATGGATTGAGCGCCGTCTGGCGATATAGAGCATGAACTACGATTACATTATCGTCGGCGCGGGTTCGGCGGGCTGCATTCTCGCCAATCGTCTGTCGGCGTCGGGTCAATATTCGGTGCTGCTGCTCGAGGCGGGCGGCAAGGATAGCTCGTTCTGGTTCAAGATTCCGGTGGGTTTCACCAAGACGTACTACAACGAAACCTACAACTGGATGTACTACAGCGAGCCGGAAAAAGAACTCGACAACCGGCCGATCTATTGTCCGCGCGGCAAGGTGCAGGGTGGTTCCGGCTCGATCAACGCCATGATCTACGTGCGCGGCCAGCCGCACGATTTCGACGACTGGGCCGCTGCCGGCAACCCGGGCTGGGCGTTTCGCGACGTGCTGCCGTACTTCCGCAAGCTCGAATCGCATCCGCTCGGCAACACGGACTATCACGGCGCCGACGGCCCGATCCGCATCTCGCCGATGAAAGACGCGGTGCATCCAATCTGCCACGTGTTCCTCAAAGGCTGCGATCAAGCCGGCTATCAGCGTAGCGACGACTTCAATGGCGCGCAATTCGAAGGCGCCGGCATTTACGACGTGAATACGCGCAACGGGCAGCGCTCGTCGAGCAGCTTCGAGTATCTGCACCCGGTGCTGTCGCGCAAGAACCTCACGGTCGAACGAGACGTGCTGGCAAGCCGCGTTCTATTCGACGGCAACCAACGCGCAATCGGCGTGAGCGTCACGCAGAATGGCACCACACGGCAATTCATGGCGACGCGCGAAGTGATTCTGTCGGCGGGCGCGGTCGATTCGCCGAAGCTGCTGCAACTCTCCGGGGTGGGCGACAGCGCACTGCTGGCGAAGCATCGCATTGCGATGGTGAAAGAACTGCCTGCGGTGGGCCAGAATCTGCAGGACCATTTGTGCGTGAGCTTCTACTATCGCGCGAACATGAAGACGCTGAACGACGAAATGCGCCCGCTGCTCGGCAAGCTCAAGCTCGGTCTGCAATATCTGCTGACGCGCAAGGGACCGCTCGCGATGAGCGTGAACCAGTCGGGCGGCTTCTTCAAAGGCAACGATCGGCAAGCGCAGCCGAATCTGCAGTTGTACTTCAATCCGCTGTCATACCGCATCCCGAAGAGCAACAAGGCGAATCTCGAACCTGAACCGTACTCGGGCTTTCTGCTGGCGTTCAATCCGTGCCGGCCGACCAGCCGTGGTTCGATCGAGATCGCGTCGAATCGCGCCGAAGACGCCGCGAAGATCCGCATCAACGCGCTGACCACGGAGAAGGACATCGACGAAGTGATCCAGGGTTGCGAACTGGTGCGCAAGGTGATGGCGTCGCCGGCGTTGAAGGCGATCACGGTCGAGGAAATCTCGCCGGGGCCGCAGGTGAAGACGCGCGAAGATTTTCTGCAGTACTTCCGTGAGCAATCAGGTTCGATCTATCACCTGTGCGGTTCGTGCACGATGGGCGACGACCCGCGAAGCTCGGTGGTGGATGCGCGGTTGCGGGTGCACGGTATCGCCGGTTTGCGCGTGGTCGATGCGTCGATCTTTCCAAACATCACGTCGGGCAATATCAATGCGCCGACCATGATGGTGGCGGAGAAGGGCGCCGACATGATTCTCGAGGACGCCGCGAGCGAAGTTGCGTATCGGCCTGTGGCGCCGGAGATGGCTGCGGCTTGATGCGGTAGCGCACGTTCTAACCGGCGTCGCTCAAAGGCGCCGATTCGGACGCATCGAGCGCCCGTCCGCTCAACCAGATTTCCTGCTGCAGCCAGTCGCGGAACAGCGCGACGTGCGGCAGTTCTTCCTGCTCCGTGCGCGTGACGAACCAGTACGACTGATGCCCATCGACGTGCACGTTCAACACCTGCACGAGCTGGCCTTCGGCCAGTTCGCGCGCAATCATGTGACGATCGGCGATGGTCACGCCGAGCCCGTCGATTGCCGCGCGAATCGCGTGATCGAGCAGATCGAATTCATAACCGCCGCGCGTATCCACGTTTTCAATGCCTGCCGCCTTGAGCCAATGCTGCCAGGTGAGGTAGCGCTGATCGGCGCTCGCCAGCACATGCAACAGCGTGAACTGATTCAGATCGATTGCCGCGCTGCCTGCCTCGCGCGCGAGCAAGGCGGGCGAGCAGACCGCGATATGCCGCTCGCTCATCAACAGGCGGTTTTCGACACCTTCCCATTCGCCATTGCCGAAACGGATCGCGCAATCGAGCACGCCGGATTCCGCGAGGTCGTCGTCGACGCGCGTCGACAGACTCAGTTCGAGTTGCGGATGCGCGTCACGCAGGCGGCCGAGGCGCGGCATGAGCCAGCGGCTCGTGAACGTGGGCGGCGCATTGATGCGCAGGCGATTGCGATGGGTCTTTTCCTGCAGGCCGCGTACCGTGAGTTCGATACGGTCGAACGACTGCTGCAGCGCTTGCAGAAGAACGCGGCCGGCAGCCGACAGTTCCAGATGGTGATGGTGACGCTGCAGCAGCGTCTCGCCCAATTGCGCCTCGAGTTGCCGGACCTGGCGGCTGACCGCGCTTTGCGTGACGTTGAGCAGTTCCGCGGCGCGGGTGAAGCTGCCCGTGCGGCCGGCGACTTCGAAGGCTTTTAGCGCGTTCAGCGCGGGCATTTTGCGTTTCAAGATGTTCGACCGGAGGTAAGGCGCGGCGGCGCGATGTCCCGGCATTTTACTGGTTTGCCCGCGCGGCGCGGCACCCATGATGCACCGCGCAGGCGTTGCAGCGTCAATACGCAATACAGACCGACTTGCTCTCCGTATAGGAATCGATGATCGACTTGCCGTGTTCGCGGCCGATGCCCGACGCCTTGAAGCCGCCGAACGGCATGGCCGGATCGACCATGTTGTGTGTGTTGACCCACACCGTTCCGGCCTCGATGCCGTCCACGAGCCGCAGGGCTTTGTCGAGCTGATTGGTCCAGACGCTCGCGCCGAGACCGTACTCGGAGGCGTTCGCCTGGGCCAGCACTTCATCCAGGTCGTCATAGGGCATCGCGACCAGCACCGGGCCGAACACCTCTTCCCTGACGACGGAAAGCGGCTTGCAGGCGCGATTGGCGATCACGGTTGGACGCACGAAGTAGCCCTCGCACTCCACGCGTGCATCACGCGACAGGATCTCACCGCCTTCGTCCTTGCCCTGCGCGATCATGCCGGCCACTTTGTCGCGATGCCGCGCGGAGACCATCGGGCCCATTTGCGTCGCCGCGTCGAAACCGGAGCCGAGCGTGATGCTGTCGGCGACGGCGGCAATGCCTTGCACGACTTCGTCGTAAATGGAGCGCGCGACATACAGGCGCGAGCCCGCCGTGCAAACCTGGCCATGATTGAAAAAGATCGCGCCGGCCGCGCCTTCGATCGCCTTGCGCGGATCGCAGTCGTCGAGCACGATCACCGGGCTCTTGCCGCCCAGTTCGAGCGACGCGCGCTTCAGATCGTCCGCGCATTGACGGCCGATGATGCGCCCGACCTCGGTCGATCCGGTGAATGTAACCTTGTTCACCAGCGGATGCCGCACGAGCGCCGCGCCCGCTGTTTCGCCGCGGCCGGTCACCACGTTGAACACGCCGGCAGGGAAGCCCGCTTCGTGCGCGAGTTCGGCGAGACGGATGGCCGTCAGCGGCGTTTCTTCAGCGGGTTTTAGCACCACGGTGCAGCCGCAGGCCAGCGCCGGGGCAATTTTCCATACCGCCATCAGCAGCGGAAAATTCCACGGGACGATCGCGGCCACCACGCCGGCCGGCACGCGTCTGGTGGAGGCGTTGTAGCGTGTGCCCGGCGGGAACGGAATCGACAGATCGAACGTGCTGCCTTCGATCTTGGTCGCCCAGCCTGCCATATAGCGCAGCCATTGGACGCTGCCCGCCACTTCCAGCATCTTCGAGAAGCCGATCAGCTTGCCCTGATTCAGCGTTTCCAGCGTGGCGAGTTCGTCGCTATGCCGCTCGACGAGGTCGGCGAGTTTCAGCAGCAGGCCCTCGCGGACGGCCGGCGGCATTCTGCGCCACGCGTCGGATTCGAAAGCCGCCTTCGAGGTTCTGACGGCGTGATCGATATCGGCTTCCGACGCGTCGGGAATCTGCGCGATTTCTTCCGCGGTGGCCGGGTTGAAGACCGGAAAGGTTTGGCCCGCGGCGCTGCCGGTTTTTTCGCCGTTGATGAACATGGTGTGCGGCAATGTGGCCGCCAGCTTGTGTTCGGTCATGGTGGTTCGTCTCCGTTGGGGGTGAGTGGCCGTGGCGCTAACCGGAAGGGTTCGTCTGACGGCGGAATGGGTTCAGGCGCGGGTAGACGTGCCGCTTGGCGCGCCAACGCGTTGCTAACGACGCGGCGCAGATCATGTTTGCCGTCGCGCTCAATGCGTACAACAAGACGAATCCTTCGCCGAAAAAGTAGGGTGTGGTCGACAACGCAGCGCCCAGCAGCATGCCGATGTGATGTGCGACGCCGGGGCAACTCGCGCTCAATACGCTGGTCGCGCTGGTCGTTCTGGTCGAGACGCCGCGCAAGTTGGCGAGCGCGGGAATCGTCACGCAGTCGAGAATTAGAAAGGCTGCGGCCGCGAGTGGCGCAAGCGCGGGATTGTCGTTCGTCGCGAGCGTGCCGAGCAGCGTCGCTCGGGCGATGTACAACGCCATCAACAGGCGATTGCCGCGCAAGCGGTCGGCGATCAATGCCAGCACGCAGACGGCCGCAAGCGAAAGCGGGATTCGCCAGAATGGTTGTGCGCCGCTGATACCGCAGATGGCAAAAAGCTGGAAGCGGGCGAGGCTGCCGCTCGATAGCCCCGCGAGCAAGGCGAGAAGAGCCGTCGCGTTTGAAGGAGTTGCCGCTTTGATCGAATCGGAATCTTGCTGAGTGCCGCGATCCACGTCATGACGCGAATCGGCGTAGGCGCGCAGCCGATTGAGCAACATGACGACGCCCGTCGCGATCATCAGCACGGCAATCGCAATGCCGTGCGCCG
Source organism: Paraburkholderia sp. BL25I1N1 (assembly GCF_003002025.1). GTDB lineage: Bacteria > Pseudomonadota > Gammaproteobacteria > Burkholderiales > Burkholderiaceae > Paraburkholderia. The sequence continues at coordinate 196,898 of NZ_PVZB01000007.1, forward strand.
AATCATTCAAATATGCGGGCACGCTATTCATTGCGCTGATCGTCACGATAAGCGTCGCGGCGCTCGCCAGCAGCGTGGTTCGGCCCGATGAGCGCGACATCAGCAGTGGGACGCTCATCATGGCTGTCAGCATCAGCGCGCTCATCCATAGCTCGGTGGCGTGCCGGCCGAGGCCGGCCTGCATCAACAGCGCAGCGCCGCCGCCCGCGAGGCACACGCATGCCGTACCCGCGCATAACGTGCTCGCGCGAGCGGCGTGACGTGCGCGAGGCATGCGCGGATCAGTGCTTGCAGCAGCCATGCTCTGTGGACTTGCCGTCTTCGACGCTGTTCAGATCACGTTCGGCCGGCAAGTCCATCGTCGGATTGGCCCAGAAGAAGTTGTTCGGCTTGAGCATGAAGCCGGCATATTCCACCGGCATCACCGGGAAGTCCTCGGGCTTGCACACATGCGTGTGGCCGAAGCTGTGCCACAGCACGACATCTTCATTCTCGATGTTGCGGTTCGCCTCGATATAACGCGGCAGGCCGTCGCCGCCCGAATGCTGATTCGGATAATCGCCACTCGCATAGCGCTGCGCCGGATCGAACGGCGTGACCCACACGTGGCGCGTGGCAAAACCGCCGCGCTGACGCACTTTCGAACGTTCGTCGGCCAGCATCAGCGGCGAGTCGTTCACGACCAGCTTATAGCCCGGATTCGCGCCGACGGCATTCTTCACATTCGGGTTGCTGACCTTCCAGTAGCGGCCTGTGCTGCCGTTCGCGTTGCGGGCGGCCTCGCTTTCGGTCTTCAACACGCGTTTGGTTGTATCGAACACATTGCCGTACGGATTGTTCTCGCCCATTGGACGCGTCACGAATTCGTGTTCGGTCACCGTGTTGCGCTCGCCGTCCACCATCATGTGCATGCGGGCGTTGAAGAAGTGCTGATGCGTGGGGCCGCCGAGGTTCTCCGTGATCATGCCGCCCCATGGATAGGTGTCGCCATCGGCCACGGCGGACGTTTGCACAATGCCGGTCAATTTGCATTCGAGCTGAATCGTGCCGTCCTGGTACAGATACCAGTAGAAGCCGTAGTCGTAGTTGCCGACCGTGGCGAAGAAGGAAATCACGAGGCGTCGCGAGCGGCGCATTTCGAATACGCCGGTGCGGAATTCATAGTGCTTCCACAGCGTGCCGTAGTCTTCTTCGTGCATGCAGACGGCGTTCTTCATCGCGAACGCGTTGCCGAAATCGTCCGCGGAAGGAATGTCGAAATAGCGGATCGTGCCGAGGCAATCGCAACCGAGTTCGAGCTGGTTCGCCAGTTTGCCGAGGCCGTATTCACCCGCGTCGAACGCGCTTTTCCAGTAGTGGTTGGTGGTCGGGTCGGAGTAGGGCACGCACATTTCCGTGACGCTCGCACGGTAGATGATCGGCCGCGTGTTCTTGCCGTCGTCCCACGACAGTTGGTGCAGCACCAGCCCTTCGCGCGGCGTGAAACCGACGCGGAAGTTCCAGTTCTGCCAGTTCACGTGCCAGCCGTCGATCGTGAAGCTCGGTCCGTCGGGCTGGTTGATCGAGAGCGGTTTGAGCGTGCTGCGCGGTTCGCCGAGACTCGGTGTGTCGTAGTTGTGCTTGACGCGCGGAATCGGAATGATGCGGCCGTCGTCCACCAGTTCGATCACTTTTTTTTCCAGCAGATCGACCACGGCCATCACGCCTTCAATTGGATGCGCGTAGCCGTTATCGGTCAATGTCTCGCGGTAATAGCTCACGCAACGCACGAGACGCCGGCCGTTTTCGTTCTCGCGATCGAAGCATCCTGCCGAGAACGGATCGACCTGGACGCGTTCCAGATCCTTTTCGCTGAGGCCGCGCTTCATCACGGCCACGCGCCATGCTTCGTCGCTTTTGACGATCTGTTCCGCGTTCATGAAGTCGTCGATCATGATGGGCGGCTGGCCGTACGGCGCCTCGCCGAACGGCATCACACGGCGCGCGGCGATTTTCTTTTCTCTCAGGTCCACCTCGAATTCGATCGTCGCGCCATTCGACCGATCGATCGCGAGTACGAAGGCCGTGCGCGAAAAATAGTTGCCGGTTTTGAATGCCACCACTTCGGCTTTCGGCGGCTCGCGCAGTTCGACCATCGGAAAACGTGCGTGCGAGTCGAGTTTCTCGGCGGCTTTCACGAGATCGCACGCGAGTTGCATTTCTGCGCCGCTCAGCGGATCGAGCGGATGAACGGGGACGTGAGCGGCTTTCTTGGCATTCGTGTTCATAAGATTCCCGTAAGGAGTTGCTGGACCGGACAGCGTGCTCGCGAGGCGAATGAGGCACGGCGAACGCTGAGTCGATGGCAAATCGTAGGAACCCAATAATATTTTCGCGCTTGCGTATTGCGCCAAATGAACGATAAAGTGCGCCAGGGAATGACTCGAGCAATCGTCAGCGAAGACTGGAGAGGAGACGCTCAGCATGAAGAAAGTCACGCTCAACGGCAGTTTCCCGATGGTCCGCGCCGCGGTCATGGGACCGGTTGTGCGCGCACTCGATGCATCGGGCGCGCAATGCGACACGCTGCTGGAGGAGTTCGGCATGAGCCGCAAGCTTCTGTCGAATCCGTACGAAATCCTGCCGCTCACGCGCTACGTCGCGGCGTTCGAACGTGCCGCGGAGGTACTTGGCGAGTCCGCGCTCGGCCTGCGTTTAGGCAGTGAATTGCAATTGACGGAACTCGGGCCCGCAGGTCTGGTGTTTCTCTCATCGCCCACTTTGAATGCGGCCATGCGCAAGTTCGTGCTGGCGCTCGCGTCGTGGCAAAACACCACGACCTGCGAATTGCTGCGCGACGACGAATGGCCGATCTGGACCTACCAGATTGCCAGTCCGCAAATCTGGCCGCGCCGCCAGGATGCGGAATACAGCCTCTCGACCATGTGCCATATGGTGCGCCTCGTGCGCGGCGCGGCGTGGAATCCGGTTGAAGTGCATTTCGAACATGCCGCGCCCGCCGATCTCAAACCGTATGCGCGCATCTTCCATGTGCCGGTGCGCTTTCAGCAGCCTTTCAATGGCTTGATTCTGCGGCCGCAGGATCTCGACGCTTCGCTCAAAAGTGCCGACACGCAAATGGCGCGCATGATGGAGCGCCACGCTACCGATCTCATCGCGCGGGATGCGATGCCGCACAGCATTGCCGAGCAGGTTCGCGATCTGGTGACGCGGCGGCTCGTGCACGAAAAGCTGATCGTCGCCGACATTGCGAAGGATCTCGGTCTCTCGCATCGCTCGTTGCAACGGCACCTCGCGCAAGAGGGCACTTCCGTGCGGCAGATCGTGCGAGAGGAACGGCAACGCAGCGTCGAAGGCCTGCTCGAACGGGAAGAACTCACCAATGCCGCGATCGCACGCGCCGTCGGTTATGCGGATGCCACGGTCTTATGGCGCGCCACGCGTAGCTGGAAGAAAAACAGCGCGTGACGTGGCCGTATTTTCTTTCAACCTGAAAGTAATGCGCGAGAATAGTTCAGGTTCCTAAATATCCGCCGAAATATCCGCTGAGAGCGGCCGTATTCGGGCTTCCCCGCATTGGCGCAAATTATCGAAAATTTGGCGCGGTTGGCGAAGTCGTTTTATTTTTTAGCTACCTACCATGCGCTCACACCGAAGCATCGGAGATCGGTCAAGCGAGCGTCTGGATCAGCAGTGCAGGGTTCAGGCGAGTCCCAGACTAGCCAACACAACAGAGGCAGCGATGAGTGAACCCTATTCTCCGACCCGAGCGGTCGACGCGGAGAACCCCGTGGAATTGAAAGGCAATACGCTGGGCTTATGGCAGATCGTGTTCCTGGTGATTTCGGCGGCCGCGCCGCTCACCGGCATGCTCGGCGCGGTGCCGCCCGCGATCAGTCTGGGCAACGGCGCGGGCATTCCGGGCGCGTTCGTGATCGCCGGCGCGGTGCTGCTGATTTTCAGCGTGGGCTTTGCGTCGATGAGCCGGCACGTGGTGCGCGCCGGCGCGTTTTACGCGTACATCACCGCCGGACTCGGGCGGCCGTTGGGTATGGCCGGCGCGCTCGTCGCGCTGATGTCGTATACGTTCATCCAGATCGCGCTATACGGACTGTTCGGTTTCTTCTGCACGGTGATCCTCTCGCCGCTCTTGCCTACCGCGTTGCCCTGGTACGGGTATTCGCTGATCTGCGTGGCCGTGGTGCAATTCACCGGCATTCGCGGTATCGATCTGAATAGCCGCCTGCTCGGCGTGCTGATGTGCCTCGAACTGGGCATTCTGCTGGTGCTCGCCATCGCGATCGTCGTGCATGGCGGCGGACCCAACGGGCTCACGCTCGCACCGTTCACGCCGCAGCATGTGTTTAGCGGCCACCTCGGTATTGCAGTGATGTTCGCCTTCGCGTCGTTCATCGGCTTCGAAGCGACCGCGATATACGGCAAGGAATGTCGCGATCCGAAGGTGACCGTGCCGCGAGCCACGTATGTGTCCGTGATGCTGATTCTCGTGTTCTTCGCTTTCGTCACGTGGACCATTGTTTGTGCGTACGGCCTTGCCGATGTGGTCACGGTCGCGACCAAACAGCCTGGCGATTTCTGGTTCATTCAGTCCGGCAAATATCTGGGCAATGCAGCGACGACGGTCATGAGCTTCCTGCTGCTCAGCAGTATTTTCGCGAGCCTGTTGTCGTTTCATAACACGCTGGTGCGTTATATCCATGCGCTGAGTCTCGAAGGCATCCTGCCGCAAGTCCTCAACCGTGTGCATGAAAAATATCGTTCGCCGTATGTGGCGAGCTATCTGCAGACACTCTCCGTGTGCGTGCTGCTCGGACTCTTTATCGCGGCAGGCAGCGATGTGTTCAATATCGTGTTCAGCTGGAGTTCGGCGCTCGGCACGATCGGCATTGTGATGTTGCAGGCAGTGACGAGTTTTTCGGTGATCGCGTTCTTCCGCAAGACGCGCAAGGACACGCGCGTATGGCACTCGTTCGTTGCTCCGCTGGTGGGTGGTTTTGGCCTGTTGTATATCGGTGTGATTCTGGTGCGCAATCTCGATGCGCTCAGCGGCTCCGATAGTCCGATCGTCAAATCGTTTCCCTGGATCGTGTTCACGGTGGCGCTGGTCGGCGTGCTGATCGGTCTCGTCCTGCGCAAGAAACGCCCGGATATCTACGCACGCTTCGGCCAGTAAAAGCAAACCGCGCGCACCGCGCGAATCGCGCCAACCCGGCGCGACAACCACCTACCTCACTTCTCGACAAGACAATCATGGCAGACACTTTCGTCAAGCGCTCGGCGCTTGCGCTGGCCGCGTTCGGCCTTTCGATGGGCGCGCACGCGCAATCTTCGGTGACGCTTTACGGCACCGTCGACGCCGGCCTCATCTACACGAGCAACCAGCAGACGACGCTCGCCAACGGCAGCACCAACGGACACGCGAACTATCAACTCGGCGGCGGCAATCTGGTGCCGTCGCGCTGGGGCTTGATGGGCACGGAAGATATCGGCGCAGGCACGACGGTCAACTTTGCGTTGGAGAACAGTTTTCTGATCGGCAGCGGCGCGATGCTGCAATCGAATACGCTGTTCAATCGCAATGCGTGGGTCGGTGTGAACAACGCGACGTATGGCGCGCTGACGTTCGGCCGTCAATACGATCCGTTCTCGGATTACATGGGTGCGTATGCATCGAGTAATAACTGGGCGACGCTGTACGGCTCGCATTTCGGCGACGTCGATAACCTGAACGAGGCGTTCAACTTCAACAATTCGATCAAGTACATCAGTCCGAGCTTCGGCGGATTCACGCTGGGGGGATTGTTCAGCCTCGGCGGTGTAGCGGGGAATTTTTCGCAGAACAAGGGCTGGGCGCTGGCGGCGAATTACGCGCAGGGGCCGCTGTCGTTGAGCGCGGGGTATCTGGAGTTGAATCAGCCGTTGCAGGCAGCGCTGGGTGGCACGAGTGGCTATATCGGCGACTTCAGTTGTGCGAACGCGGACGCGTCGTACTGTCTGCTGCAGGATGCAAGCAAGTTGCGGATTTTCGGGGCAGGGGGTTCGTATTCGTTCGGCAAGGCGAACGTGGCGGTGACTTATACGCATACGCGGCTGTCGCAGAGCCAGTACTTTGCGAGCGCGGCGCGGCCGGCCGGCACTGACGTTTCATTCGATATCGCCGAATTGAACACTACCTATGCGCTTGCGCCGGATTTGCAGCTTGGGTTCGCCTATATCTTCAACGACGTCAAACCGAGTGGCAGTGGCTCAACCCGCGTGCATCAGATCAATCTCGGCGCGGTGTATAGCTTGTCCAAACGGACTGCCGTTTATGCCGTGGCAATTGGGCAGAAATCTTCCGGTGCCGGATTAGGGGTTGATCCGGCGACCGGGGCGAGCGAGAACCTGGCGCAGATTCCGAACGTGGTGAATTCGGATACGGATCGGCAGGTTTCGGTGGTGTTGGGCTTGCGGCATAACTTTTGACATCACGCTTTGAACGTCGCCTGCTCGAGAATCATGTCGTAGAGCGCCTGCGCGGCAGGTGACAACTGCGCGGTCTTGCGCGCCACGAGCACGAGTGTGCGCGACACGGTGGGCTGCGTGAGTTCGACAATGCGCACCGTCGGATACGCGCCTTTCTGCAACGCAAGCGCCGGCACCACCGCCGCGCCCACACCCTGGGCGACCAGCCCGACAGCCGTCGAGCTGCGCTGCACTTCGTAGAACGAGCGCAGCGCCAGGTGGCTCGGCGCCAGCGCGACATCCAGTAACGCACGGTTGCCGCTCACCTCGCCGGCAAAGATCAGCGGATACGATTGCAACTGCTGCCAGGCGATGCGGCGCCGCTTTGCCAATGGATGATCCTCGTGGCAAATCAAAACGTAGCGGTCCTCCGTGAGCGGCACGCTCGCCAGATCGGGATGATGCTCGCCCGCGATATTGATGCCGAATTCGACTTCGCGGCGCAGCACGGCCGCTTCCACCGCGGACGACGCGTGATCGAGAATCCGGATGCGGTTATGCGGATAACGCGCCGAATACGCCTGCAAAATACGCGGCAGATACTGCACGCCAACCGTCGGCACACAAGCTATGGACGCATCGCCGCAGCGCGCCACGCCCGTCTCGCGGATTTCGACCAGCGCATCGGCGAGTTCGCCGAGCAAGCGGCGTGCTTGCGGCAGAAAACCGCGCCCGATTTCGGTGAGCGCCATGGAACGCGTGGTCCGCTCGATCAGCGCGACGCCGAGATAGGTTTCGAGCTTGCGCAGACGCTGCGTGATGGCCGTCTGCGTGACGTGCAGCGAATCGGCAGCACTCTGGAAGCTGCCGCGATCCGCGATGGCGACGAACGCCTGAACGCCGAGCGTGTCGATTTTCATCAGTAAAATTGAGGAATCGGAGTGATAAATTCATTTTACTCCGCACGTCGCGCCGCCGAGAATGGGCGGATTGGATCGGTTGGAATGCCGCGCGGTTCAGATCGACGGTCACCGATCCGGCCACCCTGAACACAAGGAGTCCCAGATGACGTCGAAGAAGGATTGGCACGCGAAGCAGTACGTGATGTTCGAAAACGAGCGCACGCGTCCGGTCAGGGATCTGCTGGCGGCTGTGCCGACGGCGAATGTGAAGACCGCGGTGGACATCGGCTGCGGACCCGGCAACTCGACCGAGACACTCGCGGCGCGCGTGCCGGGAGCGGCGGTCAGCGGCATGGACAGTTCGCCCGACATGATCGCGGCGGCCCGCCAGCGACTGCCGCAATTTCGCTTCGACGTGAGCGACATTGCCACGTGGGCCGCGCCCGGACCCTACGACCTGATCCTCGCCAATGCGGTGCTGCAGTGGGTGCCCGACCACGAGCGGCTGTTTCCGTCGCTCGTCGGCAAGCTCTCGCCGGGCGGCAGTCTCGCCGTGCAGATGCCGGACAATCTTGACGAACCGGCGCACCGCCTGCTGCGCGAGATTGCCGCCGATGGTCCGTGGGCGCACAAGCTCAAAGGTGTCGAGCGCACCATGCGCTACGGCGCACAGTGGTATTACGCCTTGCTCGAACCGCTGTGCGCGCGGGTCGACGTGTGGCGCACCGTCTATCACCACCCGCTCGCGGGTGGCGCGGACGCCGTGGTCGAATGGTTCAAGGGCAGCGCGCTGCGGCCGTTTCTCGCCGAACTCGACGACGCGGAGCAAGCCGCTTTCCTCGGGCGTTACCGCGAGGCGATTGCCGCGGCTTATCCGGCGCTCGCCGACGGCACAGTGCTGCTGCCGTTTCCGCGCCTGTTCATCGTCGCCACGCGCTAGCGGCGCGGGCTCGCGAGCGAGGCGTGATGCGGCCCGCGGGCCGGCTGCCGTGCCAACGTGGCGCCGCCGCGCCAGGGTACTCAGGAATTGCCGCGCTTGAATTCTGCGTGATATTGTTCTATCGAAGCGGAGGCCGGCGACACGCCGTCCTCACCGGAACGCAATCCACCGCAGCGAGCGTCGCCATGAGTGATGTACGCCATCATCTGAGTCCACGGGACCGTCTGGAGCTGTTGTGCTGGCTCACATGCGGCAGTCTTGGCGCTTATTACCTGAATGAGGACTGGCCCGACGCGGCGTTCCACGTGCAAGCCGCGCACAAGTGGCTCGACCGCCGGGCGCGGGAGGCCGACTGGCTGACGGTCGCCAAGCTGACCGCTACCGCGGTGGAGATCGCGCGGCGCCACGCGCGGTTTGTCGAGGCGGACTGGGCGAGAGATGCGGTCGAGGAGATTCTCGATACGGATGAACTCGATCCTCAGGCCCGGCTCGTTCGGCAAGTCATTGCCGATTGTCAGAATGCTTTGTCGGATAAAAGGTTGGCGGATTAAGGTTCAATCACGCACGGCATCGGCTGAGCAGTTCGGGGAGATGCGTTCGCCACCACCTCGCCGCCGGCCCCACCATATTGCGCTCGATCGGCCGCCGCATGCCGGCCGTCCTGCCGTTGAGCGTTGACGACGGACGGCCGAGTGCCCCACTCAACGCGCTTTTTTGCGGACGGGCGTTGTTCCGTTTCGGGGCACGCGTTCGCCTCACAATTCGCAAGCTCAAATTGAGTTATTGCTTCAGGCGAAGTCAGTCGAGCGCGACAACGCCTCCCACGTTTCGATTTCCTCGTTCAGCGCCGCCAGCTTCGTCTTCACCAGGTCGAGCGCATCGTTGCCGAGCAGCAGATGCACGGGCGGATTCTTTGCCGCGACGATTTCCAGCAGCGCCTGCGCCGCCTTGCGCGGATCGCCCGCCTGCTTGCCGCTCTTTGCCTCGCGTGCTTCGCGGATCGGGTCGAACAAGGCGTCATAGTCGGCGATGCTGCGGCCCGCGCGGATCATCGAGCGGCCGGCCCAATCCGTGCGGAACGAGCCGGGCGCGACGGCGGTGACCTTGATGCCGAAGCCCGCCACTTCTTTGGCGAGCGTGTCGGTGATGCCTTCGAGCGCGAACTTGCTGCCGCAGTAGTACGCAATGCCGGGCATCGTGATGAAGCCGCCCATCGACGTGATGTTGACGATGTGGCCCGAGCGCCGCTCGCGCATGGCGGGCAGCACGGCCTTGATCATCGCCACCGCGCCGAACACGTTGACGTCGAATTGACGGCGCAGATCGTCGAGCGGCGACTCTTCCAGCGTGCCCTCGTGTCCGTAGCCGGCGTTGTTGACGAGGACGTCGATCGGGCCGACGCGGTGGGTGATCGCGGCGATAGCGGGCGTAATCGCCTCGAAATCCGTGACGTCGAGCACGACCGCGTGCGCCCGTTCGGCCGCCAACGCCGTGAACGCATCGCGCGCGGCCTCATTGCGCACCGTGCCGACAACGGTATGGCCCGCGTCGAGCGCCGCCTGCGCGAAGGCGCGGCCGAAGCCGGAACTGACGCCGGTGATCAGAAACGTTTTGCTCATGGTGATTCACTCCTTGATTTTGTCCGTCATCACATGGCGCTTTCGGGCGAAAACGCGGGGCATCGACGGAAACGGCCCAGAACTGAATGGTAGGAGCGGCGGGGCCGGGCGCGAATGCCGGCTCGTCTGCGTTGATTGCCTAATCCTATGAACGGATGGATTTTTCGGCGCCGCGGTGGCACAGTGCAACCTGCTTAACCATGTCGACGGGGCCTGCAATGAAGCACAAACATCAGGATCCGGGCGCGCGGCAACGCATGGTGGCCTTGCTCGAAAATCTCGCGCCGCTGGAAGGCTACAACCTCACCGTGCTGCCCGACGTGCGCTTTCTGCGGTCGAACCGGCCGCTGAGCCGCACCCCGGTGCTGTACGACCCGGGCGTCGTGATCGTCTGCCAGGGGCGCAAGCGGGGCTTTCTCGGCGAGACGGTCTACGTGTACGACGCGCAGCACTATCTGGCCGTCTCTGTGCCGGTGCCGTTCTCGATGGAAACCGAAGCGAGCGAGGCCAAGCCCTTGCTCGCCATCTATTTCCGCCTCGACTTCAAAGTCGCCGCGGACCTGATGCTGCAACTGGACGAGCGGGACGCGCGCGTGCCGGCCGAACCGCGCGGCATGATGTCGACGCCGCTCGACGCGAAACTGAGCGCTTCGGTATTGCGCTTTCTGGAGGCGATGAGCGTGCCGCTCGAGGCCGAACTACTCGGACCAGCATTGGTGCGCGAAATCTACTTCCACGTGCTGACCGGCGAGCAGGGCGGATCGATGCGCGCCGCGCTGACCGCGCAAGGCCAGTTCGCGCGGATCGCCAGAGTGATCCGCAAGATTCACGCGTGCTATCGCGAACCGCTCGACATCGGGCAGCTCGCGCTGGAAGCGAACATGAGCGTGCCCAGCTTCCACTCGCACTTCAAGGCGGTGACGCGCACGTCGCCGATGCAATATCTGAAGTCGACACGGCTTCATCAGGCGCGCCTGCTGATGGTGAGAAACGAGGTGACGGCGGCGCACGCGTGCGTGCAGGTGGGCTATGAAAGCGCTTCGCAATTCAGCCGCGAATTCAAGCGCCTGTTCGGCCGCAGTCCGGTCGAAGAGGCTGAACGGATGCGCAAATCCTTCGCCGTGCCGCCGCCCGCGCCGGGTACCGTCTTCGTCGCCTCGCACTGAGCGGAGCTGGCCCGGCGCGCGTGGCGCAAACTGTGTCTGTCCGTTCCATCGAGCCGTCGATACGCTTTGAGCCCATGCTACAGATACTCGGCAAGACCTCATCCATCAACGTCCGCAAAGTCTTGTGGACCTGCGCCGAACTCGCGCTTCCATTCGAACAGCAAGACTGGGGCTCCGGATTTCACGCGACCGACGTACCGGAATTTCTCGCGCTGAACCCCAACGCCATGGTGCCCGTCATCAAGGACGGCGAGTTCGTGCTGTGGGAGTCGAATTCGATCATCCGCTATCTGGCCGGCCGCTATCGAGGCGAGTGGCTATATCCGCTCGATCCATGCGAGCGCGCCCGCTGCGATCAATGGATCGACTGGCAGGTGAGCGAATTGAACCGTTCCTGGAGCTATGTCTTTCTGGCGCTGGTCCGGCATTCTCCGGCACACCAGGATCCGCGGCAGATAGAGCTGTCTTGCGCGAATTGGGCGAGGCACATGGCCATAATCGAAGGACAGTTGCGGAAAACCGGCGCGTTCATCGCCGGAGACGCGTTTTCGCTTGCGGACATTCCGCTCGCGCTGTCCATCAACCGCTGGCTGGAAACACCGCTGCAGCACAGCGATTTGCCGGCGGTTGACGCATATATGACGCGTCTCGCCACGCGCGAAGGCTACCGGATGTATTGTCGCAACGGTACGCCGTAACGCCTGCGCAATCTCCCTCGCCTTACAACAATCCGTGCGCAATGCTTACGGATTCCCGAGCATGCACGCGCTGCTGCGCGGCGCGCCCCGACTCGCCTACAATGGCCACTTTTGCGACACCGATTGAAGGTTCCATGATGCGGGTATCGAAAGTTGCGCTGGCGTTGCTGGCCGCGTGTTTCACTCTGAATGCGAGCGCCGAGATGACGGCGGCGCAGTACAAACAATGGGCGCATGCCGATAACAACTCGATCTACGCCGCGTACATTACCGGCACGATCAACGCGTTCGGCTGGGCGAACGGCGAACTGGTGTCGAAGAAGAAGCCGCCGCTCTTCTGTCCGCCGCAAAATCTCGCCATCGGCAACCAGAACGTCTATCCGTTGCTCGACACGTTCTTCACCAACCACCCGGGCCTGTCGGACGATTTTCCGGTCGGCCTCGCAATTCTCCGTTCGCTTCAGGCGGCGTTTCCCTGCTGAAGCACATTTGGAGGAGCGCCGCTTGCCGGTGAGCGGCAGCAACGCGGGATAACCGGTGCGAGCCCGAAGCGGGGCCACTCAAGGCCCCGCGTTTCGTCAAACCTGCACGAGCTTCGGAATCTGCACGTCCGGATTGACGTCCGCTTCGTAATCCACGCCCGCGATCTCGAAGCCGAACAGACGCAGGAAATCCGTCTTGTAGCCGCTGAAGTCGGTGAGTTCGTAGATATTGTCGTTGGTCACCTGGGTCCACAGTTCCTGCACGCGGTTCTGCACCTCGGGGTCGAGCTCCTTGTAGTCGGCGCGCAGACGGCCTTCTTCGTCGATGTGCGGCGCCGCGCCGTACAGGCTGTCCTTGTACAGGCCGTAGACCTGCTCGATGCAGCCTTCGTGCGTGCCTTTCTCCTTCATGACCTTGAAGAGCAGCGACAGATACAGCGGCATCATCGGGATCGCGGAACTTGCTTGCGTGACGACCGCCTTCAGCACGGAGACGCGCGCATCGCCGCCCTTGGGCGCCAGCTTTTCGCGAATGCCCAGCACTTTCTGGTCGAGGTCCTTCTTGGCCGCGCCGATCGAGCCGTTCCAGTAAATGTCGTGTGTGATCTTCTCGCCGAGGTAGGTGAACGCGGTGGTCTTCGCGCCGTCCGCGAGCACGCCGGCTTCGAGCAGGGCGTCGATCCACATCTGCCAGTCTTCGCCGCCCATCACCGCGACGGTGTCGTCGATTTCCTTCTGGCTGGCGGGTTCGAGCACGGTTTCCTTGATGACTTCCTTGTCCGTGTCGATGCCGCGCAGATTCACCGCCTTGCCGACCGGCTTGAGCGTCGAGCTGAACACTTCGCCGCTCTTCGGATGCGTGCGCTTGGGCGCGGCAAGGCTGTAGACGACCAGATCGACCTGACCCAGATCGCGCTTGATGACTTCGATGGTGCGTGCTTTGACTTCATCGGAGAAGGCGTCGCCGTTGATGCTGGTCGCGTACAGGCCCGTTTCCGTGGCGAATTTCTCGAAGGCGGCGGTGTTGTACCAGCCGGCCGTGCCGGCCTTGGTTTCGCTGCCGGCGCGCTCGAAGAACACGCCGAGCGTGGCGGCGTCCGAGCCGAACGCCGCGCTGATGCGGGCGGCGAGGCCGTAGCCCGTAGATGCGCCGATCACCAGCACTTTCTTCGGGCCGTTGGCGATGGGGCCGCGTGCCTTGACGTAGTCGATCTGTTCGCGGACGTTGGCTTCGCAGCCGGTCGGATGGGTGGAAACACAGATGAAGCCACGCACGCGCGGTTTGATGATCATGAAGCACCTCTTGTCGGAATTGGCGACATTATAGTGGGCCGCGTAGTGGGCCGCGATGGTTGCGGGCGCGCCGCGGCGCTTTGGCTTCTGGCTGCGCTCCGGCCGCGCGCCGTGGGCAAAAAATCGGCCGCCGCCGCGCGACTTGGTAGGATTGCGCCTTTCCCGTCCGACGATTGGCTAGTGTGAAGCGCCTCATCCCCTCATTTCTGGCGGCCCTCGATAAAGGGCTGACCCTCGCCAACCCGCTCGTCGCCCAGGCTCTGTGGCACCTGCGGCACCCGACGCGCCGTGGCGTGCTGAAGGCTTGCGCGGCGCTTCCGCTGTTGCTGGTGCTGTACGTGCTGATCCTGATTCCGTTCACACCGGGCATCGGCGACATCCGCAAGGCCAAGATCGAGCAGCCGGCGCAGATCCTCTCGGCGGACGGCAAGCTGCTGGCCGAATTCAAGCCGTCCAACCGCGAGTGGGTCAAGCTCAAGGACATCTCGCCGAACGTGGTGAATGCGCTGATCGCCACCGAAGATCATCGCTTCTACGAGCATTGGGGCCTCGACTGGCGGCGCACGGCCTCGGCCGCGCTGCATACGTTTTCCGGCGACCGGCAGGGCGGCTCGACCATCACGCAACAACTCGCCCGCAATCTCTATCCCGACGAAATCGGCCGCGCGCCGACGCTCACGCGCAAGCTGAAGGAAGCGATCACGGCCTTCAAGATCGAGGCGCTCTACAGCAAGGACGAGATTCTCGAGACCTACCTGAACACGGTGCCGTTCCTCTACAACGCCTATGGCATCGAGATGGCGGCGCGCACCTATTTCGACAAATCGGCTTCCGACCTGAACGTGCTGGAAAGCGCGACGCTCACCGGCATGCTCAAGGGCAACAGCTACTACAACCCCGTGCTGAACCCCGAGCGCGCGCTGCAGCGGCGCAATACGGTGCTTGGCCAGATGGTCAAGTACGGCAAACTGACGCCGGCCGCCTACGCGACGTTGAGCCGCCGGTCGCTGCGCATCGATTTCGAGCGCCAGACCGAGCCGCCCGGCCCCGCGCCGCATTTCGCGCAGCAACTGCGCAAGTGGCTGGCGTCGTGGGCGGACCGGAACGACTACAACATGTATGCCGACGGGCTGGTGGTGCGCACCACCATCGATTCGCGTCTGCAGACCATGGCGACTCAGGCCGTGACCTTGCAGGGCAACCAGTTGCAGGGCATCGCCAATGCGGCGTGGGGCAGCCGCGCGGGCTGTTCGAACGGCCGCGATCTGCTGCAGACCTTCCTGCGCGAAACGCCCGACTACCGCGCCGCCAAAGACGCCGGCCTGACCGATGACGACGCGCTCAAGCGCGTCTCGTCCGACCGCAATCTCGTGAAGTCGGTGTGCGAGTCCAAAACGCGGGTGCAGGCGGATTTTCTCGCCATGGACCCGCGCAACGGCCAGATCCGCGCGTGGGTGGGCAGCCGCGATTTCAGCCAGGACCCGTTCGACCATGTCCAGCAGGCGCGGCGCCAGCCGGGCTCGACCTTCAAGCCGTTCGTCTACGCGGCGGCTTTCGAGTCGGGCGCGAATCCCGCCGACACTTTCGTCGATAAGCCCGTGGAAATTCCGCTGGCAGGCGGCGAGATCTGGCGTCCGAGCGACGAGGACGAGCCGAGCGAGCGCAAGATCAGCCTGCGCGACGGCCTTGCATACTCCCGCAACCGCATTACCGCGCAACTGATGGAGACGGTCGGGCCGGACAAGGTTGCCAGATTGGCCCGCGCAATGGGCGTGCGCGACAGCGAACTGGATCCGGTGCCGTCGCTCGCGCTCGGCACGAGCCCTGTCACGCTGAAGGAAATGGTGTCGGCCTACGGCACGATCGCCAACCTCGGTGCCTACGTGGAGCCGGTGATGGTGACACGCATCGAGAACCGCAAAGGCGAGGTGCTGGCCGAGTTCGCGCCGGTGTCGCCGAAACAGGAACTGCCCGCCGACACCGACCGTGTGCTGATCGACGTCATGCGCGACGTGGTGAACCGTGGCACGGGTTCGAGCATTCGCAGCCGCTTCGGCGTGCGCGGCGACGTCGCGGGCAAGACGGGCACCACGCAGGGCAATGCGGACGGCTGGTTCATCCTGATTCATCCGCAGCTCGTGGCGGGCGCGTGGGTCGGTTTCAACGACAGCCGCGTGACCTTGCGCAGCGACTACTGGGGCCAAGGGGCGCACAGCGCGCTGCCGATCGTCGGCGATTTCTTCCAGCGCGCGCAGCGTTCGCGGCTGGTCGATAGCCGCGTCAAATTCGCCACCGACCAGCAGCCGGGTTGGTTCGCCGAACGCTCGGGCAGGTTGCGGGAATGGTTCCAGAATCTGTTCGCGGGCTCGCCGGGCAAGCCGGAGGCGCCGGTGGTGCAGCGCGGGACGACGCGCCGGTCGCCGGCTGCCGCGCCGGAACAACCGGCAGTCGCGCCGTCGGCGTCGGCGGCTTTGGCCGAGCCACGGGGATTGCCGCAGCCGCCGATGCTGCCGTCACCAGCTTCAGCGCCGGTGGCGGCGAGCGGGGCGGTCGACGGTGAAGCGCGCGGTGGCGGTGAACCGGCACTGGCGCCGACGCCGACCCCCGACGACGTGGTGCCGCCGGACGCCGGCAGCCCGGCTAACGCGTTGCCGGAGACGTCGGCGGGCGGGCGCGGCTCGCCGTGAGCGATGCGGTGTAGTCCGCGCTGCGTGGCTGAGCCGGGTCGGCGCTTTTCTCGGGAGCGGATGAATTCGCGGCGCTTTCCGCAGGCGCTGCCACGCTCATGTGGTTTTTTTCCAAAGCACGGCTCAGCTCGCGCGACGCTTCCCACAAATACATCTTGAGCCACGCATTGCTTTTCACCGGCGCGGCGACCTGACGCGACTCGCTTCGCCTGCGTCGGCCAGCGCCGCTACGACCTTGCCGCCTCGGTCGCCCCCGTCGGCTCCGGATCCGAAAACCCCGCCGCCGCTTCGAGCGAAGCATCGTGGTGCAGCAACAGCACGGCCGCGACGCCGACCAGCCCCGCGCCCGACAGGCACAGCAAACCTGCGCCGAAGCCGCCGGTGCTGTCCTTGATCCAGCCCATCGCATACGGTCCAAAGAAACCCGCCAGATTGCCGAGCGAATTGACCGCGGCGATACCGCCCGCTGCCGCCGCACCCGACAGGAACGACGCCGGCAAGGTCCAGATCACCGGCAGGCAACCGAAGATGCCGAAGCCGGCAATCGACAGCGCGATCATTTTCTGCACCGGATTGTCGAGCCCGGCGGCCGCCGCGATGCCGCCCGCCGCCACCAGCAGCGCAATCGCCACGTGCCGTTTGCGTTCGAGCTTGCGGTCCGAGTGCCGTCCCCAGAAAACCATGCTGATCACGCCGACGATATACGGCAGCGACGTCACGAAGCCCGTCTGCAGATTGGTGAGCCCGAACGATTTGACGATCTGCGGCAGGAAGAAGCTCAGCCCGTAGTTGGTTGCGTTCGCACCGAAATAGATCAGCGCGACCGCGAGCACGCGCGGGTTGAAGAGCGCCTCTTTGACGCTGAACTTATGCACCGCTTCGCGATGCGCGCGCTCCTGCGTCTGGCGTGCGACCAGCCAGCCGCGTTCGTCGGCGGCGAGCCAGGTGGCGTCGGCGGGCTTGTCGGTGAGGTAGGAGAGGACGACGAAGGCGAGCACCAGCGCGGGCGCCGCCTCGATCAGATAGACCCACTGCCAGCCGGCCAGTCCGGCGAAGCCGTCCATCGACAGCAAGGCGCCGGAAATCGGGCCGCCGATCACCGTGGACAGCGGAATCGCCGCCATGAAATAGCCGACTACGCGACCGCGATACGCGGCGGGAAACCACAGCGTGAGCAGGAAGATGATGCCCGGGAAGAAACCCGCCTCCGCCACGCCGAGCAGAATCCGCAGCCCGTAAAACACGTGCGCGGCAGAAAGTCCCGTGAAACGCGCAATATCTGGGATATACGCCATTGCGCCCGCGAGAATGCCCCACGTGAACATGATCCGCGCGATCCAGCGGCGCGCGCCGAATTTCTCCAGCAGCAGATTAGATGGGACTTCGAAGAAAAAATACGCGATGAAGAAAATCCCGGCGCCGAAACCGAAAGCACTCGCGGACAGGCCGAGCGCCTTGTTCATCTGCAGTGCCGCAAAGCCGACGTTGACGCGGTCGAGATAGGCAATGAAATAACACAGGATAAGGAACGGCACGAGCCGAACCGTTACGCGTTTCATGGTGCGTGCTTCGAGATCCATCGATGTCTCCTCCGGTTTAGCATCCGGCTGGTTTAAATGATGTCGTTACAGACTAGACGCTGAAAACCGATTCCGGAAGGTTTTTGCACAGTGCGCAATGCGGCGTGCTCAGGTCCACGGAACGTGAACCTTGTCGAGATTGCGGTCGAGCTGGTACGCGGCGCTGATCAGCGCGAGATGCGTGAGCGCCTGCGGAAAATTGCCGAGCGCCTCGCCGCTGGTGGCCACTTCCTCGGAAAACAGGCCGACGTGATTCGCGTACGCGAGCATCTTTTCGAACACGAGGCGGCCTTCGTCCACGCGTCCGGCGCGCGCCAGCGCTTCCGCATACCAGAACGAACAGGCGCTGAAGCCGCCTTCGATGCCGGGCAGACCGTCGAGCGTCGTGCCGCGTGTATAGCGGAAGATCAGCGGGTCCACTTTCAGTTCGCTGCCGATCGCGTCGAGCGTGCCGAGCCAGCGCGGATCAGTCGGGCCGATGAAGCGCACGAGCGGCATCATCAACGCGGACGCATCGAGCCGTTGCGAATCCGGCGTCTGCACGAACGCGTTCAGTTTGTCGTTCCAGAAGTGCTCGTGAATGTCGGCGTGGATCGCGTCGCGCGTGTCGAACCACCGTTTGAGCGGGGCAGGCAGGGAACGCTTTTCCGCCAGACGCAGCGCGCGGTCCACCGTGACCCAGCACATCAGCCGCGAATGGAGCAGGGGCCGCAGGCCGTTGCGAAACTCCCAGATGCCGTGGTCCGGTTCGCGCCAGTGTTCGACCACATAGTCGACCGTGCGCGTGACGTCGCGCCAGCCGTCGTGCGAGATCGCGGCGCCGTACTTGTTGTACAGATAGATCGCGTCGAGCAGCGCGCCGTATACGTCGAGCTGGATCTGATCGCGCGCGGCGTTGCCGACGAGCGGCACGCCCGCAGCGCCATCGTCGTTCGACAGCGCCGCGATTTCGGTTTCTTCCGGCGGCTCCTTGCCGTCGACGGTGTACATGACGTTCAGCGAGCCGTCCGAGTCGCATTGCCGGCTGCGTCCGGCGATCCATGTCATGAAATTCCGCGCTTCGCCGGTATAGCCGAGACGCAGCAGCGCGTACACGGAGAACGCGGCGTCGCGAATCCATGTGAAACGGTAGTCCCAGCGGCGCGAACCGTCGAGCGCTTCGGGAAGCCCGAAGGTCGGCGCGGCGACGATCGCGCCATGCTCGCTGGAACTGAGCAGCTTCAAGGTCAGCGCCGAGCGCATCACGACCTCACGGTAGCGGCCGCGATAAGTGGATTGCGCCGACCAGCTTCGCCAGTAGCGGACCGTATCGGTCAGCGCCGCTTCGCAATCGAACGCCTTTTCGCGCAAGCCATCGGCGTCGCCGAAAGCGAAGCCGGCCGTTTCGCCATGACTCAGCTCGAACTCCGCGTGCGCGGCGCCGTGGTCGAGCGCGAGCGGCACGGTGCTGTTCAGGCGCAGTTGCATGCCGCTTTCAATGCCGGCTTTGGCGGCGGCGTGAAATTCGACGCCGCCGTTTTTATCGATGTGAGCCGTGTGGGCGCCGCGTGCATAGTCGAAGCGCGGCTCGCAACGCATCCTGAACGCCATGCGCCCGTGCACGACCCGCACGACGCGGATCACGCAGTTGGGTAGCGGCGCGTCAGCAGCGGCGCTGCCGCCATCCTCGGGCACCGGCATGAAGTCCATCAGTTCGCAGACGCCCTCGGGCGTCATGAAACGGGTCAGCAGGACATTGGTGTCGGGCAGATACATCTGCTTGACGTTGGCGCCTTCGAACGCGGGTTCGATCGAGAAAGCGCCGCCGCGCGACGGCTCGAGCAGGCCGGCAAAAATCGCCGGCGAGTCGATGCGCGGAAAGCACATGAAGTCGATCGAGCCGCGCAGCGAGACGAGCGCCGTGGTCTTCATATTGCCGATCACGCCGCGCGCGTCGGTCGGCAGGGCGGGTCTCGGTGGAACAGGTCGTTGATCGGGCATGTCTGCACACTCCGTGAAGCGAGCCGCGATGCGCTCATACGAAACCCGTCAGCAACGTCTGTGCCGCGCCGTTTGCGCGGGCCGGGCGGGGATTGTTCGGGCGCGCGCAACAGTGTTTTCGGGTGGTGAGGCTGATCTCTTACGCGTGATTGCGGATAATTTCATGATTGGTTAATCCGCAAAAATTCTGCAGGTGATACATGTTCAACACTGTCTCAGGCCGCATCCCGGAACGGGGCGAGGCATCCGGGGCGCTCGCGGCGCGAAACGCATTGTCAGGGCGCGCCCGTGCCTTCATTGCGGCCGTGGCGGCGTGCGCGAGTCTCGTGGGCTGCGCCAGTTCCAGCGACGTGGTCGCCACCGGCAAAGCTAATACTTATACGGTCGCGGCCAGCGCGACAGGCGGACGCCTCGCGTGGGCCCGCGCGCATGAGCATGCGATGAGCGAGGCGCGCGATTACTGCGAGCGTCGCGGCATGCAGGCCAGCGTGGTGACGGAAACCGTCAGCGGCGTGCAAGGGTTGACGGAGCATGGGTCGTCGATGAGTTTCGAATGTCATCCGAAGTTTTAGGCGCGGCGGGGGCGCTGCGAAGTCGGCAAGCAACTCGGGCGTAAGAACTCCCGCGCTCCTCCGCTTCCCGGTCAGGCGTCGACGTCAATGCAGTTTCACTTCTTGTCAAACGTAACCAGCTTCTTGTCTTTCGTATCGGCCACGAAAATCGCCAGCAGCCTGGCGGGTTCGGCATCGCTCGCGTTTTCGCTCACGGTGTGATGCACGCCGGGCTTCTCGGTCCAATGCTCACCCGCGTGGTAGACGCGCTCTTCGCCGTCGTTCACGCGGCTGCGGATCGCCCCCGACAGCACGTAGCCGACCACGAAAGCCTGGCCGTGCCGATGCGGCGTCGACTTGCCGCCGGGCGCATAGTCGACGACGAGCGCCGTCATCGTCTTGCCCGGCACGTTGGCGATCGCCTCGGTGAACGCTGGCGTGATCGTCTCGTGCGGCGCGCTCGCGTCAGCGGCGAATGCGGGCTGGGCAACCCCGAAAATGGAGAGGCCGACGAGCACGGCCGCCGCGCTCAGTGTGCGAATCATCATGCTGTGACTCCTGACAAAGCGTGAATGGTTGCATTGCTCAAATCCGCTGACGACGACGCCCAGTTCGACGCCACCGCGTCCAGTTCGGCGCGTGCGCGCTGAAGCGCCTCCGTGCGCGCCTCGGGAACGGCAAACTGCAGCGGCTGGGCATCGACAAAGGTCGGATCGGCGACGCCGAGGAAGCCGAACGCGGCTCTCAGCGAAGGCGTGAGCGCATCCATGCCTTCATAAGGCGAACCCGCGCGCAAATCCGCGCCGCGGCTCGTGATGAAGAGCACTTTCTGACGTGAAAGCTGGCCGACCACGCGGCCGTCGTCCGCATTCACATAGGTCAGGCCCGTACGCGTGATGCTGTCGATAAACGCCTTGAACGCGGAGGGCATCGACCAGTTGTACATAGGCATGGCGAAGACGAACGCATCGGCGTCGAGCAGGCGCTGGCACAGCGCATCCGAACCGGCCAGCGCCGCCTTCATGGCAGGCGTGCGATCCTGCGCGGCCGTGTACGTGGCGATGGCGAAAGCCTCGTTGACGTGCGGCGGGGTGTCGATCGTGACATCCAGATAATCGACTTCGACCTGCGCGCCTTCTTCGCGCAGGCGTTCCAGAAAATAGCGGCTCAATGCGCGCGAGTTGGATCGCTCGCGCTTGGCGCTGGCGTCGACGTGCATGATCTTCATGAATTCCGTCCTTCCGTGAGTGACTGGGTGGTTTAGCGTGAGAACAGATTAAATGCTCGAATGGCTTTGCGAAATGACCGATTTTCGCTAATTCAAGGTGACCACTTCGCGCACCCACGGTGGCCAACACGCAGCGGACTAGGGCATATAAATGAAACAGTCATGTGCCGGAAGCGATCCTTGCGGATATCTGACTTTGCAGATAAAGTTAAACGCACTGAACGAGGGGGCACGCATGAAGCACTACACGCCGGACAATTTCAGCCTGACGCTGAGCGTGGGTTTCTTGATCAACAAGGCACGCAACCTGTTGATCAACGAAATGGACGCCGCGCTGAAGGATCTGGATATCACCAGTCAGCAGATGGGCATTCTGCTGTCCATGCGCCGGGGTTTCGCCACCACGCCGTTCGAATTGTCGCGCTTGCTCGGCATCGACACCGGTTTGATGACGCGCATGCTCGACAAGCTGGAAATCAAGGGCTTGCTGGAACGCTCGCGCAGCATCGAAGACCGCCGCGTCGTCAACCTGAAACTGACGGAAGAGGGCGAAGCGGTCGCCGCGCGGCTTCCGGAGATCGCGCCGGTGGTGCTGAACCGCCGTCTAAAGAAGTTTACGAAAGCCGAATTCGAGGAATTGCGCCGTCTGCTGAATAAGTTTCTCGCGGAGTAGGCGAGGCCAGCCAAACATGCTGCGAATGCTCGCGGCAATTTTTTCAACCTTTTATCTGACAAGTCAGACAATGAAACCACAATTAATTCCACGGACAGCCGGCTCGCGGATCGCGAAGGCTGGTGTGACGGTGATCTTCGCGGCCGTACTGTCCGCCTGCGCGAATTACGCCGGTATCTCGAGCGACAAGCAGATGGCGCAAGCGCAGACCTACGCGACTCAACAAAGCATTCCGCGAGACAACGGTCATTGGCCGGCCGCCGATTGGGCCGACCAGTTCGGCGACGCACAACTGAAGGCCTTGCTCGCTGAAGCGCTGAAGGGCAATCCGTCGGTCGAGCAGGCGCGCGCCCGCGTCGCGGCGGCCGCCGCGTACAGCGATACGGCGAAGGCGAGTACGCTGCCGAAAGTCGGCGCGGACTATTCGCTGACGCGTCAGCAGTATTCGGGCACGGCGCTCGTGCCGCCGCCGTACGGCGGGTCGTGGCAAACGGAGAACAAGGGCTTGCTGTCCGCGTCCTACGATCTCGATCTGTGGGGCAAGAATCGCGAAGCGCTGAAAGCGTCGCTGTCGCAGCTGCAGGCGACCCAGGCGGACGAGGAAGTCGTCAAGCTGTCCCTCACGTCGGCCGTGGCGCGCGACTACAACCAGCTGGCGCGGCTCTATGCGTTGCGTGACATCGCGCAGGAAGAAATCACCCAGCGCGAACAGATCGACCGCATTACCGCCGGGCGCATCGCAACGGGCCTCGACACGCAAGTGGAACGCAAGACCGCGCAGGCGAATCTCGCCACCAGCCGCGCGACGCTCGCGTCCATCGACGGCAGCATCGTCACGACGCGCTATCAGTTGGCCGCCTTGCTTGGCGCCGGACCGGACCGCGGTCTCGCCATCGCGCGGCCGGCACTCGGCGTGGGCGACGAAGTGCGCCTGCCCGACAACCTGCCGGCCGATCTGGTGAGCCGCCGCCCCGACCTGGTCGCGGCGAAATGGCGCGTCGACGCGCTCACGCACGACGTCAAGGAAGCCAAGGCCGAGTTCTATCCCGACATCAACCTGAGCGCCGCGATCGGTCTCGACGCGTTCGGTTTCGGCCGTTTCCTGACGGCGGCGAGCCGCACGGCGTCGGTCGGCCCCGCGATCCATTTGCCGATTTTCGACGGCGGTCAGTTGCGCGCGCAACTGAAAGGGCGTTACGCCGATTTCGACTACGCCGTTGCCACATATAACCAGACGCTGGTCACGGCCTTGTCCGAAGTCGCGACGCAACTCGCGCAAATCCGTTCGACGGACGAGCAGCTCGCCGATGCGCAAGCCGCCCAGCAAGCCGCCCGCGACGCCGATCAGTTGGCGCTCGTGCAATACAAGGCCGGCCTCACGAATCAGCTGACGGTGCTGAACGCCGACACCACGGCGCTCGCCGCCGACCAGCAGGTCGCGAATCTGAAGATGAGCCGGCGCGATCAGCAGATCGCGCTGGCCGCGGCGCTCGGCGGCGGTTATGTCGATAACGCCGCTTCGCTCGCCAGCAGCGGCGCCGCCGTTCCCGCCGCCTCGGCCAATCCCGTCGTCGCCGCCGCGCGTTAAAGCGCCATCGCGACACCTTGCCAAACTGTCAGGACCCACATCATGAGCGACACGATCAACACCAGCCGCAAGACGGCGGACGCGGACCAACCCCTGCAAACGCAGCCCCCCACGAGGCGCAAGCTGCTGCTGTCCCTGCTGGCCGCCACCGTCGTGCTGGCCGGCGCGGGCTACGGCGCGTACTACTACACGAGCGGGCGCTACTACCAATCCACCGACGACGCCTACGTGAGCGGCAACCTCGTGCAACTGACGCCGCAAGTGAGCGGCACGGTGGTCGCGGTCAACGCCGACGACACGCAGATCGTCAAGCAGGGCGCGCCGATCGTCACGCTGGATAACGCTGACGCGAAGGTCGCGCTGTCGAACGCGGAAGCGACACTCGGCCAGACCGTGCGGCAGGTCAGCGGCCTGTATGTGAACAACGATTTCTACGCGGCGACGGTCGCGCAACGTCAATCGGATCTGGCCCGCGCCATCGACGACCTGAAGCGCCGTCAGGCGGTGGCCGAAACAGGCGCGGTGTCCGGCGAGGACATCGATCATGCCCGCGACGCCGTCAGTTCCGCGCAGGCCGCGCTCGACGCCGCGCGTCAGCAGGCCGAGGCCAATCATGCGCTGACCGACCGCACGTCGATCGAACAGCACCCGAACGTGCAGGCCGCGGCCTCGAAAGTGCGCGACGCTTACCTGAGCTACGCGCGCAACACCTTGCCCGCGCCCGTGACCGGCTACGTCGCGCGCCGTTCGGTGCAGGTCGGCCAGC
This sequence comes from Paraburkholderia sp. BL25I1N1, assembly GCF_003002025.1. Classification (GTDB taxonomy): domain Bacteria; phylum Pseudomonadota; class Gammaproteobacteria; order Burkholderiales; family Burkholderiaceae; genus Paraburkholderia. The sequence continues at coordinate 221,516 of NZ_PVZB01000007.1, forward strand.
GCGTTGCGCCGGGCACGCCGTTGATGGCGATCGTGCCGCTCGACGGCGTGTGGGTCGACGCGAATTTCAAGGAAAGCCAGTTGAGGCGCATGCGCATCGGCCAGCCCGTCACGCTCACCGCTGACGTGTACGGCTCCAGCGTCAAGTATCACGGCCGGGTTGAAGGCTTCTCGGCGGGCACGGGCTCGGCGTTCGCCGTACTGCCCGCGCAGAACGCCACCGGCAACTGGATCAAGGTCGTGCAGCGTCTGCCGGCGCGGATCCTGCTCGATCAGAATGAACTGAACGCGCACCCGCTGCGCATTGGGCTGTCGATGCAGGTCGAGGTCGACACGCACGAGGAAACCGGCGCTCAACTCGGCGCGGCGGTCAACACCTCGTATCACACCGACGTATTCGCACGGTACGGCGACGAAGCCGACGCGGAGATCGCCCGGATCATCGAGCAGAACATGCCGGCGAAGCACGCGGTGGCCGCGAGCCCCACGCAGAAAAACACCGCGCGCAAGGCCGGTTGAAGCCACGACCACCTAGCGGCGTTTTTTTTGCGCATTTAACTGATAAGTCAGATAGTTTTGCCTTCCTCGACAGGTGATGAAATGAATGGATCGACGCAGCCCGCCGCACTGCCGCCGCTGACCGGCGGCAAGCTGGTGCTGGCGACGCTCGCCGTGGCGCTCGCCACGTTTATGAACGTGCTGGACTCATCGATCGCGAACGTGGCGATTCCGACGATCGCCGGCAATCTCGGCGTGTCGGTGGACGAGGGCACCTGGGTGATCACGCTGTTCGCCGCCGCCAACGCCATTGCGATTCCGTTGACCGGCTGGCTCGTGCAGCGTGTCGGGCAGATCAAGCTGTTCGTCTGGGCGATTCTGTTGTTCGTGCTGTCGTCGTGGCTGTGCGGAATCGCGCCGAATCTGCCGGTGCTGCTCGCGGCGCGGATTCTGCAGGGCGCGGTGGCGGGTCCGTTGATCCCGTTGTCGCAAGCCATTCTGCTCGGCTCGTATCCGAAAGAGAAATCCGCGACCGCGCTCGCCTTGTGGGCGATGACCGCGACCGTCGGCCCGATTGCGGGCCCGGCGCTCGGCGGCTGGATTACCGACAGCTACTCATGGTCATGGATCTTCTACATCAACATTCCGGTGGGCCTGTTCGCGGCCGGCGTGACGTGGGCGATCTACCGCACGCGCGAAACCCCGACGAAGCGCTTGCCGATCGACAAGGTCGGCCTGCTCTCGCTGATTGCATGGGTCGGCTCGTTGCAGATCATGCTCGACAAGGGCAAGGACCTCGACTGGTTCAACTCGCCGGTGATCGTGACCCTGACCGTGTTCGCTGCGATCAGCTTCGCGTTCTTCGTGATCTGGGAGTTGACTGAAAAGAATCCGATCGTCGATTTGCGCTTGTTCGGCAAACGAAATTTTCTCGGCGGCACGATTGCGATTTCGGTGGCGTACGCGGTGTTTTTCTCCAACCTCGTGCTGTTGCCGCAGTGGATGCAGGAGTATCTGAACTACCGTTCCGTCGACGCGGGTCTGGCCACCGCGCCGCTTGGCATCTTCGCCGTCATTCTCGCGCCGGTCATGGCGAAGATCATGCCGAAGTCCGATGCGCGGGTGCTCGCGACGCTGGCCTTCGTCGGCTTTGCCGGCGTGTTCTTCATGCGCTCGAACTACACCACCGGCGTGGATACGTGGACGCTGGTCCTGCCGACGCTGTTGCAAGGTATCCCGACCGCGCTCTTCTTCGTGCCGCTGACCGCGATCATTCTGTCCGGCCTCGGGCCCGACCGGATTCCGGCCGCGGCCGGTCTGTCGAACTTCGCGCGGGTGTTCGCCGGCGCGGTCGGCACGTCGCTGGCCTCGACGGGATGGAACGACCGGACGATCCTGCATCACGCGCAACTGGCCGAGCAGACGAGCGTGAATAATCCAACTTACACGGCCGCGCTGGATGCGCTGCAAAGTACTTTGGGCGGCGGTCAGGCCCAGGCGATGGCGTTCTTCGAACGCTCGATGAATACCCAGGCGGCCATGCTGGGACTGAACGATATTTTCTGGCTGTCGGCGGTGATCTTCGTATTGATCATCCCGTTGATCTGGGTGACGAAACCGGATCGCTCCAGTTCCGCCGCGGCGGCGGGAGCGGGCGGTCATTGAAGGCGGCACAGGCGGCGGGCGGCATGGTTTCCCGTATTTACTAAGGCCTGTTCGCCGCCTACGATAGATTCAGGTTTCGGGGTAGCGCGCAATCTGTTGGTATAAAAAATAGCGCGCGCTTCGAGGTCTTACGTTGCTCCTGTGCGTCTTACGGCACTAACGTCTTGCGGGAGAGCGCCATGATTCGCGCCGAACGTCGGATTGTATTCGCGGCCATTGCGGTGTTCGTCGCGCTCGGCGGCATGGCGATGGTCATTCACGGTGTGCTGTTCGACACGCGCAATGCCATGTTATACGGCGGAATCTTGCTGGTGCTCGGCGTCGCGGTGCTGGCGCTGATGCTGACACCGCGACCGACGGATAGCTCCTGAAGTCACGCTGCCGCCAGCAAACAGAAATACTGCCAAGCCAACGAATGCGGCGCGCCACCGGTTTTTTCCGGTTGGCGCGCCTTGAGTTTTGCATCGACCGGCAACGCGCCGGCCCGTTTTTGCGCAGATCGCTATTCCGCCGCGGCCCCGTGATGGCATCCCGCGTGATGGACGTGACCCGCCTGGCTGTCATCCCATGCCGAACCGAGAATGATCTTGCAGAAGTTCAGCCGCTTGTAGCTGGGATCTTTCATCTCCAGCACATCGGCTTTGACGTTTCCGAACGTGGTTTCGGGCTTGCTGATCGTGCCTTGCGCGAACGCGTCGATGATCAGGTTCTTGAAGTCCTGCTCGCGCGGATGCGCGGCCACCACGCTGACGCGTTGCGCGTCGTCGAACTCGTGGTAGCGCATGCCGAGCACATCCATTTCGACGCCCGCGGTCACCAGCGAAACCACCGGCTTCAGATGCTCCGGAACACCCGGCGTGGTGTGAAGCGCGATCGACAGCCAGACCTGCTCGATGTCGTACTCGTCGACGCCATGACTCTTGAGAAAGTCGCGCGCCGCATTGGCGCCGTCGACTTCGAAGCGATCCGTCTTGCTGGCGTAGCCCGGCGTGAGGCCCATGTCATGAAACATCGCGCCGATATACAGCAACTCGGGGTCATACGCGAGCTTGCGGCGCGCACCGGTCAGCGCGCCCCACAGGAACACGCGGCGCGAGTGATTGAACAGCAGATCGTTCTCGGTGTCGCGGACCAGATCGGTTGCGGCTCTTGCGAGACGGCTGTCTGGAATGTGAATGCCGGCAATGGTCGTACTCATCGAATTTCTCCTGGACAAAGATAGTGCCTCGTGAGGCCATGGACTTCGCGTCGTTCGGACAATGTCCATGCAGCGGTCTGAATTGGGTCGCTGTGAGCACCGTCCGGGGATGTCCAAGTATCTGTCGGAGTCGTATTGAGGGGAGTGGGAATCGACCGGCAATGCGTGCCAGTGATACGTTGTTTGCTGCCAACCGCGCCTCGCCGAGGCATGGGCGGCCGGCTTGGCGCGCTCTGAACGCGCCAAGCGTCATTCGCGATAACCGGCGAGCGGACGGCGAGGGCGTCGTTCGACCCGCTTGCGCAGCACCCAAGCCATGCCCGAGGTCACGCGACATCGTGACGATGGCTTGGCGTTGCGGTTCAAGCGCTGTGCGTCGCGTTCACGAAGCCACTGACGAGGACAGGCTTCACCGGTCTTCCGTGCTTGATCTGCGAACCGCTGCGGCTTCCGTGAACTTCACATCGCGACGCACGTCGCGCCTCCTGGCCGATGAAGCGCGGCGAGGAGAGGGCGAGAGCGTGGCAGCAGGGCGCCCGCTTTCCACCAACTGACGGGACAGCGTTTCAAGTTTTTTGCGAAGGAACTCGCCGGCGGCTATCTGTTGGTCGAGCGCGATTTCGCGCGACGCCAGCTCTTGTTCGACGCTCGCGCAACGCGTCATCGACGTCGTCAACTGTGTTTTCGCCTCGGCAAGTGCATCGCGCAACTGATCGCGCTCGGCCTGATGGGTGGCCTGAGCCTCGGTCATCCGATTGATCGCCGCCTGCAACTCCTGGCGCGTCTGGCGTGCCGCCGTCCGCTCGCTGTCGATCTCCAGCAGCGCCCGCTTTTCAGTCGCGGCGAGGCGCTGTTCGCTCTGATTGTGCATGACACGCAGCTTGCCCAATTCTTCGGCGAATTCACGTCGAGCGTCCGACAGCGCCGTCGACGCCGCCGCGCTTACATTTCTGGACTGCGCAAGCTGATCCGCCAGCATGGTTTTGGCGGTTTCCAGTTCGACCAGACGCGCGAGCAGTTTCCTGTTCTCCCTACGGACGTCAGCCGCGTCGCGGGACGCCTGCTCGCTAGCGGCGATCGCGGTGTCGCGTTCCGCAGCGGTTTGTTGTGCATGGTCGACTGCCGCAGCAATTTCGCGCTGGGCGTCCTGCTTGAAAACTTCCAGCGCGGCGTTGGCCGCGTCGCCGGCTAGCCGCCAGAGGGTCGCCGCCAGTTCGCCGGCGGCGCTTGCGACTTCCGGTGGCAAATCCGGTTGCCCGACGTCGACCCGCGCCTTGTCCCTGACTTCCGCCCAGAAATCCCGCAACGCTTTCGCCGGCGCACTCATGCTGCCTTTGCGAACGAGTTGATACAGCTTGTTCGCTGTCGGCGTTTCGCCGTAACGGAAGAACATCAGCGCGCAAACCTCGCGATAGAGCTCCTGTGTGTCCGAGATGCGTTCACGGAGGGCTTCAATGTCGGCTTCGAGCGGCATGGGAATCCTTTAGCGGCTGATATGTCTTGATGTGTTGATAATACAACGTATAACGTTGAACAACCAATTTATCACTATCCACTACACGACATTAGTACTATAATGTCGTGTAGTATGTAGCAGACGTTTTTTGTGTCGGACTTTGTCTCTGGAGCCTCTAAAACCGTGCCTGATGCCCCACTCGTCACCGTTCAGCCGGTCGAATCGCTCGTCGTTCCCGAAATTCTCGACGGTCGCGACGGCACTAACCGTGGCGCGGCCGGTGGCTCGCAGCTGTCCGCCACCAACGATCTCGACGCCGTCCGCGCCTGGCTGTCGAACTACGCCGATACCAAAACAACGTTCGATAACTACCGCAAGGAAGCTGAGCGGCTGCTGCTGTGGGCCGTCGTGCAACTCGGCAAACCGCTGTCGTCGCTGACGCACGAGGATCTGCTGCTGTTCAAGGGGTTTCTCGTCGATCCGCAGCCGGCGGCTCGCTGGGTGTCGAGCACGGGCGGCAAGTTTCCCCGCGGCGACGAGCGCTGGCGTCCGTTCAACGGACCGTTGTCGCCGGCAAGCCAGCGTCAGGCGTTGATCATCCTGAATGCGATGTTCACGTGGCTGGTCAACGCAGGTTATCTGCGAGGCAATCCCATGGCGCTGCTTCGACAGCGCGCCAAACGCTCCGCGCCGCGCGTAACGCGCTATCTATCGACGTCGCTGTGGGATGAAGTGAAGGTGTTTGTCGAGCAATTGCCGCGCGAGACGGCCGACGAGCGGGCCTATTACGCCCGCAGCCGCTGGCTGACGACACTTTTCTATCTGCAGGGCATGCGCATATCTGAAGTCGCCGGCGGGAAAATGGGGGATTTTTCCCGTCGACTAGGCGCCGACGGCAAGGATCAGTGGTGGCTCGAAACGCTCGGCAAAGGGAACAAGGAACGCATTGTCCCCGCTTCGCCCGAACTGATTCAGGAAATGCGGCTTTACCGAACTGAAAATGGTTTGGCGCCGCTGCCCACTCGCAGCGAAGAAACGCCCTTGGTGATTCCATTCAGAGGCCGCAACCGGTGCTTGTCCCGTTCCGCCATTCACGACGCGATCAAGAGCATTTTCGGCAACGCGGCCAGCTGGCTGCGCTCGAAAGGCGCCGACTTTTCCGATCGGGCGGATGAACTGGAGCGAGCCTCGGCGCACTGGCTTCGACATACCGCCGGTTCGCATCAGGCGGACGGCGGCGTGGATCTGCGCACGATCCGTGACAACCTGGGCCACGTGTCGCTCAACACGACCAGCCTCTACCTCCATACCGAAGACGATACGCGCCATCGCGAGACGGTGGATCGTCACCGCATGAACTGGGACGAATCCAAGCCTGAGGGGAAGTGACGCTGATCCGGACGACAAGCGCGGGGATCGACAGATATGCCCGCGCCTGTCGATCCGTTCCGGCTCCGGCCGCCCGACATCGAGCGCCAGAGCCGGTCCTCATCACTTGCGCTTGAGTTGCGAGAGATCCCGTACCGCGCCGCGGTCCGCCGAGGTCGCCAGCGCGGCGTAAGCCTGCAACGCTTGCGACACCACGCGTTCACGATTTGCCGGCTGCCACGCCTTGTCGCCGCGTGCCTCCATGGCTTCGCGACGGCGCGCCAGGTCCGCGTCCGACACCACCAGGTGCATCTTGCGGTTGGGAATGTCGATCTCGATCACATCGCCCTCTTCCACCAGGCCGATCGTGCCGCCTTCGGCCGCTTCCGGCGACGCATGCCCGATCACCAGCCCCGACGAACCACCGGAGAAGCGACCGTCGGTAAACAGCGCGCAGCTCTTGCCCAGTCCCTTGGACTTCAGATACGACGTGGGGTAAAGCATCTCCTGCATGCCGGGGCCGCCCTTGGGGCCTTCGTAGCGGATCACGACCACGTCGCCCGCCGCCACCTTGTCGCCCAGAATGGCTTCGACGGCGTCGTCCTGACTCTCGAAGACGCGCGCGCGCCCGGAGAAAATCCACTGCGATTCGTCGACGCCGGCGGTCTTGACGATACAGCCCTTCTCCGCGAGGTTGCCGTACAGCACGGCGAGGCCGCCGTCTTTCGAGTACGCGCTCTGCTTGCTGCGGATGCAGCCCGTATTGCGGTCGGTATCCAGCGCGGCAAACGTGGCTTCCTGGCTGAATGCAACCGTCGTCGGAATGCCGCCTGGCGCCGCGCGGAAGAACTTCTGCGCTTCCTCGCCCGCGCCACCGGCGACGTCCCATTTGGCGATGGCGTTGCCCAGCGTGCCGCTATGCACGTTGCCGCACGACAGATCGAGCAGTTCCGCACGGGCCAGTTCGCCGAGAATGCCGGGAATGCCGCCGGCACGATGCACGTCTTCGATATGGAACTTGTCGGTGGCGGGCGCGACTTTGCACAGGCACGGCACTTTACGCGAGATGCGATCGATGTCGGACATCGTGAAATCGACGCCACCTTCCTGCGCGGCGGCCAGCAGATGCAGCACGGTATTGGTCGAACCGCCCATGGCGACGTCGAGCGCCATGGCGTTCTCGAAGGCCTGCTTGCTGGCAATGCTGCGCGGCAGGACGGATGCGTCGTCTTCCTGATAGTAGCGGCGGCACAGGTCCACCACGAGACGGCCGGCCTGCTCGAACAGACCCTTGCGCCACGCGTGCGTGGCGACGATCGTGCCGTTGCCGGGCAGCGCCAGACCGATCGCTTCGGTCAGGCAGTTCATCGAGTTCGCGGTGAACATGCCCGAGCACGAACCGCACGTCGGGCAGGCGCTGCGCTCGATTTCCGCCACTTCGGCGTCGCTCACGCGGGAGTCGCCTGCCTTGATCATCGCGTCGATCAGGTCGATCTTGGCGATCACCTGGCCGTCCGTCGGCGATTTGACCTTGCCCGCTTCCATCGGACCGCCGGAGACGAACACGACGGGGATGTTCAGGCGCATGGCGGCCATCAGCATGCCCGGAGTGATCTTGTCGCAATTGGAAATGCAGACCATGGCGTCGGCGCAGTGCGCGTTGACCATGTACTCCACCGAGTCAGCGATCAGTTCGCGCGAAGGCAGCGAGTACAGCATGCCGCCGTGACCCATGGCGATGCCGTCGTCGACGGCGATGGTGTTGAATTCCTTGGCGACGCCGCCGGCCGCTTCGATTTCCTTCGCGACCAATGCGCCCAGGTCGCGCAGATGCACATGGCCCGGCACGAACTGCGTGAACGAGTTCACCACCGCGATAATCGGCTTGCCGAAATCACCGTCCTTCATTCCGGTGGCACGCCACAAGGCGCGCGCGCCGGCCATGTTGCGGCCATGGGTCGAAGTTTTCGATCGATAGTCAGGCATCTGTGTCCTCAGGTACGGGGGTCGTCAAAATTGGAATTGTGCCCAGACCGGCCGCTGCGCCGTTTACGGGCAGCGACGCCATCGCGTTTGCGCGCAGGCGGCCGCCGGCGTTGACGCGCGCGCGGCTGGGAAGGTACGAATAGTGCGAGAGGATGGGTAAGACGTCCAATATATTTTTCCGGCGCAATTAGGTCGGAAAAGATATTACTCGGAGATGGGTCGGGATGCGGACGCGACGGTCTTGTGAACGCTTCCGGCAGCGCTTAGCGTCAGCGGAAACCGTATTCGGGGTTACGTCGGTCGAAATCCGCTTCGCTCCAGTGGCGCGGCACGACGTCTTCGAAGCGGATCAACTCCAGCAGGCCGCCCTGCCCGTCCCACGCGGCTTCGCCGCTGGGCCACGTGTGCTGGAGATCGAACAGCAGCCGCACCCGTGGTGCGTAATGCGCGGGCGGTCCCGACGGAGCCGTCCATGTCCACGCCAGCAACCGCGTGCCGTGCGCGTTCATGAGTTCGATGCGGCTCGGCTTTTCGCTGAGCCCCTCTTCACGAAAACTGCGCGAATCGTGCTCGACGGTGCGGGCGATGAACTGCAAGCCCAGATCCCGCACGCTATGGCGGGACTGCGCGTGCGCGAATGGACCGTCGACGGCGACTTTGCCCGACACGACATGCAGCCGGCCGCCAAGATGGCCGACGATGCTGTCGGGGTCCGTGGTTTCGTCGTAGACAATCTCCTGTCCCGCATGGGCGCCGCCGGGCAGCAATTTTGCGTAGACTCTTCGCGGGCTGTCCTGATATCGGATCACCATGTGATCGGGCCGCTCCGGCCATCTTCCTGAGACGCGCTCCTGCCGGAACATGCTGTATTCGTAGGCGTCGTCGGGAATCATGGTCTTCGCATACTCGACGAAGGCGTCCGGCTTCATCGCGTCCATCAGGGCAAGGATCTGATCGTCGGTCAAAGTCAGTATCGAGTGGTTTTCGATCCGCGTGCGCAACGACGCCGCCTGTTCGCGAGCCGGGAGACAGCGGAACTCGTCGACGTCCGCATTCACGGCATGCGACGCGCCGGCATCCGCACATCCCGCCGATGTGGCGGACGAAGCCGGCGCCGTCGGGCTGGCCGGTTGCGCAAACGCGCCCGTCGCGACAGCCAGGCAGGTCAATGCGAGCACGTACAGCAACAGCCGCGCGATTGCGGGCCATCCCGCAGCAGGCCGAATGCGCCCGCGTACCGGGTTATCGGAAATGCCAGATCCGCAAAACGTCATGGTTCGATCCGTGCTGATTGACCGGCGTTTGAAGGGTTGCCCGAGCATGTTGCATGCGTCGATCGCCACCGGCCGCCCCGCCCTGATGCCGGACTCGAATGACCCAGCGTCGATAACCTGAATAAACGGCCCGCGGCGTCGCGCTATTCCAATCGTGTGACGTAAAAGGGTTGCGCGAACGATGGAATAGGCGGTGGCGCCGGATCGTTTAGACAGCATGTCCGAATCAACGGCAGACATCAATGAACATTCGACAGCAGCAATTCGTTCGGCCTGTCGGCGCAGCGCTGCTGACGGCATCCGTCGCGTGGCTCGCGGGTTGTGGAGGCGGAGGTGGTGGCAGCGGCACCTCGATGGTTTCGATCGGCGGCACGGCGGCAACGGGTAAAGCGCTGGCGAACGCGACGATCAAGATCGACTGCGCGCGAGGCTCGATGTCGGTTGCGGCGGATGCGAACGGCAACTTTCACGCGACGCTCGGCGCCGTCATGCCATGCATGATCGCCGCGACTTCAGGCGTGACGATGCTGCATTCCGTTGCGTTCGCCGGCGGCACGTACAACGTCACGCCGGAGACGGATCTGCTGGTGTCGTATCTGGCGGCGCAACTCGGCACGAATGAAAGCGGGCTGACAGCCGGCTTCCCAGTGAACTCACAGTTCCAACAGGTGCTGGCGAATCAGTCCGACGTCCTGACTGCGCAGGCCGCGGTCGTTCAGAATCTGCGGCAGACGTACGGTGTGACGCTATCCGCGCCCAGTTTCCTCACTACGGCCTTCGCTGCCGGTCAACCGGGCGAGGACAGCGATCTCGAAGCACTCCTCGCGCGCGGCGTCATCGACGCGAATGGCGAACCGGACACCGCCGCCGTCGCATTGATGACGTCGGCGGGGGCGGCACATCCGTTAATGACAGCGCCGAATAGCGGCACGGGCGGAGCCGGAGTCGGCGGCCTTGGAAGCATGGGCGGCATGATGTGAGATGCCGCCTGGCAGGTCAGTCATGCTCAAGTCTCCGTTTAGCGAGTCCGCCGATCTCGACTAAACGCGCGAGCGCATCTCCGGTGTGATATTCATGCAGGAATTCGGAAAGCCGACGATTTGCCTTACTCGACCGAGACACTGTAGAATCGCCCCTCTCATTGGGGAGTAGCCGCCTCGACCGCAATGCTCGAGGGTGCCCGTCAACATACTTGGTGGTCGACAGACCGCCATGGCGCGCACAGCACTATGCCTGGCAAGACCGGTGACTCGCATTCCGACCTGACCGGGTCGCCGGAATGCGTGTCATCGTGTACTGACTGCGCGGCCCGGCCCACAACCTATGCAATCGTTCCTCGTTTCGACCAGCGTCGTCGGTCTAGCCGAAATCGGCGACAAGACCCAACTGTTGTCTCTGGTGCTGGCCGCCAGATATCGCAAGCCCATTCCGATCATTCTCGGCGTCTTTGTCGCAACCCTCATCAATCATGCTGCGTCCGGCGCATTGGGTGCATGGCTTGCCAGCGTTCTGAGCCCCTCGATCCTGAACTGGGCAGTCGTCGCATCGTTTGCCGTCATGGCCGTCTGGATTCTGATTCCCGACAAACTCGACGGTGCCGAGGCGGTGTCGACCACGCATCCGATGGGCGTGTTCAGCACCACGGCGCTAACGTTCTTTCTCGCTGAAATGGGTGATAAGACGCAGGTTGTCACGATCGCTCTGGCCGCTCGATTTCACGAATTCTTCGGGGTGGTCGCCGGCACCACGCTGGGCATGATGCTGGCCAACGTGCCTGTCATCTACCTGGGACACAAGTTCGCTGATCGCCTGCCGACCAAAGCGGTCCATATTCTGGCGGCCATCATCTTCGTAGTCCTGGGCGGCTTTGCTCTCAGGACGGCGCTGTATCCGCACGAGCACCCGCTGTTCTAGTTCGAAGGTTGGTTGATACGCGTGCGGCGCGCGCGTGACAAAGCGCGAAGGATGCATCGCCGAAGTATCTCGGCGTGGCGTTTGCCTTCGAAAAAAACGGCGCCGCACGGTTTCGAACTTGGTAATGGCAAGCGTGCTTGTATCGGGCGATGGGTAGACAGTCAGTGCGTGGGTCGCACTCAGCGGCCCTTGTTCTGAGCATCGCCAGCGGACTGAGTCGACAAACGCAGGTAAGCTGCCGCAAGTCTTCGGATTTCTTCCTCGGACGCGTCCTCGATACCGATCAGATTGTTGTTCGCTGCCCGATGCGAGGACAGCAGTTCATTCAGCTTCAGATGCAACGCGACGCTGTCCTTGTTCTGGCTCTGCTGAATCAGAAATACCATCAGAAAGGTGATGATGGTGGTGCCGGTGTTGATGACCAGTTGCCATCCGTCCGAGTAGTGGAAGATGGGCCCTGTCACGACCCAGGCGACCACTGTCAGCACGGCAAGGCAGAACGCCGCGGGCGAGCCGGCCCATCGCGTGACGAGGCTTGCAAAGCGGTCGAACACGCGCGTTAAGGGATGACGGCCGGCATAGGCGGGGCTCGACGTGTCTGGAACGGTGTCGAGTTCGTCAGTGGGCGAAGGCGCGCCAGGTTGTGTAGTCATGAGCGGCTCCAGAAGGTTGGCGTGTCTTCCCCCTCCGCAAACTTCATGCCGCTTTCGTTGAGACGTTCTGCAACGACAGAGATGCCCTTTGGCATCAATCGTTCGGTTTCATCTGCATCCGAGCGAATTGCGAATCGGCAACCGACCTTGTAGTTCTTACCCGGCGACCGCGACTCACAAATGCCCATAACGACGGGATTACCTGACGGCTGATCAAAGCGAGCATACAGAGTCCGGCACCTGCCGACGACCGTAGTGTCCACGCCGCAAAACTATCACTCTGCCCTTATCGATTTCTTGCGAGCGTCATGCTCTGCCTTCGCGATATTCGGCACGCACCCCGGCGGGCAGCCATGGCTCTTTGTGGCAACACCAAAGCTCGTAGCTCGGCTCATACAGGCCCACACGGTCAAAGGCTCCAAGCGGAAGATCCAGTTCGTCGCTGTCGTTGCTTTCCATGAAAGCGACCGACCCGCATGTCGGGCAAAAATGCCTTCGCGCCCCGGGCGAACTTTGCCACGCCTGTGTAGAACCGGACAACTCCACAGCGCCTCGTTCGAACATGGCGTATCCGCCAAACACGTTGCCATGTATTCGCGGACATGTCCTGCCGCATGGCAACCGCCTGCTAGACGCGCTCCAACGTTAGCGGATCGCGTTGGCCGTGGAAATACTTCCTGAGTGCTTCAGCAAAAGGCTCTTTGTCGATCGCCGCATGGTCGAACAGCGTCATCGACGAGTGAAACTTCAGGTAATCCGGATACCCGAAAATGTCCTCTATCGAACGGCCTTCGACAAGGTTGACGTACTGCGTCGTTTGCCTCAGGCGTTCACCCAGTACTGGATGGCGCAAGTAAGCATCGGCCTCGGCCAGCGACGAAATCGCGAACCTTTGCGCCGTCGCACTCGTTCCAAGCCCCTCGATCTGTGGAAATACAAACCACATCCAATGGCTTCGCTTGCGCCCGTCGCGCAGTTCGGCACAGACCTGTGCATAGAGCGGATCCTGTGCGTCGATAAAGCGCTGAAGCTTGAAAGGGTCGTCCATTTCGCTCTCCGTTCACACTGAGTAGAACCCACGTGTCAATGTCGACGTCGCCAAGCTGCAGCTCGATTGAAACGCCCGCCACCGCCGCGCGTGGTCGCCGCGTTCACTAGCCATAAACGTCGAAGTCAAAATACTTCTTCGCAATCCCGTCGTCCGTGCCGTCCGCGCGCGTGTCGGCGATCACCTTGCCGATTTTATCCTTCGGATCGATGTCCTCGTTGCGCAAAACCGATTTCGGCGCCCCTGATCGCTCGCGTCGACACCGAAGCGCACGGTCAGCGGAGCGCGTGCAGTTCGGACGGCTCGAAATAGAAATTCGTGTTCCCCGCAAGGCGCGCGACCATGAAGTCGATAAATGTCCTCACACGCAACGGCTGCTCGGTCCGATGGCGATAGTAGATATAGACCGCCTCGCGCTGCGTGACGTGTTGGACCAGCAACGGAACCAGTTGGCCGCTTCTGATCGGCGCGGTGGCTGAAAAGCTGCCGAGCTGACCAATGGCGGATCCGGCGATCACGGCAGCCGTTTCGGCGTCGGTGTCGTTGACGCACAAAGTCGTTGCCATGTCGCGATAAACGATTTCATCCCCGATCAGGAATTCCCACGGGGCCTGCTTGCCTGTATTCGCGCGCCGGTATCCCGTGCAGCGGTGACCGTCGAGTTCGTCGATCGTGCGCGGCGCGCCATGGCGCTCGATATAAGCGGGTGACGCGCAGACGATCAACTGAATCGGCAGGAGCCGGCGCGCGATGCTGCCGCCGGACGGCGGAGACCCGCCACGAAAGCCCACATCGGCACGTTCGCCGATGAGGTCGGTGAAGCGGTCGTCGAATTGCACATCGAGCTGGACGTTTGGATGCAGTTCGGCGAATTCCAGAAAGTAAGGCCACAGCACTACGTGCCCCATTGCCCTTGGCGCGCTCACGCGAAGCGGCCCCGCAATTTCGGCTTTCGAGCGGCGCGCGTCGTCGAGTGCGGACGACAGGACCGCCAGCGCGGGCGTCACCGTGTCGAACAGGCCTTGCCCCTCCTCGGTGAGACTCAGCTTGCGCGTGGTCCGATGAAACAGCCGCACGCCGAGCTTCTTTTCCAGTTGCATCACAGCGTGACTCGCGGCCTGCGGGGAGATGCCCTGCTCCACGGCCGCCTTGCGCAGGCTGCCGAGCGCCGCCGCCCGGGTGAATATGGTGATCGCGCGAACTTCGTTCACTGGAGACCCGCATTCGCAAATTAAAGTTGATTATCAGTCTAGCAATCTACGCCTAGTTCGTGCGAATCGATGCTCCTATGATCCGTTCACACCCACCCCGAACGCAGGAGAAACATCATGGTCGCGCTTACGAAAAACAGCTTCAAACGTGTCTGGTTCATCACGGGCGCGTCGCGCGGCTTTGGCGCGCTGATCGCCGAAGCGGCACTGGCTGACGGCAATGCGGTGGTTGCCGCCGGCCGCAATGTCGCGGCGATCGTCGAGCGCCTCGGCGACTCGCCGGCGCTGCTGCCCGTGGCGCTGGACGTCACGGACCAGGCGCAGGCGAAAGCCGCGGTTCAAGCCGCGCTCGACACATTCGGCCGCATCGACGTTCTGATCAACAACGCGGGATTCGGCCTGCTCGGCGCGATCGAGGAGTCCACCGACGCGGACGTGCGCCGCATGTACGACACCAACGTGTTCGGGCTGCTGAGCGTCACGCGTGCCGTGCTGCCGGCGATGCGCTCGCAGCGCGGCGGGCACGTCATCAATATGTCGTCGGTCGGCGGCTACCGGTCCGCCGCGGGATTCGGTGCGTACTGTTCGACGAAGTTCGCGGTCGAAGGCCTGACCGAAGCGCTGTACGCCGAATTGAAACCGCTCGGCATTCACGCGACGGTCGTCGAACCGGGTTACTTCCGGACTGACTTTCTCGATGCGTCATCCCTCGTCGTCGCGCGCGAGGTCATTGCGGACTACGACGCGACATCGGGCCATGTGCGCCGTCTCGCAGCCGACATGAATCACAACCAGCCGGGCAATCCCGCGAAGCTCGCCGCGGCGATGCTCGAACTGGTCGATGCGCAAACGCCGCCACTGCGTCTGCCGCTCGGCACGGACACGCTGAAGGCCATCGCCGAGAAGAATGCTTATGTCGAGCAGGAAACCGAAGCCTGGAAGGCGCTGGCGGCATCGACTGACTTCAGCGCCTGATGCCTGAAGGTCAGATCGATCACAGCAACGGCAGCGTCAGCCGGATGTGCTCCGCGAATGCCGTGACCAGATGGGCCGGACGCTTGCGTTCGAACTTCAGCGTAATGCCTACAGTGGGCAAAGGCGGCAGCGCGGGGTCGCCATTGAGTATGGAGAGATCCGGGGCGACGGCAGTCTGCGTGATGACGGCGACGGCCTGCCCGGAGCGCACCAGCGCCGTGAGGCCGGCAAGACTGCTGCTCGCATACGCGATGCGGTACGCCCGGCCCGCGCGTTGCAGCGCTTCGCAGGCCGCCACATGGTCGAGCGTGTCCGGATCGGAAAGCGCCAGCGGCAACGGGTCGAAGCTCGCGCAATCCAGTCCCGGATAGCCGACCCAGACGAGCGGCACACGGCGAATGATGTCGTCGCTCGGGGCGCCTTCAGGCAACGAGATCATGGCAAGGTCCAGCGCACGCATCTCCAGTTGTTCGAGCAAGCGCGGCGTCGGTGCGCAAATCACCTCGACCAGTGCATGCGGATGCCGGCTCGAAAACTGACGCAGCAAATGCGGCAGGAAAACGGCGGCGTAGTCGTCCGGGCAGCCGAAGCGGATCGTGCCCGACAGCCCTTTGCCGGACAGATCGGCCATCGCCTCGTCATGCAGCCGCAGAATGCGTTGGGCGTGGATCAGCAGGCGTTCGCCGGGATTTGTCAGCACGACCCCACGACCCGTGCGCTGGAACAACGGCTGATCGACGATTTCTTCGAGGCGCTTCATCTGCTGACTCAGCGCCGACTGGGTCCGGCCGATCCGGTTCGCCGCGCGACTGAGCGCCCGAACTTCGGCGACAACGGTAAAAGAACGCAGTAGATCGATTTCGAGTGAAAGGCTCAAGGTATTAGGCCCGCTTCTATCTTCGATAAGAACTATTCGATTCTATGAGACCAGAGCGCCATCTAGACTGCAAGTTATTCCCGCTAGCCGTCAAGGAGAAGCAAGTGTCGCGAAACAATGATGCAGATTTCTGGCGCAACGCCAGACAGCACCTGATCCGCTATGGCGGCACCTTCGAGCCGATGATCATCGAGCGCGCCCTGGGCAGCTTCGTCTATGACGCGGACGGCCGCGCGATTCTGGATTTCACCTCCGGCCAGATGAGCGCGGTGTTGGGGCACAGCCATCCGGAAATCGTCTCGGTCATCAACGAATACGCGGGCAAGCTCGACCATCTCTTCAGCGGCATGCTGTCGCGGCCGGTGGTGGACCTCGCGACTCGCCTCGCCGACATCACGCCTGACGGACTCGACCGCGCACTGTTGCTGAGTACAGGCGCGGAGTCGAACGAGGCCGCCATTCGCATGGCGAAGCTGGTCACGGGCAAATATGAAATCGTCGGGTTCGCGCAGTCATGGCACGGCATGACAGGAGCAGCGGCATCCGCAACGTATAGCGCGGGTCGCAAGGGCGTCGGTCCGGCCGCTGTCGGCTCCTTTGCGATCCCCGCACCGTTCCTGTACCGGCCGCGTTTCGAGCGCCATGGCGAATACGATTACCTGGCGGAACTGGACTATGCGTTCGATCTGATCGATCGTCAGTCCAGTGGCAATCTGGCCGCCTTCATCGCCGAGCCGATCCTCAGTTCCGGCGGGATCATCGAACTGCCGGAAGGCTATATGGCAGCACTCAAGCGCAAGTGCGAGGAGCGCGGCATGCTGCTGATCCTCGATGAAGCGCAAACCGGCGTCGGCCGCACGGGCACGATGTTCGCCTGTCAGCGCGATGGCGTCACGCCTGACATTCTCACGCTATCGAAGACACTGGGCGCCGGTCTGCCGCTCGCGGCCGTCGTGACATCTGCGCAGATCGAGGAGCGCGCCCATGAATTGGGTTACCTGTTTTATACGACCCACGTATCCGATCCTCTTCCTGCGGCCGTCGGTTTGCGGGTGCTGGAGGTGGTCGAGCGCGAGGGGCTGGTTGCGCGTGCGAATCTGATGGGCGCGCGACTCAAACGCGGCCTGCTGGATCTGATGGAACGCTTCGACTGCATCGGCGATATTCGCGGCCGGGGACTGTTGCTGGGAATGGAAATCGTCAAGGACCGCCGCACGAAGGAGCCGGCGGATGGGCTGGGTGCGAAGATCACGCGCGAGTGCATGAACCTGGGGCTGAGCATGAACATCGTGCAGTTGCCCGGCATGGGCGGCGTGTTCCGGATCGCCCCGCCGTTGACCGTTCACGAGGATGAGATCGACCTCGGCCTGGACCTGCTCGGGCGGGCAATCGAGCGTTCGCTGTAGGTCAGCGCCTTCTGGATCCGGTCGGATCCGGGCTCGAGGTCGCGGCCACCTCGTAGTAACGGCGGTCGGCTAAACCGCCGCTTCCCGATAGTTGCTGTACTTCGACATCTGCCCGATCCCCGGATTGAAGCAGTTGCAATTCACTCGCACCCTTCCGAGCCGACGCTCACACGCATCCGCCAATCTGGCTATCGCGGCGGATGCGCACCGCCCGGCGCCGGTTGCCGCACCACGAGAACCGGGATCGAACTGTGCGTCAGGACCTTCTGGGTTTCGCTGCCGAGCAAAAACGCCCTCATCCCGCTTCGACCGTGCGACGCCATGACAATGAGATCGCAGTTCTGTTGCGTTGCAACGCTGATAATCGCTTCGTAGGGATGGGCGCGACCTTCGGAAACCGTATTGCACACCACACCGACTTGCGCGGCCGCTTTTTTCACAACGCCGAGGTAATCCTCCGCGCGCTGTCGCGCGGTCTGAATGATGCGATCCTCGTTGTCGGCAATCATCTCCGTGCCATACGCGAGGACGTGAAACTCCGGAATGACGTGGAGGCCCGTGACCGTGGCTCCGCTTTCCGCGGCGAGCGTTACCGTCATCTGAATGGCGGCCTCGGAAAGCGGCGAGCCGTCGGTCGGCACCAGCAGATGCTTGAACATATGTTTCTCCCCCGCGACCCGGTCCAGCTCGCGTCGAAATCCTGCCCGGCGCCTCTGCCACCTGAACCCGGCGAACCTGAATCAGAGGCGCCTTCTTAAGTATAGTCACCTCGCTCGCAGGCACTGCGTGCCGCCCAAAATGAATCTGGCCGTCACGTCATGAAGGTTCGTTGCTCAGTTCGAACATCGGAATCCATGTGACTCCCCGCCCCCTCGTTAGCGGTCTTCCGTCAGCCCTTTCAGATAGGCTTCGCCGGCATCTTGGGCGGCAGCGCGCATGGCGAACGTGTCGTCGGACACCATCGACCGTTTGACCTTTTGCGCGGCGAAGTCGACGAGCGTAATCACCCAGACAAACTCGCCGCCCTGCTCGGCTGTTTGAACGAACGCGCGCACATCTTCGCTGTCGTTTGCTTTTGTGCTCATTGTGATCTCCTGAAAAAGAGTCGCGGAAAGAGAACGGCTCACGGGCCGTATGACTGACTGTCTTATGGAAGTTTGCCGATAATCGCGCTGCATTCGTCCTTCGTGAAAGCGCGCAGTGTTTGCGTGCGGACATTGCCTGCCGATCCCAGCGCGTAGCCGAATGCCGCGAAGCTTTGCTCATCCGGTGCGTCGATGACCGTGACGATGTCGTATTTGCCCACCGTCCAGTAGATCTCCTTCATTTCACAGCCGAAGGTCCTGGCCAACTCCGCCGCCTGACCGGCACGCTGCGGACTGTTTTTGATGTTGCGTATGCCCTGATCGGTGAATTGTGCAAGAACCACATAGGTCGCCATGACGATTCTCCTTACCAATAGCTCAATACCTCGAATTGCGTTGTCTACGCGCAAGCTCGACCGCGAACGCGGCTGCGATCGTGTTGCCCGAAGGCGTTCTGCGCGTAACCTGATTCTATGCAATGGAATCGCGTGCCACTGTCTGTTTGACTCGATGAGCGCGTGGCGCGGCAGACACGTCCGCTCTCCCCTCGGCTATGAGCCGCCCATTCAGTGCAAGGAATGACCAGCCTGCGCATCGACCGGTGCTCCGCCGCGCTGGGCATCCTGCATACCTGCGCCCGGCTTCACCGTGCCGTCGGCCTGCGGAACTTCCACCGGCTTGACCTCGACGGGGACGACGCCGTCTTTTTTCAGCCCGAGCTTATCCGCGGTCTTGGGTGACAGGTCGACGATCCGATCCCTGACATAGGGGCCGCGATCCCGAATCTCGACCACCTCGCTGTTGCCGTTTTTCAGATTCGTGACCCGCGCCTTGGTGCCGAGCGGTAGCGTCTTGCTCGCGGCGGCATTGGATTGCGGATTCATCGGCGTACCGTCGGCCATTTCTTTTTTGTAAAACTCCCGGCCGTAGTACGAAGCTTCGCCCTTGCGCGACTTGCCGGAGCGATCGAGATGGCGTGGAGCTGTCGACGAACTCGCCGGGCGGGTATCGGTGGATGCCGCCGGTTGCGCCGGAATCGCCGTGCACAGGAAGCACGACAAAACCACAAACAGAAGCGTCTGAAGAGTGAATCTTCGAGCGCGCGGCAAACGAACGTGAACGTCATCGCCGGGGAGCCGGCGCGCGGTTGTATGAAGATTGTCTTCCAATTTCCACTCCTTTCCGGCTTGTCGATGCAGCGGGAAAATCGTCCAACGAGCGATCCGTAAATTGCCGGTGTATACGGGCTGCCACATGCAAGCGTCTCGCGCCAGGCTGCGGGCGTGCGCATAGTCCGGTCCGAAGTTAGTCCGTCAACTGCACGAACCCTCTCGCGACTCCAGGCGCGGCCGCGCCGCCTTCGGCACACAATTGCGTCCAACGGAAACCTGCGACAATCGTCGTCCACGTTAAAACATCTGTTGATTGCCCTACTTCCCGCGGATGCCTTATGCCTGTTTCGCAAGCAATTTCGCCGCCACGTCTATCACCCGACAATCTGAACGAGCTGATCACCATGCTCGACATTCAGGTACTCGGGCTCTCGGAGTGCGTCGTTAGCCAGGGCTTCATGCTGGAACTGGATGGCCACGACGCGCCCGGCATTCACTACATCCTGTCGGGCGAAGGGCGGCTGCACATCGCGGGCGCCGGGACCGTGCCGCTCACACCTCATACGCTGCTGATCGTGCCGCCGGGTCACTCACTGAAGCTCGAGGTACCGACAAAACAGGCGGGTATCGCACCGACCGTCGTGCCGGGGCGCGAGCACAAACAGGTCGTCGATTCGATCAGCCGTTTCCGCGCGGGCAACGTCGAACCGATGACCGTCATGATCTGCGGCTATTTCAAGGCGTCCTTCGGTGCGTCGATCAATCTGTTCGCGACCCTCTCGACGCCGATCGTGGAGCAGTTCGAAGCGTCCGACCGGCTCGACGTCTATCTGCGCACGGCGTTCGATGAACTCGTCGCGCAGGAGATCGGCGCCGGCGCGATGTCGGGCGCGCTGCTCAAGCAGGTGATCGTCGCGCTCGTGCGTCGGTCGTTGAAATCCAGCGCGCTCTGGATGGAGCGATTCGCGCTGCTCGGCGATCCGCAAATCGCCCGGGCCTTCGCCGACATGGTGGCCCGCCCGGGCGCGCCGCACACCGTCGCCAGTCTCGCCGAAGCGGCGATTCTCAGCCGCTCGGCATTCATGGCGCGCTTTTCCGCGGCGCTCGGCCAATCGCCGATGCAGGTGCTGCGCGACATCCGCATGCGCCAGGCCGCTGCGCAGTTGCGTGCCGGCGACCTGTCGCTGGATCAGGTGGCGCGCCATGCGGGTTATGCGAGCCGCGGCGCGTTCGCGCGCGCGTTTCGCGAGGTGTTCGATACCGGCCCCACGGAATACCGCGACGGAGCCGCCAACGGCTGATCGCCAGGACTTGCCGCAGCATCTGCGGACCTTGCACACCAGACTCGCACGCTCCGGCGCCTTGCACCGGCATCGGCGCCGATACAAGGCGCCGGTTTCGTCATCAAAGCTAGCCACGCCGACACCTGCATTCGCGGACTTTTGCGTCTGTTCTCAGGATTTTTCGTTCGAGCTGCACGCCTAGAATTTTCATCAATGCAGCCGAGAACGCACACCGATATTCCGATGCAGACGCACCCTTGTCCGATCATCAGAAACAGGAGCACGACCATGACCCGTATCGCCCTCCCCGCCACCGACGCTCTCCCGGCCGCTTCGCAACCGGTCATCGAAGCAGTGACGAAGCAACTGAAGATGACGCCCAACCTGTTTCGCATCATGGCGCTGAGTCCCAATGCGCTGAACGGTTGGGCCAACCTGCAAGGCGCGCTTGCGAAGACGCTCGATGCGAAACTGCGCGACGGCATTGCCCTCGCCGTATCCCAGGTCAACGGCTGCCAGTACTGTCTGTCGGCGCATAGCTACGTTGCGAGCAACATGGCTCATATCGGCGACGACGAGATTCGCCTGAATCGGCTCGGCAAATCGAATACGCCCAAAACCGCCGCGGCTGTCGCGTTCGCGAAGACGCTGATGGAAACACGCGGCAAGGTCAGCGAAGACGATCTGCACGCCGTGCGTGAAGCCGGCTTCAGCGACGCGAACGTTGTCGAAATCATCGCGCTCGCCGCGCAATTCATGCTGACGAACTTCGTCAACAACGTATTCGATACTGAAGTCGATTTTCCGGTCGTCGAAACCGAAGTCGCGTAACGGCAGCGCGCTGCCACGTCCTCAGACAAGGAGATCGATCATGTCCCAAGTCCATGCAACTACGGCTGAAAAACGCGCGGCGTTTCGCGCGTTGCACCAGGACGGATGCTTCGTGTTGCCAAATCCGTGGGATGTCGGCAGCGCGCGTTATCTGGCGTCGGTAGGGTTCAAGGCGATCGCCACGACCAGTTCAGGCTTCGCATGGTCGGCTGGCCGGCCGGACAACGGCGTATCGCGCGCCGCGATTCTCGCGCACCTTCGCGAGATGGTCGGGGCGACAGATCTGCCGGTCAACGCCGACTTCGAAAACGGCTTCGGCGACAATCCCGCCGAGGTGGCGCATAGCGTGCGGATGGCAGTCGATACCGGCATCGCCGGACTGTCGATCGAAGACTCGACGGGCGATCCGAAGTCGCCGCTGTTTCCGCTCGAAGTCGCGGTGGGACGCCTCGCTGCGGCAAGACGCGCGATCGACGAAACAGGCGGTGATACGCTGCTCGTCGGACGTGCTGAGAATTTCTTTGTCGGCGTGCCCGATCTCGAAGACGTGGTGGCGCGCTTGCGAGCGTATGCGCAAGCCGGCGCCGACTGTCTGTACGCGCCGGGCATCCAGACGCGCGAGCAGATCGAAGCGGTGCTCGCCGCAGTCAGCCCGAAACCCGTCAACCTGTTGATCGGCGGACCCTCGGCGTTGACGCTCGACGAACTGGCGAGGCTCGGCGTGCGCCGCGTGAGCGTGGGCGGCGCACTGGCGCGCGCGGCGTGGGGCGGGCTGGTGACCAGCGTTCAGTCGCTGGCGGACGGGCGCTTCGATCGCTTGCCGAAGGAGCCGTCAGGCGCGTGGTTGAACAGTATGTTCCAGGACGCCGCTTAGCGTCTTCTTCATCGAATCACCCTTTTCGCATGGAGTGAACCATGAGCCGTGAAATCATTCGTGTCGAACCGCTTTCGAGCTGGCTCGAACGCTGGAACGCGCCGACTTCAGCCGTCACCCGGCACGGCGATACCCTCTACGTTTCCGGGTTTCCACCGTTCGATCCTCACAGCGGCGAAGTGATGGACGCGTCGATCGAACTGCAGACCGAACGCGTATTGGAACAACTGAAGCTATGCGTGGAGACGGCGGGCTCATCGCTCGATCAGGTGCTCAAATGCAACGTGTATTGCACGTCGGTCGAAGCGTTTCCTGCCGTCAACGCGATCTATGCGCGGTTCTTCGGCGCGAACCCGCCCGCGAGGATTTTCGTCAATGTGCCGGCGTGGCCCGGGCGCTTCGACATCGAGATCGATTGCGTCGCGGCAATCGATAGCAACCGCAGCTGAGTGTCCGGATGATGCCCGTCGCAGGCTCGCTCGTCACCGCTCTTCGGCACGAGACGTGGAATGCATGAGCGGCAAAAAGCCGGCGCTTCTTCGCGCCGGCCTCAACCTTGCCGCTATCAGCCGATCTGCTGGATACCGGCCAGCCGCCACGCCTGATCACCTTGTGGCTGCTTGACCAGGTTCCAGATTTCCTGGAACGGCTGCGCGGTCTGTGCATCGTCTTCCCGGATCTGACCGTAAAAGCGCACGCTGACCAGCGTTCCATCCGGATTGCTTTCAGTGCTGAGCACTTCGGCTTCGAGTTGCGGCACTTCCGTATGGCTCGGCTCGCGGCCGCGCGCTTCCAGATCCTGCTTGAGACGCGCGAACATCTCCGGCGTCGTCAACTCGAACAGATCGCCCTGCTCGTTCCGGTCCCATGCACCCTGGAGCCGCATGAACATCGCCTTTGCCGAGACCAGAAACGCCGTCTGATCCGGACCGGGCGAAAGCTCGGGCGCCTTCACGGTGTCCGCTGCTCCGGCCGCACCCATCGCGGCACGCGGCCAGCCCCGGAAATTCGTTTCAGGCCGCGCTTGACCCATCTGATTCAGAATTGGCGAGCCGCCAGTTTGCTGCCGGTTCGCGGCGCCGTGTCCATAAGCGAGATCCGGACGACGCCGATTGGCGATAAAGCGGAACAGCATGACGCCCGCGAGAATCACCGCGCCGATCAGCAATGCATTGGACATCAATTGCGCGAGTCCCTCGCCAAGGCCAAACGATGACAGCAACGCCGCGATGCCGAGTCCGGCCGCGAGCCCGGCGAGCGGACCCATCCAGCGATTACCCGCCGCGGCCGCCGGGGCCTGTGCGCTCTGCTGTGCCGGTTGAGCTTGCTGGCTGCGTTGTGCCGGCCCGGACGGCGACGCCGATTGCGATTGACGGCCGATGCTTTGGCTGCCGCCCACGCGCTTCGCTTCGGCATCGTTCGAAGCCATGGCGCCGAGAGCAAGGAGCCCTGCGAGACCGAGCGCCGCCGTCCCGCGCGTCACCGCGCCGGCCGCACGTCGAAGTTGATTGATGATCTGCGTGTACATATGAAGCCTCTTTGATAAGTCAGGGGACTGCGCGCTTCGCGCGCTCTTTTTCGTCGCGCCGAATGCATTACGAACAGTAATATTTTTTCAGGTGGCAAAACCGGCCGGCGAGTGCGTTTGTAAGCCACGATGGCCGACCTGAACGCTGTTGCCGTGGATGTAGTGCTCCAACTGCCGGATCGTGTCCTCCTGCTCCGCAATCAGGTTCTTGATCAGGTCGCCGATCGACACCATGCCGATCACCTGCCCCTGCGTAATGACAGGCAAGTAGCGGATCCGGTATTCCGTCATGAGGGCCATGCATTCCTCGGTGGTCTGCTCCGGGCCGACATAGCGCACGGTCGTCGACATGATGTCGCGCACCGGCGTATTCCTTGACGAACGGTGCATCAGCGCGATCTTGCGCGCGTAATCGCGCTCCGTGACGATGCCGGCCACGCGCCCGTCGTTGACGACGATGAGCGCGCCCACCCGGCGGTGAGCCATGATCGCGACCGCGTCGTAGACCGAAGCGGACGCCTGGGTCGACCAGACTGTCTGGGACGTTTTTGAACGCAGAAACTGTGCAACCGATGCCATCTGCCACCTCCGTCAGCTATCGTGAGCCGCCCCGCATGAACCCTTGGGCGAGACCTCAATCTACCTGAACGTGAGATAACGTAAAATGCGTATTTTTTATACCGATACTTCGAGAAAATCGTAGTGTTCCGTAATCTGTGGAGCGACTGTGAACTTCAAGCATCTGCATTACTTCTGGGTTGCGGCGCATGCGGGCGGCATCGTTCGAGCGGGCGAGCAGTTGCACATCTCGCCGCAAACGCTGAGCGGCCAGATCAAACTGCTCGAAGAAGCGCTGGATAAGAAGCTGTTCAGGAAAAGCGGCCGCACGCTCGAACTGACCGACGCGGGCCGCCTGGCGCTCGATTACGCCGACGAAATATTCTCACTGGGCTCGGAGCTCGAAAGCGCCGTGCGGCGCGAGAACGAAGCCGGCCCGCAAACGCGGTTTCGTGTCGGCATTGCGGATTCGGTGCCGAAGGCGATCGCGTACCGGCTGCTGGAACCCGCGCTGAGCGCGTCCGTATCGCTGCGCATGATTTGCCACGAGGGCAAGCAGCATGCGCTGCTCGCGCAACTGGCCCTGCACCGCCTCGACCTGATTATCGCGGATGCCCCGATCCCCGCTGACGTCAATATCAAGGCGTTCAATCACCGCCTCGGCCGTTCCACACTCAGTTGCTTCGGCACGGAGGCGCTGATTGCGAGCGGCAAGAAACGCTTCCCGCTGTCGCTTGGTCAGTTGCCGGTGCTGCTGCCCGGCACGGAATCGGCGGTGCGCCGCAAGCTCGATCACTGGCTGGCGTCTCATGCCATTTCGCCGCGCATCGTCGGCGAGTTCGACGACGGGGCGATGACCATAGCGTTTGCCCGCGAGGGCCGCGGCTTGCTGTTCGCGCCCACGGTGCTGGAAAGCCAGCTACAGGCCGAGCACAAACTCACGACGGTCGGGCAGATCAATTCCATCGTCGAGGAATTCTTTGCGATCTCGATCGAGCGCCGGATCAGCCATCCGGCGGTCGCGATGATTCTGGACGCGGCACGCAGCGAGCTGTTCAACGTCTAGCGGAGCATGCTTGCGGAGATGCCATTACAATCCAGCACTTCGATCCGACAAGCTTGATTCGCGCCATGAAATATCTCCTCGCATCGACCCTCGCGGCGCTCATCGCGGCTGCAAGTGCGGCTGCAAGCACGGCCGCGACCGCGCAGACATCCGGGAGCAGCGACACACCCAAACTGCAGTGTGCGATCGGGTATGTCACCGGCATTGGCGGGTCGGCGCAGAGCTTTCGCGACTATCTCGCGACACCGGACAGAGACCGCTATCGCTTCCTCGCGGACAACCCGATTCAATGCAAGGTTTCCGACGAGGGTCGTGCGTCCGGCTGTACCGGCCTCACGAGCCTGCGGCATGAAAAGGTCAGCGTGTACGACGATATCGACAATGAGACGATGTCCGTCGTCGCGCGGGTGGAACTCGAACACGGTACGTATCCGGTGATCATCTCCGTGCGAAGACAGGACGTGAAGTGCGAGGAGTGAATGCACTCACGCCCCGATCGCAGTGAATCAGTTTCGATGCTGCACGAGAAATTCTGACATTCCGGCAAGCCCTGTTTCGAGTACGTCGCGGTTGTTGGCGTACCCGAGGCGCATATAGCATAGCCCTCCATCAGGATCTGCGCGGCGCGGCAGCGTGAGCGGCACGAACACTTTGATTCAAGAAGCATGACGGGGAAGCCGTTATCCGGGTAACGCATCGGCAACCGCCAGGCGCGTTTTTGCCGTCCCCAAGATACCCATTCGTGCCTTGCCCTTATACGCCATCTACTCCGCCTCCCGCCGAACGCGCGGCAGCGCCGCAAGCTTTCATTTCCCTCCAGCCGGACAGCGCTGCATGGCGCGCAACACATTGCGATCAAATCCGCCAATGCGCCGCTGCGACGATTAATTTGGCAAAGGGCAAGATCGGCGACAAGCCGTCATACTCTGTCTCTTCTTGCAGCGGACGGTCCCGACAACGCACCCGGAAGACTTCACCGGCAACGTGCTCGAAGCATGACCGTCCGCTCCGTCGTTTCGACGGCAATTTCCGCGTAGCGCCACACGCGGTTCAAGTGGAGCGTCCTTTGCAATGAGTTACACCCCTGTCGTTCCGTTCGCCCACGACAAGGCTGATTCGGGCGCCTTCGTGGGCGGCGCCCCGGCGTTTCGCCAATTGGTCCGGATGATCGATCGGGTTGCCCCGACCGATCACCCTTTGCTCATTTTCGGCCCGACGGGTTCGGGCAAGGAACTGGTCGCGCGCCGGGTGCATGCGCACAGCCAGCGCCAGGATCAACCGTTCGTCGACGTCAACTGCGGCGCGATTCCCGAGAACCTCGTCGAAGCCGAACTGTTCGGGCATGTGAAAGGCGCGTTCACCGGTGCGGCCGAAAACCGTCCGGGACTTTTTCAGCAGGTCGGCAAGGGCACGCTGCTGCTCGATGAAATCGGCGAACTGCCGCTCGCGCTGCAACCGAAACTGTTACGCGTGCTTGAAACGCGGACCTTCCGTCCGATCGGCTCATCCACCAGTCTGCATTTCGCGGGGCGCGTTGTCGCCGCGACCCATCGCGACCTGCGCGAACTCGCGCGCGAAGGGCTATTTCGCGAGGACCTGTTCTACCGGCTCGCGGTGTTCGTGCTCGCGGTCCCCGGACTCGAGCAGCGCATCGAGGACATCCCCGCACTGGTCACTCACTTCGCAGCGCAGCACACGCGCCGTCTCGAGTTCTCGCCGGCTGCCGTCCGGCGGCTTTGCCAGCATTCGTGGCCTGGCCATATCCGGCAATTGCGCAACCTGATCAGCCAGTTGAGCGTGCTCGCCGAAAACACGCTGATCGATGTCGACTCGCTCGAGCCGTTTCTCGCCAATGAAACCAGCGGGCCGGTGTCGCGCGCGAGTCTCGCCGACATACTGTTGCAACTCGACGGCCGCGACAAGCTCGCCGCCGCGGAAGACCTTCTGATCGACCGCGCGCTCGAACGCACCAGCGGCAACAAGAGCGCGGCCGCCACCCTGCTCGGCGTCGGGCGCAAGACCATCGAGCGGCGTTTGAAGTCGCGCGAGGAACATCACCGGGAGGCGCGCAAGTGTCTCGAACACGCGAGCGCGCTGATCGAGGAGTCGAAGTTCGCGGAAGCGATCCCACTGCTGCGCCGCTGCCTCGACTTGCTGCAGACGCCTCACGAACAGGAGGCCGTGCGCCGTTTGCAGTTCGACGCCTACCGCTTGCTCGGCATGAGCTTGCGCAGCGTGCACGGCTGGCTCTATGCGGAGGCCACCGCCTGCTACGCCGCCGCGCTGACGATCGGTGAAGGCGTCTGCGAGCCCGCCGAGATCGCCGCGATCCAGTTCGGCATCTGGACCACCCAGTTGACGACGCTTCAGCTGAAGCAGGCGCGCGGCACCGCGCAGAACATGCTGGAGCGCGCGCAGAACGGCGGCGACCGGGTTTCGCTCGACGAAGCCCACGTCGCGATGACCAACACCCTCTTCTGGCTCGGCGACAGCGAGGAAGCGCTGGCCTGTCTCGCGCGCGGCAACCTGCTCGGCGTGGGACGCAACGACACCCGCACCGGCTCGCAAGGGATCGATCTCGCCAGCCTCGCGTTGACTTTCGAAGGACTGGCCGCGTATCAGATCGGCGCATTCGGCCAGGCGCGGCGCGCCATGGAGATGTTGATCCTGCGCGCCTCCGAACCGGGCGCGCACGCGCTCGCGCATGCCGTCAACCTGCAGGGCGCCGCGTGGCTCGCCTGCCTGTTCGACGACGTGGACCGGCTCGGCCATCTCGCGAGCGAACTCGAATCGGTGTCGATCGCGAACGGCTTCGCGTTTTATCGCGGCGTCGGCCAGGTGCTGCGCGCCTGCCACCTCAGTGCGCTCGGCCATTCCGACGAAGCGGAGACCGTGATGCTCGACGGCTACGACAACCACGTCGTGTGCAACGGCGGTGCGCTGTTCTATTCGTTCAAGACGTGGCAGCACGGTGAGCTGCTGCTGCGCGCCGGCCGCGCGAAGACCTGCGAGGCGATTCTCGCCACCGCGATCGACGAGACCCTCGCCCGCCAGGAGCGCGTCTACCTGGGCGAACTGCTGGTCACCCGGGCGCGCGCGCAATGGGCGCTCGGTGACGTGAACGCAGCCGAACTCGGCCTGCGCACTGCGCTGTCCACCGCGCTCGCGTTCGGTTCGGTGCCGGCGCGCGTGGACGCCGCGCGCTATCTCGCCGATCTGCTGCGCTCCACCGGCCGCAGCGCCGAAGCCATCGACACACTCGAGCGCGGCTTGCGCTCGCTGACCACGGATCCGACCAGTCGCGTCACCAACGCCGCGAGTCTGCTTGCCGAACTTCAACTGGACGCTTCTCTCAACCTCGACAGTAAAGGAATCGCAAATGGCATATGAATTACGCCGGGAAGATCTGGAACCGCTGCTATTGGGAGCAGCGTTCTTCGGCAGCGGCGGCGGCGGCACGATCGAATCCGCGCGGCATCTCGCCGAGCACTTCGTGACGGGCGACTATTACCCCACTGACACGGTCAAGGTCGTGTCGGTCGACGAGGCCACCGAAGGCGCGGCCGTCATGGTCGCCTACCTCGGCGCGCCTGAAGCGATCAACTCCGCGACGTATCCGCTCGGGCCCGTGACGGCCGTGCAGAACGTCCAGGCCCGGCTCGCCTCGCAATCGACCAAGCTCGCCTACGTGATGCCGCCGGAAAGCGGCGCGCTGGGCTTCACCGTGGCGGCGCTGGTGGCGGCCAAACTCGGCCTCGCGGTGATCGACGCCGACGGCGCCGGCCGCGCCGTGCCCTCGCTGCCGATGCTGACCTTCGCTGCCGCCGAGATCGATCCGCGACCGGCGTTTCTCGTGAGCCAGGGCGGCCTGTGCGTCGAACTCGACGTGACGCCGCGCAACAGCAACCAGGGCGGCCCGACGCATCAGCGCGACGTCTCGGCGATCGTCGAGCAGATGATGCGCCCGGTCGTTGCCGATCCCGAGTTCGGCCAGTTCGGCGGCCTCGCGATGTGGGTGATGAAGCCGGCCGAGATCCGCCGCGCCACGCCGATTCATGGCACCTTGACGCGCGCGCTGGAACTCGGACGCGCGTTGCAGGCCGGCCGCATCGGCAACGCCCAGCAGATGACCGGCTATCTCGCCGAGCATTGCGGACTCGCCGCGCGCGCCATCTCGGAGCCCGGCGAACTCGTTTCGGCCGAGGTGGATACGAGCGGCGGCTTCGACGTCGGCAAGGTGCATATTCAGGCCGGCCGGCGGACCTATACGGTGCTGTATCAGAACGAGTCGCTGCTCGCGTGGGACAGCGCCAGTCCGCAACCGATCGTGTTGTCGCCGGACAGCGTGGCGTATTTCGTCGGCGGCGAAGGTCAGGCGATCTTCAGCAATGGCGATTTGCTTCAGCAAGACGGCTCCTTGAACCCGGCGATCGGCAAGCGCCCGGTGACGCTGATCGCCTGGCGTGCCGAAGCCGAGTTGCGCAAGCCCGGCCTGATTCTCGACAGCTTCATGCAGTTGCTGAACACGCTCGGCTATCTCGGGCCGTATGTGCCGCTTGAAACGCTCCACACCGCACGCAAGGGAGACGCATCTTGAGCACACCTTCGAACTCACCTATCCGCATCTGCGTGCTCGTGCCCGTCGCCACGTCGGCGTACAACGACCGCATCATGAAGGCCATCGCGCCGGTCTTGCCGTCGGACGTGCAGGTCGAGATCCGCAATATCGCCACCGGGCATCCCGATATCGAGAACCGTACGAACTGGCTGCAGAACGGCATGCCGGTGGTTGAACGCGCGCAGGCGATCGCCAACGACGGCTTCGACGGCATCTGGCTGACCGACTTCGACATGTGCGGCGTCGAGGCCGCGCGCGAAGTGATCGATATTCCGATCATCGGCGGCTTTCCCGCTACGGCCTTCACCGCGCTCGCGCTCAGCCAGCGCTTCTCGATCATCACGATCCTGCAAAGCACGCTGGCGATGCAGCGCGCTCATCCGCAAACCTACGGCATCCAGGACAACTTCGCGTCGATCCGTGCGATCGATTGCCCGGTCTCGCAGCTCGACAACATCGACGTGGTGGTCGTTCGCACCTTCGAGGCCGCGCTGAAGGCGATCAAGGACGACGGCGCGCAAGCCATTCTGCTCGGCTGCACGGGTTTCGTGGACGTCGCGAGCCGCGTGTCCACGCTGCTTACCGAGGCGCTCGGCGCGTATGTGCCGGTGATCGATCCGAATCAGGCCGGCTTTAGCTTCCTCGTGTCGCTGGTGCGCATGAAGGTACGTCCCAGCCGGTTGACTTACAGCAAGGTCAGTCTGCAGTCGTAAGCCGCGCGCTTTTATCGTTGTGCCCATCCGGAGCGGCGTGCTTGCCGCTCCGGATTCTCCCGCATTCCCCTCCCTGCCCCCTCGCTCCCATCGCTTTCGCCTCCGCCTGGACGAAAGCGCCCGTGCGTCGTGCTCGATACGGTCAATTGGACGATATCGTCCAATTTTGAGGTCGTTCATGGACGAGACTGACCACTTGCGCGTCTGAAACTTGCCGGCACTGCCGCCTGGCGCCGGACAGGCGCTTGGCACGGTCATTGCTTAAATGGTGGGACGACGAGCCACCTGAAAATGCAACCTGGACGGGCGGCTTGCGGAACATGCAGCAAATCCGTCAGACAAGTCGGGGGACCCTGAGAGACCAACCAGATCACGCGCTGCAAAGCGTTCGACTCACCGACGTCCGGTGACATGCGGATTACTGCTGAATCGCCGACGTAGCCGAACCTTGGCCCTTCTGTTTTTACCGAGGCCGGTCGGTTAGTGATCCGAACTGGTTGCCGCGCCGATCGAGTCCAACGACGCCGTGTCGTTGGCAACAGACCGAGAGAGGGCTGTGCTGTTGTTGTAGCTGTGAATGTCGTGTGTCGACGCATCGCGACCGAATGCTTCCATAGAGAGGATCGTTGCGATGCGTCACCGCGAAATGGCGGACTCCGTCTGGCTATGCACCAGGCGAGACGCCACGGGGTGCGGCCGTCGTTGCCTTCCCTTGCGGGAACAAGCAGCGGCGGCTTGCTCTTCTTATCGGGCCGCGTCACGCACGGCGCATTCGCCCATCCAGAATCTGCTTTTTGCAGCCCTACGCGCCGTCAGATTGTTACCGACGGCGTGAGCGGACCACACTAGCCATTCACGGGGATTCAAACAATGCACCACCACATTTTCGAGCGCGAGCTGGTTCATCTGGAACGCGTCATTGCCAGCGCGTCACGAGAACCGTTCCCGCCCACCTACTGGCGCGATCGCGTCGAACATCTGAAAAACTGTCCGCACGCGCCGCTGTTCAGCTATCGCGTTGCCCGCCTGACCCGTCTCGTCGCCGCACTGAACGGCTAAGCGCCGCCTTCGATACTCGGTGGCGGACCTACTCTGTCCGCCGGCTAACCCCTCCTCCCCTTCATCGTTGATGCCGCCCGCTTTGTCCGCCCCAACCGATGGGGCCGGACAGCACGCGCTATGGCACCGAAAGCACGCCGTATTTCATAGGCGTGTACTATCGCCGGCATTGCCTTAATCTCATTCTATTGGTGGTGAGTCTCACCTATATTTTGAGTTGCAGCAGCAGCAGCAGCAGCAGCAGCAGCAGCAGGCACGGCGACGCGAACTATCCTCGTCCAAAGCATGCGATGACATGCGCAACGGATGGAGACCCTATGCGTCATGTAATCGCAGCGGTACACCCAGTACACTCACGAGAGCCCACCGGGTAATGTTCCGGCTGCTTGTCGGCGCGAGATCGTGCAATGCGCCACAGGAGACTGACGCCGCGACAGAACAAACGGTGGGTACGTCCTCACAAGGAGATAGCGCATGTCAAGCGAAGCAAAGTGCCCGTTCAACCATGCCGCCGGCGGCGGCACGACGAACCGTGACTGGTGGCCCAAACAACTGCGGCTGGACCTGCTGAGCCAGCACTCCAGCAAGTCGGATCCGCTGGACGAAAGCTTCAATTACGCCGAGGCTTTCAAAAGCCTCGATCTGGCCGCGGTAAAGAAAGACCTCGCCGCGCTAATGACCGATTCGCAGGACTGGTGGCCGGCCGACTTCGGCCACTACGGTCCGCTCTTCATCCGCATGGCCTGGCACAGTGCCGGCACGTACCGCATCGGCGACGGCCGCGGTGGCGCCGGGCGCGGCCAGCAGCGTTTCGCGCCGCTCAACAGCTGGCCGGACAACGTCAGCCTCGACAAAGCGCGCCGCCTGCTCTGGCCGATCAAGCAAAAGTACGGTCAGAAGATTTCCTGGGCCGATCTGCTGATCCTGACCGGCAATGTCGCGCTTGAAACCATGGGCTTCAAGACCTTCGGCTTCGGCGGCGGTCGCCCGGACACGTGGGAGCCGGATCAGGACGTCTACTGGGGCAACGAAAAGACCTGGCTGGGCGGCGACGTCCGCTATGGCAAGGGCGCCGCGGGCAATGAAGACGACGGTGGCGTGATCGTCGCCGACGTCGAAAAGCACGGCGAAGAAGTCAGCCGCGACGACAACGGCCGCAACCTGGAAAATCCGCTGGGCGCCGTGCAAATGGGCCTGATCTACGTCAACCCGGAAGGCCCGGACGGCAATCCGGATCCGCTTGCCGCCGCGCACGACATCCGCGAAACCTTTGGCCGCATGGCCATGAACGACGAGGAAACCGTCGCGCTGATCGCCGGCGGCCACACCTTCGGCAAGACGCACGGCGCCGGTCCGGCCGACAACGTCGGTCCCGAACCTGAGAGCGCGGATCTCGAGAACCAGGGGCTAGGCTGGAAGAACAGTTACGGTTCCGGCAAGGGCGCCGACACGATCACCAGCGGGCTGGAAGTCACTTGGACCACCACGCCGACGAAGTGGAGCAACAACTTCTTCGAGAACCTGTTCAAGTACGAGTGGGAGCTGACCAAGAGCCCGGCCGGCGCCAACCAGTGGGTTGCCAAGGGTGCCGACGAGACAATCCCGCATGCTCACGATCCCTCGAAGAAGCAGCGGCCGACGATGCTCACCACCGACCTCGCGCTGCGCCTCGACCCGGCCTACGAGAAGATTTCGCGGCGCTTCCTGGAAAATCCCGACCAGCTCGCCGATGCCTTCGCCCGCGCATGGTTCAAACTGACGCACCGCGACATGGGACCGCGCGCCCGCTATCTTGGACCGGAAGTGCCCGCGGAAGAACTGATCTGGCAGGACCCGATTCCGGCAGTGGACCATCCGCTGGTCGACGAACAGGACATCGCCTCGCTCAAGCAGAAGATTCTCGCGTCGGGGCTGCCGGTGTCGCAACTGGTGTCAACGGCGTGGGCGTCGGCGTCCACGTTCCGTGGCTCGGACAAGCGCGGCGGCGCGAATGGTGCGCGTATTCGCCTCGCCCCGCAGAAAGAGTGGGCCGTCAACCAGCCCGAGCAGCTGGCCAAGGTACTGAAGACGCTGGAAGGCATCCAGAGCGAGTTCAACGGCGCGCAGTCCGGCGGCAAGAAGGTGTCGCTCGCCGATCTGATCGTGCTGGCCGGCAATGCCGGCATCGAGCAGGCGGCAAAAAACGCCGGCCATCCGGTGACGGTGCCGTTTGCGCCGGGGCGCATGGACGCCTCGCAAGACCAGACCGACGTGGAATCCGTCGGCGCGCTCGAACCCGTCGCCGATGGTTTCCGCAATTATGTGAAGGAGAATATCAAGGTCCCGGCCGAGGCATTGCTGATCGATAAAGCGCAATTGTTGACGCTGACCGCGCCGGAAATGACGGTGCTGATCGGCGGCTTGCGCGCGCTGAACGTCGGGACGGGCCAGAATCCGCAAGGCACCTTCACCGACAAGCCGGAAACGCTGACCAACGACTTCTTCCGCAACCTGCTCGACATGGGCACGGAATGGAAACCGGTCTCGCCCGCGCGCACCGTCTTCGAGGGACGCGACGCCAAAACCGGCGCGGTGAAATGGACCGGTAGCCGCGTCGATCTGGTGTTCGGTTCGCATGCCCAGTTGCGGGCGCTGTCCGAGGTCTATGCCAGCGAGGACGGCAAGGAGAAATTCGTGCGCGACTTTGTCGCCGCATGGGTCAAGGTGATGAACCTCGACCGCTTCGACCTCGCCTTCGCCTGAACGGGCGGCGCGCTTCCGTCAGGGTTGCTACCCTGACGGAACGCGGCCCCATCGGGTGAAAATAAACTGCCAGGTTACGGTGCGAGTTCCGATGTATGTATCGGAGGCGCACCGTTTGTTTTTTGCGCGGCTGAATGCTGGAGTGTGCGAGAGTGGCGGACGGGCGAAGCCCTGTTTCAAGGTCGCGAGCCCATGCACCGCGCCGTCGACCATGACGGCGCCGCGGTCAACCACTTGAGGAGCCGTGTCAATGGGAAGCATCAGCGCAGTTGCGGCAGCGGCAATCGCCTTTCTGGGCAGTCACTTTCTCCTGTCTCATCCGTTGCGCAGGCCGTTGGTCGGCGCAATCGGCGAAACGCCGTTCCTGGGTGTCTATTCGCTGGTCGCGTTCGTGACGCTCGGCTGGCTGATCGTGGCTTACATCAAGGCGCCTCTCTCCGCGCCGCTATGGCCGGTAGGAGACGGGCTCTGGGCGATTGCGACCGTGGTCATGCTGATCGCGTCGATCCTGCTGATGGGTTCCCTGATACGCAATCCCGCGCTGCCCACCGGCGGCCGGCCCAGTCCGTTTCCCGACGCCGCGCGCGGCGTGTTCGCGGTAACGCGCCACCCCATGATGTGGTCAATCGCGCTGTGGGGGCTGTGCCACATCGCCGTGTTTCCGGTGGCCAAGAACGTCGTCCTTGCAGCGGCCATGGTGGTTCTCGCGCTGGTCGGCGCTGCGCTGCAGGACCGGAAGAAGGAGCGGCTCCAACCCGAACTCTGGCGCGCATGGAAATCGCAGACCAGCTACCTGCCGTTCGCGGCGATTGCCGCCGGCCGCGCACGGCTGGGCGGGTTCGGCATGCATGCGCTGCTGGGCGGCCTGGTCGTCTGGCTTGCGGCGACCTGGGCTCATATCCCGCTCACCGGCTGGGCCGCGGGCATCTGGCGCTGGCTGTAGACGCAGTTTCGGCAGTGGCGCAGCTAACGCCGCGCTTCATGCCATTGCATGTCGACTCGGTGCGAACGGCTCTCTGCTCGTCGACCTGAAGTCGGCTGCCTGAAGTGCAACCGTATTGGATCCGCAGACCGAACGCTTCTCGCTGGCTCGGGCCAGGATGCGCGTCAGATGCGAATAGAAATGCTGCAGTTGTTTCGCGTCCGAAGCGTGGGGTTCGAGGTCGAACACATCTTCGAGCGCGCGGCGCGACACATGGAAACGTTGAAGTCCGTGGAAGATGCGAATCTGAAAGACAACGCCATCACTATTGTGCGGCACCGCTGCCCAAATGAGCGAATCGCTACTCATGGAGCCCCCGTAGATCAGGTCGGATCAATAATTCGTCAATTCATGTTCGCATATCTCGGCGAGCGGCGAATCTTTTCAAAATTATGACGCTTCACGATTCGACGTTTTTACCACGGTCGGTATATTGCAGTGCAGCAAATGCCTGTAGACTGGCGGTGGGGCAACTGCAATCGTGCACCCATGGTCGCACTATGACGGGAGAATGCGCCATGACGACTTCTCAGTCTTCACACACTCCAACCGTCCCCGTATTGCATGTCTTCGAGCAAGCCGGAGGCTGGCATTGGGGCATCACGGTTCCGCGCGCGAAGGGAAGTGGATTCAAACTGATCGCCTTCAGCGAAACAACCTTCGCGGTCGAGGACGCCGCTCGCACGGACGGGAGCCAGGCGTTGGAAAGCCTCGCGGATAGCAGCGAGCGCGACCGGATCACAACCGACATAGCGTGAGTTCATCGGCCTTCGATCGAAGGCGCCACAATATTGTCACACTTTAAAACGACGATCGATGATCGCACCGTCCATGGCCGGACGGGCGGCATGGCGCGCAGATTTTGTCGCCGTCCCGACGATAGTGCCCGCTGTGTGGCCCGCATCGCCCGAACCAGGCATGCGACATGCTCGACGCAACGCGGCACAAAAACATGAGAGACACTGTGAAGCAACGAGCCACTGTTGTCTGCCAGCTTGGCAGGCGAATCCTCCTGGTCAGCCGGGAAGGCACGCGTTGGTCGCTGCCCGGCGGCAAGCCCGAGACAGGGGAAGATCTACGTGAAACCGCAATGCGCGAATTGGTGGAGGAAACGCGCCTTCACGCGAGGGACATGCGGTATCTGTTCGGCTTCACCGGCATACACACCTGCCACCACGTATTTGTCGCGACGCTTGCCGATGGCGACCAGCCCGTGCCCAGCAACGAAATTACGCGTTGCACCTGGGCGAAGGTCGCGGACGTGGGCACGCTGCCGGTCAGTACTTCGACGAAGGGAATCGTGGAAGTACTGAGCATGGCGTCCACCGGTGCATCGAGACTGCCCGGCGACTATAGCCAGGCAGCCGATCTCGCAGTCCACTTCTCTCGCTGATCGAACCGTCTGCGCGCAGCATATAGCGACCCGCAGGGCCGGCGCTTGCAACGAGCCGGCGCTCGCCGACGCCTACGACTTCGCAGGGCGCCCGGTCTTGACCTGCTCCACTGCGGACACGGCCGCGAGAAGACGCTTCAGTGCCGCGGATTCGAGCAGAACCAGTCCGGCACGCAGGATTTCGCCCTTCTTCACGGACACGCCGGCTTCCAAGCACTTCTGTTTCAGTGCAGCAATCTTGTCGTAATCCGATTTCGGCATGGTGAAGCTGTCACGCACGACTTTCTCTTTTTTCGCGCGCTTTTCTTTGACCGCCACGGCTGCTTTGACAGGCGCCGCTGCATCGGCGGCAACCTTCTTTTCCTTCGACACTTTCTTCGCGCTCGCGCTCTTCTTTTTCACCGCGACGGTCGCCGTGGGTTCGGTAACCTTGCCCTCGGTTTCGGGCGTGGTTTCGGGGGCGGTGTCGGCACCCTTCGGGAAGTGAAAAGTCTTCTTCGTTGCTTTCTTCAGGCTCGGTGCGCTCATAAAAATATCCCTATAAAAATTAACGGTATAAACAGTATATACGGTTATTGACGGCAAAAGTTCCATGCGCGGAACATGGATCGATTACGCGCTCACCCAGCGCAGCAACACGATCTTCGATTCGTTGCACCGCAGCGTAGCGGCCCGGATTCGCCACGCGTGCGCAAACTGAATTTCGCCGGCCTCGGCTTAGTGCGTGTCGTCACCCAGCCGCCACGATTCGATGGAATAATGACGTTTCGTGCTCGCCTGGATGACTCGTAGAATTGCAGCCGGATGTGCTGCAACCCGACCTCATTCAGGGGGGCGCGCTTCGACTGCAACCAGAGTCTTTCTCAAGCTTCCGGCGCTTTGCCGGTGCGATCGCCGCCTTCCTTACGCCCCCGCGCGGGCGCGGTTTCCGTTCTGACTGGTTCGTCGGCGTGAAGCAATGCGGGCGTAAGAAAGCTGCCCATGACGGCGGACAGAATAATGAAAATCGAGGCCGCGTCGACCAGCAGCCCGAAGCGGATAAAAATCAGAAAGCAGCACAACACGTTCAGCAGGTGCAGCAGCAAGCCCAGCACGGTGGATCCCTTCGGGACGGTCCGCATGAACACCGCGAAGCGCGACTGACGCCGCGGCACATACCAGATGATCAGCAGCCCGAACGTCATGATGAAGGCGCTTTCCGCCCATTTCAGCCAGGTGGGCCGGCGCAGGAACCGTCCCTCGACAACCGTCTCGATCACTTGCGCCTGAATCTCGATACCCGGCACCAGTTCTCTCAGCGCCGTCGTGCGCATGTCGGTCAAGCCGGCACCTGTCAGGCCGACGAGCACCAGCTTGTTGCGGATCCGGTCGGGGTCGACCTTCCCTTGCAGGACGTCGCGTGCCGACACATAGCGGCCGAGCGTCGAGCGAATGGACGCGAAATGCAGCCAGATGTCGCCGCCGGGCTGCGTGGGAACCCGCACGTCCGCGACACCCACCGCCTGCACGCCCGACGAATCGGCAAAGACGTCGATCGCGGATGATCCGGTGGCAAGACGCAGCATTTCCATCGGCAGGCTGGGGACGAGCTTGTCCCGCAAACCCATGACGAGCGGAATATGCCGCACCACGCCCTGCTCGAGCGCCACGCTCAACATCGCCTGTCCGTGAGCCGCCGCCTGCAATTCCGGCAAGCTGGCGAGCACGTAGTCGTAGCGTTGCACCGAGTCGAGCGGGTCGGCGCCGTGCACGAGGATCGGCGCGCTGCGCATGTCGGTGCGGGCCGCGAACCCCGCATGATCGAGCGGCGCGGCGCCCAGTATGGTCGGCGCCGCGCGCAACGAGCGCGCGAGAATGGCTTCGTGGCTCGGCAGCGCCCGCAAGCCGGCGGCCAGCGCCGCTGCCGATTTGGGCAGATCGGCGGCCACCTTGTCGGGCGAGGTCTGATCCGGCTCGGGCATGTAAATGTCGAGGCCGATTGCCAGCGGTTTCAGTGCGTCAATCGCGTCGACCAG
This sequence comes from Paraburkholderia sp. BL25I1N1, assembly GCF_003002025.1. Classification (GTDB taxonomy): domain Bacteria; phylum Pseudomonadota; class Gammaproteobacteria; order Burkholderiales; family Burkholderiaceae; genus Paraburkholderia. The sequence continues at coordinate 260,903 of NZ_PVZB01000007.1, forward strand.
CGTCGCGAGTCGGTCTCGCGGCCACGGCCATTGACCGACGCTCGCCAGTGTCTCCTCGTCGATCTCCACAATGGTCACGGGCTGCGCAGCCGGAACGCGCGGGTAGTGACGCTGATACTGGTCGAACAGAATTTGCCGGGCGGTTTTGAAGGAGTCGGGCAGCGTCTCGTCGATCGTGTCGACGAAAGCCGGGCGCGGTATGTCGCTCGGCCATTCGCTGGTGAGATTGAGCAGGCTCAGGCCGAACAACAGTGCCAGTGCCACCGGGCGCCCTTGGGCCGACCTCAGCAGATGCCTGGTCCGCGCAACCCATGGGGCGAAATAGCGCTTCATCGACGGCACAACCATTGAACACGCGGTCCGGCGCGGGTCATTGGATGGTGATGACCGCGCGCCGGTTCATGCGATGGGGCATCCCATCCGCCGTGGGGACCAGCGGCTCGCGCTTGCCACGGGCCGCGGTCTCGATCCGTTGGGCGGGAATGCCTTGCTTGATCAGAAACGCGGCAACCGTCTGCGCCCGCTGCATGGACAGTCTGTCATTGAATTCCTGCGACCCGGCCAGGTCGGTGTGACCAACCACCACGAGCTGAGGCGCGGGCCAGGTCGCGAGGACGGTTTTCAGTTTCTGCACGGTGGCGGCCGACTCCGGGGCCAATTCGGTGGCGGAGTCGAACAGAAAATAGATCGTGAATGTCATGGGCCACGGCGGCCGGGCCGCGAGCAGTTCGCCGTAGCGTGCCTGCACGGTGGACTGGCTATCCACCGTTGTCTCGATGCTGCCGCCCTTCGTGACGTCGACACCCGCGTAAGCCTTGTCGATGGTCTGCTCGCCGGTGGCGCTGTGAACCACCACCGCGCCGACCTTGCCGTCGGGATCCGGCAATAGAATAATTTTGTCCGGAGTACTACACGCGGCCAGCGAAGCCAGCATGACGCATGCCGCTGCCCACGCCAGCCCGTAACGTCGAATTGCGGCCTTCAACGCGCGCCCTCCCCTTTACCGCCGACTTCGATGATGAACTCGGTGCCGCGCACGCCGAGCGTGGTAGTCGGCGTGCTGAACCGGACGGCGTCCGGATTCGCTTTCGCCAGCTTGCCGGAAATCACGGCGAGGGAACCGCGTTTAACGGAAGCGTCGAGCACGCCGCCATGGGTCGTGGTATTGAAGGCGAATTGATTGAGGTCGAGAATGGTATCGGCGCCGGCCGAGAGCTGGGTCGTGTCGCGCAGCGTGATGCCGACGGAGGATTGCGGACCGGTCACGATCCGATCCTTGCCATACACCTCGCTGCCGATCGCCGCGCCCGAACTTGCGCCGGACCGCTCGATCTGCACCGTGCCCTTGACCGTCTTGACGACACCGGCGGCATCGTCGGCCAGGGCGTCCGGGATAGACAGGCATCCGCAGATAAGGAACAACGCGTGGTGAGCGGCCTGGAGACGCATCGATGGCACCTGATGGCGTAAACGTGCATTGCGCGCGACAGCGCGACTCCCTGATGTCGGCGAAGACTTCTCTGCGCCATCGATCAGACTAGCGCCGGGTTCGGGCCCGCTCTGTGCGCTTCCGCGCATATCGTCGCGGGACAGGCGCTGGCAGCGAGTTTGCGTCGGCATGCTCCTGGCTTTAGGGTTAACCCATTCAGCCCCGCGCAGCAAACTGCATACAGTTCTGGCATACGAGCCTGCTTCAGACGCGGGGGTAGTGCCGCCCGGGGACTTCCGGCGGTGTTTCCTCGGTTCCACGAACTCAAAGGAGATGACAAATGGAAATCCGCGACCCTTCGCCCGGCCTCTACAACGAAGATCTCGCCCCTTCAAGGGTGCGCAACTGGGGGGCCTTCAGCATTTTCAACGTCTGGACCTCGGACGTGCACAGCCTCTGGGGCTACTACCTCGCCGCCAGCCTGTTCCTGCTGTGCGGCACGTTCACGAACTTCGTGCTGGCGATCGGGATCGGCTCCCTGGTGATCTATGCGTTGATGAACCTGATCGGCTACGCCGGCGAGAAGACCGGCGTGCCTTATCCGGTACTGGCGCGTGCTTCATTCGGCGTGTGGGGCGCCAATCTCGCCGCGCTGGTGCGCGCCGTGGTGGCCTGCTTCTGGTACGGCGCGCAGACAGCCGCGGCGGCGGGCGCGCTGGTCGCGCTGCTCATCCGCAACGACAGCCTGATGGCGTTCTACAAGGGCACGCACTTCCTCGGCCACTCGGCACTGGAGGTGATCTGCTACGTGGTCATCTGGGCGCTGCAGCTGCTCATCATCCAGAAGGGCATGGAGACGGTGCGCAAGTTCCAGGACTGGGCCGGCCCGGCGGTGTGGGTCGCGATGCTGATTCTGGCAATCGGGCTGTGCGTGAAGGCCGGCGGCTTCTCGTTCTCGCACGGCATTCCGATGGACGTGCTGCTCGATAAAACCAGAGACGCCGGTGTCAGCGGCGATCCCGGCTCGTTCTGGGCGCTGATGGCGGTGGGCGCGACCTGGATCACCTACTTCGCGGCGCTGTACCTGAACTTCTGCGACTTCTCGCGCTACGCGAAGAATCGCGACGCTGTGAAGAAAGGCAATCTGTGGGGCCTGCCGGTCAATCTGATCGCGTTCTCGCTGGTCGCCGGCATCACCACCATCGCCGCCTTCAAGGTGTATGGCGAGGTGCTGCTGCACCCCGAGCAGATCTCCGCCAAATTCGACAGCTGGGTACTGGCGTTCATCGCCGCGCTGACCTTCGCGGTCGCCACGCTGGGCATCAACGTGGTCGCCAATTTCGTCTCGGCCGCGTTCGACATCTCCAACGTGTTCCCCAGGCAGATCAGTTTCAAGAAAGGCGGCTACATTGCCGCGGCCATCGCACTGGTGCTCTACCCGTTCGCGCCGTGGGAAGGCAACGCCGCGCACTTCGTCAACGCGATCGGCGCAACGATGGGCCCTTTGCTGGGCATCATTCTGGTGGACTACTATCTGGTGGCCAAGGGCAACATCAACGTGGCGGCGCTGTATCAGGAGCACGGCGAGTACCGTTACGAAGGCGGCTGGAACGTCAACGCGTTGATCGCGGCGGCGATCGGCAGCGTATTTTCGACCTTTCTGCCGAACTTCACCACGCTGCTGCCGGTCTGGTGGAATACCTACGGCTGGTTCTTCGGCGTGCTGATCGGCGGCGGCACGTATCTGATCATGGCGACGCTGCGGCCGCGCACCGCGGTCGCGCCGACCCGCGCTTAGGGGTGCTTCACGGGGCTGGACGCGGTGCCACGTGTTCAGCCCTTTGTGATTCAAGCATTCGCGCGCGCTCCTTCGCGCTGGTGGACTGGTCGTCACCATAGCCGCGCCTGCTTTTCCTCACGGATTGATCTGCCCTGCAGCAATGTCTTCGAGCGATCTTCCGCGCGTCGGCACGCCCATGAGCAGCACCGCCAGCGCGCCGATCAGCAGCACCAGCGTCGTCGCCCCGAACACGCCGGCGAAACCCAGCCGCGGATAGACGTATCCGACGAGGATAGGCGCAGCGATCGCGCCGAGCCGACCAATTGACGAAGCGAGCCCGGTGCCTGTCGCGCGCACGTCGGTGGGAAACACTTCCGGGGTATAGGCATAAACGCCGGCATAGGTGCCGTTCATGAAGAACGAAAGCAGGATGCCCGACACCATGATGCCTGTATCCGTACCCGTCAACGCAAGCCCGAGCGCCGAGATGCCGCCCAAGATCATGTACGACGCAATCGTCGCCTGCCGGCCGATCTTCTCGTTGAGCCACGCGCCCGAAAAGTATCCGGGGATCTGCGCGATGTAAATCACGAGCGAATACGAGAAGCTCCGCGTGATGGTCATTCCGTTCTGAACGAGCAAACCGGGAATCCACGTGAAAAACGCGTAGTAGCTGAACGTGATGGATAGCCACATCAGCCAGGTCATGGCGGTGATGCGCGCGAGCTTCGCTGCCCATAACGCCTTGACGTTGGCGATGATCGAGGCCCGTCCGGCGGCGAGCGGAACGGCTTCCTCGCGCACGGCAGGCAGTGGCTCCAACCGCTCGCCGGACTTCGTCACCTCCGCTTCCATGCGCGACACGATCGCATCGGCTTCCGCGTGCCGGTCGCGTGCCTCGAGCCAGCGCGGCGACTCAGGTAACGCGCGGCGCCACCAGAGCAGCATCACGATGGGCAGTGCGGTGATGACCATGACCGCGCGCCATGCATTGGGTGCGAGCGGGATCACCAGATAGCCGAGCAGTGCAGCCGCCACGAAGCCAAACGAGAAAAATCCCGCGAGGCTGCCGGTGAAGCTGCCGCGATACCGCCGCGCCACGAACTCCGAGAGGAACGGCGCGACAATCGCGCTTTCCGCTCCCGTCCCCAGGCCGGCGACAATGCGCGTCGCCAGAAAAAAGCCCCAGTCGTTCGCGAGCGCGCTGGCAAGCGAGGCGACACAGTAGATCACGAGCGCATACATCATGACCTTGCGTCGGCCGATGATGTCGCCGAGCATGCCCGCGAGCATCGCGCCGAAGAAATAGCCCATGAACGTACCGCTTCCCAGCACGCCGGTCTGCACGCTAGTCAAGCCCCATTGCGTGCGCAGCACCGGCAGCAGGAACGCGAGCACGGCGGCATCCATCGCGTCGAAGGTGTAGCCGAGGCCGCCCATCAGCAATAAACGGCGGTGAAAAGCTGAAAACGGCAATCGCTCGATACGGGCGGCAATCATCGACATGGGCAAGCTCCGATCAGGACACGGGGGCGGCGCGCACGCGCGCGGGTACGGTCAGGCGCTTTCGAGTTCGTTGACGAAGATCCGGCCGTCCTTCATGACGAGCGGAATATGCTCGCCCTGACCTAACAGGCAATCGACGGACTTCAAAGGATTGCCGTCGACCACCAGCAGATCGGCATGCGCGCCCGGCATGATTCTGCCGAGCTTGTCCTGCATGCCGAGCACTTCCGCGCCGACGAGCGTCGCGCTCGCGATCACTTCGGCCGGCGACATGACGTCGGCCAGAATCCTGAACTCATCGCTTTGGAGCCGCTGCGCCTCGCCGAGCAGGTCCGTGCCGAAGCCCAGCTTCACGCCGGCGCGCTTCATGATTTCGATCGAGTGCAGACCCGCGCCATGCACGTCCGCGACCTTCGCGATGCTGGCCGGAGGCAGTCCGTATTTCTCGCCTTCGCTGGCGAGCGCGTCGTAAGTGACGAGAGTGGGCACGACATACGCGCCGTGCTCCGCGACAAGGCGTGCGGTCTCCTCGTCGATCAGATTGCCGTGTTCGATCGTGCGCACGCCACACCGCACGGCGCGGGCGATCGCCGCGGGCGTATAGGCGTGCGCCAGCACATACGTGCCGCGCCCCTGTGCTTCGGCGACGATGGCGCGGATCTCGTCTTCCGAGTAACCAAATGCGCCGACGGGATCGGTGGGTTAAGCCACCCCGCCCGACGCCATGATCTTGATCTGGTCCGCGCCCATCTGCAGTTCCTCGCGCACGGCGCGGCGCACTTCATCGACGCCGTCCGCCACGCGGCCGAGCGCGCCGACCCGCACGCAGCATCCGCAGGGGGCACCGGGCGGCATGTAGTCGGAGCGGGCGCGCGGATCGGCGTGACCGCCCGTCTGGCTCAACGCGCGGCCGGAGACGAAAAGGCGCGGACCTTCGATGAGCCCCGACTCGACCGCCTGCTTGAATGGATAGCCCGCCCCGCCCGCGTCGCGTACGGTGGTGAAACCGCGGCGCAGCATCGCGCGCATGATCGGCACGGCGCGCAGCGTGACGAGCACATTGGGCAGCGTCGCCACGCGCGGCAAGTTGAATTCGATCGCAACGACATGCACGTGCAGATCGATCAGACCCGGCATGACCGTTTTGCCTTTGACGTCGATCACATGCGCGCTGCTGCTTTTGATCGGCTTGTCGGACACTTCGCGCACGAAGCCATCCTCGATGAGAACTTCGAAGCCTTCCAGCAGATCAGGACGGGTGGGATCGAGAAGCGCGCCGTTACGTAGGACGAAGGTGGTCAACTGATGTCTCCTTCAGGTTTCGATCGCGGCGCCCGGCATACGGGCCTCGCTTCGAGTGGAGAGGCTGGTGTATGGAAGCGCTGCCAGGCTATTCGTCAGGACAGATCTCGCACGCATTAAGTATGCGCTGACGAACCCATGACGCAAAGCGGATCGAAAAAAGCCTTTCCCACATGTTGATCTTTCGCTGGCCTGAGCATTAAGATGGGCACCTCGGCGCGTGACACGATGACATCGCGCAGCCGACACCCCGAATTGATCCTGCTCGCAACACGAGGTCAACGGATCAGGTTCCCAGCCAGGCAGCAAGCTCAGCCAGGAGACAACGATGCTCAGTCCACACGAATTCGCGACCCTTATGTTGCTCAAGGATGCACCGGATCTGCTGAGTCTGGACGGTGCCGATCTGGAAGCGCTTCTGGAGCGCCAACTCGTCACGCTGGAAGACCTCGCTTCCGGGCAACAACGCCCGCTCATTACCGCTGACGGACAGATATTTCTGAAGGCCGCCGCTCGTATCCCGAACGACGAATGACACGTATCGCTTGATCAGTTTCACAGTCAAGGAGTGTTGCATGGCCGAATCAGCGGCGGGAATCGTCGTGGGTCTATGCGGGTTGGGCGTCGCCATGCTACTGGTCGCCGGACATTATTGGCGCGAGATGAGCAGGCGGCGGCAGCTCAGGCGGATGGACCATCGCGACTGCTGGGAAGTGATGCGCCACCGGCGCTGAAGACGCGCTAGCCGATCATGATCGGGCTGGCCGATGCGGTGCTTGTCGTGCACGCGCTGCTGGCGTTGTTCATCGTGTGCGGGTTCGTTGCGATCTGGCTGGGCTCGGCCCTTGGCTGGAAGTGGGTACGCCAGCGGCTTTTCCGGCTCGTTCATCTGTCAGCGATCGTTATCGTCGCCACGCTGTCGCTGCTGGGTATCGCTTGCCCGTTGACGACGCTCGAGGACTGGCTGCGTACGGGTTCGCTGGATGGGCAAGGAATCGCGCAAGGCTTCATCCAGCGTTGGGTGAGTCGCCTGCTCTACTACGATTTGCCGGGCTGGGTGTTCACGCTTCTATACGTCGCTTTCGGTCTGGTGGTGTTGCTGACCTGGCGGCTGATTCCTCCTGCGAACTCAGCCCGCTCGAAAACAACGCGCCAATGATCCGCCTCGCGCACACGATATCCGTCGCCGCTTGCTACTTGAAAAAAGTATAAGTGGCGATGTAAGGCGAACTGCCCGTCGCATGTTCGACGGTGCATGGCGCGGTCGGCGCAACGCCGCCTGCGGTCATCGTGCGTTGCACGTAACGCACGTCGCTCAACATGCCTTTCGCGCCCGTGGAACGTGCTTCCAGCAACAGCTGGGGCACGCTGTTCGGCGCTTCGCTCGGCATCTGCGCGAGAACACGGCCCACGATCCGGCTGCCGTCGCGGGCTTCCCACGAGGGTCCCGCCGAATGCTCGATCACCGCGTTCCCGGCCGTGTCGAACAAGGTTGCGCGCGGACTGCGGAACACCCAGCCGAGCGCGTGATTCGCATCGTATTCGCACGAGTAAATCTGCACGCCGGATGCGGTCGTGCTCAGGAGCGCGCGCCCATCGGGTGGGTCGATCGGCGCGGCGCCGGCCGACGTGGCGACCACGGCCGACAGCCATATAACGCTGATCGAATGGCGGGTTCTGCGTGACAAACGAATCATGGCGATGCTCCTTCTGACTCGAAACGGTGAAAGCCTGTGACTGGCTCGCCTCTCTTCAAACACTCGGCGTGACGTCGACGGGAACCGCCGGCGGTTCAGGCGGCGCAGGTTTCGGCTGAGCTCGAAACGCGCGTTGACGAACCTGTCGTTGTGCAGGCGACCGGTTCATCCGGGCAGCCGATACAACGCTTCACCATGGCGATCTATTCCACGCCGCTTTGAAATCTGTTCGCGCGGCCATCGGCGAAACGCGCGCTCGGCAACCGAGTTCGACGCGAGTATTGCAGCAAGAAACGGAAGGCGGCCGACTGCCCGCGCCCATATTGTTCATCACAGAGGGCAGCGATGGCGTTTCCCTCGTTCAACCACATTCAATGAGGAATTCACCATGTCCAGGGAAGATGACAACAAGGCCGTAGTGGGCCGCTGGTTTACCGACTTCTGGGGCAAGACCTGCAACCTCGACATCGTCGACGAACTCGCCGCGCCCGACATGCTTCTTCAATACTCACTGCACGAACCGCGCCGTGGCCGCGAGGACATCAAGGCTTTCATGAGCGGTTTTCGCGAAGCATTCCCGGACCTCAACTTCTGGGGCGCCGCCGATCTCATCGCCGAGGGGGACTATGTCGTCGGCCGTTGGGAAGGTGGCGGCACACATACGGGTCCGGCGTTCCGCGACTTCCTCATCGGATCGTTGCCTGCAGCGACTGGCCGGACCATGCGCTTTACCGGCACGACCGTGTTACGGCTCAAGGACGGCATGATCGTCGAAGAAATCGGACTCGACGACGGCGTCACCGCCCTGCGGCAACTCGGGCTCATCAAACCGGCGTGATCGACGACGCGGTGCTTCTGGTATCGCTCAACGTCGCCATATGCACCTGACGATACAACGGGCCGGTACACGCCGGCCCGTTGTGTTGGAAGTTAGACAAAGGGTCTGCCAGCAGAAACCCACACACGGGCCGCTCACACCTCGCCGACTACCGCTGCGTTGAGCGCCAGCGAGAGCGCGCCAACCAGAACAAGACTTAACGCCCACACCGCATCCAGATTGAACCAGCTCCGCGACACGAACTTCAGCCCGAGGTAACGATAAACCAGCCAGGCCAGAAAGCCACCGGCAACCATCATCGCGCAGGCATGTACACCTGAGACGAGCAGCGCCATGCCGAGATTCGCTTCGATCAGCGTTTGCGCGGCTCGGTGCCCTCGATCCATTTGATAAGCGCTACACAGCCCGAGGTAGATCGGTACGAGCATCAGTCCGGCGCCGTGCGCAATGGCAACGGCGAACGACCACAGCGTGAGCCGTGACGGCGGGATTCGCACGAGGACACGCGGATGGCGCCGCCGGATCAGCAGAAACACGCCGAAGCCGATCACGAGCAGACTGGCGCCGACCTGTATCGCGCGCTGCCAGGCGAGCAGGACGGTCAGCATGGCGAACGGCAGCATCACCAGTAACACGGCCAGCACGTGCCCGACCGCGAGATAGACGAGCGCGCCGAACAACGCCCGTGCGCGCCGCTCCATCAGACCGCTCGACACGGCGAGCGGCCACCCCATTGCCGGATTGATCCCGTGATAGAGACCGCTCGCCAGAATGGCCAGCCACAAGCCGGTCTGCGACCAGCCTCCCCCAATCAAACGCCCACCGACGGGTAACAGAACGAATCGGTCGAACAGTCTCCACCTTCGAGCCGGATCTGATGAGCGCGATAGCCCTCCGGAAAGGTCACCCAATAGTCGTCGGCCAACGCGAGGCCGCCGCCGGGTTCGGCTCGCGCCATGACCTGCGCCGCCGGCACGCCGTCCGGGTAGAACTGGTTGTCCCATGTCGAATAGAGCGAGTTGGTCCAGTAGACGCGCTTGCCGTCGCGGCTGATCTCCACCATCTGCGGACCGCCCGCGAAGCTCTTGCCGTTCGTATGAGGCGTGCGCCGTGCGATCCCGCCGATATGAACCGATCCCGTGAGCTTTGGCTTGCGGGGTTCCGTCACGTCGTACTGGCGCATCTCGCCTGTGCCCCAGCAGGCGACGTAGAGGAATTTGTCGTCGATGGAAAGGTCGATGTCCGTGACGAGCGGCGGCACCGCGCCGAAACCCTGCAGCAACGGCGGCAACTGTTCGGTGGCGGCGGGCTCGGGCGGAATGGTGGCGGTCTTCTCGATGTGAAACTCGCCACCTTCGCGCCACCAGGTCCAGATCGAGCCTTCCAGGTTCGTCGTATCGACCACCACGCCGATAAAACCGTACTCGCGGCTCGGATCGTGCGCGGGCCGCACTTCGAGCGCCATCTGATGGTTCGCGCCGAGATCGAGCGTCTGCACGTTGCGCCGGCCCCGCAGATCCCAGAAGTGGATCCGGTGCCCGTATTGGTTCGACAGCAGATCTTCGGGGACGATGCCGTTCTCGAACTGCGGCGGCAATGCCCATTCGCTCGACACCATATAGTCGCGCGGCAGGTTCCACCAGAAATCGTAGTGCTTCTCCTGCGAGCCGCGATCGATCTCCCAGCGGCCCAGCACCTCGAACGTTTCGCAATCCATGATAAAGATACCCGGCGGCCCGTCGGTGCCATCTTCCCCCGCGCCGCCCAGCGTGCTGACGTAAATCCCTTCCGGCCCGCAGTGAACGGTATGCGGACGCGAGTAGCCGGTTTTGCGGAAAATCTCCTCGGGCTCGATGATCTTGTGAATCTTCGCCTGGGTCGGATGCGGATGGGTATCGACGATGTAGATGCGTGAGGAACGCATACCCGGAATGATCAGATAGCGCCGTTCGAGGAACGCGTGGCCGGTCAGTGGCGAAAGCGACGACGAGCACGCATTCCAGCCGAAATGATGGAACTCGTCCCCCTTGTACGGCACCGGCACGGTGTGAACCACCTGGCTGTAGGTGGGCGAGCCGGGCTTCACGTCGATCACGGCGAGCGCGTCGGGCTGCGAGAAGTCGGGGCTGAGAAGCACCGTGTACGCGTATTCTTCCGCGGGCGCATCCATGGCGAGTTTCGGTGACGCATGAAAGGTGGGATCTGGGCGCATACCCATGGCGAGCTCTCCTTGTCTAACCGGTTCGGGGTCAGGGCGTTCGTGTATTCACCGTCACCGACGGGCCGCACGCCTCGTTACGAAACATCGTGCTCATTGAGATGCACGGCTCGTTGGCGGCGGACCGTGCGCAGCTTCAGATTTGTAGTCCACGGCGGCAGCGGGAGCAACCGGGAGTTTTCGTCAACTTGCTTTGTGCGGCGCAGCGTGCGAGCAACGCAAGCGCCCTGCCGCACTATCGTACTCGTCAACGCGATGCGCCGCCGCCCGTCCGGTACGGCGTGCGCGTATGGCGCGCTGAAGAGGCCTCAGTGCTGCACGCCCCAGCGCCGCACGGTTACGCGTTCGAGCGTATCGAACACCAGGTGTTCGATCAGCAAGCCGATCACGATCACCGCGGCGAGGCCCGCGAAAACGCGGTCCGTATACAGCTCGTTGCGATTCTGGAAGATGTACCAGCCGAGGCCGCCGCTGCCTGAACTCGCGCCGAAGACGAGTTCGGCGGCAATCAGGGTGCGCCAGGCAAACGCCCAACCCACCCGCAAGCCCGCCAGAATCGCCGGCAACGCCGCCGGCACCAGAATCAGCAGCACATGGCGCATGCCGGTGAGCCCGTAGTTGCGACCCGTCATGCGCAGCGTCGCCGGCACCGACTGAAAACCAGAATAGGTGTTCAGTGCGAGCGGCCAGAGTACCGAATGAACCAGCACGAACAGCAGGCTGCCGGTGCCGAGGCCGAACCACAGCAACGCGAGCGGCAACAGCGCGATGGACGGCAACGGGTTGAACATCGCCGTCAGCATCGACAGGACATCGCGGCCCAGACGCGTCGACACCGCGAGCGACGTCAGCAAGAAGGCGAGCGCCGCGCCGAGCAGATAGCCGCGCAGCAGCACGGACATCGATACGGCGGTTTTTTGCAGCAATTCGCCGGACCACACGCCTTGTACGAACGCACTGAACGTCGCGCCGAACGTGGGCAGCAGCAGATCGTTGTCGATCGCGCGCGCGGCGATTTCCCAGATGCCGATCAACACCAGCGCGATCAGCGTCTTGCGCAACCAGCTCTGCGCGAAAATGCGCTTGCCGAGCGGCAGCGGCGTTTCGAGCACGAGTTCGCCGAGCGGTTCAAGGGGACGCTCGTACTCGTCGCGAACCGGCGGCAGCAAAATGGCGGGAGAACTCATTGCCCGGCCTCCGTCTCTTCGAACAACAGGTGATGAATGCGCGCGACGCTGCGCTGAAAATCGCTGCGTCCGAAACTGTCCTGCGAATATTGATGGCTGTTGAGTTCCGCGCGCACACGCCCCGGATGCGGCGACAGCAACAGGATGCGATTGCCCACCACCAGCGCTTCCTCGATCGAATGCGTGACGAACAGCAGGGTGAATTTCACTTCCGCCCACAGACGCAGCAGTTCTTCCTGCATCTTGCGGCGAGTCAACGCGTCGAGCGCGGCGAAGGGTTCGTCCATCAGCAGCACGCGCGGTTGCATCGCCAGCGCACGGGCAATCGCGACGCGCTGCTTCATGCCGCCCGACAACGTATGCGGATAAGCATTGGCAAACGACGCCAACCCGACCTTCTCCAGATAGTGCAGCGCCCGCTCGTTGGCCTCGGCGCGCGAGAGCTTCTTCGCGACACGCAGCGGAAAGGCCACGTTCTGCAGCACGGTCTTCCACGGCGGCAACTGGTCGAACTCCTGAAACACGACAATGCGATCGGCGCCGGGACCGCGCACAATCTGGCCGTCGAGCGAGATGCTGCCGGACGTCGGTTCGATAAAGCCGGCCACCGCCTTGAGCAAGGTCGACTTGCCGCACCCGGACGGTCCCAGCAGCACGAAACGGTCGCCGCCGTAGACGTCGAAACTCACGTCGTGGGTCGCGCGCACAATCCGCTCACGCGTGCGGTATTCGAGGTTGATGTTTTCGACCGCGAGCAGTTTTTCGCTGGTCGCCGGCGCGGCTGCTTCAGCCTGCTGCGGAAACAGCACGGTAGGATTGGCCACCATCAGATCGCTCCCTGTAAGCCGACCACTCGGGCCGTTAAATGTCCGGCGATGCTCGCGTATGCCTTCATGATCAGCTTCCGGTGGCGGTCGCCGGGTCGTCGAAGAAATAATCCTTCCAGGACTTCGGTTCGTTCCTGATCACGCCGACGCGATGCATGAACTGCGCGAGCCCGAACGTGTTCTGCGGCGCGACCTTGAATTGCACCTGCGGATCCTTGATGACCTTCAGCAGCAGATTGCGGTCGATCTTCGACTGATTCGTGCGGATGTAGATATCGGCCGCGGCATCGGGATTCGCCGTGATAAAGCGCGCTGCGTCGGCCAGTGCGTCGACGAATGCGCGATACGTTTTCGGATTGTTGTCGCGGAATTTTTCCGTTGCGTACAGGACGGTCGCCGAACTCGGGCCGCCCAGCACATCGTAGGAATTCAGCACGATGTGCGCCTTCGGATTGCCCGCGAGTTCCTGCTCCTGGAACGGCGGATTGCCGAAGTGGCCGGTGATTTCCGTGCCGCCCGCGATGATCGCCGCGGCCGCGTCCGGATGCGGCAAAGCCTGCGTGAACTTGTCGAGGCGGTTGTAATCCTTGTCGCCCCAACGTTTCGCCGCCGCGTATTGCAGCACGCGCGATTGCACCGACACGTTGACGGCCGGCACCGCAATGCGGTCTTTCTCGGTGAAGTCGGCAATCGTCTTGACATCGGGATTGTTGCTGATCAGGTAGTACGGCAGATTGCCGAGCGACGCCACACCCTTCACGTTCTGCTTGCCATGCGTGCGATCCCAGATGGTCAGCAAGGGACCGACGCCCGCGCCGGCGATATCCACTGCGCCGGAAAGCAGCGCGTCGTTCACGGCGGCGCCGCCCGAGAGCTTCACCCAGTCGACCTTGATATCGAGTCCCTGCTTGCGCCCTTCCTTCTCGACGAACTGCTGATCGCGCGCCACGTTCAGCAGCAGATAGACGATGCCGAACTGTTCGGCCACGCGGATCTGCCCTTCGGCATGCGCGGGCACGGCTGCGCCGAGGCCGGCCACCGCCGTCGACAAAGTCAGCAACGTCGCGGTTAAACGGTGAGCGAAAGACGACCGCGCAGCGGTCGGGCGAAACATGGCGAGCATCGGAACTCCGGTCAGCGTGTGATGGTAATAAGCGGGCTACGTTGCCGTTAAAACGGCACGTCGCCTTCAATCGTCGTGCGATACAGTTTGCGGCGCAGATGATCCGGCGTGCCGGCCGCGAGATGCATCAACGAGCGGTTGTCCCAGAACACCATGTCGCGTTCAGCCCATTGATGCCGGTACAAATGTTCCGGCCGCACGCTATGCGCGAAGAGCTCATCGAGTAATTGCTTGCTCTCGTCTTCGGGCAAACCGATCACGCGGGTCGTGAAATGCTCGCTGACAAAAAGCGCCTTGCGCCCGGTCTCCGGATGCGTGCGCACGATCGGATGCACCACCGGCCTGACCTGCGCGATCTGCTCGGCGGAGAGATTCGGGCGCCACGGGCTGCGTTTTTGCAGTTCGGCGTACTTCGCGAGATACGTGTGTTCCGCCGAACGTCCTTCCACGGCGGCACGCAAATGCGCGGGCAGCGTGTCGTACGCCAGATGCATGTTGGCGAACAGCGTGTCGCCGCCTTCCGACGGCAATTCCTGCGCGTGCAGCAGCGAGCCGAGGCTCGGCTTCTCCTTGTACGACAGGTCGGAATGCCAGTAGTGACCGGCATCGCCGAGACCGATCGGCTGGCCGTTTTCGACGATGTTGGAGACGATCAGCACTTCCGGATAGCCCTTTAACTGGAACTGATGCAGCACATGAATCTGCAACGGACCGAAGCGGCGGCTGAAGGCGATCTGCTGATCCGGCGTGATGCGTTGATCGCGAAACACCAGCACGTGATGATCCAGATGCGCGCGGTGAATGCGGCGGAAATCGTCGTCGCTCAGTGGCTGGCTGAGATCGAGGCCGAGCACTTCAGCGCCGACGGGGCCGCCGAACGCGCGAATTTCGATGGGCTGGGTCTGATGAGCGTGGCCAGTCGCGCTGGCGGCGGTGGGTGCAGAGACAGTCGTCACAGGAAACTCTTGGTCGAATCTGTTCGGAAACGCCGGCAAGGGCGCAGTCAGACGAATTTACCGGCACGCACGCGCCTCGACAACGAAGCAAATCCGATACCGATATCTGCTGCAGTGATAAACCCGATGCTTTAACGCGCTGCGGGCAGCCGGCCGGCTCCAGATGGGTTCCCGCGAGGCCCCGTCAAAGCCTCCCAGGACGCGGATCGGCGACGAAACCGTCGCGATTGGGCATGACCACGCGCGGCAGCGACGCCGCGTCGAGCCGCGTATTCGCCGGCACGATGCCGTTCTGGTTGAGCAGAAACGCGCTGAGCGCGTACACCTCGTCGGCGGAAAGCGATTCGGGCGCGGTGTAGGGCATGGCGCGACGGATATAGTCGAACAGCGTGGTCGCATACGGCCAGTAGCTGCCAACGGTGCGCTTCGGCTTTGCGCTCGTCAACGTGCCCTGCCCGCCTATCAGCTGATCGCCGAGGCCGCCCTGGCCCTGCGCGCCGTGGCACGCCGCGCATTTCGCGGCGAAGATGCGCGCGCCGGTGGCGACGTCGCCGCTGCCCGCCGGCAGACCGCGGCCGTTCGGCGCGATGTCGATGTTCCATGCCGCAAGGTCTTGCGCCGTGAGCGGCGTGCCGATGTCGTGGTTCGCCGGGGCGTCGCGCGCTGACGGCGCCACCGATGAGCACGACGTCAGCGCCATCAGCGACAGCAACGCGGCCAACGCCACGCGGGCGGGCTTGCACCTCAAACGTGCCTCACGCATTACGCACCTCGCCGCTTGCCTCGACGCGCCATTGCTGAATCGCGTTGTAGTGATATTGCGAGTTGAGACCGCGCGCGGCGACGAGCTCGGCGCGTGTCGGCTGCACGTAGCCGGTCGAATCGGTGGCGCGCGAAAGAATTGCGGCCGCGCCGCCGTCCCAACGCCAGTCCGCCTCGAAGCGCGTCAACGCGCGATCATGAAGCGCGCCGACCAGGCGCGCGGCGCGCCACGTCGCGCCGCCATCGGTCGAGACTTCGACCTTGCGGACCGTGCCGCGTCCTGACCACGCGAGGCCGGTGATCGGGTAATAGCCGTGCGTGGTCAGACGGTGCCCCGGCGACGGCCGCGTGATCACCGACTTCGCGTCCATCTCGAACGCGAACTGTCGCGCGGTGCCGTTCGCGAGCAGGCTGGTGTACTTCGAGGTTTCCTCGCGCGTCTGCAACGGCGCGTCGACCACCTTCAGCCGGCGCAGCCACTTGACGTTGGTATTGCCCTCGAAGCCGGGCACGATCAGCCGTAACGGATAGCCGTTCTCCGGGCGCAAGCGTTCGCCGTTTTGCGCGTAGACCACGAGTGCGCGCTCGAGTATCCGTTCGAGCGGCAAACTGCGCGTCATGGCAGCGGCGTCAGCGCCCTCCGCCAGCAACCAGCCGCCCGCTGTTCCGCTTTCGGAGACCGCTACGCCGCCCACTTCTTCGAGTAAGGTGGAAAGACGCACGCCGGTCCATTCGCAGCACGACAGCAGTCCATGCGTGAGTTGCACCGGCATGCCGCTCGGCCCGTTCCATTCATTGCCGGTATTGCCGGAACATTCGAGAAAATGAATGCGCGATTCGGAGGGCAGGCGCAGCAGATCGTCCATCGTAAAGAGTTTCGGCGTCCGTACCAGTCCGTGAATTGCCAGCCGGTGCTGATCGGGGTCGATGTCGGGCACGCCGCCGTGGTGACGTTCGTAGACGAGACCATTGGGCGTGAGCGTGCCGTGCAATTCGGCGAGCGGCGTCATCGACGAAGCCGCGCCGGGCAGCGGCCACGCGCGTGCGCTGCGGCGTACGACATCCGCTTCATGCGTCGACGGCACACCGTACGGATGTTCCAATATGGGTGCGCCGGGCACGCGGCTCGATGGCGCGACCTCCAGCGGCTTGAGCAATTCGCTCGCTGCCGCGGCGTGGGAGGCGACGAGGCTGCCGAGCGCCAGCCGGCCCAGCACACGGCGGCGAGCGCGCGACGGCGGCGGCGAATCCGGTTGGGCGATACGCGACGACATTAACGTGTTCCCGCCAATGCAGACTCGACGTCGTAATCCTCGCTGTCGATGTCATAGCCCGACGGCTCCCACCGGATCACCAGCAACGTGAGCAGCGAACTCAGCGGCGCGATTGCGATGAGCCAGAACACCTTCGTGCCGAGCGCGGCGGCGAGCACCGGAAAGAGAAACAGCGAGACCGTCGATGCGGAACGCACCAGCGTCTGATTGAAACCCACACCGATGCCGCGCAACGACGTGGGATAGCTCAGCGACGCATAGGTCATCGAATGGGAGCCGGGTCCGAAACCTTGCCCGAACAGATAGCCGCCGAGCAGCAGGATCGCCACTACGACAAGCGCGCCGCTGCCGGGTTTGCCGATCAGCGCGAGGCCGATCAGCGAGGCGAACTGCAGCGCGTGTCCGAGCACCGTCATCTTCCATGCGCCGACCGTCGGCGCGGTGCGCACACCGATCAGCCCGCCGACGAACGCGAATGCCAGGTTCAACGCCAGCGCGGCGATGATCGTGGTGAGCGGTCCTTGATGAAAGAAGCTGGTGATGATCACCGGCAAGCCGAAGATGATCGCGTTATAGCCGAACGAAGAAGCGCTGCCGATCACCGCGGCGAGAATCGTGCGGCGGCGATACGTTGCGTTGAATAGCACGCCGTAGTTGCGCCATGAAGCGGCGCGCGGCGCTTTGACCGGCGCGTCGTTTTTCTCGACCACGACATCCACGCCATACGTGCGTTTCAGGATGCGCGCGGCTTCGTCGAGATTGCCCTGATTCGCGGCCCATACCGGCGATTCGCTGATATAGCGGCTGCGCACCAGAATGATCGCGATGGCGGGCACGGCACCGAACGCGAGCGTCAGACGCCACAGCCAGCCAAGCTGATGCTCCGGCAGAATCGCGTAGAGCCCGAGAATCAGCAGATAGCAGGTACTCGTGGCGGCGTACCAGGCGGGGCACCACGCAGCGACGCTGGCCGCCTTGTTGCCCTTGCCCGCTACGCGCGAGAACTCGGCGAGAAACGCCATCGCCACCGGCAGATCGAGACCGACGCCGAAACCCATCAGAAAGCGCGCGCCGCCGAGCACCCACGCATTCGGCGCGAGACCGGCCGCGATTGCCGCGACCACGAAGAACAGCATGTCAGCCATAAAGACACGATAGCGGCCGATGCGATCGGTCAGGTAGCCGCCGAACAGCGCGCCAAGAATCGCCCCAAACGTAATGGCCGATGAAACGAAGCCCACCTGTACCGGCGACAGCGCAAACTGGCGCGCGATGTCCTTGATGCCGTACGCAAGCGAGGTGAGATCGTAAGCATCCAGAAAGACGCCGCCGAGCGCGATCGCAATCACGATGCGCGCATTGCTGCCCTTCGCTGCGCCGGCATTGACGATGCGTGAAACGTCTTGCGCGCTGCGAATGACGGCGGGCCGCGCCGCGCTCTCAGCGGGCGTTTGGGTGTCGATGGTGGTCGACGGAAAGGCAACAGTGGACATGATCCGGACTTCGCATGAATGGCTGAAGCGATGCATGGTAGCCATTCGCTACACGCCGGCAAAACGACGAATTCAACTATGCAAATCGGGATTTCCGCGCTTGCCTGGTGGTGTGGCATCCATTGGCGCTATCGGCAGCACGGTTCGCACTTCTGCAGATTTTCTTATCTGCAATGATTGGTTGGAATCGAGCGCACGCGAATCTAACGTGTAGTTCCGACGGTCGACGACCCGGCGGCCGGCGCGCCGGTTATCCGCCAACCCGGGCTTTCACACCCGTTCCCACTCACCGATTGGTATCTGCGCATGCGCTATTTCCGTCTGCTGAAGTCTTTCGTCGCCGTGGCGACCCTCTCGCTTGCCGCGGTTCACGCCTATGCCGACAAGCCGACGGTGATCCGCATCGGCGTCGCGCAGCAAGGCACGGGAGATCCGCCCACTTTCGGCGGCTCGCCGGCGGCGACCGTGCAATTGCAGCAGTCGCTCGAAAAGGAATTCGCCGCCGACGGCATCAAGGTCGAGTGGCTGTTCTTCAAGGGCGCCGGGCCGGCGGTCAACGAGGCAATCGCCGACAAGTCGCTCGACTTCGCCTTCCAGGGCGATCTGCCCGCGGTGCTCGCCCGCGCCAACGGCCTGAAAACACACTTGCTACTCGCCTCGGGCGTGCGCACCGGCATCAAGGTGGCTGTACCGACCGATTCCGATGTGCATTCGATCAAGGACCTGAAAGGCCGGCGCGTGTCGATCTTTCGCGGCACCAATCTGCAACTCGTCGCCGACAACGCGCTCGCCGCCAATCAGTTGAACGAACGCGATCTGCGCGTGATCAATCTGGATACAGCGAGTTCGCTCGCGGCGCTGGCCTCCAAAGGCATCGACGCGTCGGTCAACGATTACCACGTGTACAAGCTGCGTGATCAAGGCCTCGCGAAAGTGGTCTACGAATCGCAGAACGACGGTCCGCAGTTCACGCGGCAGGCGCATCTGCTGGTGGTCGACGACTTCGATCATGCGCATCCGGATATCGTGCAGCGCGTCGTCAACGTGTTCGTGCAAGGCGCCCAATGGTCCTCCGATGAAGCCAACCGCGATGCGCTCTTCAAGCTGTGGGCCAAAAGCGGCGTGCCCTATTCGTCGTGGCAGGCCGAGTTCGCCAATCAGAAGCTGAAGGACCGCAACTCGCCGTTGATCGATCCGTTCATCGTGGGGCGCTACAAAGCGGTTGCGACGGATGCGCTGAACCTCAAACTGATCCGCCAGCCGGTTGAGGTCGATGGCTGGTTCGAAACGAAATATCTCGACAACGCGCTGCGCACGCAGAAGCTCGACCACTACTGGACGCGTTACGACGCCGCCGGCAAACCGCTCAGCTAAGCCACCGGAGCGACCACGATGAGCGAAACCGCAATCCACGTCGAACGCGAACGGCTCGCGCCGCCCAGTACGCCGCAAACGTCGCACGTTCCGCTGTTTCGCGAGCCGCGCCTGCGCGCGCTTGCGTGGCGGCTCGCGCCGTGGGTCTTGCCCGCGCTGCTGTTCGCACTATGGGCCGTGGGTTGCGAGCGCGGCTGGATCGCGCCGCAGATTCTGCCGCCGCCTGAGCGCGTGTTCGAGACGCTGGTCGAACTGGCGAGGAGCGGCGACCTCGCGCGCAATACGCTGGTCAGCCTGCAACGCGTGCTGCTCGGTTTCGGCGCGGGCACGCTGCTCGGCTTTGCGCTCGGGGCGGCGCTGGGGTTGTCGCGCACGCTCGAAGCTTATGTGCTGCCGAGCTTCAATGCGCTGGTGCAGATTCCGGTGCTTGGGTGGCTGCCGTTTTTGCTGTTGCTCGTGGGCGTGGGCGAGCCGCTCAAATACATTCTGATCGCGCACGCGGCGCTCGTGCCCGTCACGTTGAGCACGCTGCAAGGATTCCGCCAGACACCCGCCGCGTTGAATGAAGTTGCGCGCGTGTTCGAGTACAGCGGCTGGCAACGGATCGTCTATCTCGTCCTGCCCGCGGCGGTGCCGACGCTCGCCACGGGCGTGCGGCTCGCGTTCACCAAGGCCTGGCTCGCGCTGGTGGTCGTCGAACTGGTGGCATCGTCCGAAGGACTCGGCTATCTGATCGTCTATGGGCGGCAACTCTTTCAACTCGATCTGGTGATGGCGTCGGTGGTCGTGGTCGGCGCAATCGGTTATGCGGTGAATCGTGCGCTCGATGCGCTGGAAGCGCGCCTGCGCCGCGGACAGCCATCGGCATTTCGCGAGTGATCGCATGAACGACACCCACATGGCGCCACACGCGAGGCCACTACGATGAAGCTATTCAAGCGTTCCAATCAGCCCGAAGAACAGTCCGCCGGCGCATCCTGCGATTGCAGCGCACCCGCTTCGTTCCGGCGCGCGGCCCAACCGCGCCGTCCGCTGCTGACAAGCGTCGACTGGCGCGGCGCCGTCTTGCCCGTCGTCGCGATCGCAATCTGGTGGGCGGTTTCGGCAGCGCACGTCAGCAAAAGCGGATTGCTCGTCAGCCCGGCGCAGGTTCTCGCCACCGCGTGGCAGCAGATCGAAAGCGGCGCGCTTTTGAAAGCGCTCTCGGCCTCGCTCGCGCGCGAGGCGAGCGGCTTTGTGATCGGCACGCTGGGCGGCCTGCTGCTCGGCAGCGTGCTCGGCTTTTCACGGCTCGCGACACGCATGATCGGACCGAGCTTCGACACTTTCAAACAGATCTCGCTATTCGCGTGGATTCCGTTGATTTCCGTGTGGTTCGGTCTGGGCGACGTCGCGAAAGTCGTGTTCCTCTCGCTCGCCGCGCTGCTGCCCGTCACCGCGCACACTTGCGACGGCATTCACGCGGTGCCGCGCGCCTATATCGAAGTCGCTCGCGCCTTTCGTTACTCGCGATGGCAGCTCATTCGCGCCGTGATTCTGCCGGCCGCACTGCCGTCGATTTTCACCGGCATCTATCTCGCCTTGATCTATTCGTGGCTCGCCACGCTCGGCGCTGAATATCTGCTGGTGGCCGGCAGCGGCATCGGCAATACGCTGATCGACGGCAGCGAGCAGTTCCGCATGGATCTGGTGCTGTTCGGCGTGATCGTGATCGGCGCGACGGGCTGGGCGTTGAACGCGCTGGCGCGCGCCGTGGAGCGGGCGATCTTTGCGCGCCGGTTCAACTCGGCGACGCGCTGAACCTGTAGATCAACATTCACTCTCCGGACCGCTCATGACTTCTTCCACGCTCTCCGACAGCATCGACATTCTTCACGTCAGCAAACACTACGCGCAGCAAGGCGGCACGCCGCTCGCGGTGCTCGACGACATCAGCCTGCGCGTGCGCGCCGGCGAGTTCGTCAGCGTGCTCGGTTCGAGCGGTTGCGGTAAATCCACGCTGCTGCGATTGATCGCGGGGCTCGACACCGACTATAGCGGCGACATCGTCGTCGCGGGAGACAAGGTGCGCGATACGTCGCTCGAACGCGGCATCGTGTTCCAGGATCACCGGCTGTTTCCGTGGCTCACGGCGTCGCAAAACATTCTCGCCGCGCTGCGTAACGCGCCGCTTTCCGCGCGCGAGAAACGCGAAGCCGTGGCCGAGCATATCGACCTGGTCGGGCTCAAGGGCTTTGAAAATTCATACCCGCATCAATTGTCCGGCGGCATGGCGCAGCGCGTGGCGATTGCGCGCGGTCTCGTGAATCGCCCGCGCGTGCTGCTGCTGGACGAACCGTTCGGCGCGCTCGACGCGCTCACGCGCGGCCGTTTGCAGAACGAGTTGCAGCGCATCTGGGAACACGAACGCATCACGATGATCCTCGTCACGCACGATGTGGACGAAGCGCTTTACCTCGGCGACCGCGTCGTCACGATGGCGCCGCGGCCGGGCCGCATCAAGCGGATCGTCGATGTCGCGTTGCCGCGCCCACGCGAGCGCAACGATCCCCGCTTCATCCGTTTGCGCGACGAAGTGCTGGCCGATTTCGCCGAGCACGACGGCGCGCGACGTGAACCACGCAATGAGCGCGCTGGCCACGATGACGATGAGCCGCACGACGGCACGCGCATTCCGGTAGCGAGTCCGCCGATCACGGAATGGCGGCTCGCATGGTGACGCACGCGCGCTCCCTCACACACAACGAATCTTCATGGAGCAGACGATGAGCGGTGAAACACAGCCGAAGCGGCAGATCAGACTGGGCGCCTTCCTGATGGAGACAGGCCATCACATCGCCGCATGGCGGCATCCCGACGCGCATGCGAGTGGCGGCCTCGACTTCGCGCACTACGCGGAACTCGCGCAGATAGCCGAGCGCGCCAAATTCGACGCGATTTTTTTCGCCGACAGCGTGAGCGTGCGCGACACCAATCTGCCTTCGTTGTCCCGCACCGCGCGCGCCGATCATTTCGAGCCGTTGACATTGCTGTCGGCGCTCTCGGTCGTGACCAAACACGTCGGCCTGATCGCGACGGTCTCCACCACGTTCAACGAACCCTATAACCTCGCGCGCAAATTCGCCTCGCTCGATCATCTGAGCGGCGGCCGTTCGGGCTGGAATCTCGTCACGTCGAGCACGGAATCCGAGGCGCTCAATTTCAGTTTCGAGCGCCATCCCGATCACGCGGTTCGTTACGAACGCGCGCGCGAGTTCTACGACGTGGTGGCCGGCCTGTGGGACAGCTGGGAAGACGATGCGTTTCTGCGCGACAAGGAGAGCGGCGTCTACTTCGACCCGGACAAACTGCACGTGCTCGGCCATGCGGGCAAGCACTTCAAGGTGCGCGGGCCGCTGAACGTCGCGCGTTCGCCGCAGGGCTGGCCGGTCGTCGTGCAGGCCGGCGCGTCCGAGGCGGGGCGCGAGCTCGCCGCGCAAACCGCCGAGGTGATCTTCGTCGCGCATCAAACGCTCGAGGAAGCGCAGTCGTTTTATCGCGACGTCAAAGGGCGTCTCGCGAAGTATGGGCGCGCGCCGGATCATCTGAAGATCATGCCGGGCATTTTCCCGATTGTCGGCCGCACGCAGGAGGAGGCCGAGGAGAAATTCGCCGCGCTGCAGGACCTGATTCATCCGACCGTGGGTCTCTCGCTGCTGTCGAATATGTCGGGCGGTGTCGATCTCTCGCAGTATCCCGTTGACGGCCCGCTGCCCGAATTGCCGGAAACGAACGGCGGCAAGAGCCGTCAGCGGCTGCTATTCGACCTCGCGCGGCGCGAGAACCTGACGATTCGCGATCTGTATCTGCGCATCGCCGGCGCGCGTGGGCATCAGCAGGTGGTCGGCACGCCAAAGAGCATTGCGGATCAGTTGCAGCAATGGTTCGAAGAAGAAAGTGCCGATGGTTTCAACATCATGTCGCCATGGTTGCCAGGCGGCTTGACGGAATTCGCCGAACTGGTGGTGCCGGAGTTGCAGCGGCGCGGACTGTTCCGCACGGAATACGAGGGCAGCACGCTGCGCGAAAACCTAGGGTTGCCGCGCCCTGTGAATCGTTATGTGTCAGCGAAGCAGCAAGTAGCCGCCATAGCGAGCTGATCGAGCGACGGCATATCTTTTCTTCACAAAGACATCAGGACATCAGGAGCCTTTCATGAATGCAGCCGCAGTGCAGGACATCGAGTCGATTCAGGTCACGCCGCTTTCCGCGCATATCGGCGCGGAAATTCATGGTGTCGATCTCACGCAGAAACTGGACGCGCGCCAGGTCGCGGAGATTCGCGCGGCGCTACTGAAGTGGCGCGTCGTTTTCTTTCGTGAGCAGTTCTTCACGCATGAGCAGCACGTCGCGTTCTCGGCGCAGTTCGGCGAACCGACCTTGGGGCATCCGGTGTTCGGTCACGTGGACGGTCATCCGGAGGTCTACTCGATTTCGAAGTACCGCAAAGCGACGCGTTTCGAGGGGCAAACGCTGCAACGACCCTGGACCGGCTGGCACACGGACGTGACGGCCGCGCTCAATCCGCCGTGGGCGTCGATCCTGCGCGGCGTGACGATTCCGCCTTACGGCGGCGACACGCAGTGGACCAACCTGGTGGCTGCCTATCAAAAGCTTTCCGCACCGCTGCGTGCGTTCGTCGACGGTCTGCGTGGGCTGCACCGTTTCACGCCGCCGGCCGGCGCGAGTGGCACGGAGGCGTTCAACCAGGCGGTCGAGCAGCGCACGCTCGTCACCGAACATCCGCTCGTCAGGGTTCACCCGGAAACGGGCGAGCGGGCGCTCTATGTGAGCCCGAGTTTTCTGAAGTCGATCGTCGGCGTGAGCCCGCGCGAAAGCCAGGTGTTGCTCGAACTGCTGTGGGAACATGTGACGCGGCCGGAGTTCACCGTGCGCTTCAAATGGGAGGCCGGCAGCGTCGCGTTCTGGGACAACCGGGCGACGGCACATCTCGCGCCCACGGATATTTTCGACCTCGAGTTCGACCGGCAACTGTATCGCACGACGCTCGTCGGCGACGTGCCGGTTGGCCCGGACGGCGCGCAATCGGTGGCGATCGAAGGCTCACCGGTCAGTGCCGCCGCAGCGGTCGCGCTGAACTGAGACCGTGCTTGTGTCGAGGCGGCCGCACGGTCCGTGCGCCGCGCTCGACGTGCCCCACGCTTGCGGCTATCTTACGGATACGCACGATCGAAGGGCACAACCATGGCGACGTTCCGCGGTCTCGTTGCAGTCTTGCTGATCACGCTGGTGTCCGCCTGCGCGAGCTTGCCGCCGCAAACAGGCCGTACCACGACGCACGCACTGACCGACACGGACAGCACGCGTCTCGCCACCGCCTTCATCCCGCAGGAGCGCGAGCATCCCGACGACAGCGCGTTCCATCTGCTGCCCAACGGCGTCGACGCCCTGCTCGCCCGCGTCGTGCTGGCTGAGACAGCCGAGCGCACGCTCGACCTGCAGTACTACATCTGGCACGACGATCTGACCGGCCGCCACCTCGCCAACGCGGTGCTCAAGGCCGCCGATCGCGGGGTCAGGGTTCGCGTTCTGCTGGACGATCTGGGCACGGGCGCCGACGACAAAGTGCTGCTCGCCATCAGCTCACACCCCAACATCGAAGTACGGCTCTTCAATCCGATCGCCAGCCGGAGCTTCAAGAAGCT
This sequence comes from Paraburkholderia sp. BL25I1N1, assembly GCF_003002025.1. Lineage (GTDB taxonomy): Bacteria > Pseudomonadota > Gammaproteobacteria > Burkholderiales > Burkholderiaceae > Paraburkholderia. Next base: position 286,374 of record NZ_PVZB01000007.1, read on the forward strand.
GGGTACCGTGCTCGAATTCAGCCGGGTCAATCGGCGCATGCACAACAAAGCGCTGATCGCGGACAACCAGGCCGCGATTCTCGGCGGCCGCAATATCGGCGATGAATACTTCGGCGCGTCCAGCGAGGTCGACTTCGGCGACCTCGACGTGCTGACCTTCGGGCCCGTGGTCCATAAGGTCTCGAATGCCTTCGACGAATTCTGGAACTCGGATGCCGCATACCCGATCGCCAGCCTGACCGGACATGCGGCCGAGCCGGACGCGCTGCCGGCCTATCGCGCGAAGCTCACGGCGTTCGTCGCCGCCGAGCACGATTCGGCCTACGTCACGCAGGTGAGAGCACGCCTGCGCGACACGCTGCAAGCGCGCGACACCGACTTCTCCTGGGGCAAGGCGACGCTTCTCTACGACGATCCCGCCAAGATCACCCGTTCGCCGGACGACCCGCAGGGACATCTGCTATCGCAATTCAATGCGTTGAGTATCGAGCCGGCGAAGGAAGTGCTGATCATCTCGCCGTACTTCGTGCCCGGCAAAAAGGGCGTGGCATGGATGCGCGCGCAGACGCGGCGCGGCGTGCGCGTCACGGTGCTGACGAACTCGCTCGCCGCCACCGACGTCGCCGCGGTTCACGCCGGATATCAGCGCTATCGCAAGGACCTGCTCGACGCGGGTGTGCATCTGTATGAATTGAAGCCTGCGCCGGACAAGGACGCCGGCGAGAAGAAGAAATCGATTCTGGGTTCGTCGAAAGCCTCGCTGCATGCGAAGACCTATGTGTTCGACAGGACCAGCATCTTCATCGGCTCGATGAATCTCGACCCTCGGTCGATCACGCTCAATACGGAAATCGGCGTGTACTGCGAAAGCGCCCCACTCGCCGCGCAAGTCACGGACGGCGTCGAGCCGAAGCTGGATCAGCTCGCATGGCGGCTTGAAACCCGCACGAATGCGAACGGCACGAGCCGGATCGTCTGGATCGACACCGCGCCGGACGGCAAGGTCAGCGAACTCGACGAGCCCGGTGTGTCGCGCATGAAGCGCGTCGGCATCTGGTTTCTGGGTTTGTTGCCGATCGAGTCGCAACTGTGATGAAGCGGCCCGGCATGGGGCGTCATAGCAACAGCGGGCCCAGGGAAAGAATCCTGCGGCGCAGAGCACGACTCCGGCGCGTTACCGTTTGATCTTCAGATACGCGCGGCTGATCGCGGGCCGCGTATGCACCCACAACCGCGAAGCCAGCCACGAGGCCGGCCTGTCACGCACTTCGAGGCGAGTGATCGAGCGCGCCGCGCCATCGTCGCGTCCCGCATAGTTCGAACCCGTCTCGCACGTGTAAAAGTGCCGGAAGCCGGCCGCAGCCGCGATGCGCCGATAGTCCTCGTCGTGGTATCCCTGCGGCCAGCACAGATGATCCGACACGGCGCCCAGTTTTTGCTCGAGCGTGGCACGTGCGCTGGCGAGATCGCGTGTCAGTCCGGCGCACTTTTCCTCTGCATTGGCGGACACCCGATCCCACCGCACGTGGCTATGCGTATGACTGTGAAATTCGAACGTGCCGGCTTCGCGCATCGCATCGATCTCCGACCAGCGGAGAATCGCGTGATCGGGTTCACCGTTTTCGATCGCCACCTCGCCCTCACGATGATTGAGCAACGCCGGCAGCGTGCCGCCCGATCGCGCGTGCGCACGCACCGGCCCTTCGCCGATCCAGCTCGTCACCAGAAAGCACAACGCGGTCAATCCGTGAGCCTCGAGAATCGGATGCGCGTGCACCCAGTTGTCGAGATAGCCGTCGTCGAAGGTCAGCACGACGGCCTTCTTCGGCAAGGGCTCGCCCGCCAGATAAGCCGACAGCTGCGCGCTGCCGATGGTCGTATAGCCCGCGCCGGCCAGATACGCCATTTGCGCGGCAAAGTGTTCCGGCGAGACGGTGATCATGCCCGGCGAGGTGCTGATGTGGTGATACATCAGCACGGGCACCGCGCGCGCGAACTTCGTCATGCCGCCGCCCGCCCTTCACCGTAGTAAGTGCGCCCGGCATAGATGCCGCGCATGTAGCAGTCGACGGTCTCGTTCGCCATGGCGTCCACCGTGAAGCGGCTGTCGGTCTTCAGACGCGCGGCGAGCCCCAGGCGCGCGCGCAGCGGCGCATCGTCGATCAGACGCGCGAGCGCGCCGCGCAGCGAATCGACGTCATGCGCCGGCACGAGCAGGCCATTCACGCCGTCGTCGATCAACTCGGGCACGCCGTCCACGCGCGTGCCGATCACCGGCAAACCCACCGCCATCGCTTCGATAAACGATTGGCCGAGCGCTTCCTGATGCGTCGGTAAAACGAACAGATCGCAGCCGCGCAGCACGTTGGTCACGTCGGTGCGAAAGCCGAGCAAGTGAATGCGATGCGCGAGGCCCATGCCGTCGACAATCGCCTTGATTTTCTCGAACCACACGCCGTCCCCCGCCATCACGACATGCAGATTGGGGCGCTCGGCCAGCATCGGCGCGACGGCTGCGATCAGATCCTCGTGGCCCTTCTTCTCGCGCATGATCGCCACCATGCCGGCGACCACCGCATCGGCGTCCAGTCCGAGTTCGTCCCGCAACGTGGAGCGGCTTGCCGTTTCCGGCTTCAGGATGCCGTCGTAGATCGTCTCCACGCGGTCTTCCTGCACGCCCGCGGAGATCAGATAGTTACGCACGTGATGACTGACCGCGACCACGCGATGGGGAATCCAGTTGTACGTGGCAAGCGACGTGATCGGCAACGCAAGATGCCGCGTGCGCACGATGAACGGCGTCCCCGCGAGCCGCCCGGCCATACCGGCAACGAGGCTGTCATGGCCGCTGTGCGTATTCAGCACATCAAAGCGGCGACGCGCGAGCAGCGCGCGTATCGTGAGCATGGAGCGCAGATCGGCGCCGGCCCGCATACGCGCGTGATGCACGGCGAAGCCATCGGCCCGCGCGCGCATGCCAAGACGCGCGTCTTCCGGACACACCAACTCGACGTGATGACCCAACGCCCGCAACGCGATCATCTCCTTGAGCGTGCGAACTTCCTGCCCTCCCCACCCCCGCGACGACTCGCTGTGGAGAACACTTAATGCTTTCATGCGCTGCTGACCTTCCGGACTCTTCCTGCGAACGACGAGCCGGTTTGTAATCGTTGGTAATATTTACCCCGGACTGCTGCCAACCTGGGGGAAACGCTGTGTTTATGGGAGGAAGCGAATTAGAAGTTGCGCCGACCCGCTACGGATGACGTCCGTAGTAAACGAACTGGCATGACTTCTCGTTGACACGTAACTTTCAAGTTGTGGCTGGAGTATTTCGGTAGCTGCCGTTTTTGTAAATAGCCAAACATACCGATGCGGGCGGTTTGAATCGGCGCAAACGTTGTCGTGGAACGCGTGTTGGTTTTTGTGCAGTCCGCAGGCGGGGCGCCGCGGTCTGCAACGCGATTTAAATAGCGGGTTTCATACGAGGAATATTCAGGGGGAGCGCGTAGGCGGCTTACCTCGTTCGCTCATGCCGTCTTCAGCTTCGCTTCGAGGAACGGCGTGATATGCCCCATCGCGCGAGACACGTAGTCCTCTTTCTCCCCGACGGGCGCGACGTAATGCAGAGCGCTCGCCGCTGCATCGATACCCTCCAGCCGGGCAATGACCCAGGCGGCGAGATACACCGCGGCCAGACACCCGCCGGCCGTCGCGATGTTTCCGCTGACGAAAATGGGCTGATTCAACACGGCGACACCGGCTTCCTGAACCCACGGTTTGGTCGTGAGATCGGTGCATGCCGACACGCCGTCGAGCAGCCCCAGCTTCGCAAGAACCAGCGTGCCGGAACATTGCGCGCCCAACAGCTGTTTGGATGGATCGAGTTGCAACTGCGCCATCAGCGCGGTATCGGCGACGACTTCGCGCGTGCGCACGCCGCTGCCCACGATCACCGCATCGGCATTGCATGCCTCTTGCAGCGTAGCCTGCGCTTCGATGACCAGGCCATTCATCGACTTGACTCGCGCGGTGGGACTGGCGATCGACACCCGCCAGCCCGGTTTCTTGACGCGATTGAGCACGTTGAGGGCGATGAGCGAGTCGAGTTCGTTGAAGCCTTCGAAGGTAAGAATGGCGATGTGCATGATGTCGTCCGTGAGCCGAGGGGCGCGTACTGTTCGCCGCCGTTTCACGAGCCTACGCCAATGAAAGCCGGCCAGTCCCACAACGGCGCAAACACAGTTGCGATGTGCCATCCTATGGCCGAGAATCAATACAATCAAATAATTGTCATGGATACATTCGCGCATGCCGACGCCCCGCTACAAATTGCTGGTCGACAGAATGGCGAGCGACATTCGCAGCGGACGCCTCGCGCCCGGCACACGCCTGCCGACTCACCGCCAGCTCGCCTCGCGAGAGGGACTCGCGCTCGTCACCGCGTCGCGGGTTTATGCCGAGCTGGACGCGATGGGATTGGTCAGCGGCGAAACGGGCCGTGGCACTTTCGTACGGGAAATAGCCTTGCCTGCGCGCCTGGGCATCGACCAGCATGCCGGCGACGCGGGCCTGGCGGACCTCAATTTCAACAATCCGTCGCTTCCCGGCCAGGCCGAACTGCTCAGAAGCGCGTTGCGCCAACTCGCGTCCTCCGGCGACCTGGATGCGCTACTCCGATATCAGCCACATGGAGGCCGGACGCATGAACGCGAGATTGTCGCGCGTCACCTGGCGTGCCGGGGACTCGCCGTCGAAGGCGCTCAGGTCGTGATCGTGAACGGCGCGCAGCATGGTTTGACCGCAGCCGCTCTGGCGCTCCTGAAGCCCGGCGACGTGGTCGCGGTCGACGCATTGACCTACCCGGGGTTCAAGGTCCTCGCCGAAACGATCCGGCTCGAACTGGCGCCGATTCCGGTTTCGGAGTTGGGCACCGACCTGAACGCGCTCGAACTCTTGTGTCGAAGCAGAAAAGTGCGCGCCATTTATACGATGCCGACACTCCATAACCCGCTAGGCTCGGTCATGAATGCGCAGCGTCGGCACCAACTGGTGTCGATTGCCCGCAAGCACGGGCTGCTCATTATCGAGGACGCCGCGTATGCCTTCCTCGCGGACGACCCACCGCCCCCGTTGGCGGCGCTCGCCCCTGAAACGACGGTGTACGTCTCGGGTCTGTCGAAAAGCATCGCGACCGGCCTGCGTGTCGGGTTCGTCGCCGCGCCCGATCGCTGGGTCGCACCTATCGAGCGTGCTATTCGGGCCACCACCTGGAACACAGCCGCCGTGATGACCGCCATTGCCTGCGGCTGGCTGGACGACGGCACGGTTACACGTCTGGAGGCAGAGAAGCGTCGCGATGCGGCGGTCCGCCAAACGATGGCCGCCGAGGTTCTCGCCGGAGTGCGGCGCGTTTGCCATCCCGCGTCCTACTTCGTCTGGCTTCCTCTCGCGGAAGAGGTTCGCGCCGACGTGGTGGCGATGGCGCTCGTGCGCGACGGAATCTCTGTCTCGACGGCGGAGCCTTTCTCGACTTCGGAGCATGTACCCCACGCGATTCGCGTGGCGCTGGGCTCGGTTGATTTGCCCATACTCCGCGAGTCGCTGGAAAAGATTAAAAGCGTGATTGCCTCTTACACGTATTGACGCGGCGACTGGCCATCGTCGTGCTTTCGGCCCGGTGGGATACCCGCGAGCCCACTCCGTCGCTTCAATACAACGGCGATGCGTGGCGGATTGGGCGGGAGCAATAGCAACGCGCCTTTTGCAGTAAGGGTTCGTCAAAATTATTTCGGATTTATGACGAATTGGCTCGACGAAACGCACCGGTCAATCGAGCTTTGAAATGACATCATGCAGTTTCCTGCCTTTCATCCTCGCGCCCTGCTTTCTGTCTCGCCCCCCGCCCATTGGAGTGAAGTCATGAAACGAATCCCTGTCGCCCTCGCCGTATCTGCTGCATTCGCTGCTTCGGCTGCCCATGCACAGAGTTCGGTCACCCTGTACGGCCTCATCGACGCTGGTCTGATGTATACGAACAACGTCAAGACCTCCGCCACTGCGCACGGCAGCCTTGTTCAGGCAACCAGCGGCAACATTAATGGCAGTCGCTTCGGCATGCGGGGCGCCGAGGACCTCGGCGGCGGCCTGAAGGCAATTTTCGTGCTGGAAAACGGCTTCAACGTTCAAAACGGCAGGCTTGGCCAGAACGGCCGGATGTTTGGCCGACAGGCGTTTGTGGGCCTGAGCAGCGAGTTCGGTACGGTGACACTGGGCCGTCAATATGACTCGCTGGTGGACTTCCTGGCACCGTTGTCGGGCACCGCCGGCACGTTCGGCGACACAGGCTTCGCGCACCCGTTCGACAACGACAACCTGAACCACACGCTACGGATGAGCAACGCGGTCAAGTACACGAGCAGCAACTATGCAGGCCTGAAGTTCGGCGGCCTCTATGCCTTCTCGAACAGTACCGACTTCACGCTGAACCGCGCATACAGTGCGGGAGCGAGTTTCGATTACGGCCCGTTCAAAATGGCTGCCGGCTACCTCCAAATCAACGGCAATGGCGCCGTCCCCCAGGCGAACGCCAGCGGTGCAGTTGACCTCGGCGAAGCGGCGTCGACGACGGGTGGCTTCAGGTTCGGGGCAGACGTCCAGCGCACGTTCGGCGCGGGTCTGAGCTACACCTTCGGACCGGCAGTCGTCGGATTCGTGTATACGAACAGCCATTATCAGGGCACGCAGTCCTTCAACCTCAACAACGGTTCGCAGCACTTCGACAACTATGAGTTGAACGCCAAGTACACGCTTACACCAGCGGTTACGCTAGGCATCACTGACACGTATACCGATGCTCATCTGTCGGGCGCGTTCAATGCCACGGGAACGAAGTACGGTTCAGATCCGAAGTGGAACCAGGTCAATCTGCAGGCTGTCTACGCGCTTTCCAAACGCACGGATGTCTACGCCGAAGGCATGTATCAGCATGCGATCGGCCAGAACGTTGTGGCCTTCATCAATACGGCCGGTGGTGCGTCGTCGACGGCGAACCAGGTGGTCGGCACGGTGGGCATGCGCACGCGCTTCTAGTGTTCCGTTCCGCTGATTCGCTAACGAAGTCTGTGGAGCTTATCGAGGATTGAATTAGCGGTAATCTCGCGCCGGTCGCCGGAGTCGTGCCGGTGCTCCATGGAGGCAGTTGACCAGAAATTTTGTGCAACGCACCGCCCACTGATTTAGGCAATCCATGCGTTCACTCATGTGAGCCGAAACGCGGTTCACCAATACCATCAAGAATGATGCGTTTATTGCCGCAAAAAAACTTGCATTTCTCTCCGGAAAAACTACCTTAACGAAAAGCTTCTGGGCTGGCACCGGAGAGCCACATGCCGGCAACACGTATGATGATTGCGCGTCGTGCGGGCGTTAGCGTCGCCACGGTCGATCGTGTGTTGCGCGACGACCAGGCTGTGCGCCCGGAAACGGCGGAGCGCGTCCATCTCGCGCTGGCGGCCCTGCGCGACGAGCGCGCAAGCCGCGGCCGCCCGGCGAAGATCAATACGTATCGCGTGGCCTTCGTACTCCCTCAGGTCAATTCGCGTTTCCTCGACCACGTCGAGCGCAATATCGCGCTGTCCGCCAGCTTCTTTCGCGAGCACCGCATCATTCCGTCGTTCTACCGCTGCGATTTCACGACTCATCGCGACACCATTGCTTTCGCTGAGCAGGTGATCGACTACGACGCACTCGTGCTTGTGCCGCTCGACTACCCAGCGGTCGAACGCCTCGTTGAGGATATGAGCGATGCGGGTGTGCCCGTTGTCACGGTGTTCTCCGATCTGCCCGCCAGTCGCCGCGTTGCGTATGTCGGCGTCGACAACCGGATTGCCGGACGCACCGCGGGACTTTTGATGGGCCGCTTTCTCGGCGCGCGGCTCGGCACGGTGGCGATTCTATCGGCCTCGTCGCGCCTGCACGATCAACTGGAACGACGCACCGGCTTATCGCAGGTGCTGGAAGAGGACTTTCGCAATCTGCGCTGGATTGCCGAACCGGACTTCGCCGAAGATGACGACGGCGCAGGTCTTGCCGTGCAGGGGCTCCTTGCGCGTTACCCGGATCTGGTCGGGGTTTATGTGACGGGTGGCGGCATCTCAGGCATCGCAACGGCGTTGCAGGAATCCGGCGACAAGGCACGTCTGGTACTGATCGGGCATGAATGCACCGCGGAGACTCGCGCGCAACTCTCCGAGCGTGCGATCGACGTGATCCTCGATCAGGATGTGCGCGGCATCGTTCATTGGGCAGGCCTCGCCGCCATCAATTTTTTTAACGACGTGCGTGGCGCGCTCGCCATCCCAACGCCGGAAACCCGGATTTATCTTCGTGAGAATGCGCATGCCTGAAGCTCGCGACACACGGATTCGCGTCTGAGTCCGCTGGAGCCGAAACACAGCACCCGGCGCATGGGCGCTGTTCCACAGCAGGTTGGAGACCCGAGAAAGACAAGGAGAAGACAAATGTTACGTCTTACGTCAGCAAGGGTAATGGCGGCGGCCACAGTATCGTTGGGACTCGGCATGGCAACGGGCGCGCAAGCACAGGACAAGCAGTTGACCTTATGTTGGGCGGCATGGGACCCGGCCAACGCACTCGTCGAACTGTCCAAGGATTTCACCAGCAAAACCGGCATCAAGATGAAGTTCGAGTTCGTGCCATGGACAAGTTACGCCGATCGCTTTATCAACGAACTTAATTCGCATGGCAAACTATGTGATCTGATCATTGGGGACAGCCAGTGGATTGGCGGCGCGGCGGTCAACGGGCACTACGTCAAGCTCAACGATTTTTTCGCGAAGAACAAGATATCGATGAACGACTTCGTACCGGCGACGGTTGTCGGTTATGCGGAGTGGCCGAAGAATACGCCGAACTACTGGGCGTTGCCGGCCATGGCCGATGCGGTCGGCTGGACCTATCGCAAGGACTGGTTTGCGCGCCCTGAGTTGCGCGCGGAGTTCAAGCAGAAATATAAACGCGAACTCGAACCGCCAACCACGCTGGACGAACTCAAGCAAACCGCGGAGTTTTTCCAGGGCCGCAAGATCGACGGCAAGACCGTATACGGTGCCTATATCTTTACGGAGCGCGGTTCAGAAGGCATCACGATGGGGGTGACCAACGCGCTTTACAACTTCGGCTTCGAATATGAAGACCCCAAGAAACCCTATCACCTGGATGGCTTCGTCAACTCGCCGGGCGCGGTCAAAGGGCTGGAGTATTACAAGGCGCTCTACAAGTGCTGCACGGCGCCCGGCATGACCAACGCATACATGCAGGAAGGACTGGACGCCTTCAAGTCTGGTCAGGTGGCGATGCAGATGAACTGGTTTGCGTTCTTCCCAGGACTCTACAAAGACCCGAACGTGGGCGGCGACAAGATCGGCTTCTTCGTGAATCCGCGTGAGACCAAGCAGTTCACGCAGCTCGGCGGACAGGGCATCTCGGTTGTGTCGTACTCGGACCACAAGGAAGACGCACTTGAATACATCAAGTGGTTCGCGCAACCCGATGTACAGAAGAAGTGGTGGCAGTTAGGCGGCTATTCGGCGGCGAAGTCGGTGGTGGATGCGCCCGACTTTCCGAAGAGTGCACCTTTTGCGCCGGCATTCCTCAAGTCGATGTCGATCGTGAAAGACTTCTGGGCTGAACCCGCCTATGCGGAACTGCTGCTCGACATGCAGAAGCGCGTGCATGACTATGTGGTGGCCGACAAGGGCACGGCCAAAGAGGCGCTCGATCTGCTGGTCAAAGACTGGAACAAGGTCTTCAAGGCCGAAGGCAAGAATTAGCGTGTGTCCGGGACTGGACCGGCGCCCCCTGCACGGCTGCCGCCGGTTCACTTAAAGGAGCGAGGCATGTTGGCCAACAAGCCTTTTTCGTCAGCGGGACTGGAGTCGCGGGCGTCGGCGCGTGCGCGCACACGTCTGGCCGGGTTATCGGACAGGACCATTGCGTGGCTGTTCATTCTCCCCACAATCCTGCTGCTGCTCGCGATCAACATCTTTCCGTTGATCTGGGCGTTACGTCTGTCGTTCACGAACTTCAAGTCGAATATGCCGAGCGTGCCGGCGCGCTTTGTCGGTATCGACAACTACGTCGACATTCTCACCGACGAAGACATCTGGTACGCGATGCAGGTGACGGCGCGTTTCGTGTTCTGGTCGGTCGGGCTCGAGGTTCTACTGGGTTTCGGCCTCGCGTTGCTGATCAACCGGCAGTTTCGCGGTCATAGCTTCTGGACCACACTGATCCTGCTGCCAATGATGCTGTCGCCGGCGGTCGTGGGCAACTTCTGGACCTTTCTGCTGCAACCGCAAACGGGCCTCTTCAACGATATCGTCGGCTACTTCACCGGCATTGCGCCCGGCTCGTTCCAGATGATCGGCGATGTGTCACTCGCGCCGTGGACCATCGTGATGGTCGATACATGGATGTGGACCCCTTACGTGATGCTCATCTGCCTCGCCGGCCTGCGGTCGATTCCCGACTACATCTACGAAGCGGCCGAAGTGGATCGCGCCACACCGTGGCGGCAGTTCTGGTCGATCACGTTGCCGATGACCTTGCCGTTCCTGATGCTCGCCGTGCTGTTTCGCGGCATCGAGAACTTCAAGATGTTCGACATGGTGAACCTGCTGACTTCGGGCGGTCCGGGTTCGGTCACCGAGACCGTGTCCATCACTTTAAAGCGTGCCGCGTTCGAGAAATGGCAGACGGGCTATTCCTCGGCCCTGGCGATCATTCTGTTCGTGACGGTGTTCGGTGCGGCGAACATCTACGTCAAGGCGCTGAACCGGGTGAAACAGCGATGAGACCGACAGCTACCCAACACTCGGTGGTGGCTTCGTCGCCGCGCGGCAAGCGCTTCGCGGCGGCAGTTGTCATCACTTACGCGCTGCTTGCAACCTTGCCCATGGTGTGGATCTTCCTGACGAGCTTCAAGACGCAGGAAGACGCGATTGCCTATCCGCCTGTCGTGCTGTTTCAGCCGTCGATGGAAGGCTATGTGAATCTCTTCACGATCCGTTCGCGACAGACGCCCGAGTTCATCGCCAGTCTGCCGCCCGCGCGCACCTGGTACGAGCGTGATGTGCGCAAGCGCGGCATGGTCATCGCGGGGCCGTCGAAGGTCCTGCCGCGGTTCGTGAATTCGCTCGTGATCGGTTTCGGTTCGACCTTTCTCGCCGTGTTTCTCGGCACGCTGGCGGCGTATGCGTTCTCGCGCTTCAAGGTGCCGCTCGCCGACGACCTGCTGTTCTTCATCCTGTCGACCCGCATGATGCCGCCGATCGCGGTCGCCATTCCGATCTACCTGATGTACCGGGCACTGGGCTTGAGCGACAGCTATGTCGGCATGATCGTGCTGTATACGGCGGTGAATGTATCGCTGGCGGTATGGTTGCTGAAGGGGTTCATGGACGAGATTCCACGCGAATACGAGGAGGCGGCGCTCGTCGACGGGTACACGCGGCTGCAGGCTTTCGTCAAAGTGGTGCTGCCGCAGGCGATCACCGGTATCGCCGCGACCGCGATTTTCTGCCTGATCTTCGCGTGGAACGAGTACGCGTTCGCGTCACTGCTCACAAGCGGCGATGCGCAAACCATGCCGCCGTTCATTCCGTTCATCATCGGCGAAGGTGGCCAGGACTGGCCGGCCGTCGCGGCGGCGACGACGCTTTTCGTGCTGCCTATCCTTATCTTCACTGTGGTACTGCGCAAGCATTTATTGCGCGGCATCACCTTCGGCGCGGTGCGTAAATGAAACGTGACTCCGTTTTTCCGCAAAGACACTCTCTGCGTCGTGGCTACGGCGAAGCAGCGTCGACTGCGCTGATTGGTTTCGGCATGGTGATGCTCGTGCAGCCGTTTTCACTGACGGCGTTCACATGGTCGTTTCCGGTCATCCTGGTAGGTGCGCTCGCGTTTGTCGTGACCAGCCATTTCCCGGACTGAGATTATGTCCACGATCGTTCTTGCCAACCTTCACAAGCGCTTCGACGACTTCGTCGCGGTACGCGACACCAGTCTGACGATCGGCGCCGGGCGCTTTGTCGTATTGCTCGGTCCATCGGGTTGCGGCAAGACCACCACGCTGCGCATGATTGCAGGCCTCGAGTTGCCGACTTCCGGCCAGATTTTAATAGACGGCGAGGACGTGACGGCGTTGCGCGCGCGTCAGCGGGATATCGCGTTCGTCTTCCAGATGTTCGCGCTATATCCCCATATGACGGTGCGCAATAACATCGCTTTCCCGCTGAAAAACGAGCATGCGTCGCGCAAGGAGATCGCGGCACGAGTGGATGCGGCCGCGCACATGCTGCGTATCGAGAACATTCTCGATCGCAAAACCGGCGGGCTGTCAGGCGGCGATCGGCAGCGCGTGGCGCTGGGTCGCGCGATCGTGCGTCAGCCGAAGGCGTTTCTCATGGACGAACCGCTCGGCACGCTCGATGCGGATTTCCGCGAACTGATGTGTCTCGAGCTGCGCAAGCTGCACAACGCGCTGGCCGCCACGACGGTCTATGTTACGCACGACCAGAGCGAAGCGATGGCGATGGCTGACGACATCGTCGTGATGAACAAGGGTGAGTTGCTGCAGGCCGGTCCACCGCACGAGATCTATCACTTTCCGGCGACGGTGTTCGTCGGCAACTTCATCGGCAGTCCGCCGATGAATTTCCTGCCAGTCGATGGCGGCGTGGACGCGGGCCACGAAGAAGTCCGCCTGCACGGCGCGCGGGTCCCGGTGCCCCACTGCGAAGCCGCCGCTGAACGCGTGCTGCTCGGCATTCGTCCCGAGCATGTGGCGATCGATCAACACGGCCCGCTGCGCGGCAAGGTGATTGCCGATGAATACCTCGGTTCGCATCAGGTGCTGGTGGTCGAGACCGCGTTGGGCGTGGTGAGGGTACGGGTTGGAAAAGACGACGGCCTGCCTGCCGGATCACCGGTGGGTTTGTCGTTTCGCAAGGAGCGCACGCTGCTGTACGACGCGCAGAGCGGCCAGCTGTTGCCAGGTGCCGCTCACACGATTCCTGCACACGGAGAAGCTCATGGCTGAAATCCAGTTGCGCAATGTGTCGAAACGATTTGGCGATATCGTCGCGGTCGACGATCTGTCGATCGATGTGATGGACTGCGAGTTCGTGGTGCTGCTCGGTCCGAGCGGCGCAGGCAAGACCACGACGCTGCGTCTGATCGCCGGGCTGGAGCAGCCGGATGCGGGCGACGTGCTGATCGACGGAGCGATCGCGACCGGCGTGCATCCGTCCGAGCGCGACGTGGCGTTTATCTTCCAGCAATATTCGCTGTACCCGCATCTGACCGTGTTCGGCAACCTGGCGTTTCCGTTGCGCTCGCCAAGAAGGCGCAGCAGCGAGGCGGACGTGCGTGCGCGCGTTCACGCGGTCGCGGAGATGCTGCACATGGAATCAAAGCTCGACAACATGGCGACGCATCTGTCCGGCGGCGAAATGCAGCGCGTGGCGATTGGGCGCGCGCTCGTGCGGCAACCCAAGGTGTTTCTGATGGACGAGCCGCTGTCGTCGCTCGATGCGAAGCTGCGTGAAGAGTTGCGCATCGAGCTCAAGCGCCTGCATCGTACGATCGGCGCGACGATCATCTACGTCACGCACGATCAGGTCGAAGCGACCACGCTCGCGGATCGAATCGGCATTCTCGACCATGGGCGTCTCGTGCAGATCGGCACGCCGCGCGAGGTCTATGGAAATCCGGTGTCGCTGAGCGCCGCGCAGCGGCTCGGCTCTCCGCCCATCAACCTGCTGCCGCCCACGCTGTTCGATTCGGCTCACATGCCGGCGAGAACGGCGACTGTCGCCATCCGTCCCGAGGATATCGTGCTGCATGACCCTGACGTGGGCGATGCGCGCGGCGCACAGGACGCACTGAATCTGACGGTGCTCGAATATTCGCCGCTGCGCCATCTGCTGATTCTCGATCGAGCGGGAACCGCCGTCGTGGCAACGACCATTGCAGAGCGCAATTTTTCGCCGGGGCAATCGGTCGGCGTGTCGCTGCCGGCGCGCAGCCTTTTATATTTCCGTGCCGACGGCAGGAGGATCCCGACATGAACGGCAAAACGGTCATGGCGTGCATCGACTCTGCCTATGCGGCGTTGAAGGAGCATACCGACGAGATCGCGTCACTCGACCAGCAGATCGGCGATGGCGATCACATCTTCAATCTGCTGCGCGGCATGGACGCCCTGCTTGCGGTGCGCGCGGAGATCGAGGCCGAAGCTTTCGGCCCCGCGCTGGACATCGCGGCGTCCAAGGTGCTGTCGACGGTGGGCGGATCGTCCGGGCCTTTATTCTTCTCGTTGCTCAACGGCATGGCGAAAGCGTCCGCGATCAATGCAATGGATGTGGCCGGCTTCGCCCACATCTTCGCGGCGGGTGTCGAGGCCGTCGGGCAACGCGGCAAGACCGGCCTCGGCAGCAAGACCATGATGGACGTGTTGATTCCGGTTGCGAAGCGCTTCGAGGAACTGGCCGCGGAAAGCGCCGCGGCGCGCGTGGTGCTCGACACGCTGCCGCAGATCGCCGAGGAAAACATGCTGGCGACCCGCGACATGCTGGCGACCAAGGGACGGGCGTCGTTTCTCGGCGAGCGTTCGCGCGGACATATCGATCCCGGCGCACGCTCCAGCCAGATCATGATTGCTTCGGTATGCGCGCGGCTTGCGCAAGACAAGGGATAAAGGAGCGGGAGATCATGAAGAAATTCATCAATCACGTGGACGACTTTCTCGCCGAGAGTCTGGCGGGATTCGCCGCAGCCCATGCCGATCTGATCGTGCTCAATCGGGAACCGGTGTTCGTGCGGCGCAAGCACCTGAAGCCTGGCAAGGTTGCGCTGATATCGGGCGGCGGCTCGGGGCACGAACCGCTTCATTCAGGGTTTGTCGGCTATGGCATGCTCGACGCCGCTTGCCCCGGCCAGATCTTCACGTCGCCGACGCCGGACCAGATGATGGCCGCCGCCAAGGCCGTCGATACCGGTGCGGGCGTGCTCTTCATCGTGAAGAACTACTCAGGCGATCTGATGAACTTCGAAATGGCGTCGGAGATGTCCGAGGCGCCGAATGCGATGGTCCTCATCAATGATGACGTCGCGGTGGAAAACTCCAGCTATACGACCGGACGGCGCGGCGTTGCGGGCGCGGTGATCGTCGAGAAGCTGGTGGGCAGCCTGGCTGAAAGCGGGGCGAACCTCGACGAATGCAAGATGTTTGGCGACCGGGTCAACAAGCATACGGCTTCGATGGGTGTTGCTTTCTCCAGTTGCACGGTGCCGGCAGCCGGCACGCGGACCTTCAAGATCGGCGACGATGAGATCGAAGTCGGCGTCGGCATTCATGGCGAACCGGGCAGGCGGCGCGCGAAATTTGCGTCGGCCGATACGATTGCGGGGGAGCTGCTAACGGCTATCGTCGACGACCTCAAGCCGCCTGCGGGGGCCGGCTTGCTGGTGCTCGTGAACGGCCTTGGCGGTACGCCGCTTGGCGAGCTTTATCTGCTCTTCAACTCAACGCGCGTCTGGCTTGAAAAGCGCGATCTGAAAATTGCGCGCGTGCAGGTGGGCGCGCTGACCACTTCACTCGAGATGGCAGGCGCTTCGATCACACTGTGCATGCTCGACGAAGAGATGACGAAGCATTGGGACAGCGCGGTGCACACGCCGGCGCTAAGGTGGGGTGTATAGCACCAGGGCAACGTCATTCTGTACGCGGCACTTTGGCCTGGCTTGCCTGGCGGGTCTTCACATGATCGATGAAGGCGCGCAGCTTCGGCATGACTTGCCGGCGGCTTGGGTAGTACAGAAACACGCCCGGTATCACCGGCGCTAACGGCTTCAGGACTTCTATGAGTTTTCCGGTCCGCAGTCCTTCGGCGACCATCGGCTCAGGTAACTGGGCAAGACCCATACCTTCCATTGCCGCACCCAGCATGGTGGGAAAATCATGGGCGATGAAAGGGCCGCTTACGGCGATCTCGATCGCGTTGCCGCCGTTGTTGAATGACCATAGCGCGAGCGCGCCGCTGGATTTGCGCCATCGCAAGCACGCGTGTTGCCGCAGATCGTCTGTGCGCTCAGGCCGGCGGCGCCCTGCGAAGTAGGCCGGGGTGCCGACGACGACGAAACGAAGCGGTGGCGTCAACGGCACCGCGACCATGTCGGCGTCGACGAACTGACCCAGCCGGATACCGGCGTCGAACCCTTCAGTCGCAAGGTCGATCAGGTGGTTGCTTGCGGCGATCTCCACTTCGACCTCGGGATAAGCCTGGTGGAACGATGCAATCAGGGGATCCAGCAGGAGTGGCACTACCGCGCGCGGCACTGAAAGACGCAATAGCCCGCTGGGCCGCTGGCCGAGACCGCGCGCAACGTCGCTGGCGGCGACGAGCTCCTCGAAGGCAGGCTTTGCGCGCGAAAGAAACTGTTCGCCGGCTTCGGTCAGGCCCACGCTACGCGTGGTGCGTATGAAGAGCGTTGCGCCAATGCGCTCTTCCAGCACACGCACCGCCTGGCTGATCGCCGAAGGCGTCACGCCGAGTTCCGCGGCTGCCCTGCGAAAACTGCGATGCCGGGCAACGCACAGGAACGCCTCAACGCCATCGAGCGCGCCCTGTCTGACTGTGAAGGTCTGCTTCATAACCCGTCAACATTGTGATGAATAGTCGCTCGCGAGAGACGATGGTACACCTATGCCTGTGGACGAGGAGTCGCGCCGATGTCGGCGCGCAAGCCCTGAACCATCCGCCAGGACCGTGGAGGAACCTTGCAATGAACGATGCACTTGACGACGTGCGCGATCACTATCGTGCGACCGGACTGACCGAGCGGCTGAAGAGCGCGCTCACGGTTTTTGGACCGGAGAATGAGCCGCTCACACCCCGGCAACTGGGCACCCTCGACCAGTTTCACACCCGTGGGCTTGCTGCCACGGCCGAGCTTGCCGGATTGGCCGGAATCACCGCTGACATGTCGGTGCTGGACGTCGGTTCGGGTGTCGGCGGCCCGGCCCGTTTTCTGGCTGCAACCTATGGCTGTAAGGTGACAGGTATCGACCTCAGCGAGCCGTTCGTGGATGCCGCGCGCTATCTCACCCAGCGCACGGGGCAGAGCGAACAGGTGTCGTTCCGTGCCGCCAGCGCGCTGGAAATGCCGTTCGCCGACGGCCATTTCGACGCCGTGTTTCTGCAGCACGTGGCAATGAACATCGCCGAGCGCACTCGGCTTTACCGGGAAATCCAACGCGTGCTGAAGCCGGGCGGCAGGTTTGCGACGTTCGACGTCGTCGCAAACGGCGGCGAACCGCACTATCCCGTTCCCTGGGCGCGGACGCCGACAACGAGCTTTCTGCTCACGGCCGATGCGACGCACGCGGCGATCGAACAGGCAGGTTTCCGCACGCTGGTATCGCAAGACGACACCGAGACCGCAAAGGCCTGGTTTGCGCAGATGCGTGTGTCGGGACCGCCGCCCTCGCCCAATCTCGGCGTGGTGATGGGGCCGGACTTCGCCCAGCTCGCGACCAACTTGGGCCGAAATCTCCTGGAAGGCAGACTCGGCATATTGGCCGCAGTGTTCGAAAACGATTCCCCGAAGGCTGGAAATCACCTGGAGAACCGCTGATGACCGCCGTCCCCGTCGCCGTTGAAATCGTCCCGCGCAGGCCCGCGTGGCGCAGCCTGCTTTGGCTCATCCCGTTGGTGGCGCTGTGGATCGTGTTGATCTATTGGCAGCCGATTATCCCGACCAGCGGCGTTCCGACCACAGCTCATCAGTTGACGGCCCATGGGCTGATCGCGGTGGGTTTGTGGCTCGGCCTCGAAAGCACGGATCTCACGCCGGGCGAACGTCGTACGACCTGGCTGGCGGTCATGATCCCAGACACGCTTTGGTTTGCTGTTGCCTGGAGCGCGGCGATCAATGGCGCCTTCCGCACAGGTGCCTCACCCTTGCCGTTGTTGCCGTTGGCGATCTTCATGCCGGTGATGATCGGCGCGCCGGTGCTGCTGTTGTCGAAGCGGATGGGGCGGGTGCTCGACGCGATGCCGGCGAGCTGGCTTGTCGCTCTTCAGCTTTACCGGGTATTCGGCAGTTGGGCGCTCGCCGCCTGGCTGCATGGGCAGCTGCCGGCCGTGTTCGCGTTGCCGGCGGGAATTGGCGATGTGTTGACCGGCCTGTTCGCCGTGCCGGTCGCAATCGCGGCAGCGAGCGGTGCGGCTCAAGGGCGGAAGGCGGCGATCGCCTGGAACATCTTTGGCCTCGCGGACTTCGCCGTCGCGATTACGTTGGGGATGATCACCTCGCCCGGCCCGTTCCAGTTGATCGTTCCGAGCGTGCCGAGCATCGGCGCCGGCGCTTATCCCGATGCGCTGACTCCTGCGTTCGTGGTGCCAGGGTCGATCCTGCTGCACGCGCTGTCGCTGCGCCAGCTGATCCGGCGACGCGCCGGCTGATCCTCATCATGGCCTTTAATGCGCCAGACAACATCTGTCAGGAGGCAACATGTCACCGGAAATTGTCTTTCAATTGCAGCTCGTGCTGGGATATGTCGCGTGGCTGCTTGTCTTCCGCGCATACGTCTGGCCGAGGCTAAGGCCGATGGACCCATTTGAAGCGCAACGCGCCATCGCCACGTTGCACAGCTTCCGTTTCTTCGGGCTGGTCTTTATTCTGCCGGGTGTGGTCAGTCCCGATCTGCCTGCCGGCTTCGCAGCGTTCGCCGCATACGGTGACTTCGCAACCGGCGTTCTGGCGATGCTGGCACTACTCACAGCACGGGTACGCCCACTGTTCTGGTTGTTCGTCGTAGCCTTCAATCTTGTGGGGGCGACCGACCTCATCGTCGACTACTATCACGCTATCCAGTCCGATCTTCCCGCGCGCGCGGGGGAGTTGGGCGCTACGTACGCGATTCCAATCATCTACGTGCCGGTGCTGATGATTACGCATGTTTTAGCCTTCTTTTTGCTACTGCGCCGTGCGCCCACCTGGCGGCGTCACGCGATCTGCTGAACCCAGCGACTCCGCCAAGCCGGCGCCTCGAACGGATCCGAAAAATACTGGGTCTCGTGAATGACCTTGTCGTCACAAAACTCCATGATGCTTACCGTGTAGGCCGCCCGCCCCTGGTAATTGATGGTGTACTCCGTGACCCAGAGATTGCCTTCACCCTGGATTCGCCTGACATTGAAACCGGATGGCTTCTCCGGATGATGACTCCGCAGTGCCTGCAAATTGCTTCGCCCAATGATCCGTTCCCCTGATTGGGGATAGTCGCAGATGGCATCATCATGGTAAATAGCGTGTTCCGCGTCGAGATCGCCGACCGCCGACGCTTGCCAGTGCGCATTCAATGCTTCACGTATTCTGTCTTCCTGCATGGCGTGCCTCCAATACCGTTCAGGTCTATCTATTGCGGACGCCGCGGAATAAACCCGGGGCTGCCTGTCTTGACGACTTCGTTGTACCTCTGCCTCGTCTCGATCCGGTTGATCTCGTCGAATGCCTCTGCCGGAAGCGCGGAGACGTCGATATTCTCGCGCGCGCGGGCCGCCGTCCTGGGCGTGGTAAGCAAGGCTCCGCCACGCTGTATCGCCCAGGCAAGCAGTACTTGTGCCGATGTCTTTCCAGTTCGTTCGGCAATCCGCACGATGACCGGATCTTCGAGCGGCCCCGGCCTGATTCCATGACCCAATGGCGCAAAGGCCAGAAACACGATTCCTTTCTCCTTGCAGAACTCCAGGAGCTCCGTTTCCGGAAGATACGGATGTGCTTCGACCTGCACCACCGCCGGCTTGATTCGCGCCGATTCATAGAGAGGCCGCAACTCGTCAAGGCCAATGTCGGACAATCCGATAGCCCGGCATCTTCCACCGTCGACGAGATCCTCCATCGCCTTCCACGTGTCTCGCAAAGTCACGCCCTTATCGTAGATGACGTCACCGTTTTCGTCGCGCGGATCCTGTTCGTCGCCCGCCTGAAACGCGAACGGTGTATGGATCAGATAGAGATCGAGATAGTCGAGTCCGAGTCTTTCAAGGCTTGCATCGAACGCCGGTTCGACGCGTTCGGGCCGATGATTCGAATTCCATAGTTTCGTCGTCACAAAGATGTCTTCGCGCGCGATCCCTCCCGCAGCAAGCCCTGTCCGCAGAGCGTCGCCCACTTCGCGCTCGTTTCGATATCGCTCGGCACAATCGAAGTGTCGATAGCCGGCTTCCAGCGCGGCTGCGGTAGCACTGATCGTCGTAGCTGCATCGGGAATCAGGGTGCCGAATCCGAGCGCGGGCATGCGGCCGCCTCCGTGATTAAGCGCTAACGTTCTGCTCCGGAAATCGGAAGACTCACTCATGGCGACACCTCTGCACTATTGCATGCTCTGTGATAAGGACCGACGTCAGGGGCCGCGCAATCGCGGCGCCAAGTCCATGAACGCAACAACGTCAACGTACTCGTGTCGGATCACCGCTTGATTGTGATTCCCGGCTGGTGAATTCGTGAACTGCTTACACCGGGTTCTTGACTCAGCCGGTTGTGAAGTGCCGCTTCAGCGACAGGGCGCGACGTTGTGGCTTTGGCAGAGAAGTCGGCGTCGCTCGGCAACACAAGGGAGCATAACGGCGGCGCTAACGCCCTTCTCCCTTTCAGGCCGTAATGCTGTTGAATGTGCTGAAGGTGAAGCGATCGAATCGAGTCGCGAAGATCCGCAACTCAGTCGCGGTAGTCAGCGTCAACCAGGTGCCATGCAGGTCCGCGTCGTGATCAAGTGTAGCAAAGGAATCACCGGGCGACAGCGTTGGATTCCAGCAGAGTACGGCTTGCATCCCGTGTCATTACCCGCCATGCAACAACACGTAAGTACTGTTCACTGCCGGTCAACTGTTGCGTGTTCAAGGTCTGCAAGGCACGCGCGCGCCGCGAGGCCACTCCACCTTGCGAATGTTGGGATTGCGGAAAAGCTCTGACGAAGGGTGGTTCGAACGCCGTCACGAAGTCGCTGGCAATCGTGTACGCGAGAAAAGGCATTCGCGTGAATGCCATCGCACCGGGGATCATCAGGATGCCGATGCATGCGTCGAAAACCCATGAAGCACTGGGCGCCACCAATCATAAGTCGCTGCACCTTTACTGAGTTCTGTTCTGTAGCCGAATGGAAAAAGATCATTTCCAGGCAAGTGTGTTGTCCTTGTCACTGTGGTGACATTGGCTGGATTTGAGAGTGGAATGGACCGATGTGCGACCTTTTTTGACCTCAGGAGAGCAGACCTGTCTTCTGGAATGAAATGAACTCGTAGTGTGGCAGTAATACGCGAGCGAACCGGCTGGAACTAGCGCAGGAAAAACGATAAGGTCAGCGAATCGGACCTCTTTGCGGAGCGTCCGGGGTCTTTTCAGACGTCGGGCGTGGCAGGGGAATTCCGACGTAATACCCCATTAAATACGGGTGGCCGGACTCTTATGAATAGCGCCAACTCACCGCTAACTGGAACGGGAGAGCCGAAGGTTTCGCCATCGTCGGCGCCTGTCTCCGTACCCGCCACATGGACGCCGGCACAGCAAACGTCCACAGAAGCGCAGTTGCCCCTACGCCTCGCCATCGGCCTGCTCGGCATGTTGCTGGCCTCTCTGCTGGCGATACTGAACGAACAGGTCACCGCAGTCGCGCTCGCTGATATTCGCGGCGCGTTCTCGATCGGACGGGACGACGGAACCTGGCTGACCACCCTGTTCGAAGCGACCAACGTCGCCACCATGGTATTCGCGCCATGGTTCGGCGTGACGTTCACGCTCAGGCGCTTCACGATCGGCGCCGTGCTCGCCGTGATGGTCCCTGGATTGCTCTGCCCGTTTGCACCGAACCTGCTGACGCTCTATGTATT
>NZ_PVZB01000008.1 GCF_003002025.1 Paraburkholderia sp. BL25I1N1
CTAACCTGCAGATGCCGGATATAAGCCTGCAACCAAATCCTCGTCTAACATCACAGCGATATTACCTTGCAAGCCGGGCGGCGTTCATATAAGCGCCTTGGGTGCGAACAAGCGAGTTTCCAACTTGTAGCCGTGGCGCGAGCCGGAGGGCCGAAACTGCTTCGGCATCCCCAATATGTTTCAGCGGTTACGTTTTGTCACCAGAGCGACGTCAACTCCTGTCTTCCCGTCAACGTTAAACCGGCAGCGCTGAAACATTTCAGCCGCGACACAAGAATCAACCGGTTAAAACCAGGAGTTAAACCATGAAGACGCTTTTCGCCGCTCTCGCTTCCGCTCTGCTCGTGTCGACCGCTTTCGCTCAAACGGCCGCACCGTCCGCCGCGCAGCCCGCGCAAACGCAACCCGCCGGCCAGGCGAACCTGAAAGCGAGCACCGCCGTTCAAACGGGCGCCACGGACGACAGCGCCGCAGCAACGAAGGCGCCGGCCAAAGCCACGACCAAAGCGCACGTGAAGAAGACGTCCGCCCATCACACGGCAAAAGCCCACAAGACCACGAAGAAGGCCGCGGCTGAAACGAGCGCCGCCACGACTAAGACGGAGGGCGCGAAAGAGGCCAGCAATGCCCCGGTAAAAGCCGACGGCGCAAAGACCGACACGACAAAAACGCAATAACACGTGATCGGTTTCGGCACGCACCGGCCAGGCATGTATAGGTAATCGAAGCCGAACTGTGCCGTTCAGGGAGGGCGAGTCATATGACTCGCCTTTTTTTATGCGCGGTTTTTTTCCAACGCACACCCCAATTTTTGCACCGCGTTTACCCGCAGGCGTCTAATCTCGAACTGTCTTGATCAACCATGGCGTCGACGAACGCCGCATCACATGGCTCTCACGCAAGCAATCGACAGTTTCGCTATTCACCCGCTCAACGAGCCGCACGTTCGGCGCAACAACGTCATTCCCTTCCTCGCGGCACGCGTCCGCTTGCAGATAACTCTGCCTCATCGACCGCAGGAGCTCCCCGGCACCCAGCTTCGCGCCCTGCTCCATTCTCCTCTCGGTGTTTATGTCGTTGCCACGCAGGCGGTTCGCCAGGAAATTCGCGTGCAACTCGACATCGCTCCCGACGACCTCGACTTCACACTGCACACACTGATCTCGACACTTCCCGCCGCGATGATCGGACCGTTGAAGCGCCGCAGCGCGGCCGTGATGGCGCGTTAATCATGTTCTCAGGGTTCTGATCGACGCATTGCAGCGTCTCGCGGACTACTCGTCGCGATCAATCCCCCACGGGACTCAACTCAGCCAATGCCGCCAGCTTCTGCACATCGGCAATTTCGATTTCCGCATAACCGAGCTTCAGCGCGCCTTGCGTTTCGAACTGCTTCAGCACCTGGTTGATCGTTTGCCGGGACAGCGCCAGCATCATCGCGAGATCTTCTTGTGGGACTTTGAGCACGCGCCGCAATGCACCGGGCTCGCCGTAGCCGCCCGCCATCAATAACAAGCGGCGCGCCACGCGCTGCGCCGCGGGCAGCAATGCGGCCTCTTCGATCGCGTCGAAAGCAAGACGCAGTTTTTGCGTCAACAGCAGACCGAACAGATGCCAATAAGCGGGCGTGCGTTCCAGTAGCGCGACGAGTGCGGCGCGCGGCACATGAAACAGCTCGGAATCGCGTTCGGCATACGCGTCGTGGGTTCGCGGCCGGTTGTCGAACAGCGCGATCTCGCCGAACCAGTTCACCGGCTCGATGACGGCAAGCAAAGTCTCCTTACCCGCAGAACTGGCCGCGCCGATTCTCACCAGGCCGTCGAGCACGCAATAGACGCCATCGTCGGAATCGCCGCGCGTGAACAGCCGTTGCCCGGCGGCGAGCCGTTCGACACGTCCCGCTTCGATCAACTGCGCCTGCATGGCAGCCGGCGTCGAGCGAAACCACGCGCTGCGTCCCAGCAGCGCGGCAAGCTCATTCGATGGAAAACTCGCATTCATAGAACGGCGCTCGTGCCCGATTGTCGGCTACCCGATGGTTTCAAATTCCGCTGCCCGCGATTATGCTGACTTTGACAGAGGAGCGGCATCCATGAGAACGCTGACGCAACAGCTTACGCAATACGCGGCGTACCACCGTGACCGGCGCAATATCGCCACGCATTTCATCGGCATTCCGATGATCGTGCTGGCCCTGGCGGTATTGTTGAGCCGGCCCGCTTTCGTTGTCGGCGCGTGGCCGCTGACGCTATCGCCGGCGTGGGTTTTATTCGTCGCGGCCACGCTGTATTACCTCGTGCTCGACGTGCCGCTCGGCGCGATGATGGCCTTCGTGTCCGCGCTCTGCGTCGCGTTCGGCCGGTGGACAGCCACACAATCCACGTTGATGTGGCTCGTGATCGGCGTCGGGCTTTTTCTGGTCGGCTGGGTGTTTCAGTTCATCGGGCATGTTGCCTACGAACATCGCAAGCCTGCCTTTGTGGATGATGTGATCGGCCTGCTGATCGGACCGCTGTTCGTGCTGGCCGAAGCGTTGTTCGGCTTCGGCTGGCGGCCCGCACTGCGCGCAGCGATCGAAGCGCAAGCCGGTCCGACGCGTCTCAACGCGGACCGTACGGCGGCGCATCGCTAGAGCGCGCCGCCGCTTCGTCGAAGGCTCATTCGCCGCGGCGCGGCCCGCTCAGTTCGGTGCGAGACGAATGAGGCGCACGCTATGCAATGCCGTCAGCGCGACCGCGATCCAGATGGGAACGTAGGTCGCCAACTGCGCGACGCTCAGCGTTTCACCTAGCAACGTAATCGAGATCAGCACCAGCAACACCGGTTCGACATAGCCGAGGATGCCGAACAACGCGACCGGCAACAACCGGCTCGCCTTGAGATACGACGCCAGCGCAATGGTGCTCAGCGCGCCGAGGCCCGGCAACAGTAGCCACCACCGATCCGGATGGCCAGCGATCATCGCCAGCGAGCCGCCGTTGAAAACCAGCACGATTGCCGGCGGCAACAGTAGCGCCATTTCCACGGTGAACATCGCGAGCGAGTCGTGATTGATCTTGCGACGCAAAACGAAATACGGCGGATAGCCGAGCGAAACCAGCAAGGTCGGCCATGAAAATGCGCCCGTCACCCACAGTTCATGGCCGACACCGATCGCCGCGCACGCAACAGCGAGCCACTGCAAACGGTCCAGACGCTCGTGATAATAAAAGCGCCCGACAAGCACCATCGCCAGCGGAAGGAGAAAATAACCGAGCGAGACTTCGAGCATTCGGCCATGTAGAGGCGCCCACAGAAACACCCACAGTTGCGCGCCAAGCAACGCCGCGCTCACGATCATCGCCAAGCCGAGTTTCGGGGCGGTCACCATGCGGTAAAGAAGCTGCCGCAGAATGGGCAGGCGCTTTCTCAACGCCACCAGCAACAGCGCGCCCGGCACGGTCAGGACGACACGCCAGGCGAAAATGTCGAGGCCGCTTAGCGGCGCGAGCAGGGTTGCGTAAGCGGACAGTAATGCAAACGTCGTGGTCGCGCACACCGACAACGCGATACCGGCGCGTGCGCGGGCGAGGTTGTTTGCAGTGCAGCATGCAGCCGCCCGGCATTCGTTGTTGTCATTGGAAATGGAATCTCATAAGCGCGCAGCGCGTGTCCGACACTGTATTTCTTGCTTTTGATAAACGATATGAAGGCGGCATTCTAGACGGGTTATCCGTTCGCGGCTCCGCGTAGGTGCCGCGCGCTGTCAACAATCAGCTGAAATTATTCCGTGCGCATCACGCGTCGATGGACTAGAACATAACTTCATGTGCGGCCAACAACCCGGTCTTTTCACCGGCAACGCCCCACATCATTTCGCGCCAAGCGGCTGAAGCGCGAATCTTGCTAGCTAGTCTTGCGACGCTGCTTGCATTACCGTTCGCAACGCCCCCGAAGGACGTCCCCTTGGGGACAGCATGTGCAGCATCCCTGAGCCAGGCCGGCGATGACAGTCCTACGGACCGAGCCCGACCTTCTTCTCCACGGCACGCCTCAACTGCGTTCATCACGCGTGCCGCCGCCCGGCAGCATCGCGCTCACCGAATGTGACTACTGGAGCCAGCATGACCCAGCCAGCCCTATCGCATGACGCATCGCCCGACCTACGCTCCGCCTTTGCCGCCGACGTTCGCGCCGGCCTCACCCATACGCCGCAGAAAGAGCTGCCGTCCAAGTATCTGTATGACGAAGTGGGCTCCGCGCTGTTCGAAGTGATTACCGTGTTGCCCGAATACGGCGTGACGCGCGCCGAGGAACGCCTGCTTACCAAACACGCCGCGGACATCGTCGCGCACCTGCCACACGACGTGACGGTCGCCGAACTCGGCAGCGGCAGCGGCCGTAAAACACGGCGCATTCTGGAAGCGCTGTGTAAAAAGCGCCCTACTTCTTACTGTCCGATTGAAATTTCGCGCAGTGCATTGCAGTTGTGCAGGCGCGAACTCGGCGACATCGAGCGCATTTCGATTGTCGGTTATGAACGCGATTACCTGGCCGGCCTTGCTGAAGTGAGCAAGCAGCGCGCGTCGGACGAGCGGTTACTTGTGCTGTTTCTTGGCAGTACGATCGGTAATTTCGGCAGACTCGCGGCAACACGTTTCCTGCGCGATATCCGCAACATGCTCGCTCCCGGCGACGCGTTGCTGCTCGGCACGGACCTGATCAAGCCGACGCCCGTCCTGGTGGCCGCCTATGACGACTCGATCGGCGTCACCGCGTCGTTCAATCTGAACCTGCTGGCGCGCATCAATCGCGAACTCGACGGCGACTTTCCGCTCGAGGCGTTCGAGCACGTCGCGCGCTTCAACCCGGACGCGCGCAGCATCGAAATGCATCTGCGAGCCAAGCGCGACATCACCGCCCACGTGGGCGCGGCGCAATTGACGGTGTCGCTCAAGGCGGGCGAGACGATCTGGACCGAGAGCAGCCACAAATATCGCGCGGAAGAAATGCCCGCGATTGCCGACGACGCCGGCTTCCTGTGCAGTCATCAATGGATCGAAGACGAATGGGGCTTTGCGGAGAGCCTGCTGCTGGCGCGTTGAGCGCGCTGGGCCGCTGACGGAAGCACGGTCACGCAAACACGGCAAGGCGGCGCGCCATCGCGCATGATGGCGCACCGCCTTTTATTTTGCGTGATTCGCGCGTTCTACGTGCTGCCGCTCAGTGCTGCTCGAAACGTTCGTAGCGCTTTTCGGTCGCGCGCTCTTCGCCGGCCACCTCGGTCACGCGCGCCGCCGGCGGCCCGTGACGCAACCACGACAGCATCCGGTCGACCTGGTTGGCCGAGCCCTGCAACATCGCTTCGACAGAGCCGTCGTCGAGATTCGCCACCCATCCCTTGATACCGAGCGCATGCGCCTGCCGCACGGTCGCGTGGCGAAAGCCGACGCCCTGCACGGTGCCGCGCACGCGCACGTAATACGTTTCGATCCGCTGATCCAGATCCGGGGCCATGCCGTCCTCTCTTCGCATACTTTCAAGCCGGCATTCTAGTCGCGTCCCGGCGAGCTTGCTCGGCAAAGCGCGCATCTGATTGTTCGCATGGGACCGCCGGCGCGACACACGGCGCGCGCGCCACGTACAATCCGTCGACTGTCACGCGGGAAATGGAAACAGAATGACCGAACAGAATCGCGATCTCGTGCTCGTGACCGGCGCCTCCGGCTTCGTCGGCTCGTCGGTGGCGCGCATCGCGCAACAGAAGGGTTTCAAGGTGCGCGTGCTGGTGCGCGCCACCAGTCCGCGTCAGAACGTCGAGTCGCTGGACGCGGAAATCGTGATCGGCGATATGCGCGACGAAGCGTCGATGCGCCACGCACTGCGCGGCGTGCGCTATCTGCTGCACGTGGCCGCCGACTATCGGCTGTGGGCGCCTGACCCGAGCGAGATCGAGCGCTCGAACCTCGAAGGCACCGAAGCGACCATGCGCGCGGCGCTGAAGGAAGGCGTCGAGCGCATTGTCTACACGAGCAGCGTGGCCACGTTGAAAGTGACCAGTTCCGGCCAGTCCGCCGACGAAACCTCGCCGCTCAAAGCCGATCAGGCGATTGGCGTGTACAAACGCAGCAAGGTGCTGGCCGAGCGCGCGGTGGAGCGGATGATCGCCGAAGACGGCTTGCCGGCGGTAATCGTCAATCCCTCCACGCCGATCGGACCGCGCGACGTCAAGCCGACGCCGACGGGACGCATCATCGTGGAAGCGGCGCTCGGCAAGATTCCGGCGTTCGTCGACACGGGCCTGAATCTCGTGCACGTGGATGACGTCGCGGCCGGCCATTTCCTCGCGCTCGAACACGGCAAGATCGGCGAGCGCTATATTCTCGGCGGCGAAAATCTGCCGCTTCAACAGATGCTCGCGGATATCGCGGCGCTGACCGGCCGCAAGGCACCGACGCTGAGTCTGCCGCGCTGGCCGCTCTATCCGCTGGCCATGGGTGCCGAAGCAGTCGCCAAGATCACGAAACGCGAACCGTTCGTCACTATCGACGGCTTGAAAATGTCGAAGAACAAGATGTACTTCACGTCGGCGAAAGCGGAACGTGAACTCGGCTATCGCGCGCGGCCTTATCGCGAGGGCTTGAGCGACGCGCTCGACTGGTTCAGGCAAGCGGGCTATCTGAAGCAGTAATCTCTGCATGAACAAACGGCCTGTGTCCCGCAAGCCGGCTCGGCCGCAAGCATTTTGTTACAACGTCACTGTGTTAGCGACAGGTAAAAGCCTACGCGCAGCAGTTAAAATCGTGGGTCTTACCAGAGAAAAGCTCGCATGAATCTTCACGAACAGCTCGGCGCACTGGAAATGGGCGTCGATCAGCTCATTCAGGCTGTCGTGGCCCCGCTGGCCGAAAACATTCCCGAGACACCCGCAGAGAACGCCGCGCCGCCAGCGTCTGCATCCGCGGATCACGTCGCGTCCGAATCCAATGCGAATGCGGCTGAGACCGAGGCGGCCGTCGTCGAAGGCGAGGCGCCGGCCCCGCAGCTTCAGCCCACGCTCGAAATCAATCGCCCCGCGCAGAACGAGATCACCATGACGATCGGCGGCCAGACCGTCGCGTTGCGCGCGGAGCAGATCGGCCAACTGATCGAGGAACTGTCGAACGCGCGCGCGTCGATGACGCCGGAACCGCCGCCGGGCATTCCGCCAGGCTGGCGCTTCGTGTCCACCAAGAATCCGGTCATGGCGGTGCAGAAACAGTCGAACGGCGACCGTCTGCTGGTCATGCGCCACACCGGCCACGGCTGGGTGCCGTTCACGTTTTCGCCCGACATGGTGATCCAGCTTTACATGATGCTCACCAAGTAAAAAAGCGGCGCCCAATGAGCGCCGCTTTTGCATTCCTCCGCGATTTCCAACTCCGTTCGCTTCAGCGTTCCTGCACCGGCGCCTGAACCCGCGCCTTCCACTGTCCGCCCTTGCCGCGCCAATAACGCACCGCCGACGCAAACGTCGCGCCGACATAGAACAACGCGATCAGCGGCAGAAACGGCGCCCACAACGGCGAGCGGCGGTAATAGCTCAGCATCGGCGCATACGCGCAGCACATGGCGGCCCACGCGAGCCACGCGGGCCAGCCTGTCGGACCGAGCACCAGCGCGGCGACCGGCGGCATCAGATAGATGATCGTCATGCCGGCCAACGTGCCCGCCAGCAGCAGCGGCGAGTAGCGCAGCTGCGTGAAAGCCGTGCGCGCGATCATATTCCAGATCTCACGCCAGCTATCGTACGGACGCAGCGACACGCTGCGCGCCGCCACATCCAGCCGGATCGGATGACGCCCCGTGCCGCGATGCTTGATACGCGCGGCGAGGCTGCAATCGTCGATCAGCTCCGCGCGGATCGACTCGATGCCGCCTGCTTCTTCCAGCGCGCTACGGCGCACCAGCATGCAGCCGCCCGCGGCCGCCGCCGTCCGATTGCGCGGGTTGTTGACCCACGAGAACGGGTACAGCTTGGCGAAGAAGAATACGAAGGCGGGAATCAACGCCTTTTCCCAGAACGAATCGCAGCGCAGCCGCACCATCAGCGAGACGAGATCGCGCTGTTCCGCGTCGGCGCGCGCGACGAGTTGCGCGACCGCGTCGCCGGGATGGCCGATGTCGGCGTCGGTCAGCAGAAGATAGTCCGCGGACAAACCGAGCGTGCGCACGGCCTCGATACCTTGCGACTGTGCCCACACCTTGCCCGACCAACCGGGCGGCAGCGGCTTCGCGCTCAACACGGTCAGACGGTCCGGGCATTGCAACTGCAGGGCCGCGGCGCGTGCGGCGTCGGCGGTGCCGTCGGTGCTGTGGTCGTCGACGACGATCACGTGGAAGTCGCCCGCATAATCCTGCTGAAGCAGCGTGGTCACCGCCTCTGCGATCACATCGACTTCATTGCGGGCCGGCACCACGGCGGCCACGGCCGGCCACGTTGCGCGCGGCGCGATGGTCAGCGGCGCAGCAGGACGCGCGCGCCAGAAACCGCCGCGCGCGAACAGCAGCACACACCAGATCAGCAAGGAGAGACACGACAGAAGAAACAGGACCACCGCCATTAAGCATTACCCTCGATTGAACGCGCTTGCACGCCGACGCGACGCGACAGCCACATCACCACTGTGCGGGCCGCGACCACGCACCAGTCAAACGTATTGAGCACCGGCCGCTCGTGAAACACGTCGTAGCCCGCGCTCTCGATGCGTTCGAGAAAGCGTAGGCCGCCGTGAACGGCACCGCATAACTCGATGCCCAACCTGCCCGGAATCCGCAAGGCGAGCGGCGCGCCACGCACCAGCATCTCGCGCACGAACGACACTTCGTGCGCCATGAGCGCCCGCCAGTCTGCATCGGCGACTCCGCTGGCAATGTGCGCCTCGGTCACGTTGAAGCGCCGCATATCGGCGAGCGGCAGGTACACGCGGTCCTTTTTCCAGTCGGCGGCGACGTCCAGCCAGAAGCTGATCAACTGCGACGCCGTGCAGATCGCGTCGGCCTCGGCGAGATTCTCCGGCGTGGCCGCGTTGATCAGATGCAGCATCAGATGCCCGAGCGGGTTGGCCGAGTGACGGCAATAGTCGAGCAGCGCGGCGCGGTCGGCGAAACGGCCGGCGTCGATATCCTGGGCGCACCCCTGGAGCAGATCGTAGAACGGCGCGAGCGGCAGTTTATACTGCGTGACCACGCCGGCGAGCTTGTCGAACAACAGCGGATGGACTGGCGCCGCATGTTGTTCCGCTACCGCGTCGAGGCCGGCGCGGAAGTCGGCGAGACGGGCGTGCCGCTCGGTTGCGCTCCAATCGCCTTCGTCGGCAATGTCGCCCGCCGTGCGCACGACCTGATAGATAATGCCGATGGGCGCGCGCAGCGCCTTGGGCAGCAACACGCTCGCGACCGGAAAGTTTTCGTATTGATCGACGTCCATCCAGCGAGCCTCGAAACCCTTTTGTAATGCGGGCACCAGGCGCCGCGCGACTACGTAGTTTAAGGGTTCCGTCAAACCGCTGCAGCTTGCAATCATTACCGCTTCCGCATTGCCGTACCCGATGCTTGCCGCGCCGGGCGCCGGTTCCGCTGTTGTGACGCCCGACCGACAGCCGCCGGGCGCCGCCAAAGCAAAGCCCGGCTGATAGCGTTAGAATGCGCGTTTGGTTTTGCTGTACCGGCACGTCGCCGGGGCTCAAGACGTCAACTAATTAGATGATCGCGGCGATAAAGTCATAGTTACCGACTTCTTCGAAACCCGCGTCAGTCGGAGTTCGCCAACTTATGCGAGTCATCCTTGCTCAACCCCGCGGCTTTTGTGCGGGTGTTGTTCGCGCAATCGAGATCGTCGACCGCGCGTTGCAGCAACACGGCGCACCCGTGTATGTTCGCCACGAGATTGTTCACAATCGGCACGTGGTCGACAATCTGCGCCAGAAAGGCGCGCGCTTCGTCGAGGAACTCGATGAAGTGCCGCAAGGCGCCGTGGCGATTTTCAGCGCCCACGGTGTCGCTCAGACAGTTGAGCGCGATGCCGAAGCGCGCGGTCTCGACGTGCTTGACGCGACCTGCCCGCTGGTCACCAAAGTGCACGTGCAGGGGCGCCAGTATGTCGGCGCCGGCCGCACGCTGATACTGATCGGCCACGCCGGGCATCCGGAAGTGGAAGGCACGATCGGCCAGATTCCGGGCAAAGTGCTGCTGGTGCAGAGCGAGGCCGAGGTCGCGCATCTGGATCTGCCGCTCGACACACCGCTCGCTTATGTCACGCAAACCACTCTCTCGGTGGACGACACGCGCGGCATCATCGACGCGCTGCTGCGCCGCTTCACGGATATTGTCGGTCCGGATACGCGCGACATCTGCTACGCCACGCAAAACCGCCAGGCCGCGGTGCGCGAGTTGAGCAAGGAGGTCGACGTGCTGCTGGTGGTGGGCGCAACCAATAGTTCGAACTCGAACCGGCTGCGCGAGATCGGCAGCGAAAGCGGCGTGGCGAGCTATCTCGTCGCCGACGGTTCGGAAGTGAAGCCGGAATGGTTTGCGAACGTGCAGACCGTCGGCATCACGGCCGGTGCTTCGGCGCCGGAAGAGATGGTCAAGAACGTAATCGATGCGCTGAGCGCATTGGGGCCTGTCGATGTCACGACGATGGCGGGCCGTGAAGAAAAAGTCGAATTCAAGTTGCCATCGAAGCTGATGCAACCACTCGCTGCACGCGAAGTTTAAGGAGGACGTCTTGTCTATTCCGCTGCTACAGAAAGTCCGGGTCGGCGCATACATCATGCGTCAGCATATGTCCGGGAACAAACGCTATCCGCTCGCCCTGATGCTGGAACCGCTGTTCCGCTGCAACCTCGCCTGCAATGGCTGCGGCAAGATCGACTATCCGGATCCCATCCTGAATCAGCGTTTGTCGCTGCAGGAATGCCTTGAAGCCGTCGACGAATGCAATGCGCCGGTGGTCTCGATCGCAGGCGGCGAACCGCTGCTGCACAAGGAAATGCCGCAGATCGTGAAGGGCATCATGGCGCGCAAGAAGTTCGTGTACCTGTGCACGAACGCGCTGCTGATGGAAAAGAAGATGGACGACTACGAGCCGAATCCGTACTTCGTCTGGTCGGTTCACCTCGACGGCGACAAGCAGGCGCACGACCACTCGGTGTCGCAAGACGGCGTGTACGACAAGGCTGTCGCCGCCATCAAGGAAGCGAAGCGCCGCGGTTTCCGCGTGAACATCAACTGCACGCTGTTCAACGACGCCGTGCCGGAACGCGTCGCTGCGTTCTTCGACACGCTGGGCCCGATGGGCGTGGACGGCATCACTGTCTCGCCGGGTTACGCGTACGAACGCGCGCCGGATCAGCAGCACTTCCTGAACCGCGACAAGACCAAGCACCTGTTCCGCGAAATTTTCAAGCGCGGCAACAACGGCAAGAACTGGTCGTTCAGCCAGTCGAGCATGTTCCTCGACTTCCTGGCCGGCAATCAGACATACGAATGCACGCCGTGGGGCAACCCCGCGCGTACCGTGTTCGGCTGGCAAAAGCCGTGCTATCTGGTCGGCGAAGGTTACGTGAAGACCTTCAAGGAACTGATGGAAACCACGGACTGGGACAAGTACGGCACGGGTAACTACGAGAAGTGCGCGGACTGCATGGTGCACTGCGGTTTCGAAGCGACCGCCGTGATGGATACGGTCACGCATCCGCTGAAGGCGCTGAAGGTTGCCGTGCGCGGCCCGAAGACCTCGGGCGCGTTCACGAAGGACATTCCTTTGGATAAGCAACGTCCTGCCGAGTACGTCTTCTCCCGCCACGTCGAGATCAAGCTGGAAGAGATCAAGGTGTCGGGCAAGGGCAAGAAAGTGCAGACGGCGACGGCTGCAACCTAAGCGTCGAAGGGGCGGCCTCACGCCGTCCTTTGTCGTGTATGCAAAAAAAGCGCGGTGGCCATTCAGCCACCGCGCTTTTTTTTATGCCTTGTGCCTCACACGGTGCGACGTGTGGGCCGTTAACACGGCCCAGCGCTACCCAGCGCTACGCGCATTGTGAGCGGTCAAAAACTTGATCAGCCCGTCGATCCCGCCTTTGGCAATCTGATCGGCGAATTGCGTCTGATACACCTGGATCAGCCACGCGCCCATCATGTTGATGTCGTAGACCTTCCAGCCTGCGGCATCCTTAGTCATGCGATAGTCGATTGCGTCATCGCCGCCATTGCTCAGCACGTGCGATTGCACGACCACGTCTTTGGCGCCCGCCGGCACGTTGACCGGCGCGAATTTAAACTTTACGTCCTGGTCACGCAGTTGCGACAGCGAGGCCGCATAAGTGCGCGTGAGCAGCAGCGTAAACTGCTCGTACAGTTGCTTTTGCTGGTCGGGCGTCGCGGTGGACCAGGCCTTGCCGACCGCGATGCGCGTGGTGCGCTGAAAGTCCGTGGCCGGCAGGAAGCGCGACTCGACCAGTTGCGTGATCTTCGCCATGTCGCCGCCGCGCGCCTGCGGGTCAGCCTTCATGGCCGCCACCGTGCCCTCGACAGCACTTTTTACCACCGCGTCGGGCGCGCTTTGCGCATATGCCGCAGTGGACACCACGGCCGCAGCCAGAAAAGCAGACAGATAACGTTTCATACGTTCGACAGAACCTGAAAGAAGTAAGCGCCGCCGGGCTTGCAAGCACGCGGCGAAAGCAGGATAGACCAGTATACCGAGATTGCGTTCCCGCCCTGATGAGCGTGTGCGGGAGCCGCACTTGCTACCGAACCGGGGGCTCGCCGCTCCGTCTCTGTATACTTGTGCACTTTCGTCAAAAACAACAACCGTGATAAGGCCAATTTCGCCTACATGCTGAAGTCATCTATTGTCCGTCTCGTCGCCTATTCAGTGCGTCATCCAATGCGGATCGTCGCGCTATCGCTCGTGCTCGCCGTTCTGAGCGGTTTCTACGTTGCCTTTAACTTCAAGATCAACACGGACATCAGCCGTCTCATCGAGAACGACAAGCAATGGTCGGCGCTCGAACATGCCGTGGACGTGGCCTTCCCGGATCGCGGCCAAACCGTGCTGGTGGTCGTCGAAGCGCGCGCGCCGGAATTCGCCGACGCCGCCGCGCAAGCCCTGACCACCGCCCTCAAGGCCGATCCCAAGGAATTCGTAGCGGTTTCGCAGCCGGCCGGCGGCCCGTTCTTCGAACACAATGGCCTGCTGTTCCCGTCCCTCGACGAGGTCATGTCGACCACCTCGCAGTTGGTCCAGTCCCGCCCGCTCGTCAATGCCCTTGCCCACGACCCGAGCCTGACCGGCCTTGCCGGCACGCTGACCACGAGCCTGTTGCTGCCGCTTCAACTCGGCCAGGTGAAGCTCGGCGACATGAGCCATCTGCTGTCGCAAAGCGCGACCACGTTGGACCGCGTGCTGGCCGGCCAACCGGCCGCCTTCTCGTGGCGCGCTCTGGTCGACAAGAGCGCGGCCGCGGTGCCGGCACGCGCCTTCGTCATCGTGCAGCCGGTCGTGAACTACGATGCGCTCGAGCCGGGCGCGTCGGCGTCGAAGTCGATCCGCGACACCGCGGCCGCGCTGCACCTCGACTCGCGCTACGGCGCCACCGTCCGTCTGACCGGCGAACAGCCGCTCGCCGACGAAGAGTTCGCTTCGGTCAAGGACGGCGCGGTGCTCAACGGCATCGGCACCTTCATCGTCGTGCTGATCATTCTGTGGCTGGCGTTGCGCTCGGGCCGCATGATCGTCGCCGTGTTCATCACGCTGTTCGTCGGGCTCGCGATCACCGCGGCGCTCGGCCTGATGCTGGTGGGCGCGCTCAACATGATTTCGGTCGCCTTCATGGTGCTGTTCGTCGGGCTCGGGGTCGATTTCGGCGTGCAGTTCGGCGTCAAGTATCGCGAGGAGCGCAATCGCGACAACCGGCTTTCCGCTGCGCTGATGCACACGTCGCACAGTATCGGCGTGCCGCTCACGCTCGCCGCGGTCGCGGTCGCGCTGAGCTTCTTCTCGTTCCTGCCTACGGCTTACCGCGGCGTGTCCGAACTGGGTGAGATCGCGGGCGTCGGTATGTTCGTCGCGTACTTCACCAACATGACGCTGCTGCCGGCTCTGCTGAAAATCTTCCGGCCGCCCGGCGAAGCCGGTTCGCCAGGCTTCAAGCAGCTCGCCCCGGTCGACGATTTCCTCGCTCATCATCGCAAGCCGGTGCTGATCGGCACGCTGATTGTCGTGATCGGCGCCACGCCGTTGCTCACGCATCTGCGCTTCGACTTCAACCCGCTGCATTTGAAGGACCCGCATACGGAGTCGATGGCGACGTTGTTGTCGCTCAAGGATTCGCCGGAGGCCGCGGTCAACAATGTGCATGTGCTGGCGTCCTCGCTCGCCGACGCCGACCGCATAGCCGACCATCTGCGTACGTTGCCGGAAGTAGGCCGCGTCACCACACTCGACACCTTCGTGCCCGCCGATCAGCAACAAAAGCTGATGCTGATCGCAAGCGCCGCGCAGCAGCTATTGCCCGCCTTGCAGCAACAGCCCGCGCAACAGGCAACGGACGCCGTGCGCGTCGCCGCGCTCAAGCGCGCGTCGAACCAGCTCTCGCTCGCCGCCGACGATTACCCGGGGCCGGGCGCCGCTGAAGCCAAGCATCTGTCCGCCACGTTGCAGAAGTTGGCCGCCACCGATGCCGCCACGCGCGACCGCGCCGAAACTGCAATGTCGGACACGCTGCGCATCGCACTGAAGCAGTTGGCCAATCTGCTGCAACCCACCGAGATCACCCGCGAGAATCTGCCCAAGGAAATCTCCAAGGGCTGGGTCTCGAAGGACGGCCGCGCTCTCGTGGACATCGCGCCGAAGGTGAAACCCGGCACCGATCCGAACGACGACGTCATACTCGCGCACTTCGCCCACGCGGTGAAGAAAGCGGAGCCGGGCGCGATCGGCGGGCCGATTTCGATCCTGCATTCCGCCGACACCATCATCAAGGCGTTCCTGCAGGCCGCGGGCTACGCGCTCGTATCGATCGCAATTCTGCTGTGGATCGCGCTGCGGCGCGTCAGCGACATGTTGCGCACGCTGGTTCCGTTGCTGGTATCCGCACTCGTGACGCTCGAGTTGTGCGTGGTATTCGGCATGCCGCTGAACTTTGCGAATATCATCGCTTTGCCGCTGATGCTCGGCGTCGGCGTAGCGTTCAAGATCTACTTCGTGATGGCGTGGCGCCACGGTCAGACCGGCCTTCTGCAGTCGAGCCTGACGCACGCTGTGCTGTTCAGCGCGGCGACCACGGCGACCGCGTTCGGCAGCCTCTGGCTGTCGCACCATCCGGGAACGTCCAGCATGGGGCGCTTGCTGGCGCTCTCGCTGTTTTGCACACTGGTCGGCGCAGTGGTGTTTCAACCCGTGTTGATGGGCAAGCCGCGCTCACGTCGCGCGAAGCAAAAAGGAATATAAGCATGAAGCTGCGTAACGCCGCGCTGGCGCTCGTCGCCACCGGTTTGATCTCCGGCTGCGCCACCGGCCCCGACCGCAAACCCGGCGACCCGTTCGAACCGATGAACCGGGCCGTGTTCAGTTTCAACGACGGCGTGGATCGCTACGTCGCTGTTCCGGTGGCGAAGGGTTACCAGAAGGTGACGCCGCAACCATTGCGCACCGCCGTCAGCAACTTCTTCTCGAATCTTGGCGATCTGACCAACGCCGCGAACGCGCTGCTGCAGCTGAAGTTCACCGACGCGACCGAGGACTTCGTCCGTTTCGCGTTCAATTCGACTTTCGGCCTGGGCGGCCTGCTCGATTGGGCGACGCCTGCCGGGCTGCCCAAGCACCATCAGGATTTCGGCCTGACGCTGGGTCACTGGGGCATTCCGTCGGGTCCGTATCTGGTGCTGCCGCTGTTCGGGCCGAGCACGGTGCGTGACAGCATGGGGCTGATCGTCGACGTGAAGTTCAACCCGTTGAACTACATGGAGCCGGCGGTGCGCAATCCGCTCTACGTGCTGCAGTTCGTGAGCGTGCGTTCAGACCTGCTGGGCGCGTCGGACCTGCTGCAACAGGCTGCGCTGGACAAGTACTCGTTCGTGCGCGATGCCTATACGCAGCAACGCCGTGCCCGTCTGCGCGGCACGAGCGACAACGCGGCGCCGCTGCCGAACTATGACGACCAGGGCGATTCCGGCGCCTCGGAGGCACCCGCAGCCGGCGCGCCCGCTGCAGGGGCTTTGCCGAACTACGCGGATCCGGGCGACGCCGCGGAAGCGCCGAAGGCGGCCTCTGGCGCCGCCACGGGCGCACCGGCAGGCGTGCCCAACTACAGCGACCCAGGCGAAACGCCCGCGAGCGGCGCGGCAGGTTCGACGCCGACCGCACCGGCTGCCGTGCCCAACGGCGCTTCGGGCACGCCCGCACCGACGCCGCCCGCCGCGCCGGCCGAAGGCACGCAGCCGGCTTCAGCGCCGGTGACGCAATAAGTATTGGGGTTTGGACGGGGCGCCTCGAACGGGCGCCCTGTAAAGCCGGACTCGACGCTGGCACAGAAGCGGACGGGTTGACGCTTGCCGCTTCGGCGCACAACGCGCGCGACACGTTTCAGGCGATAGCCATGCGAAAAGCGCCCGCTTCCTCGATCGCACGCCGTGCGTGGACCAGCGAGAGGCGCGCCGCCCGGGCGTCGACGGCAAGCTGGATCAGCGCGCCGAGTTGTGAGGGTTGTCGCATCAATTCCCGCAGAATCGGCCCCAGCGCTGTGCTGCCGTCATCGCGCAGGCCGGCGGTTGCCGCGGACGGCAGCGTGCGCCACACCGGATCGACAATCGCGCGGCACACGGCAAACGGCACGCCGTGCGCGGCAGCCTTCGCCCCGGCGATATGCGATTCCATATCCACCCCCAGCGCGCCGTTCGAGCGATGCAGCGCGTCCTTATCGCCCGCGCTCACCAGAGGTGCGGTGACGGCCGCCATGAGACCGCGCCGCAAACGCGTAGAGAGCGGCCCAACGGCCAGTGCGGCCGCGAGCCTGTCCGACCATAGCCGATCGGTCGGGAGGCGCCCAAACGGCCCCTCGACGGCATCAGCGACGATCAGCGAGCCCGGCTCCAGATCCGGCGCCAAACCGCCCGCCGTGCCGAAACTCACGATACCCGAACAGCCGCGTTCGACCGCCGCGCTCAACGCGCGCTCCAGCAGATCGGCGCGCGCCGCGTAGACGACCTCGACACCTTCGCCGCGCGCGATGCGGGCTTCGAACGCCATGCCGGTCACCACGATCACCGGCAAGGGACTGCGGCCGTTATCGGCGGACAGGCTGGGGGCAAGCGGCATCCGTCACATCCCGACCGCGACGCGCGTGAGGCCGTTGCGCTTCAGATGACGGAAGCGCGCCAGCGCCCACAACGGGAAGAACTTGCGATAGCCGTGATAGCGCAGATAAAACACGCGCGGGAAACCGGTCGCGGTGAAACGGGTTTCGTCCCACAGGCCGTGCTCGCGCTGTTCGCGCTCCAGGTAGGCGACGCCGCGCGCCACCGCTTCGTGATTCACCTCGCCGGCCGCCATCAGACCCATCAGAGCCCACGCGGTTTGCGAGGCCGTGCTCGGCGCGCGCTCGTAGCCGTGGTAGTCGAGCTTGTAGCTCTCGCCGCCCTCGCCCCAACCGCCGTCTTCGTTCTGGATCGACAGGAGCCACTGCGCCGCGCGCTTCATGCGCGGGTCGTCGTGTGGCAGGCCGGCAGCGTTCAGCGAACACAGCGCGGTCCACGTGCCATAGATGTAGTTCAAGCCCCAGCGGCCATACCAGCTACCGTCCGATTCCTGCTCCTTCAGCATGTAGTCGAACGCGCGCTGGGCCGGCTCGCTGTTCTGCGGCAGCTCGCCGAGTTGCGCGAGCATCGACAGGCAGCGGCCCGAGACGTCCGCAGTCGGCGGATCGAGCAGGGCGCCGTGATCGGAAAACGGAATGTTGTTCAGGTAGTACTGCGTGTTTTCCGGTTCGAACGCGCCCCAGCCGCCATCGCTGCTCTGCATGCCGACCACCCATTCGCGAGCGCGTGCAATCGCTTCGCGATCGACGTCCGATTGCGTTACCGTTGCCGAGCGCTGCATTGCCATGGCGACCACCGCCGTATCGTCGACGTCCGGGTAATGCGCGTTGTTGTACTGGAACGCCCAGCCGCCCGGCCGCACATTCGGACGCCGCGAAATCCAGTCGCCGCGCACATCGAGAATCTGCAGCGGACGCAGCCAGGCGAGTCCGCGTTCGGCCGCCTGTTCAGCGTGCGCCTCGCCGGTTTCGAGCAGCGCATGCGCCGCGAGCGACGTATCCCACACCGGCGACAGACAGGGCTGGCAATATGCTTCGTCATCCTTGATAACGAGCAGCTTGTCGATCGACTGGCGGGCAATCGCGCGATTCGGATGATCGGCCGGGTAACCGAGCACGTCGTACATCATCACCGAATTCGCCATCGCCGGGAAAATCGCGCCGAGACCGTCTTCACCGTTCAACCGTTCATCGACGAAAGCCACCGCTTCGCGCACCGCGCGCTCGCGCGTCGCCTTCGGGAACAAACCGTCGACGGCGCGCAGCAGCACGTCCACGCCACTAAAAAACCGGAACCAGCCGACGTGCTGATGCGGCGCCCGATCGCGCGGACCGGTGTTGACCGGCGCACCGCGAAAGAGCTCGTCGATGCGCACACGGCGCGGGTTGCGCGCCACCGGCCGCTTCGCATTCAACACGAGCAGCGGCACGATCACCGTACGCGCCCAGTACGACACCTTCGACAGATGGAACGGGAACCACATGGGTAACAGCATGATCTCGACGGGCATCATCGGCACCGCGCGCCAAGACACCACGCCGAACAGCGCGAGCAGAATGCGCGTAAAGACGTTCACGGTTTCGGCGCCGCCGTGGGCGAGAATCGCCTCGCGCGCGCGCACCATGTGCTCGGCGTCGGCCGGATCGCCGATCATCTTCAGTGCGAAATACGCCTTCACGCTGGCGCTGATGTCGAGCGCGCCGTCGGTAAACAGCGGCCAGCCGCCGTCGGCCAACTGGATGCGGCGCAGATAGCGGGCGATCTTCTGTTCCAGTTCCACGTTCGGCGTTTCGCCGAGATAGTGGACCAGCAGCACGTATTCGGCGGGAATCGTCGCGTCGGCTTCGAGTTCGTAGACCCAGTGGCCGTCCGGCTTCTGCGCGGCGAGAATCGCATCGGTGGCGCGTCTGATCGCGGCGTCGAGCGACGCTGCGGGCGCTTCGCCCAAACTAGCCGGCGCGGGCGCGCTCGGCGCTGCGGGGGCGAAATCGGGCAAGACGGCGTCCAGCGGCTGGGCTTGAGATAAATCGTTCATCGGCGTTCCATCGGTTCATTCAGCAACGTATCCGCGGCCTTCTGGCCGGAGCGGATCGCGCCTTCAATCGTCGCGGGCAGGCCGGTAGCCGTCCAGTCGCCCGCGAGCATCAGGTTATTCCAGCGAGTGCGCGTGCCGGGCCGCCGCGTTTCCTGATCCGGCAGCGCGGCGAAGGTCGCACGTTTTTCCACGACGACTTGCCAGGCCGGCATCGGCGCGACCGGCAAACTGGCCGCCTGCGACACTTCGGCCCAGACGGTGGCGGCGAGGGCTTCATGCGGCGTGTCGAGCAGGCGCTCAGCGCCGTTCACGGTCACCGACAAGCGGCCTTCAAATGCGAACAGCCACTCTGCCGTGCCGTTGAGCAACCCGGTGACCTGCGGCAAACCAAACGGCGGCTCGACCGCGAAATGCACGTTGACGGTCGCCGCGAAGCGCGTCGGTGCGCGCAATCCTTGCACGAGGGTCTGCGCGATGTCCGGCGGCACCGCCAGAATTACGGCAT
Organism: Paraburkholderia sp. BL25I1N1; assembly: GCF_003002025.1. Lineage (GTDB taxonomy): Bacteria > Pseudomonadota > Gammaproteobacteria > Burkholderiales > Burkholderiaceae > Paraburkholderia. Next base: position 19,878 of record NZ_PVZB01000008.1, read on the forward strand.
GGTTCGCGTCGAGCGTGACGCTTTCGTCGGCGAAATGCAGCGTTTGCACGCGGCGGTTGTCGGCGGCAAAGACGATTCCGTCAAGGCGTGAACCCAGCCTGATCGCCGCGCCGCCATGTTGCAGCAGACGCAACGCCGGATCGACGAACGCGCTGCCCAGCCCGTTGCGCGCCACTAGCGGCCGGCACGCGAGGCCGCCGGCAAGCAGGGCTTCGCGCACCATGGCGCCCGTCAGTTCCGCCGACGCATCGCGCGGCTCGACGTTCAGCATCGCGTGAAACAGCGGCCGCAGCAGACGGTCCCACAACGGACCGTTGCAACGCATGGTCTGGGCGACGCTGCGTCCTGGTCTCGCCAACAGAAGCGGCGCGAGCGCCAGATAATCGCCCGGCCCGGTGTTAGGTACGCGCGCGTTCGGGTCGAAGACCCACCATGGCAGATGTCCCGGCGACAGGCGCACGGTCCAGCGCGCCCGCGTGGCCAGATCCACGAACGGATACTCGGGCTGGGACGGGCCGACCAGTTCGTCGGCGGCGCCGATCGCCCGCGCGTAGTTGAGCGTCGCGGCATTGCCCGACACCACCATGTGGTTGCCGGTGTCGAGCGTCGAGCCCAGCTTGGCATCGTAGTACGAACGGCAACGGCCGCCCGCCTGAGCAGCCGCTTCATGCAGCACGACGTGCGCGCCGCGCCGCTGCAGCTGCACTGCGGCGGCCAGGCCGGCAAGGCCTGCGCCGACCACATGTACGAGCTTTCGCATCAGTTCAGAAGAGCGCGTAACGCGCGACGATCCACAGCATGCGGAGCTTCGGCTTGCTGACCTTCGTGCGCGGAATGTCGAAGCCGCGTTCCAGCGTCCGTTCGAGCAGCAGGCGATACACGCCCGACATGATGCGCGGCGCGCGCACATGGTTGCGCGGCTCGCGGTCCATGATCGCGTCGGAGGCGGCGAAGTGCTCCTTGGCCCGCTCGGCGAGCGTGGCGCACACGCGCGGCAGCGACGGGTCGTCGGCGATCTGCGTGGGATTCGTCACGGCGATGCCTTCGCGCGCCAGCAATTCGTGCGGCAGATAGCAGCGGTTGATGCCGGCGTCTTCGTCGATATCGCGCAGGATGTTGGTGAGCTGCAGCGCGCGGCCCAGATGATGCGCGAGCAAACGGCCGGGCTCTTCCTGCATCCCGAATATCCTCACCGATAGACGGCCCGCCGCGCTGGCGACGCGGTCGCAATAGAGGTCGAGCGTCGCTTCATCGGGGGCGCAGATGTCTTCGGCGGCGTCCATCGCCATGCCGTCGATCATCGCGTGGAAATCTTCGCGCTGCAGGTGAAACGTGTGAATGTGCCGCGTGAGCGCGCGCAGCGAAGCGCGCGGCGCGCCGGCGTAGCACGCGTCGATATCGGCCCGCCAACGCTCGAGCGCGGCGGCGCGTTCGGCGCGCGGCAGGTCGCTGTCGGCGATATCGTCGACGGCGCGGCAGAAAGCGTAGACCTGATACATCGCATCGCGCTGCGCGGCCGGCAGGATGCGCATGGCGAGATAGAACGAGCTGCCGGATGTGGCGGCAGCGGCGTCGATTTCTGTATCGTCCACGACAAGATTGGAAACAGCCAAGACGATCTCCGCTGGAGGCGCCCGCTGAAAGGCGTTCAAGAAGTTTGATGGCCACCCGCAGGGCTGGCGGCACGCGCGCGCGGACACGCGCGAAACGCCCGGCTGGGAGGCCGGAAACGGCGAAAAGTATATCAACGTTTGTGAGATGCCGCAGTTTCGTCGGCGGATATGGGGCCCGAAGGAAGCCTGGAGGCGGTGGGGCGGTGCGTCAGGCGGCTTGCAGCGCGGCCTGAAACGCGCCTCGTACGAGGTGCGAGGCCACTGCCGTGCGAGGTTGTCACACGAACGCGACCGAGCGGTTGCGACCTTGCCGCTTCGCGCTGTAGAGCGCGGCGTCGGCTTCGTTGATGAGCACATCGTACGACGACACGCCGACCCGCGCCGACGCACCGCCGACGCTCGCCGTCACCGGCACGCTGGTGCCCTGCACTTCGACCGGTGTGTCGGCGATCGTGCAGCGAATCTTTTCGGCGACGCGCATCGCGTCGTCGAGCGGCGTGCACGGCAGCAGCAACGCGAATTCCTCGCCGCCGAAGCGCCCGAAGGTATCCTGCGCCCGCACCACTTCGGCGACGCGCTGCGCCATCACGCGCAACACCGTGTCGCCGACACCGTGGCCGAACTGGTCGTTGATTTTCTTGAAGTGGTCGAGATCGAACAGCAGCACCGACATATCGCCGCCGTAGCGCTGCCAGCGCGTGTATTCGTCGTGCAGGCGCGCTTCGAAGAAACGGCGGTTGGCTATGCCCGTGAGGCCGTCGCGATCGGCATATTCCTGCAGCTTCGCAACCGCCTCCTCGCGTTCGCGCTGCACGATGCTCACGTGCGTGACGTCGGAAATGGTCACGCACACGGCCACCACTTCGCGCTCACGCATGAGCGGCATGAAGGTGCAGTCCTGCTGCATGAAATCGACGCCGCCGGTAATCGGCCGATCGTGATCGAACTTGAAAAGATACGGGCGCTGTTCCCACGAACTGAATGCAAAGCTGCCGAGTTGAAACACGCTTTCGATCTTGCGCGACAGCCACACGCGCGGCAGTTCCGGAAAATGCGTGAAGAGCGACTTGCCGACTACCTGATCCGGCGTCAGTCCGCTGTGATCCTGCATGAAGCGATTCCACATGAGCACGTTCATGTCGCGGTCCAACACGAAGATGCCGAAGCCGACACGTTCGACCACCAGATCGCTCAACGATTCCATAGGCGCGTTCATAGGCTCGACAGCAGCGCGTCGAGCGCGCTGTTCATGTGGCGAATCGATTCCTCGGCCATCAGCATGACGAGGTGCGCGCGGAAACTATGGTCTTCGAGCGCGAAATTCACTTCGACCAGCAAGGCCACTTCCCACTGCAGCACGCCCGGCTGAAAGACTTCGTCGAGCGTCATGGCTTCGCCGAGCAGACCCGGCGCGGAGAAGACCGGCGTGCGGCCGAGCTGGTCCAGAATGCACGACACGCAGGCGCCGGTCAGCACGTTGGCCACGTCGAACACCAGTTCGGTCTGGCTCACCGCCTCGTAAGCCGAGCGCGAATACGGATCGCTGACGAGTGCGCACAGTTGCTCGACGCTGTCGCTGCGGCAGATCACCAGTGCCTCGCCCTTGATATCGGAGCGGAAACCCTGACGCACCGCGCTCACCGTGTCCTTGATCCCGGTCATCTCCCGCAGCGTCTGCGCCGCCTCGCTGACCGCCACCACCTTCACGCGCGGCACCGACAATTCGATGAATGCATCGAGGAGTCCCGCCAGACGCGTCGCGGCCTGGCCCATCGCCAGATTGGCGACCTCCTGCAGCGCGTCGCGCTGATCTTCGTTGAGGACTGGCTCAGCCATGCAACCCGTACTCCTTGAGGATGGGTAGTAGCGCCTCCGGCGTCACGGGCTTCGCGATGAACGCCGCGGCGCCGAGCGCGCGCACGCGCGACTGGGCCATCGGCTGAACATCGGCGGAGACGACGATGACGAAGGTGTTCAGATCCTCGTGTTGCAGCGCTTCCAGCACCTGATAGCCGGTCATGTCCGGCATGGTCAGGTCGAGGAACATCACCGACGCCTTGCCCTCGCGATACAGAGCGAGCGCCTCGCGCCCGTTCGACGCGTAAGACACATCGACGTCCCAGCCCGGCGGCAATGCCTTGGTGAGCACTTTGCGGGCAAGCAATGAATCATCGGCGATCACAATAGGCAAAGGCATGGGCGGGTCGAAAAGCGGAATTAGCTCATTCGCGTTAACGGCGGATCGAGGCGGATTCTTTAGCGCGATGTCTGTCGGCCGGCGGCAAAGCGGGCTGAAGCTTGCTGAAATGCGGATTGCAGGCGAGCGGGGAGCGCCCGCGGCGCGGCGCGGTGGACGGAACCGGCGGGCACGCCTGAAAGCGTACGCGCACGGTGGACGACGGCGATGACCGGCATGTTCGAAGCCTACCCCGTAGATGAATCCGCGCGGCTTCGTGGATCGGGCTGGTCCCTTGCCGCGCATGTGATTCCGCGAACGCCTTCCGCCACGCGTGGTACGCATGGTTTGGCTGGGTGCCCTCGCGGCAGATGCGTCCGAACATGGCGGACGCATTTTTATCATGGCGCTGATTCTCGAAGCAAAACGGCGGAAAGGCAACTCGCCAATTCCACTTTCATTAAAGAGATTTTCTCATTAAATTCTATTTATGAAAATATTTTGGTAGATTCAGAAGGAATTTCCAGTTTCCATGCCTTTGTGTACGTTTGCGCTTCTCGATTCGTCGCTGTTTTAAAGCAGACAAATAAGCGGCGGGTCGCTGGCAGCTGAAAGCGTCCGCGCGCCAGTCCGTTTGCCGCGGGTAGCTTCTACTGCCGCTCCGTGTCTATCCTTCTCGTATGATGCTGACTCCCGGCCTCTGCGTCCCGAACGACCTTCGCTTTAACGACAATGACACCAGACCGGTTCGAACCGCCGCCCGCGAGCCGCCTTGCCGCCAGCCGGCAGGACGAGGCGTTGTTCCCCGCCGTGCCGGAACAGAACTTCCATGTGCGGCGCATTACGCTGATCGCGCTGTTGATCGTGGCGATCGTCCTGCCGTGCGTGTACGTCGCGGCCATGGCTATTAGCGATTTGCGCACGCGCGATGCCGACGCCACCGACATGACGCTGCGCACCGTGCGGATCGCCGAAGAACACGCGCTGAAAGTGTTCGACATGAACGAGACGCTCGATGCGCGCATCGTCGATCTGACCGAGGGGCTCGACGACGACGGCATTCGGGCCCGCGAAGCCGCCATTCACGAGAAGCTGCGCGTCATGGGCGGCGGCTATCCGCAAGTGGCGGCCGTGTCGATCTTCGGGCGCGACGGCGCCTTGCTTGCCAGCAGCCGCTACCTGCCGTCGCCGGCCATCTCGGTTGGCGAGCGTGAGGATTTCGTCGGCATTCGCGACGGCAAGAACCTCGAGCACGTGTCGAAGGTCATGACTGGGCACGTGGCCGGCGAGCAGGTGTTCAACATGGGCGTCGAACGGCCCGGCGCCGACGGCTCGTTCGCCGGCGTGGTTTCGGTCGCGCTGCGGCCGAGCTATTTCGACGCGTTTTACCGCGAACTGCTCGGCGGCACCGGCAGCAGCAACGGCACGCCGATGACCATGAGCCTCGTGCGCGCGGACGGTTCGATCCTCGCGCACTATCCGCGCACGCCGCGCGAGCCGACCGCCATGGCGCCGCACACGCCCTTCGCCGAAGCCCTCGCGCAGGGGCGACGGGCCGGCGTAGTGCGCATGCATTCGAATGTCGACGGCGAAGATCTGATCCTCGCGTTCCGCCACGTCGGTTCGTATCCCGTGTACGTGGTGTGCGGCTATCGCGCCTCGGCGATCTGGGCTGCGTGGTACCGGCACCTCGGCGTGCTGATCCTGTCGATGTTCTCGCCGTCCATCGCGTTGTGGTGCGTGATCTGGCTGTCGCTGCGCCGCCTCGGCGCCGAACAGGAAGCGTGGGAACGCTGGCAGGCCGAAGCGTCCATGCGCCGCTCGATCGAATCCGCGTATCGTCAGTCGCGCAAGATGGAAGCGCTGGGCACGCTGGTCGGCAGCGTCGCGCACGACTTCAACAATCTGCTGATGATCCTGTCGGCCAATGTGCAGATCGCGCGGCGGCGCGGCATAACGGGTCTGGACCGCGAATTGTCGGCAATGGAGCGGGCGCTCAAGAGCGGTCAGTCGCTTACGCGGCAATTGCTCGGCGTGGCGCGCAAGCAGCCTTTACGCAACGAGACGCTGTCGCTCGAACGCTGGCTGCCGGCGTGCCGCGATCTGCTGCGCGCCTCGCTCGGCGCGAAGGTGTCGCTGGTGATCGATATCGGCGTCGAGATCTGGCCGATGCGCGTCGACGTCGCCGAACTGGAGCTTGCGCTCATCAACGTTGCGGTGAACGCGCGCGACGCCATGCCTAACGGCGGGCGCTTCACCGTGCGCGCGACCAATATCCATTTCCGGCACGAAGACGGCTTTCCGCTGACGGGCGACTTCGTGCAACTGTCGCTCGAAGATACCGGCGCGGGCATGGCGCCCGAAGTGCTCGCCCGCGCCTTCGAACCGCTGTTCACGACCAAGCCGAAAGGCATGGGCACGGGCCTCGGCTTGCCGCAGGTTTTCGCGTTCTGCGAGCGCTCCGGCGGCCTTGCCGCAATCGACAGCGCAGTCGGCGCGGGCACGTCCGTGCGTCTCTATCTGCCGCGAGCCACAGCCGAGCCGGAGGTCGACGGACCGCCGGACTCCGGCGCCGAGGAGAACGGCGCGCCGCCGGGCTTGCGCATTCTGCTGGTCGAGGACAACGAGGAAGTGGCCGCCGGCACCGAAGCCCTGCTGCAGATGATGGGCCATCAGGTGACGTGCGTGTTCAACGCCGACGCCGCGCTGCGCCTCTTCGACGACGCCCACGCGCGGCGAGCGCGCACCGGCGAACCGCTGCCGTTCGATCTGGTGCTGTCCGACATCCATATGCCCGGCACCCTGAACGGCATCGATCTGGCTGAGGCGGTGCTCGCATTCGACACCAAACTGCCGGTCATTCTGGTGACGGGCTACGCCGAAGAACTCGACCGGGCGCGCCACGTCGATTTGCGGGTGCTTTCCAAGCCTTTCGATATCGGTTTGCTGGAAGAACTCCTGCAAACGATCCAGCGCGATCTGACGCAAACGGGCGCCGACCCGGCGGCGCATCCGGCGGAGTAAGGCCGGCGCTGGCGAGCGCGGGACGAAGTCTTACATTTACCGGTGGTTGTAAAAGCGCGGCGCGCTTACGCCACGCTTTCTGTGCCGGCGCCGCGCACGAGTAGGCGCCAGCGGGCGCGCAGGCCCGCCGCACGCGGCCCGGCATGATCGTTGCGGCGAAATAGGGCATGGAGGGCGGCGCGCCAATGCGTCGTCCGTTGTGCCTAAATACGTCGGGAGACAGCCATGCGACACACCGTGATTGGTTTATTCGACACCTACGCGCAAGCGGAAGCAGCGCGCGATTCGCTCGTCCAGACAGGTTTCGGCCGCGAAACGATCGAATTGCAGGCGAATCCGGAACCGTCGGTCGGCTCCGCCACTGACGAAGTTGCCGGTTCGGGCGTGCTGGCGAATATCGAGCGCTTCCTGTCGAGCCTGTTTGCAAGCGGTCCACGCTCAACGGAAACGGCACGCTACACCGAAGCCGTCCGCCGCGGCGCCGTGCTGGTGTGCGTCAACGCGGTGAGCGAAGCTCACGCGGACCTCGCTCGCGATACTTTGACGAGACTCGGCGCGACCGACATCGGCGAACGCGCTCCCGATTGGGACGCGCCGGTCGACGAAACCGGACGCGAGCATTCTGTCCTTGATGAACTCGGCATCGGCGCGGCGACGCCGGGCACGCCGCGTACGTCGAGCGTCCCGAAGCAGGCCGCGACCGCAGCCGCTGCGGACGCGGCAGCGACAGGACGGCCTGCCACGATGGCCGAGCCGCGATACGCAGTGCCGCCCGGAAGCACCGATGCCGAGCCGTTCGTGCCGCCGCCGCTCAGCGAACGGCCTGTGATCGATCCGATCAACGAACCGGTGACGGATCCGCTGGTCGGCGACGTGGGCCGTAGCGCGATCGCCGCCGGGTCGATGCCGGGTTCGGGCGCGGTCATGCAGCCGTCCGAAGTCGTTTCCGAAGCGGGACAACCGCACGCCGGCTTAGGCGCGCAGATGCCGAACGAGTATCTCGAGTACGAGGAAGATTTCCGCGCGCACTACGACGAACAGTACGCCGCCGAAAACGCGCGTTACGAAGACTATGTACCGGCGTACCGCTATGGCGCGGAGATCGGCAAGGACATGCGCTATCGCGACCAGCCGTGGGACGACGTCGAGCCGGAAGCACGGCGCCATTGGGAAAGCACGTCGCCGGATAGCACCTGGGAGCGCTTCAAGCTAGCCGTGCGTCACGGCTGGGAGCGGGTGACGGGGCATCATCACGTCTGAGCATGAAAGCGATCGCGGCGGCAGGCCGTGCGGTTACGGCATGCCGCCGCCTTCGGTTTTGCGATCCCCTTGATTCTCTCTCGCGACGTTGCCGCGCAGGCGCTCTTAAGCAGCGCCTCGATGTTTAACCCACGCAGCGTAGCGATCCATGAAAGTTTGCAGAAACTTACGCGTACCGTCGTTCAGGATCTCGCCTTTTTCGTTGATGACCGCGGGATCGTGCTTGATGAACACCTCGGGTTGCCCGAGCACCGCGACATCCAGATATGCCAGCACGTTGCGCAGATGCTGTTGCGCCAACGCCGTGCCGGTCGCGCCGACCGACGTGCCGATCACCGCGCCGGGTTTGCCGCCCCAGGAATTGGTGCCCCACGGGCGGGAACCCCAATCCAGCGCATTTTTCAGCACGCCGGGCATGGAGCGGTTGTATTCGGGGGTGACGAACAGCAGGCCGTCGGCCGCTTCAATGCGCTGCTTCAAATGCTTGCCCGCTTCCGGGTAGTCGGCGTCGTAGTCCTGGCTGTAGAGCGGCAACGAACCGATATCGATGAATTCGAAGCTGAAGTCGGGCGGCGCCAGTGAAATCACCGCTTGCGCCAACTGCCGGTTGAACGACTCCCGCCGCAAGCTGCCGACGACGACTGCAATGTGATAGGCCATGATCCGCTTCCTTGTGTAAGGCGCTCGACGCGCAAAAGGGTACGAACTGTCCATCATAGGCAAAAGCCAGGCGGGCGGGGACGGTGGCACCAAAATAGCAGCGGCAAGACTTTTGGGGCACGTACGACGGGAGGTACGTTGTGGATAACTTTCTATCGCACAAAGTTATCCACAGATTCTCTGAATAACTTTGTGGATAACTGGTACTTTTGCCTTGTCAATCAAGCATGCTTTCGGCCTAGGACGTTTTGAGGCAAAAGGGTGTCTGCTACCGCCCTGTTTCGACAGAAATCGATGCGTCAGGCATAAATGACCGATCGCGTGCGCCGCGTCAGCGCGTTAAATTGCTGGAGGATAAAGTCATGACTTCGAGTTACGCAGGTAAATCCCACGATGAAGCAGTCGCCGCTCGTAAGAAGGAAAAGCAGCGGGCACAGGAACAGGCGGGGGGCGAGATGGCCGTCGACGGTACAGCGGCGGACGCCACGCATAGCAGCGGCGAGTTGTCCGAACGTGGCAAGGACGTGTGGCGCCGCGGCAGCGGCATGGATGGCGGCGGGAAGATTTAGTCGCCGGCAGCGCGGCGGGCCCTGCGCATTGCGCCGTTACGCTGCCCTTACGTTTGGTGACTTGCGGCGGCGGAGTGGCGACTCGCCCGGCCGCTCAGGTTGTGGCGTTGCGTCTTACCGTCCTACCGCGGTTGCGTCACGAGATTGCCTCGTCCCGCTTACAGTAAGTCATTCCGGCACTGCAATGTCGCCATCTACCAACTGCCAGCCATAGGCTTCGGCGAACGACTGCGCCGCTGCGGCATCTTCGAAAAAGGGCATGTCGGCGTGCCCACGAAACGGGTAGATGACCCGCTCGTCGCTCAAGCGAATCACTTTCAGCGTCGGCAAGGTGCCGCTCGAAGTGCGGCGCGAGGACGCCATCACCTGATAGTTCGCGCGCCCCGTGAGGGCGGGAAGATTCGCGCTCTGCGAGCGCCTGGTAGCTTGACTAGCCATTGGTGCGCGCATCAGAGTCCGGCGATCGACTGGCCGGCAACCATGCCGTCGATGACCTGCTCTGCGTAGCTGGTTGAAGCAATGCGCGCGTCGCCAGCCGCGCCGAACGGCGAACGACTCGGCACGCGAAACACGCGGCTGCTGGTCATTGTGTCGTCGGTGCCGCGCCGGCAGATTCGCACGGCGGCATCGAAGCCCGAATCGTAGTGGCGGATGCCGTCGAGACCGCTTGGCTGGTGCGGATACACCAACGGATAGATCTCGAGACCTCGATAACTTCTGATTGTATTGCCCATGATGCTCGTCTCCGGTGAACGCTTTCGTGGAACGTGGCTTGGTTGCCGGGCGCATGCCCGACAAAACGCGGCGTACCAGCGAAACCTGGTGTTGATCGACGATGCGCGTAAAGAACGGCCGATTCAATAGGCCAGGTTGACGACACCGCGAAGCTGCTTTGGAGGAAGGGACCCTGTTCGGTTCAGGGCGCTGTGATGCGAGGCGTTTGCGTCAGAGACTGCGCGTAGGCGCAGGAGAACTGCAAGCTGTTGACCCACTGTAACACGTTAGTAGGGTGACCATTGAATGCATTTGCGTGCCGGGCGCGAGTGTTGCTTCGGAGTGCCGGGTATTGTTTCCGCTCGTGAGATGCGCCGCGTCCCTCGGACCCCGTCTTTCTGGATTTCTTCGCCTGATGGCAGTTGCCGGGTTGGTTGGGGCGCTTGCCTCACTGGGCGGGATACTTGGGCTAGCATCGAGTCGTGGCCTGGTTTTTCTGGCTCAAAAGCGAAAAGGCGCCATTGGCGCCCTTCTTTTTGACTTCGGAAGCTTCCTCGTCGACGGGTTCGCGCCCGCCAGCCGATCAGTTGCCGAAGAACACGTTGCAGTACGAGGCCGGGCCGTTGCATTGCGACGGAGCGGCGGCGTGAGCAGCGCCGGAAGCGGCGGCAAACAGGGCGACGGATGCGATCAGGGCGGAAAGAATGCGTTTCATGGTGCTGCTCCTCAGCGTTTGGTTCGCGATCTGGGGCGATCGATGGACTGAAGAATATCGACTGATCGTCGGCTGAAAAACAGCGAAGACAATAAGACTTTATTTCAATTCATGAAATAATCTGGCCGACTGACTTGTGCAAGTTTGAGCCTCTACCGACGGCGGGCATTCCTTGTGCAGCCGTGCGCCACTGGCACTGCTACTGGTGCGATTTCAATTTTTGCAATAATCTATTGTTGCTGTCATAACGGTGCGCGTGGTGCGACTAACTGGGTCTGGTCATCGCTCAAGGTCGGGCTTATGTTCAATACCGATTCGATTGCGCAGGCGCTCGCGGGAGAATGGCGCACACGCTCAGCCACAGTGCGAGGACAACCACCCGCTTATGTATCGCTACCATCAAACAAAAAACACGCGCGAGAAAGCGTTGCGTCGACGGGGTCGTCCATGGCGCAAGTAGGCGCGCCGGCGCTCGACGATCCCGTTTATCTGACGCAACTGCGACGCGATCTGGTGCGCTTCGCCCGTTTGCAACTGCGCGATGCCGCCGCCGCGGAAGACGCCGTCCAGGAAGCGCTCGCCGCGGCATGGACGCAAGCCGACCGATTCGCCGCGCAATCGGAACACAAGACCTGGGTGTTCGGCATCCTGCGGCACAAACTCGTCGACACCCTGCGCGCCCGGCGACGCACGATCAACCTGTCGGCGCTCGAGTCCGAGCTCGACGGTGAAGGCTTGCTCGATCGCGATCTGTTCAAAGACAACGGGCATTGGTCGCGCGAAAGCAAGCCGCGCCCGTGGCCGACGCCTGAAACCGTGCTGCGTCAGCAACAGTTCTGGACCTTGTTCGAGATGTGCCTGGAACGCTTGCCTGAGCACATCGGACGCGTGTTCATGATGCGCGAATTCCTCGATCTCGAGACCGAGGCGATTTGCGCTGAATTGCAGATGACCGCCAATCATTGCAGCGTGCTGATCTATCGCGCGCGGCTGCGCTTGCGCACTTGCCTGAGCGAAAAGGGCCTATCCAGCGAGGACGCAAATGGGGAAATGTAAGCACATCACGCGCTTGTTGTCCGACGCGCTCGACCGCTCCTTGACGACCGGCGAGTGGGTCGCGATCCGTCTGCATCTGCCGACCTGCAGTGGCTGCCGCAACTATCGAAAGCAGATCCGTCTGCTGCGCGTGGCGGCGCATACGGTCAGCGGAATCGCGGCGCCGGGTGCGGTGAATAACGACGATTGAAGCGCACGGTGAGCACGGCACGCGAGCTGCGCCGTGCTTTGGTGTCACGGCGCGTGTGAACGCGCCATCTGAGCTAGCGTTCGCCGGGCGGCGTGTCCCGATACCGCTCGAAGAAACGCGCGTGCGACGCTTCATCGATCGAAACGGGATGTGGAGTGGTACCGGCCGGATGCTTCTCCAGTTGCGCGCGCGTGCGCACCGGCCGATGCTGGAAATTACCGCCGCAATTCGGACATACGTTGCGCAGCGTAGTGAGCGCACACATTTCGCAGAAGGTGCACTCGTACGTGCAAATCATCGCATCGGACGCGTTCGGCGGCAGTGACTTGCCGCATCCTTCACAGGACGGTCTCAGTTCTAGCATGGTGGCTCCGCGTTTTCAGGGAGGCGCGCTGCGGGACCGCAGTTCGCTTGCCGGGCAGTGTAAGCGGCGCCGGCCGCCCGGAATGGACAGCCGTGCATCAATTCCTGCCAACGCCGCGAGAGCCTCGAGCGGCGTCAAGTCAGCACCGTCCACAACACGAGCGTGAGTGCGAGGCCGACGACGGACACGATCGTCTGCAACACCGACCACACCAGCACGGTCTGTTTCAATTGCAGGCCGAAATACTCGCGGACCATCCAGAAGCCCGCATCGTTCACGTGGCAGAAGAACACCGACCCCGCGCCGATGGCGAGTGCCATCAGCGAATTGTGCGTCGTGCTCAGACCGGCGACGACCGGCGCGACGATGCCGGCGGTTGTCGTCGTGGCGACCGTTGCCGAGCCCGTCGCCTGGCGCAGTGCGACGGCGATCAGCCACGCCAGCAGAATCAGCGGCATGTGCGCGCCGACCGCGATCTTGCCGATGGTCGAACTGATGCCGGCCACGACGAGCGCCTGCTTCAGACCGCCGCCGGCGCCGATGGTCAGCAGCAGCGCGGCGATCGGCGGCAGGCTCTTGCGCAGAATCCCGCCGACGCGCTCGCGCGCCATGCCCCGCGACCATCCCAGCGCCACCACGGCAAACAGCACGGTGAGGCCGAGCGCGATCAGTGGCTCACCCAAAAAATTCAGCGTGTTGAAAAGGAACGTTTCGGGCTGGAGCAGCAGCTTGGCAACCGTGCGCCCTAGCATCAACACGACGGGCAACAGGATCGTGATGAGCGAGATCGCGAAACTCGGCGGCTCGCCGGTGTCTTGTTTGGCGCTGAAGAGCTTGCCCATTTCCTCCGGCTCGACGACGTGCATCCGTTTGGACAACCAGATGCCATAAAGCGGCCCGGCGAGAATCACCGCGGGAATAGCGACGATCAGACCAAGCGCGAGCGTCAGGCCGAGATCGGCATGCAGCGCACTCACCGCGATCAGCGGACCAGGATGCGGCGGCAGGAGCGCATGCAGCGTAGTCATGCCGGCCAGCGCCGGAATCGCGATGCGCAGGATCGGCTGCTGCGAACGGCGCGCCATCACGAAGATGATGGGCACCATCATCACGAGGCCGACTTCGAAGAAGAGCGGCAAGCCGATGATCAACGCGACGACGGCCATCATCCAAGGTAGCGTGCGTGGCGTGGAGTGTTTGAGAATGGTCGAGACGAGCCGGTCGGCCGCGCCGGATTCAGCCATGAGCGCACCGAGCATGGCGCCGAGCGCAATGATGATGCCGACGTCACCAAGCAACGCACCGGCGCCTTTACTGAATGCACTGGCAACGGCCTCCAGCGGCAGGCCGGCTGCAAAACCCGCGGCGAACGTGCCGACCAGAATCGACAGGAATGGCGCGAGTTTCAACACACTGATGAAAACGATGATCAGTGCGAGTCCGAGCACGCACGACAGAATGAGCTGGGTGTCGTGGGATGACCACGGGGCGAGTGTTGTCGTCAGATGCACGGTGTTCCTTTTTGTCGAATGACGCGGCCGCGGCCGGGCGCGGACGATGAATTGTAGCGGCCGCTTCAGAATCGACGCAGTTAGGCAGGCAAAACACAGTCCGTCCTGCTTCGTTTTATCCGCGTGATTTGCTTATGCGAATTTATCGGTTCGTCCAGGCTTGCATACGAACTATCGTCGGAGCCAATCGGTCCGTTTTGCGTCCGTCTTTTTCATGAGCCCTCTCATGTCACGTCATCCGCTGTTCACGCGCCGCTCGTTCATTGCCGGCGTGGGCGCAACGTTCGCCGCCGCCACGCTGCCCGTCATCTCCACGTCCGTTTTTGCCGCCGAAGCGAACGCACAGGAATTTCGCATCGGTTATCAGAAAGCTGCCAATACGCTCGTGTTGCTAAAGGCGCACGGCACGCTCGAAAAACGGCTTGCGCCGCTCGGCATTACCGTCAAATGGACTGAGTTTCCCGCCGGACCGCAGTTGCTTGAAGGACTGAACGTCGGCGCCATCGACTTCGGCTATGTCGGCGAGGCGCCGCCCGTGTTCGCGCAGGCCGCCGGCGCGAATTTCGTCTACGTCGCCTATGAGGTCCCGACGCCGCATGCCGAAGGCATCCTCGTGCATCAGGATGCGTCGGTCAAAACGCTGGCCGATCTGAAGGGCAAGAAAATCGCCTTCAACAAAGGTTCGGATGTGCACTGGTTTCTTGTCGCCGCGCTGCAGAAAGCCGGCGTGAAGTACAGCGAGATTCAACCGGTCTATCTGGCGCCGGCGGATGCGCGCGCCGCCTTCGAACGCGGGGCGATCGATGCATGGGCGATCTGGGATCCCTTTCTCGAAGCAGCGAAGCGCCAGTCGAACGCGCGCTTGCTCACGGATGCCGACGGCATTGTGAGCCATCACCAGTTCTTCCTAAGCGCGCGGTCGTTCGCGGAGCGAAACGCCAATGTGCTCGCGATCACGATGGACGAAGTGGGCAAAGAAGGCGCTTGGGTGCGCGGGCATTACAGCGAGGCCGCCGCGCAGCTCGCGCCGATTCAGGGGCTCGACGCGGGCGTGATCGAAGCGGGTTTGCGGCACTACGCGCACGTGTACAAACCCGTCGATGCGAACGTGCTTGCGGAACAGCAACGTATCGCCGATACCTTTAGCGAGTTGCGCATTATTCCGACGAAGATCGTGACCAGGGATGCGGCGTTGCCAGGTAGCAAAGTGTAGTTTGCTAGCTTGGCACTCTGCTTCGATTTGAGCGCTTTGTTACGCCATTCAGGCGAATAACGTGGCAACGTTTTCCGGCGGGCGACCGATTATGGCTCGCCCGTTTCGCACGACGATCGGCCGTTGCAGAAGGATCGGATGTTTTGCCAAAGCTTCGTATAACTGAGTGTCGGTCAATGCTGTGTTGGAAAGCTGGAGTTCCTTATATTCGGGTTCGCTATCGCGAAGCATTTCACGGACGGTGCAGCGTAGTTGAGCGTTGAGTTGCTTGAGTTGTTCGGCTGTGAGTGGATGCTTCAGATATTCGACGATTTCTGTGGCTTCGTTTGCGCTGTTGTAGGTGGTGGCGATTAGCTCGCAGGCGGCGCGCGATTTCGAGCAACGGGGGTTGTGGTAGATCGTGATCATGGGTTTGCGGCGGTGGTTTGGAGGCGAGTGCGCGCGGCGGCAGTCGGGTGGGATTTTAGCGGGTGCGGAGTTGGATGGTTGAGGGTTGCGGTGGAGGTTTGTATTTGCCGGTTGCGCGATGCGCAGTGGATGCGGATTCGGGTGCGAGACGATTGCGTAATCGCATGGCGAGCGTGGTGTCCACATTGGGCTGAGTCCTCGCGTGGAGGAGGTGCCTTTTCTATTTGCTTCGTTTTTGGATTTATTGTTCGGCTGCGAAGGGTGCTGGGCACGGCGGGCACGTTGGGTTCTGTCAATCACCCGGGGTGTGATGGAACTTGAGCGGTTCCGACAGGGTGCGGCGCGAAGGCAGGACCCGCGAATAGCCCACCGGTTCGATTGATCGGTCAGTAGGTTGGCAAAGCGGCGACTGCGTGTGTACGGCGCGCCGGTCTCTCACGCTTGCGTTTCGCGGTTTATGCGCATAAACCGTGCGACCGGCATTCTGCGATAGGCCACGTCTCAAGCTCCGCGTTCTCCAGTCGGGGCACGCCCGCCTATGAACGTCGCCGGAGCTGTGGGCGTGTCTGACGGCAGCTCTCAGGCAACTCGGCTCGGCGCTTGCTGACCGCGTCGGTGCTCTGAGCTACGAGGCCGGCGCGCTCTTGGGCAAACAGATCGTCAAAGCAGGGCCCTGCTGCGACGACTTTATGCGCATAAATCTTGAGGCCAATTCCGTCGGCCTATCACGCGTTCACCGCTGATGCGTATCACACAACCAACCACCTCCGACTGCCAGATACAGCGTTCCGGACTGTCCACGCGCAAGCAGTTTGGCGCCGCGCCCACCAAACCCCTTGAGTCCGCTGAACGTTTGAGCGGCTGTCAATCCGCAGCCAATCAGGATCACTGAAGCGCGCAACAAGCGCCGGTTTGGTCGGCCACTACGTCTCCCCTTAGTGGCCGTTGGCCACCCCAGCCGCGGCAGAGCGCCGCGCGACTTCCTTCTTTATGCGCATAAACCTATCCCGAATGGCTAATCCTTCTCGTGTTTACACAAAAACGATTGATATACAAATTCATCCAGGTAAAATCCATCTGCGTCTAAAAAGAGGAGGTGAAGATTGGCAGCGGAAATCATCGCGGTAACACAGCAAAAGGGCGGGGTCGGGAAGAGCACAATCGCGATGCACCTCGGCGCTGCGTTTCATGAGAAAGGCAAACGCGTCCTCGTCGTAGACGCAGACGGTCAAAACACGCTGATCCACTGGGCCAGTGCATCATCAGACGGCGACACCGGCATCCCCTTTCCCGTCGTCAACCTGTCCGAAGCAGGCAGCCAGATTCATCGGGAGATCAAGAAGTTCGTGTCTGACTACGACATCATCGTCGTCGACTGTCCGCCTTCTATCACCGAGAAAGTCTCCGGAGTCGTCCTTCTCGCCGCAAGCGTCGCGGTGATTCCGACCTCGTCGTCCCCCGCCGACTACTGGTCAAGTATCGGGTTGGTGAAACTCGTCCAGCAGGCTCAGGTCATGAACGAAGACCTGCGTGCGGTCTTCCTCCTCAACAAGACCGAAGAAAAACGGATGCTGACGCGCGAACTGAAGCGCGCGTTGGAGGAGCTCGGATTCCCGTTGCTCAAGACACAGATCCCCACACGTGAGGCCTACAAGCAGGCCATGGCGTTAGGGCAAACAGTGCTTCAGATGAATGATCGCGGCGCCAAACTGGCTGCCATCGAAGTACGGGCGTGCGCGAATGAGATCGCCGCCTTGCTCCCGTGAAATTTATGCGCATAAAGGACCCTGAATGAAACCCTCCCAATTCGCCAAAGGCTTTCAAGCACGTCCTGATTCAACCAGCAGCGAAAAGCGAACCGCCCTCGATCGACTGAACGCTATCGACGGCCTGGTCAAGAATGATCCGAAGAGTAGCGACGCGGTGAGACGCACCATCGCGCCAGTCATGCCGTCGCAGAGCGTTGCCGAAGTCGACGTCGCTGACGCCGCCAATGAATCGGCGGCCTATCGCACGTGGCGCAACGAGCACGGCTACCGACCGGGCCAGGTGATCGCTCTGCCGCTTAAGGCGATCAAGCCGAGCCCGTTCAATCCGCGGCACTTCTATCTGAAATCGTCGATTGCCGAACTCGCTGTCAATCTGGCGAAGCAGGGCCAGCAGCAGGCGATTCATGTCATCCCGGATTACGACAATCCCGGCACCTACTACGTCAGCGATGGCGGGCGGCGGGTACGGGCGCTGAAAGAAGCGAACAAGGAAACGGTGAAGGCGATCGTCATCGATCTGCCGATCGGTATCCAGAGTTACAAGCTTGGCTACGACCTCAACGTCCAGCGCGATTCGCAGACGGTGTTCGACAACGCGGTTGTATGGAAACGCTTTCTCGACGACCGGCATTTCCAGAGTCAGAAGGAGCTTGCCGAACACCTCGGGCTAGACGAGTCGACGGTTGCGGTCGCCTTGTCGATCGCCAAATTGCCTGAGGTCGTCATGCACGAGATGGTCGCGCGACCAGACCGCTTCGGCTCGAACATGGCGTATCAGGTGGGTCGTTATCACACCGCCCGCGGCGCCGACGCAACGCTACGCCTGATCAACAAGATCCTCTCGGACGACCTGAGTACACGGCAAGTTGCGGACATCGTCAAGGGAAGAGCGACCGCCCAGGAAAGCACCAAACCTGCGGGCCGTCAACGCTACGCTCAGCGTCTGGAAATCAAACTCGACGGCGTGTCTGTCGGCGATCTCAAATCGTATGGGGATGATCGAATCGAACTGCGCTTGAAGGGGCTCACGCGCGAAAAGCGCGACGACATACTTCGCCAGATTGAAAAGATGCTGAAGTAGGAAAGACCGGTAGAGCGATGGGGCCGGCATCCGACAGCCGCGCCCCACTCAGTAATTACGCCGCGCGCGATTGGCTCAGCGTGAAGGCAAGCAGATCACCATCGGTAGGCTCGCCCCAGGTCTTGCGAGCCAGCCAATCGAAGAAAGCCGTTTCGACGATCTTCGAATCCAGCCCGCGACGACGCCAGTCGTCGCGCATGTGCGTGCCGAGTCCCGGCAATTCATCTTCTTCGAACGACTGCCGCGCGATATCCCGCTCGGACTCACCTTGTTCGTCGTACAACTCGCGCGCTTCCTTGCGGCGATACGCCGAATACTCTCCTAGCAGGCGCGCCTTGAGGTCGTCGGCCGGCGCGGCAACCGCAGCCTTGCCGCCAGTACCCGACGGCAGCGCTTCGACCGGCGGCGCGTAACCTTTCTTCAACGCGTCCTTGAATAGTGCCGGCGCGCTGCGCACCGGCGGCAGCGACGTGCTGCGCATGCGTTGCTCGGTCATCTGGAGTGCGGCGCGAATGCGATTTTCTTCGCTGTCAGCGTAGAGCGTTTGCGCTTCTTTCAGCGGGATGCCGATCTTCACCATCCGGTCGACCAGCGTACTGTCGAACACGTTCGGATGTTCGTCGAGCGCGAGCATCGGCTGCTTGCGTTCGGTCACGCGGAACTGGATCTCGGCGACCCGCCGTCCTTCCCGGTGCTCGATCAGTTCGACAAAGATGTTGGTGACGGCGTTGACCTCGGCAATGGCCGGCCGCAAGTAATCACGCTTGAAGTACTTGTATTCCCGCTTCGCTTCATCGCCCGCTTCCGTGTCCGGTGTGCCGGAGAGGATAGGGCGCCACCATTCCCACGTCTCGCGCATTGTCAAATGGCTCGGATTCGTCAGATAGCGCACGCAAATCTCGTACAGCGCGAGGCCCGCGCTGCTGCGCAGCTGGCTTTGGAACTGGAGACTCAGGCGAGCGTACTGAACCGGATCGAGCAGCTTTTTCTTGATCTTCGGCGCAAACGAGAACTCGACCCAGACACGGCGGGTGGTCGGGTCTTCGAGAATTTCCGCGTCGGCAATCAGCGTGGAAATACCCCATTTCCGGCCCGGCTTCTGACTGGACGTGCCCGTGCTCCATTCAACCTGCACCGACACCATGCGCCGCAAGTGCTCCTTGACGAGCGCGGTGTCGTTGGAATCAAACGCGGAGTTCGCGACGATGTCGGACAGCAAGGCCCGATACGTGTCGCCGGATTCGTCCGCTTGCTGAGCGACGGCGAGGAGCACGTTGAACAGCTTGCGGGTAAGGAGCGTGATTTTGCCGCTCTTGGGCTGAATCGCGATCGCCTCGACGGCTTTGCGCAACTCGGCCGAGCTCGGGCTGACTACGTCGGTCTTCTTCGCGCGCTTCGTGGCCATGCGTCGGGTCGAGGAGGGATTTGGCGAGAGCATACCGGCTGTGGTGATACGCGTCTATAGCGTGGATCTCACCGTTGCGGGTGAAGCGAGTTTACGAGGCGCAACTCACCTCGAGCAACTCCCGAAAACCTTCACCTCAGCCGTTTGGCACCAGGTTCGGGCCGTCCTTGCAGGTCGCGGGCCTGGCAATTTCGGACCATTTCTGCTGCAAGCGCGAACGGGGGCCATTCGGTCCCGAATCTTCTCACCTCAAAAAAAATCTGGTGAATTTTGACGGGGCCGCTACGGACTGGGTCCTCGCACGGCCGATCAAACCGAGGAACAAGTTTTGAGCATCATTTCACTGGAGGACAGCGGCCGGCCGGCGCGATTGCGAGACGCCTGCGCGCGAACGGTCGAATCGATGCCACGGTAACGAGCAACCCCTCGTCGCATACGTGCGGCTCCAAGCCAAGAGCGTGCTAACACAGCTACAAGCCTTGCCCGCGCCCGTGGGACCGCTCCGTACACGGCTCCCGCGTAACCGCGACGCGGCCTACCAGCGTTCCCCTGCAGGCGTCGCGAGCCTTCCAACCACGTCTCCAGTCTGGTTCGACCCCGCCTGGGTTTCATGCCTTGGTGCACGACGACTCGTGCAACGGCCTCAGACGATGTTCGAGCAAGGCGTCTTGAGCCAATAAATGGGTCGGTTCACTCCGCTCATAGCCCCTGAAAAACCTCACCTTAAGACTGGCGAAGCGCTCGGAACGACGCGGCTCTCAGACGTCTTGTGCTCCAAAAGCACCGAAAAACCGTCCCGAAAAACCTCACCATAGTGGCATCAGAGAGTGCCCCGTCACCTCAATTACGTGCCCCCGAAAAACCTCACCTTTGTGAATCACAACAATAATCCGCCACGTTTTCAATGACTTAGGCGTGCCACTCCGGCACCATCGACCGCGACCACTCCCGGAAAACCTCACCTCAAGACCCATTTCAGAGGAATCAGCCATTTCCGCTCGCGACCGCCGCGGTCCTGAAAAATCTCACCGTTCGATTTCCGCGACCGTTAAATGCAAGTCACGTTGGCAGCGTCAGCAGGGCCTTTCCGGCCGATAAAAGCCATTTTGGTCCCGTATCTCCTCACCTGAACGATCGTCTGGTTCCCAAACACCTCCTGAAAAACCTCACCTTTGACCCAGATCAGGTGCATTTCACGAACGGCAGATCGCACAAAACCCGCCTCCCGAATTTCCTCACCTTTGGACCACGGCCATCGAGCCACTCATCGGCGCTGACCCCGACATTCATGACAAAAACCCGGCCCGCTCCCGAAAACTCTCACCTTGGGCATCGAAATGCACAGAAATAAGGCAAAAACGCCGCCTTATCCCGTAGAGCCTCACCTTCGGTTCGCGTTTTCTCCCGACTTGGCTCACCAATGGGGTTAACCAGCTCAAAATACAGCCCAAAACAGGGAGGCAATCACATCCCGAAAGCGCTCACCCTCGCCCAGGCCAAGCCTCAAACCGACTGTCGAGCACTGCCGGGCGATCCACGGCATTCAGGTCCTGCAAAACCTCACCTTTGGCTGTGCCGCACTTTTGGGGTGGTTCCTGAACCCGCTCACGTTCTGTCCCGGACCCGCTCACCAAGGCCCCCGAACCTCATCACTCGACATTCCCGCAAGACCTCACCACATCTCCCGCAAAGCTTCACCTTACCGGGCTGAAGTCCTTGCCAGGTAAGGCTTTGCCGTGGCGTTAACGTTTTTAACATGGGTTCAAAGGTGTTTACTTTTATTACTCTCTAGAATTCCCCCCGCGTGTCCTTCGGACAAAGTCTCAAACCCATGCAACCAACACGACGCGTGTCGTGAAACAGTGCGCGATCGTCGTAAAGGCTTTAAAAGCCCTTTCTTTACAAGAAGTTATTGGCTATTCTTCGTTTTGTTTCACGGAAAAAACCCGCTAGCACAAATCCGCCGCCTCACGTTTGGTAGCAAGACAGCCCTTTTCTCCATTCCGTACCCTCGACCAACAAATACGTAGCAAACAGTACGTAAATTGTTATGATTCATCCAATTTCGAGCGACATCGAGGCATACATGAATCTGGATCAGGAACGGCAATCCATTCGGGACGAGCTTGAAGTGCTGCGAGCCAACGGAGCGCGGCGGCAAGAACTTTCGCTGCACGCATGCAAACGGCTTTTTTTTGATCTGGGCATTCGCCCGTCCATGGCCGCGGTTCGTGATCTGACCCAGACCGGTAGCGCGAGCGACATTCCAAAGGACATCGACCACTTCTGGGAGCGCATCCGGAATGTGTCGCGTGTGAAAGTCGGCGCGGGTGCTATCCCGAAAGCACTTGAGGATCGTGCCGGCGAGTTGCTAGGTGCACTTTTTGAAGAAGCCGTCTCACATGCGCGCACTACACTCGACGACGAGCGCGAGGAAATTCGTGCGCAAGTCGCCGCCGCTGACCAGCGCGCTCGAGACGCGGAAATTCGCCAGCAAGCATCGGAAGACGCGATCAAGCGCAGCGAGTTGCGAGCCGAGGCGGCTTGGGAACGTGTTCGCGCGCTCGAGACTGAGCTGTCGAACGCGGCCACGCACGGAAATGCTCATCAGGAAGGTTTACAGGCAACGGTGCGTCGGCTCGATCACGAAAACGAGGCGCTTCGTCAACGGCTCGACAACGAATTCGCGAACAACGCGACGCTGAGAGACCGGATCGACGCATTGCACGTCGAATTGCGCCAAAGCACCGAGCACTATGCGCAGCAGATCAAGGACGCTGTCGCCGAAGCCGAGCGACGCGTCAAGCCGATGCTGGTCGAGCTTGACTCGTTGCGCAGCATGGCGGCCACTTACCAGTCGGGGGTGCGCGACGCGAGTCGCAAGGAATTTGAGTTTATTCAGCAGATCGCCGCGGCCAAGGCGCGCGGCGACCGGCTCGACGCCCAACTGCGCGAGCAATCCGATGAGGTAGATCGGCTCACCAAAGAAGTCGCCGTTTTGCGCGGTCAGCAAGGGATCGATCCGGCGATTGCGAATCTGCTCTGCTCGCTAGTCGAAGCCGGCCGCTTGACGGGCGACGAATTGAGGGCGATCGGCACGGCCGCGGATGGTCACGTCGCCCTTCCGCTGCGGTGCCCAAAATGTGAGGAAGGTGAGCCGGAACTGTCGCAAGTGAATCACCGCTTCGAGCTGCAATGTCCGGAGTGCGATCACTCATCGGGCCTCGGCGAATCAAGGCTGGAGGCGGTTAGCCGGTTTCTGTCGAGCGATCCGATTGCCGAGTCGTCAGGGGTTTGACGCGGTGCACTAGCGGATAAATCGGCAAAGGTGAGGAAATTCGGGACTTGAAAGGTGAGGAATTTCAGGACTCACCGACTCCCCTATTCCTCGTCAAATGCCCGTCGCGTCTAGGTGCGGGTAAGGGCGTGACCGCTGGATCCGGAACGTCGGCGGCGGGAGAATCCTGCTGATCCATCCAGTTTTGCCAAGCTCGGTACAGACGGTTAGCCGACACCGCCTGAACAAAGCCCAGCCATTGGCCGACCAGTTCCGCCTCGACTCCACTTTCGAACAGATCCGCCGCGAACGTATTCCGCAATGTTTGCGGACTGGCACGCGACGCCCGCGACTCGGCGATCCCGGCTCCGTCGACCAAGGCATCGACCGCGCGCAGCATGGTGGCTTTATGCATGGGCCTTCCGGAAGGCGACGCGGGAAACACCAGATTGCCGGCCAGTTCCGAGAGCCGCCGTTCCACAAGCCACGCGTCGAGAATCGCCGCGGCGAACGGCGCGAGCCGAGTGCGCCGTGTGAGCATCGGGTTGGCTGACTCGATCGTCACCCAGGGCGTACCGGCGTTCACGCAACTAACCGTAAGCGCGGCGGCCTCGCCCGTCTTCAATCCGCCACCTAAAAACACCGCGATCAGAGCGCGGTCGCGCCGCTCCCTCCAACGTTGCGCTGCAGACAAATCCGGCAACGGCGAAAACAGATGCGCAATCAGCGTCGTTCTTTCCGCGTGACTGAGAAAGCCGGTCGGCTCGTTATCGCGTGCGTTGCGCCACGCTGCTTCGCCATCCTGAGCAATGAAGCGCGCCGGATTGGTCGAAGCGGATTCGATTTCGCGCACATGATCGAGCACTCGCTCGATCAGCCGCAAATACCGCACACGTTGAGTCTTTTTAACGTCGAGACCAGCGACGAACTCGGCAATTGCATGAGCATCGACCGTGACGAGACTTTTCTGGCGCACGCTTAGCCATTCGAGAAAAAGCCCCCATTGCGCCTGATAGACCTCAGCGGAGGAACGGCGGAAATGCTGCTTGGCAAGCCATGCGTCGAAAGCGATTTGCGGATCGCGACGCCAGTCTTCACGTTGCTGATCGAAGAGATCCGTGGACGGCGCCGGACGTGGGACCGAGTCGGTCAGGTGAGGAGGTGACATGAGCTTTCTTTCTGTTAGTTGCACACATTGTAGGTGGCAACCGATGGAAATGCAGCCGTCGGTCAGTCGCCCCAGGCGCGTGCATGTTTGAGAGGCGCGTTCTCCGACGACGGCTGCGCAGCGCGACGTGCCGCCTCCTCATAAGCACTGACCGCGAAGGCGAACACCGCCGGCAGTGCCGTGGACGTACCGAAATCCACCGCCTCGTCCGTCTCGGGGTACGGCAGATCGGACGGCCGTTGAAAGAGGCCCAGCATCACTGCGTCGTGCCGGCTGGCAAAGCCGAGGTCAGCCAGCGCTTCGGCTTCAATGGCATGCAGCAGACGCCAGCTGAGCGGTACCTCCTGGACGATGTAGCGCGCAGCGATATTGCGCACGATGCGTTCGAGATCGCGCGCCGCGGTTTGATAGCGCAGCGCGGCCAGAGCATGGTCGGTCGAGTCGGTTGTCAGGTTGTTCATGATCGGCTCCAGTCGATACCCTGTACTGTACAAATATACAGTGTTGGATGCAACCTCGGCCGGAGTGTCGATTCCGCCAACTGCTAGCCACGGTGCGCCGAAAATCAGCCGTGAATCACCACTAGCAGCGCCTTCGCCTCGCCCTTTCCAGCGTTGCGGATCGCGTGCGGCTCGTCGGCGACATAGCGCGCGGTGTCCGCTGACTTCAGCCGCTTCGTCGCACCTGCCGCCTCGATTTCGATCGATCCTTGCAGCACGGTCAGATGCTCGCGCGTGCCGGGTTCGTGCGCATTCGACACCAGTGCCCCGCCCGGTTGCAGTGTCAACTCGTACCATTCGAATTTGCCGGCCAGCTCGATCGGCCCCCACACGCGTAACTGATACCTGGCGTCGTGCCCACTCAACGTGGGAATCTCGTGCGGACCGGAGACGGCGATCGCTTCCGGCGTCTTTTGCGGCGCAAATAACGAATCGAGGCTCACGCCCAGCGCATTGGTCAGACGCCACGCTACCGCAATGGTCGGATTGGCCTTGTCGCGCTCGATCTCCGAGAGCATCGATTTCGACACGCCGGCCGCGCGCGACAGATCGTCGAGCGTCATGCGCCGTTCGGCGCGCAAACGCTGAATCTGTTCGCCGACGCGCGGCGGCGCCGCGACTGCCGGCACCGACGTTGCGCCTGAAGTGGGCGCCGCGTTGGCTGCGGCGCGGCGGATACCCGAACTTGCCATTTCCTGACCCATCGTTTAGAGTTGTTCGACATACCGGATTTTAGTTCGGAAAAACGAAAATATCCGATAAAACTGACAGCCGACTATAACAGGCCGCCTCGTGGTCGCACATGCCGAACACGCTGACACAGGCGCCATCACCCATTTCAGGAGTCTGGTTCATGCGTGACCTTTACCTCGCCCATCTGCGCGGCACCCTCGAGCAGATTCGCGCCGACGGCTTTTACAAGAACGAGCGCGTGATCGCCAGCCCGCAATCGGCTGACATTCGTTTGGCTAACGGCACCGACGTGCTGAACTTCTGCGCGAACAATTACCTCGGCCTCGCCGGCGACGCGCGGCTGATCGACGCCGCCAAGCAGGGCCTCGACAACGACGGCTTCGGCATGGCGTCCGTGCGTTTCATCTGCGGCACGCAAACCGTGCATAAAGATCTGGAACACGCGCTCGCCGCGTTTCTGCAAACCGACGATTGCATCCTGTACTCCAGCTGCTTCGACGCAAACGGCGGTCTGTTTGAAACCTTGCTCGACGAAAACGACGCCATCATCAGCGACGAGCTGAACCACGCGAGCATCATCGACGGCGTGCGGCTTTCGAAGGCGAAGCGCTTTCGCTACAAGAACAACGATCTCGCCGATCTCGAAGCGAAACTGATCGAAGCGAAGGCCGCGGGCGCACGCTTCACACTGATCGCGACCGACGGCGTGTTCTCCATGGACGGCATCATCGCCAATCTCGCCGGCATCTGCGATCTGGCCGACCGTTACGGCGCGCTCGTCATGGTCGACGATTCGCACGCGGTGGGTTTTGTCGGCGAACATGGGCGCGGCACGCCGGAACATTGCGGCGTGCTGTCGCGCGTCGACATCATTACCGGCACGCTGGGTAAAGCGCTCGGCGGCGCATCGGGCGGCTACGTGGCCGCGCGCAAGGAGATCGTGGAGTTGTTGCGGCAGCGCTCGCGTCCCTATCTGTTCTCGAACACGCTGACACCGAGCATCGCCGCTGCCTCGCTGAAAGTGCTCGAACTGCTGGCGAGCGAAGAAGGCGCGCAACTGCGCGCACGTGTGCGCGAAAACGGCGCGCACTTCCGCAGCAAAATGAGCGCACTCGGTTTTACGCTCGTGCCCGGCGAACATCCGATCATTCCGGTCATGCTTGGCGACGCGCAACTTGCTTCGAAAATGGCCGACGCACTGTTGAAAGAAGGCGTGTACGTGATCGGCTTCTCGTTCCCGGTCGTGCCGAAAGGCCGCGCGCGCATTCGCACGCAGATGAGCGCTGCCCATACGCCGGAACAGATCGACCGCGCGGTGGATGCATTCGCGCGGGTCGGCCGCGAACTCGGCGTCATTTAAAACGGAGGCGCACATGAAAGCATTGGCAAAACTCGAACGCGCTCCCGGCCTCACGCTCACGGACGTCAAGAAACCCGAAGTCGGTCACAACGACGTGATGATCCGCATCACGCGCACGGCGATTTGCGGCACCGATATTCACATCTGGAAGTGGGACGACTGGGCGCAAAAAACGATTCCCGTGCCGATGCATGTCGGTCACGAATACGTGGGTGAAATCGTCGAAATGGGCCAGGAAGTGCGTGGCTTTGCGATCGGCGATCGCGTGTCGGGCGAAGGACATATCACCTGCGGTTTCTGCCGCAATTGTCGCGCGGGCCGCCGGCATTTGTGCCGCAATACGGTGGGTGTCGGCGTGAATCGCGAAGGTGCGTTTGCCGAGTATCTGGTGATTCCGGCCTTCAACGCCTTCAAGATTCCGCCCGAGATTTCCGACGACCTCGCCGCGATTTTCGATCCGTTCGGCAACGCCACGCACACTGCGCTGTCGTTCAATCTGGTCGGCGAGGACGTGCTGATTACCGGCGCCGGACCCATCGGCATCATGGCGGTGGCGATCGCGAAACACGTGGGCGCGCGCAATGTCGTCATCACCGACGTCAACGACTATCGCCTCGAACTCGCGCGCAAGATGGGCGCGACGCGCGCAGTCAATGTCTCGCGCGAATCGTTGCGCGACGTGATGGCGGATCTGCACATGGCCGAAGGTTTCGACGTCGGGCTGGAAATGTCAGGTGTGCCGAGCGCGTTCACCAGCATGCTCGAAGCAATGAACCACGGCGGCAAGATTGCGCTGCTCGGCATTCCGCCCGCGCAGACCGCGATCGACTGGACCCAGGTGATCTTCAAAGGCCTCGAAATCAAGGGCATTTATGGGCGCGAGATGTTCGAGACCTGGTACAAGATGGTCGCGATGCTGCAAAGCGGCCTGGATCTCTCGCCGATCCTCACGCACCATTTCAAGGTCGACGACTATCAGGAAGCGTTCGCCACGATGCTCTCAGGCGCGAGTGGCAAGGTCATTCTCGACTGGACCGCCGCGTGAATTAACACGTGGTGAATCTGCTTTGACGCGCGCTATCGTAGCAGCGCGCGCACAGCGCAAAACGCCTGGTTCAAAACGCCCGCACCGCGCTCAACCGCCTGTGGGCGTTTTGACGAATTCGGCCTGAACGCGCACATGAATATCATCGCCGACGGCCGGATACCACGTCGCCAAACCGAACTTCGCGCGGCTGAAATGACCCTCGGCGGAAAAGCCGAGCGTGTCTTTTTTCGTGAGCGGATCGGGAGCAAAACCGTTGAAGGTGACGTCGAGCGTGACCGGTTGCGTGACGCCGCGAATCGTCAGATCGCCAGTCAACGTGCCGCGCGATTCGCCCGTGCGCTCAAAACGCGTGCTGACGAAGCGAATCTCCGGATAGCGCTCCACGTCGAGCATGTTGGCGCTCTTCACCATCTTGTCCAGCAACGGCACATTCGTATCGATGCTTGCGGCGTCGATTGTCACCGATGCCGTGCTCTTGTCGAGACCGCCTTCGTTCCAGTCGAGTTCTCCCTTCTTGCGATCGAAGCGCGCCGTGAAGCGTGAATACTTGAAGTGATCGATGTCGAAGGTAATGCTGCAGTGATCCGGATCGATTTCGTAGCGGCCGGGCGGCACGCGCGTTTCGTTCTGGCTGACCGTGTGCGTAAGCACTTGCACAGGCGTGCAGGCCACCGCCGTCAATAGCGTTGCGCTGAGCAAGGCGCGCGCTAACGTGGCGCAGAGAGTCAGTGTGCTCATGAAGTTGGTTCCCGTTGACCGATCGTGCACAAGATAGCAGTTCGCGCGTCCTGCCTGCAAAAACGCAAAAGACTTGACGAAGGAGAATGATCGTTCTACCCTTCGTCCATGGCTACCGAAACACACATTGAATCAGTCACTCCCGGCAGCGCGCGCGAGCGCCTGCTGGACGCGGCTGAGGCGCTGATCTACGCCGGCGGCATTCACGCAACGGGCGTGGACGCCATCGTCAAGCAGTCCGGCACGGCGCGCAAAAGCTTTTACACGCATTTCGAATCGAAAGATGCGCTCGTGGCGGCCGCGCTCGACCGGCGTGATGAGCGCTGGATGAACTGGTTTATCGCGGGCACGCAGCGGCATGGCAAGACGGCGAAGAAACGCCTGCTCGGCATGTTCGAAGTGCTGCGCGAATGGTTTGCATCGGAGGATTTTCACGGTTGCGCGTTTCTGAACGCGTCCGGTGAGATCGCCTCCGCGGACGACCCGATCCGGATCGTCGCGCGCCATCACAAGGAACGCCTGCTGGCGTTCGTGCGAACCGAATGCGATGCATTCGCGGCGGAGTCGGACATCGACGCTCGCCGCGCGGCGCGCCTGTCGCGTCAATGGCTGATCCTGCTCGACGGTGCCATTGCCGTGGCTTTGGTGAGCGGCGAGCCCGATGCCGCCCTCGACGCGCAGACCGCAGCCCAAGTCCTGCTCGACGCGGAGTGCGCGGACGAGCCAGGCATACCGCCAAGCAAACGACCGCCGTTCCGGCGAACCGCAACCTGACTGAGGAACCATCATGGCCGACTCGATTGAAACCCGCCCGCCTCTGCCGCCCTTCACACGCGAAACCGCGATCCAGAAAGTGCGTGCCGCTGAAGACGGCTGGAATACCCGCGACCCCGAGCGCGTGTCGCTCGCTTACACGGTGGATAGCGTATGGCGCAACCGCGCCGAATTCACGAATGGTCGCGCGGAGATTGTCGGCTTGTTGCGCCGCAAGTGGGCGAGAGAACTCGATTACCGTTTGATCAAGGAACTGTGGGCGTTCACCGATAACCGCATCGCCGTGCGTTTTGCCTATGAATGGCACGACGATTCGAACAACTGGTTCCGCTCGTACGGCAACGAGAACTGGGAATTCGACGAACATGGACTGATGGCGCGCCGTCACGCGAGCATCAACGATATGCCGATTCGCGAAGCCGACCGTCTTTATCACTGGCCGCTCGGCCGCCGCCCTGACGACCATCCGAGCCTGTCCGATCTCGGCCTTTGACCTTCGGCGGGTGAACGCGTGAGGCGCGTTCACCGCTCTGCCATCGGTTCTCCGTTACTGTTGTGTCTGCGCTACCGGGCACGTCTTGTGCCCGCGCGCCCGAGCGTGTCCTCAACATCGTGTGTGCGGCTTGAGGTACAGTGCGCGACGGACGGCAAGCAGGCATACCCAGAACATAGATGACGCCGGCGCTCGACCGGTGGCGGAGAGGACATGCATTTTCGGCAGATCAACAAGAACATTCGACGTACCGCAGTAGCGCTCATTGCCAGCTTCGCCGCTGCCACCGCCGCGCATGCCGGCGACTGGTGCGAGGGCGGCATATGGGTCGACGCCATGCTGGGTTCATATCACATCAACCCCGACCCGAACACGCACTTCGAGCAGTTCAACCCGGGCCTCGGCGTCGAATGCTGGCTCAATAACCAATGGGCGTTGACTGCCGGCGGCTTTCGCAACTCGTTGCGCCGGCCTTCATATTACGGTGGCGGGGTATGGGCGCCGGAATTCGCGCACTGGGGCATTGTGCGGATCGCGGCCATCGGCGGGATTATCTCGGGCTATAACTACGGCAACTGGGGCTTGGGCCGCAACCACACGGTCGGGCCGGTGGTCGCGCCTATCGTCATGGTCGAGTACAAGCGCGTGGGCGCGAACTTCATTGTGATTCCGCCGATTCCGTCAGATGATCTTCCGTTCACGATCGGCTTTCAGTTGAAGGTGAAGTTCTAACCGAACTATCGATACCGCGATAGCTTGCGGTCATCCGAAGACGCCACGCAACCAGCAGCCCGAGCTAAACCTTCCGCCGACTACTACGCGCCGCAATGCGCGCAACGATCGGCACCACACGCGGATTGAACGCCGGAATCGAACTACCACGGCATTCAGCGCGAGCGACGATTGTATCGATAGTGATTCGCGCGACCGCGCGTTGCGCCCGCATCGCGAAGTGCTTCAGACGGCGATCGCTCACTGGATGCCGCGCCCAGATCAGCGCCGCGAACCAACCGATCACCGTCCATCCGAGCAGGATGTTCACCATGGTCACCGCAAAGGCGTCTTTCCGTTCTCTGGCGTCCGCAATCATTGCGGGCACCAGATACAGCATCAGCGCACCCAGAACCGCTGCACTTTCGATAATCTTCAACATTTCGACACCTCGTTACAGCCCTGGTACGCACACGACTTCAGATTAGTGACCTGCGTACACGCGACCGAACGACTGGTCCGGTTGACGGCTGCCGGATTCCGAGGACGACGTTACGACGCCACCGTACGAACTATTGACTGAACCGACTGCGTCGTTGCGTTCTGCTGCGACGGTTTGCGCGCTTTGGCCGCGCTGCGAAGCGGGGGCGCCGACCGACGGACGATACGAAGGTGCCGGCCCGTAGCCGCTAGCAAATGCGGGAGCAGCGAAAGCAGTAGTGGCTGCGACGAGCAAGGCTGCGAGAAGTTTGCTTTTCATGATGAACCTCCAATGCGATTTTTTAGAAGCACCGCGAATCGGGTGAGACGCGCGTTGCTGACAAAATGCAGTTTAGTCGGCGCCTATCTTTTTTCTATGCCGATAGGTTGAAATCACAGTTGCCACAAACCGAACAATGGGACGAGACGCGGCCCATGGCGGGATTCCGGGCATCCCGGCACTTAAAAAGCCGATTACGAATGGTTTGCCGGTGGCCGAAAACAGGGAGTCGCCTGCGGTGATAGCATCCCGACGGTTAAGTCGTGACAACGACAAAGTGTGAATCCGGTCTGCGAGTGGAGATTCGAAATGTCATCACGTATCGACAAGTCTTCGCTGGTGTTCGACAGCATCGAAAACGATGAGCACAACCGGTGCGTGGATCTGTTCCTGCGTTCAGACAGCACCTACGGATTTGAAGAGTTTCGCCGCGATGTTGAAGACGGCGGAGCCTGGACGCCGGTCCAATACTATTCGGGTGCCGTGTTTGCTTCGAAGGAAGAAGCACTCGACGCCGCAATAAAAGCAGTCGTCTGGCTTGCCGATAGGGTCGCTCGTTGAGGTGAGCCGTTCCAGGATGGTGAGGATTTCCAGGAGATAGCGCCACACCGGTGAATGGTGAGGAATTCCAGGAGACGGCACCACCACGATCAAAGGTGAGGAATTCCAGGAGGTTACTTCATTACGTTCAACGGTGAAGCTTTCCAGGAGACAGACAGCTCAAACTTGCTGAGAGGTGAGCAGTTCCAGGAGCGGGAGCCGCACCATAGTCAAAAAAAAGACGTCAAGGTGAGCCGTTTCATGAGACAACCCGGCAAAGGTGAGCGATTCCAGGAGGTGAGTCATCGCCGCGTTGAATTCGCACCGAAGATAAGGTGAGGATTTCCAGGGAGTTCGATTCATAGCGCCGACGGTGAAGCATCAAGCGCCCAAGCACCTCACCTCGAAGGGCATCGACGCAGTGCCGGCGCCGCCCATCTGCTTACATCCTCTTCCATATACAAACAAAGCGTGAACGCATCAGCTCGCCCGCGCAACGCTGAAAAAAGTCACGTCGCCTGCGCCATCGGGCCACACACGCGCTCATGAGTTTCGCTGCAAGCGCCATTCACCACCGAGCTTGTAACGGCTTCGTAAAACATGATCTTTCGCCGGTTGATAAGTTGCGCATGACACGCAACGTCGCCACTCCAGATACGGACGACGACGTGACGTGACCATAGACTTATCGAAGGGAGAAAGCATGAAGAAGTTATTGGCAATTGCGACGCTAGCCGCCTTGAGCGCAACCTTGAGCGGATGCTGGTGGGGACCGCCTCCGGGTTGGGGCGGCGGCGGTCCGGGTCACGGTGGTCCCGGCGGCGGTGGCCCCGGTGGGGGCGATGGGCCTCACGGTGCGATCGTCGTTCCCGGCAACGTCGTTCAATCCTGACCGATACGCGCCGCGCGTGAGTTCACGCGCGGCAATCGTGCGAACAGCTTATCTACGCAATCACGAGAGCAACTACGCCGGAAACGTCATCGACACCACGAACCCGCCGTCGGCCGCGTTATCCGCATGAAAAGCGCCGCTGTTATAGCGCACCAGACGCCGAACGATCGCGAGGCCCAAGCCGCAATGCGCATCGCCGCTCCGTGCTTCGTCGAGTCGCACGAAGGGTTGCAGCGCGCGGTCGAGCTGACCGCCGGGAATGCCGCCGCCGTGATCGCGCACCTCTAGCGTGAAGCGGCCGTTATGCCGTGACGTCGAGATTTCCGCCGGCGGTTCGCCATAGGTGAGTGCGTTCTCGATCAGGTTCGTCAGAATCCGGTCCAGGTCGACGAGCGGCAACTCGAAGCCGTCGCCGGCGTGCAGGTTCAGACGCACGAGTGCATCGTCGGCGAGACTGTCGCCATAATGCCGGCGGCAATGCGCGTCGACGTTAGTGCGCGGCGACGTATCCGCGGTCTCGCGCGCGAAATCCAGAAACTGCGTGACGATGCGCGACAACGACTCCGCGTCGCGCAAAAAGCCGCGACGGTTCGCCTCGTCGGGCAGCAGATCCGCGCGCACCTGCATGCGCGTGATCGGCGCGCGCAGATCGTGCGCCACGCCGGCGAGCATCACCGCGCGTTCCTGGTCGGCCTGCGCAAGCTCATGCACCATCTGATTGAAGTCGCCGATCAATTCCTTCAACTCGCGCGGACCGCTCGCCTCGACGACCGGCGCGCGATGGCCGATGCGGAATTCGCGCGCCGCAAGCGCAAGCCGATGCAATGGCCGCTGCAAATGCCAGGCGCCGACCAATGCGATGATCACGGCAAGCACCAGCATGGTTGCCGATGCGCCGAGAAAGCGCCGTGGCGGCAGCATCGAATTCTGCAGTTTGAGCCAGTCCGAGTAGCCCGCGTAGTGCACCCACACCGTGCCGTCATCGGCGTCGGCCACCACCTGGCTGCCCGGCGGCAACTTCGCGCGCAGGTCCCGTTCGAATGGACCCGACGTGTTCTCGCATGGCGCGGGACAGCCCGCCGCGATTGCGTCGCCCGCCTTGACATACGACACGCCGAGTATCGCCGAAACGTGCGACGCGGCCAGTGCGCCGTCGTGTTCGGCCTGGACAGCCAGAAGCAGCGCCTGCCGCGCATGACTCGTATCGATCTGCCCGCGCTCACGGTCCACGAGCAGCAGGGCGGTGATGTGCACCAGCACGATCAGGCTCACCGTCATCAAGGAGAGCCGGCCAAACAGTGTGTTAAAGGGATTGGTCATCGTCACTGCCGCCAGGCACGAACATGTAGCCGGTGCCGCGTATGGTCTGAATCAGGCGCGGATTGGCCGGATCCTCTTCGAGCAGACGGCGCAGGCGCCACACCGGCACGTCGATACCGCGTTCGGTCACTTCCGAATACGGGCCGTGCAGCAGATCGACGAGCTTCGAGCGCGACAGTGTTTCCATGGGATACAGGGCGAGCACTTCAAGCAACGCATATTCACTACCGGTCAGCTTGAGCGGCTCGTCGTCGCGAAACAGCGTACGGCTCGCGAAATCGAGCCGGAAGCGGCCGAAGCGCAGC
This sequence comes from Paraburkholderia sp. BL25I1N1, assembly GCF_003002025.1. GTDB lineage: Bacteria > Pseudomonadota > Gammaproteobacteria > Burkholderiales > Burkholderiaceae > Paraburkholderia. Next base: position 54,185 of record NZ_PVZB01000008.1, read on the forward strand.
GCCTCGCGCTTCTCGACCGGCGTCGTCGCGGCAGGCGCCGGTTGCGCATGCCGGCGCAGCACGGCATGAATGCGTGCGAGCAATTCCTGCGGCATGAACGGTTTGCCGAGATAGTCGTCGGCGCCGAGTTCGAGACCGACCACGCGATCCACGTCGTCGGCGCGCGCGGTCAGCATGATCACGGGAATCGTGTCGCCGTTGGCGCGCAATTGCTTGAGAGCGCTGAGTCCGTCGATGCCCGGCATCATCAGATCGAGCACGATGATGGACGGCCGCTCGCGTTCGAGCCGGCGAGCCAGATGATTGGCGTCGTGCAGCACGGACATCTCGATGCCGCGTTGCTGGAAGAAGGTTCGGAGCAGGTCGCGGAGGTCGGCGTCGTCGTCGACCAGTAAAACCTGGATGGGCGTGTCTGACATGGCTGGGCCCTGATCGATGAGGACATTTGACTGACGGCGTTTGCGCGCGCCTGTCACTCGTCGAAATATATCGAATCGCGCGGCGCCGGCGGTTTCGGGTTCTTAACCGTGCTTACAGTTTATTACGGCAGCGGCGCCAGTTCGAGTGGCCTGCGCGAACTATCGCGTCCCTTCACGCCCCTCCACGCGATGACTCCTCACCGCGTTACACGTCGTAATCCCTTTCTAAGCCGCCGTAAGACGCTGCTCTCTATGCTGGGCCCCATCTTGCCGCCGGCGCGGCGCTGCGTGGGCTCTTCGCGAGCGAACGGCGCATGCCGGGCGGCCCTTGGTCGAATCCAGTCGAAGGATGCTCACAGCATGCCCACTCTCTCCATCGTGGTCGAACCGTCGCGGCGCGCGCCGGCGTTCACGCTTCTTGCCGCGGCCGTTGCCGCCGCTACTTTCATGTTATCGGGTTGCGGCGAACAGGCGTCTCACGGGCCGATGCAGTCGGTTCCCGAAGTCAGCGTAGAAACGATCACGCCGCATGCCGTCGTGTCGAGCACGGAATTGTCCGGGCGGCTCTCGGCGATTCGCGTCGCCGAAGTCAGGCCGCAGGTTGAAGGCATCGTCAGAAAGCGCCTGTTCACCGAGGGCTCGCAAGTCGCGGCCGGTGCCGTGCTGTATCAGATCGACGCGTCCAGTTATCAAGCCACTTATGACCAGGCAGTCGGCACGCTGGCCAAAGCAGTGGCGACGGCCAGCGCCGCACAGACCAAGGCCGCGCGCTATGCCGAGCTCTCGAAGATCCAGGGCGTGAGTCGCCAGGACTACGACGACGCCGTCGCCGCATTGGACGAAGCAAAAGCCGACGTGGTCGCCGATCGCGCTGCGTTAAAGACCGCGGCGATCAACCTCGGCTACACGAAGGTGGTGGCGCCGATTGCGGGCCGCATCGGCAAATCGAGCGTGACCGAAGGCGCGCTCGTGACTGCCGAACAGACCACCGCGCTCGCAACCGTGCAAGCAACCACGGAAATGTATCTCGACGTCACGCGCTCTTCCGCGGACTGGCTGCGCTTGCAGAAGGAATTCGCGAGCGGGCAATTGCAGCAGTCGGGAACGGACGGCGCCGTCGTTCATCTGGTGATGGAAGACGGCAGCACGTATGCGCAACCCGGCAAGCTGCTGTTCTCCGATATCACCGTCGATGCCACCACCGGTTCGGTGACCTTGCGCTGCGTGTTTCCGAATCCCGACGGCGTGTTGCTGCCCGGCATGTTCGTGCGCGCGCGACTCGAAGAAGGCGTGAATCAGCAGGCGATCACGGTGCCGCAACTCGCGGTTTCGCGTGCGTCGGACGGCTCGGCCAGTGTGCTCACCGTCGGCGCCGACAACAAGGTCGCGCAAACCGCCGTGACCGCCGACACCGCGTCAGGCAGCGACTGGCTCGTCACGAGCGGCCTCAAGGCGGGCGATCGCGTGATCGTCGCGGGCTCGCAGAACGCGCGCGCGGGCGCGGTCGTCAAGCCGGTCGAAAGTCCCGGCACATCGGGCAAATCGGGTACGCCCGCCACCGCGGACAACACGTCGGCAGCACATAGTTAAAGCGAGATTCTCATGGCAGGATTTTTTATCAACCGACCGATTCTCGCGTGGGTCATCGCCATCGTCATCATGATGATTGGCGGCGCTTCCATCGGGACGCTTCCCGTCGAACAGTATCCGAGCGTGGCGCCGGTCTCCGTGCAGATCACCGCCACCTATCCCGGCGCCTCGGCGGAAACGATCGCCACTACCGTCACGCAGGTGATCGAGCAGAAGCTGAGCGGCATCGACCATCTGCTCTACATGTCGTCCACCAGCAGTTCGTCGGGACAAGCGCGTATCACGCTGACGTTTCAGCAGGGCACCAAGGCAGACATTGCTCAGGTGCAGGTGCAGAACAAGGTCGAGCAGGCCAGTTCGTCGCTGCCGGAGACGGTTCAGGAGCAAGGCGTGCAGGTCGCGAAAGCGGCCAACGCTTTCCTGATGATCGTGTCCTTGTCGTCGACGGACGGCAGCATGAATTCCATCGATCTCGGCAATATCATCGCGACGCAAATCGAGGACCCGCTCACGCAGATCGACGGCGTGGGCGACGTCACGCTGTTCGGCGCGCAACACGCCATGCGCATCTGGCTCGACCCGGTGAAGTTGCAGGCAGTCGGACTGACCACGGCCGACGTGACCACCGCGATCACGAATCAGAACGTGCAACTCTCGGTGGGCCAGATTGGCGGCTTGCCTTCCACGAAAGCGCAGGCCATCAACGCGACGGTTTCCGCGTCGAGCCTGCTCACTACGCCCGCGCAGTTCGGCGCGATTCTGTTGCGTGTGAATAGCGACGGCTCGAAGGTCATGCTCAAGGACGTCGCGCGCGTCGAGGTGGGCGGCGACGACTACAGTACCGACTCGCGCCTGAACGGCAAGCCGGCCGCATCGCTCGCGGTCAAGCTCGCGAGCGGCGCGAATGCCATGAGCGTGGCGAAGGCCGTGCGTGCGAAGCTCGACGAAATGAGCGGGCAGTTGCCGCGCAACGTGGTGGTCGATTATCCATACGACACCACGCCGTTCGTGAAGATCTCGATCGAAGAGGTCGTGAAGACACTGGTCGAAGCGGTCATGCTGGTGTTCGTCGTGATGTACGTGTTTTTGCAGAACCTGCGCGCGACGCTGATTCCGACCATTGTCGTGCCGGTCGCTTTGCTCGGCACGTTCGCGGTGATGTCGGCGGTCGGCTTTTCGATCAACGTGCTGTCGATGTTCGGGCTCGTGCTGGCGATCGGCCTGCTGGTGGACGACGCCATCGTGGTTGTCGAAAACGTCGAGCGGTTGATCGCCGAAGAAGGACTGTCGCCCGTCGAAGCCACGCGCAAGGCGATGAAGCAGATCACCGGCGCGCTGGTCGGTATCACGACGGTCTTGATCGCCGTGTTCATTCCGATGGCTTTCTTCTCGGGCTCGACCGGCGCGATCTACCGGCAGTTCTCCGTGACGATCGTCGCGGCGATGCTTCTCTCGGTGTTCCTCGCGCTCACACTCACGCCGGCGTTGTGCGCGACCTTGCTGCGGCGCGCGGACGTCGAGCATCACGCGAAGCGTGGCGTGTTCGGCTGGTTCAACCGCGTGCTTGCGCGCGGCACCGATCGCTACGACTCGGCGGTCTCGCGTGTGATCGGCAATCCGATCCGCTACATGGTGATCTACGTATTGATCGCGGGCGTCGTGGCGTTGCTCTTCATGAAGCTGCCGTCGTCGTACTTGCCGGACGAGGATCAGGGGATCATCATCACGTCGATTTCCACGCCCGTCGGCACGCCGGCCGCGCAGACGCTGGAGACCGTGAAAAAGGTCGAAGCTTATTATCTCGGGCTTCCGCAGGTCGACAAGATCATCGCGCTGACGGGTTTCAGCTTCAACGGCTCCGGACAGAACAACGCGTTGACCTTCGTCCGGCTCAAGGACTGGAGCACCCGGCGCGGCAAAGACAGCTCGGCGGCGGCGCTCATCCAGCACGCCAACATGCACTTCGCGGCCACGCGCGACGCGCAGATTTTCGCGCTCAATCCGCCAGCCATTCAGGAACTCGGCACGCAGAGCGGCCTCGACTTCGAACTGGAAGATCGCGCGGGCCAAGGTCACGACAAGCTGATGGCCGCGCGCCAGCAACTGCTCGCGCTCGCAGCCAAAGACAGCGCGCTGTCCGGCATGCGCCCCGGCGGTCTCGACGACACGCCGCAGTTCCATGTCGACATCGACCGTGAGAAGGCGAGCGCCCTCGGACTTTCCATTGCCGATGTGAACGACACGTTGCAGACCGCGTTCGGCTCGTCGTATGTGAACAACTATGTCGATACGGGGCGGATTCAAAAGGTCTACGTGCAGGCCGACGCGCCGTACCGGATGATGCCGTCGGACATCGGCCGATGGTATGTGCGGTCGGGCACCGCTTCGACGAGCACAAGTACCAGTGCGGCCACCACAACGAGCAGTACGAGCACCACGACCACCAGCGGCTACGACGGCGAGATGGTGCCCTTCTCCGCCTTCGCCACCGGCAAATGGACCTTTGGGCCGCCGCAGATCGAGCGCTTCAACCGCACGCTGGCGATGGAAATCACCGCGCAAACCGGTGCGAATACCAGCACGGGCCAGGCAATGGACGCCGTTGACGCGCTGGTCAAGAAACTGCCCGCGGGCTACGGCATCGACTGGACTGGACAATCGTACCAGGAGCGCATCGCCGGCTCTCAGGCGATCTATCTGTACGCGATCTCGTTGATCGTCGTGTTCCTCTGTCTCGCCGGACTGTACGAAAGCTGGTCCATTCCGATCGCGGTGATTCTGGTGGTGCCGCTCGGCGTGCTCGGCGCGGTGCTGGGCGCGCATATCCGCGGGCTCTCCGACGACATTTACTTCAAGGTCGGCCTGCTCGCGACCATTGGTCTGTCCACCAAGAACGCGATCCTGATTGTCGAATTCGCCAAGGATCTGCAAGCGCAGGGCCATGGACTGATCGAAGCCATCGTCGAAGCCGCCAGGCTGCGGCTGCGGCCGATTCTGATGACGTCGCTCGCGTTCATATTCGGCGTCTTGCCGCTCGTGATCAGCAGCGGCGCCGGTTCTGCGAGCCGTCATGCAATCGGCACCGGTGTGATGGGCGGCATGATCGCCGCGACGCTCCTCGCGATTTTCTTCGTGCCGGTGTTCTTCGTCGTCGTGCGACGCCTGTTCGGCGAACACGGCGACCCCAAGCAACAGGAAGGTGTTGAATGATGAGACTCAAACTCGGTGCCGGTGCAGTGGCGTTTGCGCTCGCCGTGCTCGCGGGCTGCACGCTCGATCCGCACTATGATCGGCCGGCAGCGCCGGTGGCGGTGGCGTATCCGCAAGGCGATGCTTACGAAAGCACGAGCACGAGCACGAGCACGAGCACGGCTGCAAACAGCGCGAGCGCTACGGCCGCCACATCGCCGCTTGCCGTCGATACTGCATGGCGCAGTTTCTTTTGCGACGAACGCCTGCAACGATTGATCGAAATCGCGCTCGCGAACAACCGCGACTTGCGCGTGGCGGCGTTGAACGTCGCCGAATACGAGGCGCAATACCGCATCACGCGCGCCGCGCTCGCGCCGTCGATCAGCGCGAGCGGCAGCGTGACCCGTGAGCGGACCCAAGGCGTGACGAGCAGCGCCAGCGACCTCAACGTCGGCACGACGTCGTGGGAAATCGATTTCTTTGGACGCCTGCGAAGCCTGAAGCGTCAGGCGCTGGAAAACTATCTCGCAACGGATGCATCGCGGCAAAGCACGCAGATCAGTCTGATCGCGACGGTGGCGACCGACTATCTGACCTTGCTGTCCGATGAACGTCTGTTGCAGTTGACCGAAGACACGGTCAAGGCGGATCAGTCGACCTACGACGTGACGAAGCGCGTCCAGGAGTTGGGCAATTCTTCTCTGCTCGACGTGCAACAGGCCGAGAACTCGTTGGCGAGCGCGAAGGCGAGTCTTGCGTCTTACCGTCGCGCTGTCGCGCAGGACCGCAACAACCTGATCGCTGTGCTCGGCGCGCCGATTCCAGATGACCTGCCGCCCGCCCGCTCATTCGACGACGAGTCGATGTTCGCCGACATCGGTGCGGGCGTGCCGTCGCTGCTGCTCACCCGTCGTCCTGACATCGTGCAGGCGGAGCACGCGTTAAAAGCGGCGAATGCGAACATTGGCGCCGCGCGCGCCGCGTTTTTTCCGAAGATCGAGCTGACCGCGACGGCCGGCACGTCGAGTTCGACACTCTCGAGCCTGTTCAAGGCCGGCACCGGAGCGTGGGCATTTGCGCCGAGCGTGTCGATGCCGATCTTCGATTACGGCAGCAACAAGGCATCGCTCGATGTCGCGAAGATCGAGAAGCAGATCGAGGTCGCCGACTATGAAAGCACGATCCAGACGGCGTTCAAGGAGGTTTCGAATGCGCTGACGGCGCGCGCCACTTATGTCGATCAGGTGCAGGCGGATCGCGAATACGTGGCGTCCTCGCAGCGGTACTACACGTTGGCCGAAGCGCGTTACAAGGCGGGCACCGATAGCTTTCTGACGTTCCTCGATGCGCAGCGCACGCTCTACACCGCGCAACAGCAACTCGCGACGGATACGCTGTCGCGGCAAGCCAATCTCGTGACTTTGTACAAGGTCTTGGGCGGAGGTTGGGAGCAGGGCTGAAAGCGTACAGGTGAGAAGATTCGGGAGCCGGCGAGGTGAGAATACCGCTACCTGTGTGCGCACTTTAAATCTAAAGGTGAGGGAATTCGGGAGCAGAAGTCCAGGACCATTGAACAGTGTTTTCCGTGACCTTGACGCTCATTTCCCAGCAAACTACGATTCGATCCACGTCTATTCGACGCTTCCATTCAATGGACGTCCAACCCTGCTGGAGATCACCATGCGCGTGAAGCACGAGCACGACGTCAGCCGGCGCGGCGAAGGTCACGTCGAGCATTTTCCTCAATGACGCTCAACGCCTTCGTCAAGGAAATCAAGGCGGCGCTTGCTCCCCATGCGGACGCGGAGCGCGCGCTCGCCATGCGCGCCTATATGCGTCACCAGTTCAACTTTATCGGTGTGCCGACGCCGCTGCGGCGCCAAGCGGTAACGCCGGTTTTCAAGCGGCTGCCGGTGGAGAACGCCGATCACTTGCTGGCGTGTGCCAATCGCTTATGGACGATGCCGGCGCGCGAATACCAGTACGTCGCGACCGATCTGCTGGCGCGCAACTGCAAAACACTTGCCGTCACTGACATCGCGCATTTGCTGACCATCGCTCAGAATGCTTCGTGGTGGGATTCGATCGACCCCCTCGCGGCGGTGGTCGGTCACGTGCTGAAAGCGGCGCGAATCCAGACGCCGCAAGCGCAAGTTCAGGCCGCAATGGATGCGGCGCTTCTGCACGAATCCATGTGGGTGCGCCGCATCGCGATGATTCATCAACTCGGCTGGCGCGGGCATACCGACGAAGATCGCCTGTTCGGCTACGCGCGTTCGCTGGCTGCGGAAAAAGACTTCTTTATCCGCAAGGCGATCGGTTGGGCACTGCGGGATTACGCATGGCATGCGCCCAAGGCGGTGAGCGATTTTTTATCGGCGTCGCGAGAGCTCGTCTCGCCGCTCACCTTGCGCGAGGCGTCGAAGCATCTTCCGCCGATTCGCTGACGGTGCTTCGACCACCTTGCATTCGCCCACAAGCGGTTTAATCGCCGCCGTGCGCGAGCGCCACACGCGCTTTGTCTTCCGGACTGTCCGCAACGAAATACTTCTTCGCCCACGACCCGTCCGGCGCCAGCATCAATCGCTCATGCGTGCCGTCGTTCTTTTGCCGTATCGCCAACGCGCGCGCCCGATAGTGTTCGTAGAGCCGTAGAAATTCCGCGAGATACGTGCCGGCGATGCGGCGGTCGCGAATCTCCAGCAGGTTCTCGTCGTTGAAATGTTCCGAGTTGTTGCTCATATTTGCTGAGCCTGTGTAGACGACGGGATTCGGACCCTCCGCATCGATGACGAGAAACTTGTGGTGAATGATGACCGGCGCGTAGCTCGGCGCGTGTTCGCCTGGAAAAAGGCGCAACTCGGGTTCGAAGCCTGCCGGCACGGTCGCCGGTGAAAAATACTCCGCGTCGATCACGTCGTGCTTGTCGCGGCCGCGGTGATATAGCTCCATGTTGGCGAGCGCGGTCGTCGAGACGATCTGTCCGTTCTTCTCCGCGTCCTCCGCTGCCTGCGCCGACGTCGGGCTGATGTGGTTGACCAGGCCGAACATCATCCGGCCTTTGTCGCCGGCCGCGAAACAGGCATCGCGCAGCGGCGCGTCGGTCGGCATGAAGAGGCAGAACACCACCGAGTGTTTCGCCTTGTTGATGGCGTCGACGATCGTGTCGATCTGCAAACGCGAGTCGTTTGCTTCCGGCGAAAAACAGACCCGCACTTTCGCGCTGCCGATCGCAATCGAGTCGGACCAGCCAGGCGTGAGCTTGGCCGTCGCGGCAATGCTCGGATTGCCGGCGAGCGCCTTGGCGCGTTCGCTATACAGCGCGGCCAATTCCGGCGAATCGAACAGATGGAGCACATTGGCCTGCTCCGTGATGCCTTCGGTGGTGAAGTTGGCCGAGCCCGTCAGTACCCGAGCCGGCGACGCCTCGCCGTTGCCGTTGTCCACCACGATGAACTTGTCATGCATGATGTGCGTCTTGTCGCGCGGCGCGAAGGTGGCGACATCGGCAAGTTGATCGACTGCGGGCTGATTCGGCGACGGCGCCGGCGGCTTGCCCTTCTGCGAGACTTTGTGCGAGTCGTAAACGATGGCGAGCGATGCTTTGCCCTGCTTCTTGCCGAAGGCCTCGAAGGCGGGAATCGCCCAGAGCGGATCGGTCAGGTGATACACCGCCGACGCCGCGCGATGCGCATGACCGAGCGTGAGCGCGAAAACTTCCTGCAGATCGTTCGCGAGCCATGTGCGCAGGCGCAACGCTTGCTCCGGTGACGGCGCCGCATTCGGCGCCAGATGCAGCGCCGCGACTTTGCGCGCGAATGCCTGCGAACTGACCACGGCGCGGTTGAACCACGAGCCGATGTTCGCTTCCGTATGTGCGGGCAGGGTCAGCTTGCATTCGCCTTTCTGCGCGTCGAGCAATTGCGGCGCCTCCGGCGCGCCGACCACTGGATAGACGAGATACGTGAACGACTTCTCCCGATCCGCTTCGTCGATTCGCGCATCCCACCACATGAATTTCTGAATGGGCGCTTCATTCGTGGGCGCGTCTTTCTGCGTGTCAGGCACCACGCCTTTGAAGGTCAGCCGGTTGGGCAGCCAGCTGCTGGCTTCGCGTTCGTGTCCGTCGGCGGCGAGAAAGCCCGGCGTCCGTTTGATGGCGAAACCCAGGAAGTCTTCGCGCGTGCCGCCTTCGGGCCAATCGAAAGCGAGCAGGACGAGGGTCGGGGACAGATAGCTGCGCACGCTTACATTCATCATTTGGCTCCGTGATGTCGAACGGAGCTTTAGTCTGGATGCGCAGTTTGTTGAAATGGTGACAAGAACCAAAATCAAAAAAGATATTAATTAACGGCGCTTTACGCGGAAACTTTAGCCATTAATTTAGAGCGTTGAATACGCTTTAAAAAAGTCTTCAGTCATCGCTTAGTAACATGCCTGCGCAATACTCCGCAGCGCTGCAAGTCAGACCAAAATTTCGCATAAAACGCGCTGCTCCCAACGAGGGCTGGCGCGAAGGCCAGACCCCGGGGGGTTCACATGACTATTCGTCATCGCATCACGTTATTGGTCGTTTTGATGTTCGTCGCGTTATCGGCGATTGGCGGTTACGCCGTCTACCAGACACGCGGCAGCGCCGCCGAGGTGCGCAAGGTTACGGAAGGCGTCGTGCCCAGCGCGCTTGCTTCCGCCGACCTCGTGTCGCAAGTCAAGGACGTGCAGCTCGCCACGATGACGCTGGTGTACGCGCCCGACGCCAACATGGTCGCGCAGGCGCAGGACGAACTGAAGAAGAAGCGCGCCGCGCTGCAGCAGGCGCTCGCGTTGCAAGCGGAAGATGCCGCGAGCCACGCTCAGAAGGGTCTCGTTTCGCAGGCCAACGACAGTCTCGAGAACTATTTTTCCGCGATTGCCGAGACGGCCAAAATGAAGGCCGACGGCAAGAACGAACTCGCGCAGGCGTATCTGTTCGCCAACGTCGCGCAGTATCGCGATGAACTCGAAGGGATTGTCGAGACCTTGCGCGTCGAGAAGAACCGCGAGAAAGACGAGGCAATCAGCACGCTGAACACCACGCTTTCGACTACGACCACGGCCATCGCCGTCGTCACGGGCATCGCGATCATTCTGCTGACATTCATCGGCTCGCTGCTCTACCGGCAGATCACGCGCCCGCTCAGCCGCATGCAGGCGATGATGAGCGAGATCGCTTCGAGCCAGGACTTCACGCGGCGCGTGCCGGTGGGACGGCTCGACGAGATCGGCCATTCGATCGTCGCCTTCAACGGCATGATCGAAAAGATCCAGGAAAGCTCGGCGCAACTCAAGCAGAAAACCGCCGACATTCAGGCGATGTTGCAAAACATGCAGCAAGGCATTCTGACCGTGATCGACGGCGCCGTGATCCACTCCGAGTACTCGGCATATCTGGAAGACATCTTCGAAACGAAGGATATTGCCGGGCGCGGCCTGATGGATCTGGTGTTCGCGGATACCGATCTCGGTTCGGACGCGCTCTCTCAAGTCGACGCCGCAGCGCATGCGTGTCTCGGCGAAGATTGCATCAACTTCGCGTTCAATCAACATCTGCTGGTCGGCGAAATTTCCAAACGCATGCCGGACGGTCGCGTGAAGATTCTCGACCTGAGCTGGTCGGCGATTACCGATGAAAACGACGTGATCCAGCGCCTGATGCTGTGCGTGCGCGACGTCACCGAATTACGCAAGCTCGCCGCCGAAGCCAGCGAACAACGTCGGCGTCTCGACATGATCGGCGAGATTCTCGCGGTCAGTGAGGAGAAGTTCCACCACTTCATCGAGAGCTCAGCGGGCTTTATCAGTGAGAACGAGCGGATCATCCGCAAGCATTCGGAAGCGGACCACGCCGCGATTGCCGAGCTGTTCCGCAACATGCACACCATCAAGGGCAATGCGCGGACCTACAACCTGCAGCATCTGACCAACGTCGTGCACGAAACCGAGCAGAGCTACCACGAACTGCGCCAACCGGACGCGGATCGCTCGTGGGACCAGGAGCATCTGATGCGCGAACTGACGCGCGTGCGCGATGCCATCGACAGCTACGCGAAGATCAACGAGCAGAGCCTTGGCCGCAAGAGCAAGGGCAACGGTCAGACGAACGACGCCGCCAATTCAGGCCACTACGTCATGGTCGCAAAAGACCATATCCAGCACACGCTGACCATGCTGGAGCAAACCAACGCCGGCGAACTGCACGAACTCCAGTCGATGCGCGATGCGCTGCGCCGCACGCTGCGCGCACTGGGCAGCGAAAGCGTGCGCGACGCGCTCTCCGGCGTGCTCGACTCACTGCCCTCGCTCGCGAGCGAGTTGGGCAAGCCCGCGCCGACCGTGCGTATCGACGACAACGGTTACCGTCTGCGTGGCCAGGCGGGCGGCGCGCTGAACAACGTGTTCATGCATCTGCTGCGCAATTCGATGGATCACGGCATTGAAACCGCCGAGGCGCGCAGCGCCCACGGCAAGGCGCCGGCCGGCGCGATCGATATCGAAGTCGGGGTGGACGGCGGCGCATTGCAGATCACGCTGAGCGACGACGGCCGCGGCCTCGCGCTCGAACGCATTCGCGGCATTGCCATGGAGCGCGGCTGGATCGGCCGCGACGACACGCCGAGCGACGAAGCGATCGCCGATTTCATTTTCCGGCCGGGCTTCTCGACTGCGGAAACGGTCACGGAGTTGTCGGGCCGTGGTGTCGGCATGGACGCCGTGCGTGACTTCCTCAAGCGCGCGAACGGCAGCATCGAACTGCGCTTCACCGACGACCGCAAAGGCGCGGCCTTCCGTCAGTTTCAGACGATCGTCTGTCTGCCGGATAGCGTTGCCGTCGACACGCTCGGCATGGAAGCACGTCGCGAAGCCGGCGCACTGCAACTCGACGCGATGGCGGACTGAGCGCCGGGTCGGCGTGCGTCGCGACGCAAATCGAAGGGAACGGTTGTGATTCAACAGTATGTATTGGCGGTGGCAGCAGGCAGCGCGGTGACCGCGCTGCTGGCATTTGCCGCGCACAGGCTGCACAGCGTGAAGCTGACGGCACGGCTGCGTGCCGAAGCGCAAGCCAGCATCGCAAGGCTCGAGGCTGAGCGGGCCGATCACGTCGCTGCCATTCGCAAGCGAGAACAGGCCGAGCAGGAACTGCACGCGTTGACCACACTGCTGCGCGAGGAACTCGCGCAACAACAAAGCAACGCTGACGAACTGCGAGCCGCACTGAAGTCGGCTAGCGAAGACAAAGACCAGTTGGCGCATCACGCGCGGCAGATTGCCGGCGAAGCCGAGCGTTTGAAGAGTCTCGGCGCGACATTCGAGCGCTGGCACGAACAGATGATCTCGCTGATGACGCAAAACCACGACATGCACGCGAAGAATCAGGAGCTGTCTTCGATCGTGCGACATGTGGTGATCGTGTCGCTGAACGCGTCGATCGAGGCCGCGCGCGCGGGGCCGGCCGGTCGAGGCTTCGCCGTGGTGGCCAGTGAAGTGCGCGCGCTTGCCGCGCGCTCCGAAGAATTGTCGAAGAGCTATCGCGACAGCCTGCATCGCAACGACCTGACCACGACGTCCACGTTTCAGGACATTCAGGCGGGCGGCAAGATGATCGCGGCGTCGCTGGCCAGCGTCGAATCGCTGGCCAACCAGTTTCATTCGAAGCTGCACGAGGTGGCGGCGTGATCTCGGCCCACGCCAGAGAAAGCTTCGACCGCATTTTTCGCAAGGCGGCGCAGGCGCGCTTGCCGCTGGATTCGGGCGATCTGTGCGAGATCGCGCCGATAGCCGACGCTAATGTTGGCGTATCCAAAGACACGCAAGTGGTTGTGCTGACCATTTCGTCGATCGTGTTCAGATTGCTGCTGATCCTCCATTTCGACGAAGACGACAGCACGTGCAACTACTACCTGAAGGACTCCGCGGAAGAACGCGATTTCCAGGAAGCCTTTCTGGAAATCTGCAATCTGTGCTGCGGAGCGATGAATCAGGAGTTGCTGCGCTACTTCCCCGACCTCGGCATGTCGACGCCTTATGTGCTGAACGCGCGTTGCCTGCCGCATCTGCATGAATTGAAACCGGCTTTGCTGTCATCGTATTCGATCACGCTCGACGCCGACGTGCGGCTTGCCGCGACGGTGTGCGTGTGCGCGGATGCGCCGCTCGACTTCGTCGCCGATACCAGTGTTGTCGAAGAAACCAGCGGAGAGCTGGAGTTGTTCTGACCGTGAGTTGATTAGCCGTTGTGAGCGGGGACGCGACATGAACATGAACAAGCCGGTCAGCAAAGTGCTGGTGCTGGACGACTGCCCGGCGCACAAAGAAGCGCTGAAGCGCTTTTGCGACGAGAACAATCTGGTCGGCGTGAAAGTCGGCAAGAACCGTCTGCAATCGGTGCTGCGCTCGAACATCGATCTGGGCGCGGTGCTGTTTGCCGAAAGTTATGGCGGCTCGCCGGAAGCGAGCGCCGAGATCGCGATCAGGATCAACGCGGTGCGCCCCGAGTTGCCTATCATCATGCGCCGGGACAGCGATCCCGGCATGGAGAGCTTGCCGGAGAGCTTGCGACGCGTGGTCTGCGCCGCGTACGTCGCGCACGATATGGCGCCGCTGCGCCAGGTGATCGACGACTACATCTTCAGCCTGGATTATCCGAACGCGCTGGTGCGCGGCATCGCCGACATGACGCAGGCGATTCTCGGCGATGTGTTCAAGGACCTGGCCATCACGTGCGACACGCCGTATATCGTGCGCGACCGCATCATCTTCGGCGAGGTGTTCAGCCTGATTCCGCTGGAAAGCGCATGGTGCCGCGGCTACATGATGATGCAGGCCGAAGAGACGCCGATCCTCGAACTGCTCGATCGCTATCAGATGATCGATAACGCGCGGCACGGCGAAGCGGATTTCCGCGACCTGAACAGCGTGCTCGGCGAAGTGACGAATCTGATCTGGGGTTCCTTCAAGAACCGCTACGCCGGCGACGCGGACGCCTGGACGCGCAGCCAGGTGCAAGTGCCGCTGCTGGTGAATCACAAGCACAAGTACATCTCGTTCGGCAGCGGCAATCCGCAACTGTGCTTCACGTATTGGTTGAAGGACCCGCAGTCGAACCGCGCGGTCAAGTTGCATCAACGTTTTGTGTTCAGCCTGAGCTGGTCGCCGGAGGACTTCAAGGAAGTCGCGGACGATGTCGGCGCAATGGTCGAGGCAGGCGAACTGGATCTGTTCTGAGTGTTGTCATAGGAAGAAACATGTCAAAAATTCTGGTGGTGGACGATTCGAGCACGGTGCGCGACGAAGTGGCCGGCTTTCTGAAGAAGAACGGTCTGGACGTCGACACGGCCGTGGACGGCAAGGACGGCCTCGCCAAGCTGAAGGCGAGCCCCGGCATCAAGCTGGTGATCAGCGACGTCAACATGCCGAATATGGACGGTCTGACGATGGTCGAGAAGATTCGCGGCGAGCTCGCGAACAAGACCGTCAACGTCATCATGCTGACGACCGAGAGCAGCCCGGCGATGAAGGAGCGCGGCAAGGCCGCCGGCGTGAAAGGCTGGATCGTCAAACCGTTCAAGGGCGAAGCGGTGCTGGAAACGTTCCGCAAACTGGCGAGCTGAGCGCGGCTTTCGCTGCAAGTGAACGCAAAGGTGAGAGTTTTCGGGAGCTTCGCACTCGCCGGTGTTTGAGTCTGTTTCGCAGTCACGGTGACTGTCGAAACACGGGATAAATGCCGATAAACCGGCTGGCGCAGCGATCGAGGCAATGCTTCCGGACGCCTCTGCTTGCTCTAAGGTGAGGATATTCGGGACCTTCCGCCTATTCTTGCGACGCTCGCCGCAACGCCTCATTTATCGCGGCATGCGCGGACCATGCCGCTTTCTCCGCGCTTCGCGCATCAGGATCAAAACGGTGAGCGGCGAAATTGATCCGCGCTCACGATCACAGGGCGCAACTCCCGCGTAAATCTCGCATCTCCATCAAGCGCAAAGGCCCGCGCGCGCGCCGCTGCTTACCTGGGTATGCAAATTACTCCACCGGCTTTAAAGGTGAGGGTTTGCGGGAGTGGCCTGTTTTGGAGTAGTCGAGCCAAGCCCAGCATGCCTTTGCGGCCTGCCCCCAAGCTCGAAAGGTGAGGGTTTTCGGGAGCAATCCGACGCGCACCTCGCCTCGAACCCCGAGCGCTCCGTCTCAAAGGTGAGGTTTTTCGGGAGAGGAGCCCGTGAATCGTACGGTGCGTCACACGCGCCGACTCTTATCACGTTTCACATTGAAAGAGTTGGGAAGAAATTGGCAACCTAAGGGGCTGTTCCGCGTTTTGAGAACACGCGCAAGCAGGGAAGATGGCGACGCGGACGACAGGGTGCGCGGATCGGTTATATCCGCCTGCCAGATGCCTGTCTCTGAAAAACGATCGTCTCCTGGAATCAGTTGGATGAGTCAGCATATTCTTTTCGTGGGTGCCGACGCCGGCTTGACTGCCGTGGTGGGCGAATCATTGCGCGGGCAGGGCTGCGGTGTGTCGGCACGTCCGCCTGCCGCCGGGCTCAAGCATGTGATCGAGATGGAGCGGCCTTCGTTGCTGGTGCTCGACATCTCGGCGCCGCACGGCGACGGGCTCGCCGTGTTGCGCGACTTGCGCATGAGTGGCAACGACGTGCCCGTGATTCTGCTATCGGCAAGCAGCAAAGCGATTGATCGCGTGATCGGTCTCGAACTCGGCGCCGACGACTTCATGAGCAAGCCCGCCGACCCGGCTGAGCTGTTCGCGCGAATTCGCGTCTTGCTGCGACGGCGCGGCTCGCTCGCGCCGGGTGCGCCGGAGACGCGGCCGCCTTATCGCTTCGGCCGCTGCGAGCTGAACTTCTCCGCGCGCGAATTGCGCCGCGACAACGAGCACTTCGCGTTGCGCAGTTCCGAGTTCGCCTTGCTGAAGATCTTCGTCAATCACGCGATGACCGTGCTCACGCGCGCGCAGCTCAACGAGAAACTGCGCGGCAATAGCGTATTGCATCAAGGGCGTAGTTTGGACGTGTCGATCTGGCGGCTGCGTCGGCTGATCGAAATCGATCCGTCCGAGCCGCGCTATGTGCAAACGGTGTGGGGACGCGGCTATGTGTTCGTGCCGCACGGCGAACTCGGTGCGGCCGAGCGCGGTGTGATGGTCGCGCCCGGCGTGTAGATTTGCGGAGAATCAGGCGAAAGGTGAGAGTTTTCGGGAGCGCGTCATACGCTTCCTTTTTGCTCCCTTATTGCTCCGTTATCAGCGCATCACACGGGCTTTGCGATCTCGCGAATGTCGGCGACCGGCGTTTGGCCGAACGCATCGCTCAATGCATAATCGAGCAACTGGGTCGCACATTGTTCTGGCGTCGACAGTTTGCCATTGCGCTTGAGTTCCTCGAATCGCTCGCGCATGGGGAACTGTTCGACGCCGCTGCCGCGAATCTCCGCCTGCATATTCGTATCGATCACACCCGGCGCCAGACTGCAGATGCGCAACGCACGATTCGCATCTAGCGCGACGGCGCGTGCGTGATGATCGAGCGCGGCCTTCGTCGCGCAGTAGATGCTCCAGCCGGGATACGCGTTGCGTGCGGCGCCGCTGGAAATATGCACGATGCGCCGGTCGCTTGCATCGACGGCGGCTGCGGCGAGCGCGCTGGCCAGCATCAAGGGCGTGGTGACATTCAGGCTCACGGCGGTCGCGATGGATGCCGCGTCTTGTCCTTCAATTGGGCCGATGGGCTGCACCATGCCCGCGTTGTTGATCAGCAGAACCGTCTGCGCGCCGCTGACGAATCCGCGCAGCGCATCGCTCGCGATCCAGTGCGCGACGCGCGCGGTGTCGGCCAGTTCCAGTTCGCTTTCTTCGAGCAGCGCCGGGAAGCGCGCTTTGAGTGTATCGTGACGCGAGCGAGACAATCCCAGCACGGCGATATCGCGAGCCAGAAGTTGTTCGGCGAGCGCCGCGCCGAGACCGCGTGTGTGGCCGGTGACGATCGCACGGATCGGAGAAGAGGTGGTCATGTCGTCCTTGGGATTGTTGGCCTGAAAAGGCGGCTATTTTCTCACGCGACATTTTTCCGCGTGCGGCGGCTCTCACTGTAAGCGAGCGCATGCGCTTCACGTCAAGCCGGGCGAAACCGCTCGCGATACTGCATCGGCGTCGCGCCGATCCGTTTAGTGAAGACGATACGCATGCGATCCGCCGTGCCGAAGCCGCAGTCGTACGCAATCGCCTTGAGCGCCGCACCGCTGCTTTCGAGCAGCTTGCGCGCCGCATCCACACGGGCGCGTTCGACGAATTCATGCGGCGTCACGCCGGTCTCCTGCACGAACACGCGCGCGAAGTTGCGGGCGCTCATGCCTGCGACATCCGCGAGTTGCTTCACCGAAAAGCTCTCGCGAATCCGTTCCATGACGTGCGCCTGGACCTTGGCGACTGGCGAGGTGTCGTCGGCGGGCGCTGTCAGGTAGGGGCTGAATTGCGACTGGCCGCCTTGCCGCTGTGCGAACACCACCAGACGTTTCGCGACGGCGAGGGCCGTGTGCGGCCCGTGATCCTCCGCAACTAAAGCGAGCGACAGATCGATGCCCGCGGTCACGCCGGCCGACGTAACGAGTTGCCCGTCACGCAGATAGATACGGTCGAAGTCGACGCGCGCCTTTGGAAATTGCGCCGCCAGTTGCGCTGCGTGCTGCCAATGCGTCGTCACGTTGCGCTCGTCGAGCAGGCCTGCGTGACCGAGCGCGAACGCGCCAGTGCAGATCGAGCCGTAGCGGCCGCACTTGGTGGCGACGTTCGCTAACCACTCGAGCAGTGGCGTATCAGGCACAACGTCCGGTAGCGCCGGGCCGCCCGCGACCAGCGCAAGATCGAATGGACCGCGCGCCGTGTCGAAGGTAGCGTCGGCGACCAGCATCATGCCGTTGGACGCGCGCAGCGGGGCGGCTTCGGCGCTGAGCAACCTCACCTCGTAGGCATCCGCGGGCGCGATGAAGCGGTTGGCTTCGGAAAACACGTCGACCGGACCGGCGACGTCGAGCGCCTGCACGCCGGGAAAGATCGCGATCGCGACGGTGGGCATCGGAAGACTTCCTTGGACGAGGGACGGGATCCGCGGGGCACGGCACCTATTTTTTGCGTCTGGCGTCAGAATAGGCGGATCGCACAACAACGCGGCGCCCCGTCATGGTAATCAAAAACCTTCTCCGAAGGCTCGACCTCACCACGCTGCAACTCTTCCTCGCGGTCTACGAGGAAGGCACGCTCACACGTGCCGCCGAGCGCGAGGCGATTGCCGTCTCCGCCGCGAGCAAGCGTCTGCTCGAACTCGAACAGGCGGTCGGCGCCACGCTGTTCCAGCGCAACGCGCGTGGCATGACGCTCACGCCGGCGGGCGAAACGCTGCTGCATCACGCGCGCCGCGTGATGCGCGACATCGAGAACATCGGCATTGAACTGGCCGGTCATGCGAGCGGCGTGCACGGCTATGTGCGCATGATGGCCAACCTCTCGGCGATCGTCGAATTCCTGCCGGAAGATTTGCGCGCGTTCCAGTTGCAGCACGAGCGCGTCAAGCTCGATCTGGAAGAGCGGCCGAGCGGCGGCGTGGTCGAAGCCGTCGACGACAGCCTCGTCGACGTCGGCATCTGTTCCGGCGACGCCGACACGCGCGATCTGCACGTCGAACACTACCGGCACGATTCGCTGGTGCTCGTAATGCGCGACGATCATCCGTTGGCGGCGCGCGAAAGCGTCGCCTTCGTCGAAACGCTGGATGGCGATCACGTCGGTCTGCACGCCGCGAGTTCCATCAACGCCCGCACGCATCTCGCCGCACGTCAGGCGGGCAAGCCGTTGCGGTTGCGCATCCACGTGCCCGGCTTCGATGCGGTCTGCCGGATGGTGCAGGCCGGCATGGGCGTCGGCGTGTTGCCGCTGAAGGTGTATCAATTGATGGGCCGGCCGCTCGGTCTCGTCGGTGCGCCTCTCGAAGACGACTGGTCGGCGCGCAGCCTCGTGCTGGTGGTGCGCGATGTCGATGCTTTGTCGCCGGTGAGCCGCCTGTTGTTCGACCATCTGCGCACCGTCGAAGCGTCGGAAGCCCTGCCCATCAACGCTTGAAGGAGAGCGTTCGCCGTTCGCGAACGGTCGTTGGCGATTTGCGGTTGGACGCCGCGGTCTTGCCGCTCATAAGCTGTCTCTCAACACGAAACCAGCATCGGAGACAGCAATATGGGTGGGCCCCTTCAGGGTATCCGCGTCATCGAGATCGGAACCCTCATCGCCGCGCCGTTTGCCGCGCGCCTCATGGCCGAGTTCGGCGCCGACGTCATCAAGATCGAAGCGCCCGAGACCGGCGATCCCCTTCGTAAATGGCGCAAGCTGCACGAGGGCACCTCGCTCTGGTGGTATCTGCAGTCGCGCAACAAGAAGTCCATCTGCGTGAATCTGAAGTCGGCGGACGGTGTCGAGATCGTCAAGCGGCTCGCGGCCGACGCCGACGTCGTGATCGAAAACCTTCGCCCCGGCGCGCTCGAAAAGCTCGGCCTCGGCTGGGACGTGCTGCACGCCATCAATCCGAAACTGACGATGGTCCGCATTTCCGGCTACGGTCAGAGCGGTCCGTATCGCGATCGTCCTGGCTTCGGCGCGATCGGCGAAGCGATGGGCGGCATCCGCTACACGACCGGCGAAGTGGATGGCGCACCGGCGCGCGTCGGCGTGAGTCTCGGCGATTCACTCGCGTCGCTGCATGGCGTGATCGGCGCGCTGATGTCGCTGCTGCGTGTGAAGACGGGGCAGGGCGAAGGCCAGGTGGTGGATGTATCGCTGGTCGAAAGCGTGTTCAATCTGATGGAAAGCCTCGTGCCTGAATATGATCTGCTCGGCCATGTGCGCGAGAGGAGCGGCGGCGCATTGCCGGGCATCGCGCCGTCCAATACGTATCGCACGGAAGACGAAGGCTTCGTCGTGATCGCCGGTAATAGCGATCCGATTTTCAAACGGCTGATGCAGGTAATCGGCCGTCCCGATCTCGCCGACGATCCCGCGTTGGCGCGCAACGACGGCCGCGTTCGGCACTGCGCGATGCTCGATCAGGCCATCACCGAATGGACTTCGCACCATTCCACCAACGACGTGCTGGCGGCGCTCGAACGCGCTGAAGTGCCCTCGGGGCGCATCTATTCGGTGGCCGATATCGTCGCAGATCCGCACTACCAGGCGCGCGACATGTTGCTGGATGCGCGACTGCCGGGCGGCGCGTCGGTGAAGATGCCGGGGATCGTGCCGAAGCTCTCGGACACGCCTGGCGAAGTGCGCTGGCAAGGGCCGACGTTAGGCGAGCATACCGGCAGCGTACTCGGCGAACTGGGATTCGCCAACGACGAAATCGAGCGGCTGCGCCGCGAAGGAGCCGTGCAATGACTCGCGTTTTGAACACCCCGCAATTTGACAAACTGATCGTGCAGGAAGTCGCGCCGCGCGACGGCTTGCAGATCGAACCCACATGGGTCGATACGCCCGACAAGATCGCGCTGATCAACGCGCTATCCACCGCGGGTTTCACCCGCATCGAGGCCGGCTCCTTCGTTTCGCCGAAAGCGATTCCTGCGTTGCGTGACGGCGAGGCGGTGTTCCAGCAGATCGAGCGGCAACCGGGCGTGATCTACGTGGCGTTGATCCCGAATCTGAAGGGCGCCGAACGCGCGCTGGCTGCCCGTGCCGATGAAATGAACCTCGTGATGTCCGCGAGTCAGACGCACAACCGCGCCAATATGCGGATGAGCTGCGAGTCGTCGCTGGTGGCGTTCGGCGATATCGTGCGGCACGTGAAGGGCTCGGGCGTGCTGCTGAACGCGTCGGTGGCGACTGCATTCGGCTGTCCGTTCGAAGGCAAGATCGACGAAGACCGCGTGATCGGTATTGTCGATACATATCGTGAGATGGGCATCGAGGGCATCACGCTTGCCGACACGACCGGCATGGCGAACCCGCGCCAGGTGACGCGCCTCGTCACACGCGTGCTCGAACGTCTGCCGGCCGCCGCGCTCACGCTGCACTTTCACAACACACGCGGGCTGGGTCTTGCGAATGTTCTGGCGGCATACGAAGCCGGCGCGCGCCGCTTCGATGCCGCACTGGGTGGCCTCGGCGGATGTCCGTTCGCACCGGGCGCGTCCGGCAACATCTGCACGGAAGATCTCGTGAACATGTGCGACGAAATGGGCATCCCCACCGGGATCGATCTGGAAAAGCTGATCGCGTTGTCGCGCGGCTTGCCCGCGTTGCTCGGCCACGACGTGCCGGGGCAACTGGCGAAGGCGGGCCGTAACCGCGACCTGCATCCCGTGCCCGAATACGTTCTACAGGTTTGACATTTCCCTAATCGATTACACGACCGGACGGCTTCGCCGAATCCGGCATTGGAGACGAACATGAGTGACCTGGGCGCAGTCGCAACCGGCAACCGCGAGCACAGCTCGAACGATGCCGCGGCCATCATCCGCAAAGTGGCGTGGCGGTTGATGCCGTTGATCATGATCTGCTATCTGTTTGCGTTCTTCGACCGCATCAACATCAGCTTCGCGAAGTTCCAGTTGCAGAGCGACCTCGGCTTGTCCGACACCGCTTATGGCCTCGGTGCCAGCCTGTTCGTAATCGGCTACGTGCTGTTCGAAGTACCAAGCAATCTGTTTCTGTACAAGGTCGGCGCACGGCGCTGGATCGCGCGGATCATGATCTCGTGGGGACTGGCGACGGCCGCGATGGTGTTCGTCAGCAACGAATGGCAGTTCTACGGGCTGCGTTTCGTGATCGGCGCCATGGAAGCGGGCTTCGCGCCGGGCGTGCTGTACTACCTGACGCTGTGGTTTCCGCCGAGCTATCGCGGGCGTATCACGTCGATGCTGTTTCTCGCGTCCGCGTTTTCCGGCCTGGTCGGCGCGCCGCTTGCCGGACTCGTGATTGGACACATGAACGGCGTGCTCGGCATGCCGGGCTGGCACTGGCTGTTTCTGCTCGGCGGGTTGCCGTGCATCGTGCTGGGCTATCTGGTGCTGAAACTGTTGAAGGATCGTATCGAGGATGCAGGTTGGCTGTCGCCCGCGGAAAAGTCCTTTCTTTCAGGGCAGATTGCGCAACAGAGCCGTCATCCGGATACCGGGCATTCGTTGATGGGCGCCATCAGGACGCCGGGCTTTCTCACGCTGGGGCTGGTGTACTTCCTGATTCAGGTGGCATCGTATGGATTGAATTTCTGGGCGCCGCATCTGATTCACGTGGCGGGTACGAACAACCCGACGGTGATCGGCTTGCTGACGGCGGTGCCCTATATTGCCGGCGCAATCTGCATGGTAGTGGTCGGGCGCCTGTCTGATGCGAGCGGCGAACGGCGCAAGTTCGTGTTCGGCTTGCTGGTGATGTCGGCGATCGGCTTCTTTGCCGCGGGGTTCTTCGACAAGCAGACGGCGTTGCTGGTCGTCGCGCTGGCTGTGATGGGGGCGGGCGTGGTCGCATCGATTCCGGCGTTCTGGGCGCTGCCGCCGAAGCTCGTCACGGGCGCGGGCGCGGCGGGTGGGATCGCGTTGATTAACACGCTCGGCCAACTCGGCGGGATTGTGAGCCCGATCATGGTGGGGCGTGTGAGAGACCTGACCGGCAGTACGACGCCGGCCTTGTATGTGATCGGTACGATGAGCCTGGTGTGCGCGCTGATCGTGCTGTACGGCTTGCCTGACTCGTTGCGACGCAGGGAAGCCGCGCGTTGAAGGGTGCCGCGAATCGGCTTTGTCCGCCGACAACAGCAAGGCGTCCTCATGGCGATGTGAACCTCATCGCCGACTTTGAGTTTGCTCACGTCGCCGACCGCGGGGTCGGCTTCGACAACGTTGCATCATCGAAAACGCGGGCACGCTCTGCTTCAACGAGACGTCTCTTTTTCTTTAACGAATGTTCATGCATCTGACTGCCCATGACAGCCAGATAGTCGTCGAATCTGTTGCGCCTGAAGCGCAAATAAAATTCCTTTCCTGCAAGTCCATTCGCCAAACTGAG
The DNA here is from genome assembly GCF_003002025.1 of Paraburkholderia sp. BL25I1N1. Lineage (GTDB taxonomy): Bacteria > Pseudomonadota > Gammaproteobacteria > Burkholderiales > Burkholderiaceae > Paraburkholderia. Next base: position 77,480 of record NZ_PVZB01000008.1, read on the forward strand.
TAGCGCACCGTAGTCGACGCCGCTCTCCCCAGCCAGCAGAGCAACAGCTTTCTCTAGCGCGGCGTATCGGCTGGATAGCGGATCCATCGGGTCGAAGAGCGCATGAAAGCGCTGGTAGGGAACCAGCTGTCTATGTTCGCCCGCGCGTCGCAACGTCAATGCGACTTGCTCGACGATATTGAGGTCCATGAATCCTTCCTGTTCGTACGTCGTTGGCGCGAGGCGTTGCCAAGCTGAGCTGTCGGAACCCATCGCAGCTAGCCGGCAATGGATGCTTGCCGTTGATCTTCATGTCGTAGGTGATGACGGGCCCCAGTGCGAAGTCGTGTCCGCGAAAACCGCGCGGACGGTCGGCAACCGGTCCTGCATCGTTGCTGAGTTGCTGCGCGGTTCCGGCCACGATGCCTACGCCGGGCCCGTTCACAAACTCTTCAATGCCATGATATCGAGCGTGAAAAGAGGTGCGCAGTGGTAATGGGTCGCAGTGTTGGTCGTGTGGAACTGCAGGCCCTTATGGCGCAACGGGCTGCAACGGCCCATCGGCCAGAGCGGGCAGACGCTGTAGGCAGGGACTGAATCTCAAGCGAGACACCTGCCTAACGTGTAGGACGGTCCTTCTGTGGCGGGACGAAGCTTTCGCCGCACCGCAGCGTGTGGGGAAACGCGGGGAACGGACGTTTGAGGGCGCGAGGGGAAAGACATTTCCCCCACACGCCATTGGCGCAGGCGTGCAAACTCACACTAGCGCCAAACGCAACCGGCGCTCCACTGCATTCACTCAACTCACCTTAAGTCTTCAACGGCGAGGCAGCCGCCTCTTCCCGCGATTGCACCTGTAAAACCGCATCGCGCTTATCGAGCAGATGCTGCCGAAGAATCGCACTCAGCTTCTTGCCATCTCGCGCTTCGAGCGCCTTCAGCATTTCATCGTGATCGTGAATCGCGCTGTCCCACTTCGGAATCTGGAAGTTCGACCGGAACCGGAGCGCCTGCAAGCGGCGATTCACCGAGACATAAGTCTGCCGCAGTGCTGAATTTCTGGCCGCCTCGTTGATCTTGTCGTGAATCGCCTGATTGCGGCTGTAGTACCCCGCCAGATCGTTCTGCGCGCGGCACGCGAGCATTGCGTAATGCAGCGCCTTGATCTCGGCGAGTTCAGCCGCCGTCATCCGCTCGGCCGCCAGTTCGCCGGAAAAGGCTTCAAGGCCGCTCATCAATTCGAAGGTCTCGCGCAATTCGGCCTCCGACATCTTCGACACCGACGCGCCACGATTCGGCGAAATCTCGATCAGCCCTTCGGCGGCCAGCACCTTCAGCGCCTCGCGCAACGGTGTGCGTGAAATGCCGAGCGTTTCGCACAGCTCGCGCTCGTTCAGTTTTTTGCCCGGCTCGAGCACGCCTTCAACGATGAAGCGCCGAATGTGCTCTACCACCGTGTCATGTAAGCGCTGCCGCTCGACCTTCGGCATCAGCGGGGAAGCGGCGATGCTCGCCTCGAAATCCGAATTTTGCATACAAAAGTCCTCAACATCCATTAACTCTGATTTTATCGGAAGCTGAAAGATTAGTTAACAGCGCGGGTAAACACCGGTGACGACAGGCAATTTTCGTCTTGGGATCGTCACAGATCGTCTGATATAGTTTTTTGAATGCAAAATTCAATCGGAGGAGCCCAATGCTCAAGCTAGACTTTCACCCCGCTGGCCGTCACTTTTTGCAGATCCCGGGTCCGAGCCCGGTGCCCGACCGTATCCTCCGGGCGATGAGCTACCCGACCATCGACCACCGCGGTCCAGAGTTCGGCGAACTCGGTCTGAAGGTGCTCGACGGCATCAAGAAAATCTTCAAGACGCAGCAACCTGTGGTGATTTACCCGGCCTCGGGTACGGGCGCCTGGGAAGCGGCGCTGTCGAACACGCTGAGCCCCGGCGATCACGTGCTGATGTTCGAGACCGGCCACTTCGCCACGCTGTGGAAAAAGATGGCGGAAAGCCTCGGGCTGAAGCCGGAGTTCCTCGGCCTGCCGGGCATTGAAGGCTGGCGCTGCGGCGTGCAGCCGCAAATGATCGAGGAGCGTCTGCGTGCCGACACGCAATACGCGATCAAGGCCGTGTGCGTGGTGCACAACGAAACGTCCACGGGCGTGACCTCCGACATCGCCGCCGTGCGCCGTGCGATCGACGCCGCGGGTCATCCGGCGTTGTTGCTGGTCGACACGATTTCGGGCCTCGCGTGTGCGGACTACCGTCATGACGAATGGGGCGTCGACGTCACCGTCTCGGGCTCGCAAAAAGGTTTGATGCTGCCGCCGGGCATCAGCTTCAACGCGATTTCGCCGAAAGCCATGGCAGCCAGCAAGCAGGCCAAACTGCCGCGCAGCTTCTGGGACTGGACCGACATTGTCGAGATGAACAAGACCGGTTACTGGCCGTACACGCCGAACACGAATCTGCTCTACGGCCTTAACGAAGCGCTCGAAATGATTCTCGGCGAAGGGCTCGACAACGTGTTTGCCCGTCACGAACGTCTCGCCGAAGCGACGCGTCGCGCGGTGCGTGCGTGGGGCCTGGAAATTCAGTGTGCGGATCCGTCGGTGTACAGCCCGGTGCTCACGGGCGTGATGATGCCCGACGGCATCGACGCCGATGCGGTGCGCAAGCTGATCTACGAACGCTTCGACATGTCGCTCGGCACGGGCCTCGGCAAGATGAAAGGGCGCATGTTCCGCATCGGCCATCTCGGCGACTGCAACGACCTGATGCTGCTGGCCACGCTGGCCGGCTGCGAAATGGGTCTACGGCTCGCAGGCGTGCCGCTAAAGGAAAGTGGCTTGCCTGCCGCTATGGAGTGGTTGAGCCAGCCGACGAAGGCATCCGGCCTGAAAGCCGCCGCCTGAGTACGCCCCGAACTGTTTCTTTGGGGCATCGAGCGAAGCGCAGCCAGCAGTGACTTGCGGGACAGGGAAGGCGGGGAGCACTTCCCTCACGAAGCCGCGCACAGAACGCGGCACGAACGAATGCGATGGTCTCGTGGCGCAAGCCGCCGCCGGGCAACGACGCAGCGCGCCATCTCAGGCCCGCCGTCGACACATGCAATGGAGATAGACGATGAAGCGGTTTCGTGTGACCAGTGCGACCAGTATCGTTCTAGTGATGCTCTGCATCATGTACTTCATCACCTACCTCGACCGCGTCAACGTTAGCACTGCGGCTGCGGGTTTCGGCAAGGAATTCCATCTGTCGCATACGGAGGTCGGCCTGGTGTTCTCGGCCTTCGCGTATCCGTATCTGATCTTTCAGATTATCGGCGGGTGGGTCAGCGATCGTTTCGGCGCGAAACGCACGCTGATTTTTTGCGGCGCGATCTGGGGCGTCGCCACTTTGCTGACGGGTTTCGCCGGCGGGCTGGTTTCGCTGCTGGCCGCGCGCGTGCTGCTCGGCTTCGGCGAAGGCGCGACGTTTCCCGCCGCCACGTCCGCGATGGCGCGTTGGGTCGCCAAGGAAAAACGCGGCTTCGCGCAGGGCATCACACACGCGGCATCGCGGATCGGCAATGCGGTGGCGCCCGGTCTGATCGTGCTCGTGATGGCGACCTGGGGCTGGCGCGAATCGTTTTATATTTGCGGCGTGTTCAGCTTGTTGTGGGTCGCCGTGTGGGCCTTCACGTTTACCGAACATCCGAAAGACCATCCGCGTATTACGAGCGACGAACTCGCCGTGCTGCCCGCGCCCAAGCCGAAAGCCGCCGGCGTGCCGTGGCGCAAACTGTTTCGCCGCATGTGGCCGGTCACGATCGTGTACTTCTGCTACGGCTGGACGCTGTGGCTGTTCCTGAGCTGGATTCCACAATACTTTCTGCACAGCTATCATCTGCAATTACAGAAGTCGGCGATCTTCGCCTCAGTGGTGTTCTTCGCCGGTGTGATCGGCGACACGCTCGGCGGCATCGTGACCGACTGGGTCTTCACACGCACCGGCAGCCTGAAGCGCGCACGTAGCTGGATGGTGTCGGTCTGCATGTTCTTCTGCCTGCTTTCGCTGATTCCGCTGATGTTCACGCACAGCCTGTATCTGTCCATGGCGTGTCTCGCGTCCGGCTTCTTCTTTGCCGAAATGACGATCGGTCCGATGTGGGCGATTCCGATGGACATCGCGCCGGAATACTCGGGCACGGCGAGCGGCATGATGAACACCGGCTCGGCATTGGCCGCGATCATCTCGCCGGTGGTCGGCGGTTTTCTGATCGACTACTTCGGTAGCTGGGAATTGCCGTTCGTCGGCAGCATGCTGTTGATGGCGATCGGCGTGGTGCTCGCGTTCCGCATGCAGCCGGAAAGCAAATTCGCGCTCAACGCGGCTGACAAAGCGCATGTCGCCACGGGAATGGGCGCTTGAGCACGCCGCGCCGTTTCCCCTCTCAGCCTCATGACACTATGACAACAGCACTCAGCCGGCTTCTCGCCGACGCACGCCGCAATCACGCCACGCTCGACACGTTGCCGCCCGAGGAAATCCCAGCCGATGCCGCCGCGGCCTACGCAATCCAGCACGAGATCCTGGACGCATGCGGCGCGCAGATCGCCGGTTGGAAAATCGGCGCGAAGTCCGAGAGCGGTCCAATCCAGGGCGCGCCCTTACCCGACCTCGACCTGCATGCCGACGGCGCCCGTTTGCCGCACCAAGACTTCACGCCCTTAGGGCTCGAACTGGAAATCGCGTTTCGTTTCGGGCGGCGCTTCGATGTTTCTACCACGCCGTATAGCGAGGCCGAAGTGCTGGCGAGTATCGGCTCGATTGGCGCGACCATCGAAATCGTGGCGAGCCGCTACGCCGGGTGGCCGGCTATCGACAAGCTCGCTCAACTCGCTGACTTGCAGAATCACGGCGCGCTGATCGTGGGCGAGTTCACGCCGTATCGCGAGGACTTTCCGTTCGTGGCGCCTTCGCTGCAATTCGATTTCGACGGACAGGATGTGGTTAAAGCCACGCCCGCCAATCCGGCCGGCGATCCGCGGCGCTTGCTGACGTGGCTCGTCAATCACGCCACGTCGCGCGGCATTGCCGTGACGCCTGAGATGGTCATCACGGCCGGTTCATACACCGGCATGTTCTTTCCGAAGACGGCGGGTACGGCGAGCGGGCGCATTGAAGGACTCGCACCGGTCAGCCTCACGCTGTACTAGCCGCTTCCCCTGTATTTGCCATAGGCCGACGATATGACGAACCCCACTTCCGCTTTACTCGTCAAGCCGATCCATCTCGTTCCGTCCGCCGCGCGGCTGACGAGTCCGCTCGCGCAGCATCTGCGCAAATCGCTGCGCGGCGACGTGCTGTTCGACGCGGCGAGCCGCGGTCGTTACGCGACCGACGCGTCGATCTATCAGATCACGCCGATCGGCGTGGTGGTGCCGCGCGACCAGGACGATCTGCGCATCGCATTGGAAATCGCGCGCAGCGAGAAAGTGCCGCTGCTCGCACGCGGCGCGGGCACGAGCCAATGTGGCCAGACGGTCGGCGAAGCGCTGGTGATCGATACGAGCAAGTGGTTGAACAATATCGTCGCCTTCGATGCCGAAGCGCGCACGGTGACGGTCGAGCCGGGCGTCGTGCTGGATCATTTGAACGCATGGCTTAAGCCGCATGGACTATGGTTTCCGGTGGATGTTTCGACCGCCGCGCAATGCACGATCGGCGGCATGGCCGGCAACAATTCGTGCGGCTCGCGCTCGATCGAATACGGCAACATGGTGCACAACGTCGAATCGATCGATGCGATTCTCGCCGACGGTAGCGAAGCACATTTCGGCTCGTTGCATGAAGCACCGCAAGGCGCGCGCTTGCAGCAGTTACTTGCGGGCGTGAAGCAGATCGCCGAACGCGAGCGCGACGAAATCGTCGCGCGGGTGCCGAAGGTTTTGCGCCGCGTGGCGGGCTACAACATCGACGTGTTCGATTGCCAGAACCCGCGCGCTTATACCGACGACGGCGTCGCGAACCTCGCGCATCTGCTGGTCGGCTCGGAGGGCACGCTCGCGTTCAGCCGGCAATTGACGCTCAGGCTCGCGCCGCTGCCCGCGTATAAAACGCTCGGCGTGGTCAACTTCCCGACCTTCTGGCAGTCGATGGATCTTACGCAGCACATCGTCAAGCTGAAGCCGGTGGCGGTGGAACTGGTCGATCGCACGATGATCGATCTGGCGATGAGCAATCCGGCGTTTCGTCCGGTGATCGGCAAGGCGCTAGTCGGTGAGCCGCAAGCCATTCTGCTGGTGGAGTTCGCGGGCGAGGACCGCGAGGCGCAACTTGCTTCGCTCAAGCAGCTCACCGAACTGATGGCCGATCTCGGCTTGCCCGATTCGGTCGTCGAGATGCCCGACGCGAACGAACAGAAAGCGCTGTGGGAAGTGCGCAAGGCGGGGCTCAATATCATGATGAGCATGAAGGGCGATGGCAAGCCGGTGTCCTTCATCGAAGATTGCGCCGTACCGCTTGAACATCTGGCCGAATACACGAGCCGCCTCACCGAAGTGTTCCACCGAAACGGCACGGAAGGCACATGGTATGCGCATGCAAGCGTCGGCACGCTGCACGTGCGGCCGATTCTCGACATGCGCCGCGACGGCGCGCAGAAGATGCGCGCCATCGCCGATGAAGCCGCGGCCCTTGTACGCGAATACAAGGGCGCGTATTCGGGCGAACACGGCGACGGATTGTGCCGCGGCGAATGGGTCGCGTGGCAATACGGGCCGCGTCTGAATCAGGCGTTCAGCGAGATCAAGACGCTATTCGATCCGGACAACCGTTTCAATCCCGACAAGATCGTGCGTCCGCCGAAGATGGACGACGCGCGCAATTTTCGCTTCGCGCCGGGCTACAAGGAACATCGCATTGACACCGCGCTCGACTGGTCGGCATGGAATGTCGAACGCGATCCGCTGACCGGACAGGAGACTTTGCCGGGCAGCGGCAAGGATCTGGCCGGCGGTCTCGCGAAGGCCGTCGAGATGTGCAATAACAACGGCCACTGCCGCAAGTTCGACGCGGGCACCATGTGCCCGAGCTATCGCGTGACGAAGGACGAGCAGCACGTCACTCGCGGACGCGCGAACACATTGCGCCTCGCGATTTCCGGTCAACTCGGCGAAGCGGGTCTCGCGAGCGACGACGTGAAGGAAACGCTCGATCTGTGCGTCTCCTGCAAGGGCTGCAAGCGCGATTGCCCGACGGGCGTCGATATGGCGAAGTTCAAGATCGAGGCACGGGCGGCACGCGTCAAGCGTCACGGGCTGCGTCTGCGTGACAAGCTGGTGGCTTTCATGCCGCGTTACGCGTCGACGGCGAGCCGCATGCCGGGCTTGATGGCGCTGGCCGACAATGTGCCGGTGCTGTCGGCGTGGTTCAAGCGGTCCGTGGGCTTTGCGCCTGAGCGTAGCTTGCCGCGCTTCAAGAAGTCGTTTTTGGCGGATGCGGTTTCATCGCGCAAAGCAGAGCAAGGCGCCGCGCTCAAAGAAGTCCTGCTATTCGTCGACACGTTCAACAACAACATGGAGCCGGAGAACGCGCGCGCCGCGCAGCAGGTGTTGGAGGCTGCGGGCTACACGGTGCACTTCAACACGCGCCAGGGCGAGCGGCCCGTTTGCTGCGGCCGCACCTTCCTCGCGGCGGGTCTCGTCGATGAAGCGAAGCAGGAAGCGCGGCGCATGCTCGATCTGTTCAAGCCGTTCGTGGAGCGCGGCGTGCCGATCGTCGGGTTGGAGCCGTCTTGCTTGCTGTCCTTGCGCGACGAGTTCTTGCACTATGGCTTTGGCGACGAAGCGCAGCGGTTGTCGAAACAGGCGTTTCTATTCGAGGAGTTTCTGGTGCGCGAGGAAAAGGCCGGACGTCTGCAGCTTGCGTTGAAGCCTTTGGCGAAGCAGCAGGCGCTGGTGCATGGCCATTGCCATCAAAAGGCCTTCGACGCCTTCACGCCCGTGCAAACCGTGTTGAAGTGGATTCCTGAATTGAAGGTATCGACGGTGGAATCGTCGTGCTGCGGAATGGCGGGCAGTTTCGGCTACGAGGCCGAGCATTACGCGACGTCACAGGCGATGGCGGAACTGTCGCTGCTGCCGGCGGTGCGCAAGATGGACGGCGACACGTTCATGGTCGCGGACGGCACGAGTTGCCGGCATCAGATTCACGATGGCGCGGACGTCGACGCGATCCACGTGGCGCGTGTGCTGGCGATGGCGTTGCGGTGAGCGTTTCCGGGAGCCGAAAAAGCCGTTGAAAAACCCACCGGTGAGCTTTTGCGGGAGAGTGGAAATCAAGCAAAAGTCAAAGCCGGCGCTCCGTCCGACTTCTCCGCAGTAATCACATGGGTAGACGAAGCCACCCATCGCCCGTATAATCGCAGCAACCTGGCAGCGAAATTGCAGCTAGATAAGCTAAGTTAGAAGGGGTTAGGTGCAAACTGGCAGCAGTTTGCGTCCGCCCTGTGGCCGGTAAAACAGCCGGTACTCAAAAGGGGCACCCAAACCCCGCCGGGTAGGAGCCTAGCGCTGCTATCCAACATCATCGATGGATCTGGCACCAGTTTTGCTGACTGGTCCGCCGCCGAAGGCGAAATCACCCCGCCTTCGCGCCGGGAGAAAGGCAAACCTCCGGCACCACTCGGTTCACCTCGCGGCATGTGCCGCGTCCCGAACTTCCCATTCGCAGCGCCGTCACGGCGCCTGTGCGGCGCGGCTATTTCCGCGCGTCGCTCGAACAAGGAGGCGCATCTTCATGATTCAACGTCCTGCCAGACTGGTCGTCAGTCTTGTAGCCATCGGTATTGTCGTCGCGTTGCTGTGTCGCGCGATCGACCCCGGCGCACTCCATCAGTACGCGCCCGATCTGGTCTACTACACGAAGCGACATCTGTTGCTCGTCGGTTATTCCATGGCGCTTGCGCTCCTGGTTGGCATTCCCGCCGGCGTATTGCTGAGCCGTCCCTCGTTCGCGCGTCACGCCGAACGTTTCATGCAGATCTTCAACATCGGCAACACGATTCCCTCGCTGGCCGTGCTGGCGATCGCGCTCGGCATCTTCGGTATCGGCGATATTCCGGCGCTCGTCGCGCTGTTTCTCGCGTCGTTGCTGCCCATCACACGCAATGCCTATGAAGGCATGAAGAACGTCTCGCCCGCATTACGCGAGGCCGCGCGCGGCCTCGGCATGACGGGCTGGCAGTCGCTGTTGCGTGTGGAGTTGCCCAACGCCATGCCGATCATCATCGGCGGCGTGCGCACGGCGCTCGCAATCAATGTGGGCAGCGCGCCGCTCGCCTATCTGATCGGCGCGGACAGTCTCGGCACGCTGATCTTTCCCGGCATCTATCTGAACAACCAGCAGCAGCTTTTGCTCGGCGCGGCGGCCACCGCGATTCTCGCGTTGGTTCTGGACGGCATCGTCTCGACCGGCAGCCGCTACCTGCTCGCGCGACGTGGGGTGACGGCATGACGAATCTGTTCAAGCGCAGCCGCTGGATCGCCGCTGGCGCATTACTCTTTGCGAGTATTCACGCGAACGCGGCGACGCTCGTACTCGGTGGAAAAAATTTCACCGAGCAGTACGTTCTTACCGAGATCACATCGCAGTACCTGCGCGCGAAGGGCTACACGATCGACGCCCGCACCGGCCTCGGCAGTACGCTGTTGCGCAGCGCGCAGGAGAACGGTCAGGTCGACATCACGTGGGAATACACCGGCACCGCCGCGATCGTCTACAACAAGATCACCGAGAAGCTCGATCCGAAGACGATGTACGAACGCGTAAAAGCGCTCGATGCAAAACGTGGTCTGATCTGGCTCGACTGCTCGCCGCTGAACAACACGTACGCGCTCGGTCTGCCGGAGCAAGTCGCGCAGCAAACCGGCATCCGCACGATTTCGCAACTCGCGGCGAAGATGGCCGCGGAGCCGAACAAGAAGCACGTGTTCGCAATGGATGCGGAGTTCGCCAATCGACCGGACGGCCTGAAGCCGCTCGAAGCCGCCTACGGCATGCAGTTCAGCCGCGAGGAAACGCGTCAGATGGATCCGGGTCTCGTCTACACCGCGTTGCATAACAACCAGGTGCCGATCGGACTGATCTACACGACGGACGGTCGCGTGAAGGGCTTCAACATCACGCCGCTCGAAGACGACCGTCACTACTTCCCCGCGTACAACGCCACACCGGTGGTGCGCAAGACGACGCTCGACCAGAACCCGCAACTCGCGCCGCAATTGAATGCGCTCTCCGACGCGCTCAACAACGACACGATGCTGGAGATGAACAAGCAAGTCGATATCGACGGCAAGGCGGTGCGCGAAGTGGCGGCGGAATTCCTGCGCACGCACAAGCTGCCCTGAGCGGAGATCTTCTTTATGACTGTATTCGACTATCTATCGGCCAACTGGCCTGAATTGCTGCAACTCACCGCGCAACACGTGTGGCTCGTGGGGATCGCGGTGGGCTGCGCGATCGTCGTCGGTGTACCCCTGGGTATCCTGATCAATCGGCACGAGTGGCTGGCCGCGCCGCTGCTGAGCGTGGCGACGGTCGTGCTGACGCTGCCTTCCATCGCTCTATTCGGCTTGATGATTCCCGTGTTCTCGCGCTTCGGCCAGGGCATCGGCGCGGTGCCGGCGATTACCGCGGTGTTCCTCTATTCGCTGCTGCCGATCATGCGCAACACCTACCTCGCGCTGCGCAACGTCGACGCCGGCATCAAGGAAGCGGGCATTGGCATCGGCATGACGGTGTGGCAACGGCTGCGCCTCGTCGATTTACCGCTTGCCGTGCCGGTGATTCTCGGCGGCGTGCGCACGGCGGTGGTGATGAACATCGGCGTGATGACGATCGCCGCGGTAATCGGCGCGGGCGGTCTCGGCACGCTGATCATTCGCGCGATCGGCCAGAGCAACATGATGAAACTGTTGGTGGGCGCCGTGCTCGTGAGCGTGCTCGCGATCGTCGCCGACCTGCTGCTGCAAGCGCTGCAACGCTTGCTGACCCCGAAGGGAGTACAAAAGACATGATCGAACTCGACAAACTGACCAAGACGTTTACGCAGAAGGACGGCCAGCAGGTTAAGGCGGTCGACTCCGTGAGCCTGACTGTCGGCGAAGGCGAAATCTGCGTGTTTCTCGGCCCGTCGGGCTGCGGCAAGACCACCACGCTGAAAATGATCAACCGTCTGATCGCGCCGACTTCGGGCCGCGTGCTGATCAACGGCGAGGACACTTCCGGTCTGAACGAAGTGGAATTGCGCCGTCACATCGGCTACGTGATCCAGCAGATCGGCCTGTTCCCCAACATGACGATCGAGGAGAACATCACGGTCGTGCCGCGCCTGCTCGGCTGGGACAAGAAACGTTGCCGCGAACGCGCCACCGAGTTGATGGCGATGGTCGCGCTCGATCCGAAGCAGTATCTGAAGCGCTATCCGCGTGAACTGTCGGGTGGCCAGCAGCAGCGCATCGGCGTGATCCGCGCGTTGGCCGCCGATCCACCCGTGCTGCTGATGGACGAGCCGTTCGGCGCGGTCGACCCGATCAATCGCGAATCGATCCAGAACGAGTTCTTCCAGATGCAGCGTCAACTGAACAAGACGGTGATCATGGTGAGCCACGACATCGACGAGGCGATCAAACTCGGCGACCGTGTGGCCGTGTTCCGCCGTGGTCAACTGGTGCAATACGATCATCCGGATACATTGCTGGCACATCCGCGCGACGAGTTCGTCGGCGCGTTCGTCGGTCAGGACAGCACGTTGAAGCGTCTCTTGCTGGTGAAGGCCGGCGACGCCGCCACGCAGCCGGAAACCGCGCATGCTGACATGCCGGTCGCGCGCGCCTTCCAGATGATGGACGACAGCGACAGCCGCTACCTGACCATCGTCGATGACAGGCAGCAGGCGCTCGGTTATGTGACGCGCCGCGCGGCGCGCGCGGGCCAAGGCGTCTGCGGCGATCATTTGTCCGCGTTCAAGGCGACGGTCGGCGCAGAGGAGCATCTGCGCATCGTGCTGTCGAAGATGTACCAGTTCAATTCGTCATGGATGCCGGTGCTGGATGGCGACGGCCGCTACGTCGGCGAAGTCACGCAGGATTCGATCGCGGACTATCTGAGCTCGGGACGCTCGCGCCGGCAGACCGGACAGCCGGCGATCGTGTCGCCTGCTGTTGCCGCTGCGGAAGCGGCGGCCGTGCAGGCTGCGATGGTTCATCATGCGTGAACTGCGCGACTTCCTTATGCTGCGCGAGCGCGGCGGCGGGAGTCGAGCTGAAGCGGTCCTTCGACGCCCGGGATAGCGCGACCGCTTCGAGGGGTACAGCGGCCACGCGGCTTATCCGCGAGAAGTTTGGATGGACTTTGCGAAGCCGGCCGCTTGACACGCGAATCCGATCGGGGCTTTTCATGGATATAGCGAAGTATCGGGCCACCACCTTTGTCCTTTTGCGCTCATCGAAAGGAACACGACGATACCCCTCTCCCGGCGGGCCTCCGCCCGCTTCACAGCCGCTGCGCAAGCGCCAAAGGCGAAACAGCGTTTTTGGCCGAAGAGGTCTTCGGATGCAGATCCTTCACGAACATTTCGCTCAGCGCAACGACCTTCGCGAAGGCCCGCGGATCCAGGAGAGCATGATCGAGATCCCTGAGGACAGTGGTCATCACCTTGGACGCGTCCGAGAGCTTCTTCCCGTGTTTGCCGAAGTGCGCATTGAGTTGGTCGAGACCATCGTCGCCCACGCCGTACAAGAGGAGCGTGCGTACCTTTTTGCGTTCGAGCGCCTGAACGACGCCCGGCGGATCGGTGAGCGACGGTTCGCCAGCAGAGCCGGCGTTCTTTCCGATCACGCCGATCACCTGCGAACGCAGGCGCGCTACAACGTTTGAGGCGACGGCCTTGGCGATCGGCTTTAGGCCCCGCTTGCCGCTCAGAACGAGCCACCACTGGGTCGGCTTAAGGATCGCCGCCCCGAGCCGCGCCATCGTGTTGCGGTTCTGCTCATACAACTCTTCCAGGGTCGTCCCCTCGGGTATATAGAAGCGCTGAAGGTTGACGGCGATGACGGCGTCGATCGCTGGCTCGGTGAGTGATGCGCGCAAGGCACTATAGGCACCCGAGCATATCCCGAACGTGACGACTGTATCGTAGCCCTTGTGCTTGAGCCAGGCGGCCGCGGTCGAAACGTCTTCGATGGTTGTCTTCGCGTGGATGGATGCCGTCATATCGAAGGTTCCATCCGGCGGGTGCGGCGGACTGTCCCCGATCCCGCGAGCGTCGATGCGCATCGACGCAATGCCGCGGCGTGCCATTTCCCGCGCAATGCGCACCGACAGACGGCTGTCCCCCTGATGGACGCTGCCTGCCGTATTGGTGATCAGGAGTACGGGGCTGCCCGCCCGCCTGTAGCGCGGCTCGCACAATATGCCGAAGAGCCTGGCTGTGCCGAAGATGACCGGGCGCTCGATCGCTTCCGGTATTTCGATGACCATATCGTAGCCGGGATGGGCGCTGGGCCGCGCAGCCTTTCTCATCCGGCCTGGCATGAGCTCGCTGGCGGTGCTTCCGGCCGTATTTTCGGCCACCCATTGCGCGGCACGCGTGAGCGTCTTCCCCGGCATGACGGACAACGCTGTCTCCTGCATGAATTCGAAATAGTCGTCAAAGGTATGCGTTTGTACCTCGACGCCCCGCTTGCGCAGTGCGAGGCATAGCGAATCGCTGGCCCCAGGCCGCACGTCGGCCACGAGCACGCGCGATGGCAACGCTGGCTGGCGACTCATTGCCGTCGCGAGATCGAGCCCGTTCAACCGGCTGCAGAACTCATCGCAGTAGACTTGTCCGAGTACGTGTAAGGGCGAATCGAGTTGCCCGTCTCGAACAGGCGCCGGAAGATTGTCGACCCAGGTTCTGCGCAATGCCGTCAGCTCGCGCATATAGCTGCGCCCACGCGTTATGGGCGCAAGCAACGCAAGCGAATCCACGAGGGGATGATGCGATGCCAGCGCCGCCAGAGTCGCGCCTAGACGCAGGCCGCACAATGTCACGTTCGTCACGCCGGTTTCGCTCTTCAAGCGCTCGACCGCCGCACCGATATCCGCTATAAAACCGTCGAGCCGATCGCCTTCGCCGTCGGTGCCAACTGAATCGCCGGTTGTGAGATAGTCGAAGCGCAGCACCGGAAGGTCGAACGCAGATAGTCTCTCGGCCAAGTAGCGCATGGCCCTGTGTCCCCAAGACTGCTCATGTCCGAACGCGCTGCACAGCACGACACCATGTTTGCTTTTACCCGGATGAAGCCATCCGAAGCGCCCACCAAATACGATCGGCTTCATGGATTGTCTCGGTGCCTACGACTATTGTCGTAGGCACCGTTATATTCGCATTCTTGGAAAGTTCTTGTACCACTGAACCGAGGACTATGCCTGTTTTTTGGGCGCATCTGTTTCGTGATCCTCCAGTTGCAGGTTCTTGTACGATTAAACGCCCATTTCATTTTTCCTTCTGTGCGGTGACGAACATGGTGGCATTGCGGTTCAGACGTCGCGCTCTTGAGTGCATCGGTCACTCCCGGGACTGCCCTTGCGGGCCGGTCCGGCCCTCACGTGGGCGCTGACTCCCTGTTCCGAACGATGTCTTCCGCACGGACAGCCATTTTCAGGCGTCCTTTAATAACGAGGAAGCAGGCCGGTTCTGGCCGACGTCACCGCCTTCATCGACGCGCATTAAAGATGCGCTTTCGATAATCGGCGCAGAAAGACTGCGGGTTTCGCCCAGCCGAAATGGCCGGTGTCGAAAGCGAACGCGCCATAGGAGTGTCTCGGTAGTCGATCGGACGAACGTCGCTTGATGGCCGTTCGCCGCCCGACAGCCGCCAACGTTTGTCGACCCGTCTCCGCCGTTCACCTGCTTCAAGGGTGGATCGAACTTCCACTGCAAGCGTTCCCTAGCCCGAGTGGCTACCTTGGTACTTCCTGGCAGTCGGCACTGCTCTTAAAACGGAAGCGCAAAGTTCGTTTTAAGTGCAGAGAAAAGTTTTCAATTGCCTGCTCGCGTCAAATCCATCAACCGCTTCGGGAGAATCGAGATGCCTTCTCATTCAAACCGCCCGCGCCCAATGACAAGGGAAGAGCTTGAGTCCCTCACTCCGCTCTCCGCCACCAAAGAAAACCCTCATCTACCCTCAAAATCTATCGGACCGGCGATCTACGTAACTGTTCCATCCGGCGTGGAGCTTTCGCCGAAAGTGAGATGTCAGCGAATCGACGTACGCCCCGACGATCAAAGCCTGTGGAAAATCACCATTGAGAAGAGTGTCGGATCGATCCAGGCGCTGCCGATGGGCGGCACGGTCCAGATACACGAGCAGACTGATACGATGGGCAAGATCTCCGGCCATCCGTCGTTCAGGCCTGAATGGATGGGCGTCCGATTCACCCCGAAGACCGGCATTCAGCGACCGCGGCCGCAGATGCGAGACGGGAAGGGGCGCAAGGTGAAGCCGCTTACGGTATTTCCCGGAGATGCCCGCCAGGTCCTGTTCGACACAAGTTGGCCATGGCTACTCACCGGAAAGATTGTTACCAGCGACGGCACGTCCGGATCGGGCGTGCTGATAGGCGACCGCCTCGTTTTGACCGCTCGTCACGTCATGCCCTGGAATAGCATCGCAACCGGTAACTGGTGGATGAAGTTCACTCCCTACTACTTTGACGGCACCGAACCGTTCGGCTCTTCCTATGTGAGTGACGCCCGCCACTACGGGACTGACGACTCAGACTTCAATCTGTCTCATGACTATGCGGTCTTGCGGTTGTTTGATCCGATGGGCAACCGGCTGGGCTACATCGGCACGACGAGCTTTGACGATGGATGGAGGGGGCTCAATGTGTGGGAGAACGTCGGTTATCCATTCGATGTCGCAAGCGGGGAGCGACCGGCGGTGCAGAGCTGGCAGTCCTTCGAAGACGATTATGAAGACGACGACGGTCAAACCTTGGAAACGGAGGCGAGCCTCAATCATGGAAACTCTGGCGGACCATTTTTCGCCTGGTTTGAAAATGGAAGTCAAGTTCGTGCGTGTGGCGTTGTATCGAGCGAGGTGAGTTTCAACGGCGACGCCGACAATTCGGTAAGCGGCGGCGACAATCTGGTAAATCTGGTGGACTGGGCACGGGCGAACTGGCCTTTGTAGGTACTTGCCGCGGCAAGCCGGCGGGTTCATTCAGCGCAGCGACCACTGCTTGCGTGCTGACGCTGTCCCTGTTGCACGCACTGTGCGAGATCCGCGTCCAGTCTTAACCTCTTACCCAGCCGTTCTTGAACCATCATTGTCGAGGAAAACTGCATATGTCGTCTTCTGAGTCGAGCACGATCCGATGCCGAATAGATAAATAACCCGCCGTCGATCGGTGTGTGTCCGACTCAACTCGACCCAGACGAGACCGTCACGACGACGAAGCGCCAATGCCCCTTACGATAGGCGAAGCGGACGTTCACTTGAAGAACATCGCGAGCGCAGCCTTTACGACATCGCGCCGATGCGCGGACTGCATCTGGTCTGGCTTCAAAAAAGCTCACGTTTGCGGCGACACGGCGCGTGACGTGCTTGCGATACGACTGCGGCTTTCCATCCTCAAGAGCTCGCCTTCGACGGATAACCGGTAGGCCGACCACGCGCCTTCCGGAGCGTCGCAGCAAGAGCCAGGTCCGCCAGCTTACCGAACGGTGCATGCAGCAGTCTTGCGAAGCTCCATCGCCCCTGAATGAAAACGCCCTTCGCGTGGCTCATTGCGCGAAAGCCTTCCAGCCCGTGGTAAGCGCCCATGCCGCTCGGCCCCACGCCCCCGAACGGCAGATCATCCTGCGCGACATGCATGATGGTGTTGTTAATGCCGACATTGCCCGATGTGGTGCGCTCAAGCAGGCTTTCACATTCTGCGTCCCTGGCGCCAAAGTAGTAAAGCGCTAACGGGCGCGGCCGCCTGTTCACATAATCGATAGCCTCGACCATGGTTCGGTAGGTCCGCACAGGCAGAATCGGGCCGAAAATTTCCTCCTGCATGACCATCAAGTCGTCGCGTGCTCCAACAATCAGCGTAGGAGGGAATGTGCGCGGCTTTCCTGCGGCGCTCTCCGGTTTGAGGCCGGCTGCGATCACGCTCGCACCCTTGTGCCGGGCATCTTCAACAAGAAGTGTCAGGCGGTCATAGTGTCGGTCACTGACAATCGACGTGTAGTCATCGGAGGCCGGTCCGTTCGGGTAGAAGCGAGCCACGGTCGCCTTGTACTGCGCGACAAATGCGTCCCTGTCCTGCTCATGGATCAGGGCGTAATCAGGCGCGACGCAAGTCTGCCCGGCGTTGGCGAGCTTGCCGAAGACGATACTGCTCATGGTCCGATCGTCGACATGGCCGCGCGCCACTATCACCGGGCTCTTGCCGCCGAGTTCAAGGGTGACGGGTACGAGGTTCTCGCTTGCCGCCTTCATTACCTTGCGCCCAACCTGGGTGCTGCCAGTGAAAAACAGGTGGTCGAAGGCCAGAGCGCTGAACGCCGCACCGACGTCCGGGCCACCGATCACAACTGCCACTTCTTCGAGCGGAAAAGTGTCTGCGAGCATGCGCCGGATCAGTTCGCTGGTGCGAGGGGTCAATTCCGAGGGTTTCAGCATCACGCGGTTACCCGCGGCCAGGGCGGTAGCGAGCGGAATGAACGTCAGAGAAAAGGGGTAATTCCACGGTGCCATCACACCGACGACGCCTTTAGGCTGGTACTCGACATACGCCCGGCCTGAGCGATAGATAAAGCCGACATGCCGGCGTTCGGGTCTCATGAAGCGACGCAGGTTACGCGTCAGATAGTCAATGGCCTGGATGACGCCGACGAGTTCCATGATGCCCGTCTCGTGTCGCGAGCGATGCCCGAAATCCGCGCTGATCGCTTCTTCCACTTCACTGCGGTAAGCAAGTACGGCCGCACGCAGCCGCGCAAGGCGCGCCTTGCGCTGGTCATGGTCCGGTCGCGCCTCTTTCAGAAAGGCGGCACGCTGACGCTCCAGGAGCGCCTGCGCATCGGTGCCGTGAACGGGTTCCGGGTAGAAGTCGAAGTCGTGACTTCTGATGCCATTCAAAGTGGACACAATCAACTCGCTGGGAAGGATTCAGTTATCAAGAAGTGCTGCAACCTGGCTTGCCGTCGCCTTGGCCGATTGGGGATTCTGACCGGTCACGAGGCGCCCGTCGGTGACCACTTTCGAGACGAACGGCAGCAACGCCTTCTCATACATTGCGCCGCGGCGGACCATTTCCTGCTCGGCGTTGTAGGGCACCTTGCTGGCAACCCCCGCAAGCACTTCTTCGATCCAGGAATAGCCGGTAAGCCGGCGTCCTGCGACCAGCAGCGCGCCGTTTGAAAGCCTGGTGTTCAGCAGGCCGCAATAGCCATGACAGACGGACGAGACGATCCCGCCACGCTCGTAGATGTCGCGCGTGATTCGCTGCAAAGGCTCGTCGTCCGGAAAGTCCCACATGACGGCGTGACCGCCTGTGAAATAGATCGCATCGAAGTCCGCCGGATCGATCTGGTCGGGACGGGAGGTTGCCGAGAGCAGCGCCTCGCGGCTCCTGTCGTTGAGCCACTCCTTCACTGAAGCATCGGCAAGGGGCCACTTAAGGGAGCGCGGCTCGAGCGGCGAGAC
Source organism: Paraburkholderia sp. BL25I1N1 (assembly GCF_003002025.1). Lineage (GTDB taxonomy): Bacteria > Pseudomonadota > Gammaproteobacteria > Burkholderiales > Burkholderiaceae > Paraburkholderia. Next base: position 96,195 of record NZ_PVZB01000008.1, read on the forward strand.
ACCGCCTTTCGGACTGACGATCTGCTGCTCGTATCCCTTTTCGCCGAAAACGTGCCACGCATGCGTCAACTCCGACAGCCACAAGCCAGTAGGCTCGGTCTGGTCGGCATAATTGGCGACGTTGCTGACGACGTGCAGTATGCGTTTTGCCATGTTGAAACACCCTTTCATTGTTCCCGTGCGGACATCGCAGACTCGCTGCGACGTTGCTGCAGTCAGAAACATGCCCATACCCGCGACACGCCCGACGGGTTGAACAATAACCTTGAAGTCAAGTTCAAGGTCAAGACCTTTGCACGTGTAACGATCAATCAACAGCCTGGAGAATGATCACGAAGGTGCGTCGGGGCGATGCTGACCTGGCGGGACCTTACCGGTCACCGGCGGTTCGGCTTCCCCAGTGCCTTGACATCGCCGGACGCGAGGGCGGGCCTTGTCATTTCGCCGCGGCGCATTCGTGACAGCACTCTCTTCGCGTTTGTCGTGCAATCGATCTCTGCTGGCTTGGCTTCGATCTCCGCGATCAGCGAGACGAGATGCGTTTTGCTCTGCGCCAGTCGCGTTTCCAACGCTTCGATGTCCTGCACCTTGAGGCGGAGCGTTTCGAGTAACTTGCCGTGCTGCCACTGCGTCGGATCGGGCGGCAGCAGCATGCCAATCTCATCGAGGCTGAAGCCGGCCTTCTGCGCAGTCGCAACCAGATCGAGCACCAGCAGGGCCTCGGCCGGATAGGTCCGATACCCGTTGGGCTGGCGTTGGACGGTCTTCAGCAGCCCAATGCGCTCGTAGAAGCGGATGCGTGACGGGGTCAGTCCGGTGCGCTCCGAGAGTTCACCGATCTTCATGGGCTCGATACTCCGCCGTCTTTTCGGAATCCACTCCTGCGTGCCGTTCGTTGCACATCTCCACAGACCTGCATATTGCCTCCAGCTTAATCAAAGACCCTCAGGCGCGTGGGCGGATTCAGAACCACTTGCGCGTCCTCGACCACGTCGAAGCGAACAATTGTCGAGGCGCCCAGTCCATCGAGAAGCTGGCTCAACGGGCCGCCGCTACGCACGAGTTTTACGTTCCGCGGGAATATGCGTTGAGCGAACGATAGCGTGTTGGTCTGGACCGAGGTCTGATGCCATTCACCGTCGATAACGTGCACCATTGTCGACGTTCCCATGTGAGATTGCGGCGCAGGGCTGCGCAGGACGGGCAGTGGCGCGCTCAGCACCAGATCCGGCTTTCCGTCGAGTGACGATATACCGGCCGTGACGCCCGCACCGAGATCAACGTTGATTCCGGCGAGCCATTTGGGTAACTGATAGCCATACACCCCACGCACCCTTGCTATTTCGGTGGAGACCGGCAGCGCAAGGACGTGCGCGAAAAAGCTTCGACGCCGCATTGAGTCGAGCAGTTCGATCAGATGGGACCCGCGCGCGCCCGGCCGGCGGACAACGACTGCGACCGAGGCCTCGTCGTAAGGATCGTTATCGCAGACGGCGTACGAAAAGAACGTCAGCGCCACCAAGCCGTAGCCAGGCAATGCATGCAACGGCTCAAGAGGCGTCGGCAGCGCCGAGCGCAATCGCTCCAGCGGGGCTAGCATCAGCACCTGGACGTTGCTGGTGCGGTAGTAGAAATTCGGCGCCCATATCGGACCGACCCGTGACTCGACCTGATGCTTCGGTATTCCGCGGAAAAAATCGATGTTCCCGACAGCGGGGTCCCGCGCCACCTCGTCGAGGTTCGGATTCATGCGGAAACGGTCGTAGTATCCGCCCTCGATAACTTCAACCTTGTGTGAGCCAAACTCGACCTGTGTGAACCGCCTGTCCATATCCGTTGACCTTTCTAGATGGTTGACCTGCAGGCGGTCGTAACAAACTGATCGTCTGCTGCAGGACATACTGTAAGATTCAACTCAACTTCAAGGTCAAGCATTTCAGCGCAGCTAATTCATCACGAGCTCGTGAAAGCGGACAATCATCAGGCGGTGGCACATCACGCCCGTAGATCAGCGCGAGCCTTTCTTCCGTTCCGGCACAACCCCGTTTTCGCGGAGACGGCCTAGCACCCACTCTTTTCTGCCTGAACAATCCAGATCTGCCGGTCTGTTTTCTATGCTCTCAATGGCTACGAGCAACTGCGCCCTGTTCTGATTCAGGCGCTCCTGCATCTCTTCGATTTCGGTCACTTTATGCTTGAGCGCCTTGACTAGTTCGTCATGCTGCCACGGGCCCTGACCCGTTGGCAGCAGATGCCGGATCTGTTCAAGCGAGAAGCCCGCGCGCTGGGCACTGGCGATGATCTCGAGTATCGTCAACGCCTCCGAGGGGTAGTCGCGATAGCCGTTCGCCGTCCGCTCGAACGCCTTGATCACGCCGGCCGCTTCATAGAAGCGGATACGGGACGCTGTCAGGCCGCTGAGCTCCGCCAGTTTTCCGATCTTCATATGGCACTTTTAAAAAGTGTTGACCTTGAAGTTCACTTTAATCCTACAGTTCAAAGACGGTCAAGCGAGGCGGCAACGGACTACGGATCGCCGCCGCTGCGGATCGTGACAGAGGAGAACGACGAGGACATTGAAGACTCCCGTTGCCAAACGGGCTGCGTTTGTCGCGTCGGGCGTGTCTGCCCGCAGACACCTGGATCCCTTCAATCAACTCACCGACAATTCATTAGATAGAAGGAGCAGTACTTCGGCCTGACCGGTAACGAGCAGGCGTACGACACCGATTGATTGCGAACACCTCACCGGAGAAGCAAAAATGGGATTTGTCACAACGAAGGATGGCGTCGATATTTTCTATAAGGACTGGGGCCCGCGTGACGCACAGGTCATTTTCTTTCATCACGGATGGCCGCTCAGTGCCGATGATTGGGATGCCCAGATGCTCTACTTTCTGGCCAAGGGTTTCCGGGTCATCGCACACGACCGGCGCGGACATGGAAGGTCGAGTCAGGTCTGGGACGGCCATGATATGGATCATTACGCCGATGACGTTGCGGCGGTCGTGAACCATCTCGGCGTGCAGAAGGCGGTACACGTGGGCCATTCCACGGGCGGCGGCGAAGTCATCCACTATGTCGCTCGCCACGGCGAAGATCGCGTTTCCAAAGCGGTACTCATCAGTGCAGTGCCGCCGATCATGGTCAAGACCGAGAGTAACCCGGGCGGCCTGCCCAAGCAGGTCTTCGACGATCTTCAGGCGCAACTCGCGGCAAACCGGGCGCAGTTTTACTACGACATTCCCGCGGGCCCTTTCTACGGTTACAACCGCTCCAATGCCAAGCCTTCTGATGGCATCATCTGGAACTGGTGGCGGCAGGGCATGATGGGTAGCGCGAAGGCCCACTACGATGGCATCGTCGCCTTCTCGCAGACGGATTTTACTGAAGACCTGAAAAGCACCACCATTCCCGTTCTGGTCATGCATGGTGACGATGATCAGATTGTTCCCTATGCGGATTCGGGGCCGCTCTCGGCAAAGCTGGCGAGGAACGGTACGCTGAAGACCTACCCAGGTTTTCCTCACGGCATGCCGACGACCAACGCCGACGCGATCAATACTGATCTGCTCGCGTTCATCAAAGAGTCGTAAGGCCGTCAACCGCGTGCGATCGCGCCGCTGCTGAAACGTGCGGCACGTCAACGAGCTACCCATGGGTGGCTCGTTTCCGTTTTGATTCCAACGTCAAAAGACGTACGCAAGGATGCTTCCCGGAAAGCAGTGTTTTTGCATGACTCGCCGGTCGCCCGCCGGTCAGACTCGTGCGTCATCGAAAATGCCCTCCAAAAAATTGCTTGACCTTGAACTTAACTTCAAACCTAGAGTTGCGACACGATCCATTGAGGTGTTCCTATGAACGTGTTCGACAAGCTGATTCTCCCAAACGGTTCGGTCATCCCTAACCGTATCGCCAAAGCCGCCATGGAAGAAAACATGGCGGATGCCAGCCAGGGTCCATCAGGGAAACTGATGCGGCTCTACGAGGCGTGGGCAAACGGCGGCGCCGGGCTGCTGATAACGGGCAATGTGATGGTCGACAGTCGTGCCATGACGGGACCGGGCGGCGTGGTCCTGGAGGATGACACGCAGCTGGAAAAATTCGCGCACTGGGCGAAAATCGGCCGATCCAGAGGCGCACAGTTCTGGCTGCAGATCAATCATCCAGGTCGTCAGATGCAAGCAAATCTTGGCCAGCAGACATGGGCGCCTTCGGCAATACCGCTCGACCTGGGCAAGCTGTCCAAACGCTTCGCTACGCCGCTCGCCATGACGCAGGAAGTCATCCACGACGTGATCACGCGATTTGCCCGCACCGCGCGTCTTGGAGAGGAGGCGGGATTTACGGGAGTAGAAATTCACGCGGCCCATGGCTACCTGTTGAGCCAGTTTCTGTCGCCTCTCACGAACCAGCGAACGGACGAATGGGGAGGAACGCTTGCAAACCGCGCGCGTCTGCTGCTGCAGGTTGTCAAAGCGGTTCGCGCCGTGGTTTCCCCGCACTTCGCCGTTGCCGTCAAGCTGAACTCAGCCGATTTCCAACGCGGCGGCTTCACTGCCGACGACGCCAGGCAAGTGGTCAAACTGCTCAACGGTTTGAACGTGGATCTGGTTGAACTGTCCGGCGGCAGCTACGAAGCGCCAGCCATGCAAGGCGAAGCGCGTGACGGCCGCACGTTGGCGCGCGAAGCCTATTTCGTGGAATTCGCACGCGACATCCGGAAGGTAGCGCAGATGCCGGTCATGGTCACGGGAGGGATCCGCCGTCGGCAGATCGCCGAACAGGTGGTCAAGAGCGGTGTGGACATGGTCGGAGTGGGCACCGCTCTCGCAATCGAACCGAATTTGCCCCGGGCCTGGCAAGACGGAAAAGACGCGGCTCCCGAACTTTCGCCGATCACCTGGAAGAACAAGACGCTGGCTTCACTGGCGAACATGGCCACCGTCAAGTTTCAGTTGCGCAAGCTAAGCCTGGGTAGGAAAACCGATCCGAAGGTATCGCCGCTGCGCGCGTTGATTCTGCAGCAAACAACCGATGCATGCCGAACTCGCAAGTACAGACGCTGGATAGCGCAACGGGCAACATGACCGGGTTTGACTGGACCAATTGATACCCGTGACTGCCGGGCGGCATCACCCGGAAATGTTCGTGCAATCCTCTTTCCGACTGGCCGCTAGCCGTCTGCCTTCGGCCTATCGAATGGGGCTGCGAACATAGGGGCGATCGTCCGTTCATGGCCGGACTGAGCCGGACGACGACTGGCTCAGGTCGACCCGGAACTGCCCGCCGATAAGGCGCAAACGTTATGGAAGCTTGTAGACTGGAACGGCCATTCGAGCCCCCTGCCTGGTCAGCAAAAGTGGCCGCGCGCCACGGCTAGCGTCGGTTTGAGAACCGCTATCATCGATGTTCGCCAAAAAAGGAGATTAGCCGATGAGCCGACCAGATTTCATCAAGCACTGGACTGAACTCGAGGAACCGGAGGCACATTCCTATCGTGACAATCCCGAGCTCATGGGGCTAGACGCGCCGCTTTCCGCCGCACTCGGCATTACGCGTATTGGCATTCATCACGTGAGGCTTTTGCCCGGCCGGCGGACGTCATATCCGCACGCCGAAAGTACCGAGCAGGAGTTTGTGTACGTGCTCGAGGGCAAGCCCGATGTCTGGATCGACGGTGCGCTTCATTCCATTGCTGAAGGCGACTCTGTGGCGTTTCCCGCGGGTACTGGAATTTGCCATACCTTCATCAACAATACGAAGGACGAAGTCAGGCTGATGGTGATCGGCGAACGTCCGCGCGACGACAATCGTATTCGCTATCCGCTAAACGAAGCGCACGAAATTACTCGCGCGGACCGCTGGGTGGACTGGCCCGCCAGGCCGCTCGGGGGTCATGACGGGATGCCGGACTGAAGTTGACGCGGATAGTCTCAGTGGCTGACAGCTCGTCGCATGGAGTACGTACCTGAATGTCCGTAAATGGGCCAGACCCGGGCTGTTCCCGCTGGGGACACGGTGCCTGGGAGGCTACGCATGCCGTTCCATAAGAGCCGGTGACAACGAAGGAGCAAGTACCAAAGTGCTAACCTTGCCGTCGTTTTCGATTTCGACAAAACCGATTCTGAGGTACCAGTCATAGGCAGCCCGGTTGCATACGAAGACATTCAGGTACAGCGGTTTTTGTAAGTAACTGGACAACGACATGATCCTGGCAATCGCCGCACTGCCGATCGACCTGCTTTGCATCTCCGGCACGATACAAAGCATCCTCAGCCATACGAGATCCGGTTCGACGTCCCAGTGCACAAACCCGCATCGACTGCCTTCCCACGTAACAATTTGACAAGAGCCTTGGCGAAGGCTTTTTGCAAACCCCGCTTGCTGCAGATCGTCGTCCCAGCCATACGCTGAGGTAACGAAACCTTTCATCGTTCGCTGGTACGTGTCAAATAGCCATTCCGAGTCTCCGGGTGCGGCCAGCCGAAAGTCCAGATTCATCACAACCGCCGATCGCGATAAGCAGGTCTTCGCCAGAGTACTGGATAAAGGGGATCGGCATCAATCGATTGATGCCGGCGGATGCAGAATGCCATTCACCGGACAGCTCAGTTGCCGATCCGCTGCCGGGCGGACATGGGCTCCCGACGAGCCGCCGGATCGCCCCCTTTCCGTCATTCGAGTCGACGCTACGGCAACGGCCGTTGTCCAGCCTGGACAGGAGCCTGTAACACGCCTGCTTCTGCCTTCGTCGATTCTCTCCTTGATTGAGCTTGCCGACTCAGCAAGCGATTCGTGTTACGGCAGCAGGCTCAGTCGTAGTCCCTCTGAACCCTCAATGCCGCATTGCCTTGCTTTGTGCTGACGCCTACATTGGGAAAGGATTTGCGGAATATTCCGCGATTCGCCGTACGCGCCGAAGCACGGGATTGTCTATAACAAATACAAAAGAGGCCTGACGGCGCCATCGCGTACTTCCAAGACGATCCAGAAATGCCGCCCAAATGCTTCGAAGTCTTGAAGAGACCAACGCGCAGAACGTCACCCATGCCGATGTACCGCCGATGCTCGAGTTGCGTCCTCGCGCGCCTGGTCAAGTCGAGTTCATTCAGCCGTAACGGAGGAGAAGCATGCGCCCTGTAATCGTCGACGTAGCGGAGCAAAAGCGCCTGAACGACTCTCGTGAGGCGCAAGTGCCGTGGAAGAAGTGGGGGCCCTACCTCAGCGAGCGCCAATGGGGAACGGTACGAGAAGACTACAGCGATAACGGCGACGCCTGGAACTACTTCACTCATGACCATTCGCGCTCACGCGCCTACAAGTGGGGTGAGGACGGGCTCGGCGGAGTGTGCGACGACCAACAGCGGCTGTGCTTCGCGCTGGCACTCTGGAACGAACGCGACGCGATATTGAAGGAGCGCCTCTTCGGCCTCACCAACAGCGAGGGCAATCATGGCGAGGACGTGAAGGAGTATTACTTCTACCTCGACAGCACGCCGACACACTCGTACATGAAGTATCTCTACAAGTATCCGCAGCGCGAGTATCCGTACCGCGATCTGGTCGAGACCAACCGGCAACGATCGCGGGAGGAAATGGAGTACGAACTTCTGGACACGGGCGTCTTCAGCGATGACCGCTATTTCGATGTGTTCGTGGAATACGCGAAGGCGGCTCCTGAAGACATCCTCGTGCGCATTTCCATTCACAACCGTGGACCGGAAGCAGCGCGACTGCGGGTCTTGCCGACGCTATGGTTCCGCAACACATGGTCGTGGGGCGAGGACGATCGCAAGCCCTCGCTGCACGAAGAAGGTCCCGGCGCCATTCGCGCCACGCATCACGATCTCGGCGAGTACTGGCTCCATTGCGAAGGCGCGCCGGAAACACTTTTCACCGAAAACGAAAGCAATATGCAGCATCTATGGAATCAGCCGAACGCGTCGCCCTATGTCAAGGATGCGTTCCACGCCTATGTCATTTCGGGGCAGCGCGACGCCGTGAATCCCGCCAGGACGGGGACCAAGGCCGCGGCCCATTACGTGTGCGACGTACCCGCCGGCGGCAGCGCGACCGTCCGCTTGCGCCTCACGGCATCGAGACTGGACGACGCCTTCGGCGGCTTCGAGGAGACGTTCAATAGCCGCCTCGCCGATGCGAACGAGTTCTACGCGCGCATTGCGCCCAATTCGCTGACCGAAGATCAGCGCCGGGTGCACCGCCAGGCGTTGGCCGGAATGCTGTGGGGCAAGCAGTACTACTACTTCGACCTCGAACACTGGCTGCGCGAGCACGGAAGTCACCCGTTGCTCGACGCCGCCCGGGGCGATGTGCGCAATACAGAGTGGTTCCACATGCTGAACGCTGACGTGATCTCCATGCCGGACAAGTGGGAGTATCCGTGGTACGCGGCCTGGGATCTGGCCTTCCACACAATTACGCTGGCGCTCGTCGATTTCGATTTCGCCAAGGAGCAACTGCTGCTTATGTTGCGCAGCCTGTACGTCCATCCGAGCGGCCAGATTCCAGCCTACGAGTGGAACTTCAGCGACGTCAATCCGCCGGTGCATGCCGCCGCCACGCTCTGGCTGTACAAGTACGAAAAAGAACTGGGACGGGCCGACCCGCGCTTCCTGGAACGCTCGTTTCAGGGCTTGATGCTCAATTTCAACTGGTGGGTAAATCGCAAGGACCCTTCGGGTCGCAACGTCTTTGCCGGCGGCTTTCTGGGCCTCGACAACATCGGCGTGTTCGATCGAAGCGCGCGGCTTCCGACCGGCGGATCGCTCGAGCAGGCGGACGGGACGGCGTGGATGGCGTTCTACTGCCAGACCATGCTTGAGATGGCGATCAATCTGACCGAATACGATCCGATGTACGAGGAAGTCGCTTTCAAGTTTGTACAGCATTTCATGTGGATCGCCTATGCGATGGACCGGCGCGGCGAACATGAGGACGAGATGTGGGACGAGCAGGACGGCTTTTTCTATGACCTGCTGCGATTCCCCGACGGCCGGACGACGCGCCTGAAGATCAGGTCGCTGGTGGGGCTACTGCCGCTGTGTGCGTCGACAGTGTTCGAAGCGCAGTCGCTCACGCGCTATCCGAAGCTCGTTGAACTGATCGCGCAGTTTCGAAAGCGCTACCCCGAATTGATCGCGCATGTTGCGCCGACCGACGCGGGCTTCATCGGCTACAAGGAGCGGAGGCTTCTGTCGATCCTGAACAAGCGCAAGCTCGAACGGGTGCTCGGCTACATGCTCGACGAGAACGAGTTCCTGGGGCCGCACGGCATCCGTTCGCTCTCCCGCTATCACCTGGACCATCCGTATGTGATTCACGTCGGCCCACAGGAGTACAAGGTGCAGTACCTGCCGGCTGAATCGAATACCGGCATGTTCGGCGGCAATTCCAACTGGCGCGGTCCGGTCTGGATGCCGATCAACTTGCTGATTGTCCGCGCGCTGGTGAATCTGTATAGCTTTTTCGGCAACGATTTCAAGGTGGAATGCCCGACCGGGTCCGGGCAACGGATGACGCTCTTCGAAGTGGCGCAGGAACTGGTCCGGCGCCTGACCGGTACATTCCTGCGCGATGCGGGCGGCAAGCGGCCCGTCTATGGCGGAACGGACAAGTTCCAGAACGATCCGCACTGGCGCGACCTGATCCTCTTTTACGAGTACTTTCACGGTGACAATGGCGCCGGCCTCGGGGCCAGTCACCAGACTGGCTGGACGGGCCTCGTCGCCCCGCTCCTCGACCTGTTCGGACGTGTGGACGCGAACGCCGCCCTGGAAACCGACCGTGGGCGGGTGATGGCACGGATCGTCAGGGAACAAGTGGGCGGCGAAGAACCAGGCGAGAAGTGACGAAAGGACCCGTTTCGGACGATGATGGGAAGGTCACGTCAACGGCAGCTTCCTGGGTGCAACGGCCATCCGCGCATGCATGCTGACCGACCTCTGAGGCCTGCGCGGGCATTCGCTACACAGCGAGAGCGCATTATTCGCACTGCGATTCTGGATACGGCTGCCTTTTGTCCGAAATTCATTGGGTAGCCGCGAACATCGTGGATTACAGTATTCTTGCTATGCGACTTTCAAGCTTGGCTGACTCACAAAGTCACAAATGCGCAGACTTTCGTGCAACCCGCTTCTGCACGTGTCTGCCGACACCGAGCGGAAAAATCACTGCTTGGTGAAGGGCGTCGCCACTCATCATTTTGGCTCAGCCACACATCTCAAGACCCGGCCGTGCCGACGGCCCCACATTCTCTCATCGCTTGCTCCGCAAACGGCAGCTGCGGGGATTACTGCAGCCATCTTTTGTTTCATCTATTTGAGTCGGGCACCTGATCCACCCCGGCGGTAGGCACTGCGCGCCGCAATGTTAAGCGCCTGATTCGGTGATAAGGAGAGGACCATGAAGATCAAGTATTTAAGCATTTGGTCAGCGACAGCCATTGCACTTTCGCTCAGCGGCGCCGCACAGGCCGGCGACCACGACGGCCACGACGGCCACGGCGGCCTTTGCTCGAACGCAACGCTAAAGGGACCGTTTAGTTTTATCGGTCACGGAGAAATACTTGGATTGAAAGCTGCCGATGGCACGTTGCATCCGTATGCCGCCCCGTCGATCCTCGATGACGTCGCCTTGGTGACGTTCGACGGCAGGGGCACTTTTCAACGCACCGACTTTGGCATGATTGGCGGGTTGCCGAAAGGGGGGCTGACGACATTCAATCCGAACCAGATGGGCACCTACACGGTGAACTCCGATTGCACCGGCACTATGAAAATCGTCTATCTGCCGGGCGGAGCCGTGCCGGCCGGCGTCGAAACTGATCTCAACATCGTCGTCGCTGCCGACGGGACGCTCGTCGAATCCGTTGTCTACAGGGCCGTCACCGTGTCAGGCGTGAGCGGGGACGGCAACGTAAAGTGTCCATCGGATTGCGAGCAAGGTGTGCAAGAAAGTTTTGAAGGGAAAAAGATCCTGGTGTACGGCTTCCGTTAGTCGGGTCCCAGATGGGCTCACGCTCACCAAGGCGCTTGCCATGAGTGGCGCCGAGCCCGACCTTGCGCGCAGGTTTTCGCCCTTTAATGCCTGCGTCTTTTCGAGAGCGTAATCACATTGTTCGGGGCGGAGCGGACGTTCGAACGTCGGCGTGAAGGTCTGATTGAGCGTCTCTGCTTGGGCCGGCTGCAGAAGTCCCGCCGTCGCTGGTCGATCGCCGGTCGTGCCGCTTCGTCGAACATCCGTAGCTGAACCAGTTGCGAGCCACGGCGTTGACTCGGTCCTATGCGCCGCCGCCGTACTCACCACCCCAGGCGCGCTTTCGAATACCTCGACGCGGGCGACGACGCTTGCTCGAACGCGAGGAACATGTCCGGGCCGGCGCGCGCTGGTGTGCTTACCGCATCCGGGTGAAATCCAGGCAGCACCGTAGTCGCGCATACGCTTATGCGCTTCGAATCGTCCGAGCAATTCAACATTTAAGAATGATTTTTTATCAATATATTTACGATTTTTCTATGCGAGGATAAAGCGCCAATCTCTTACACATGCGCGAGTGCCCATCAATCCGCATGCGCGCGAATACGCACCGGACATGCCGCCGGTAAGCGCTTCGCACCTCGCAAGGAAATACCGTCGTGACATTGTTCTCTCGCCTGAGCGTGGCCGCTGTTATCTTCAACAGCCTTATTCCACTGAATTCATCAGCGCAATCGCAACTCAATTACACCACTTCATGGATCGGCAATAGTTTTGGTTTCGGCGACGGCAAGTGGATGCAGCAGGATATTCAGGCCATCAGCGTCGGCGCAGACGGCACCGTGTACACCAACGCGCCTTGGGACGAGAGCGGCAGTGAAATCGCCGCTTATCGCGCGGGCGACAAGATCGCCGTAGCCGGCTCGACGCACGGCTGGGGCGCGGCCGGTGGCGACGCGGTCGCGGTCAATCACACGTACCTGTATGCGGCGATGTCGATCGGCAACGAAAGTAACGCCCTGGTCGGGGCGGACTATCCCGCAGCGAGTCTGACCTGGTACGGCATCACGCGCCGCACGCTCGCCAATCTGGCGGCCGGCGCGCCTTTCAGCGGTGGTATCGGCAATAGCGCCAATGCGACGAAAAATAGCTTTCTGCGACTCGAGACGGTAGCGACCGGCAACGACGCGAGCATTCGTGGCATGGCCGCGACCGACAGCGAACTGTACGTGGCCGATACCTACGCGAACCGGATCGTCGTGTTCGACGCGAATTCGATGCAGCGTTTGCGCTCGTGGAACGTGACGTCGCCAGGACGCATTGCGGTGGACACCGATTCGACACTGTGGGTGATGAGCGGTATTTCATCCGGAAACCTAACTATCCAGCACTATGCCGCGAATGGCACCGCGCTCGCCGGCACGTTGACGCTGCCCGTGGGCGCCGTGCCGGCCGACATCGCGGTTACGCCGGCCGGACAAATCCTCGTTGCGGACAATGGCCCTTCGCAGCAGATTCTTGTCTTTAACAAAGACAAAGACGGCAACGGTCAACCGCAAGCGGCCGCGCCCATCGGCACGCGCAACGGCATCTTTCACCCGGTCAAGGGTGTACCAGGCAATTGGCGCTTCAACGGCGTGACGGGCATCGGTGTCGATCCCGCGGGCAATCTGTACGTCGCGCAGAATGGCGAAGGGCCGCGGCCGGTCGGATCGGCATCGGTCGGACAAGGCGCGGTGCTCGAGAGCTACGTGTACAGTTCGCATGCCTTCAATTGGCGCCTGTACGGTCTGACGTTCGTCGATAGCGCCGCGTTCGATCCCGCCACGCCCAGTTCCGTCTATACAGGCTCCAAGCGCTTCACGCTCGACTACAACCAACCCGTCGGCCGCGAATGGTCGTACGCGGGTTTCACGCTGGATCGTTTCGACTATCCGGATGACCCCGCGTTTCATCAGCCGCGTGGCGTGCGCGGCGAGCCGATGGTGCGTCGAATCAACGGCCAGCGGTTTCTCTACACGCTGGATCCCGGCGCGCATTATCTGAACGTTTATCGCTTCGACGCCGCACACGGCGAAATGGCAATTCCATCCGGCCTGCTCGCGCAAAATCCGCTGCCGGGCACATGGCCCGCCGCGCAGCCCGCGTATGGCGAATGGCTGTGGCGCGACAGCAATGGCAACGGCAGCGTCGACGCCAGCGAGATCAGCAGCAATCCGTCGACCGGCAGCACGGTCGGCAACGGCTTCTGGTGGGTCGACGCGCCGGGCAATGTCTGGCTCGCCACACCGCTGAGCGGCATCCGCGAAATGCCGTTGCAAGGTCTCGATCCCGCCGGCAATCCGATCTACACATACGCCAGCTCGAAGATGTTCGCGATGCCGCAACCGTTTACGCGGATTGCACGGATCGTCTACATCGCGGCGACCGACACCATGTATATCTCCGGCTTCACAAGCGCGATTCCATGGGATGCGACGCATTGGAAAGAGGCGGGTCCGGTGCTCGCGCGTTACGACAACTGGAGCTCCGGTACGCCGACGCAGCAGTACACGATCTCACTGCCCTGGAACACGCAAAGCAATCCGCAAACGACGACCGTGGGCGTCGCTGTGGCGGGCAATTACATCTTCGTCGCGGAGCTGTACACGCAGAGGGTGGATGTCTACGACGCGCGTACCGGCCAGGTGGTCGGCTACATGACGCCGGGCGCGAGCGTCGGCAACACGAGCGGCTGGGTGGACGTGTATCTTGGTATCAGCGCGGTGCAACGCGACAATGGCGAGTATGTCGTGCTACTCGAGGACGACGCCCGCGCAAAAATTCTGATGTATCGATGGACGCCTTGACGCCGGTCGCATGCGCGCAGATCACGAATAGACGGCAACGCACGATCGGTATATAACAACATGCAAGGATGGCTTGTTCACCGCTGCATCAACAGGAGCGAAGTTTCATCATGACGCAAGACGTAACGCCTAAGCCACCCACGGGCGACCGGCCCGATCTGGAAAACCTCGACGCAGCGCTCAGTCACGTCGATCAGCAGGTTTCGTCGGGCAGCATCGCCTCCGGCGCCGCGAAGGGCATTCTGTATAGCCTGATCGAAACGCTCGGCACATTCGTCGGCGATCCTGATCTGCCGGAGCATGCGCGTTCGGGTTACGAAGGTCTGCTGGAAGCCGCTCGCGAACTGCGCGCGAAACTGGATCACTAAAGGCGGCTGCGCGTCGCCGGTGGGCGGCGTGCGTCACATCGGCATGCCTGCCGGTGCCGACTGCCGTTGCTCCGGTTGGGTGTGACGACATCACGCGTCGCGATTCGTCATCGTTATGGGCCGCTGCGTTTCGGCGCGGCCGCTGTCTATGATAAAACGGCGCACTGTCCCCAACATTGCGCCTTTTTTATGCTCTCCGTGTCCGCGATCGCGCTGCTCGCCATCGGCATTATCGTCGTGCTGATTACGCCCGGCCCCACCAATACGCTGCTTGCGGCGGCCGGCTTGCGCCAGGGTGTGCGGCGCTCGCTGCCGTTGATCGCCGCCGAACTGGGCGGCTATCTGGTCTCGATCTCGGTGTGGGGGCATTTTCTCGTCCAGGCGGCGCATGCGCTGCCCTGGCTGCCCTCGCTGCTGCGCATGGCGGCGGGCTTGTACATCGCCTATCTTGCCGTCGACATGTGGCGCGCGGCAGTCGCCTTGCCCGACTCGGCGCAGCGGGCGAGCGGCATGCGCACGTTGTTCGTGGCGACGCTGCTCAATCCGAAGGGCTTGCTGTTCGCCGGCACGATCTTTCCGGCTATCGCTTTTGCGCACTTGCCGGCCTACGCCTTCTCGATGCTGATGTTCGCGTGTCTGCTGGTGCCGATCGCGCTCGCGTGGATCGCGTTCGGCGCGGCGCTCGGCAGCGGCAAGCTCGCCTGGCTCAATCCGGTGAAGATGCAGCGCGGCGCGTCGATCGTGCTCGGTGTGTTTTCCTTATCGCTCGCGTGGGCGGCGCTGCATTGAGTGCGACGTTGATGCGGCGGTCAGGCCGCCACACTGTCGCCCAAAGTGTCACCGACGTCTAACGCGTCGAGCCATTCCGGCGGCGCGGATGTGATTTGCAGCTGCGGGGTGCCGTGCCAGTCCGCGCAGCGTTGCAACGCGCGCCGCAGATCGCCGGCGAGACGCGCGCTCAGACGCACGCCCGGTTCGATGTGCAGCGACTTCAGTTCGAACACGCCTTGAGTGCGGTGCGCTTTCGCATCCACGCGGCCGACCAGACGGCCGCGACTCAGCAGCGGCAAAACGAAGTAACCATATTTGCGCTTTGGCGCGGGCGTGTAGCATTCGATCGCGTAGTCGAAGTCGAACAGCGCCGCCGCGCGCTTGCGATCCCACACCACCGGATCGAACGGCGACAACACCGTGGTGACCGTCGAGGCGAGTTTGCCGCTCGCGGCATCGTCGAGTATCGCGGCGAAGTCTTGATGCACGTACGTGTCCTGCTTCCACCCTTCCACGCTTACCGGGATCAACTCGCCCTGGTCGGCGAGCGCGCGCAGTTCGTCTCGATACGGGCGACGCGGCATACGGTAGTAATCGGCGACCCAATCGGCGCGCGCGATGCCGAGCGCGCGGCACGTGCGGCGTAACACGGCGTCCGTCACGGTGTGCGCGGGCGGCAGATCGCGCGCGTCATCCCAACCCGGCAGCACGCGCTCGGTCAGATCGTAGACGCGGTGAAAATTGCGCCGCTCGGCCACCATCAATTGCCCGGTTGCGAACAGCACTTCCAGATGGCGTTTCTCCGGCTTCCAGTCCCACCAGCCGTTGCCCTTGCCCGCCTCGCGGGCAAAATCGGCGGAGCGCACCGGCCCCGTTGCGCGAATGTGCGCAAGCAGCTTATCAATCTCCTTGCGATGCTTCTTGTGCCACTCGGCCGCGTACTTCCAGCCCATCCCGCTTGGATCGAGCATGCGATGGCGCAGCAGGCCGTAGTCTTCGATCGGCACGAAACAGGCTTCATGCGACCAGTATTCGAATAGCTTGCCTTCGGCGAGATGTTCGTCGAGCCATTGCGGCGGATAAGCGCCGAGCCGGCTGAACAACACAAGATAGGGACTGCGCGCGACGACGTGGATCGTGTCGATCTGCAATTGCGCCATGCGGCGGATCGAGTCGAGCACGTCGGCCTTGACGGCTTTGCGGCGAGGCGGCGTCAGCAAACCTTGCGCGGCCAGATGCAGAGTGCGGGCGGCGGAAAGCGAAAGAGTCTTAACGCGGGCGTCGATCAGTGAGTGACTGCGAAGGGAAGGGCACGAGGCCCGGCCTGGATCAGCAGCCGCTACTGTAGCGTGAAGCGCCCGAACTTGCCTTTACCAGCCGCGCCCGTGATGCCGATCCCAGCCGCGATGACGGCCATGATCGTGATGCCAGTGGCGGCGGCCGCGATAGTCGTCGTCCCGGTAGCCGTAACCGTAGACCGGTTGGGGCGCGTAGATGACCGGTGGTGGCGCATAGACCGGCGGCGCGGCGTACACCGGGCCCGGGGTATTGACGAACACGCCGACGTCCACCCGTGCCGAGGCGGCAGTCGATGCGCAGGCGGCGGCAAGGCCGAAGGCGGCGAAAACAATCGCGCGTTGGAACATGCTTGTCTCCTGTCGAATAGCTGACAGAGATATTACGAGACAGAAAGGCAAGCAGGTGCAACCAGTTGAAGGTGTGTGTAACAGCAGGTTACCCGCCGGCGGTTGCAAGGCCGGCGGGCATTTCAGACCGTCCAGATCATTCAGGCGCCCAGCGCGACCGCTTCTCCCGCCGACACCGCCAGCAGTTGATGGATCTGCGCGACCACGGCGGCGCCTTCGCCGACGGCCGCGGCCACGCGTTTGGTCGAGCCGGCGCGCGCGTCGCCGATCGCGTACACGCCTTCGACTGTCGTCGCGAGATCGCAGACCGATGCGCCGTCGGCGCTCGTCCCGGTCAGCACGAAGCCTTTCTCGTCGAGTTCCACGCCGCAGGTGCGCAGCCAGTCGGTATTCGGGTCCGCACCGGTGAAAAGGAACAGATGGCGCGTGTCGAAATGATCGGTGCCGTCGGGCAGCGGTTTTTTCAGCGCGACCGACGACAAACCGCTGTCGTCCGAATCAAGCCGGCCGATCTCCGAATTCGGATGCACGAACACATTCGGCAGTGAGCGGATCCGGTCGATCAGATAGCGCGACATGGTGGCTTCAAAACCGCTGCGCCGGATCAGCACGTGGACCTTGGCCGCGTGCGTCGCCAGATAGACGATCGCCTGGCCCGCCGAATTGCCGCCGCCCACCAGCACGACTTCCTGGCGCTTGCACAGCTTGGCTTCCACCGGCGAAGCCCAGTAATAGACGCCGCGCCCTTCGAAACGGTCGAGCCCTTCGAGCGCAGGACGCCGGTAGACCGCGCCGCTCGCGATCACAATCGCGCGCGCCGTGATGTGTCCGCCGCACTTCAGTTCCAGCCGATGCGGCCGGTCCGCGCAATGCAGCGCCTTCACATTGACCGGAATCGCGACGTGCGCGCCGAATTTCTGTGCCTGCACGAACGCGCGGCCCGCCAGCGCCTGGCCGGAGATGCCGGTCGGAAAGCCGAGGTAGTTTTCGATCCGCGAGCTCGCGCCGGCCTGGCCGCCCGGCGCGCGGCTGTCGAGCACGATCACCGACAGGCCTTCGGATGCCGCGTACACCGCAGTGGCAAGCCCGGCCGGTCCGGCGCCGACGATCGCGACGTCGTACACATGCGCATCGTCGAGATCGGGCAGCAAACCCAGGCACGTGGCGAGTTCCGGCATGCTCGGGTGCCGCAGCACCGAGCCGTCCGGACAGATCACCAGCGGCATGTCTTCTTTTTGCGCGGCGAATTGCTCGATCAGACGCAGCGCGTCTTCGTCGCGTTCGTCGATCACGGAATGCGGATGGCCGTTGCGCGACAGGAAGCCTTGCAGCATGACGAGCCGCGCGTCGTTGCTGTTGCCGATCAGAATCGGCCCGCCCGCGCCCTTTTCGATCAGCGACACGCGCCGCAGGATCAGTGCGCGCATGATGCGCTCGCCGAGTTCCGCTTCGGCAACGATCAGCGCGCGCAGCCGCTCCGGCGGAATCAGCAACGCTTCCACCGGACCGATCGCCATGCCGTTGACCAGCGCGGGCCGTCCCGACAGTTGACCGACTTCGGCAAGGAAATGCCCGGCGCCATGTTCGTTGATCAACACTTCGCGCCCAATGCCGTCGCGCTGATACACCTTCACGCGTCCTTCGAGCACCACGAACATGCCGGGACCGGTGCGGCCGGTCTCGAACAACAGTTCACCGGACTTCCAGTGGCCGATCTCGCCGAACTTGCGCAGACGGCCGATTTCGGCGCACGTGAGCGCGGGGAACATCTGATGCATGCGCGTCGAGAGCGACGAAAACGGCGCGTCGGCGACGACGTCTGGTTGTGGCACGTCCGGTTGCTGCACTTCAGGTTCTTGAGTCGAAAGCATTGAACCGCTCCTTCGGTGTTCATTGATGGATCGAACGAGAGGCGAAGCGGCGCGGCGCCCGAAGGCGCGAATCACGATGCGCTGCTTGCGCTACACGGCCTTCGGCGCGACGCCTTCGACCGCCACTTCGGGCGGCGGCATGTCGGGCAGCGATTCCACCGGCTTGCCCGAGTCGCGCCAGGCTTCCATGCCACCGCGCAGCGGCAGCACGTCGGAGAAGCCGGCTTCGTTCAATTGCTTGGCCATCCATGCCGCGGAAATCTCATTCGGGCAGGAACAGTAGATCACCAGCTTCTGATCGTGCGGGTAGGTCGCGACGATCTCGTCGAGTTGCCGCTCGTCGGCGAATTGCGAGCCCGGAATGATGAACGGATCGAGCGCGCGCTTCTCGTGCGAACGGATATCGAACAGCACCGGCGTTTTGCCGGCCGTCACGAGCGACGCCAGTTCGTCGACTTCGATGCGCGCGGTCGCGAGCTTCGAAATCAGCTGACGCCGGCGGATCCAGCGATACGCGGCATACGCCAGTAACAGGCCGACGGCGACCAGCGCGGCTGTGCGCCCAAGGCGTCCGGCGAGCGCAAACAGCATGTCGATCTGCTTGGCGAACAATGCGCCGATGATCAGGCCGGTGCCCGACCACAATGCAGCGCCGATGCTGTCATACGTGAGGAAGGTGCGGTAGCGCGTGCCCATGGCGCCCGCCATCGGAATCGACACGATCGACAGTCCCGGCACGAACTTGGCCACCGCCAGCACGCGCACGCCCCAGCGGCCGAAAAAGCGCTCGGTCTTTTTCACGCAGGTGTCACGCGAGAGCGACAGCCGGCAAATCGTTTTGAGCGTATTGCCGCCATACATGCGGCCGGCCAAATACCACGCGCTGTCGCCGATCAGCGTGGCGAATATCGACAGGATGAGCACCGGCGCCAACTGCGTGCCCACAGAACCGGGATGCATGGCGGCCATCGCCCCGAACAGCACGAGCGACGGCATGGCCGGAACCGGCAGCCCGATGGAGGCGGCGAGCACGTTTACGAACACGAGCGCCGGCCCATATTGCTCGACGAGATCATGTAGCATCGGCTTACATCCGCGGCCCTTTCGGGCGCGGCGCAGGTAGGAAATGCAAAGGAGAATGCAAGGATTATGGACGCATTTTCAAGACGTGCAAACGCCCTGAAAAGTAGCCCTTTACTTGGGTATGGAAAGCGCTATCTCAAGTGCACTGAGCCACCTGAAAGACGCATTGGCACCGCGACCTGAACAAACCGAAATAGATGGGAATGTCGCGCGGTATGCGGGAGCGGAAATAATGCCCGATTGACGTCCGCAGACGCCAGCCCAGCAAGCAATTGGAGAACGGCGATGCTAAGGCGTCACGCGGCATTCGCACCAGAGATGCAATGCCGCGTGACGGATTTCATTGACGATGATTGTGCTGTTCGCCCGGCAACTCTGCGCCGTGTGCGCGAATGGCAGCAATCAGTTCGGCCGGCGTGATTTCGTAGCGCACTTCGCGGTGTATGCCTGGCTTGCGCTCATCGACTTCGATCAAAAGAATGCCTTTGCCGTCTTCTGTCGATTCGAGGCGCAGCGAGCGAAGTTCGCGCGCCGTTGCGTCGTCGTATTCGGTGAGCAGGGCCATTGACCCGGAAGACCCGGTAGTGCGCATCGAAGTTGTCCTCGTTCCGTTGATGATCGAACTATTGTACGGGCAGGATAGGGCGGCGTCTGTCGCGCCGCAGTCACGTTTGCCCGTTCGCCTGCCTGCATGGCTTGCGCCGCCGAGCGCGTTGACTGGCGCGGCGCTCCCGGCAGCGCCCATCGTGACGTGCTGCCGTGACAACCAGTTTAACGCGACTCTCCGTAACGACGGATGCATTTTTCGTGCCCCGTGCCGGTGCGAATCTTCTCCCTGACTGTCACGCAGTTGACGCGCGTTCCGGTTAGGGGAATTCGGCGCGGGGCGGCGCGGTTTGCGACTCGCGCATCGTGTCCAGATCGCCGAGTTCGGAAACGCGCAGCGGTGCGTCGGCGGCGAGAAAGAACTCGTCGAGCTGCGGCGGGGCGGCCTCTGTGCCGCTCATCATCGCGTGAGCTTGTCCGCGATGATGAATCTGATGGACGAAAACATGCGGCAGTACGCTGCCGATCTGCTCGCGTTGTATCCCAACTGACGGTCCCCGGTCGATCCGGACTTCGCGTGGCAGATCGTCGTCCGTCAACGATTCGCAGAAGGCCAGCAGTTGCTGATCGCTCCGCGCCTGTGCATCCCACAGGTCGGCTGCGCGCGGATAGGGCAGTTCGTTATCGAAAATGGTGAGACCTGCGCCGCCGCCGATCAGCGCGTCGAAGTAGTAACGGTCCACTAGCAGGATGTGATTCAACGTGAGCTGCAATGACGGGAAGAAGCTCACCCTGCGTGCGGCGAACGCTTCGTCGGTCAATGTGAGGCAGGCGCGGTAGAGACGCAGGTTCGACCATGCGTTGTTGCGCGCCATGGCGGTGAGGTGCGAAGACAGCGGATTGATGCGTGGCGGGTCGGAAGGAATCACGTCGGCCTCCGGTGGTGGGAATCGGCATGGGAGGACGCGCTTGCGCGTCTTCGTGGCGGCACGTAACGCGTGACTCAACTACGTATATACCAGCGCGCTAGCGCCAGCCCAAAAAAAATAGGCCCGTCCACAGAGGGGGCGGGCCGCTAAACGCCGTTGTTACTCGGGTCAGCCTGCCCTTGCAAACAACTGGGCGCTGACGGTGCCATCGTGCTGCGTCAATACTGGACTGTCGAGGTGGGAGTAACGCCGATCTATCAGATCAATGTGGCTTCTTCCTGCTCGGCATCGTCTGCGATGACTGGCGCGCGGTGTCGTTTGATCTCAGGCGCGGGCGTCGGCGCTGCATCGACGGTGAACGCCTGACGCTTTGTGCCGGCGGCGCGTCGAGCCGGCGCTGCGTCGGCGACGGTGAACAGCCGCACGGCTTCATCCAGCACGTCCGCCTGTTCCGCCAGGCGCTGCGCCGTGGCCGCGGCCTGCTCGACGAGCGCGGCGTTCTGCTGCGTGGCGCCGTCCAGATGCGAGACCGCCTGATTGACCTGGCGAATCCCGTCGGCCTGTTCGCTGCTCGCGTTCGCCACGTCGACGATGATCGACGACACGCGACCCACTGCCTCGTCGATTACGCGCATTTGCGAGGTTGTCCGTGCAACCAGTTCGGTGCCGGCCGCGACTTCGGATGCGCTTGCTTCGACCACGGACTTGATTTCCTTCGACGACGCCGCGCAGCGCTGCGCCAGCATGCGCACTTCGCCCGCGACGACGGCAAACGAACGACCTGCTTCGCCCGCTCGCGCCGCTTCGACGGCGGCATTCAACGCGAGGATATTGGTCTGGAACGCAATGCCGTCGATCACGCCCGCGATGCCGCGGTGATGCCCGCCATGGTCTGCTCCACCTGGCCGGCAATCTTGCCGCCGGCCGCGGCGGCTGCTTGGGCCTCTCTCGCCAGATCGAGCGCGCGCACGGTGGCATCGGCGTTGGCCTGGACGGTCGTGGTCAGTTCTTCCATGGTAGCGGCGGTTTCTTCGAGCGACGCCGCCTGCAATTCCGTGCGTCTCGCAAGATCGACATTGCCGCTGGATATCTCGCGCGCGTTGTCCAGTATGCCGGTGATCTGGGCGCGCACGTCGTAGACGATTGCCGCGAGATTCGCTTTCAACTGATTCAGCGCCTGTAGCACGTCGCCGAGGTCGTCGTGGCGCGCGACCTGCAGATCGGCCGTCAGATCGCCGGCGGCGAGACGCGTGGCGAATCCCGACATGTCGTTGATTGGCGCGGCGAGTTGCCGCGTCAGCATCCGCCACGAGGCGATACTCAGCGACGTGGCGACGCCGAACCCGATCCAGAACGGCGCGGGCGGCGCGCCTTGCCATGCGGCGAGGCCGGTCAACAGCAGCGCCAGCGGCGTGATCGCGTAGCCGATCGCCGCGCGCGTCGCGACCGGCAGACGCATCAGCGCCTCCAGACGCCCCAGCACGCCGGTGCGGACCATCACGCCGCGGCGCAACTGCACGCCGCGAGACTCGCCGCGGCGCATGCGTGCGTAGAGCGCCTCAGTGGCGCGCACCGCGGCGCGCACCGGTTTCACGCGCACGCTCAAATAGCCGACGACCGCGCCTTTCTCGACCACCGGCGTGACATTGGCGTGCACCCAGTAGTGATCGCCGTTCTTGCGACGGTTCTTCACGAGCGCAGTCCAGGGACGGCCGTCGCGTATCGTCGCCCACATGTCGGCAAAGGCTTCGCGCGGCATGTCCGGATGGCGGATCAGGTTGTGCGGCTGGCCGATCAGTTCGTCGCGCGTAAAACCCGAGACCGCGATGAAGGCCGGATTGCAGTACTGGATGCGACCGGTCAGGTCGGTCGCCGAAACAAGCATGTGTGACGACGGAAATTCGTACTCGTGCCCGCTGACAGGCTGGTTGTTGCGCATGGCTTTCCTTGCTGAGCTAGCCCGCGCGTGGGCGCGGTGCTTACATGTTTGCAAGGAATAACGGCAATTGACCCCTTGCCCTTGAGGGTTTCCCAGTAAACCACTCAGGTTTAGGCAGGCCGACGCCGTTAATACAGGGTTGTTTGACGCGTCGTGGATGGCGGCGTGAAACAGTGCCGGATGCGTCGCGCTATACCTTCAAAAGGACTACACTGCGCCGGTATAAGGACTGCGGACGCATCCAGTCCCGGTTTCGCAGCGGTCTGCCTGCGCGAATTTGCCACCCACGCGCCACACTCGCGAGCTGATGCAGAAAATCCTCGACCGTACTCAAGAGTCATTGGCGCAGGCTTTCGCCACGCTCGCGCAGAGCGCGAAGCGCCAACAGCGGCTCTACCTGGCGACGATCGGTTCGCTGATGCTGCTCGTGCTGATCTTCGCGCTGGTGCTGACTGTCGTCGCTGGGCTCAAGCAACTTGAGTATCGCCGGGTCC
Source organism: Paraburkholderia sp. BL25I1N1 (assembly GCF_003002025.1). Classification (GTDB taxonomy): domain Bacteria; phylum Pseudomonadota; class Gammaproteobacteria; order Burkholderiales; family Burkholderiaceae; genus Paraburkholderia. The sequence continues at coordinate 119,689 of NZ_PVZB01000008.1, forward strand.
TCGCGTCGCAGAACGCCACCGACATCTCTCTGCTCATCCACCAGGAGGAGTCGTTCCTGCGGCGCGACGCGTTGACGCTCGACTATTACTATGGCCCATCCGGCGGGCGGAGCGCCCCGGACGCCATACAGCAGGCGATCCTGAAGACCGGCGTGGCGCTCGGCAAGACAGACGGTGTCGACTCGAATTTCGACATCGTGGTCGGCGAAACCACGCGCAACGCCTGGGGCTCGCAATTGAGCGAAAAACTCGGGCGCCTCTACGAAGCGGCGCAATCGACGCTCGTGACCCAGCAGGCTTTTGAAATCCGGCAACGGGCAACGCTGATCGGGCTGAATGAAGACTACGCAGCCATTCTGCCTTCGCTGACCCATCCGCTCGCGGACCCGGCCAGCGGGCACGACCAGGCCGCAATGCCAGCGCCGCAACCGCCGATCGTGAGCTTGCTGCGCGAGACGCTCGAGCGTCAGATCGAGGCGCAGACCGGCAGGCGCGTGCCGGCAAAAGGCGAGCGTATCTGGCTCGGACCGTACCGTGATCCGCTGCAGAATCGCCAGGTGGTTTCCGTGGTGAGCGCCTACTATGACGGCGACACGCCGACCGTGCTGATCAGCACGAGCCTTCCGCTGGACGCGCTCGCGTTGCGTATGGCGCCGCCTGACCACGAGGGCGTGAATCTGCTGATGACGGCGGACCACCGCGTCGTCGTGTCGTCGATGCCGCTAGACGCATCGATCATCAAACTGGTGCAACAGGCAGCCGCCGCGACTCCCACCCGGATCTTTCACTACGGCCGCGAGGGCGTGATTTTTCACGAGCCACTGGGGCTGGGCTTCGGCCTTCTGGTCGGCTACGTGCCGTGGGGCGCGCTGGCCGCCGCGCTCGGCTGGCAACTGACGGTGCTAGGCTGCCTGACAGCGCTCATCCTGATAGCAATCGTGCTGACGGCTCGCTATTTCGGGCTGCGGTTGCTGCGCAATTCGTTTGCGGAGACTTCCCGCGCACTGCAAAGCGAGATGCTCAACCACATTCTGGTTAGCGCGACGCCGGTCGGCTTGTGCATTGTCCGGCAGAGCGACTATTCAGTCCTGACCACCAACGCGCTGGCGATCGAGTTGCTCGGGATCGAGGCCGACGGCAGCCGGCTCCCGCGGCATATCGTCGGCGAATTCCTGGTTCAGGCGCCGGATCAGCCGTCGGCCATGTCGTTTGCGCGAGTCGCTGCCTTCGTCGTGCCCGCGCGGCCGGTGCAGATATCGCCTCAGATGCCGCCTCAGTCTTCGCATCCATCCACAACGACGCAGCGAAACGAGCCACAAACCTCGCCGCCGCCAGATCAGGACGGCGGCGCGTCCTCACGGTTTCTGCAATTCATTTATGCGCCGGCACGTTACGCTGGCGAGAACGTGCTGTTTTGCGCGATTCTCGACGTGACCGCGCAGACCATGCTCGAACAGCAATTGCGGCAAGCACAGCAAACGTCCGAGGCACTGATGCGTGCGCGGACGAATTTCTTCGCCGCCATGAGCCACGAAATCCGTACGCCGTTGAACGCGCTGCTCGGCAATCTTGAACTGTTGGCTCGCACGCCGGGCCTCGAGGCGCATTCGCAACGGCTCGCAACGCTGGGCCTTGCCGGGGGTGCGCTGCGCCGCGTCGTCAACGACATTCTCGACTTTTCGAAGATCGATGCCGGCGCGATGTTGCTGGTCACGGAGCCGTTTTGTCTGATCGACGATTTCGAAAGCATTGCGCTCTCCTACGCGCCGATGCATGGGAATCGCTCGATCCGTTTCTATGCGATCTTCTCTCCGACCCTTGAGCAGACGTTGATCGGCGATCGCATGCGCATCGCGCAGATCGTCAACAACTTGCTGAGCAATGCGTTCAAGTTCACCTCAGCGGGCAAGATCACGCTGCGCGCCGAAGTAACCGACGATTCGCCGGACCGCGCGGTATTGGTTTGCCGGGTCTCGGATTCGGGCGCCGGGATGGACGAGCAAACGCTGGCGCGGCTCTTCAAACCGTTTGCGCAAGGGGAGCAGAGTGCTTCGCGGGGAGCGGACGGCACGGGTCTTGGCCTGGTGATCTGTGCGCGCCTGTGCGCGCTAATGGGTGGGCAGATTACCGCTGAGAGTGTGTCCGGCGTGGGCAGCGCATTTCGCATATCGATTCCGCTCGCCAAGCCTCCCATCGATTCGCGAGCGCCGGCAACGGTTCGCGAGGAGCACGGAACGATGCTCATCCTGTCCGTGGAGCAGGAAGTCGGTGAAAACCTCAACTGCTGGTTCCAGCGCGAGGGTTGGGCAAGACACCTCGTGTTCTCATCGGCCGCCGCGCAGGCGTGGTTGCGCGCGAACCGGCCGGACGTGTTAGTCGTCACCGGCGAATACGATCTCGATGTGATTGCCGCTCTGCGCGCGCTGCAGCCGGTCGGCGTCGTGTGGATCACGCGTGGCGGTCCGCACCATCCCGAGGCGCGCGGCGACGGCGTGTTCGAGGTGACTGAATTCAGCCGCTCGGCGATCCGGTCGGCGGTCGATCTGGCGCGCGGGGACACGATTGCCGTTGCCGCTCCAACTCCGGCGTCCGCAATGGGCGATTCGGCGGGGATCTATCCGGCGCTGCGAGGTCTGCCCGTTCTCGTCGCGGAAGACAACCCCTTGATCCAGAATCTGATCGACGAACAACTGGTCGAGTTGGGGTGCGCGCCGACGATCGCGCACGACGGTAAAGAAGCACTGAGAATGTTCCAACAGGGAAGTTTCGAAGTGGTGCTGACCGACATCCACATGCCGGAGATGGATGGCTACGAGCTGCTGGCCGCCTTGCGCAAGTTGAATGCGACCGTTCAGGTGCTGGCCTTCAGCGCCGTGGCCGAACATGAAGAGGCGCGCAATTGGCGCGAGCACGGCTTTAGCGGATATGTACCCAAGCCGGCGTCGCTCAGCGAATTGCAAGCCGCGTTGCTGGCGGTGGCGCCGGCGCCGGCGGGGGCACAGGCATCGGCGCCGGCTGTACCCGAGAACTTAGCGCCAGCCGAACCGATGGTTCCCGCTTCCAGCGCCGCGAGCACGCTCAGCACGGACGACAGGGCGCGCTACCGGGCGATGCTCAAGGAGCACTTGCAAAAAGATCTGCCCAGGCTGCTTGCGATCGTCGAAGCGGAAGACGTGCAGGCGTTGGCCGGCTGGGCGCATAGCGCGAGCGGCGCGTTTGTCGTCGTGCAGGAACCTCTGTTCGTCGACCAATGCCGGCGGCTGCAGCGGCTATGCAGCGACAGCGGACGCTGGACCACCGAGATGGACGAACTCGCAATCTCGCTGCACGACGCCTTATCCGATCACTACGGACTCGACGAGGAGTCGACACATTGACACGCCATTCGGCTCGGCGCGCTCAGCCCGGCCGGTTGGCGATGAAATCGATCTCGACCAGCGCATCGCGCGCAAGCCCGGTGACGCCAATACAGGTTCGTGCCGGCAGCGCACCGGCAGGAAAGTAGGCGCGGTAGATCTCGTTCATCGGCGCGTAATCGCGTTTGAATTCGGTCAGGAAGATGCGTGCCGCCACCACGTCTTGCAGTCCGAGGCCCAGCCCCTGCAGCACCAGCACGAGATTGTCCATCACACGCTTGGTCTGGGCGACCACGCCTTCGGGAAGCGGCGCGGTGTCGTCGGTCGGGCAGGTCGGCATCTGGCCGGTCAGGAAGACCCAGCCGTCGGCCTCGGCAGCATGCGAGAACGGGCCGACCGGCGTGGGTGCTGTGGGAATCATCCAGAAAGAGGGCGCTGAGCTCATGACAGGGTGTGCTGGGTAAGAACGGTTGTCGGGATGACAAGGTAACCGATCAAAAGTCAGGACGCCGGCGCGTTGCCGGCAGCCTGCCCAACACGCGCCCGCTCAGACCAAACCAGTCGCGTAATAAACCGCGATCACAAAGAACACCGCCATCGTCTTGATGACCGTGACCGCGAAGATGTCGCGATACGACTGTCGATGCGTCAAGCCCGTCACCGCCAGCAGCGTGATCACCGCGCCGTTGTGCGGCAGCGTGTCCATGCCGCCGCTCGCCATGGCGACGACCCGGTGCAGCACTTCCATCGGAATATGCGCCGCTTCCGCGCCCTTGATGAAGGTGTCCGACATGGCCGCGAGCGCGATGCTCATGCCGCCCGACGCCGAACCCGTGATACCCGCCAGCGAGCTCACCGACACGGCTGCGTTGACGAGCGGATTGGGAATGCTCTTCAACGCGTTGCTGACCACCAGAAAGCCCGGCAACGCGGCGATCACGCCGCCAAAACCGTATTCCGACGCCGTGTTCAACGAAGCCAGCAGCGCGCCCGCCACCGCAGCCTTGGTGCCGATCGCGAAGCGTTCGCGCACGCGGTTGAACGCCGTCACGACAACCATGATGATGCCGACGAGCAGTGCGCCTTCCACGGCCCAGATGGCGACCACGGCCTTGATCGTCGTCGTGACCGGTGCGTGAATGCCCGGCAGAATGTCCGGCGCAACCGTGTACGACGCGCCGTACCAATTCGGAATCCAGCGGGTCAGCAGGAAGTTCGCGACGCCCACCAGGACCAGCGGCGCAACCGCCAGCAACGGATGCGGCAGTTGCTTCGATTCCACGCGATCCGGCTCGTTGACGAGTTCCGTGCCGTAGCCTTCGCCGGTCGCCATCGCCGCACGGCGGCGCCATTCCAGATACGTCAGGCCGACCACGATGATGAACAGCGAGCCGATCACGCCGAGTGCGGGCGCAGCCCACGACGTCGTCTTGAAGAAAGTGGTCGGGATGATGTTCTGGATCTGCGGCGTACCCGGCAGCGAATCCATCGTGAACGAGAATGCGCCGAGTGCGATCGCGCCGGGCATCAGGCGCTTCGGAATATTGCTCTGGCGGTACAGCTCGGCGGCGAACGGATAGACCGCGAACACCACCACGAACAGCGACACGCCACCGTAGGTGAGCAGTGCGCATACCGCCACGATCACCGCATTGGCGCGCGAGCGGCCGATATAGCGGATCGCGGCAGCCACGATCGACTCCGAGAAACCCGACAGTTCGATGACCTTACCGAACACGGCGCCCAGCAGAAACACCGGGAAATAGAGTTTTACGAAGCCGACCATCTTCTCCATGAAGATGCCGGTGAAAACCGGCGCGACGGCTGCCGGATCGGTCAGCAGAACGGCGCCGAGCGCGGCGATCGGCGCAAATAGAATGACGCTGTAGCCGCGATAGGCGGCAAACATCAGAAACGCCAGCGCGGCGAGGACGATGACAAAGGACATTGAGTCTCCAAAGCTTGGTTGTTCTACATGGTCGCCGTCTCGAAGGTGCGGCGGCACGGCGCCCGCAAACGCAGGTTCCGTGCCATATCGGCGGCAACGGCCAGCCGCCTGATTTCGCACACCGAAGTTCAAAACGTGATCGCGGCGATTGTACCCAAACGTCTCTAAAACGGGACGCAAAATAGCTGAAATTGTGCCAAACCGAGGTTAAACCCTTATGCCGTGGGCTTGCTGGCGATCTCGTCGATGAGATAAGCTTGTCTACGAAATGAGACAAGCACAATAAAACGATAGCCGGAGACAGCGACAGCATGATGAACGACTGGGCGGGCTTGCCTGCCACTTACGGCGACGTACTGCGCCGGGCGATGGATTCGCTCTTCCGCACGTTCGAAAATTTCAGCGAAGGGACGTTTATCGTCGATGCCGACGCGCGCGTGGTCTGGATCAACAAACGCTACGCGGCGCGCTTCGGTTTTTCGGACCCGGACCAGGCCATCGGCCGCGATTGCGAAGCGGTGATTCCGAACAGCCTGATGCGCGAGGTCGTCAACACCGGCAAACCGATTCTGCTCGATATTCTGGAAACGGACCGCGAACCGCTCGTCGTCACGCGTTTGCCGTTGAAGGACGATGCGGGCGCCACAGTCGGCGCCGTTGGCTTTGCGCTCTTCGACGAACTGAAGGCGTTAACGCCGCTCTTTTCCCACTACTCGCGTGTGCAGGAAGAATTGATCGCGACGCGCCGGTCGCTCGCGCAGGCGCGGCGGGCCAAATATACGTTCGGCAGTTTCGTCGGCACGAGCGCGGCCAGTCTCGAAGTGAAGCGCCAGGCGCGCCGCGCCGCGCAGCTCGAATCGCCGGTGCTGCTGCTCGGCGAAACCGGCACCGGCAAGGAGTTGCTTGGGCATGCCATCCACGGCGGCTCGGCGCGCGCGAATCAGCCGCTCGTGACGGTCAACGTCGCGGCGATTCCCGATACCCTACTCGAAGTCGAATTCTTCGGTGCGGCGCCGGGCGCCTACACTGGCGCGGATCGCAAAGGGCGCGTCGGCAAGTTCGAGCTGGCGAACGGCGGCACGCTGTTCCTCGACGAAATCGGCGATATGCCGCTGCCCTTGCAGGGCAAGCTGCTGCGCGTGTTGCAGGACAAGGAGTTCGAACCGCTCGGCTCGAACCGGATCGTGCGCGCCGACGTCCGGATCATTGCGGCGACCTCGGCCGATTTGCCCGCGCTGGTCGCGGCCGGGCGATTCCGCGCTGACCTGTTCTATCGGCTGAACGTGCTGACGATCCATGCGCCGCCGTTGCGCGAACGGACCTCGGATATCGAGGCGCTGGCTTACGCCATGCTTGAAGATTTGTCGACCCAGGCGCGAGGCGCCAGTCACTTCGAATTGCAGGACGACGCGCTGAGGTTGCTGTGCTCGTACGGCTGGCCGGGCAATGTGCGCGAGTTGCGCAACACGCTGGAGCGTGCGGTGATGCTGTCCGACAATGAGCGGATCGATGCGCGGGCGCTGGCGCCGTTTATTGGCGCGGCGCACGGCGGCGGCGCGTACCGTCTGAATGCGCCCTTGCCCGAGATGGCTTCGACAGCGCATGCGGCAAACGCGCAGGCTAGTGCGCCTCAACCGGCCTCATGGAGTGAGGCGATGGCGGCCTTCGAGAAGCGCTTCCTGAGCGACGCTTTGCGCGCCAACGGCGGCCGCGTGATCGAGACTGCAAACCAGATCGGCATGGCTCGCGCGACGCTCTATAAGAAGATCGCGGCGTACGGCATCGACGTGTGACAACGTTCCGCGACAGCGATTGACGCAGCGTAATTGACGCGTGGCACAATCCCGTGATCGAAAAACAAGACGTGATCGGGGTTTCAAATGAAATGCAATCTCTCCTTCTACGCGCGGCGGGCCTGCGCCACGCTGGCGGCCGGCGCCATGGTCGCGATGGGCGGTTGCAGCAGCAGCGCGCCGCTGTTTTTGCCGGACGGCCGCGCGACGACGCTGGTGCAGTGCCCTGCCGGTTCTGACTCCTGCTCGCAGCAGGCCAGCGCGAGTTGCGGCGGCGCGTTCGATGTCGTGCGTCAATCCACTGAGAACGGCACGCTCAACCTGATCTACGCCTGCCGGGGGAAATAAGGGTTCGCCGGCGCAAGGCCGGCTCGACCAGCGCCTCAAGCTTTCTTCCTCAGTCGCGCTAAAAGCGTATGGCCGTCGTAAAGGCCTGCATCTGATGCAGGTTCTATCCGCGGTTATGATGCGCAATGGATATTAATACCGCGCTTCATCTATTCCTTGTCGCCGGACGCAATTAAAAACATGCGGATTCACGTCGAATAGCCAGGTCGGTGCGGCACCTAACGGAACGCGAAGTTGAGCGGCAGTATTGTCTTTTCAGTGGCCCAAGATTCAAGCAGCAGGCAGCTTTTGCCGGTTTCGCCGTCTATGCGGAAAGTGCCAGGAAGGATTTTCCGTTTAGACCGAAAACCGAAAATAGTGCGGCACGCTTTGTGCTTCGCGTTACGCATTGAAAATAGTTCAACGAGTAATCCGGGGAAAGCAATGAATCATCACCAACTCGAAAAAGATATTGAACATCTTGAACACGTAATCTCGCATATCTCCGCGGCAGACCACATCCCGCTCTCCTATTGGCGAAACCGCATCGATTCCGTATCCGGCGCGGCGCTGGTGCCGGCGCAGGCGAACCGGGTCAAACGGCTCAACGCCGCCCTCTCGGCTCTCGAGCAGCGCCTGAAAGCCTGAACGCCCGGTGCAGTGGATGGCTGTGACGTACCCTTCTGGTAACGTTTTTTGCAAAAATGGGGAAACGTGACGGCCATGGCCATGTAAGCGGCACGGCGCAGCGCGACGTCTCGACAGGATGGCGAGCCACGTCATTTTGTTGCGCACGCGCTGGCGCCGCTTTACGCTCACGGGGCCGCGCGGACTGATGGCGCGCGTCAGGTGAACAGGCCGCCATTCCCTCCACGATCAGGACAAACATGCAACGAGCAGGACTTTCCGCGTCTCGGCTGACGGCACTGACCAACGCCATGCAAGGCTATGTGGAACGCGGTGAAGTGGCGGGCGTGGTGTCGATGGTCTGGCGGCGCGGCGAGATTGGCTATTTCGAGCCGCTCGGCTGGCGCGACGACGCGGCGCGGTTGCCGATGGAGCGCGATACGCTGTTCCGCATTGCGTCCATGACCAAGCCGGTCACCAGCGCCGCGATCCTGATGCTGATCGAAGAAGACCGGCTCGCCCTCGACACGCCGATCTCACTCTGGTTGCCGGAATTGTCCGCGCCGCGTGTGCTACGTGATCCCGCCGGCCCGCTCGATGAAACCGACCCCGCCAGAGCGTCGCTCACCGTGCTGGACCTGCTGACGCACCGCGCCGGCTTCGCCTACCACTTCACCGCGACCGGGCCCCTTGCCGAGGCTTACGCCGCCGCTTTCAACGGATTCGAAGCGCGCATGAACGGCAACGCCTGGCTTGCCCGCATCGCAAGTTTGCCGCTCATGTTCCAGCCCGGGTCACGCTGGCACTACGGCGTTGCCACCGACGTGCTCGGCGTGCTGATCGAACGGGTGAGCGGCATGCCGCTCGGCGAGTTTTTCCGGACGCGGATCTTCGAGCCACTCGGCATGCGCGATACCGCTTTCTGGGTGCCCGACGCGCAACTCGGTCGGCTGGCCACGGCTTATGGCGTCGAACAGGGCTCAGGGCAGCGAATCATCGAGGACCATCCGTCGTCGAGCCGATGGGCGGATCCGGCCCGCTTCCAGAGCGGCGGCGGCGGCCTGGTTTCCACAGCGCACGACTATCTGCAATTCGCGCAACTGCTGCTCGGCCGCGGACGAGTCGGCACGACGCGTTTGCTGTCGCACCGCTCAGTCGATCTGATGCGCTCCAATTTTCTGACGCGCGACCAGCGCCGTGTGTCGGCTTTCGGTCATGCGCTATGGGCAGGCCAGGGGTTCGGCCTCGGCTTGTCCATCGTCGACGATCCGGCACAGCAGTTGCCGCTTGGCTATCGTTCGATGGGCTCGTTCGGCTGGCCGGGTGCGTATGGCACAAGCTGGTTCGCCGATCCGGTGGAAGATCTGATCGGTCTGATGCTGATTCAAAGGCGCTCCGTCGAACCGTTCTCAATGACAGTGGATTTCGAACGCCGCGTGTACGATGCAATTGACGATTGAGCGAACCGGCCGCGTCCGGGCCGGCTTCTTTTAAGCGTGTTACCCGCTCGCGGCGTCGGGCTTCTCTATCCGGCAATTTATTCGTCTGATAGTGTCCGCACTTCAGTTCTCGTCTAATGATCGGAGCACCCGTCATGGCCTCGTACAAGCAGTTGACCGCCCAGCTAGAAAAACTCCACAAGGAAGTCGCGGCGGCGCGCGAGAAGGAAATCGCGCAGGCGATCGCCGAGATCAAGCAGAAAGTAGCCGAATACGACCTGACGGCGGAAGAACTGGGTTTCACCAGCAAAGGCACGACGGCCCGCAAGACGCCTTCGGTCGCCAAGTATCGCAACCCGAAAACCGGCGAGACCTGGAGCGGCCGCGGCCGCTCGCCAGCGTGGCTCGTGGGCAAGAATCGCGAGCGCTTTCTCATCGAAGGTTGAAGTGCGTTGGCGCATGACGTCTCCACCCGTCATGTGCCGGATTATTTAAAGTGATGTCGCGTGCGGAGTTTTTCGCACCTTTCGCGCGCGACGAGGCAAGTCCCGAAAACACTCACCTTTCGCGTGGACCTGGCGCGTGAACCATAGGCGCGGATGCGCGGCTCGCGACGGACCGGTTGTTTCGGTCAGCCTGGTTTTCTCGAATCACGCACCTTGCGACAAGCTTGCTACCGCAGGCCGCGGTGACTGATCCATTTCCTCCGAAACCCGCGCTAGCCCTTGCTGGTAGGGGTTCCCAGGCTGTACGAAGAATCGCTGCAGCCATCGCTTGGGCCTCTTTTAGTCGCGTCTGGTGCGTACGTCGCTGTGCGGAGTGTCGCGGCGCAGGTGCGCGCCCGTTCGTCGATACGCTCACCTTTCGCAGCGATTCCACAGTGCTGCCGTGATAGTCCCGAAAACCCTCACCTTTGCGCGCCTCGCTACCCGCGAGCCACTGCGCTCGGGGCTAACCCGGAGTTGAGTTCCTCTCATACCCCGCATCAAAACTCATCGATACATGGTCGCGGATGCCGAACCTCACAATCGGCCATCCACTCAACCTCGACGGAAAGACCATGAGCGCATCGACGGACAAACAACTCTTTATCGGCGAAGGATTCGAAGGCCCCGGCGTCAATCTCGCGCACATCAACGTACTGGTTGGCCCGCGCAACGGCCCGGCTGGGCAGGCGTTCGCCACCGCGTTGGCCACGCCCTCGGCGGGTCACGCGCCGTTCGTCGTGATCGCGCGTCCGGGCGTGCCGACCAAGCCGCTCACGCTCTATGTGAACAAGGCGCAGATCGGCAGCGACTTCCACGGCAACGCGACGTGGGGCGCTTCGCAAGCCGGTATCGCGAAGGCGGTGGCCGAGTCGCTGGAGAACGGCACGCTGCCGCCTGAAGCGGAGAACGACTGGGTGGTGGTATCGGCGAACTGGGTCAACCCGTCGACCGACGATCTCGACGCCGTCTTCGACAACAACTACCGCGCGTGCAAGAACGCGATCCTCGCGGCGATGAAGGGGCTGCCGCATCGCGATGAAGTCTTCGCCGCCGCGCGCGACGTATCGAACCCGTTCTACACACCGAAACAACGTTAATGCAGGCAGCGCGGGTCGGTCGCGCGCCCTGCAATGCGCAACTAACCGTCCGCGCCGCTGGTTTTCAGGAAGGAAGGAGACACGCACTATGGAATACATTCGCCTCGGCCAATCCGGTCTGAAGGTTTCGCGTCTGTGCCTCGGCACGATGAACATGGGCACGCCGCAATGGAAGCCGTGGATTTTCGACGAAGCGCAAAGCGAGCCGATCGTTCGTCATGCGCTCGAAGCCGGCGTCAACTTTATCGACCTCGCCGATTTCTATTCGACCGGCGTCGGTGAAGAGGTGGTGGGCCGAATACTGAAGCGTCTCACGCGTCGCGAGGAAATGGTCGTGGCCACCAAGGTCGGCTACGACATGGGCGCGTATCAGAACGCCGGCGGTCATTCGCGCAAGCACATCATGGACGGCATCGACGGCTCGCTGACGCGTCTCGGCATGGATTACGTCGATATCTACATGCTGCATTTTTTCGACGTGAATACGCCGGTCGAAGAAACCATGGGCGCGCTCAACGATATCGTGCGCGCCGGCAAGGCGCGCTATATCGGCGTGTCGACCATGTACACGTGGCAGTTCGCCAAGATCATGCAGGTCTGCGAGCGCAACGGGTGGCACAAGCCGATCAATATGCAGTTGCAGTTGAACCTGGCATACCGTGAGGAAGAACGCGAAATGATTCCGTATTGCCAGGATCAGGGCGTCGGCGTGTCCGTGTTCAGTCCGTTGGCGCGTGGCCTGTTGACCTGCGATCCGAATTCGACGCGCAATCAGACCGACTTCTTCACCGAGCAAATGTATGGCGATGTGGCTTCGCGTGAAATTGCCGCGTCGGTGGCTCGCGTGGCCGCGCGGCGTGGCGTTTCCGCCGCGCAGATCGCGCAAGCTTGGGTGCTGAATCACGGCGGTGTTGCAAGCATGCTGGTCGGTGCGGATACGCCGGCGCAGTTCGACAGCGCGCTCGCCGCGCTCGGCACGACGCTTTCGGCGGATGAACTGTTCGAGCTCGAACGCAACTACACGCCGTGCGATCTGATCAACGACTACACCGCAGGCAAACGCATCGCGCGCGAACCGCGCCTTGCGCAGGGCATGTTCGTCGAAACGCTGGAGAAGGCCGCATGAACGAATTTCTCCGCACCGGACATTACATTGGCGGCGAATGGTACGAAGGCGCCGACACGTATGCTGTTTTGAATCCCGCGACCGGCGAGGTCGTCACGCGAGTGGCCAAAGGTGGCGCGGCCGAAGCGGCACAGGCCATCGCGGCGGCCGAGCGCGCGTTTCCCGCATGGCGTGCGCTGACCGCGAAAGAACGCAGCGCCCGCGTCAAACGCTGGGGCGAGTTGATGCTGGAGAATCGCGACGCGCTCGCCGAACTGCTGACGCTTGAGCAAGGCAAACCGCTTGCCGAAGCGCGCGGCGAAGTCGGTTACGCGGCGAGCTTCTTCGAATGGTTCGCGGAAGAAGCGAAGCGGGCCTACGGCGACGTGATTCCGAGTCCAAATCCAAACGCGAAAATTATCGTGACGAAGGAACCGGTCGGCGTGGTCGCGGCAATCACACCGTGGAATTTCCCGCTCGCCATGATCACGCGCAAGGCCGGTCCCGCTCTCGCGGCCGGTTGCACGATGGTGCTCAAGCCATCGGAAGAAACGCCGTTGTCCGCGTTCGCTTTGGCGGTGCTGGCCGGGAAAGCGGGCATTCCACCCGGCGTGTTCAATATCGTCTCCGGCGACGCCGTGGCGATCGGCGGCGCGCTCACGGAATCCGACGTGGTGCGCAAGTTGTCGTTCACCGGTTCGACGCGTGTCGGCAAGCTGCTGGCGAAGCAGTCGGCGGACACGCTGAAGAAGTTGTCGCTCGAACTCGGCGGCAACGCGCCTTTCATCGTGTTCGACGACGCGGACCTCGATGCCGCCGTGCAAGGCGCGATGGCTTCGAAATTCCGCAACACCGGGCAGACGTGTGTGTGCGTCAACCGCTTCTACGTGCAGGACGGCATCTACGATGCGTTTACGTCCGCGTTGACGCAAGCAGTGCGCAAGATGCGCGTCGGCAACGCGTTGCAAGGCGAGGTCGAACAAGGTCCGTTGATCAACCAGGCTGCGTTGAAGAAGGTCGAAACGCACGTGGCCGACGCGTTGCAAAAAGGCGCGAAGGTGCTGACCGGCGGCAAGCCGCACACGCTCGGCGGCACTTTTTACGAGCCGACTGTTCTGGTCGACGCCAACAGCTCGATGCTGATCGCCGGCGAAGAAACCTTCGGACCGGTTGCCGCGTGTTTCCGCTTCAAGAGCGAAGCGGAAGCGATTGAAGCGGCCAACGACACACCGTTCGGCTTGGCGGCGTATTTCTACACGCGCGATCTGGCGCGCGCGTGGCGCGTCGGCGAAGCGCTGGAAAGCGGCATGGTCGGCATCAACGAAGGGATTGTGTCCACGGAAGTCGCGCCGTTCGGCGGCGTCAAGCAGTCGGGACTCGGCCGCGAAGGCTCGAAGTACGGGCTCGATGAATACACCGAACTGAAGTACATGATGATGGGCGGCCTCGGACGCTGATCTTCACACCGCGCGTCCGCGCCGTACGTCATGCCCATGCATGACGCACAGGCGGACGACGCAATCGGTGCGCGGCGGCATGCCGACCGCGCCCGGCGATCCATACTAACGAAGGAGACAGCGTGAGCAATCAGGATATGCAGGCGGCCACTCTCGGCCTCGCCCCCACTTTGCCGGCGTCAGCGGCATCCGCGCACGGCCCCATTCCTCTCGACGACGTTCCGCTGAACGCCTTTCACGTCAAGATCGCCGGGCTGACGTTCGGCGCGCACTTCACAGAAGGTTTCGCGCTCGGCACGATCGGCTATGCGCTTGCGTCGCTGAATCGGCAGATGCCGCTCGACGCCTTCTGGATGGGCATGATCGGCAGTTCCGCGTTGATGGGCATCTTTATCGGCAGTCTGGTTTTCGGCTGGCTGTCGGATCGCATGGGACGGCAGAAGATTTTCCTGCTGAGCTTCATCATCATCACAGCGGCTGCGTTCGCGCAGTTCTATGTGCGTTCACCGCTCGAGTTGTGTTTGCTGAGGGTGTTGATCGGCTTCGGCATGGGCGGCGACTTTGCGGTGGGGCATGCGATCCTCGCGGAGTTCTCGCCGCGCAAACATCGCGGCACGTTGCTTGGCTCGTTCAGCGTGGTGTGGACCGTCGGGTATGTGGTGGCGAATGTGCTCGGCATGCACTACGCCGATGCATCGCCAGATGCATGGCGCTGGCTGCTGGCGTCGGCGGGTGTGCCGGCGTTGATCGTTCTCGTGCTGCGCATGGGCACACCGGAGTCGCCGCGCTGGCTGCATGGCAAAGGACGCACGGCGGAGGCGAAATCGATCGTGCTGAAGCACTTCGGTGCGAACGTCACTCTGGACGGCGGCCACGACGAGCACGCGCAAACGGCGGGCGGTTTCATGCGTCTATTCAAGGCTGATCTGATTCGCCGCACGATTTTCAACTGCGCGTTCTTCGTGTGTCTCGTCATTCCGTACTTCGCTGTTTATACGTTTCTGCCGACTATTCTGAAAGCGATTCACTTGAACAATGACTCGAGCGCGGATTTTCTGTTGAACGGATTTCTCGTGCTTGGCGCGTTGATCGGCATCTGGCTCACGATCAAACTTCCGCGGCGCACGTTCTTGATCGGCTCGTTCGCGGTGACTTGCGTATCGCTGATTGCGTTGAGTGTGCTGCCGGAGTCGGCGACGCTCGGCATGATCGTCGCTTTCGGAATTTTCACGCTCACCATGTCGGCGTTCTCGAATCTCGTCGGCGTGTTTCCGCCGGAGTGCTTTCCGACCGAAGTGCGCGCGTGCGGCGTCGGACTCGCGATTGCGTGCAGCCGGCTTGGATCGGCCGTCGGCACGTTTCTGCTGCCGCTCGGCATCGTGCATTTAGGCTTCCATATCACGATGATGGTGCTCGCCGCGGTGTTGCTGATCGGCATGGTGGTGTCGATCGCGTGGGCGCCGGAAACGAAGCATTTGACTTTGAACGAAGCGAGCGGCGCCTAGTTCGCTGGAACGTTGAAGAGAACCCGCCGCGTCGGCAACGATGCGGCGGGTTTTTGTTTTTGGGCTTGAAACCATGGCACTAGTCGGCATGGCACGGCATTCGGCGATGGCTTCCGTGGTTATGATGTCTTGCGTGGCCGATTGCCGCGCTCTGTCAACGCGTCACCACCGGTTGACCGGCATTGCGCGCCTCAAAAGCTCGCAATGCCCGCACTCTCGCCCGTTCTCGACGCGCCATGTCTCTCGGTCGAATCCGAAAAGAGGCGATTTGTCCCAGATACTTCTTATCTAGGAAGCCTTAATATCCTAACTCGTCTTAACGAAGCAAAGTGAGAACCATATAAATGGTATTTGCTTGGCTAGGAAATAGGAATCCTTGGGTAACTCCAAGATCTCCGTTGAATCCCGTTTTTTTGTAATTGTTAGGAATAGAAGCAATGAAATCAATGATCTCCGCAACCGCGATCGCCGCCAGCGGTCTGTTCTGTCTGGTACCGCTCTACGCTAATGCGGCGGACGGCACGATCACCTTCACTGGCAATGTTACGGACACGACCTGCTCGATCAACGGAAACGCAAGTGGCACACCGGCAGACAAGACGGTCACGCTGGCTGATGTTCCGACCGGGTCGCTCACACAGGTAGGCAACACGGCTGGTACAACGAATTCGGCCGATCTGCAATTTGTCCTGACGGGCTGCAGCGGCACGGCTACCAAGGTGATTGCCGGCTTCGAGAACGGCCCGACAGTCGACCAGGCGACGGGTTTTCTGTCGAGCAGTGGCACTGCGAAGAATGTGGAGGTCCAACTCCTCAACGCACAGATGCAGGTCATCAACGTTACGACGGGCGCGAACAACGATATCGGCTCGAACGGCGTGACCATCGATGTCGACGGGGCGACGACTCTGCAGTATTACGCGCGGTATTACGCGACGGCCGCTGCCGCGCCCGGCACGGTCATCTCATCGGTTCAGTACACGATGGAATACCAGTAAGTGTGGGTCTCGGGCGCTCGCCATGCGAGCGCCTTTTTGCACGCTTATTTTGAGAAATTTGACGGGCCGATCGTGATAACGCTGTTCAGAAATTCGATGATGGGAATCGGCCTTGCCTGTGTGCTACTGGCTGGCGATGTACGGGCGAGCGTGACGATTGGCGGCACGCGCGTGGTGTATCCGCTTGAGCAGCGCGAAGTCACGGTGAAGCTGGAAAACGACAGCCGCTCGCCCTCGCTCGTGCAGGTCTGGATCGACGACGGCAAGGCGGATGCCAAACCCGGTGAGGTCAAGGTGCCGTTCGTGATTACACCGCCGATTTTTCGCATGGATCCGAAGAAGGCGCAGACGTTGCGCGTGATGTACACCGGCGAGCCGCTGCCGCAGGATCGCGAGTCGGTCTATTGGCTCAACGTCCTGGACATTCCACCGAAGGCAAAGACTGCCGCGGACGTCAATACCCTGACTCTGGCCTATCGCACCCGTATCAAGGTTTTTGTACGACCCGGCAAGCTGCCTGGCGAGCCGGAAGACGCACCCGCGCAACTTAGCTGGGAGATCGCCGCGTCGACGGACGGCAAGGATCAGGCCGTCAGCGTTTCGAATCCGACACCGTACTACGTGTCGTTCAGCGAGATTCACGTGGAAAGCGGTGGCCATACCTTCAGCAGCCAACGGGGCGGCATGGTCGCGCCGCATGCGTCGGCGGTCCTGCCGATCGCGAAGATGAACGCCGTCGCGGCCGGCGCGAAGGTGCACTACGTCGCGATCAGCGACTACGGCGGTCCGATTCGCGGTGACGCCGCACTCGGCGACTAGGCCACCACGTCTTCAATCGGGCGGCAAGCTGCCGCCCCTGGCTAACCCATTCTCGTACAAGGCGTGCGTTGCGCTGACAACGCACAGGGACGACGCACGCCTGTTGCAGGATATTGAACACCGCTCAGAACATGAAAGCTTCATTCCGTCGCGCGTCGTCTGTTCGCGTAGGCGAACTCTCCGGTGCGTTCAGGCTGCACCCCATCGCGGCACTTGCAGCAGTGGCGTTCGCGATGTCAGGGGCTCAGCCAATAGACGCGCAGGCGTCCGAGCAAGGCGGACCGGCGGCGGTGGAGTTCGACACGACCTTTCTGCGGACCGACGCGAATGCAACGGTGGACGTGTCGCGCTTCGCGCGCGGCAATCCGGTATCCGAGGGTGTGTATTCCGTCGATCTGTTCGTTAATGGCATTCGCGTTGCACGCCAGCATGTGCGTTTTGTGGCCGCGCGCGGTACGGTCGACGCGCGTCCTTGCTTCAACCGGGCCATGCTGGAGAAGCTAGGCGTCGATTTCGCCAAGGTTGCCGCGAGCGATGGGGCCAAGACGGCGGATGCCGGAGCGCCGGATGAATGTGTCGACCTCGCGGCAACCGTGCCCGACTCCACGATGGACTTCGACTTTGCGGACCAGAAGATCACGTTAGGCGTGCCGCAAAAGTATATGCGCAATGTAGCGCGCGGTTACGTCCCCCCTGAGATGTGGCAAAACGGCGTCAACGCAGCTTTCCTGAGCTACAACGCCAACGCGTATCACAGCGGCGGATCGGGCTTCGAGTCGACCCAAAGTTACCTTGGACTGAATGCCGGCGTGAACATCGGCGCGTGGCACTTTCGTCATCAGTCGTCTGCGACCCAGCAAACCGGCGCACCCACCCAGTTCGACAACATTGCCACGTACCTTCAGCGTGACATTACCGCGCTGAAATCGCAGTTGACGGTCGGCGACGGCTACACGACCGGCGATGTATTCGACAGCGTGCAATTCCGCGGTGCGCAGATTGCCACCGACGATCGCATGCTGCCCGAATCGCTGCGAGGCTATGCGCCGATCGTGCGTGGCACGGCGGAATCGAACGCACGCGTGACGGTTCGTCAGAACGGCCAGGTGATCTATGAAACCACCGTCTCGCCGGGCCCGTTCGAAATCAAGGACCTTTACGCGACCGGCTACGGTGGCAATCTGGATGTCACGGTGACCGAAGCCAACGGCCGCGCGAAGAGCTTTACTGTGCCTTACGCCTCGGTTGCCCAGTCGTTGCGGCCTGGCACGACACGGTTTTCAGTTACCGCCGGTGAGCTTCGTACCTCCGCGCTCGAGAACAGCCCGTATTTCGCGCAGTTCACCTTGCAGCGAGGACTCACCAATCTGATCACCGCATATGGCGGCGGCGTGGCCGCCAACGACTATCTCGCTGCGGATGTGGGCGCGGCGCTGAACACGAAGTTCGGTGCGCTCTCAGCCGACGTGACGGCTGCACAGACCCAGATTCCCGGTCAAGGTACATCGCGCGGCACCAGTTGGCGTATCGGTTATAGCAAGTTCATCGACCCGACCAACACGAATATTGCCATCGCGGCATATCGGTATTCGACGGCCGGCTACATGAGCCTCACTGACGCCGCCACGCTGCGTGACCGCGCAATGCGCGGCGACGATCTGAACTCGGTTTATCGGCAGCGCAGCCGTTTTCAGATCACCCTCAATCAGAATTTCAAGCTATACGGTACGGTCTTTTTGAACGCTTCCGCGCAACAGTATTGGAATCGAAGCGGTAACGATCTGTTCTACCAGGCAGGTTACACCAATAGTTTCAGGTACGGCACGTACAGCATCAGTGCGGGACGCACGCGCAGTTCGGACGGTTCGATGTCCGACCAGATCATGTTGAGCACCACGTTGCCGCTCGGCCGCGGCCGCTATTCGCCGCTGATGTCGACGAACTTCAGCAGTTCGGGCGGAAACACCAGCCTCCAGGCCAATGTGAGCGGCTCGCTCGGCGAGCGCAACCAGTACTCGTACAACGCGTATGGGACGTATGGCGCGGCTCAAGGCAACAGCACGCTGAGCACGGGCGCCAGCGGCGCCTATCGTGGACCGTATGCCCAGTTGACGGGATCGGCTAGCGCGGGAACGAGTTCGAGCCAGATCTCCGCCGGCGTCAGCGGCTCGATCGTCGCGCATCCAGGCGGTGTGACTTTCTCGCAGACGGTGGGCGACACGTTCGGCGTCGTCGAAGCGCCGGGTGCGGCGGGCGCCAGCGTGACCAACTCGCCCGGCGTCAAGCTCAATGGTCGAGGCTTCGCTGTGGTGCCGTATCTGACGCCATACGGCATGAACACGGTGGAAATCGATCCGAAGGGTACATCGACCGACGTCGAGTTCGAGTCGACTTCGGAACAGGCGGTGCCGCGATTGGGTTCAGTGGTGCTGATCAAGTACAAGACGGTGAGCGGCCGCGCCGCGTTGATTCGCGCGCCGCAACTTGGCGGCAATGCGCTGCCGTTCGGCGCGGACGTGGTCGATGCCAACGGGCGCACGGTGGGTGTGGTTGCCCAGGACAGCCGGATATTCGCGCGCGGCCTCGATGATAACGGCACGCTTTTCGTCAAGTGGGGTGCGGTTGGGGCGGAGCAGTGCAAGATTGATTATGTGTTGCCGAAGCCGAGCGGTAAGGCGGGCGCGGTGTATCTGTCGGTGGAAGGGCATTGCGCGGGCGGCATTCAGTCGACGCAGGACGACGCACGCTTGGACCAACCCAATCAAACGAATTGAGAAGGTGAACAGATGTTCGGGATGAGATCGACCAGGTATGAGCCCAGTGACGGAGATATCTCTGGCGAGCAGGCGGCAAGTGGCGTTAGTCAATGCGGCGGCCAGTCGTCGGTTGGGCGGATGTCGGTGCATGTTGCCCATCGCCTGCGGCCCGGATTCAGCCGAGCAGGGCATTGCACGCCGACAAATGGAGCTGTCGGCGCAGATTCAGATGCGCTCGCGCCGTATCTGACGCCTCATGGCATGAACACGTCGGGTACTGATCCGAAGGGTTCATCAACCGGCGTTGAGTTTGAGTCGGCGCCCGAGCATGCAATAACGCGGTGTGGGGCGGCGGCTATGCTGAAGTACAAGACGGCGACAGGACGGGCGGCGCTGATTCGCGTGCGGTGCCCGGACAGAGAAGCGCTGCCGTCCGGCGCGGAGGCGCTGCATGCCAACAGCAATCATGTCGGCGTGGTTGCAGAAGCGACGAGATGCGATCAGGCCAAAAAGTCGCCGGTAACCGGCTTTGTCAGCCGGTACTTGAAATCGCCGACGGCTGCGAGCATGTGGATGTTGCTCGTGTCGAGCTTATGCATGTCAGAGGCGAAGGCCGACTGTTCGTGGTTAAACGGTCAGACCACCGAAAATTACACGTTTAACATTCCTGCCCTGACCGTCTCGCGCGACGCCGCCGAAGGCCGGGTCCTTTACACCAGTGAGCAGTATGCGTCTCCGTCGACTCAAAGTTTTGCAACCTGTTCGGGAAACACGCCGGCTAATCGGACAGTCACAGGCGGGGCGCAGGTGAGATCCAATCCCTATACGTTTGCAACCAATGTGCCGGGTATCGGCATGCGGTTTTTTCACGACGCGGGCGGCTCAAAAAGCTATTGGGGAGCCGGCAATCAGGAATACTTTAATGGATCGTGGGGGTGGAGCGGGGCGATGTTGGGCGTTGAGGTGGTAGTTACCGGCCCGGTAGCTGCCGGCACCATCGACGGAGCGCTGGTTGGGACGTTTCGGCTCGGCTCGTTGACCGTGGCAAATCTTAGAGTGACGCCTGCCAGCGTCGCGGCTTCCACCTGTAGTGTGGTCACGCAAACTTTGCCCGTGACGCTCCCCACCGTCCGTCCGAGGACTTTCCTGGGAATTGGTTCAACGGCTGGTGCGCAAGTCTTTTCGATTGACCTTGACTGTACCGGGCCGAACGCAGCGGTCTTCGTAACGCTAACAGACAACACTTCGCCTACCAACCGGTCAGGCATCCTGTCGCTCACGCCGGAGTCAAGTGCTCAGGGGGTTGGATTGCAGATCCTAATCCGCGGGAATCCTGTAAGTTTTGGTGCCGATTCTGCGGTTGCGGGCAATCCCAACCAGACGTTCGCCGGTACGGCAGGTGTTGGGCTATTGAACATTCCGCTGATAGTCCGCTACATGGCGACAAGTATGCCTGTCGGTGCGGGGACGGTAGGCGCGGTTGCTACTTTTACAATGTCCTATCAGTAAAGGTGGACATGATGCGTAAACAGATTTTTGCTCCCCATTGGTTGATGCGCGTCCTTGTCTTATTGGCATTGGCGGCTGGGTGGTCGGTGCATGCGTATGCCGAGTGCCCGACCTCGTCGGGCTTGCCTGCGACATTCACGTATGGCTCGATAGCCGTCTCCGACTCAGCCGCCGTGGGCGATGTGATTCCAGGGACGGTTCAGAGCTTCACCTTCATCGGAAAGTGCTCGGCGAGTTCGCTTTTCAACCAACCGATAGTCGCGTGCCCAGCCAGCGGCACAGCAGTGCCCGGTATGACGGGGGTTTATCCGACGAACGTTGCGGGAGTCGGTATGCGGATGCGCGATGCAAACGGCAAGCCGATGGTAGGAACGGGCTCCTGCTCCACCGATTCCCAGATCGGAACCACTGGCGCCGATGGTAGCTTCAATGTTTCGG
The DNA here is from genome assembly GCF_003002025.1 of Paraburkholderia sp. BL25I1N1. GTDB lineage: Bacteria > Pseudomonadota > Gammaproteobacteria > Burkholderiales > Burkholderiaceae > Paraburkholderia. The sequence continues at coordinate 141,351 of NZ_PVZB01000008.1, forward strand.
GAACGTTTGAGCTTGTCAAAACGGGACCAGTCACTGGCGGGTCAATTACGGGCGCGTCCTACAACAGCGGCATCCTGAGGACCGGCACCACACTCAACAACGACGCGGCCACGCTGTCGGTCGCGAACAACACGCCCGTGCGAGGTGTCACGTGCTCGGTGACGTCCGCAAGCGCTAACCAGACAATTCCGCTCGCGACGACCAGTCCGGCGGCGTTTCCGACGGGCGGCTCGGTCGACGCCAAAACACCGTTTTCTCTGGGTCTCAACTGCCAGTCCGGGGTTAAGGTAGCAGTGACATTTAGTTCGACGTCCGGCAATTCAGGCGTCGCGTCAGTTTTGGCAAACGCAGGTTCGGCGACGGGCATCGGTGTGCAACTGCTGGACGCGTCGCAGTCGCCGCTCGCGCTGGATGCCGCTCTTTCGCTTACGTCGAGCACGACAGGTAACATGTCGTTTCAGTTTTTCTCACAGTACTATCGGCTGGGGGGCGCGCCTGTGGTTGCCGGAACGGTTCGGGCGACCGCTATCTTTACGATGAGTTATCAATAGGTGCAAAGAAGTGGCTCCGAGAATTCGGACAATTCGTTAGTTCAGGTCGCGATGCCGGCGGCCAGCAACCGGCAACACTCCATTAAACGTGCGGCTCGGTTGTGATGCGGGCCTGCGTGTCTACGCGACCGTGTCGGTTAGCAACACGATTTCGACGTTGGCCTTGACGCCGGATTCGACCGCACAAGGCATCGGTTACCAGATTCTTTACTCAGCGAACGCTATCGTCTTCGGACCCGATTCCGCCGCGGCTGGACATGCCAATCCGTTCGCGGTTACCGCGGGCCAGACAGACGGCGGCATCGTGGATCGTCCCTCACAGCACGTTGCTTCCGATCCGGGAACGTGAGCGTCGGTTCAGCGAATGCGAAGGCGACGCTCACCCTGTCGTATCAATGACTTCGTTGGCTCTATGCGGCTGGTCTCAATCGTCCGGTGGCGCTACGACGACGGCGTGAGCAACCTGCTCGTCACCCGGGCTTCGGCACCATTTCCCGCATCTTTCCTGCTGAACGTCCACGCTTTTTTTCAGGCCTAGGAGTCTAGGACTGTTCTTAATTGAGCATGCGTGACTCGTCGCAAAAAAACCTTTGTGAACCCCGCGAAGCCATGCCAGGCATGGGAAAGCGTCGGCGTCGAGTTATTAACCGTATCTCAATAATTTAAGACTCGTCTGAGCGACTGCCAGAGCGCACTTTTTTAAGATTCTATTCATGGTGATCGAAGCTTCAGTGGATGCAAACACGGAGTCAAGCGAAAGCAACGATAACCGCAGCGGTTCGACGTGACGACACGAAGTGACCGCTGATTTCGAAACCTTCAATGAATTGAATCTCAGGAGCATTAAATGAAACAACGTTTTATTTCCGGACTTTTCGTGGTTGCTGTCGGCGCAGTCGCCATGCTGTCGATGAAGGCCCATGCCGCGGACGGCACGATCACGTTCACCGGCAGCGTCTCCGACACGACCTGCTCGATCAACGGCGTGTCCTCCGGTAACCCAGCCGATATCGCCGTCACGTTGCCGCCGGTTCCGGCAGGTGCGTTGGCATCGGCAAACGCAACAGCCGGCACGACTAGCGCCGGCGCCATCCAGATGAAGTTGACTGGCTGTTCCGGTGCTGCAACCAAGGCTGTCGCGCGCTTTGAAAACGGTCCGACGGTCGATCAGGCGAGCGGTTATCTGGTGAACCAGTCGACGATCACCCCGTCACAGAACGTCGAAATCCGCTTGCTGAATGCGAACATGCAACCGATCAACATCCTCACCGGCGCCAACAACGACATCAGTGCCAACGGAGCACCCATCTCGGCAGGCAGCTCTACGGTGAACTACTTCGCTCAGTACTTTGCAACCGGCAAGGCGCAACCAGGCTCGGTGACGTCGTCGGTCCAGTACACGATGCAATATCAATAAGTAGCAAAGAAACGGCGTTTGTTGCGGCAAACGTCATTTTTATGGACTAGTTTTAAGATTAGTCGTCGTCAAGCTTGAAAAGGAACGGTGATGAAAACGATACGTCGATGGATGACAGTGGCGGGTCTTGTTAGCGCGTTGTTCGCGGGCGCGGCGCACGCGAGCGTAACGATCGGCGGCACGCGGGTCGTGTATCCGTTGGATCAGCGGGAAGTGACGGTCAAGCTTGACAACGATAGCCGCAACCCGTCGCTCGTGCAGGTGTGGATGGACGACGGCAACGCCGACGCGAAGCCCGGCGAGTCCAAGGTGCCGTTCGTGATCACGCCGCCTATCTTCCGGATGGACCCGCAGAAGTCGCAGACGTTGCGAGTGATGTACAGCGGCGAAGCCTTGCCGCAGGACCGTGAGTCCATCTATTGGCTGAACGTTCTGGATATTCCGCCCAAAGCCGCGCACACCGCTGATGCCAATACGCTCCAGTTCGCATTCCGCACGCGGATCAAGGTCTTCGTGCGACCGCCGAAGCTGCCAGGCCGGCCCGAGGAGGCGCCGCGTCAACTCGACTGGAAGGTCGTCCCCGCGCCGGTCGGCAAAGGGCAGGCGCTAGCGGTGTCCAATCCGGGCGCTTACTACGTGTCGTTCAGCGCGATCGACGTAACGGCCGATGGTCACACCTACAAGAACGACAATGGCGGCATGGTCGCGCCGCACGGCACGCAGATCATTCCCGTGCCGCAGATGGCCGGCGTGCAGGCCAGCGCCAAAGTGCACTACGTTGCTATCAGCGACTTCGGCGGCCCGATTGAGGGCGATGCGACGCTGAGCCAATAACGCGAGGCTTGCCCTCGTGTCCTTCCAGGGCAGCTTCACGCTGCCCGATCCCTTTCCAGTTCGAGCTTCTCCCTATCGCGCAAGCCGCGATACGCGTCAACGCGCGCGGCCTCATTTCCTTATCTCGTAATTCAGAGCCGTCCTAGGGATTCCTATCTCGTAAATCCATAACATCGACTTGTACCTCATCAAGAGGCCGAAGTTTTCTGCAAGCGGTGTTACGGACATGAAATCCTCGCGTCAAATCCAATCGAATTCTCACTTCAACGACGATCACGGTTCGTTCGGTCTCAAGCCGGTCACTGCCGTCGTGCTGTCGGTCTTTGCGGCGTTGGGTTATATGGCGCAGGAAAGTGCCAGCGCGAAGGATGCAACTCAAGCATCCAGTGCCGTCACGTTCGACACGACGTTCCTGCAGACCGACGCGAAACAGACCGTCGATGTCTCGCGCTTTGCGCGCGGCAACATCGTGTCGCCCGGCGTGTATTCCGTCGACGTGTTGATCAACGACGTGCGCGTTGCCCACGACAACGTGCGCTTCGTCGCGGCGCGAGATGGCGAGAGCGCGCGTGCGTGCTTCGATCGCAAGACGCTCGAAGGCTATGGCATCGATTTCGCGAAGGTTGACGCCGAGCACAAGGACGGCGCCACGAAGTCCACGGCGAGCGATTGCATCGACGTTGCGGCGACCGTCCCTGAGGCGAGTATCGAGTTCGACTTCAGCGAGCAGAAGCTCGCGATCACCGTCCCGCAGAAATACATGCGCAACTCGGCACGCGGTTATGTGTCGCCCGAGCTATGGGAGAACGGCGTGAACGCGGGCTTTCTCAGCTACAACGCGAACGCCTATCAGTCGAACAGCAACGGCACGCATTCGACGCAGGAGTATCTCGGCCTGAACGCCGGCGTGAACATCGGCGCGTGGCACTTCCGTCACCAGTCGTCAGTATCGGCGGCGACGGGTCAGGCGACGCAGTTCGACAACATCGCCACTTACGTGCAACACGATGTCGCGAAGCTGCGCTCGCAGGTGACGCTCGGCGATGCGCAAACGACGGGTGACGTATTCGACAGCGTGTCGTTTCGCGGCGCCCAGATCGCAACCGATGACCGCATGTTGCCGGAATCGCTGCGCGGTTACGCGCCGATCGTACGCGGCACGGCGGATAGCAATGCGCGCGTGACGGTGCGGCAGAACGGTCAGGTGATCTACGAGACGAGCGTGTCGCCCCGGGTCCGTTCGAGATCAAGGATCTGTACGCAACCGGCTATGGCGGCAATCTCGATGTGACCGTCACCGAGGCGGACGGCCGCACGAAGAGCTTCACCGTGCCCTACGCAGCGGTGGCACAGTCGCTGCGGCCGGGCACGACGCGTTTTGCGGTGACGGCCGGCCAGTTGCGCGACGAGTCATTGCAAACGAAACCTGCTTTCACCCAGTTCACGATGCAGCGCGGCCTGACCAATCTGGTCACGCTGTATGGTGGCGCAATTGCATCGAGTGGATACATGGCCGCCAACATGGGTGCGGCATTCAACACGAAGTACGGCGCGATCGCCACCGATATCACGGCCGCGCGCACCGACGTGCCCGGCCACGAATCGCTGCATGGCAATAGTTTGCATATCGGCTACAGTAAATTCATCGATCCGACTTCGACGAATATCGCGCTGGGCGCTTACCGCTTTTCCGACTCGGGCTACTTGAACTTCGCGGACGCCGCTTCATTGCGCGACCTCGCGGAGCACGGCCGTAACGCGAACGCAGCCGACCGCCAACGCGGCCGCCTGCAATTGACGGTGAATCAGAGCCTGAGCAATAACCACGGTTCGGTGTTTTTGACGGCGTCGTCGCAGCATTACTGGAACCGGCCCGGCAGCGATGTGTTCTATCAGGCCGGCTATTCGAACGGCTTCAAGTTCGGCACATACAGCGTGACGGCGGGCCGCACGCGCAACTCGGACGGCACGTTGTCGAACGAGATCATGCTCAGCACGACGATTCCGCTTGGCCACACGCCGCACGCACCGGTGCTGACGACGAACCTGAACGCGGGTAACGGCGCAGCCACGATGCAGGCGAATATCAGCGGATCGGCGGGCGACCACAACCAGTACTCGTACAACGCGTATGGGACGGCTGGGCAGGGTTCGTCGTCGGGGGCGAATGTGAACGGCGGTGTGAGCGGCGTGTATCGCGCGCCTTATGCGCAGATGACGGCGTCGGCGAGCGCGGGAGCCAACTCGGCGCAGGTGTCGGCAGGCGTGAGCGGCTCGATCGTCGCGCACCCGGGCGGCGTGACGTTCTCGCAGACGGTCGGCGATACGTTCGGCATCGTCGAAGCGCCGGGTGCGGCGGGCGCGACGGTGTCGAGCGCGACGGGGGTGAAGGTCGATCGTCGTGGCTATGCCGTGGTGCCGTACCTGACGCCGTATGGCATGAATACGGTGGATATCGATCCGAAGGGCTCATCGACCGATGTGGAGTTCCAGTCGACGTCCGAGCATGCGGTGCCGCGGCTGGGGTCGGTTGTGATGCTGAAGTACAAGACGGTGACGGGGCGGGCGGCGCTGATTCGCGCGCCGCGGCTGGGTGGTGAAGTATTGCCGTTCGGCGCGGATGTGCTTGATGGCAATGGCAATCATGTCGGTGTGGTTGCGCAGGATAGCCGGATTTTTGCGCGCGGCCTTGAGGATAAGGGGACGTTGACTGTCAAGCTGGACGAAGTGGCGGGACGCGAGTGCCGGATTGAGTACATGTTGCCGAAGTCGGCAGCCAGAACGGATGCAGCATATGCGTCGGTAGAAAGCCACTGTCTTTCGGTCGCGACAGACTAACAGACGCAAGAGGTTAATAGCAGTTGATCCTGAGGTGGGACCAGTAAGAGGGGCATCTACTATGCATGCCAGGCATTCGCAGTGTCGCTCGATGGGTCCGCGAGAGGATGAGGTCAATTCTGACCGAAGTGGGGCTATATGGTGGCTAGAATGCAGGAGCGGTACCCGTCGGCAGTGGCAAATTATCAGGAACTCGCTTGAAGGAGGCGTGCGATGCAAACTGTCCGTCATTTAGAAGCTACCAGAACCGGTTCGGTTAGAACATCTGCGGTGACTGGCTTTATGAGTCGACATTTGAGGTCACTGACGATTGCGACCGCCTGGGCGTTGCTTCTGTCAGGCATGTGCGCATCAGAGGCGAAAGCCGACTGCTCGTGGTTGAACGGCGAGACCACCGAAAATTACACGTTTAATATTCCAACCCTGAGTATCTCGCGTGACGCCGCCGTCGGCACCGTCGTTTATGCGGCCCCTGTCCAGCCCGCAAATCCGCCGAGCGCTAACTTTGCGACATGTTCGGGAAATGTACCGGCTAATCGCACTGTCACCGGTGGTGCGCAGGTGTCCGCCAATCCCTATACGTTTGCGACCAACGTACCTGGTATCGGCATACAATTTTTTGACGAATACGGCGGCGCGAGACGCTTCTGGGGAGCCGGTAGTCAGGAAATCTACAATGGACAGTGGACGTGGGGCGGAACGATGTTGGGCGTTCAAGTGGTGATTACCGGCCAGGTAGCTACCGGCACGATCAGCGGCGCGTTGGTTGGCACGTTCAAGCTCGGCTCGTTGACCGTGGCAAATCTTAGAGTAACGTCTGCCAGCGTCACGGCCTCCACCTGTAGTGTGGCCACCCAAGCTTTGGCCGTGACATTGCCGACCGTCAGTCCGAGCGCTTTCCAAAACGTTGGCTCAACGGCCGGTTCGCAGCCCGTTTCAATCAGCCTTAACTGCGGCGCGTCGAACGCAAGGGTGTACATAACGCTAACAGACAACACATCGCCTACCAACACGTCAAGCATCCTGTCGCTCAAGCCGGGATCAAGTGCTCAAGGTGTTGGATTGCAGATCCTGAGCGGCGGAATCCCTGTAAATTTCGGTGTTGATTCTGCGGCTGCCGGCAATCTCAACCAGTGGTTTGTCGGTACGGCAAGTGGTGGTTCAATGAACATCCCGCTGACAGTCCGCTACATCAAGACAAGTACGCCTGTGAGTGCGGGGACTGTGGGCGGCGTGGCTACTTTTACGATGTCATATCAGTAGCTCGGCGTTGTTACGGACATCCGGGCGAATATTTGCTTTTAATACTTGTGTCGAATGACGTGTATCATCGCCACTTCCTTGGGGTTTTGCCGGCTGCGACGCCCCCGTCCTACCCCAATAATTCGGCAAGCGGCGATCAGGGTGTTCCCAGAACGCGAGTGTTTGCCACGGCCTTTTTCAGCAACCGATGTCAGTCTCCGAACTCAAACGCCGCCGCACGTTCGCGGTCATTTCCCACCCGGACGCGGGTAAGACCACGCTCACGGAAAAGCTCCTGCTGTTCTCGGGCGCGATCCAGATCGCCGGCACCGTGAAGGGCCGCAAGAGCAACCGCTACGCAACGTCCGACTGGATGGAAATCGAAAAGCAGCGGGGCATTTCGGTGGCGAGCTCGGTGATGCAGTTCGAGTACGGCGACGCCGTCATCAACCTGCTCGACACGCCGGGCCACGAAGACTTCTCCGAAGATACGTACCGCGTGCTGACCGCGGTCGACGCCGCCGTCATGGTGATCGACGGCGCGAACGGCGTCGAAGCGCAAACGCTCAAGCTGCTCGAAGTCTGCCGCAGCCGCAAGACGCCGATCGTCACCTTCATCAACAAGCTCGACCGCGAAGTGCGCGAGCCGCTCGAACTGCTCGACGAAATCGAGCAGCATCTGGGCGTCGCCGCCGTGCCGTTCACGTGGCCGATCGGCATGGGCAAGGACTTCCAGGGCGTCTACGATATTCAGCGCGATCAGGTGCGCATTTTCCGCGCGGGACAGGATAAGGCCGGCGGCGAAGTGGAAACGCTGCAAGCGCCGAGCGACGAAGAAGGCGAGCGCCGCTTCGGCCACGCCTGGATCAAGGCGAAGGAAGAGATCGATCTGATCTCCGGCGCGTCGCCTGATTTCCATCGCGAGCAGTTCCTTGCCGGTCAGCAATCGCCGGTGCTGTTCGGCTCGGCGATCAACAACTTCGGCGTGAAGGAAATTCTCGACGCGCTGGTCGACCTGGCGCCGCCGCCGTCCATGCGCATGACCGTGCAGCGTCCGGTCATGCCGGACGAGCCGAAATTCACCGGCGTCGTGTTCAAGGTGCAGGCGAACATGGATCTGGCGCACCGCGACCGCGTGGCGTTTATCCGCGTGTGTTCGGGGCATTTCGAACGCGGCATGGCCGTGAAGGTGACGCGCACGAACAAGACTTTCCGTGCCAATAACGTGGTGACGTTCCTGTCGCAACGTCGTGAGACGGTGAGCGAGGCGTATCCGGGCGACATCATCGGTATTCCGAATCATGGCACGCTGAGTCTCGGCGATACGCTGACCGAAGGCGAGCAGTTGCAATTCGTCGGCCTGCCGTTTTTCGCGCCGGAAATTTTCCAGACCGTCGAAGTGGTCGATCCGATGCGCGCCAAGCAGCTCGGCGAGGCGCTCAAGCAACTCGGCGAAGAAGGCGCGATCCAGGTGTTCCGTCCTGAAGTGGGCGGCCTCATGATTCTCGGCGCGGTCGGTCAACTGCAGTTCGAAGTGGTGTCGCACCGTTTGTCGACGGAATACAAGGTCGACGTGCGCATGGCCCCGGCGCGCTACCGCATGTCACGCTGGGTAACTTGCGACGACGCAGCCGAACTGCGCCGCTTCACCGATTCGTACGCGGCGCGCATCGCGCTCGACGCTTCCGACGCACCGACGTATCTGGCTTCGCACGTGTCGGAGATCGAAGTCGCGCAGAAGGCGTGGCCGAAGATCGTGTTCAACGAGTTGCGCGAGCACTCGGGCGCGCCGTTCAAAAAGGCGATGTAAGTTCGCCGCACTGGTTTCGACCGAAAAACAAATCAAGGCAACGCAACGCAAATCGGAAGGCCCCGTCAAAAACGGGGCCTTCTGCATTAACGCCCGTGCCTTTGCCGCCAGGAGCATCAACGCTCACCCCAGCTTCAACACCTCTTCCCGCATCCACCCGGCCAGCGCCTGCACATGTTCCAGCCCGACATGCCGCTGGGGAATATCGAGCCAGTAACCAAACGGCCCGCTCACCTCGACGTCGGAAAACTGCGCGAGACTGCCGTCCGCCAGTTCCTCGACGATCATGTTCCGGTCGACGATCGCCAGCCCCGCGCCCTTACTCGCCGCGCGAATCGCCTGTTCCAGCGTCGAGAACTCGATGCCATTGTCCGCGTAACGCGCGGGCATGCCCGCCTTGGCCAGCCAGTTCGGCCACAATTCGAGCCGGGCGTCGTTGTGCAGCACATGGAGCGCCGGCATGCGTTCGAGCAGCGCGTCGAGCGGTTGGCCGAGCAGGCGCGGCGCGCCCACGAGCACGTGGCGCTCCATCATCAGCAATTCGGAGTGCGCGTCCGGCAGCGCCTGGCGGCCGAAGCGAATCTGGCAGTGAAGGTCGCCGTTCGCCTCGGTACGAACGGACAGTTCGACGTCGGGTAATTCCACCGCGAGCGAACCCAGCCGCGGCGAAAACCATTGCGTGGCGAAAGTGGGCGGCAGAGCGAGCACGAGGCGCCGTCGCCCTTTGGCTGCCGTGATTTGACGAAAGCCGCGCTCGATCGTATCGAAGGCTTCGGACAGGCAGGGCAGCAATTGCAGGCCCGCTTGCGTCAGACGAATGCCCTTGTGGTCGCGCTCGAACAGTTTCGCGCCCAGCGATTCTTCGAGCAGCTTGATTTGCCGGCTCACGGCGCCTTGGGTCACGCACAGCGCAATGGCGGCGCGGTTAAAGCTCATGTGCCGGGCCGTCTCTTCGAAGAAGCGCAACGCGATCAGCGATGGCAAGCGCCGCATAAATCACCTTCTGTTACTTTTAATCGTGCGCGATCCGGCCGGCGAGAGGGTCGGGCTGCGAACTGTAGTTGTGCTGCACCATTAGCCGTGCGTTGTCCCCAAACGAATCACTTTTGGCGCGTCTCCGGCGCACGCGATTCGAACCGCCATCGGCCAGCAATTTTTCAAGGCAAACCGCCATTCTGGCGGCTGGAAGATTGTCGCATTGGCGCTCGTTGTTTGTTTGATCTCGATAACAAAAATCCCCGGTGCGCCTTGGACTGCCGGCCGCGATCGGCTGCCGGCCGGGCGCTGAAGGAGAAGCGCCGCGCGAACGCTCAACTTCGCCTATGCTGACGAAGACGCGTGCCTGGCCACGGAGCCGGCTCGCTTACCTGCCCCGGAGCGCCTGTGACCGTTCGCAATCTCGACGCCTTGTTTCGACCCAAATCCGTCGCCGTGATCGGCGCCTCGGAGCGGCCCGGTAGCACCGGCGCGATGGTGTGGACGCGCGTGCTGGACGGGGGCTTCGACGGCCCGCTCTGGCCGGTCAATCCGAAGTACGAACGGCTCGGCGGCCACGCCGTGATCCACGATCCGGGCGATCTGCCGGAAGCGCCAACGGTCGCGCTGATCTGCACGCCACCGGCGACATGGCCCGGCATCATCCATAAGCTCGGCGGATTGGGCACGCGCGCGGCGATTATCGTCGGCGAGGTGCGGTGCGATGAGGACCGGCTCGCGCTGCGGCACGCGCTTTCGGCGGCGCGGCCGAATCTGCTGCGGATTGTCGGGCCGGGTAGTCTCGGCGTGGTGTCGCCGGCGCTGCGCGCGCATCTGGGCGCGCCGTCGTGCACGGTGAAGGCGGGCGGCGTCGCGTGGGTGTCGCAGTCGAACGCGCTGACCAACGCCGTGCTCGGCTGGGCGCACGCGCGCGGCCTCGGCTTCTCGCACGCGGTGGCGCTCGGCGGCGAGGCGGACGTGGACGCAGGCGACGTGCTCGACTATCTGGCCAGCGACCCCGGCACGCGCGCCATCCTGCTCGAACTGGATAGCGTGCGGGCGGCGCGCAAGTTCATGTCCGCAGCCCGCGCGGCGGCGCGCAACAAGCCGGTGCTGGCGCTGCGCTCCGGCCACGCCGATCCCGCCGACGCGCTCTACACCGCCGCGTTCCGCCGCGCCGGCATGGTGCGCGTCGACGCGCTCGACGACCTGCTCGACGAGATCGAGACCCTCGGCGTGGGCCGCGTGGCGGCGGGCGCCACGGCCACGCTGATTACGAGCGACCGCGGCCTGGCCACGTTGGCTCGCGACGCCTTCGCCGCAGCCGGCGATACCCTTGCGCCGTGGCCCGATGAGGCATCGGAGGCGTTGAAGCAGACCTTGCCGTACGCGGTCGGCGGCAACCCGCTGCAACTCGGCGACGACGCGCGTCCTGAGCACTTCGGCACCGCGCTCAAGCTGCTCGCGGATCATCGCAGCACCGGCACGGCCTTCGTGGTCCACGCGTCGACGCACGGCGCGCCGGTCGGCGAAGTGGCGCAGGCCCTGATCGCGAATCATCGCTTGGCGTATCGCGGCTTGCTCGCGTGTTTCTTCGGCGGCGTGGATGCCGCCACGCGCGACGCGCTGCACGCGCAGGGCATCCCGGTTCATACGACGCCGCAACGCCTCGCGCGCGCCTTCGCGCGGCTGGTCGATTACCGCACGGGGCGCGAACTGCTGATGCAAACGCCGGAGGGTTTGCCGGCGCAAATTCCCGAATGCATTGACGCCGCTCAGGCTCAGGCGCGCGAGGCACTTGCAGCAGGTGAGCACCAACTAACCGGCGAAGGGGCGGCGCGGTTTCTGGGGCGGTTCGGATTGCAGGTGGAAACGGACTCGTCCACCAAACCCGTCGTCGACATCGCTGTCGAACTCTACGACGACGGCAACTTCGGCCCTGTCTTGCGCTTCACGACGCCATCGGCCGACGGCGTGTCCGAACCGTTGTGCGTCTACGGGTTGCCGCCGCTCAACCCAATGCTCGCGCGCGACATCGTTACGCGTTCGCCGTACGCGCGGCTGGTTGCGCCGGAACCGGCGCTGGCCGCGCTGACGTCGCTCTCGCAAGCCGTGTGCGACGTCAAGGAGCTTGTCGGTCTCTCGCTGACGCTCAGGGTGTACCGCGATCACGTGATGATCGTCGAGCCCACGCTGAACCTGGCGCCGACACGCAGCCGCCTCGCGATCGTGCCGTATCCGCGCCGTTTCGAAGAAACGCTGGATTGGCAAGGAGTGCGAGTGACGGTCCGGCCCATCCGTCCGGAAGACGAGGCCGCGCATCATGACTTCGTTGAAGCAATGACGCCCGAGGATTTGCGTTTGCGATTTTTCGGCGCCGTGGGCAGCTTCGACCATTCGCAGCTGGCGCGCATGACGCAGATCGACTACGACCGCGAAATGGCGCTGATCGCCACCGTGCAGAGCGACGAAGGTTTCACGCGGACGCTTGGTGTGGTGCGTGCTGTCGCCGATCCCGACAACGAAACCGCCGAATTCGCGGTGGCGGTGCGCTCGGATCAGAAAGGCCGGCGCCTTGGGCAATTGCTGATGGACCGGATCATCAAATATGCGCGAGCGCGCGGCATTCATTGGCTGGTTGGCGAGGCGCTGCGCGAGAATGCCCCGATGATCGGGCTCGCCAAGGCCAGCGGTTTTACGATCACGCGGACGGAGGATCCGGGTGTGGTGGGGTTCAGGATGGCGCTGGATGAGGTGGCAGAGGCAAGCGCTTAGGCGGCGTGCCCAAAGTGCTGAGTTGAACGATCACCGCATCCAATGCATTCGAGACGGTGATCAAAGTGACGAGAGCTGCTGAAGGCCTCGCGCCGCGAGAAGAACCGGAGAAACCTCAGGCCGCCAGCTTCGCCGCCGCCTCATCAACCTGCGACCGCGTCACCGCCAACTCCTCCAACCACGCATCGCCATAAACCGCCCCGGTCTCACGCTCCAAACGCGCAATCGTCGCCGCGCAGCGACTCGCATCCTTCGGCGTCGCGATAAACGATTTCACCGATTCACCCGCCTTGAACGCATCGAACAACGGCACTCGAATATCGTCCGGCAGCGCGCGCGTCGTCCACTGATACGGCTTACCGTTGAACGTGAATTGCGGCGGCAGCACGCGCTCTTTCTTCGCGGCCGGAATCAGGCCGTACGTGCGCGCGGCTTCGCCGATCTGCTCCGGCGAAAACAGCTCGTCCGGGCTGATGTCGAATTGCTGAATGAACGTCTCGATGCTTTGCATCGCCGCCGCGCGGTCGTCGCGGCGCTTTTGCGCATGAGCGACGATGTCGCGCAGTTCGTCGGCTTCTTCAGGCGTGATCGTGAAGCTCGACTGCTTCTGCTGGAGTTCGGAAAAACGCTGGAATTCGGAATCGGTCAGAAGTTTCGCCATTGCTTATCGATGAGCGCGCATGAGCGAACCCATGCGGCGTGATTTTTGAGAGGGTCGCCATTCTAAACCATGTGCGCGAGCGGCCGATTTTCGACCGACCGCCGCTCAGGTTCGACCAGCCGCATCACGCGCTAGGCGGCGTTCTCGTGAAACATCGACAGTGCCTGGACCGTCTCGCGCAACAGCACGGTGGCGGCTTCGAGCGTCGGGGCAACATACTCGTCGATGCGCCGCAAGTACGGACAGGTAAGCACCGCGATCGCCTGGCCGGATGGACCCTGGATCGGAAACGTGAGGTCCGTCACGCCGAACGTCTGCTGGCTGTCCTTCTGCGAAAAACCCGCTGCGCGAATCCGCTCGCAAGCCTGTTCGAGCGCGTCACGATCGATCGTGACCTCGCCCTTCACTTTGGTATGCTCGGCCAGCATCTGTTCGCGCTGCTCGATGCTTTGAAACGCGAGCATCACGCGCCCGGAACCGGTGTCGATCAGGCCGACGCGCGAACCGAGGCGCACCGACATGCCCCACGTACCCGGACCATCCACTTGCGCGATCACCAGCAGATTGCCGCGGTCGTACACCACGAGGTGACACGATTGTTCGGCAGCATCGGCAAAGCGCTGCATGAGCGGGAGCGCTTCGGAGATCAGACGGTTCATCGGCGGATGACGGTGCGCGAGCGCATACAGCTTGAGGCTGAGCGAATAGCGGTCTCCCCCCGCCGAGCGCACCACGTACTGACGCGCGACCAGCCGTTCGAGCATGCGATACATTTCGCTCGCGTTGCGTCCGAGCAGCTTGGTGATTTCGGCGCGCGTGAGTCCTTCCTTCTGCTCGGCGAGCAGTTCGAGGATGTCGAGGCCTTTGTCGAGCGCCGGAGCGCGGTAGCGGTCGGCGTCGTCTTTGTCGTCTGCGTCCATCGTGAGGGAGGTTCCTTGGGCTGTTCTCATTATGTGGCGCGTGAGTGTACGTGCGGGACGAATCTCGCGGAGATGGCGCACGTCCAGGGAAAATACGGACGATCCCTGCAGTCTATATTCCTTGACTTCGAAAAGTCCATATATGAATAATACGTTCATTGGTGAATGAACGTCGCCAAGACTCGACAAGACTCGAATAAAAAAAGCGCAGGACGAAGTGCCGGCCTCAGACCCGGTTCACGCAGTTCCCACAACGCATATCTGGAGACAACCATGTCGTTCGCGAAAGGGCCGCTCACGGCCCGCCGTTTGTTCCGCACTTCGTTCTCCGTCGCGGCAGCCGCTGCGTGCCTCGCCGGCCTTGCCGCGACGGGCGCCGCGCAAGCCGCCGACGCCGGCAAGATCGGCCTCGGTCTGCCGCTGCTGACCTCGCCGTTCTGGCAGTCGTACAACAACTATCTGCCCAAGTACGCGAAGGAGAGCGGTCTCGACATCCTCGCGCCGGTCAATTCGAACGGCGATCCGGTCCAGCAGATCACGGACATGAACAACCTGCTGAACCTCGGCGCGAAGGGCATCGTGGTCGGCCCGCTGGATTCGGCGGCGATCAGCCGCGCGCTCGACGCCGCCGCGGCGAAGAACGTGCCGGTGGTCGCCGTAGACGTCGCGCCGACGCAGGGCAAGGTCGCGATGGTCGTGCGCGCGGATAATCACGCGTACGGCGAGAAGGCGTGCAAGTACATTGGCGATCACGTGAAGTCGGGCAAGGTCGTGCAGATCATGGGCGACCTGGCGTCGGTCAACGGACGCGATCGGTCTGAAGCGTTCCGCTCTTGCATGAAGGGTTATCCCGGCGTGTCGGTATTGGAAATTCCCGCGGCCTGGAAGGGCGATGTCGCGGCTACCGCGCTCGACAGTCTGGTGACCGCGAATCCCGACGTGAAAGCCATCTACATGCAGGCAGGTGGCGTGTATCTGTCGCCGACGCTGCAAACCTTGCGTCGCAAGCAGATGCTGTTTCCCGCTGGTGACGCAAAACACGTCGTGATCGTCAGCAACGACGGCATTCCTCAAGAGTTCGACGCGATCCGCCGCGGCGATATCGACGCGACTGTGTCGCAGCCCGCGGACTCGTACGCGAAATACGGCCTGTTCTATATCAAGGCGGCGTTGGCGGGGCAGACCTTCAAGCCAGGTCCGACCGATCACGGCAGCAAGATCATCCAGCTCGCGCCGGGCATTCTGGAAGACCAATTGCCCGCACCGCTCGTGACGAAATCGAACGTCGACGACAAAGCCTTGTGGGGCAACACGGTCAAATGAGCGGTCCAATGAGCGAACTCACGTCCTCGGTGCCCGTCGTCGAAGCGCTCGAGGTCACCAAACGCTTTGGCTCGACGGCCGCGCTGAACGACGTGAGCATTCGCGTCATGCCCGGCGAGTCGCACGCGCTCGTCGGGCGCAACGGCGCGGGTAAATCGACGCTGGTGTCGATTCTCACCGGCCTGCGCAAGCCCGACACCGGCGAGGTGCGTTTCAGCGGCGCGGCCGCGCCATCGATCGCGGATCGCGACGCCTGGCGCGAGCGCGTGGCATGCGTCTATCAACATTCGACGATCATCCGCGATCTGAGCGTGGCGGAGAATCTGTTCATCAACCGGCAGCCGTTGCGCGGCGGCGTGATCGACTGGCAAGCCATGCGGCGCGACGCGCGCACGTTGCTCGATCACTGGAAGATCGACGTGCGCGAAGATGCCCGCGCCGGCGATCTGTCGGTGGAAGCGCGGCAACTGGTGGAGATTGCGCGCGCGCTGTCGTACGGCGCGCGCTTCATCATTCTCGACGAACCGACCGCGCAACTCGACGGCGACGAGATCAAGCGCCTGTTCCGGCGTATCAGCGAGTTGCAGCGCGAAGGCGTGACGTTTCTCTTCATCTCGCATCATCTTCAGGAAGTCTATGAAATTTGCCAGGCCGTGACGGTGCTGCGCGATGCGCGGCATATCGTCAGCGCGCCGGTGTCCGCGTTGCCGCGCGAGCAGCTGATCGAAGCGATGACCGGCGAACGCGGCGGTCTCGCCGTCGCCGACGCTGCAGCGCGCGCCGCGTTGCCCGCCGATACGGCGGTCGCGCTTGAAATTAAAGAACTGGCCGGCGCCGATTACGAAGGCGTGTCGTTTACGGTGAAGCGCGGCGAAGTCGTCGGCTTGACCGGCGCGACGAGCAGCGGCCGCACGAGCGTGGCCGAAGCGATTGCGGGCCTGCGCGCGCCCAAGCGCGGCACGATCAGCGTCGACGGCGCAATCTTGCCACCCGGCGATGTGCCCGCGGCGCTCGCGCATGGCGTAGGCTGTGTGCCGAAGGATCGGCATCACGAAGGGCTGGTGCTCACGCAATCGGTGGCGGAAAACGCATCGATGACGATCGCGCGTCTGCTCGGCAAATTCGGCATCGCGCCGCCCGCGAAAAAGAACGCCTTCGGCCAGAAGATGATCGAGGCGCTCGGCATCGTCGCGCAAGGTCCGGAGCATGTCGTCTCGGGTCTATCCGGCGGCAATCAGCAGAAGGTGGTGATGGCGCGCGCGCTCGCCACCAACCCCAATGTGCTCGTGCTGATCGATCCCACCGCGGGCGTCGACGTGAAATCGAAGGAAGCGTTGCTCTCCGTCGTGGATCGCGTGCGCGAAGAGGGCAAGGCCGTGCTGGTCGTGTCCGGCGAACTCGACGATCTGCGCACCTGTGACCGCGTGCTGGTCATGTTCCGTGGCCGTGTCGCTGCCGAATTTCCCGCGGGTTGGCAGGACCACGACCTGATCGCATCCGTCGAAGGAGTCAGTCTTCATGAAGAATAGTGTGCCCAGTCCCACTTTCGGCGCCGTGCAAGGTCAGGCTCAGCCGCAGATGGCCGCGCCGGCGTCGCGAGGCAAACGCGCGCGCTCCGAACTCGCCCGGCTGCGTGAACTGGCGTTGTTGCCCGCGCTCGCTTTGTTGATCGTGATCGGCGCGTTTGTCAGCCCGAGCTTTTTGACGAAAGCGAATCTCATCAGTGTGCTGGGCGCGTCGGCGGCGCTGGCGCTCGTCGTGCTCGCCGAATCGCTGATCGTGCTGACCGGCAAGTTCGACTTGTCGCTCGAATCGACGGTCGGTATCGCGCCCGCCGTGGGCGCGATGCTGGTGATGCCGGCGGCGTCCGCGGGCTTCGGCATGCAATGGCCGGCGGCGGCCGGCTTGCTCGCCATCGTGGCGGTGGGCGCGGTGATCGGCTTCATCAACGGCTTTCTCGTGGTGCGTTTGCGGCTCAACGCGTTCATCGTCACGCTGGCCATGCTGATCGTGTTGCGCGGCATGCTGGTCGGCGCGACCAAGGGCGGCACGCTGTTCGATATGCCGCCGTCGTTCTTCGCGCTCGCGACCACTATCGTGCTCGGCTTGCCTTTGTCCGTATGGCTCGCCGCGGTGGCATTCGCGATCGCGGCCTTCATGCTGCGCTACCACCGGCTGGGCCGTGCGTTGTACGCGATCGGCGGTAATCCGGAAGCGGCGCGCGCGGCTGGGATTCGCGTGGAGCGCATCACCTGGGGCGTATTCGTGCTCGGGAGCATACTTGCCTCGGTGGGCGGTCTGATCGTGACCGGCTATGTCGGCGCGATCAATGCAAACCAGGGCAACGGCATGATCTTCACGGTGTTCGCGGCGGCGGTGATCGGCGGCATTTCGCTCGACGGCGGCAAGGGCACCATGTTCGGCGCGCTCACCGGCGTGCTGCTGCTCGGCGTCGTGCAGAACCTGCTGACGTTAGCCCAGGTGCCGTCTTTCTGGATTCAGGCGATCTATGGCGCGATCATTCTGGGCTCGCTGATGGTGGCGCGCGTTGCGAGCGGCGAAGGGCAGAACTGATGCACATGCACCTTGGAGAACTCATTTGATCAGCCGCCCGTTGCCATTGCAAACCGATCCACGCCTGATCCTGCTCAGTCCAACCGACAACTGCCTGATCGCGGCGGCGCGCCTCGACGGCGGCACGCAGATCGAGATCGAGGGCGAGCGCGTGACGCTCGCCAAAACCATCGAACTTGGTCACAAGGTGGCGCGCCATGAACTCGCGAAGGACGACAAGGTGCTGCGCTACGGCGCGGTGATCGGTCATGTGACAGAAGCCGTGGCACGTGGTGCGCATCTGCATACGCACAACCTCGAAAGCGATTACCTGCCGACGTACACGCACGACGCGGGCCACGAATTCGTCCATCACTGATGTGCGCACAACGAAGTGGCCTTGCGCCGCGCTGGAACGATCATGACTGACACTTCCGTATCATCTCCACCTGTCGCCACGCAGCAGCCCGCGCTTGAGGGTTATCTGCGCCGCGATGGCCGCAAGGGCATCCGCAATGTGGTCGCGGTGGCGTATCTGGTCGAGTGCGCGCATCACGTCGCGCGCGAGATCGTTACGCAGTTTCGCGAACCGCTCGACGCCTTCGACGATCCTTCCGCTGAACGCGGACCGCCTGTGCACCTGATAGGCTTTCCGGGCTGCTATCCGAACGGCTATGCGGAAAAGATGCTCGAGCGGCTCGCCACGCATCCCAACGTAGGCGCGGTGCTATTCGTGTCGCTGGGTTGCGAGAGCATGAACAAGCACTATCTGGTGGACGTGGTGCGCGCGAGCGGCCGTCCCGTCGAAGTGCTGACGATCCAGGAAAAGGGCGGCACGCGCAGCACGATTCAATACGGCGTCGACTGGATTCGCGGCGCGCGCCAGCAACTCGCCGCGCAGCGGAAAGTGCCGATGGCACTGAGCGAACTGGTGATCGGCACAATCTGCGGCGGCTCGGACGGCACCAGCGGCATCACGGCGAATCCGGCGGTGGGCCGCGCGTTCGATCATCTGATCGACGCGGGCGCGACCTGCATCTTCGAGGAAACCGGCGAGCTGGTGGGCTGCGAATTCCATATGAAGACGCGCGCGGCGCGTCCGGCGCTCGGCGACGAAATCGTCGCTTGCGTCGCGAAGGCGGCGCGCTATTACTCGATTCTTGGCCACGGCAGTTTCGCGGTCGGCAACGCGGACGGCGGCCTCACCACGCAGGAAGAGAAATCGCTGGGCGCGTATGCGAAAAGCGGGGCGTCGCCGATTGTCGGCATCATCAAGCCGGGCGATATTCCGCCAACGGGCGGACTGTATCTGCTCGACGTGGTGCCGGACGGCGAGCCGCGCTTCGGTTTCCCCAACATCAGCGATAACGCGGAGATCGGTGAGCTGATCGCCTGCGGTGCGCATGTGATTTTGTTCACCACGGGGCGCGGTTCGGTGGTCGGCTCGGCGATCTCGCCGGTGATCAAGGTCTGCGCGAATCCCGCGACGTATCGCAACCTCTCCGGCGACATGGATGTCGATGCAGGCCGCATTCTCGAAGGCCGTGGCACGCTCGACGAAGTAGGCCGCGAAGTGTTCGAGCAGACAGTGGCGGTCTCGTGCGGTGCGGCTTCGAAGTCGGAGACGCTTGGTCATCAGGAATTCATTCTGACGTACAAGACGTTCGAGCCGGTCGGACCGGCTTGCTTGCCGTCGAGCGCCGCAGCGCAGCATCGCGTGGTCGCGATCGAGCCGCACTGAGCGTCGCCGAGCCGCGCAGAGCGGCTCATTCGCGGTCATGGCTAGCGGCAGGCCGCACGCGCCGTGGGCAAACCTCGCCCATGCATGGTAAAA
This sequence comes from Paraburkholderia sp. BL25I1N1, assembly GCF_003002025.1. Taxonomy (GTDB): domain Bacteria; phylum Pseudomonadota; class Gammaproteobacteria; order Burkholderiales; family Burkholderiaceae; genus Paraburkholderia. Next base: position 161,084 of record NZ_PVZB01000008.1, read on the forward strand.
CACGACAAACTGGAGACGCGTTCAATGACCGCAACGATCGGATCGAAGATCGGGCAACGGCGCCGCATCGGCCGCGGGCCGCTGCAGGTGACCGGTTTGGGACTCGGCACGGCGCCGCTCGGCGGCCTGTACCGCGATCTGTCCGACGAAGAAGCTCACGCCACCATCGCTGCGGCGTGGAACGCCGGCGTGCGCTATTTCGACACCGCGCCGCATTACGGCAACACGAAGGCCGAGCATCGTCTGGGTGACGTGTTGCGGCGCTATCCGCGCGGCGAATATCTGCTGTCCACCAAAGTCGGCCGCCGTTTCGTGCCGCGCACCACGCCTTTCGACGACAAGGAAGGCTGGCAAAACCCGCTCCCATTCGAAGCAATCTACGACTACACCCACGACGGCATTCTGCGTTCGTTCGAAGATAGCCAGCAGCGCCTCGGCATTGTCGATATCGACATTCTGCTGGTGCACGATATCGGCCGTGTCACGCACGGCGACAACCATCCCCATTACTGGCGGCAACTGACAGAAGGCGGCGGTTTTCGCGCGCTGGACACGTTGCGCTCTTCTGGCGCGATCAAGGCCGTCGGACTCGGCGTCAACGAAGGCGCGGTGATACTCGATGCGATGGCCGAGTTCGATATCGATTGCGCGTTGCTCGCGGGCCGTTATACGCTCCTCGAACAGACCACGCTCGACGATCTGTTGCCCGCTTGTGAAAAACGCGGCGTCAGCATCCTGTTAGGCGGCGCATTCAACTCGGGCATTCTGGCGCGCGGTGTCGAAGGTGATCTGAAGTTCAATTACGGCGAGGCGCCGCCCGAAGTGATCGAGCGCGTCGCGCGGCTGGAGGCGGTGTGCCGTGCGCACGGCGTGCCGCTGGCAGCCGCCGCCTTACAGTTTCCGTATGCGCATCCGGCGGTCGCCACTGTGTTGACCGGCGCGCGCAGTGCCGATGAATTGCGCGAGAACGCCGCGTCGTTCGAGAAGCCGATCCCCGCGGCTTTATGGTCCGCGTTGCGTGATGAAGGCTTGCTCGACAGCCGCGCGCCCGCGCCGGAGGATTGAGTTGACGATGCATATCGATGCCCACCAGCATTACTGGGATCCCGCTCGTGGCGATTACGAGTGGCTCACGCCGGAACTGAAAATCCTGTACCGGACATTTGGCCCGGAGGATCTCAAGCCATTGCGCGAACGCGCGGGCATCGAACGGACGGTGGTGGTGCAGGCGGCGCCGACCATCGACGAGACGCGTTATTTGCTGGACCTGGCGCGCCATGAGCCGTCGATTGCCGGCGTGGTCGGCTGGGTGCCGTTGTTGCTGCCCACCGCGCCGCAGGTGATCGAAGCGCTGGCGCATGAGCCGAAGTTCAAGGGCGTGCGGCCGATGCTGCAGGATCTGCCGGACGATACGTGGATCGCCAACCCCGATCTCGCGCCGGCCATCGAAGCGCTGATCGCGCACGACCTCGCGTTCGACGCGCTCATTTACGCGCGCCACGTCGAGCCGTTCGAAACCTTCGCCAAGCGGTTTCCGGCGCTGCGCATCGTCGTCGATCATGGGGCGAAGCCGCCGATCCGCTACGGACGCGCGGGCTACCAGAGCTGGGCCGACGCAATCACGCGGCTCGCGCAACTGCCGCACGTGCATTGCAAGCTGTCGGGCCTGGTCACCGAAGCATCGCCGGGCTGGACCGAGGAAACGCTGCACCCGTATGCCGAGCATCTGCTGAAGTCATTCGGTCCGGCGCGTTTGATGTGGGGCAGCGACTGGCCAGTGCTCGATCTGAACGGCGACTATCTGCTCTGGCATTCGGTGGCGAACACCTTGCTCACGTCGTTGAGCGACGGCGAGCGCGAAGCGGTTTTCGGCGGCAATGCCGCCGCGTTTTATCGATTGTGATTTCTGGAAGAGACAAGCAACAGCCCATTCAACTGGAGTCGTAGATGACACAAAGACTGGCCGGCAAGACGGCCTTGATCACGGCGGCAGGACAAGGCATCGGACTCGCCACCGCCGAACTCTTCGCACGCGAAGGCGCGCGTGTGATCGCCACGGATATCCGCATCGACGGACTCGCGGGCAAGCCGGTCGAGGCGCGCGAGCTCGACGTGCGCGACGACGCGGCGATCAAGGCGCTGGCCGCCGAAGTCGGCGCGATCGACGTGCTGTTCAACTGCGCGGGCTTCGTGCATGCGGGCAATATTCTCGAATGCAGCGAAGAGGATTGGGACTTTGCCTTCGATTTGAACGCGAAGGCCATGTACCGCATGATCCGCGCGTTCCTGCCGGCCATGCTGGAGCACGGCGGCGGCTCGATCATCAATATGTCGTCGGCGGCGTCGAGCGTGAAGGGCGTACCTAACCGCTTCGCGTATAGCGCTTCCAAGGCTGCGGTGATCGGGCTGACCAAGTCTGTTGCTGCGGACTTCATCACGCGTGGTGTACGCTGTAACGCGATCTGCCCGGGCACGGTGGCTTCGCCGTCGCTCGAACAGCGGATCGTCGCGCAGGCTCAGGCGCAAGGCGCGACGCTGGACGCCGTGCAGGCGGCCTTTGTCGCGCGTCAGCCGATGGGCCGCATCGGCAAGCCGGAAGAGATCGCCGCGTTGGCGCTGTATCTCGGGTCCGACGAGTCGTCGTTTACTACGGGCCACGCGCATGTGATCGACGGCGGCTGGTCGAACTGACGCACGGCGACCCAAGCCGAACCACGAACCGAACACCACTGAAAGGAAGTGCCAGGATGAAACTGCTTCGTTATGGGCCGAAAGGTCAGGAAAAGCCGGGCTTGCTCGACGCGCAAGGCAAGATTCGTGATCTGTCGAAAGTGGTCGCCGATATCGACGGCGCCGCGCTGACCGACGAAGGTCTCGCCAAACTGCGCGCGCTGGATCCGGCTTCGCTGCCGCTGGTCGAAGGCAATCCGCGCATGGGTCCGTGCGTCGGCAAGATCGGCAAGTTCATCTGCATCGGCTTGAATTACGCGGATCACGCGGCCGAATCGAATCTGCCGGTGCCCGCCGAACCGGTCATCTTCAACAAGTGGACCAGCGCGATCAGCGGCCCGAACGACGACGTTGAAATTCCGCGCGGCTCGAAGAAAACCGATTGGGAAGTCGAACTGGGCGTGGTGATCGGCAAGCCGGCGAAATATATCGACGAAGCCAACGCGCTGGATTACGTTGCCGGATACTGCGTGATCAACGACGTGTCGGAACGCGAATGGCAGATCGAAAAGGGCGGCACGTGGGACAAGGGTAAGGGCTTCGACACGTTCGGCCCGATCGGTCCGTGGGTCGTCACGCGTGACGAAGTCGCCGATCCGCAGAACCTGAGCCTGTGGCTCGAAGTGGATGGCCACCGCTATCAGAACGGCAGCACGAAGACGATGGTGTTCGGCGTCGCGAAACTGGTGTCGTACGTGTCGCAGTGCATGAGCCTGCAACCGGGCGACGTGATTTCAACCGGCACGCCGCCGGGTGTCGGCATGGGCGTGAAGCCGAATCCGGTGTTTCTCAAGCCGGGTCAGACGATTCGCCTGGGTATCGAAGGGCTGGGCGAGCAAACGCAGAAGACGTACGCGGCGGAGTGATTCGCGCCTGCGGGCTTCGCGGGGCATGAAGAACAGCGGTTCCTGCACCAATAAGCAGGAGGCGCTTTTTTGTGTGCGCCGCTGCCGCTTACGCGCGTCTCTCTCTATTCGCAGTCGCGCGTGCGGCGCGGCCTAACCATCGCCGCACTCGTTTTCGGCAGGCTGCTCAATCGGCGTGTTTGGCCAGCAGTCTTGCGCGCGGCGCCGCCAAATGATCGCGACGCGTGTATTTCACACGACTGCTCAATCGCCGTGTTCGGCGAGCAGTCTTGCGAGCAGCGCCACCAACTGATCGACGTGTGTATCCTCAGTGCGCCACGACGACACGCTGATGCGAAACGCCGGCCGGCCTTGCCAGACAGTCTGACCGAACCACGTTTCGCCCGATGCCTGCGCCGCTTCGCGAATCGCGACCGTTTGCGCGTCGGTCTTCGCACGTACCAGCACCTGATTCAGCACCACGCGGTTCAGCACCACGAATCCGGCACCACGCAGACCTTCGGCGATCCGCGCAGCCTGCGCGCAATGCCGGTCCACCATCTCCTGCACGCCGCTGCGTCCGAGCGAACGCAGCGCCGCCCAGATCGGAATGCCACGCGCACGGCGCGAGAACTCCAGGTTCACGTTCTTCTGCGCGTCGTGCGCGCCGGTCAGGTAGACCGCGTCGCTGTTCATCGCCGATGAAAGTGCCTGCGCGTCGCGGCAGATCGCCATGGCGCCGTCGTAGGGCGTGTTGAGCCACTTGTGGCCGTCGGTGGTCCAACTGTCGGCGCCGTCGATGCCATCGGTCAGCGCCCGTTTCGACGATGCCCGCGCCCACAGACCGAACGCGCCATCCACATGAACCCACGCGCCGGCGGCTTTGGCGCGCGGAATCACTGCCGCGAACGGATCGAACTCTCCGGTGTTCACTTCGCCCGCTTGCACGCAGAAGATCGTCATGTCGTCGAGCGGCGGTAGCTGCGCGGGATCGATGCGACCGTGCTCATCGACTGGCGCGCTGATCACGCGCTTCATGCCGAAGCCGAGCACGCGCAACGCCTTCTTGACGGTGATGTGCGCCATTTCGGAGATCACGACGCGCACCGGCGGCGCGCCGTCCAGGCCATCGTTGTCGAAATCCCAGCCCTTGCGCGCGAGCAGCGCGCGCCGTGCGGCCGCGATGCAAACGAGCGTGCATGCCGTGGCGCTGGTGCCGAAGCCGACCGCCGCTTCGCGCGGCAGATCCAGCGCGTCGAGCACCCAGCGCGCCGCGATTTTCTCCAACGTGGCCGCGACGGGCGAGTTGTCGAAAGTCGACGCGCATTGGTCCCACGCGCCCATCAGACGCTCGGCCGCCGCCGCGGCCGGCAGCACCGCGCCGATCACGAAGCCGTAATAGCGCGGATCGTTCGACGCGACCGTGCCGGGCGAACCGCTTTCGTCGAGCAGACGCAGCACGTCGGCGGGCGCGTGGCCATGTTGCGGGAAGGCTTCGTCGAAGGCGGCGAGTTGCGCGAGCGCGGCTGCGTCCGGAAAGACCCGGCGCTTGCCGATATCGGCGAGGTAAGCGTGCGCGCGCCGGTCGGCGTCGGCAATCAGAGCAAGTTCGTTCATAGGGGTCCCTCAAGTATCGATAACGTGATGGCGCGGCAGCCTCAAGAAGGCCACGCGCCTAGAGATTGGCGAGATCGCGGCCGAGCTTCTGCAATTCGGCGTCGATGCGCTTGTAGTACGTGAACTTGCCGATCCGCTGCGCACGCACGAGTCCCGCATCGGCGAGGATGCGCATGTGACGCGTGGTGGTGGCAGGCGCAATACCGAGCTTGTCGGTGATAAACGTGCAGCACACGCCGACCGTTTCGATATCGGCGTGGTCCTGATACGGGAAATGCCGCGTCGGCTCTTTCAGCCAGCGCATGACGGCGAGGCGGCTTGCATTGGCGAGCGCGTTGATGCGGGTAAGTTCGTCTGTCATGAAGCGGTGCGTGTGGAACGGAGCCATCAATCGATAACGTTTCGCATATTAGCTAAATGACAACGCATGGACAAGCGCCCCGAAGGCGGCGCTAAAGATGGTTCATCCAGGTGCCGTGACGTCAGCCCGCGTGTTCGTGCTCGCCGTTTTCGCTGATCCGGTTGACCGTGCCTTGTGCGACGGCAATCAGCTTTTCGCGGTTGCCTTCCATCACATACACGTTGCATTGGCAGGTCGCCTGATGCTGGCCCGCGTAGACGACCTTCGCGCGAGCGATCAGCGTGCCGTTGATGGCCGGCCGCAGGTAATTGATCTTGTATTCCCCGGTCACGACCTTCGGCCCGAGCAGCAGCGCGCCCGCGAAGGTCAGCGCGTTGTCGGCGAGATAGCTGATGACGCCGCCATGCACGAAGCCGTGCTGCTGCCGCAGTTCGTCGCGGATCGGCAGGCTCAGCGTGAGTTCGCTGGTGCTTGTCTGCATCAACTCGGCGCCTAACAGCATGCTGAACGGCTGGGCATGCAGTGCGCCGCGCGCCCGGTCGAGGAGGTCGGTCATTGTGATTCCTTCGGGCGTGGCCCGCGGTGGCAATCTGCACTGGCCTGCGTCGTGCAGTCCCTACCCACTCTAGGAAGCGCGCATGCACCGCGTCAAGGTGAATCGGCAATTCGTGCGGCGCATTGTTGCGCGAATTGATTGCAATGCTGACGTTGGCCGATGAAAAGGGGGCGTAAGGCGATCTTTGATGGAATTGGCCTCAAGCGCGGCGCGCTTATGCCGTTAACCCTGACGTAGCTCCCGTCATTCTTTGTCTTCAGGTATTCACGATGTTCAGCAAGATCAAGGTCGCATCCGGCCTGTTGTGTGTTCTGGCCGCGTTTTGCGTTTTCCAGCTTGTCACGATAGGTTTGGGATTCTGGTCGCTCACGCGTACGCATGACGACGTGGGCGATCTGTCGAACATCGCCCTGAAGCAGGTGGACGCGGTCAACGAAACGACCCAGCATTTGATGGACGCGCGCATCAACCTCTCGCGCGCCGGGACGCGCATGGTGCGCGGCGGCTCCGAGCCGGCCGATATCGTGCAGCACGCCCGTGAACAGTTGACGGCCGCCGACCAGTCGTTCGCGGCCTTCATGAGCGCGCCGAAGACCGGCGACGAAAACGGCGCCCGCGCCGCCGCGCTCGCCGAGCGCTACAAAAAGCTGCACGACGCGCTCGCGGAACTGGTGCAGTTTCTCGACTCGAACAACATCCAGGCCTTTCTCGATCAGCCGACGCAGTCGTTCCAGGACGCGTACCTCGGCGAGTTGCATAACTTCGTGCAGTTCGGCAACACGGCAAGCCGCGCATCGCTCGATTCGATCGACACGCGCATGGCGACCTTCCGTGCCGTCAGCATCGTGATCCTGCTGGCGCTGGTAGCCGGCACGTTCGCCGTGTACGCGGCGCTGCGGCGCGGCGTGGTGGCGCCGCTGGAAGAAGCGGGCCGTCACTTCGACCGGATCGCGCACGGCCGTCTCGACCAACCGATCGCCGCACGCGGCACCAATGAAATCGGCCGGCTGTTCTCGGGCCTTGCAAAAATGCAGGCGAGCGTGGCGCGCACGGTGCAGACCGTGCGCGAATCCGCCGACTCGATCCACCTCGGCGCCGACGAAATCGCGACTGGCAACGCCGATCTGTCGGCGCGCACCGAAAACCAGGCGGCGTCGCTTGAAGAAACCGCGTCGAGCATGGAGGAACTGACGGCTACCGTGCGCCAGAACGCCGAGCATGCCCGTGAGGCCAACGCGCTCGCCGAGACCGCGCTGGAGGCGACCTCGCGCGGCAGCGAAGTGGTCAACGAGGTGGTCGACAAGATGCGCGGCATTGCGCAGAGCTCGGACAAGATCGCCGAGATCATTTCGGTGATCGACGGCATCGCCTTCCAGACCAACATCCTCGCGCTGAATGCGGCCGTCGAAGCGGCGCGCGCGGGCGAGCAGGGGCGCGGCTTCGCGGTGGTGGCGGGCGAAGTGCGCGGCCTCGCGCAGCGCAGCGCGCAATCGGCGAAGGAAATCAAAACGCTGATCAGCGAATCGGTCGCCGAAATTCAGGGCGGTTCGACGCTGGTCGAGCACGCCGGCGCGGCGATGAGCAACGTGTCCGCCTCGATTTCGCGCGTCACGCAGATGATGGCGGAGATCAGCGCGTCGTCGCTCGAGCAGAGCACCGGCATCGAGCAGGTGAACCAGGCGGTCGTGCAAATGGATGAGATGACGCAGCAGAACGCGGCGCTCGTCGAAGAGGCTGCAGCGGCGGCGGCTTCGCTGCATCAGCAGACTCAGCAATTGAAACAGGCTGTTTCCGTCTTCGAAATTTCTGAAACTGTGTTGCGGATGCAACAAATCGACGAAGTGCAAGGGCAATCGGCTGATTTTTGGTTAGCCGGTATGCGCGCAATCTAGACCGCGAAAAGGCGCAAAAAGAAATCGTCAGACAAAGAAAATGGCCCGCCGAAGCGGGCCATTTTGCATTAGACGCAAGCGCCTAAGGGTGCCTCAACGTACCTGACGGTACTTAGGCCGGCTGGATGTTCGCAGCTTGCTTGCCCTTCGGGCCTTGCTTAACTTCAAACGTCACCTTTTGGTTTTCCTGCAGGGACTTGAAGCCGCTGCCTTGAACTTCCGAAAAGTGCGCGAACAGGTCTTCGCCGCCGTCGTCCGGCGTGATGAAGCCAAAGCCCTTTGCATCGTTAAACCACTTCACAGTACCTGTTGCCATTTTTAATCCAGTAAATGTTGTGTGTTGCATTCGCGACCGCTATTTCTCAACACGAGATCGAGCGCGAAGTAGGAGTTGTATCACGTCTTAATGACGGACGCCAACCAACCAGTATTCGGGTATTCCCCCGCCCCGGTCTTTTTGAGGCCTGGAAAGCAGTTGGAAGGCTGTTCCCGCAGGTAGGGTAAACTGCTCGTATTACTCTTCCAGGAAAAACATTGACACATTATTTGCAAGAAGAACTTACCTCGTTCTGGAGTCGTTTGACCCCCTATCTGGCGATATTGGAGTCTAAATCACCTCAGGAAGGCACCCTGGACCCGGTCGGCCGTATCACGGTCGACACTGAAGACCGCCAGGCTTTCGCCCTCCACGTCACCGATCAGAAGCCGCACGGCGACACCTCGGACACCCCCACCGGGCACAGCGCAACTTATATGCGTTTTAAATCTGCCGACAGCGACTGGAGCCCTTGGCAGCGCGAAGAGTACTGATCGACCGGGCGGTCGGCTTTTGTGCCCGCGTCCCATCGCGAGATCGCGGCCGGCGTTCAGCCGGCTTCGATCGGTCCGTTCGACGCTTAGTTTTTGCGCCCACTGCGGCGCGTGCGCCCGTAGAAATCATTCGGCTTGCTGCGAACCCAGCGCACGAAGGTGCGTACCGCCTCGTCGCTGAGGAGCGCCTCGACCGTCGAATAGCGCTGCGCCAGTTCGGCTTCCGTGAACAGCGCGTGGAGCTGGCGGTGGCAAATGCGGTGTAGGGCGGCGACTTCCTTGCCACCTTTTGTTTTCGGCACCCAGTGATGCAAGTCGCGCTGGCTCGCCGGGATCGGCCGCCCGCAGAGCGGGCAGATTTCGTCCACAGGCGGTGGTCGATACCAAGGTTCAGCAAGTTTCCTGGCCATGGCCTCACCAATGGCTAGCAGAGTCTCTGGCGCTCGACCGTTGTGTGGCCTGGCCGGCGGCGTTCACGCCGGCAGCGCCTCATAGGCGGTGGCGAGGTGATAGGGCGTGGTCGACGGCATGTCGGCGCGGGCCACTTCACCTGCCGGCGTTTTGCATTCGAACCAGCCCTGCGGACGCAGGAACCGTTGCTGGAACAGTTCGATTTGCCGGGGCAGCGCGGCGCGCGCCGCCGGTTCGCCATGGCTCGCCAGCGCGCGTAAATATTCGGTTTGGGCCCAGATCCGCTGGGTCGCGTCTTTGATCCGGCCGGTTTCGTCGAGCGAGGCGTACACGCCGCCGGTTTCCCGATCCACGCCATGTTGTTGCGCGAAGCTGAACGCGCGCGGCATGGTTTCGGCGAGACCCGAGCCTTCGAACACGGCGCCCGCCTGTTTCACCAGCCAGAACCATTCGAACTGGTGCCCCGGTTCCAGACGGTTGTCGTCCGCGCCGATCGGCAATTCGGCGATGCAGCCCGTCGGCGCATGCACGAAGCGCTGCGCGACCGCGCCGGCGAGGCGCCGCAGCGCGGCGTCGAAAGCGTTGTCGTGCGTGGCTTCGCGAGCCGCTAGCCAAGCTTCGGTCAGGTGCATCAAGGGGTTCTGGATCGGCGTGCCCGTCACGCTGGAGAAATCCGCGTTCAGCGCGGCGTTGAACAGATCGTCCGCGGCGGCGAAGTTCGACTGGATCAGCGCGGACGTGCGATGCACGATTTCCAGCGCGTCGCGATTGCCGGAGCGCCGCGCATACTCCGCGCAGGCAAACACCACGAACGCGTGCGTGTACAGGTCCTTGGTGGTGTCGAGCGGTGCGCCTTGCGCATCCACGCTGTAGAACCATCCACCGTCGCGCGTGTCCTGAAAGGTATGCGTCAACGCTTCGAACAGTACCTGCGCATGGGCTGGGTCGCCTGCTTGCGAGAACACGAACAACTGCCGCGCGCAGGCCATGGCCCGATAGCGCTCGGTGGGCAGCGGCTGATGACCTTCGGCGCTGACGGCTTCGTAGGGCAGCTTCAGTGCGGTATTGAAACCCGGGCCGCGCCAGATCGGCAGCACCACGCCTGTGAAGTGATCGCGCAGATTGGCGGCGATTGCGAGGGTGGAAGCGGCGGGTGGGTTCATGCTCTGCATAGTCAAAATGGGGCGAACAGGGTATTTCGAAGCGAAGCGACGGCGGCCATATTTGTTGCTTCCGTGGCCTGAGTTTCAGCGCGGCGCGGGTGCCGGCGAACCTGCCAACGAGCTTGGATGCTACCTGTTTTGCAACCCGGCAGCCGCAAAATCAGGATGGCGACCAGTCGTGCGACCCGCCCGCGCGACCCGCCTTGCGACGTGCGGCTTAGCATAAAGCAAACGGCTCGCACTGGCACTGCGTCACCGGTGCGGAGACTACTTCAGATAATTACCGCTGAGGAGGGAGAACAATGCTCGGGAATCTGGAACTCATCGCCCGTCTGATGGTGGCCGCCGCGTGCTTGCGGCAACTGCATGGCGTCAAGCAGTTCCGGCAGGACGACGCGGCTTCCTGAAATCTGAAAATCCTCGCCGAATGGCTTCGGCGGGCGCGGGCGGCCATGCGACAATGCGCTCTCGAAAAATTCCAACGGCATTGACGAGCGGTGCTCGGCGCCCGCTTTCCGGCGACGACCGCTTTTTTCTCTATGGCAGATTCCGTAGCATCCACGCAGTCCCGGCCTCAGCGCGTCGCTTCGAAGAAGCGCCGCCAGGCCACCGTCCCGACCGAAACTGAAAACAAGCTGGCGCGCGCCGCGCGCTCGGCACAACGCCTCGCGCAATTGAGCGACGCCTCCCGCGACGACAGCACGCTCGACCTGTTCCCCGATGATCCCACCCGCGCCACGCTGGAAGCGATGAATATCGATATCCGGCAAGGCACGCTGCATGGTTTCGAATTACCTGATGTGGTGTTGGCAGCGGTCGGTGCGATCGATGGCGGCGACAACGCGTTGGTGGACGCGCGGGCCGCGCGCCGTGCGCCACGCGCTGCCAAGCCCGACGACCAACCGGTGCCGGTCAACGCGCTGTTGAGCGGGCTCGAAATCGAGCCTTTAGTGGTGGCGGCTTCTCCCGTCGGCGAACTGGCTTTGGGCGATGCGAAGCCGGCAGCGGACACGGCCGCGTCTGCAGAGGACAACTCGACGACACCGGCGCGCGATGCATCGGCGCCGCTTACCCCGGCGATGGCGGCAGCGACCGTGGCGCGCAGCGTGACCGCGCTGCGCCACGCGGCCGAGCCGGATGCGATGGCTGGTGTGACGGCGGTGTCGACCACTGGCGGTATCAAGTCGACGCAACGGTTCGCGGCGACTTTTGGAAAGGCGGCTTCGGCTTCTGGTGCGGCATCGGTTTCGCAAGAACAGGCCGCGGTTGCGACCAACGTGACAGGCGCAACGGACGAACCTGGGTCGGCACAACCGGACGCTGCTGCTGAAGGGTCCAAGCCGGGCGCGGTGCCGAACCCGCATAGGGCGCCGACGGAAGCTGCAATCGCTGCGCCGAACAGCACGGCGTCGGAGACGTCGATGAATTCCTCAACGTCCGCACAGGCTAACGCGGCGTTCGCCACGCCTTGGCGGGAAGCACGGCGTGCCGAAGCGGCCGCCGCTGCGCTGCGCGCCGCGCCGGAACTCGATCGCGCGCGGGCAACCGCATTTGCCGATACCGTCGACGCACTTTATGGCGTGATCGCCGATCAGCGTCACGCCGCGACCGATCATTCGCGGCGCATGAAATGGATGCTGTCGATCGTGGTCGGTGCGTTGCTGGTGACGGTCGCGATCGGCATCACGCAAACCGTGCTGCTGATGCGCCTCACGCGTGAAACGAGCGCCCAGCAGCAGCGCATCGAGCAGATGATGCAGAACCAGCAGGCAGCCATGGCCAGTTTGCTCGACACGCACCTGGCGATGGCGACCGCTGCCGCCACCAATGCCGCTTCCGATGTGGCTGCGGCAACGCTCACGGCGCCCCAGCAAGCCGCCGCCACGCCGACACATGCGAGGCGCGCAACGCGGGCGCAGCATGGACACAAGCAGAAAGCGGTTAGCCCGCACTGACACTCCGTAAGCGCCGCGCCGGCGACAAGCCGGTTGCGGTGGTCCACCTTCCTATCCTTGGGCGCTGTCCGTGCCCGGAACCCGGTTTTCAGCAACGGTCGCCGCGTGAAGTCGCAAGACAATTTGGCGCGGACGCTGCGAGGGCTGATCGTGTCCGTAGAAGGCGCGCACGCTGACAAGTCCGGCCAGTCAGCGCCTAGGCGCCATTGACGCGGCCGTAATCACCCCACGCAAGGCCGCGGCGAGTCGAACGTTGGTGCCCAGTAAAAGAGCCGGCGTCGAATCCGCCGCAGCACTCAGCCCCTTTCGACCCTGGAAATCAAAAACAGGGACGTTGTCATGATGCAACGCAACATGTGAAAAATACGCTGCGACAACGCACCACACCGAAAAATTGCTGCATTGCACTAGCTTTTGCCTAGGGAAAACCCTATACTTCTTCTTAAGGGAAAACCCTAGCAAATGCAGTAACTAACCGGGAGTCGCCATGAGCTTCATTTTTGCATTGTTCCAAAAGGTCAGCGACCTCTTTGCGTCGCCCCATCTGCCGCTGGATTCGGACTACTCGTACGAAGCGCGTAGCCGCGAAGCACAGCGCGTCCGTAAAGCACAAGGTACGTTGTTCGGCGTCAAGCTGAGCGACTAAAAGCAAAGCGGTACCGGCCCTAGCGCGGAGTAACCGCGTACGGGCGCGCACTTCGGGTGCGCATTGCATCACTGTTGAAGCCACAGTTCGCGAAACGCGTACCGTGGCTTTTTGTTTTTAAGACTCGCTTTCGTCCTTCAAGGCTTCTCCCGAATATTTCCCGGCCGAAATGAATGTAACGGCGCCTGAAAAGATGGCCGCCGGGTCCGCGTGGCCCAGGCATAGCGCATGGCTTTGTACGCAGGGCGGGACGGGCAAAATGCGCGTTGGCCATCGGTCCCTTTCTATGAAATGAGCGCTTACAAGTGCTCACGCCTTCATGCGGTTGGCGCCGCTAAAGTTGGTCTCAAGCGTACGGCGTCTGGTGCGAACCTGAAAATGCAGATTCAGGTCGATCTCGAGCACGGACGCTGGCTTGATACAAAACTTTGATGGGAGGTCACTATGAAAACCTTGAACAAGACATCGCGTTCAATCATCGCAACCTTGCTGGCAGGCGGCGCATTGCTCGCGGCCGGCAGTGCATTCGCTCAGGAACGCGTGGTTGTCGAAAACGGCCCGGGTCCGGCGGTCTACGGTCAGCCGCACATGATGCCGGTGGGCGTGTCGATCAATATCGGCTGGCACGGCGATCGTTATTACGACGGCCATCGCTATTGGGCGCACGACGACTGGATGCGTCACCACCCGCACGAGTACGATCCGCATCACCGCGACGACCATCGTCCGCCCCCGCGCTACTAATTCGCGCGTGACGGCGCCGCACGATGCGGCGTCGGCCTGAAGTGCACAAAGCCGGTCTTTCCTCGCGGAAGACCGGCTTTGTCACGTTCGGACTTACGAATCGGCTTGCTGCGCTATGCTTGAACGCTTTATCGACGGCAGCAGGAGAGCGGCTTGGACAACGCAGTGATCGGCGTAGTGGGTACGGGGTTGATGGGCGTCGGCATTGCGACGCAAAGCGCGTTGCATGGCCACAGGACGGTCGTTCACGACGTCGATCCGACACGGCTCGCGAGCGTCGCGCCGAAGGCGGAGGCGGTGCTCGACGAGTTGATCGACGCCGGCCGCATCGACCCGGCGGCCAAACAGGCGGCGCTGGCGCGCATCGAAACGCATGCCGAACTCGACGTGATGGCATCGGCGCAATTCGTGATCGAAGCGATTCCCGAAGTCCTCGAACTGAAGCATCGCCTGTATGCGGCGCTGACCCAGTTGCTGGCCGGCGACGCGATTCTCGCGAGCAACACCAGCGGTTTTCATCCCGATCAACTCGCCGCTCCGTTGCAGGCGAAAGACCGCTTTGTGATCGCGCACTTCTGGAATCCGCCGCACATGATTCCGCTTGTCGAAGTCGTGCCGGGCACGGCGACCGCGCCCGAAGTGACGCAGCAGACGGCTGCGTTGATGAGTGCGATCGGCATGGAGCCCGTTGTGCTGGCGAAGGCGATTCCGGGTTTCGTCGGCAACCGGTTGCAGTTCGCGGTGCTGCGCGAGGCGTTGAATATCGTGCGCTCGGGCGCGGCGACGCCGGACGTGATCGATCGCGTGATGAAGGCGTCGCTGGGTCGCCGCTGGGGAATCGTCGGACCGCTCGAAGGCGCGGACATGGGCGGCCTCGACACCTTCCTCGACATCGCTTCCCATCTGATGCCGGAACTGGCCAAGGACGAAGACGTGCTCGACCTGTTGCGTGAGCACGTCAAAGCAGGCCGTGTCGGCGTGCGCAGCGGCGCAGGTTTCCATGACTGGGACGATGCGCATCTGGAGCAGGTGAAGCAAGGGCGCAAGCGTGTGATTAGTCGAGGTTGATTGACGCGAAAGGGCGAGGCTTAAAAACGCGGCGTGAAGAGAGGCCTCGCACTCAAGGCCCGCCCAGCAGCCTGCGCCGCTCTGCGGTATAACTGCCGTCTCGCCCCATCCGCAAGGCCCCATTCTCCATGCCCCACTACTTCTACGATCCCGCCACCGGCCATGGCCTCCCGCACGATCCGTTCAAAGCCATCGTCGCGCCGCGTCTGATCGGCTGGATTTCTTCGCGCGACACCGCGGGCACCTTGAACCTCGCGCCCTATAGTTTCTTCGGCGCGTTCGCCAGCTTTCCGGCGATCATCGGTTTCTCCAGCGAAGGCCATAAAGACAGCGTCGCCAACATCGAAGCCACCGGCGAATTCGTCTGGAATCTGGCCACCAAACCGCTCGCCGAGCAGATGAACCGCTCGTCGGCGCCCGTTGCGCCCCACGTCGACGAATTCGAACTCGCGGGCCTCACGCCCGCGCCGGGCCGCAACGTGGCCGTGCCGCACGTCGCGGAATCGCCGGCTGCGCTCGAATGCAAACTGCTGCAAGTGGTGCGGCTGCATACGCTCGACGGTAAGCCGATGGACAACTATCTGTCGCTCGGGCAAGTGGTCGGCGTGCATATCAACGAGGCGTATCTGAAAGACGGCTTGTTCGACACCCACGCCGCGCAGCCGATCATGCGTGCCGGCTACCGCGCCGACTACGCGGAAATCGGCGACATGTTCCAGATGTTCCGCCCGACGGCATAGACAGCGCAGCGCTCAAAACCACGTCGCGCCACGCCAGATGGCGCGACATTCATGGGCATCGCCTCCGAAAACGCGCAAAAGCAAAATGCAGCGCCCGCACACTGGCGCGCTTGATGCTTGCAACCGACGCTCCAACGCGTCGTTTTCAACTGCCGGCTCACTCGCGAGGAGCGCGATCATGTCCACCGAATTCGCCACGCAATTCAGTCATGTCCGTCCGCAAGACACGTCCTATGAGGATCAGGGCTTACGCGACTTTTTTCTCTACCGTGATTTAGGCATCGCGCAGGCGACCGGCGGCAAGGTGCTCGCGCAACTCGTCAAGGCGAACCACGCACCAGAGCAAGGCACCGGCTGGCACCGTCATGAGGCCGATTTCCACATTGTGATCATGCTGAAGGGCTGGGCGCGCTTCATGTATGGCGACAAGGAGACGCTCGTCGCCGCCGGCGATTGCGTGCATCAGGCGCCTGGCATCGTCCACTATCTGTTCGACTACTCGGAAGATATGGAGTACATCGAAATCGTCTCGCCGGCCGATTTCAAATCCATCGAAGTCGAAGGGCCGTGCGACGTGCCGACCGTGACGCCGTGGAAGAGCGTTGCGGCTTAGCGAACGTAGAAGGCGGCTGCACGCTTGAATAGCGGGTACTACGCAAGCAAGCAAGCGGACAGCCGCCGCGCGCGTCCGAACAGCAACTCATTGCGCCGCCGGCGGCCGTCTGCGTGGAGTTCGTGACGCTTGCGGCTTGATGGCCGCCGTCGGACTCGCACTTGACGTGGTGCTAGTTCCGTTCGCGGCGTTCGTCGTCGTCGCATCCACTTCCACATCGACCACCGCCGTTGCCGCCGGCGCTGCTGGAGTGACTTCTGCAGCCGTCGCGGCCGGCACCGGCTGGATCGTACCTGCGCGCGAACTCACCAGCACGGCGCGCGGTTCGTTGTCGTAGATCACGGCGCGCACGCGCGGGTAAATGTGCCGCTCCCAGCGGTGTCCATTGAACACGCCGTAGTGCCCGACGCCGGTCTGCACGTGATGCGTCTTCAAATACGGCCGCAACTTGTCGCACATGTCCTGCGCGGCGAGCGTCTGACCGACGGCGCAGATATCGTCCCTCTCGCCTTCGACGGTGAGCAACGCGGTGCGGCGAATCTTCGAGGGTTCGACGAGGCGCCCTTTCACTTCGAGCGCGTGCAACGGCAGTGCATGCCGCTGAAAAACCGTATCGACGGTTTCCAGATAAAAGTCGGCTGTGAGATCCATCGTCGCGAAGTATTCTTCATAGAACGTGCGGATCGTGTCGGCCTTTGCCGGATCGCCTTTGGCGCGCTCGTAATACATCGTCTCGAACGAGTCGAGATGCCGGTTGAGGTTCATCGCCATAAACGCGGTCAACTGCATGAAGCCCGGATACACGCGCCGGTGCGCGCCCGCAAAACCGAATGGCACCGCGCTGATCAGCTTCTGCTCAAACCACTCCAGCGGCTTGCTTTTGGCGAGTTCGTTGACGCGCGTCGGGTTGATACGCGTATCGAGCGGACCGGCCATCAGCGTCATGCTCGCCGGTTGCGCGGGATGATCGTCGGCGGCCATGAGCGCGACCGCGGCGAGCGCGGCGACCGTCGGCTGGCAAACGGCGAGCAGATGCGCGCCGGGTCCGATCGTTTCGGTGAAGTCGATCACGTGCTGCACGAATTCGTCGAAACCGAAGCGGCCCTGGCTTAGCGGCACGTCGCGCGGGTTGTGCCAGTCGGTGATGTAGACGTCGTGTTCGGCCAGCATCGTGCGCACGGTGCCGCGCAGCAACGTCGCGAAGTGGCCGGACATCGGCGCGATCACCAGCACGCGCGGTTGCGGCGCCGACGGCGGCGTTGCCTTGCGGAAATGCAGCAGCGAACAGAATGGCGTGTGCGCCGCGATTTCCTCGACGACCGCCACGGCTTTGCCTTCCGATATCACGCTGTCAATCTCGAACGGCGGCCGCACGGGCGTGAGTCCGGCCAGCGTCAACAACTCGCAGGCCGCGCGGATCGAACGTCCATGTGACGTCTCGCCGAACGCAGGCCATGCGTCGAGCGAATGATTCACCAGCGCCGCGCCGTGCCGCATTGGCAGCATCATGTCGGCGAAAGCCTGGTATGTGGGATATGCGAACAGGTTCATAACCTTCGCACGAATGCTGAAAAGGAAGGAGCCCAAATAAAGGCAAGTCATGTGCCATGCATGCATACGCACTCGCGCAGCCGTGCCGTCGCGTTGGCATAGCATTTGCGCCGGTCGGGAGAACGGGCCGAATTTGCCGCGCTTTGGTGCGCGTGCGCACGGCAACGTGCACGCATGGCGTCGGGCGCCGATCGAGCGCCTCATCTGGAGGAGAATCGTATGGCGAATACCACGCTCACCATCAGCAGCAAGAATTATTCGTCGTGGTCGCTGCGCGGCTGGCTGCTGACCAAGTTTAGCGGTTTGCCTTTTGAAGAGATCGTGATGCCGATCGACGACCCCGCGGCGCGCGCCGAACTCCTGCTGCTTTCGCCGTCGATCCTCGTGCCGTGCCTCGTTCATGACGGCATCAAGGTCTGGGACACGCTGGCGATCGCGGAATATCTGAATGAACTGAAACCGGGCGCGAAACTGCTGCCCGAAGATATTCGCGCCCGCGCGCATTGCCGCTCGATTTGCGGCGAAATGCACTCAGGGTTCGGCTCGCTGCGTTCGGCTCTGCCGATGAACCTCAAAGCGCACTTTCCAGGCTTCAAGGTGTGGGCGCGGGCTCAGTCGGATATCGACCGCATCGTGACGATCTGGGGCGATTGTCTGAAGCAGTACGGCGGCCCGTTTCTGTTCGGCGAGCGCACTGCGGCGGACGCGATGTACGCGCCTGTGGTGACGCGTTTCGTGACCTACGACGTCAAACTCGATCCGGAGATTGTCGAATACGGGCAGCGGATCATGGCACTGCCCGAGATGCAGGAGTGGATCGCCGACGCGCAACAGGAAGTGGAAGAGATCGACGAACTGGATGTGGAGTTCTGACGAAGCGAGGCATTTCCACTGTTGCAACGGCAGGCGGCGCGCGCTGCATCAGGCAGCACGGCGCCGTGACAACCCTGCCTCAATCGCGCCCGCTTTCCAGTTTGAACACGCTGACCACTTGCGCGAGACGCGCGGCCTGATCGCGCAACTCGGCTGCCGCGAGTTCAGCCTCGCCGACAATCGTCGCGTTCTGCTGCGTGGCTTCGCCGATTTGCGTGACGGCGAGATTCACCTGCTCGATGCCGCCCGATTGCTCGCGTGAGGCGACGCTGATTTCGCCCATGATCGCCCGCACCTGGCCGACCTGTTGAACGATGCCCTGCATTGTCGAGCTGGCTTCTTCGGCGATCTGGAAACCGCTTTGCACGGTTGCCGTGGACGTCGCGATCAGGCTCTCGATCTCCTTCACCGCAGCCGCGCTGCGTTGCGCCAGCGCGCGCACTTCCGAAGCCACCACCGCGAAGCCCTTGCCATGCTCGCCGGCACGCGCGGCTTCCACCGCTGCGTTCAGCGCGAGGATATTGGTCTGGAACGCGATGCCTTCGATCACAGTGGTGATCTCGGCGATCTTCTGCGACGAGCGGCTGATCTCGCCCATCGTCGACACCACGCGTTCGACCGCGCGGCCGCCTTCGAGCGCGGCATCGGCTGCGCGCGTGACGAGCGTGTTGGCTTGCGCGGCGTGATCGGCGTTCTGCTGCACGGTCGAGGTGATCTCTTCCATGCTGGCCGCCGTTTCTTCGAGGCTGCTCGCCTGCGTGGCGATCCGCGCAGCGATATTGCCGCTGCCGGTAGCGATCTTTTCGGTACCCTGCGACATATCCGTCGATGCATTGCGCACTTGCGAAACGATCCGCGCGAGACCTTCGCCGATGCCGTCGATCGACTGCATCAGGCGGCCGATTTCATCGGCGCGCGCGTTCGCGCCCTTCGCGACGCGCACGCTCAAATCGCCCGAGGCGAAACGTTCGGACGCCTTGGCGGCTTCGTCGAGCGGGCGGCTCACAAGGCGTCGCACGGCGAACAGGAACCCGGCCGCGAACACGCCGACCAGCACGAAGCCGAGCAGCAGGAATTCGTTGCGCGTGGTGATGACGTTGGCCATCACTTCGTCGCGCGGCGCGACGCCGCCCACGAGCCATTGCCATTCCGGCACGGTGACGAACGACACGAACTTGTCGTGCGAGCCGCGTTCGCCGAGGGTGGCATCGGCGGAGCTGTATTCGAGCTGGCCTTCCTTCATGTCGAGCATTTGCTGATACGGTGCGTTCGCGTTGTCGGCGCTCTGGCCGGCGGCGGCCGGATGCACGATGAGCTTGCCGCGATCCGCGCCGTTCGACGCGTTGACGACGAAGTAATAACCGCTATCGCCGATCTTCAGGTTGCGAATGCCGTCCTGCACCGACTGGATTTCCTTATCCACATTCACGCCGACGAACAGCGCGCCGATCACGCGGCCGCTTGCGTCCGTGATCGGCCGGTATTGCGTGATCAAACGTTTGCCAAAGAGCGCGGCAAGTCCCGTATAAGGCTTGTTGGCGAGCAGCAGCGCGTAGGCCGGCGCCTTGCGGTCGAGCAGCGTGCCGATCGCGCGCGAGCCGTCCTGCTTCTTCAGCGACGTGGTGACGCGCACGAAATCATCGCCGCTGCGCGCGAAGATCGTGGCCACCGCGCCGCTGCGTTCGAGAAACAGATCGGGGATCGAAAAATCCATGTTCAGGACTTTGTCGCCCGCCTTGATGGTCGGCGTGGCGACGCCGCCGATGTCGACCTTCTGGGTTTCGTCGAGCGTGTAGCCGGCGGGCAGGAAACTCGCGAACAGCGACATCGAGCGATCGACCTCGTTCGACAAGGCTTTGTCGAACAGCTTGATCATTGCGGCGATCGAGCGGTCCTTATCGGCGATGCGTTCGAGCACCTGATCGCTGATCTGCTGGCCGGCGGTGCGGGTGAGCGCCCACGTGAACGCGGCGAAAATCAACGCCACCAGCATGCACGAAAGAATGGCGAGCCGCGCGCCAACGCTGGCGCGGCGCAAAGAGAGAAATTCCATGGGCGTCTTTCGAGTAAAGGAGAACAGGCGCGCGCGAGCCATGCATAGGCATGCCCGGCATCGATGGCTTGTTTACGGCTGCGACGTCCGCTTTCTTTAGGGATTTGAAAGCACTTAGTAATTGGCCATGCTGTCGGCGGAGCGCTTCGATGCGCGGCTCACCGCAATAGCGCGTTGGTGGCGGCGCTGCAAATTGGCCCCGCCGTGTGCCGGGTATTTCTGTCTGCGTCCGCTCAGTGCGTCGAACGACTTGCGCGCTGCGTCAGGCGCACAGCCACAGAGCGCCGTGACAACGCCCGAAATCGGCGCGGCCGCCCGCATGGCATCGCTCTGCGCGTTCGCTCAGCTCGCCGAGAGATTCTGCGCGCCGCGCCAGGTGCGCAGCAGCAGAGCGTTGGTCACGACGCTCACGCTCGAAAACGCCATCGCCGCGCCGGCGAGCATCGGGTTCAACCAACCGAAAGCGGCCAGCGGAATTCCGATCAGGTTATAAACGAACGCCCAGAACAGGTTCTGCTGGATTTTGCGCCACGTCTTGCGCGAGATGTCGATGGCGTCGGCCACGAGCGCCGGATCGCCGCGCATCAGCGTAATGCCGGCCGCGTGCATGGCGACGTCGGTGCCCGTCGCCATCGCGATGCCGATGTCGGCGGCGGCGAGCGCGGGGGCGTCGTTGATGCCGTCGCCCGCCATCGCCACGATGCCGGCGCTGCGGATTTTCAGGTCGCGGATCACGCGGGCCTTGTCGTCGGGCAGAACCTCCGAGTGGAATTCGTCGATGCCGAGCGCCTTCGCCACGCTCGCCGCGCTGCCGCGATTGTCGCCGGTGAGCAGCACGCTCTGGATACCCATCTGCGCGAGCCTTTCGACGGCGGCGCGTGCGCTCGGTTTGACGGTGTCGCCGAAAGCAATCAGGGCGAGTGCCGCGGGCGCTTGCGGATCGCGCTGCATGAGCCAGGAAACCGTGTTGCCCGCGGCTTCGAGTTCGTGAGCACGAGCGGCGAGTTCCGGCGGCAGGTCGATGCCGAGTTCATTGAGCCAGCGCGTGCTGCCGAGCGCCAATGTGCGGCCGTCGACGTCCGCTTCGACGCCACGGCCTGCAACCGCGCGCGAGGCGCTCGCATGCTGCGACGGGATTTGTCCGGACGCCGCCGCGACGCCGGTGTCCGTTGCCAGCGCACCGCCGGCGCTCGCTGCCGCCGCACCGCGAGTTCTCCCTGCCACCACACCGCCGGCGTCAGCCGCCGTCGCATCGCCGTTGTTCGCCGCCGCGACTTCATGCGCCTTCAACACCGCGCGCGCCAACGGGTGATCGCTATGGCGCTGCACCGCCGCCGCAAGCGCCAGCGCCTTGTCGCGGCTGATGCCGCCGATCGGCTCGAACGCCGTCACCGACGGCTGGCCGAGCGTCAACGTGCCGGTTTTATCGAACGCGACGATCGTCACGCGATGCGCGGTTTCCAGCGCTTCGGCGTCCTTGATCAACACGCCGTGCCGCGCCGCGACGCCGGTGCCGGCCATGATCGCCGCCGGCGTGGCCAGGCCGAGCGCGCATGGGCACGCGATCACCAGCACGGCGACCGCGTTCAGAATCGCGGTTTCGCCGCCGGCGCCCGCGATCAACCAGCCCACCAGCGTGAGCGCGGCAATCGCCAGAATCGCCGGCACGAAGATCTCGCTGACGCGGTCGACGAGGCGCTGGATCGGCGCTTTCTCGGCCTGCGCGCTTTCCACAAGGCGGATGATCCGCGCGAGCGTGGTTTCCGCGCCGATCGCGGTGGTCGTCACGGCAATCGCGCCTTCGCCGTTGATCGAGCCGGCGGTGACCGCGTCGGCCACCTGCTTCGGCACCGGCAGGCTTTCGCCGGTGATCAGCGATTCGTCGATATGCGTGCGGCCTTCGAGCACCGCGCCGTCGACCGGCACGCGCTCCCCGGGGCGCACGAGCACCACCGTGCCGAGCCGCACTTGCGCGAGCGGCACGTCGCGTTCGTCGGCGCCGACGCGAATGCGCGCACGGTCCGGACGCAGCGCGTTGAGGGCGCGAATAGCGTCCGTGGTCTGGCGCTTGGCGCGAGCTTCGAGCCACTTGCCGAAACGCACCAGCGTGATCACGACCGCCGACGCCTCGAAATACAGATGATTCATGTCGCCCGGATGGGTCGCCAGTTCGTAGACACTGATGCCATACGCCGCCGACGTGCCGAGCGCCACCAGCAAGTCCATGTTGCCCGCGCCGGCCCGCACGGCGCGATAGGCCGCGCGATAGAAGCGCGCGCCGAATGCGAACTGCACAATCGAGGCGAGCGCGAGTTGCAGCCATGGCGAGAGCATCGCGTGCAGGCCGAACCATTCGCCGAGCATCGGCGCGACGAGCGGCAGCGTCAGAACCGCGGAGGCGAGCACCGCGGCCAGTTCGCGGCGGGTCTGGTCGCGCTTGCGGTCGGTGGGCGCAACGTGGTCGGCGTGGTCGGTCGCGGCCGATGCATCCGGCGGCACGATCAAGCTCGCTTCGTAGCCCGCTTTCTTGACGGCGGCGATCAGCGCGTCCGGCGCGGCGGCCGCGCCATCCAGACTGACGGTTGCGGTTTCGGTGGCCAGATTCACCGACGCGCCCAGCACGCCCGGCACTTTCGCCAGCGCTTTTTCGACGCGCATCGCGCACGAGGCGCAGGTCATGCCGCTTATCGCCAGTTGCGTGGATTGCTGCGCGTAGGCAACAGGCGGAGGCGTGTCCGTGGCGGCGGGCAGCGTGGCGTCGTAGCCCGCCTTGCGCACGGCGTTGGCGAGCGTCTCGGGATCGACGGCGGCGTCGCTTTCAATGCGCGCTCGCTCCGTGGCGAGATTCACCGATGCCCGCGCGACGCCCGGCACTTTGTTGAGCGCTTTCTCGACGCGCAGCGCGCACGAGGCGCAAGTCATTCCGCCAATGTCGAGTTCGGCGATCCGGGCGGAAGAGGCGGCAGCGTCCGCGGGGCGCTGCGAGTTGGCAAGTTCGGTCATGGTAGGCAAGGCTCGTGGCGGCATCGGCCGCATCATGAACCCAGTATTGACCTTCCCATGATGGGAAGGTCAAGGACGAATTGCGGGACGCGTTTCAAGGCGCGCGCACATCGCCGGAACGCTCGCTCAGAAGGCCGGCGGCGCGTCCAGCATGGCTTGGCCGACGGCCTTCTGTTCGTCGCTTACGCGCGCCAGCAGGGTTTCGGCCGCGCCGCGGCGGTCGTCCGCCGCCTTGTTCTGGCCGAGCTTCCACTTGCCGACCAGCCGTGTCACCTCGATCTCGATACCGACGATCGCGCCGAGCATCTGCGAGATGAAGTCAGCGGGCGCGTCACCCATTTTCCACGGCACCGGTTCGCCAGCTTCCATCTTGCGCGTCAGACGCGCCACCAGGCCGCGCACGAACGACTCGTCGTCGCGCACGGCGATGCGGCCGTGGGCATGCACCACCATATAGTTGTAAGTCGGCACCTGCCGATGCGCTTCGTGCTTGCTCGGATACCAGTTAGGCGAGATATAAGCGGCCGGACCCTGGAAGATCACGAGCGCTTCCGGATTCGCGGCGGCTTCCTGCCACACCGGGTTCGCGCGGGCGACGTGAGCGCGCAGGATGCCGTGCGTTTCACCGGCCGTGGACGGGACTTCGAACTCGAACGGCACATGGTTCGCATCGAGCCCGTTCGGCCCGTTGGTGATCAGCGCGCCGAATGGCTGCTCGGCGATCAGCCGATGGAGAACCTCCGGGCGGTTCTCTTCGAAATGGGCGGGCATGTACATGAAGCGCTCCGGATACGAGGGGGCGAAAGAGCAATGATGAAAAGCCGTCCGAGACGCAGGGTGCCGGGCGACGTGACAAAAAACGTCAACCGTACCGCAAAAAGGCGGCTTGCGCGCGAACCGGCGCTAATCCTGCCTTTGCGCTTGCCTGCCGGGCAAGGATACGATACAACCCGATGTTGTCGGCATCGCGAACCGCGGACTGTCTGCGTTGGGCTTTGGGAGGCCGCGCACACAGGGTTCGCTGCACGCCGGCGTCTCCCTTAGGACCACACGTTCCGCCACCTGAACGAATGATAAAAAATCGCCGAGCAACGTTTTCGATTCACTGGACCTGCGCATCGTTCGCGGGCCTCGCATTTCTGGCCGGTTGCGCGTCGACCCCCACCGCGACGCAAAAATCCACGGGCTGGATCAAGGACGAAGTGGCCGACTCGTACGTATTCGGCTATCCACTGGTGCTGATGGGCGTCGCGCGCGATGCGGCGGTCGGCACCAATCCAGGCCAGGCGCCCCTCAATACGCTGCGCCACGCCCAGGCATTGCCGCCGATCGGCGCGTCCAATCCAATGCAGCCGAGTCTCGATACGTTCGATTCGACCGGCTGGCTGGACGTCGGAAGCGAACCGGTGATCGTTTCGCTGCCCGATTCGCACGGCCGCTATGTCGACGCCCGCGTGCTCGACATGTGGACCAACGTGGTGTGGTCGACCAGTTCGCAGTTCGACACGCGCGCGGCCGGCATCAAGGCGCAGGCGATCGCCTTTGTCGGTCCGGGTTGGCAAGGGGATTTGCCCAAAGGTGTGAAGCGCGTCGACGTGCCGACTCGCAACGCGTGGGTGAGTGTGCGTATCCAGTCGAATGGCACGCGCGACCTGACGGCGGTCCGTAAGCTGCAGCGCGCCATTCGTGTCGCGCCGCTGAGTGTCTACGCGGGCGACAGCCGGTCCGCGTCGATCACGCCGCCGCGCAGCAATGCCGACGCCGCCGCCGCAGGCGCTGCCGGCACGCCGGCCGCGCAGGTCGCGGCGCTCGACGCGAGCGGCTTCTTCACGCGACTCGCGCAGGCCTTGCCCGACAATCCGCCGACTCCGGCGGATCCGCACGCGCTCAAGTTCCTCTCGGACCTCGGTGTGACGCCCGGCGAGCCGGTCAAGCTGCCGAAGGCGCCGGAAGCCATCGCGGCCGGCCTCGCCGACGGCCATGAACGCGTCGTCACGCCACCGTCCAATTTGCTGAGCGGCAACGGCTGGAACTGGTTCGGCGACGCCGTGGGCAACTACGGCCCCGACTACGCAATGCGCGCCTATGCCGCTTATGCGCAACCGGGCATCGGCACGAAAGACGACGAAGTTCGCGCGGTCGTTACGCAGGACAGCGACGGTCGTGCGCTCAACGGCGCAAACCGCTACGTGATCCACTTCGCGCCGAATCAGTTGCCGCCGGTGCGCGGCTTCTGGTCGATCACGGCCTACACGAAGGACGGCGCGCTCGGCGAAAGCGCGCCGGCGCGTCTCGCGGTCGGCGATCGCAATGGCGCACGCCGCAATCGCGACGGCTCGCTCGACGTGACGGTGTCGTCCACTCGGAGCCGGAGCGGCAACTGGCTGCCGGCGCCGCGTGCCGATCTGCAACTGGTGCTGCGTCTGTACGCACCCAAGCCGCAGGCCACCGACGGCAGTTGGCAACCGCCTGCCGTCGTGCGCCAATGATGCTTCCGTGTCCACGACGTGACAGCCGCGCTTCAGTAACGAGCGCTTGACGCATCGAACGTCGCAGGTCCGCCGCATCAGCTCGGCGGACCTGCGACGCTATTGCGCGGAGTATTGTGTAAGCCACGCCTTACATTTATATCCCACGAAAGATTCACGACTTATACTGCCGCTTGCGGGATTTTCGTTTTCGCGGCGGGCTTGCCGCCGCACTACCCAAGACCGAGCATGGCAAGCCTCAATAAAGCATCATTAGCCTCGTCCATGCAGACCATGCGCGATGTCGCGCAGTCACGCCGCACCCGGCGTGTCATCACCGGTCTGCTGATCTTCGTTGTACTGTTCGGTCTGCTGGGTTTCTTCGCGGCGCCGCCGCTGATCCGCCACATTGCCGAGCAACAGATCAGCAAACAACTCGACCGTCCCGCCACCATCGGGCGCATTGCGCTCAATCCGTACACGCTCAAGCTCGAAGCCGATCGTGTGCATATCGGCGAGCGCGGCGGCGAGGGCGACTTCGTGGATATCTCGCGGCTCATCGTGCAGCCGTCATGGAGTTCGCTGTTTCGCGCGGCGCCGATCATCGACGAAGTGCAGCTCGATTCGCCGCGCTTTCATATTGTTCGTTACGATGCGCAGCGCTTCAATTTCACCGACCTGATCGAGAAATTCTCGAAGCAGCCGGCCAAGCCGGATAGCAAACCCACGTTGTTCTCCGTGTCGAACATCAGGCTCGAAAATGGCCAGATCACGTTCGACGACAAACTACTTGGCGCGACGCATGTGATCGATCAATGGAAGCTCGGGATTCCGTTCATCGCCACGCTGCCGTCGAAAACCGATATCTTCGTCGAGCCTTTGCTGCGTGCGCGGATCGACGGCAGTCCGCTTGCCATCGATGGCAGGACCAAGCCGTTTGCCGCGTCGCGCGAGTCGGAAGTGTCGTTGCGTTTCGACGGGCTCGATGTGCCGCGTCTCATGTCGTACGTGCCGACCAAACTGCCGGTCATCGTGCAGTCCGGCAAACTGTCCACCGATCTCAAGCTCAACTTCGTGGTCTCCAACGACGCGCCTTCGCTGCGCGTGGCGGGCACCGTCGATATGAACGACGTGGACGTGCAGGATCAGAGCAAGGCGCCGTTCTTCGCGGCGCGCGCGCTGCATGTGGCGGCCGCCACGCTCGAGCCGTTGAAGAGCCTCTATCACTTCGACGAGATCCGTATCGACGCGCCGACCGCCAACCTTGCGCGCGATAAAGAAGGCGTGGTGAGCGTCGAGAAGATGTTCGCGTCTGCGTCTGCTCCCGCGTCTGAAGCCGCTACGGCGCGACCGGCGGCGAGTGCGCCGCTTGCCGCATCCGGTTCCAGTGCCGCGGAAAAGACAGCGCCGCCGCTGGATCTGTCGATCAAACGCTTCGTGCTCAATGACGGCACCGTGAACGTTCACGACAACGCCGCCTCGCGGCCCGTCGACGTCGGCCTGCAAAAACTGGCCGTGACGCTAACCGATTTTTCGACGCTCGCCACCGCGCCCGCGCACTACACGTTAAACACGGATTTCAAGGACGCCGGCGGCTCGCTCGGCGTGGCAGGCGCGTTCGGCCTCGTCGCGAAGACCGCGAGCGCGAAGATCGATGTGAAGTCGTTGAAGCTGCCGTTGCTGCAACCGTATATCGACACCGCAACCGTCGCGCAGATCACGGACGGCGCGCTGTCCGCCACCGCCAATGTCGGCGCGAACTGGTCGAAGTCGCCGATAGCCGTGATGGTCACTGATTCGCAACTGAATCTGCAGTCGCTGAAAGTCGCGGCGCGCGAAAGCAAGGACCCGCTGATCTCGCTCGCGCAAGGTAGCGTCAAGATCAGGCAGGTGGATGTGGCGGCGCGCAACGCCGAGATTGCCAGCGTCGACACGACCGGTCTCGCGGTCGATGCGCAGCGTCTGAAAGACGGCAAGATCAACCTCGCCGCGCTTGCCGGCCAGCACGAAGCCGCGCCGCAACGCACCGCGATTCACGCGGTCAAGAAGGCGCAGGCGGAAGGCCCCGCGTGGCACTACAAGATCGGCGAACTGACCTTGAAGGACGCCACTGCCAATTTCACCGACAACACCACGCCGCAGCCGGTGAAACTGAACATCACGCCGCTGCAACTGAAGGTGCAAAACGTCAGCGACGATCTGAGCCGTCCGTTGCCGATCGATCTGCAGGCCACGCTGAACAAGAAGGGCACGCTTGGCGTAAAGGGCGACGTTACGGCGACGCCGCTCAAGGTGGCCGTCAAGGTGAACGCCAACCGCCTCGACGCAGCGGCCTTCGAGCCGTACTTCGGCAGCAAGCTGAATGCGGTGATCGCGAGCGCGCTGCTCAATGCGAACGGCGACCTGACGCTGAATCAGGCAAAGTCGTTGAAAGCCAATTATCACGGCGACCTGGCGCTCGTCGAAGTCCGCATGCTCGACAAGGCGACCTCCGACCCGTTCGCGGGATGGGGCTCGCTGGCATTGTCCAACCTGAAAGCGGATTACGACGAGCATGGCACCGTGGTCGACGCGGGCCGCGTCACGTTCACCAAGTTCTATGGACGCGTGCTGCTCGATCCGCAGGGCAAGCTCAACCTGAAGGACGTCGTTGCGCATGAAAGCGGCGCGCCGCAATCGCTGACGCGCGACAAGAGCGGTGCGGACCCTGTGCCGTTGACGCCGCAACCAGCATCGGCGGTCGCGGCTGCGCCCGCGCCGGCTTCATCGGCGGCACCTGCCACGGTGACGGCGGCCACGCCGCCGTCAAGCCCGGTCAAACTGCACTTCGGTCAACTGGTCCTGCAACAGGGCCGCGTGACGTACACCGACAACTTCATCAAGCCGAATTTCACGGCGAACCTGGTCAACATTCAGGGCACGGTCGGCGCGTTCGGCACGCAATCCACCACGCCCGCGCCAGTCGACATCGCCGCGAAACTGGCGGCCAATGGCCCGCTGTCGATTCGCGGCACTGTCAATCCGCTGATTGCGAAGCCGGCGCTCGATCTGACGGCAGTCGCGCACGATATCGAACTGACCAATCTCACGCCGTATTCGGCGAAATATGCCGGTTATCCCATCACCAAGGGCAAGCTGAACGTCGATCTGCATTACAAGCTGGAGAACGATCAGCTGGACGCGAATAACCACATCTTCATCGACCAGCTCACGTTCGGCGATCACGTCGATAACGATACGGCAACCAAATTGCCGGTGCGTCTCGCGATCTCGCTGCTGAAGAACTCGCGCGGCGAAATCGACGTGAACCTGCCGGTGTCGGGCTCGCTGTCGAATCCCGAGTTCAGCATTGGCGGCCTGATCTGGCACGCCGTGCTTAATCTGCTACAGAAGGCGGTGACCGCGCCGTTCTCGTTGATCGCCAACGCGTTCGGCGGCAAGGGCGAGGAGTTGGGCTACGTCGAGTTCGAACCCGGCTCGGCGAAACTCACGGACGCCGACACCCAGAAACTCGACACGATCGTGAAGGCGCTGTCCGACAAACCGTCGATCCGTATGGACCTGATCGGCCGCGTCGACCCGGCTGTCGACGAACCCGCGTTGCGCACCGGCTATGTCGATCGCCTCGTCAAGCAGCAGAAGATCAAGGACGTGGTGGGCAACGGCGAGAGCGTCGATCTGTCGACCGTCACCGTCGACCCGAAGGACTACGACAAGTATCTGAGCAAGGCGTACAAGTCGGCGGACTTCAAGAAGCCGCGCAATTTTGTCGGCTTGACCAAGAGCCTGCCGGACGACGAGATGAAGAGCGCGCTCGCCGCCAACGCCCCGATCGACGACGCCAGCCTGCGCCGACTCGCGCAGCAAAGAGCGCAGAGCGTGCAGCAGTATCTGGACGGCAAGATCGACAGCAGCCGCGTGTTTATCGTCGCGCCGAAACTGAACGCCGAGGGCATCAACGACAAGGGTGCGACGACGCGGGTCGACTTCGGCTTGAAGTGAGCGCGCGCTCAGGCGGCGCGCGTCGGCGCCTTCAACGCGGTTTGCTCGATCACGCGCGCGAGCGTGTCGAACGCGGGGCCGATCTTGTCGTTCGGCACGCACGCATAGCCGAGCAGCAGCCCGCGACGCGCGGGCGTATCGCTGCTGTAGTAGCTCGCGAGCGGACGCACGATCACGCCGGCGTCGTAAGCGGCAGCGGTCACCGCGCGGTCGTTCGCGTGATCCGGCAAGCCGAGCACCAGATGCAGGCCGGCCTCGTCGCCCATCACCGGCAGCTCGCTGCCGAAGCGCGCGGTGATCGCGTCGATCAGAATCTGTCGCCGTTCACCGTATAGCGCGCGCATGCGCCGAACGTGCGACGTGAGATGCCCGTCCATGATGAAGTCGGTCATCACCGCCTGCTGCATCAACTGACCTTCGCGATACAACTCGGCCACGCCCGTGCGGAACGTGTCCACCAGATGCTCCGGCGCGATCATGTAGCCGATCCGCAAGCCCGGAAACAGCATCTTCCCCAGACTGCCGACGTAAATCACCTGGCCGGCTTCGTCGAGTCCTTGCAGCGACGCGAGCGGACGGCTGCCGTAGCGGAACTCGCTGTCGTAGTCATCCTCGATGATCCATACGTTGTGCTGGCGCGCGTATTCGAGCAACGTGCGGCGGCGCGCGAGGCTCATCACCATGCCGAGCGGATACTGGTGCGACGGCGTGACGAGCGCGAGCCGCGGCGGCTGTTGCAAGTCCTGTTCGCGCGGATTGAGGCCTTCGTCATCCACCGGCACCGGCACGAGGGTAATCCCCGATGACTGCAGCACGCTGCGTGCGCCCCAATAGCACGGTTCCTCAACCCACGCGCGGTCGCCGACATCGGTCAACAGGCGCACCGCCAGGTCGATCGACTGATGAATGCCCGTGGTGATGATGATCTGATCCGGCGTGCAATTCACCGAGCGCGCCACGCGCAGATAATCCGACAACGCTCGCCGCAACGGCCGGTAGCCGCCGCCGGGCGCGTAAGTCAGCAGATCGGGATTGGCTTCCTTCCACAAACGCGCCTGGAGGCGGCTCCATGTGCGCGCCGGAAATTCTGCGACGTCGGGCACGCCCGGCATGAACGCGCCCCACTGTTTGGCGGACACGCCGGCTTTGTCGATCAGGCGACGTCCGCGAGTCGACAGATCGCTGAGGTCGCGTTTCGGCGGCTTGGGAGTTTCCCTGGGTGTGCTGTCTTCCTTGTCGACGCTCGCCACTGCCGGCTTGCTGCGCATGTTCACGGCGGCCGTGTCCGGCCGCGTGTCGGCAACATAAGTGCCGCTGCCGGTGGTCGAGATCACATAGCCTTCGGCGGTCAGCTGGTCGTAGACGTGCAGCACCGTGTTGCGCGCAATGCCGAGGTCTTCGGCGAGCGTGCGCGAACTGGGCAGCTTGGTGCCAGGCGGCAACTGGCCGGTCAGGATCGCCTGCTGCATGAGCCGCAAGGTCTGCCGGTAGACCGGTTCGGCGGCCGCGCGGTCGAGCCGCGCGGCGAGCCAATCCGACAAGATCACGGTGTCCAAGTGGTTCTATCCGGAATAATGAAATGGTTCCATATTGTAGAACCGTAACGGTCTATAGTGAGCCACGCAATTGATGCAATCCCGCTGCTTTGCACGGGAGCCAGCCGGACCGCAGAGGAGACTTGGACGATGAAAACCGAAGACGTGATCGTCAGCTTTCGAGGTGTGCGCAAGACCTACGACGGCGAAACGCTGGTCGTCAAACAGCTCGATCTGGACATCTATCAGGGCGAATTTCTGACGCTGCTCGGACCGTCCGGTTCGGGCAAGACCACCTGTCTGATGATGCTGGCAGGCTTTGAATTTCCCACCGGCGGCGAAATCTGGCTGGATGGCACGCTGCTCAATACCGTGCCGCCGCATAAGCGCAACATCGGCATGGTGTTTCAGAACTACGCGCTGTTCCCGCATCTGACGGTGGAGCAGAACGTCGCGTATCCGCTGACTGTGCGCAAGATTTCGGCGGAAGAGCGCGCGCATCGCACCAACAACGCGCTGAAGATGGTGCGCATGGAGAGCTTCGCGAAGCGCTATCCGGCGCAGCTTTCTGGTGGCCAGCAGCAGCGTATCGCGCTTGCCCGCGCGCTGGTGTTCGAGCCGAAACTCGTGCTGATGGACGAGCCGCTCGGCGCGCTGGATAAACAGTTGCGCGAACACATGCAGTACGAACTTAAATCACTGCACGAGAAACTCGGCGTCACGTTCGTGTACGTCACGCACGATCAGGGCGAGGCGTTGACCATGTCCGATCGCGTTGCCGTGTTCGACAAAGGCATCGTGCAGCAGCTCGATACCGTGGATCGTCTGTATGAATCGCCATGCAATGAGTTCGTGGCGAACTTCATCGGCGACAGCAACAAGCTGCGCGGCACGATCGCGAACGTCGACGGCGAGTATTGCGAATTCCATCTGATCGACGGTACGCGCCTTACCGGTCGCAATATCGGCGGTGCGCGCGCGGGCACGCCGGCGGTCGCGTGCATCCGGCCCGAGCGCATGAAGCTCGCCAGCGGGGTTTCGCGGCAAGGCGCCAATGCGCTCGCCGGCGAAGCGCGCGGGCTGATCTATTTCGGCGACCACGTACGCATGCGTTGTGGTCTGCCGCAACAGGACGAGTGCTTCGTGAAGGTGCCGCTCGGCACCGGCGTGCTCGACACCTTCGCGCCCGGCGCACCGGTCGCACTCGAATTCGCACCCGAGCATTTACGGGTATTCGCAGGGGCGTGAACGCGTCGACTACGCAATGTGTTCGACGCAGGCTGAGCAGGTCAAGCAGCACATAACAAAGTCGCACTGAACGTATTGAAGCACACCACCAAAGGAGAGCAACACACCATGAGCAAGATCGGGAAATCGCGCTGCGCCATCGCTGTCGGTGCTGTGGCGCTCGCGCTGGGCGCCGCGCAAGTCAATGCAGCGGAATTGACGGTCGTCAATTTCGGCGGCGCGAATGGCGACGCGCAAAAGGTTGCATTCAACCAACCGTTCGAAAAAGAGACCGGCAATAAAGTCACCGCCGTCGAATACAACGGCGAGCAGGCCAAAGTGAAGGCGATGGTCGAAGCCAAGCATGTGAACTGGGATGTGGTGGAAGTCGAATCGGGCGATATCGGCCGTGGCTGTGATGAAGGGCTGTACGAGAAACTCGACTGGTCGAAGATCGGCAAGAAGACTGATCTGATTCCCGAAGCACCGCAAACGTGCGGCGTCGGCTTCTTCGTGTGGTCGACGGCGCTGGCGTACAACGCGGACAAACTGAAAACGGCGCCGGCCGGCTGGGCCGATTTCTGGGACGTCAAGAAATTCCCCGGCAAGCGGGCAATGCGCAAGGGCGCGCGCTACAACCTCGAATTCGCGTTGATGGCCGACGGCGTGCCGCCGAAGGACGTCTACAAGGTGCTCGCCACCAAGGAAGGTCAGGACCGCGCGTTCAAGAAGCTCGACGAACTGAAGCCGAACATCCAGTGGTGGGAAGCGGGCGCGCAGCCGCCGCAATTCCTCGTCGCAGGTGATGTGGTGATGTCCACCGCGTACAACGGCCGGATCGACGCCGCGCAGAAGGAAGGCAAGAACCTGAAGGTGGTCTGGAACGGCAGCATCTACGACCTCGACTATTGGGCGATTCCGAAGGGGACGCCGAACAAGGCGCTGGCCGAGAAGTACATCGCCTATTCGCTCGCGTCGAAGCCGCAGCAGGACTATGCGCACCATATCGCGTACGGTCCGGTGAATGTCGCGGCAATCAAGGCGCTCGATCCGAAGACGCTTGCGAATCTGCCGAACTCGCCGGCTAACGGGAAGAACGCAGTGCTGCAGAACCTGGCGTTCTGGACGGATCATGGCGACGAACTGGAACAGCGGTTTTCGTCGTGGGCGTCGAAGTAATTAGTCTTGCGTGAGAAGGCGCGGCTGGGTGAATGGTCGCGCCTTCGAGATGTGCAATGACGCGCGCGCATTTTTTATGGATGTGCGTGCGGTTCCAATGTAGAGCTGGAGAGACAGGTGTGACTACGATGACAATCGCTGCTGATTCCACGCCTGAATCGAGTGGCCGACTCAAACGCGAACTCAAAGCGGCGGAGGCCAGGAAGCGTGCGATGGCGCTGTTGTTGATCGCGCCGCTCGCGATTTTTCTACTGCTCATTTTTGTCGTGCCGATCGGCGCGCTGCTCACGCGCGCCGCGCAAAATCCCGAGGTCGTCAACGCGCTGCCGCATACACTGGCCTCACTGAGCGCATGGGATCGCAAGACACCGCCGCCCGACACCGCGTATGCCGCGCTGGCGGTCGATCTAGCCGCGATCGCCGACAGCGACGGCATGGGAGCGCTCGCGCGACGCCTGAACGTGGAGATTCCTGGTTACCGTTCGCTGGTCGCCAAGTCCGCACACGCCATGCCGTTCGTCGACGACAACAACAAGGCTTTGCAGCTGACGCCGGCCCAGATGCATGCGAAATTCGTCGAACTGGACGAGCGCTGGAACGACGTTGCGTACTGGCAAGCCATCGCAAAAAATTCCGGCGCGTATTCGCCGTTCTATCTGCTGGCATCGCTGGACCACAAGCAGGACGCGTTCGGCCACATCATTCCGACCGATCCTGATCAACAGATCTATCTCGCCGTGTTCAGCCGCACCTTTGTGATCGGCGCGGCGGTGACGCTCTTCGCGTTGTTGCTCGGCTATCCGCTCGCTTACTGGATTTCGATGCTGTCCGAGCGCCGCGCAAATCTGGTGATGATTCTCGTGCTGATTCCGTTCTGGACCTCGATCCTCGTGCGCGTCGCCGCATGGATCGTGATTCTGCAAAGCGAAGGGCTCGTGAACAAGGCGCTGATCGGCAGCGGGCTGCTGCATGACCCGCTGGCGTTACTGTTCAACCGCACCGGCGTCTACATTTCGATGACGCACATTCTGCTGCCGTTCATGATCCTGCCGCTCTATAGCGTGATGAAGTCGATCCCGCCCACCTATCAGCGCGCCGCGATCTCTCTCGGCAGTCATCCGTTCGCCGCGTTCTGGCGTGTCTATGTGCCGCAGACTTATCCGGGCATCGGCGCGGGCGCCTTGCTGGTGTTCATTCTGGCGATCGGCTACTACATCACGCCGGCCTTGCTCGGCGGACCGAACGATCAGATGGTCAGCTACTACGTCGCGTACTTCACGAACGTGACGATCAACTGGGGCATGGCGTGCGCCCTCGGCGGTCTGCTGCTCGCCGCGACGCTCGTGCTGTACGTCATTTACGGACGCTTCACGCGCTCGTCACTGAGCCTCGGCTGAACGGAGTCTATTGCGATGAAACTTGCCAAGCCTTTGTTCGCGCCGCATACGTCTTTGGTCGAACGCGTGTGGTATTTCGCGTTGCGTGCGCTGGCCGTGCTCACGCTGCTCTATCTCATCCTGCCGGTGCTGGCGATCGTGCCGCTGTCGTTTTCGTCGAGCACGTTTCTGGTGTATCCGATTCCGGGCTGGTCGTTGCGCTGGTATCAGAATCTGATCGCATCCGATGAATGGCGCATGGCCGCTAAGAACAGCTTTATCGTCGCGCCGTCGGCGACGGTGGTTGCAACCGTGCTCGGCACGTTGGCGGCAATCGGACTGACCAAGGCGAACTTCCGCGGCAAGGGTCTGCTCATGGCGATCCTGATTTCGCCGATGATCGTGCCGGTGGTGGTAGTGGGTGTCGGCATGTATCTGTTCTTCGCGCCGCTCGGGTTGGCCAACACCTACATCGGCCTGATTCTCGCGCATGCGTCGCTCGGCGTGCCCTTTGTCGTGACGACCGTGGCCGCGACGTTGCAGGGGTTCAACTACAACCTCGTGCGGGCAAGTCTGTCGCTAGGCGCGAATCCGGTGAAGACGTTCTTCCGCATCACCTTGCCGGTGATCGCGCCGGGCGTGATCTCAGGCGCGCTGTTCGCGTTCGCGACTTCATTCGACGAAGTCGTCGTCACCTTATTCCTGGCGGGCGCGGATCAGACAACGTTGCCCCGACAGATGTTTACCGGCATCCGTGAAAATATCAGCCCGACCATCGCCGCGCTGGCAACAATTCTGATTGTTTTTTCCACTAGCCTGTTACTGGCGCTCGAATGGCTGCGTGGGAGAAATGCAGCGCGAGCAGTCAAGGCTTGAGTATCGACGCGAGCGGGCGACCGCTTTTCATCCGAAACGCATAATAGCCAATCACCTTTTGACAATAATCTAAGACTGCTCCCATTCCCTACGCATCGGCGGCTCTGCATACTCGTAGCCCTCAATAAGAAGATGCGCTCGACGCGGGGAATTAATGAAACACCACCTCACGGTGCTTGTTTGCGCGCTGGTTTTGACGGCTTGCGCCAACCACGCCGCGCGAGACCGGCTGGGCATTGAAGACGCCACCTTGTTGCATAGCGGTTTCGACGTCACACAGGACGAAGCCGCGGGCGCAGCCAACTCACAATGGATCAGCACTTATGCGCCGGCGGTAAGCAGCAGCACGGCGCTCGCGCGCCTGCAGGCGCGGCTCGACCATTTGCCCGGCGATCAGAACGGCTACTTTCACGCCAAGGCACAATGCTGGATCAATGCCGCTCAACAGGCGCGGCAATCCAACGACCACTGGGGCTTCGTCGAAGAAGCGATCGGCCAGGCGGCCATGATTACCATGAGCCTGGAGAGCGGTGCGCCGTTATCCGCTATCAATCCGGCGCTGCGCACGGTGTCCACGGTGCGCCCCGATCTGTGGAAGATCGTCAATACCATTAAATCAGATCCTACTGTTGCCCAATGTCCGCAGGCTCAGCCGCCGCTCGCTTGTGCCGAAGTGGAACTGATGCAGGCCGGCCATGACGCGTGGCGACGCAGTTTCTCCGACGCCGAGCAGCGCTTGCCGGATGTGCAGAACAAGTTGCGTCAGTCGGCGGAAACCGCGCTTCAATGCAAGCAGAAGATGCAAATGCCGGTATCCGCGCCGGTGCCGGGCCGTGCGCCTGTGACCATCTCGGCTGCGAATTCGTCGCGAAAGATCATGCTCAAAGCCGATTCCCTTTTCCGCTTCAACGGCGGTGACGATGCCGCGATATTGCCCGCCGGCAAACGACAGTTGAACGACGTGGCAATTCGACTGAAGAAGATGCACTCGCTGCGTGAACTGCAGATCACCGGCTACGCTGACCGCCTTGGCGACAAGTCATACAACTTGCGTTTATCGACGCAGCGAGCGCGGACCGTCGAACGATATCTGCAGTCGCTAGGAGTGAGATTGCCGACGACCGCACAGGGCAGAGGCAGCGCGAATCCGCTGGTGACCTGCCGGCAAACGCAGCGAGATGTGTTGCTGCGATGCCTCGCGCCGAATCGACGCATCGAGATCGAACTTGTCGCGGCGGCCTCGTAGTGATTTTGGATCGAGAGCTAGCAACCGTACCGCGCACATCGATGCGTCTTCGAGTTTGAGACAGGCAGCGACCAACGTCGCAAAGCCTGTGTATTCAGAAGGATTAAGAAAAAATGTCAACTATTCTAATTATTGACGACCATCCTGCGTTCCGCATGATCATCAAAATGCAGCTCGTGCAATTGCTTGGCGTTGAAAATGTGCTTGAGGCCGATAATGGCCAGACCGCTGTCGAGATGGTTTTTTGACTTTGCCCGCTTCGGGGAGAAACGTTACGCTCGCAGGAGCACTTCGCGACATCGCCCGGAAGAGCAGTGTTGTCGTTTGGGTCGGGTGAGAAATTTTGTCGATTGGGGCAAGCCAGCGAAGCTGCCGCGTCAGCGTTCGAGTGTGTGCAACTCTGGAACCGCCCATCGGGCGGGCTGTCCACGCCCTTGTGGTGTGGGCAGTAGAGTTGCACACGCGGGGAAGTGGCATGGCCTTGTTAAACCAACAATGAGAGGAGCCTGGGGAGGGAAAAGTGGGCTAAGTTAGACGCAGAAACGTGCGTCTAAAAAAATCATCTATAGGTAGGATGACTCCAGCTCCCATTCCACCGGTCCAGTCCGACCTTGATGCCGATGAGCTGGCCGACATCCTCGGCCTCTCCCTGCGCACAATCATTCTGCGAGCAAAACGCCGCCCTTGGCTGCTGCCACCCCGCGTTGAGCTGTACGACCGCGAGTTGCTTCGTTGGCGGCAAGATGCCGTGCAAGAATGGTTTTCGTCTCAAATCTCTTCCTGCTCTGGAAGCGATACTCCATCTGGTCGCCTTAGGCCTCACGGTTGAATCGATTGACCGCGGTTCGAAGCGTTCTAGAAGGCCTTTATAGCGGGGCGTCTTTCAAGTAAAAGCGTCGCTGGCGGGCTTTTGCGCTCCGAGAGCAAGTCCGTCAACTCGACGGCGAGCGCGATGGCGATTGCGACCATAGTATCCAGCGTCGGGTCGGTAGCCTGTCGTTCGAGCTGGCTTACGTACGTCCGATGAAATCCCGCGCGCTCGCTGAGCGCTTCTTGCGAAAGGTCGTACTCGGCCCTGAACCCCTTGAGGTTTTCCGGTAGATGCTTCCCAGCAGCCTGCTGTGCTATGTTCGAACTTGTCCATGTCGGACGAAGCATCGCCGATTACAGCTCTACTTCCCAACGCAAAGAAGCCCCTTAACAGGGCTTTTTTTGGTCTGGGCTGGGCGTGCCGTTGCAGTGTCGATTTCGAATTTACTTATGCCCTTCTGCAAGCCAATGCAGTCGGCGCGCTGGTTCGAGTGTATTCAACTTTGGAACCGCCGTTAGGCGGCTGTCCACACCCTTGTGGTGTGGGCAACAGAGTTGTGCAGACGGGGGAATATCAATGGTTTTTGTGTTCCGACTCTGAGGTTGACAATGCTATGAGTCCGAAGGGGCGTAGTTTAAAAGCTCTCGGCCGCTCAATCTCAGATGCCGGTTGCTGATGGATACCTCGACCGAATTAGGGACTGCCACCCGAACAGTCGCGACCGCGCTGTTGGCTCTTCGTTGAAGGCGAACTGACGAGGTCTACTCCGGAAGAGAATGAGAACGGAACATGAAGCAATCTGCCGAGCGACGTCATGAATACCACATTTGATTCATGCTTCCTCGATGCCGCGCACTAGCCGATATGCTCGAGATATCAACTTCTGCTCTTCTCTCACGCGCCCATCAGCGCCTTGGGCTGCCACGATTCACTGGCGGCGTGATGTAGTCGAAAAATGGCTGATAGGCAGAGCGTAGCTTACGGAGCATCCGTCTTTTTCGGACGCCCGGTCTTGATAGGTTGGGGCGTTTCGGTTGGTTCGATGAGCAACTGCGATGGTTCCACTCCGAGCGCGTTAGCGAGCGAGACCAAGTTGTCCAGGGTGACGCCGTGCGTGCCTCGTTCAATGAGACCAACCTGATTCCGGTGCATCCCCGCCTTGGCGGCGAGGGTTTCTTGCGAGAAGCCCACCTTGCCGCGCAACAATCTTAGATTTGTGGCGAGCCTGAGCCGTGCAGCCATCTGCTGTGGTGTGGTGATGTCATCCATATGGACAGGAGCATTCCCTATCGGCAGCGATGAATCTACCCTATTTAAAGTGCCACTTTTTAAAGTGGCACTATTTACAGTTCATGTTTATCGTTTTAGACTGTCACGTATCCCCTGAGCCATCCAACGGTCGTCGTGACGGGGCAAGAGAATCCTAGTTCCGTCGACAGGCGGCTTTAGGCGTGGTGTGTTTTCACGTGGTCAGAAGTCCGTGATGAAAATGGTCAGTCGAACCGCGCCTCTTCCACGGCAACAAAGTTCGATGCGGATTTACTCCACGCGGACATTCAGATGCAACCGCGAATCGCCCAACCAGCGAAAGATGTAGAGGAGCAGCAGGAATGGCAGTCTATGTAGTCGAGCACGCCGAGTTCCGAGAACGCGAAGACCTAGCTATCGGCGTGTACTCTGGTCAGTTCGGCTACAGCCTGCGTTGTTGCCAGGAGCTGCTCGGTCCTTGCATTCAGCATGGCAGCTCGCGGGACATTTGGGCAGATGCGTACCACGCGCTGCATCGATACGAAAGCGCCGAGCTGGTATCTGAGAGGGGCGCAGTTGCCCCACCAGAGCCGGAAGCAACAACGAAAACAAAGCGAACTCGGGTTATGCACGTGACCTGTTTCGTTGAACGAGAGTGCGACCGTGTGCAAGACGCTGCCGGACGGTTCACAGTCTCTGTCGATGCGAAGGGACGGGTCCGCGGTGAAGCTGTGGCGACAAATCGGCCGACCATCAAGATTTCGGGCGTGCGCGTAGACCCTTGGCAGTCGGAGCCGGAAGTCGGTCTTGCAGTTTTGCTACATCTTGCGAGCATCGAGCACAACACCGCGGTAGACGACTTGATGGCCCGTATGCGGCGGGGCGACAAGCAATGATGTCAACGCTGCCCTCCGCCCACACCTGTTTGTGTCGGATTGAGTCCGCCATGGAGGAGCCTCGTTGTTGCTGAGCGCGCAGGCATCGGCGCGTGTCAGGTTGCAAGAAACATGAGACTCGAAGCACGTGTCATGCGGCCAATAGCGCAACGAGATGGCGTCGTAGTTCTGCGGTCTGAACTAAACCGCCTCGGAAGCCGCTTGCAGCTCACTCGCGTACTGGCGAATCGTGAACGTCGCGAACTGTTGATACGAGTCAGGGTTGGCACGAACGCGTCGGCAATGTCTCGCATTGACGTTGATTGCGAGGAAGACCTGGCGCACGCATGATTCGAAGTTGGGCGGAGATATGACCGGGACTGGGTGGAAGATAGCGATGCGCAGCATCGATGCGGAATTCGACATACCTCAATTTGTCGCTTCAGCGCTTGTGCGCACCATCGCATCCAACAACTTTCAACTGCCCGACTCAGCCCGCGAAAGGTTCGCAAAGCTGCCCAACAGCGTTATCGCCCGCATAGAACAAATCGTTCGCGAGGCTTGTCAGCCGTGACATATGAAGCATTGATTCGTGACGCGCTAGCCGAAGCTAATACAGACTCGACGCGAGTTCGTGCAGCGTTTGACGCGATTTTCGAATGCTGCAAGACAACGGGAGTGCCCGGTTCTCCTGAAGTGGCCGTCGACACCGCGCTGTGCACATTGCGCTTGTCTGCTGACGACAAAGACAAAGTGCGCCAGTTGTGCCGATGGGCGATACATGTAGCGCCCTTGGGACCGCTACCGCTGAGTCCGGACGCGGCCCTCGCCCTCGCTTTGCGTGCGCATCTGAGCGATGGCGATGACTGACTTTACCGAAGCGGAAGCTGCGGCGGTCTTGCACATTACCGAAGCCGATGTACTCCGCTTGCTTGCGGTCGGCGACCTCGCACTGGACCGCGACAGCGTTCTTGCATGCAGAGAGAAGCTGCTGCGTGGCCGGCCGCCTCGGCCGGGTGATACCGAGCATTCGTACAAAGTTGACGGACTGCTGGAGACGAATGTCACCGTCATCCTCGGCGACGGCACCGGCGACACAGTTCATATAGTGTGCGACGGCACGATGCTGTCATTCGGCGAGTCCAGGTGGCAGAGTGCGCGCAGCGCTCTAAATCGCCCGGACCCCAGAGGCCCGTTTCCCGTTGCCTCCGTGTTCACCGTCTTCGTGCATGAAGCCAGGATGGAAGGCCCGGTTGAATCGCAAGTACGCGCTTCGCTGCGCGTTGCGGTCCAGTGCAAA
Source organism: Paraburkholderia sp. BL25I1N1 (assembly GCF_003002025.1). Classification (GTDB taxonomy): domain Bacteria; phylum Pseudomonadota; class Gammaproteobacteria; order Burkholderiales; family Burkholderiaceae; genus Paraburkholderia. The sequence goes on from NZ_PVZB01000008.1 coordinate 202,858, forward strand.
AACCGCTTGGCTTACGCGAGCATATATAGCACGCAGCACCGCATTGACCTGGCGCCAGTGCCTTTCGTTGTTGGGGACGATGTCGTCACGATTGCTCGAACAGTTTTTGAGACAGCAGCATGCGCGCAATAGCACTGAAAATCGAGATATACGACGGTGAGTACCGAGGCGATATGAGTGCGCTAACGCTCACCGCGACGCTCAGCGGAACAATTGAGGGTCTTGCACCCAATGATTTCCTTCGAGCAATCGTTGTGTTGCTCGAGATGAGCCAAAAGCGCTACGCGACGCCTAGTCCGGTGGGGCCTGCACTTACAGTTTTCGTTCGTCGCAAAGCGCCAGCGTTGCTTGCGCGAATCGACATCTCATTGCGGGGAGGAATCGCTAAAGCAAACCTGTCCTGCGACGGGATGCTTGGAATCAAAGCGGACGTCGCTGTAGCGGAGGGTGACGACGTAGTGAGCATCGCGCGTTCAGTGCTTGACGCGCTGTGCGACGAGTGCCAGCTATCAGCGCTGGCGGAGTCTCGTCTGAAGTCAGTAAGCCGCTCGGTACAAATCAACCTCGACGATTTGTGATGAATGTTCCCGACGACTTCCCGCGGGACGTCACCCCAGCGTCGCTGTCTGGCGCTCAGATGAAACTCGCCGGCCGTTTGATTGACGGCAAATTTGTTGTCGGTCAGACGCCCGAAGAGCGCTTCGAGCGGTGGGACCTGTGCGAGGACCTCGCGCAGCAGCTCGTACCCAAGGCACAGGCCGACGCCGCAAAATATCCGGGCAACACGCCTGACGTGACGCTGCAACGCGTGCGCAATGGACTGCAGAGAAAGGGATGGGTGTCGGTCGTCGAGATGGACTGGCTTATTGAGCGCCTGCGCACGCTTCTCGGCTGGTAGCAAGGAACAGAACATGGACTTAACCTTGACGGTCGCTGAAGCTGCCGTCTTGATGAATGTGTCGCCGGCTTATGTCGTAAAGCTAATCCGCGACGGCAAGTTACCTGCGAGCGCAAATGCAAACGGCACACACACGGTCGCCCGCCGGGATGCGGAGGCGTACCGCTTGAAAGCAAAACGACATGGGCGCAAGGCGCTGGAAGAACTCGCACGCCAATCGCAGGAAGTCGGACTCTATGACAAGCAAAGGTGACCGCAGACTAGGCCTTCATCGGAGTGGACCCGCGCATCTCGGGACACGGTTTCGCGCCTGTAACGGAGCACAGACATGACCATCGCGGAAGTCGCAGATTTCTTATTTGTCAGCCGCTCGCACGTTAGGCGACTCCTCGAAAGCGGAGACCTGCTCGGCGCACGTGGGGATGATGGCGAATACATTGTCGACGAGGAGTCGGTCCGGACGTACCGGCTAGAGATGGACGAAAGAGCAAGGCGATATCTCGACAGTCAGACAGAGGCCGACGAGCCGCCTGGGCTGTGACGACCGCGTGGAGTAGCTTGGCCTCAAGAAGCATCCGCGCGTTACGTTTGCCGGGGGGAAGCAGCGCGCACAAAGTCCCAGTGTTACACGGCATAAGAGAGAAAGTCGCAGTGGAGATTATGAGCACGGGTGATTGGCGCGGCCTGCTACAGCAAGATGCGCGAAATCCAGGCGCGCATAAACCCGCTCTTTCGTATAAGCGAGCCCGCGGTGCTGGGAGAACTTAAATCAAAACTGGAGCTGATATGCGATACGAGACTCTGATTGCCGACGCACGCGATGGCGAGCTGACAGAATCCACGCGCGTACGTGCCTCTTTTGATGCCATTTATTGCTGCTCTCCCGACTTGGAATCGATGGTGCAGTCGTTGACGGTGCTCGGGCTGAACGCAGACGACGCATCGTTTGTGACCCAATTGGCCCACTGGGTCTTGAACGTAGCGCCGCGTGGGCCGCTGCCCATGTCGCCAAGCGAGGCAGTGGCGCTCGCGGAGCGCGTTCACAAAGTCACTGGAGGCAAGTAATGCTGCACGTGACCGTCGGATTAAAGGCCTGCTTGACCACCAATGCATCCTTCTCGGGACAGTCGTCTACGCGCCAGACGAGTGGCAGCTACAGAGCGCTTCTGACAACGCCAGCTTTCGGCCGGCTGAACCGCATTTCAGCGTGAACGACCTCGACTCAATGTCGATGGCTCTTCGTGAAGGCGCTGGAATTGGTTTGATTGCCGGATTCACTGCGATGGACGACCTTCGCAGCGGTTCACTCGAGCGAGTGCTGCCGCAGTACCATACTCACGCGAGAAGTGTCTACGCGCTATACCCATCGCGTCGATGCGAAAACCAAGCAATTCATTGATGCACTGAAAACTCGTGTCGGCGACCGGCTCGCCGCCTATGCAAAAGAACTTCACTTGGAAGGTGCTACGGTCGGAACTTGCCCTCTAGACACGGTAGCTTTGGCAGCTGCATCCGACCGCATCGAGCCATCGGAGCTCCCGACGACTCGCTCTCTCAGCAGTCGCTTCAAACCTGATGAAGCGGTAATACTGCCAATTCCCGTCAATGTGATTGCTCGCGAAGAAGACGTTGTTTGCGGCACCTACACTACTTCGACGCGCTGTCTCCAGCAGCAAGCAGTCGTCGCCCGTCGCGAAATGATTGCAAATAGAGATTGGTGCCACCCAACGACTTCAGAGAGCGCATTCGCGCGAATGGGAAGCAAGTTGAGCGGCTGCACGCTGATGGCAGTCTGTTTAGTGCCGAAGTGGCCGGAGCCCACTTCACTCCGGCCGCGTCGGTAGACTCCGCGCGCAATCGACGAGGCTTGCAGACAATATGCAGATTCATTTCTCCGCTATCCAAGCGACTTTTGTTCGGCCGTGAAGCTGTCTGCGGACACTCATGACCGTCGGCTGACGTCGTTGGGCTATCCTGTTGCTCTAACACAACCTGGACAGTCCGCCGAACGCTATGGCTCTCTCTCCGTTACCACCACTCGCATGTCTGCAAGCATTCGAGGCTAGCGCCCGTTATTTGAGCTTCACTCGCGCGGGGCAGGAACTGCACTTGTCCACTAGTGCTGTGAGCCGCCAGATTTCTCAACTCGAAGATTTCCTGGGACGCCGGCTGTTCGTGCGGGAGCACAACGCCCTAAGGCTCACGCCGGCCGGGGAAACCTATGCGGTGGATGTGCGGCGCATGTTGGAGCTGTGCACCAGCGTTACCTCGAGTCTGATGGCTCGCGTTGTCAGGTCTCGACTCACGGTGTCCTGTTCGGCTGGCATTTCGGTATTCTGGCTCGCGCCGAGAATCGGCTCGTTTATCGACGGTAATCCCGATGTGGACTTGCGCATCATTGTGCGGGACCACTTTGGAGCCGTCTCGCCAGCGGAATACGATGTAGGCATTTTCTATCTGCGCAACGCCGAGGTGCCCGGGACGCACACACGGAAGCTTTTCGACGAAGAGGTCTTTCCGGTGTGTTCGCCTACCTATCTCGATGGGCGCAAACTGAAGCCGGTGGAACTGCTGACTTGTACGCTGCTTGTTCTTGAGGACGCAGAGCGGAGCTGGATGTCGTGGCACACCTGGTTCGAAAAGGCGGGCCTTGAACGACCAGCGCTCAATCAAACCATCATCGTCAACAGCTACCCACTCATTGTCCAGCTTGCGACGCATGGCAAGGGCGTCGCGCTCGGTTGGAACCGGGTTATCGACCCGCTCCTCGAGCACGGCGCGCTCGTCAGGGCATCAGGCTCTCACGCCACAATGGGCGGCTCCTACTTTGTCACCTGGCCATCAGAGCGCGCGGAAACACCGGCTGCCCGTCGGTTCCGCGAGTGGGTAATTAGCCAGACACCCGCTTTCTGACGTCCCCCGTTGCAAGCCTCTGGACGCGGTTGCGTTTTTTGCAAGCGCGTTTGCGAATTTAGCGTTATGCGACCGTCACGCCAAAAATTACATTGATTGCGTGACGAATCGCGGACGCTCACCTCGCAAAGCGACAACTCAGAGAGGTCTAAATGGCAACGAGTGCATCAAACGGCATACTGGTGGGCGAGCCGCCCGCAAGGACGGTAACGCGCCGGAAGGCGATTTTGGCCACCGTCATCGGCAGCGGTCTGGAATGGTTCGACTTTTCCGGGTACGCGTTCTTCGCCGCAACTATCGGTAAGCTATTTTTCCCCGCAGGCAACGAGACAACGTCGCTGCTGTTATCACTGGCAACCTTTGGCGTTGGTTTCGTGATGCGACCGCTCGGCGGCATCGCTTTCGGCATCTACGGCGACAAGGTGGGTCGCAAGCGAGCCCTGTCGCTCGCCATGCTCGTCATGGCGCTCGGCTCGGGCATCATTGCTTTCGCCCCTACGAATCAATCTATCGGCATCGCCGCGCCGTGTCTTATCGTCATCGCGCGATTGCTGCAGGGCCTGTCCGCTGGCGGTGAAATGGGCGGCGCTACTGCGTTCCTGACCGAACATGCTCCAGCTAAACGCCGTGCTTTCTATTCGAGCTGGATTCAGACTAGCATTGGTTTCGCCGTGGTCATCGGCAGCCTTAGGGGTACGCTCATCACGTCGAGCATGTCGGCTGATTCGCTGACCGCATGGGGATGGCGCATTCCGTTTTTCATCGGCATGCTGGTGGCCCCGGTTGGTTACTACATCCGGCTGAAAATCGAGGAAACGCCCGAGTTCGTATCGGAGAAGCACCACACCAACACGCCGCTGCGTGACGTCATTCGCGAGTATCCCCGCCAGGTGCTCTCCAGCCTGCTGATGGTCGTACTGTGGACCGTCTGCACGTACGTCATCCTCTTCTACATCCCGACTTATGTTGTGAAGTATCTGCACATGACTCAGCGTGAGGGCTTCACGTCGGGCGTCGTCAGCGGCGTCGTGCTGATGGTCATGGCGCCCGTGTTCGGGGCACTGTCGGATAAGGTCGGCAAGCGGCGGGTCCAGTCGGTTGCTGCGCTCGCCATTCTGGTGGCCAGCTATCCACTGTTCTCTCATCTAATCAAATCGCCTGACTTTGCCACGCTGTTGACCTTCCAGGCGATTTTCGGCGTGCTCATTGCTGCATACACCGGCCCGATTCTGGCTCTCTTCACGGAAATGTTCCCGAGCCGCGTCCGTGCGACCGGATTGTCTTTGGCCTACAACGGCGCCGTGACCATCTTCGGTGGCTTTGCCGCTTTCATCATCACCTGGCTTACCCAACACACGGGTGACGCCGAGTCTGCGTCTTATTACATCATCTTCGCCGCGGTGGTTAGCCTGCTCGGCATCTTGCTGACAAAGCCATACCAGACTTGAGGAAATTCACATGAACATGTTGATATTCGAAGGGGTGAATATATTCGACCCCGCAACGAAGAAACGCCAGACGAACACCAATGTCTGCATCGCCGGCGGGAAGATTGCGGCAATAGGGCAGATACCATCGTCGTTCGCCGATGCCCGCAGGATAAGTCTTCCCGGGCGTACCGTCTTGCCGGGCCTCATCGACCTGCACGTCCACGTCGTCGCGTCGCACGCGAATCTGGGCGCTAACGCGATGATGCCAAACTTCCTCGCTGCGTTCAGGACGTTGCCCATCCTGCGCGGCATGCTGAATCGCGGGTTCACCACCGTTCGTGATGCAGGTGGCGCGGACTTTGCAATGTGCGATGCTGTCAACAGCGGCGTGCTTTCGGGCCCGCGCATCCTGTCGTCGGGCAAGGCGTTATCGCAGACTGGTGGGCACGGCGACTTCCGTCAGCGCAATGACAAGCTTGACGATGCCTGCGGGTGCCTGGGACGTCAGGGAGCGATTGCCCGGGTGGTCGATGGTGTCGAGGCGATGCGCCTGGCAGTACGCGAAGAACTCCTCAAAGGTGCTTCCCAAATCAAGATAATGGCGTCGGGCGGTGTTGCTTCGCCCAACGACCCCATCACCAACACCCAGTATTCGGAAGATGAAATCCGTGCCGCGGTCCAGGAAGCGGAGGCTGCCGGGACTTACGTGATGGCACACGCCTACACCGCTCGTGCCGTCCGGCGGGCCGTCGAGTGCGGGGTGAAATGTATCGAGCACGGAAACCTCATCGACGAGGAGACTGCCCGTCTGTTGGCGGAACGTGGCGTAGCGGTTGTGCCCACAATCGCCACTCTCGACCGTCTCGTTGAACAAGGTCCTGCGCTCGGTTTCCCCGCTGAATCGCTCGCAAAGATTGAGGGAGCGCGCTCCGTGGGTCGGCAGGCGCTTGCACTGATGGCGCGCGAAGGCGTGAAGGTCGGATTCGGCTCAGACATGCTGGGAGAATTGCACTCCTTCCAGTCCGACGAGTTCGCGGTTCGGGCAGAAATCGTCGGCAACGTTGAAGCCATCCGGTCGGCAACCTGCGTTGCCGCCGAAATCACGGGTGAAGCAGGCGTGCGGGGAACGGTCGCCGTCGGAGCCGTGGCTGACCTCATCGTGGTCGACGGTGACCCGATTGAGGACATTTCCCTTCTGCTGGGGCAAGGCGAACACATTCCCGTGGTCATCAAGGCTGGAGTGTGTATGAAGGAGGCCGGCCGACTGCTCGAGCCAGTCGCAGAGTGAACTGCTGGCGCGCGGCATCGGTCGCGCCCACCCCTCCAAAGGCGAACCCGAACATGACTTCTCTCAGCACCCGAAATTTCGACGCCCATGCAACTGCTGCGCTGCTGGACTATCCCTCGCTGGTGCGCGTTCTTCGGGAAACCATCATCGAATACGGCGCGGGAGACATCGTGAGTCCCGAGCGCCTGGCCATTCCGATGCAGGAAAGCGGACTGATGCTGTCGATGCCTGCCAGTGCTAAAGACATCGCCATCCATAAGTTGGTGACCGTGTGTCCTTCGAATGGAAAACGCCAGCTTCCGACCATCCATGGTCAAGTCATCGCATGCGACGCGCACACCGGGGAAATGTTGTTCGTGCTCGACGGGCCGACGGTGACCGGGCGGCGGACGGCAGCGGTCACTGTGCTGGGCATCCAGACCCTGCATGGCAGGGCTCCGCGCGAAACTCTCATCATCGGCACAGGAAAACAGGCGGCTAACCACGCGGAAGCTCTCGCGGCTTCCTTCCCGGAGGCCAAACTGTTCGTCAAGGGCAACTCGCAGGCGGCCGCGGAGGCCTTCGTGGCTCGGAGCCGGTCGGTAGCACCGAACCTGTATGTCCTTGATGGCGACGTGATTCCCGACAGCATTGAAGTCGTCATCACCTTGACAACCAGCAAGTCTCCGGTCTACACCTTAACGGCGCGACCTGGCCGTCTCGTTGTCGGGGTCGGCGCTTTCACGGCAGACGCAGCGGAAATTGGCAAGGAAACCGTCGACGGAAGTTTCCTGGTTGTAGACGACCCTGTCGGCGCAATGCATGAAGCGGGCGACCTTATCCAGGCTAGGGTTGAGTGGGCCTCAGTTTCTTCGCTAGCCAAGGCACTAGCTGGCGAGCTGAAGCCGAGTGCGCCGATTCTGTTCAAGAGTGTTGGCTGCGCTGCGTGGGACTTGGCCGCGTGCCGCGTAGCGCGTTCGGCGCTCGACTCAAACGCCCGTCGAATCGGCGCTGATATGTAAGTAGCGTCGATTTAAATCGCTGCCGTCCCGTGCGGTGAGCAAAAGCAGGGCATCCACAGATTTCACCGAAGCAAACATGAAAATCACACGCACCATCTCGACTGTTGAAGTTCACACCGGCGGTGAAGCGTTCCGCATTGTCACCAGCGGTCTTCCGCGCCTGCCTGGCGACACTATCGTCAAGCGACGCGCGTGGCTGAAGGAGAACGCCGACGAAATCCGCACAGCCCTGATGTTCGAACCTCGCGGTCATGCGGACATGTACGGCGGTTACCTGACGGAGCCGGTTAGCCCGAACGCTGATTTCGGCATCATCTTCCTTCACAACGAAGGCTACAGTGACCATTGCGGGCACGGTGTCATCGCACTGTCGACGGCGGCGGTCGAGCTGGGGTGGGTGCAACGTCAGGTGCCCGAAACCCGCATCGGTATCGATGCGCCGTGCGGATTCATCGAGGCATTCGTGCAGTGGGACGGCGAGCACGCGGGCAGTGTCCGTTTCGTTAATGTGCCGTCCTTTATCTGGAAGCGAGATGTCACTGTCGAGACCGCGTCGTTTGGCGCGGTCAAGGGCGACATCGCCTTCGGTGGCGCATTTTACTTCTACACGGACGGCGCGCCGCACGGTCTTGAAGTGCGCGAGTCTTCTCTCGAAGAGCTCATCAAGTTCGGCGCCGAAGTGAAGGACGCTGCAAATCAGGCATTCCCGGTTCAGCATCCCGACATTCCGGAAATCAATCACATCTACGGGACCATTGTTGTCAACAAACCGCGGCATGAAGGTTCCACGCAAGCCAACTGCTGTGTGTTTGCCGACCGGGAGGTGGACCGTTCGCCGACTGGCTCTGGAACAGGCGGTCGCGTCGCTCAACTTTACCTACGCGGCGAATTGGGCAAAGACGAGACGCTTGTAAATGAGTCTATCATCGGGACTGTTTTCAAAGGCCGCGTTCTCAGCGAAACGACCGTCGGCAACTTCAAGGCAGTCATCCCGGAGGTGGAAGGCAACGCATACCTTTGCGGCTTTGCGAATTGGATTGTGGACGAGCGTGACCCCTTGACTTATGGGTTCCTGGTTCGATAGACCGCCTTTATTCGTACCATTTGTCGCGGAAGCTGCCAGCCAGAATTCGGCGCCTTTTTCGTCCTGAAATCATCCGGGGACTCCCGACAAGTGGGTCGTTGGAGGCGAGCGCAAGTTCATAGAAGCCTTCACTGTGGCCGAAGACGATGCCTGCGATTGCAAAGCGTTATTGATATTGCGAGACCTACCGCTTGAAAGCAAAACGGCGTGGTCGTAGGGCGCTGGAAGAACTCGCGCGCCTCTCGCGAGCTGCGGACTGGCACAACAAACAAAAATGAGCGCGGACCGCTCTTTAGTCACCCGCGTCTAACCAAGCCCAACCACGACCATCGCTGAGGTCACGAACTTTCTATTTGTGAGCCGGCCGCACGTCAGACGACTGCCGGGAAGCGGAAACCTGCGCGGCGCACTGGGATATGAGGGCGAGTACCTCGTCCATGAAGGGTCCGTCCGGACTCACCGGGAACAGTGAGACGAAAGGCAAGAGCGATATTTCGACACTCAAGCGGACGACGAACCGCCTGGGCGTTAACACCAGCTAAGCCTCAAAGAGCGTCCGCGCTTGGTCGAGAAGCGCAGATGCCGAGAGAAGCTCCTTGCGTCCCGCCATCGTAAGTGCCGAGGCCGCGGTTTGCGCAAAGAGCTCTCCGTTCGAAATTCGTGGAACGTCCTGCTCGGCGATGCGTGCGCGTCGAAGTCGGAAGAACGCCAGAATCCCGAGAGCATCCAGTCTCCGCTCTTCCGACGCACCCGACGCCACCCGCTCTACCGCTGCAACCAACCGATTGATTGCACCTTCATACTCGACTTGCTCCATGGATTTGCTCCGCACCCTCAGTCAACATAGCTCGCCACGAGGCGAACTGGTCCATTTAAATTGCCGGCCAGATGAAGCCGTTCTCAACCGTCAAGACCTCACTGGCTCCCAGCAGCGCGGCGCTTGCCGTTGCCGACCTAGTCGCCATCGAATCCACGTCGTGGCCATCTGGACAGCGACGCTGACCCGGTGCACCGTCCTGCTGGCTAGGCGCTCTTGCTGACACGCTCAATCGGAGCGCGAGATGAGCACTAACTGACTTCCAGTTCACCGCAGCGCAGCCTATCCATCCTCTGGTTGCAGGTGCTGCCGGAGCTGTCATTCTGGCCAGCGCTACGGGTATCGCGGCAATGACGGGCCTCTTTCGGCGTCCCGCGCTGTAACGGCGCCCTCCGCCCCAGACTATGTCGGCCGCGGCACAAATCGCCAGCGCGCCAGTTGGGTCACCGCAGCGAACGCCGAGCCACGGGCTGCCCACGAGGAAACGCCCTCCCAGCCACGTGCGCATCACCGCCCCAACGCGCCGGTTGAGCAGGGCGCGAGGTTTGCGAACAGCGACGCTTATCAATCCTCGGCGAGACCCACGCCGAGGGCAGTCGCTGTTGACCCGAAGCCTTCAGACACGTTCCAAGCATCGTGAGATGCCCGTCGGAGCCAGCGTCGCCCGTCAGCCGTTCGCCTCTGGGCGCTAACTTCGCCGCCCTGTCCGGTATCTCAAGGCTATCCCACAGTACCGGTTGTCCGGCGACCGCTGCCGTTGATGTCCGACCAGTCGCGCGGCTGCGCCGGTCAACGGGCAGCAGTACGTATACGGCGCAGAAGGGGCATGATTTCGCGCGGGACATGCTGCGCGGAGAAATCTGGCCGCGCGAAAGCGAGACCTAGGCGATGGAGGAAATCTCTACGGAATTTGAAGCGGTGCGAAACCAGCGAGCTACTGCAAGTGAACGTCGGACGGCTGGTTTGGGAATCAAGATGACGGGTTGCAAGTCTATGAAGAAACAAGGTATTCGCTAACGACAACAGTATTTGCTATCCGGTCATGCAGCGCCTGCCGTCGCGGATTGAACGGAACCCATAGAAATCCCGCTCCGTACGTTGCAAAGGTAAGCATATAGCCCGCTGTGCGCAAGAAAGCTTGCCCGACCGTCATTGGCTCACCTGTATCCGCATCCACGATTCGCAATCGCAAGACGCGCTTACCGGGAGACGTACCCCATACGGCCCAAAGAATGCCAGTCACGAGAATCGGAACGCACTGGCCTACCAGTAGCCATAAGACAAGGGTCGAAGCAAAGGCGGCAGGCGCCCGCGGCAGGTCTTGAGTCGACGGTCCGAGAGGCACAAAGAGCACGATGACGGTCCACCAAAGCGAATCAATGAACAAGGCACGGGCGCGCTGGGAATAGGTGGCGTAGCGCATGGTAATGTCGGATTCTCCAGGCGATTGCAGCATCAGTCAGCTGGCCTTCGTCCAGCGTTTCATCTTAGCCTGAGCAGGTGCCGCGAATGCAACGTCGCCGCCGCTGAAATAATTGGTGCGTAGGGTGTTTGTAATATTATGACGGGTCGTCAACACGAAAGCGTCTCCAGCACTTTGTTCAATGCCCCATTCTGTTGAAATTTCTGCCGCCGTTATCTTTGCCCTTGCTCTCATTCATACGTTCGCCGTCGCACGCATTGAGAAGCTCTCGCACCGTTTCCCACGGCATGCGGGTGTCTTCCACTTCCTCGCGGAGGTGGAGGTCGTCTTCGGATTCTGGGCGCTGATTCTGTGTCTCGTGATGTGGGCGCTCGTCGGGTCACACGTGACCATCGAGTACCTGGAGCATCGCGAGTTTACGGAGGCGCTGTTCGTCTTTGTCATTATGGTGGTCGCCGCGAGTCGACCTATTCTCGTGCTGGTGACGACCATTGTGATGCGGCTTGCGCGGTTTCTGCCTGTGCGCACGGAGGTTGCCGTTATCTGGTTCTCTCTGTGCGCCGTTCCCCTTTTGGGCTCCATCATCACTGAACCTGCGGCGATGACACTCGCCGCGCTATTGCTGCGCGACACCCTGTTCTCCGCGCGAAGTTCCGAGCGGGTGAAGTATTTCGGCCTGGCGTTGCTTTTCGTGAATGTGTCCATCGGTGGGGTCATGACGGCGTATGCAGCACCGCCGGTGTTGATGGTCGCGAGTGCCTGGGGTTGGAGCACCGGGTTTATGGCAGCCACCTTCGGATGGAAAGCAGCGCTCGCAGTTGTTTTCAATGCTACGGCTTTCGTCGCCCTGATTGCCAGGAGCGTGCCGACGTCCCAAGGGAGCGAGGGTGGTACAACCTCATCGTCCCAACGCGTTCCGGTTGGCGTCACGCTAGTCCATCTCGGGTTTCTCGCGCTTGTCGTCATCAACTCCCACCACGCTGTCGTGTTCATCGGGGCGTTCCTCTTTTTCCTGGGCTACACGCACGCTTACGAACGCCATCAGTCGCCTCTCATGCTGCGCGAAAGCCTTCTGGTTGCTTTCTTCCTTGGTGGCCTGGTTGTGCTCGGCGGACTACAGCAATGGTGGCTTCAGCCGATAGTGCGTTCCATGGATGCGTTGACACTGTATTTCGGCGCAACAGGTCTGACGGCAGTTATGGACAACGCTGCCATCACCTATCTCGGGTCGCTCATACCTGGCTTATCAGACAGCGCAAAGTACCTGCTCGTGGCGGGAGCGGTGACGGGCGGAGGATTGACGGTGATTGCGAATGCTCCGAACCCGGCCGGCCTCGCGATACTCGGAAACCGGTTTGAGGGAGGCGCAGTCAGTCCGATGAAACTGCTCGGCGCCGCGCTCATGCCAACCATAATCGCAGGCCTAGCCTTTCTGGTTTTATAGGCAGGTTCGGTGGTTGATTGGCGTTGCCGTGCCCTATTTAGACACTTTAGCCGAGGGAAAGCGCATTGTAGTCCTCACGCCCTGACCTACGGACGCTGGTCTTATTCGAGGAATGGAACGGCACCCAAGAAGAGTGGCTCAGCGAGCAGCTGTTGATTTGCGCCGCGAACTGACCCACTTTTTGCATCTAGAATTGACCCACCCCTGATTTCTAGCGGAAGTCGGTCAGTTCTATGCGCGTATCAACAGCAGGAGCAACTGTGGGTGCGCATTGACGCGTGTGAGGACCTTGCTAGCCAGCTATCCGCGTATGCATCGCGAAAGATTGCTAGCTCGGGCTTGCCGCTCGACGTGGCGTTGACCCGCGCCGAGAAAGGGGTGAGAGTGAAGGTCGACGCCGGGGAATGGGATTTCTCGCAGCGCGGGGTGGCTTGGGTCATGAAGCGCACGCGGCAACTGCTGGCTGCGACCAATGACTAGCGAGCCCGTCCGTTGGGAAAGCCGACGCAGCCGACGGAAACAGCAGGTTCTATTCCACGGCTACCTCGGTAACACTTATCCTGCGCCAAATCGCTCATTGCAGCTGGTGAATTCGGAACGAGTAGTCTCCTCTGCGTGCGAGCTGTGCCGTAGGGAGCTGATGGCGATAGATGTAACTGCGAGATAAACGTGGCGGGGCTCGAACTTAAGCCGACGCGCTGCACTGACGAGCAATCTCTGCGACAGAGTATCCGATGCGCGACTGTGGGTTGTTCATGAAGATGGCACAGTAGCGCAACGACGGCGCTGGGGGCCGGGTACGTACCATCTGCAGACGCCCCGTCGATACATAGTTGCTCACGATTGACTCTGGTAAGCAACTGATGCCAATTCCCGCTTCAATCAATCCCGCCATCGCCAACACGCTGCTGCCTCCAAACAAGCGTCTTGGTTCCACGCCCGCTTCACTAAACAGGCGCCTGCATAGCTGCGTGATGATGGACCGCTCGTCCTGTTCAATGACAGCAGACTCAGACAACTGTTGCAGTGTGACCGGTGTGTCTGCGGGGAATATACCAGGGGCACAGAACCACGCGAACGGAACCGAATTCAGTTCGACGCGGGTCAACGCCTTCGGCATCTCAGCATCAGGTATGAAAGCCATATCAAGCGAACCTTCAAGTACCTTCGCACGAAGTTCTACTGATAGGTGTACCAGCTCAGGTTGAACAAGGACGTTGGGATATATATCCTTCATTTTCCCGACGAAGCGAGGAAACCAGGTTGTTGCAACGAGCTCAGTCATTCCAATTTGAAGTATCCGAGCAACGCTGCGCGTCGAGGACTGGAGTTCTTCAAGGTGAGCGACACTCTCCAATAGGTCCTTGCACAACGCAAATAGCTCTTGGCCTTTCGCAGACAGTTTCGATTTGTTGCGTCGTGACTCGAAAACTGGTTCAACAACGATGGCGTCGAGTTCTTGGAGGCGCTTGGTCGCGGCCGACTGTGTTATGTGCAGTTTGTTTGCAGCGCGGTCAACAGTGCCGAGGCGAGCCACCCAGTAAAACGCTTCGAGTTGCTTTATTGTCAACATCATCGCATCTCGCTGTGTTTCCTGGCTTTCGCGAGCGCCTGCAACTGATACGACATCTCGAAGTCGCAGCATGATTGCGACAATCCGGTAATCCTTTGATGGAAAGCGGTCGCTGCATCAGCGCGCGTCAACGCAACATAAGGGATTTCGGGGAGCGGCGGATTTACTTTCACCTCACGCAACACACCCGTACCTATCAGAGGCGAGCAAACAGCGGTTGGAAGCAGCGCTATCCCGAGCCCCGATAGGGCCATGCCTGCAAGGGCCACCAGACTCGCAGTTCCGACGCTGCTTCGGCTGCGGCCTCCTGCTTTTGCGAGCCACGGTTCAATGACAGTTGCGATACCTGAGGGTGCCTGTTGCATCAGCAGAGGGTATGCAGCCAATGCGCTGGCCGGTATCTCTGTCAATGGTGCATTGAAGGTTGGGCTGCAGCACCAGTGATGACGAACGTTTGCCAAGGGCAATGAGGGCAAGGTAGCCGACTTGAATACATCGGGAACGAACGCCAAATCGATTTCGCCAGCAATCAGCCCCTCGTGCAGAGCGAGACTGTGGTCAACAACAAGTTCCATGGTCACCGAGGGAAAGGAGGCGCGCATAAGTCCCATGAGTCGCGGCAGCCATGTAAGCGCGCAGAGTTCTGTCACCCCGAGGCGCACCTTTCTGTGAATCACGTCACTTCTGGCAACGGCATCGATGATTGCGTCCCGCTGCCGAAGAATGGTGCGTGCGCGCGCCAGCACCTCTCCGCCTTCCAGCGTCAAACGCGCGGCACGTCTCGTTCGGTCCAGCAAGGGCCAGCCGAACAGCTCTTCAAATTCCTTGATATGGCGGGACACGGCCGACTGCGCGATGCCAATTCTTTCGGCGGCCCCCTCAAACGTGCCCGTCTCCGCAAGGGACACCAAGGCCTCTAACTGTCGAAAGGTGGTCATAGGGAAATCCCGCCCGTTTCATCTCAATTTCGCATGAAGAAATATCGAAAAATATCTCTTTCTCTAATTATATAGTTTTGGGATGATTTCTCAATGGCGGCGGATTCAATGTGGATTTCATCGCGGCCTTCCTATTACGGAGACGGAATTGAAAACGACCTTCAAATTGCTGTGCCTCGCATCAGTGCTCGCTACCAGCGCCTGGGCAAGCATCGCCCACGCCGACGAACTCGCCGACATCAAATCACGCGGTACCCTGGTGTGCGGCGTGCTGAGTACGTTGCCTCCATTTGGATTTCAGGACCCGAACACCCGCGAAGTTGTCGGGTACGACGTCGATTTCTGTAAGGGGGTTGCGAAGCAACTCGGCGTGAAACCCGAGCTGAAGGTCATGTCGCTCGACTCGCGCATTCCGGAACTGACTCAGGGCCGTGTCGACATCCTAGCTGCGGTTCTTGGCTATAACGCGCAGCGTGCTCAGCAGGTCGAATACTCGAAGGCCTATTTCGTCAGCCAGCAGGTTATGGCTGCGAAGGCGACCAGTCCCCTCAAGCATCGTGACGACCTCGCTGGAAAGCGGGTCAGCACCATCAAGGGCTCCAGCAACATCCCGGTGATTGAGCGTGTCCTTCCGACGGCACAACTCGTGAGCTATGACGATGGCCCGTCCGCATTCATGGCTCTGGTGCAGAACAAGGTTGACGGCTTCGTGCTCTCGGAAACGCTCATGCGACGCTTCATCGAGAAGCTCGGCCCCAATGCGAATCAGATTTCCGTCCTTACACCTGCAGTTGGCATTGAATACTGGGGACTCGGCTTGAAGAAGGGTGAGCCCAAGCTGCTCGAAGCCGTGAACACTGCCCTCGACAACATGGAAAAGAGCGGCGAGTCCCAGCAGATTTTTGAGAAATGGCTTGGGGAAAAATCCAGTTTGAAGATGGCCCGCACCTTCAAGACCGCGCAGATTCCGACGAACTGAGCAAGCTCGAAAGCAGCAAGGCGTCGTATTAAAGGAGTTCCTGATGTCTCTACACCTCGACTTCAGTGCAGTCTTCGCCGCGCCCTACGGACCGGAGCTGATTAAGGGCGCCAAGCTCACGCTCGCGCTGACAGCTGAAAGCTGGATTTTGGCCGTCGGCCTTGGAACCGCTCTCGCGGTTGTACGAGCCACCGGGAACAAGATAGCCGAACGTGTCGTTGCGGGCTTCGTCGCCTACCACCAGAACGTGCCAATGCTGGTGCAAATCATCCTGTGGTACTTCGGCGTTCCCACGTTGCTGCCAGACAGCTGGCAAAGCTGGGTCAACGCGCACAACGGCGAGATGTTCTTCTCGGGCATCGCAATCGGGCTTTGTATGTCGGCTTACTTCTCTGAAGACATCCGAAGCGGATTGCGGTCGGTTCCTTGGGGGCAGCATGAAGCGGCACGCTCTCTCGGCCTGAGTTATGTGCGTTCGATGCGATATGTGATTTTGCCGCAAGCGTTTCGCGTTTCGATGCCGCCATTTATCAACCACACCGTTCTACTGTTCAAAAACACCAGCTTGGCCATGGTCGTGGGCGCTGCAGAAATGACCTACGCAGTTCGTGAGGTAGAGAACCAGACGTTCCGAACCTTCGAGTCCTATGCCATCGCTACCGGCTTCTATCTTGCTGTTTCACTTGGCCTGATGGCGCTCGGAGCGATTGTGTCACGGCGTAGCAGCGTTCCGACGAGGTAGTCATGATTGACATCATCAGAGACAACTGGCTGGTTTTTCTGATTGGGCAATATCCGAGTGGTCCGTTGGGCGGCCTCGCGCTGACACTGATTCTGTCGGTTCTCGGTCTGGGCCTTTCTTTCCCGATTAGCGTTGGCCTCGCGTTGTGCCGGACGGGGTCAATCAAATGGCTCGCATCTGCGGCGACAGTGTTTGTCTACATCATCCGCGGCATTCCGCTGGTGATGCTGGTCTTCTGGACATATTTCCTGGTGCCGGTTCTGCTCGGTCATAACGTTTCAGGTGTGACCGCGCTGCTTTGTACGCTCGTCATCTACGAAGCTGCGTATCTGTCGGAAGTTATTCGGGCCGGTCTCGTCTCGTTGCCGAAGGGGCAGACTGAAGCAGCACGGGCGCTTGGTTTGGGCTACTGGCGGACGACGTGTTTTGTGCTCCTGCCGCAGGCACTCTACAACATGGTTCCGAGCATCGTCAGTCAGTTTGTGTCGACCATCAAAGAGACCTCGATTGGCTACGTCATCAGCGTCCAGGAGCTCACGTTTGCTGCCAACGCTGTGAACAACAATCTGCTGACCCGTCCGTTCGCTGTCTTCATGATTCTGGCGCTGACTTACTTCGCGGCATGCTTTGCCCTGACTCAAGTGGCCCACCATCTCGAACGCAGCGTAACCCGCCGGCGCTGCCGCACGGACGTTGTAACCAGGAGTTTGGAAAATGATACGGTTCTCGAAGGTTAACAAGTTTTACGGCACACACCACGTCCTCACTGATGCAACCGCAGAGGTAAAGAAGGGCGAGGTCGTGGTGGTATGCGGGCCGTCGGGTTCCGGAAAGTCCACGCTCATTCGTACCATCAATCGGCTGGAAGAGATTCAGTCTGGAACGATTGAACTGAACGGTCGCGACGTCCATGCGAAGTCGACGAACGTGAATGAGTTCAGAACGGGTGTCGGCTTCGTGTTCCAGTCTTTCAACCTTTTCCCGCACCTATCCGTCACAGACAACATTTGCCTGGCACCCGTCAAACTGGGCAAGAAAAAGCCTGCGGATGCGAAGAAGCAAGCTATGACGCTTCTCGAGCGGGTTGGTCTCGCGCACAAGGCAGATGCTTACCCTCAGCAGCTTTCCGGCGGTCAGCAGCAGCGTGTTGCAATTGCGCGGGCACTTGCCATGGAGCCTCCGGTCATGCTGTTCGATGAACCCACGTCAGCACTTGACCCTGAGATGGTCGGCGAAGTCCTCAACGTGATGAAGTCGCTCGCAAAGGATGGAATGACGATGGTGTGTGTCACGCATGAGATGAATTTCGCACGAGAGGTATCGGACACCGTCTGGTTCATGGACAACGGTGTAATTCTTGAGCGCTCGGCACCGAACGAGTTCTTCACTGCGCCGAAGCATGCACGAGCCAAGGCATTCTTGTCCGACATCCGGTCGCATTAAATCATGACGCATCCGAAAAATAACGGCGCAGCATCGCGTGGCGTGACAGTCCTTGGAGCGGGAATCGTCGGACTGTCCATCGCACTCAAGCTCCATCTCGATGGCTTCAAGGTTACGGTGGTCGAAAAGGGCGAGCCAATGCATGGCACATCGTACGGAAACGCCGGATACCTGTCGGAAGCCAACATCTTTCCGCCGGCGTCGCCGCACATGCTGCGCCAACTGCCAAAATTCATGCTGTCGAAAGAAGGCCCCCTGGTTATCAAGCCCGACTATGCGACCAAGATGATTCCTTGGGCTATCAAGGCAGTAGCGGCGCTCAAGCCGGCTTCTTATCAGGATATTTTGACTGGGCTGGCAAGCTTGACCACGCTCGCATACGAGAGCTTTGATGAGCTTCTGACCGCCGCCAACGCGCAGCAGCTCCTCACGCGCGAAGGCGGATTGGTCGCGTTCCGGACGCTCGCGGGCCTTCAAGCAAAATGTCGCTCTTTGCCAATCTGGAATTCGTTTGGCTTGGCGGCTGAAAGAATTTCAGCAGAACTAATTACAGAAATGGAGCCGGAGCTTAGTAAGGACATGGTTGGCGGCATCTTCTTCAAGAACTCTGGCCGTTGCAGCAATCCCAGGGGGCTGGGTGAACTCTACGTCAAGCGGCTCAGGAAGGCGGGCGTCGAATTCAATACCGATGAAGTCCGCGGCATTGAAAACGTAGATAGCGGCGTTCGGATTCATACCGCAAGTGGGTCCTTCGTCACTGACCGCGTGGTCCTGACTATGGGATTTCAGACCGGAGCGCTTCTGCAGCGTCTTGACATTAAGGTGCCGCTTGTATCGGAGCGTGGTTATCACCTCATGCTGCCGTCTTCAGATGTACGCCTCAAGCGTCCAATTGTCTTTGGCGAGCCGCACTTTGCCGCAACGCCGATGGACGAAGGCTTGCGTCTCGCGGGCACTGCTGAATTCGCGCGAGCCGATTCGCAGCCCAACATGGACCGTGCATGGATGCTTCTCAAACTTGCGAAGCGCTACCTGCCTAACGTAAATGAGGCGGATGCGACGCCGTGGATGGGCGTGCGCCCTTCGTTGCCCGATGGGCTTCCCGCAATAGGTTTGATGCGAAACGCACCGCGAATCGCCTATGCATTCGGCCACGCTCACAACGGACTAACTCTATCTGCAATCACAGCTCGCTGTGTGTCTGCGCTCATGCAAGGCAAAGAAGCACCCGTCGACCTGGAGCCGTATCGTCTTGAGCGGTTCCTTCACCACGAGCACGCGACCGTTTAGTAACCCAACGCCGTTGCTGGGCGCCGACCCTCGATGGCTCAAATGAAGTCTTTGGAAATCATGAGCAAAAACCAACTTACCCGTTACCCGAGCCCTCTCACCGCGCCGTTGTCGAAAGCGGTCAGAGCAGGTGACTTCCTGTTTCTCTCAGGCCAGACGCCAAAGGACGAGAAACTGCAGCCGCTACGCGGAGACATCGAAGTGCAAACCCGAAATGTCCTGGAAACCATCGCGGCGTCCCTCGCTGAACTCGATTCCAACATGACCCAAGTGGTGCGCGCTACGGTATGGCTCTCCGACATCAAGCTGATGTCTCGTTTCAACGCCGTGTATGCGGAGTTCTTCAAGAACGCGTTACCGGTGCGGAGCACTGTCGAAGCACAACTTTCACAAGGGGTCGATGTGGAAATCGAGGTGACCGCGTTCGCGCCTGCTCATTAGGCCAGGTTGCAAATGGTTCGTCCTCGACGTGACGTCGACCCCGAGGTGAGGATTGGTTTTCTATCCTCTCCCGGCCCCTGTTGTTCAACCCATGATGCTCTAGTGTTTGGCATCCTCGAACGGAGTTTTTCATGAGTCTTCCCGGTTTTCGGATTAACCCGGCGCCGAATGTTGCGCCCGAAGGTGTTATCGACCGTCTGAAGAACGTTGTGACGCCACACCTTAGCGACAACATGGGTCGCTTGGTCGGAGCAGTCGGACTCACACGTTTTAACAAGACTGGCAAGTTGGTCGGGACGGCATTCACGGTGAAGACGCGCCCGGGCGACAATCTCATCATCTACAAAGCGCTGATGATGATGCAATCCGGCCATGTTCTGGTCGTTGACGGGGGTGGGGAGCAACACAACGCATTAGTCGGCGAACTGGTAAAGCTACATGCTGAACAACACGGTTGCGTTGGATTTGTCATTGATGGCTCTATCCGTGACGTTGCAGCATTTGAGGCTTTTCCATGCTATGCCCGTAGCATTAGCCACCGCGGGCCATACAAGGACGGTCCGGGCGAACTCAATGTCCCGGTTTCCATCGGCGGACAGGTTGTGAACGCGGGTGACCTGGTTGTTGGCGACGAAGATGGTGTCGTGTTCTTCCCGCAGGATAGCGCGGAGGAGTTGTTGGCTCTTGCGAGCAAACATGCTGAAAAAGAGCGAGGGATTCAGGACGAGATTGCCACTGGCCGACGTGAACAGCAATGGATTGAAAAACTGCTGCATGACAAGATAGTCACGTAAGCGAGTCCACGGGGCCGGCGTAAAGCAGGTCAATCGCTTTCTCGGAGTGCCTAGGCAACATCGCGATGTGCTCAAGCGAAGTGGCGGGACCCTGATTGACTGGCGTCGCGCAGCGCAGCGGGACAAGTCAAATTCGTTAACAAATGCATTACGGGAGTATGTCGGATGAGCAGCCGCGGAGAGTTCTTCTCGGAACCTTTGATGGAAGAAATCAAGGGCCGATTCCACCATGTCGACGCCGACGCCGACGGACAAAGACGGCTGTTCTTCGACAATGCGGGTGGCTCGTTCCGCCTAAAGGCAGCTGTTGATTCGTTAAGCGCTTTGGATACGGTGCCTGACAATCCCGAACGAATACACGGCCGCGCTCTTCGGTTGCAGGAGGTCATGGCGCGCGGAGAAAGTGACATCCAGACTATTCTCAACGCACGGGATGGAAGCATCTTCACAGCGCTGACGGCGTCTGAGGCGATGTTTGACATGGTGCGAGCCATCATGGAGAACGTCCCGGGAGGCAATGCCGTTACGACTATCCTCGAGCATCCGTCATCGTTTGACTCGATGAAGATGTATTGCGAGCGTACAGAGAGGGAGTTGCGGGTCGCACCAAGTAACCCTGAAACGGGGGGTGTTGACGTCGACGATATTGTAAAGCTGGTAGATGGCGATACCGTTCTACTCAGCGTCATGTACGCGTCCAACATCTCGGGAGCTAAGTTTGACCTCGCGGACATCGTCGAGAAAGCGAGAGCGAAGAATCAGGACCTTTACATCGTCGTGGACGCGGTCCAGCATGCGCCCCATGGCGTGATAGACCTCCAGAAGACACCTGTCGACGGTATCAACTTCGCACCGTACAAGTTTTTTGGCTGCCGCGGCTCGGGTATTGCATGGCTTTCTCCGCGAGTTGCTAAGTTTCCTCATCATCGACTTCTCGCAAAGCCACAAGATGCATGGCAATTAGGCACCCCGACTCCGGGCCAGTTCGCGATGGTGACCAAAATCGTCGACTATGTCGCTTGGCTAGGCGCGCGCTTTAACGACTCGGAGGACCGTCGTGCACTGTTTCTCGAAGGCATGCGTCGCATCGAACTGCAAGAACGAGCTCTCCTCTTGGCATTACTTGACGGGCAAGGCGCGCAGCGAGGCTTAAGGCATATGCCTGGTGTCGAGGTGTATTGGGACCATGACGACTTCACTCGTCGCGACCTTATAGTAGGCATTGGCTTCTCAAACCTCGAAGCAACTGAGGCGGTGCGCGAATATGAGAGGCGAGGCGTTATCGTCTACGAACGGGTTGAGACCAGCGTGTACTCAGGACGGATGCTTAAGTCGTTTGGCTTGAAAAGTGCCGTACGGCTCTCACCGCTTCACTGTCATTCACGCGCCGACATCGAGCGTTTCCTCGTTATCACGGAAGAACTCCTGACGCTGTAACCGGCTCCTGCAGATTGGTGCTTCTCGGCAGGAGAAAACCGTCCTTTGCGATGGCTTGCGAGTACGGGCCGATGCTTCTCGGCCGAGTTGCAGCATTCTCTCTCGTGTACATCTCTTGTTTTTGTGAATGCCCCTCGGAGCCAGCGTCGCCCGTCAGCCGTTGGCCTCAGGGCGCTAACTTTACCACCCTGTCCGGTATCTCAAGGCTAGCCTCGACGCTCGCTCTTGGGCGGCCGGGAAGACACCGGCCCGTAGCCAAGCACGAGGCCAGCGTGCCGACGGCGGGCGCCCACCGAGAGCTCGGCCGTTAGTGCTGAGGCTTTACGACAAAGTTGGTGAATCCGCCGTTGCGGCCACCGATTGTGGACAGCGCATCATTGACACGGTCGAGCGGAAAAGCGGTCGTTTCAAAAACCGACAGGTCGAGCAGCCCGCATGCCGCCATATCCGCCATGTCCTGTCCTTGCGCTGCGCTGAACCAGTTCGAACCGTTCCATTGAATCTGCGCCGCCATTAGCTTGAACAGGTTCATCGGAACCAGCTCAGAAACACCACCGACGTTCACCGCTTTCGCACCACGACGTAAGCAATCGAGCGCATCGGTGACAGCCTTCGACGGCGTTCCGGGACCGAGTGTGTCTACGACCGCATCGACGCCTTTGCCTCCAGTACATGCCGCAGCCCAGTCGGCCAGTGACTGACCTGAGGTAGTCGAGAAAATCTCAACTCGTCTGGGCGATAGTTCTTCGACCCGCTGCAGCAGCCTCATGTCACGAGCCACTGCGAGGATTTTGGTCGTCCCGCGAGCCAGTGCAAGCAGAACGGCTCCTAGCCCGAGGGTGCCGGTGGCCCCATTGATGATGACCGTCTGCCCCGGGCCTGCATTTACCCGCGCAAGTGCGGCGTAGGCAGTCCCCAGGTAACCGAAGCGAGCGGCCTGGTCGAAGGTCACTGAGTCAGGCAGACGAACCAGACTCTGTTGCGGAGCCGTCATATATTCGGCGAAGCCGCCGTATGGATAATGGCGTAGCAATTCGTTAGCCTGCGCCGAGAACCCAAAGTAGCCCGAAAAAGCAAAGCGCTCGCAACTCAACGCGTCGTTGGCACGGCAGCTACGACATGCTCCGCATGCGCGCCCCGGATTGACGTAGACCCGGTCGCCTTCCTTGAAATCAAAGACACGCTTACCAACGGCAACAACGACGCCAGCTGGGTCTAGCCCGAAGATGGCCGGAAGTGCTGGCAGCGGGAGGTCTGGGAACCAAATCGGGTAGTTCTTGATTACGTTGCCAAGATTGGGAACAACACCGCATGCTTCGACGCGGACCAGAACCTGGTCTACTTCGGGAGTAGGTACAGGAATCTCGTCAATCTCCATGGGGTTACCAATCTGATGAAGTCGTGCTGCGCGCATCTTTTCCATGTCCTTCGTCTCCTTTCCTCTAAGTGGGACCATTCCGGCGTCGTTACCTGCCGAATGGCATCTGCATACCTCGGGAACAACAAAACAATCATTTCGAGCGAGGATGGGGGGCGCCTCAGGCCGCCAGCCTGTTGAGCACAAGCGTGCAGAAGTTCGCAATGTGTTCTTGCGTCAGTTGGGACGCGCGTTGTCCTGAGCCGGAATCAATCGCGTCAATCATCTCCAAATGTTCGGCGACGGCGCCTTCCAGGTGGTCGGCGAAGGCGTCGGCTTGAGCCAGGAAAAAGTCAGCCATCTCCCATTGCTGAACAATGAAGCGATGGACCCCTGGCGCGGCAGCGGCCGAATGAATCGTGGAATGAAAATCCCGGTTCAGCACTCGGAATGCTTCTCCGCTGGCCGCTGGCGATTCTTGCAGCATCGCGATTTGCCGGTTGGTCAGGTGCAGGCGGTTGATGTGTTCCGGTGTTTTGCGAGTTGCAGCCAGCTCCGCCATCAATGACTCCATTCTTCCGAACATCAGGAAGAAGTCGGTTATCTCGCTGCTGGTGGGGGTAATGACTTCGCAACCGACCTGAGGTCGGATTTTCACAAAGCCTGCGAGACTCAGCTTCAGCATTGCCGTCATCACGGGCTGTCGGCTCACGCCCGTCTCAGCGCTCAAATCCTTGACAGAGATTCGTTCGCCAAAGCTGTATTGACCCGAGACGAATCTCCTGAGCAGCTCCTGGTAGACCCATTCGGCCCGGCGCTCTGGCTGGGCTGAGAGGTCTGTTTCCCCGTATATGCGCCGCAGGCGGCTGTCGTCGGAGGCTATGGCCATGTCAACCTTCATAAGAGTGGCGCGTACACGTGACGGTTTCGAACATTGAGCGGCTAGATGACCCGAATGAGAAGTCAGGTAGGCGACGCGTCGTACAAGCCGTCGATAACGTGGACGGGAGCGCGTGCACCGTTTCTCGCCGCGGCGAAGCGGATTTGCCTTGCCTCTTCCTGCTTCTCGGGCGGCAACCAGTCGCGGTCGTGTCCCCACAGGCTAGGGCCATGCACCACCTCGTAGGGCTTCCAGGTGTCGACATCGACGCTGAGGCCGCCCCAGCCACACTCCACCAGAAAACCGGAGGGGCTTCTCGCATAGAAGGAGACAACCTGGTCGTTGGTGTGCCGACCGATGGTCGTAGCAATTCGCCCTTCGTCTACCAGAGCCAGGTCGTAAGCCTGTCCAACGTCGTCAAGGCTCAACGTCTCGAACATGAGGTGGTGAATGCCGGGCGTCCCCATCTGGAGAATCGCGAGGCTGTGATGGCGTTGATTCAGGTGCAAGAAAAAAGCCTTGAATGGCCGCTCGAAGTAATCACTCAGCCGGAAACCGAGGACTTCACGGTAGAAGGCAAGCACCGCAGTTGCGTCGGGCACCATCAACACCGCATGTCCAATGCCCATGTCGCCGGTCCGGAACCCTGACATCGTGCGACCCGGGATGAATGGTTCGGAAGCGACACCAAGACCGTAAAAAGCTTCCAGCCGATTCCCTACCGGGTCAGAGAACACAATTAGGTCCGTCACCCGACGCTGTTCACATAGTTCATTCGAGCCATGCCGAACACTCACTCCCGCGCGCTCAAGCCGCGCCGCGAGGGCATCAAGCGCAACCGCGCCATCCACCTCCCAACCCATATGCGAAAGTCCGTTATGGCTGGCTTCGGCGACCGTCAATCGCTGCTGTGCGCCATCCATCCTGAAGCTCAGGGCCTGACCATCGCTCTTGGCAGCCTGCATGCCGAGAAACGAAGTTCCGTATTTTCTCCAACCTTCAACATCGGTTGTATTAACGCCTAGGTATCCTAATGATTTAAGCATCGTTTCACTCCTGATATTCCGATATTCGACTCGGCGCCGCCGCATGCGGAGCGGCGCGCTCGCCGAAATTACCTCGCGATGGCTTCTCGAACAGTCAGACCTTTGGCGAGAATGCTGTCGGCAAAAGCAGTTTGCTTTCCTGCTTGACAATCATGTGCATTGTCGACTTCGACGGATTCAGCCACTCCGGGTCGGACCACAATGCCGCGCGCCGCGCGGCGCGGTCTTCGAAAGTCTCGTACGCCCACAACTGAACCACCTGATTAAGTTCGCCAGTGTCAGCCGTGTAATAGCCAAGCAGCTTCCCCAAGTGTTTCTGTTGAATCGGAAATCTCTCTTTCTCGAAATACGGCAACCATTCACGGAGCTTGCCCGGCTGGAAGGTATACGTTCTCATTTCGACAATCATTGCAAACTCCCGCTTTTTGAGTTCGTTTCGCTGAACACCCCGGCTTGCTCCATCGCATCAAGCAAGATTGCATGTGAGCCGTCGGACAGTTCAGTAATAGGTAACCGGCAGGCTGGCGAGGACCGCCCGAGCCTCGCCAATGCCCATTTAGTTGGTGCCGGACTGTTTTCAACAAACAGGGCACTGTGTAAAGGGAGCAACTTCAAATGGAGCGTTGCGGCGTCTTTGGCATTTCCGCTTCGAGCAAGAGCGCTGACTCGCGCAGCAGCAGCCGGAACCACGTTCGCGCTCACGCTGATAGTGCCGTCGCCACCTAGCAACATCAGCGGCACGGAGGTGGCGTCATCGCCGGAGACGACTTTGAATCCCTCCGGACGCAAGCGCAGCAACATACCGCCGCGTTCCAGGTTGGCCGTTGCATCTTTCAGCCCGATGATTCCCGGGACTTGCGCAAGGCGCATAGTCGTTCCGACGTCGAGGTCAGTGCCTGTCCTGCTCGGCACGTTGTAAAGCATCATCGGCAGGTCAACGGATTCTGCGACCGTGGCGAAATGCCTATAAAGCCCTTCCTGCGACGGCCGCACGTAGTACGGCGTAACCTGCAACGTTGCATCCGCGCCTACGTCTTTCGCCATTGAGGTCAGTTCGATTGCTTCGCGCGTGGAATTCGACCCAGCTCCGACCATAACTGGACACCTGAGCGCCACACGACTAACTGCGAACTCAGACACGGCCCGATGTTCTTCGAAGGATAGCGTGGACGCTTCGCCCGTCGTTCCCGCCACGCATATTGCGTCGGTCCCGCTTTCGATGTGCCAGTCGATGAGAGACCCAAACGACTCGTAGTCAATTGAGCCATCCTCGTGCATTGGAGTCACGATAGCGACGATGCTGCCGACGAAACCTTTCATCTTGTCGTTGACCTTTCGTTTGACGATGCTCTTGCACCCGGCGTCGAAGCATTTGCCACGACGCCGGTCACCAGCCGAAGAACGAACGCGGATGGATGCGACAGCGCCTGCCGCTCGTCCAGTCACGCGGCTCCGTACGCCCCGTTCCAGACCGGCGAGATAACGAGTTCGTTGATACAGACGTGTGCAGGCATGCTGACCACGTATCGCACTGCAGACGCTATATCGGCCGGCTGGAGCATCCGGCGAAGCTCGATGTCAGTCGGGGGTACTTTGCGACGCAGCATTGCAGGGGTTGCGACCTCCGCCGGACAAAGGGCGCAAGCACGAACACCGTTGCGGAACTCCGATGCGTTCAAACTCGTCGTCATCGCTACTACCGCCGCTTTTGCGGCCGAGTACGCAGGCCCTGGTTTCGCAGAAATGAACCGACCAGCCCAAGAACTGATGTTAACAACGAGGCCATCGGAATGCTCTCGCATTCCTGGCAGCACCGCGTCGATGGTGTAGAAGACACCATTTAAGTTGATGTTGGTGACACGGTCAAAATCCTCGACCGAGACTTCGCCCCATGCGCGAGCGCCGATGTTCATACCCGCATTGGCGACAAGAACACTGATTCTTCCGTACTCGGACGAAATGCGCTTCGCTGCAGCTGCTACATCGGCTGCGACGGTTACGTCGACCGCGACTGCAGCAGCATTCGGTCCAATTTTGTGAAGCTCTGCGAGTGCCTCGGAGAGCCCTTGCTCTCCGCGCGCCGAAATGACCACAAAGTGCCCGTCGCTGAGCAGGGCCTTCGCTGCCGCGAGCCCAATTCCGCTCGACGCGCCCGTAACCCAGCAAACCTTGCGTTCTTCAATTGTCATGACAGACCTACCTCAGGGAAATCGCGTGCTGCCGGATTGCTGTCACCAGAAAACAGAGACAGCGGCGGAAACGCGTTCGAATCCGTAATGATGTCGAGTACGGCGGGACCGTTGAAGGCGATAGCACGCTCCAGTGCTGCCGCGATGTCCTTCGGGTCTTCGACACGTTCGCCGAAGCAACCAGTCGCCCGTGCAATTGCTGCGTGGTCCACGCTGCCGAAGCTGCAGGCATCCGTGTGCATGCCGTAGTGGACGTTTTCCGCATGGAATTCGTATCCAAGAATGCTGTTGTTCAGCACAATCAGGATGACCGGCAGCCCCATCCGCCGCGCGCTCTCAAGCTCCGACCAGCAGTGGCCAAACCCACCATCGCCTTCTAGCGCGAACACACGTGCGCCTGGCACTGCTGCCTTGGCGCCAATGGCCATTGGAAAGCCCCAGCCCAAGCCCGCAAGTCCGCGCGGCGTAAGGAACCGGGCACCGTTCTTCCGTGCGGTCAGGAACGTGTTGGCCCAGTTTGTCGAATAGCTAGCATCGGCAACAACGATGTCGTCCGGACGAATCAGCTTGTCGAGTTCGAACATGATGGCTTCAGGTCGGATGGCACCGGGCCGTCCTGCGCTGATTTGGGCGCGTTCCTTCGCGACTTCGGCGCGAGCATGCTGAATTTCACTGGAAAGTGTCAGATGGCGCTTACCGGCGAACGGTAACTCGAGTTTCTTGAGTTCATCCGTCAACGCTTCGAGGGTCAGTTTGACGTCGCCCATCAATCGGGTAGTTTCGTACGTCCGCCCGATTTCCTGCGGGTCAATATCGATGTGGACCAGTTTTGCGGACGTAGGGATGGCTTTCCAGGAGTCAGTGCCGTTCTGGTTAGTGCGTGTGCCGGCGAGAATGACCAGGTCTGCGTCCGCAAGCATCGTCCCCAAGTGGCGCGGCATAGTTCCGGCGCCCGTGCAATTGCCAAACACGCCCAGCGACAACGGCGAGGTTTCGTCCATGACCCCTTTGCCCATGTTCGTCGTCGCAACGGGAATCGCTGCCAGTTCGCTCAGTTGGGCCAGTGCCTCGCTCGCACCCGACAGATGAACTCCACCACCTGCAAGCACGTACGGTCGCCTCGAGGCTGCAATCATTTTTGCGACTTCACCAACCGCGTCCGAAGACGGCTGGTAGCGGTCGAGAGGAAACCGACCAAGGCTGGCGGTCCGATTGCTGGAAGCAGCTGGCTTCCTCAACAGGTCCATCGGCAAAATCAGGACAGCAGGGCCAGGCCGGCCGCTCGTTGCAGCAGTGAAAGCAGCATCGACGTAGTCGTCGATTCGGGTCGCATCGGTCACCCTTCGAACCCATTTCGCGACGGGCCCGAACAGGGCGACATGGTCGAGTTCCTGGAACGCGTTGCGGTCAACCATGCTGGTTGGAACGTCCTGGACAATGGCGACAAGCGGGACCGATGCTTTCAACGCCTCAGCTAGCGGCGCAACGAGCAACGTAGCAGCAGGGCCGTTCTGTGCCGCGACGACGCCAACTTTTCCGGAAATGCGTGCATAGCCATCGGCCATCGCGCCACCCGCATTTTCAGTGCGATAGCTCACTTGACGGATACCGAACTTGTGCGCGACCACAAAGAAGGCAGCTGGAATGCTCTGTCCGAATACATGTGTCACTTCATGCCTGCCCAGTGCGGCAGCAAGGACATCCGCTACCGTTTCGACGCTCGGTGCAGCCTCGACTTCTGCTGCGTCATTCACCTTGTTCTCAATCGCTTCTGTCTGGCTCACTGAATCCTCCGTTTGATACCTATCCGTCGCGCTATTGATGCGACCGTTTGCTCCGCCACCACGCGCTGTCGTACTAGCATGTCAGTGGATAAGCGAAAAAAATAAAGACCTAATGGTCGCCCACCCGGATGGCTCTACCGTATGTAGCAGTCGCATCCCGATACACCTTTACTCATCGCACCCGATACACGATGAATTCGCTGCAGGCCAGTCAACTTGGTCGATGCGGGACTCATTCCAAATCAACTCGCGCCCGCACCGCTTTCACATTAAATCCCGTCGTTACGTCAACCGGGTCTGCGCAATGGCTTCTGTGCGCTTCTGGAAAGCCATCGCCGCGAGCAGCGCTCCGACGGCTGCGAGCAGAGCAATGGCCATGACGCCGCCTGCCAGACTGCCGGTGACTGTCTTGATGTATCCGAGAAGCGGGGGACTCGCAAAGCCCGCGATGTTCCCCAGCATGCTGATGAATGCGATGCCAGCCGGTGCGGCTCTCTTGCTCAGATAGCTCGGCGGAATCGAGAAAATTAACGGCCCACTCGCGCCCGTTCCAAAACTCGCTACCGCAAACGCCGTAAGCATTAACGTCCGGGACTCTGTCGCAAGGGTGCTTGCGATGAGACCAAACGCAATCAGACAGAAACAGAACACAAGATGCCAGCGGCGTTCCCGCAAAGCATCGGAGCTCCAGCTGACAAGAATCGCACCAACGAAACCCATCGCCAGCGGAATCGCTGTAAGGAAACCAACGCTAACCAGCGAGGTAATTCCGCTTTCCTTCACAATGGTCGGAAGCCAGAAGAAGAGCAGATAGTTGCTGCAGGCAGCGGTGAAGAAAAGGAACGCCACCAGGTAGTTGATGGGGTTCGACAGAATCTCTTTCGCGACGCCCTTCGACAGATGCTCATGGACCGGCGCCTCTTCGCTTGCAAGGTCGGCCGCGACAGCCGCCTTCTCTTCTGCCGTCAGCCACTCGGCGTCCTGCGGGCGATTTCTGAGGAAGTAGAGGCAGACAAATCCAAGCGCGCAGGCGGGAATACCTTCGATGAGAAAGACCCAGCGCCAGCCTGCAAGACCCAACGCCCCATCGAATGAGGTAAGAATCCACCCACTCAGAGGTGCGGCAACGGAGCCTGCTACGGCATTTGCCACGAAAATGACAGCGGTGGCTCGCGCCCGCATCCGGAACGGAAACCAGTAGGTGAAGTAGAGAACGATGCCGGGGAGGAAGCCCGCCTCAAACGCACCCAGCAGAAGTCGCAGCGTAATGAGATGACCGACATTGGTAATGAACGCCGTGACCGCGGTTGCCAAGCCCCACAGAACCATGATTCGTACGAATGTACGGCGCGCACCCCACTTCGCCAGCACCAGATTGCTCGGCACTTCGCAAAAGGCATAGGTGATAAAGAACGCTCCAGCAGCAATACCGTACCAGGTCGCGTTGATACCCAGCGCGTCGCTCATCTGGAGCTTTGTGAAACCGATGTTGATTCGGTCGATGAATGCGAACCCGTAACACACAAACAGCAACGGGATGATTCGAAGCCAAATCTTTCGATATGCACTCCTCTTAATCGAACTCGCTTCAGAGATATTGCCTGCGTATTGCTGCATACCTGCCTCCGTACTTCAATTGTCTCCAGAACCGCTTTTTTTGGCGAGGGGGCGAATATTCAGCGGAGCCATAAATGAGAGCCATGGTCCCGGCTAACTCGCTGGCCGCCATCCCTTTCATACCGATACTACGTGGGCGCCGTTTGCGTGGATAATGCCGTCGGGCTATATGCGTTATCCGCATGCGCGTTATCCGCGTAGACCCTAACCCGCCGTTACGAGCGCCCCATCCCGTCTAGTGCGTCAAGAAATCGAGAACCATGCGATTGAACTTGTCCGCATGCTCCCATTGGGCCCAGTGACCGCACCGGTTGAAGATGTGAAACTCAGCGTTAGGCATGCCCCACAGAAGCCTTAGCCCTACGTCCATCGGAACAAAACGGTCATCACGGCCCCAGATGATGAGCGTGTCCGATTTGACCTCCGACAACCGGTGACCGACGTCCGGAAACTGTTTCGGATTCGCAGCCAGACTTTTAACGAAATTTTCAAGATGGTCTTTGCGGGCAAGCATGTTATCCAGCCGGCCCTGGAACAGGTCTTCGGTCAGGCTACTTGCGTCGTAGACAAACACGTTCATCATCTTCTTGAGATTCTCAATCGTCGGTTCACGATAGAGACCCTGAAGTAGCTTGATGCCTTCAGTCGGCATTGGAACGAATTGGCTCGGCCCTCCCGTTCCTCCGCCCATC
Source organism: Paraburkholderia sp. BL25I1N1 (assembly GCF_003002025.1). Taxonomy (GTDB): domain Bacteria; phylum Pseudomonadota; class Gammaproteobacteria; order Burkholderiales; family Burkholderiaceae; genus Paraburkholderia. Next base: position 234,358 of record NZ_PVZB01000008.1, read on the forward strand.
AGGACGAGTTTTCCTACGCGCGCCGGATTCGCAAGCGCGAACGCGACTGCTGCGTGGGCTCCCATCGAATTACCGATGATGTGAACCGGCCCCTGCACGTCGATTGCGTCGAGCAGCCCTTTGAGGGCTCGAGCGTTCAATTCCGAGCGCGACCCGGTGCAGACGACTGGGTCACTTTTGCTCCAACCCGGGCAGTCCATCAGGATGACCCGATAGCCGCGTTCGACCAGCGGTTCGAGATTGCGGTTGAAATTAGCCCACCCGCTTGCGCCGGGGCCTGAGCCGTGGAGCATGACGACGGTCTCACGACCTTGGCCCATGTCGTTGTAGTGAATCTGGAGGTCGAGGTCGCCCTCTTTGACGCGAACAAGCTTACTTGTTCCCGCTTCGGTCAATTGGCTTTGCGTGCCCATAGTCGGTTCCTTTCTCCTAGGTACTTCAACATCGGTCTCGAGACATCAGGACCGAAGCGTCCGGTCAGTGGTTTGCCAGCACATGAGACAAGGCAGACGTCAGGAGCTCCCGCGCCATACCTACATCAAAGACGTTCTCGGTCTGCCGCCATGCGATGTATCCGTCCGGGCGAACGAGAAGCGCGCCAGCCTCAGCGATTTCGCGCTGACGTTGCCAGTCGCAATACGGGTCTTCCGAGCCTTTGGCACCAGTCACGACAGTTCGCAGAAATGGCAAACCCAGAGCTTCCGCTGCTTTTGCCCATGCGCCCCCAGACAATCCGGTTACGAGGGAGAACTTGCCCTTACCTGTGACGTCAAGCGTCGAAATCCGAATTCCATGCTTGTCGATTAGCCACGCATGCGGAATCTTTGCCCCGGGTCGCGTTGTTGCCTGCAGGTAAAGCTCCTTGTCCTGTTTCCACTCCTCGGGACCAAGTTGCGGGTCGGGAACGACTGCAGTCGAGGCGTAGCGCTGATTCATCTCGACGCCTTGCGCGTTGAATTCGCGATTCTTGAGGTCCAGACCTTCCTGAACCGCCTGACGCGCCCGAGCACCTTCGGGGCCGGGGTCCTTGAATCGAGCGATGCCAGCGGCCACCGGATTTTCCGCGCCTTCAACACTGAAGACTGCTTTGAGAGGTGCAAAGTCCAGTCGCGACTGGTTTGCTCGCAACACAATCTGCTTGCCAACGGGCGCACGCTCGTCGGAGTAGGTATCGAGGAGGCGCTCGCCTGCATAGCCCTTCAGAACATAGGCCAGCTTCCATGCGAGATTGAACGCATCCTGAACGCAGGTGTTCAGACCAAGGCCGCTCGATGGGGGATGCCGGTGGGTCGCGTCGCCACCGGCGAACACGCGCCCCTTCGAATACGTCGTCGCGTAGGCCTGGTTCACATACCATGTGGACTTCCGGACAACCTCAACCTCGAGGTTCGGGTCACCAACGAGAACCCGAATCTTGCCGAGAACGGTTTCGTCACTCAGGTCCGGCTCGCCTTTTGAGATGTCGAAACCCCAACCGGCAATCCATTGGGTCCAAGGCTTCACCGCACGGAGCAATCCCAAACCGATTTCGCCGAAGCTAGCATCCGGGCTCACAATCCAATGCAGGATGCTCGGGCGATGCTTCGCATATCGAGTGAGGTCCGCATTGAAAATGACGTAGGCGGTTCCCGCTCGTGCCATCTCGCCTTCGATTTTCAGTCCGATTTCATCGACAATCTTCGAACGGGCTCCGTCGGCACCGACCAGGTATTTGGCACGCATCGAATATTCGCGGCCATTGAGGCGGTCCTGCAACTTTACGGTTACGCCGCTCTCATCCTGCTCGTGCGAGAGGTACTCCGTGTTCGCCGAGTAGGTGACGCCGCGATGCGCAGCATTCTTGAAAAGAACCGGCTCCACGTTCGGCTGCGTTATATCAACCATTCCGCAGGGGCTACCCTTGAGATAGTCTCCTCTGCGCGCGTCGCCCGTGCCCCACGAGCGCAGACGAACCAGTTCTTCGCCGGCCAGACTGGTGGCAATGAGGCTGTCGCCCATTTCGTCCCACGGCGTGGCATAGCGAAGCACGTCTTCCTCGATTCCGAGGTCCCGATACACTTCCATCGTGCGCTGGTTGGTGATGTGCGCGCGTGGTGTATCAGCAACCCAATTGAACCGCGAGACCATGTGTGCGCGTGCCCCGTACGTCGCCAATGCCAACGCGGTCGTGACACCCATCGGGCCAGAGCCGACAACGATGACGTCAGTGTCAAATTCAGTGGTGTTTTCCATGATGGATTTCCAGACTTCTAATATTCAATCAAACAGCATCCAGGGTCTCGGGCTGCGGCTGCACGTCTATACATGCACCCATCTGCAGCTTCGCGACTCCAGGTTTGATACGGTCGATTAAGACGAAGCCGTAATCCACGAATAGCAACGGATTGGAGCGCCAGATTTCTCAGCAAGCTCACTTTGCCGAGCACGCTCATCCCGGAATTTGACGCGATATAGCGATACATGTCTGCCTCCAATCTGGATGGGCTGAACCCTTAATTTCTTTGTCGCCGGACCGTCACGACCCGGCGTGTACCTTCGCTTTATCGTCAAACTGTCTGTTGCTGTCGCTGCACCAGGTCGAGCGCAACGTCGACAATCATGTCTTCCTGGCCGCCGACCATCTTTCGCTTGCCAAGCTCGATGAGAATGGTCCGCGTATCGAGACCGTATTGCTTAGCGGCAGTTTCGGCATGACGCAGGAAGCTCGAGTAGACGCCGGCGTAACCAAGGCTCAGAGTTTCGCGGTCCACGCGGACCGGGCGGTCCTGCAATGGGCGCACCAGTTCTTCAGCAGCATCCATCAGCGCAAACAAGTCTGTGCCGTGCTCCCAGCCATATACGTCGGCCGCCGCGATGAACACTTCGAGGGGAGCGTTTCCGGCACCGGCCCCCATACCTGCCAGACTTGCGTCGACGCGGATAGCGCCGTTCTGGACCGCGGCAATCGAATTGGCCACGCCAAGCGACAGATTGTGGTGAGCGTGAATGCCGCGTTCGGTGTCAGGCTTGAGCACTTCGTCGTAAGCCCGAAAGCGTGCGGTCACATCATCCATCGTCATCGCGCCACCGGAGTCGGTCACGTAGACGCAGTGAGCGCCGTACGATTCCATGAGCTTCGCCTGCTGGGCGAGCTTGGCTGGTTCGAGCATGTGCGACATCATCAGAAAGCCCGAAACATCCATGCCCAGTTCGCGGGCGTACTCGATGTGCTGCTTCGAAACGTCTGCTTCCGTGCAATGCGTCGCGACTCGAACGGAGCGCACGCCGGATTCATATGCTCGCTTGAGGTCGTGCGTCGTGCCGATGCCAGGAATGAGCAGCGTGGTCAGCTTGGCATGAGTGATGACCTCAGCGGTTGCCTCAATCCATGCCCAATCCGTGCAAGCGCCAAAGCCATAGTTGAAGCTCGAGCCAGCGAGACCGTCGCCGTGAGCAACTTCAATCGCATCTACTTTCGCTGCGTCAAGCGCACGAGCGATTGCACGGACATGGTCGAGGCTGTATTGATGGCGAATCGCGTGCATGCCATCCCGCAGCGTCACATCCTGGATATACAGCTTGGATTTGATTTCATTGCTCATACGGCCTCCGCTGCGGTGCTTTCGAGTTTCTGGCGACGGACAATGCTCTCAGCCGTGGCCAATGCCGCCGACGTCATGATGTCCAGGTTGCCCGCATATGCGGGCAGGTAGTGGGCAGCGCCTTCGACTTCAAGGAACACGGTGACCTTCATCCCAGTGAAGGAGCGGTCCATTTCCGCGATGAAAAGCGGGTTTTCGTCGGTGTAGTGCTGGAACTGGACCTTTTGCTTCATCCGGTAGCCAGGAACGTATGACTTGACCTTCGCGACGGTCGCTTCAATTGACGCAGTGACCGCGGCTTCATCCGTGCTTTCGCAAAGGCAATAAACGGTGTCGCGCATGATGAGCGGCGGCTCAGCGGGATTCAGCACGATGATTGCCTTGCCGCGCTTTGCACCACCGACCTTCTCGATTGCTTGCGAAGTTGTCTCGGTAAACTCGTCAATGTTGGCGCGAGTGCCCGGACCAGCGGAGCGCGACGAAATCGATGCAACGATTTCTGCGTACGGAACATTCGCGACCTGGCTGACTGCCGCAACGATTGGAATCGTGGCCTGGCCACCGCACGTGACCATATTGACGTTCGGAGCATCAAGGTTCTGCTCACCATTCACGCACGGCACCGTGAAGGGACCAATCGCTGCCGGTGTGAGGTCGATAACGCGCTTGCCGAACGACTGCAGTACGGCATCATGCTTCTTGTGTGCGCCAGCCGACGTCGCGTCGAAGACGATTTTGATTTCGTCGAAATTCGGCAGACGCGTCAGGCCGTCGATGCCTTCAGCGGTGATGGGCACACCCATGCGCTCGGCACGCTTCAGGCCGTCGGACTCCGGGTCAATGCCGACAAACGCGCCCATTTCGAGAACGTCGGACAGGCGAAGCACCTTAATCATCAGGTCAGTGCCGATATTGCCGGAACCGATGATGGCTACCTTGGTTTTGGACATTGGAGACCTCTTAAACGAATTTCGCCGTGACTTCGCCGAGTCCGGACAATTGAGCGACAAACGTGTCACCAGCGGTAACTGGAACCATCGGGCCCAGTGCGCCGGTCAACACGACGTCACCGGCTCTGAGGGGGCGGCCACGGCTGGCAATTTCACCCGCAAGCCACACTGCCGCGTTCAGCGGATGGCCAAGGCAAGCTGCGCCACTGCCTGTCGAAACGACGTTCGGACCGGTCGTCACGCCATCATGGTCGCGGCGCATGGTCATTTGGAGGCCACGCAAGTCCAGGTCTTGAATACGGCGGGCGGGGCCGCCGAGTACGAACAGTCCAGACGACGCGTTGTCGGCTACGGTGTCAAAAAAGCGGATGTCCCAGTTGGCAATCCGACTGCCGACGATTTCGAGCGCAGGTACAACATAGGCGGTCGCGCGAATCAAATCGGCAAGCGTCGGTGATTCGATGTCGAGGTCCTCGGCCAGAATGAGTGCGACTTCTGCTTCAATCTTGGGCTGATGAAGGCGGCTAACTGCGATGGGTTCGCCTTCGCCTGCGGCCATATCGGCAAACAGCATTCCGAAGTCCGGCTGGTCTACGCCCAACTGCGCCTGTACGACCTTTGACGTCAGTCCGATTTTTCGACCGACCAGACGGCGCCCCTGAGCCTCGAAGAACTTCGTGTTCGCATCCTGAATGGCGTACGCCGTGTCGACATCGTCCGACGTTACGCGCGAGCGCAGCGGAGCAATGGTTTGCCCGGTTTCGTAGCAGTTGCGCAGTTCGGCGGCCAGCGCCTCGATACTCGCTGCATTGCCAGTTGGGCGGTCGATGGTTGCATCAGACATGAAAACCTCTTTTGATTACTCGTGTCGCTGAAGGGTTAGCAGATGGGGTCGACTTCAAGCGGGTGATAGCAGCCGCGCCAATGGACCAGCGGGGACTTGTCTGCCACGCGCGTGCGCATCACGCGTCCCACGAAGATGGTGTGGTCACCGGCTTCGATTTGCCGCTCAAGACTGCATTCAATCCACCCGAGGCAACCGGCGACGAGAGGGAGTCCTTCGAGTCCCACCGATGATTCGACTTGAGAAAATCGGTCAATCGGTTTGCAGAAGATGCGCGAGACGGCTTCCTGGTCGGATGCGAGGATGTTGACCGCAAAGTACTTTGCCTGACTGAAGATGGGATACGAGTACGACTTAGTCGTCAGACTCCACTGGATGAGTGGCGGGTCGAGGGACAACGATGAGAACGAGCTGACCGTCGCGCCATACGGTTTGCTCTGCGCGTCCACCGCCGAAATCACAGTGATGCCGGTCGCGAAATGACCCAACGCGTGGCGAAATGCATTACCAGTCGCGTTGGAGTCTGACGTCGATGCGTCAGCGGCTCGATTGGTGTCTGACATGATTCAGTCCTCGTTCTCGGGCGTTGCTCACTTGTCCAGCAGGAAGTCGATGTGGAGACGATTGAACAGCTCCGCATCTTCGAACTGCGGCCAGTGACCGCACTCGTTCATCACGACGTACTTGCAGTTCGGAATCATTTCCGAGATTTCCTTGCCCTCGGCCGGCGTGGCCGTCGGGTCATGCGAAGTCCACACCACGAGCGACGGTGCCTTGATTGACCGGTACTGCTCTTCGGTAATCATGTTCGGGCGACGGATTTCCATCTCCTGGAGGCACATGATTCGTTTCATCGTGTCGGCGAAACCTGGTTGCGCGTAGATAGTGCGACGCGTCTCGATGAGGTCATCACTGACCATGCTCTTGTCGCACATCAGGAATTCGAGACGGGTCTTGATGCGTTCCCAGCTCGGGTCTTCCGCTGCCTGATTCGACAGGCTCTTCAGGCGCGTCATGACCTCGGGGTGGGCAGTCCACCCGCCTGCGGTGTTCAACACGAGGTGGTCAACGACCTCGGGGTTATGCACTGCGAGGTAGGTCGCGACCCAGCCGCCCAGCGATTCGCCGGTGATGTGTGCACGCTCACGACCCAGCGCCTTCAGCACGGCGAGAACATGGTCCGCGTAGTCCTTCACCTGGTAGTCGATTGCCGACTTGTCAGTCCAACCGTGGCCGAGCATGTCGATAGCCACGACCCAGAAGTGTTCGCCGTGCGGGCCGAAGTTGCGCGAGTAGGCTTCTGCGTGGCCGCCGACGCCGTGAAGACAGAGCAGCAGCGGCTTGTCGGGGCTACCGGACATCATGTATCGCGTCCTGACTCCTCCGGCGTCAATGAAACCTTGGCTGAAAGAAACGCCGCGCAGGTCAGCCCAAACGCTTGAGAAATTGGAGGGGCGGGTATCGCTCACGAGTTCACTTCCGTAGCAAGTTCGTTGTTTGCGGTTGCCAAATCCGGCGCGCCGTCGGGGTCTCCCGCAAGCCCCAGTGCTTTGTCGACAAGCCGCTGCATGTCGGGATTGCGGTTACTGAGATAGTTCAAGGCCAGGTTGCGAACCGGGTCGCCTGCGTAATAGCGTTCGTACTGGACGAGACGCTGGCCGAAGGCTTCCCCTGCGAGGTCCCATGCGAGCTTGAAGAGCTTCACGCGCTCGACCGAAGGCATGCCACCAGCACCCTGGTAGTAAAGTGCGAGGTCTTCGGAGAGTTCAGGGGCGCGGAAGTCCGCGCCGCTTGGCATCAGCATGAAGCCGCCTGCGCCAATCGTTTGAAGGACCTCGACGACTCGCGGATAAGCCGTCGGGAGCATCGTGCGGATTGCCTGCAACGGTGCGAGGCAAGGCCGGACGGTACCCACTTCGGTGGGTTCGGATTCGTACTCGGAGCGCACGAGCGCGCTCTTCACTTGCTCGATGTATCCGAGCAATTCGCCCAACATCTGCTGAACGTGCAGAAACTGGTCGGCCTTGATGGACTTCGCAACGGCGATAGCGAGACCAACCGAAAACTGCATCTTGACGAGTGCACGCGTGTTGGTCTGATGCGCTGTGTGATTGCGCAAGCCGGTGTGCGTGTACAGTTGATTCGAAAGTTCAACCTGGCGATAGCAGAAGACGCGGTCCCACGGTACGAACACGTTATCGAAGATGAGCAGGGAATCGTTTTCTTCGAAGCGCGTCGACAGCGGATGGTCGTAGCTCTCATGCGCCTCAACGTAGTATGGGTCTCGGGAAATCTGACGCATTCCCTTGACGTCCGTTGGCACCGCAAAAATGAGCGCGTGGTCTTCGTCCCCTGTCTTGAACTGGGGCAGGTTGTACATAATCATTTCGTCCGACACCGGGCCCAGCGTAGCAATCATCCGCGCACCGCTGACGTAAATGCCCTCGTCAGTTTCTTTTACGACCCGCAAATGCATGTTGCCGAGTTGGGATGACTGCTTCGAGCGGTCGTTCTGCGGCGTGATAAGCGCATGGCTAAGGAACAGGTCGTTGTCGCGGATGTACTCGTAATACTTCACGATGTTGTCCGCGTACTGCTGGCCACCCTTTGCAAAATCGTGCCGCGCTTCCCAGAACGCCAGCAGCGTGACGTTCATGAAGTCCGGCGAGCGCCCCATCAGACCGAAATTCGTCTCAGCCCAGATGCGATAGGCTTCCCGGCGCTTGCGAAGGTCGGCGGCCGATTTCGCCGGCATGAAAGCGAGACCTGCGCGCTCACCTGTTTCCGGTACGACATAGGTGACTTTGTCCTGCAGTTCCGGGTCATGCTGCGTGTCGTAAAGCGCGGCGAGTTGTTCGACAGCGCCCTTGAAGGCTGGGTGAGTGGTGACATCGTCCACACGTTCACCACGCACCCACACGTCGCGCGGACGATTCTTGAGGCCGTCGATAAACTGCTGACCGGTTCTGATTCCCATGGCTTATCTCCTGAAGTCCCACTAACGCTTTACGCTCGCGGTGTTTTCGATTCGGCAAACATCATTGCCATCCCGGCTATCCAACCCTGGATGGCCTCGTAGTAAAGAAGGTCCGCCTTGTACTCGCCTGCGACGGACAAGGCCGCGAATGCTGCCACCCAGGCAAGGACCTCGGGACCGCCGCGGCCCGCTTTTTCTCGGACTTCTGCAGTGGTCAAGGCATCGAAATCTCTCAGGTTCCCGCCTTGCAACTGGGCTATGAAGTCCTTGTCCCAGTTCGCATCGACCTGCAGGATGCTGGGGTGACCTTCCAGAGCACGAACTCCTGCGGCTCTAACGCGCTCTTCCCTTGCATGCCGCATTTCCCGAGTGGGGTTGCGTCCATCAATAAGACGAGCCTTAACATCGTCCGGTGCCGAAACGATGCTCGGTGTCGGCGGGTCATGTGACAGGCCGCCCGAGGCAGAAAAGAGAACGCGCTTGCCGGTAGCTGCCGCGAATCGACCGACAGCTTCGCCAAGAAGCCGAGCGCGCTTGAATGTTGGAAGAGGCGGCGCTGCGCAGTTGATGAAAATTGGAATGCAGGGATATTTCGCAAAGGAACCAAACATCTCTTCCCAGATTTGTACGAACCCGTGGTCCACTTCCATTTGGTATGACACTGCTACGTCGAGACCGTCATTCAGCAGCGCCTCGCTAAGCTGCAGGGCCTCCGCTGACGCCACCGGCAGACGGCCGACCGCGGTGTCCCAGTCACCAATCGAGGTCGCATTCACGCCAACGCAGAAGCTCGGCATGACGTCATAGAAAAAACCATTGAAATGGTCCGGCGCAAATTGGATAACGAGGTCCGGATTGAAGTTTTCAGCGCGTTCGGCGAGCTGGCTGAAGCCAGCCTTTACTGCGTCACGGACTTCATCGGTCGTAATTCCGTCCCTCATCAGAGGGGTATGCGATGCGCTCAATACGGCCAGCGGCACGGTTTGTCTCCTATCTATGGCGCTCGTACCTGTCACTGACCCGAGCAGACCTTTTGGTCTGTCTCCATGCGCTGTGGCATATGGTCAATGCTGTGCGTCGAGGCGCATTTCAACGTCTGGCTTGCTCGCCTGTTGAGGCGTTTGCAGCAAGATGCGATGGATTGATAGTAGCGACGTGCTCGTTATTCGAATAATGCGGTTTTTCTATAGTCGACATCCGATTTCTGTTTATCAGTAACAACCCTGATAAATGAGTCCAAACTAAAAATTTCCGAAGCGATATTTCTGCTGAAAACTCTTATACAACGGGGATTTGGAGCGCCACCCCATCGTATGCGTGAACTCAAAGTAGTCGGTTTGTCCGGCTCATGGCAAACCCTGACATGGGTCGCCTCCGCTTTTGCGCCATAATCACTTTATGGATAACAAGCGCCCAGGTTAGTCGCCTGCGGTGTAGCAGGAGACACCCTGATGGACTCGCGACTAATTGAATATTTCCTTCGAGTCGCCGAACTCGGCAGCATCAACAAGGCGGCCACTGACCTGCGCTTGTCGCAGCCAGCGCTGTCGCGACATATCGCGCTTCTGGAACACCAGATTCGCGCGAAGCTGTTCACACGCACGCAAGGTGGTGTGTTGCTGACGGAGGCGGGTACGCTGTTGCTCGAGCGGGCAAGGCCCATCCTTCGACAACTGACAACATTGGTCGAGCAGGTTGGTGACCGCGCCGCAGGGCAGCTGTCCGTCGGCCTGCCTCCTTCGTGGCAATACCTCTTCACATCCGAGTACATTGCGAAGCTTGTCGCGCAATATCCGGGCGTGTCTTTGCGTGTGCACGAAGGTGCAAGTCACGAGTTGAGAGAGGTCATGCATTCTGGCATGCTGGACTTGGCTATCGTGCCTTTTGAGGGTTCGCCGCCGGCGGGCTATGTTCACACGCCCCTTATTCGGGAGCCCCTAATCCTCGTGGCGGCGAAGGATGCACAACTACGCTCTGACCGACCCGTGCCACTGTCACGTCTGGATAATCTGCAACTTGCCCTTCCAGGCAAGCCCAACGTCATTCGCACTCAGATTGAGAATACGCTTTCACGACGAGGTTTTGCTTTCAAAACCAAATTCGAAATTGACGCGATGATGCTAACGATTGACCTAGCGCGCCAAGGCATCGCTGAAACAGTTACACCCTGCTGTGCGATAAGCGGAAATGCACGTTGGGAGGACGCGGTTTCATGGAGTCCGATTCGCGGTATGTACATGACCTGGGCGCTGTGCGAGAACTCCGCCCGCTCTCACTCGCAGGCGGTCCGGGAAGGGCAGCAGCTCATTTTCAAACTGGTGGACGAAATCCTTGGCCGCGGCGTTTGGCTGGGCGCCGAGCGCGCGAGCAAATCTGCGCCGGCCACCACATTGGAAGTTGTAGACGAATAGTGCATCTCCGCGATATGCACTGACGTACCATGGCTCGCCCGACAAACAGAAGGTCCAATGGTGCGTGGCCGCTACGAAGGCGGGCCGCGCACCCGATAAGAAGATGCGTTAGCTCCTAGAACAAAGTCTTCACACCAATACGCAGCACCGTTTGATTCGTGCTTGAAGATGTCGCGAACGTACCGTTGACTGAAGCGAAGGCATCCGCACCTCCACTAGCGCGCTGATAAATTGCATTGACATAGACGTCTGTGCGCTTCGACAACAGATAGTCCAAAGTGACTCCGCCCTGGTTAGAGTGGTTATTCGTCAATTGCTCGTTGCCCTTTGCGTAGATGTAATTTGCGTAGAGAAAGAGGTCTGGCGCGAAGGTGTAGAGCCCGCCCACTTCGTAGGTGTCCACGTGCGCGTTGGTAAAGGTATTCCGCGTGTTCACATAGAGAAAATCGACAGCAAATTTGCCAAAATCGTATCGCCCACCGGCCCCAAAGTTACGTATCCCGGAATGCCCATTGTCAATCCCGTCTTCCTTTGAATAAGTGTAGGCGGCATTCAGCCGGAGGGGACCTGCGACATAGTTGGCCCCAAAACTGGACAGGTTGTTGCTTCCGGTCTGACCGGCGAGGTTACTGAATCCGTACATGGCGCCGAAATCGAAGCCGTCATAATGCTTCGAGGTGAACTTCACCGCATTCGGCGTCGCTTCCCCCCCGGCAATTCTCGTGTAATCGAAAGTCCCCAAAGGGGTACCCAATTTCGCAAATGGACCGCCCGGAAGCTGGTAAAAACTCACGTATGGAATCTCGTGTCCCCATCGCTCAACGGACAGGTTATCGAACATGTAGTCAAACTGCCGTCCCAATGTCACGGTGCCCAAGGACGATGCGATACCGACGTATGATTCCCGACCGGAAAACGCGCCACCTTGGGCGGTACCATTATTGAGGTTCGGCATCGAATCCATAACGAATATGGCCTGTAAGCCACCGCCCAGGTCTTCAATTCCACGAAGCCCGAGAAGGTTCGGTGCCTGAAGGCCCGACGCCATCTGGACAAGCGAGTGACCGCCCGAATTGCTAACGTAGCTGATACCGTTATCAAGAATTCCGAATAGCGTTACAGAGCTTTGCGCCTGCGACACTAGCGGGAACATTGATAGCGCCACGATGAGAATATTTTTTTTCATAGGATAACTATTTAATTATGAAAGCATTGACACGATTCATCCGTGCAACCAGGGCGGCAGGATGGTGTATGCGTGCGAATATTCGTATTCGCGGCCTATCAGGCCGAAGGGATGCGAGGGTCCAAATACCTCATACCGCAAGGAAGCGGCATGAGGAAATCTTGTGCTAACCAGGTCCTAACTAGGTTCCCGGGAGCCTAGCATCACGAAGAGGACCGTCGCGGGGTGAGAGCCAGGATTGCGCCAGGCATGCCTTGTACCCCGTTGCACGACAACGTCATGTGCTTGAAGGTCTTTCGTTTGACCGTCATCGAGTTCAAGACGTATTTTCCCGGACAGCACTACACCATAGTCCAACGTCGGTGTGCGATGCATACCTGGATTTTCAGCCTCAAAGCGCTCGGCGAGACCGGGCAGCTTTTCCATTTGCTCCTGATGCGCGGCCATGCCATCGAACTGGTCGCTCATCATCACGCTGTCAGGCGGAAACGTCACAACGACCACCAGGCTGCCGCTCGGACCCGGAATCCACGAACGGGGGTCCTCACCGCGGTCAGGGAAATCTGCGTCCGCATGCGACTCGCGCCCGTCTGTCGCCCACAGCATGTTCACTTCGAAGCCCGGGATGGACTTGAACGATGCGCACCAAGGCGATGGTCCATCGCTCAGAAAGGTAGAAGCCCCGTCTTTGTCGTTGACGGTGACGATGCGTCGAATCATGGCTACCATCCGATTAAACGAGAGTCGGGTCAATGACGACGTTCGTGAAGCCACCATGACGGTGATTCACTGCCTCGAGCGCATCGTTAATCTGTTCAAGCGAAAATACCTCATGCTCGAAGACCGAGAGGTCGAGAGCACCAGAATCGGCCATCGCTGCCATGTTTTCGCCCTCGGCCGGCGTGAACCACAATGAGCCGATTAGCGATTTTTGCTGGCACATCAGGGGAAACGGCTCGAGCGGAATCGGGTCGGAAACACCGCCGACAGAAACGGCTTTGCCGCCACGCCGCAGTGCCGAAAATGAGTCAAGGACGGCAGTAACCGGCGCCTGCGGGCCGAGCGCCTGAAGCACCACATCGACACCGTAGCCTTCCGTTTCTTCCATCACGATGTCATGCACGCTTCGTTCACCAAGCACAACCGGCCGGATGCGGACCGGGTCCAATTCCTTCAGCTGCGCCAGCAAATCTTTGTTTCTGCCCGTCGCGAAGATTTTTCGGGCGCCCATGCCCAATGCGCAAAGCGTGCCGCCCAGACCTAAGGTGCCAGTCGCTCCGTCGATAATCAGGGTCTGCGAAGCCTCGAGACCTGCTTTCCGAAGACCTGCATATGCAGTGCCGATGTAGCCGAACCGTGCACCCTGCTGGAAGGAGATTGATTCGGGTAGCTTCACAAGGTTCGAAGCGGGTGCGGTCATGAACTCGCCGAAGCCACCGTATGGATAGTCTTCGAAAATTTGCTGCGAGCCCGGCCCGAAGCCGAAATAGCCCTGAAAGGTATATGCCGGGCAGTTAGTGTTGTCGCGTCGTCGGCACGCCGGACAGCTTCCACACGAGAGCCCCGGATTCACATAGACGCGGTCACCGGGTTTCACGCCGTGAACGTGACTGCCCACGCGCTCAACCACGCCGGCGGCATCAAGTCCGTAAATGGCCGGCAGTTTGGGCAGAGGAAGGAAAGGAAACCACTCAGGATAGTGGGCCACTACGTTGTGGAGGTTTGGGACCACACCACATGCCCTGACTCGGACGAGCACGTCGGTCGGGCGCGGCTCAGGGACCGGAATTTCGTCAACTTTGAATTGCTCGCCAACTTTATGTAAACGTGCAGCACGCATCGTTGTCATGTTGTCTCCTTTTAAAATTCGTGTTTACGTTGTCGTAAATCGCTTTATCGAGGTCCGTTCTATGAGACGGCACCTTCGAACACTGCACTAGAGACTTCGTCTGCCTTCGTACGCGTCTGTTCAGCCGGGCAAGACTCCGTCCTACGTCTTTGTCAGGACGTAATTGAGCCGTTCTAGTCCAATGGAAATATTCGCCGCTATGTGGCATCAGCCGGAGTCGCCGCAACGGTCTGTTGGAGGCTAAGTTACCGCAGCGCTATAGGCCGCAGTTATGCAATCGACCTATAGCGGTTATCCAGTGGGCGCGAAGTTGAAAGGGGGCTGTGGTTGCGGGGCCTTGGGGACAAGAGCCGGGCCCGAAGAACCGCGTGGAAGCGGCGGCAGGAGCAGGCTGAAATGGTATTGGTCTAATCATTCGGACATCTTGCACGACCGGCGGCGGCCGAGCTGCAAGCGTCGTCTCGCGGCGTAAGCGCACTACCCCTTAAACCCTTGTTTCATCTTCCTACGTTTGAGCATTCTCTCTGGCGTACATCTCTTGTTTTTGCGAATGCCCCTTGGTGAAGTTGAGCCCCGCCTTATCCTGAGCGAGGCCTTCAGACACGTTCCAGGCATCGTGAGATGCCCCTCGGAGCCAGCGTCGCCCGTCAGCCGTTCGCCTCAGGGCGCTAACTTCGCCACCCTGTCCGGTGTCTCAAGGCTATCCCACAGTACCGATTGTCCCGCGACCGCTGCCGTTGATGTCCGACCAGTCGCGCGGCTGCACCGCGGAACGGGCAGCACTATGTATACCGCGCAACAGGGGTGATGATTTCGCATGGGAAGGACGAGCTCGGAAATGTGGCTGCGAGCAAAGGAGATTTGCCTGCAAAAAAATTTTGAGTCTGCAGCTGACACCCAACGATACGCCTACTCTTGACGAGCGGCATGCGCCAGACGGGCCGCATGCACCGAGTTGGTAAAATCACCATGTATCTTCCGTTCTCGCCCGAGTCGGTCATCTACACGGACTCAAATACGCCTGAGCGAATAGCCGAAGTCTCAGGATACTTTCAGTACCGGTTTCACCCAGCGTTCAGTGCCAACTTCAACGGTGACGCTGGAATACAGCCGCTGGAAAACCAATGTGGTGCGGGGCCTGGAGGCTAAGGTGGCGGACTGGTCTAAGGTCCAGATGCTTGAACGGGTCAAGGAACCCGAGAAGGTGTACCCCATCAACCCATTCGCTTAGCAAACCTGGTGACAGATGCGACATGTCAATGCGGCGTCAGGCCCGCTCTATGTTTCGCTTGACGATAGCCCACGCAATCGACGGCGCAGCGCCTTTCCCGCATTAACCGTGGCTATCGACCCACGCGCGACACCACGCAAGACCTGCTGATTCTGCCTCGTCGTCAGTATCGAATGCGTCGAGCACCCCAGACGCCGCCACGACCTTCGAGTCGCGCATAATTGTGCCGCTGCTGGCGAAGCGCTCCGGTCGCAAGATGTCGTCCTGCTGAAGGATGGCATGGCCCCACAGGGTGTATCCACGGTATTTGTTAGTCTGCATCTGTCGACGGCCTCCTTTGCCACCCGCTACTGCGATTTCACGCGGGTAACGCGGCCATCGCCCACATCGGGCGGCACTCAAGCCCGGCGCTGCAGGAAGCTTCATTACATCAGCGAGCGCATGCCCGCCCTGGACATGCGCTCTCCATCTTCAGGACCTTGGCACCATCGTCTGGGCCGCTTACAGACCGGCGAGGCTGAGATATTTCAAGTTGAGGTACTCTTCGATGCCGTGCGCCGAGCCCTCTCGACCGAGACCACTGTCCTTCACACCACCAAATGGTGCTTCGGCTGTCGTAATGACCCCGGCATTGATTCCAATCATGCCACTTTGAATCGCCCGCGACACGCGGAAAGTACGTGCCAGGTCTCGAGTATAAAAGTAGGCGGCGAGACCAAGTTCCGTCGAGTTCGCCGCCTCGACTGCTTCATGCTCTTCCTTGAAGCGGAACAGTGCAGCGACTGGGCCAAAGGTTTCCTCACGTGCAATTAACATGTCCGGGGTCGCGTCAGCGATGACAGTCGGTTCATAGAATGTGGCGCCGAGCTCATGGCGCTTTCCGCCGAGCAACACGCGGCCACCTTTCGCTTTGGCATCCTCGACTTGCGATTCAACTTTCTCAACCGCAGCCAGGTTAATGAGAGGTCCCTGGTCGGCACCCTCCATTAAACCATTGGCGACCTTCAGCTTCTTGACGCGGTCCGTCAGCCGACGCGCAAACTCATCGTAAATGCCATCCTGCACGTAGAAGCGGTTCGTGCATACGCATGTCTGTCCGCTGTTTCGGAATTTGCCTGCCACAGCTGTCTCGACAGCGAGGTCGAGGTCGGCATCGTCGAAAACGATAGTTGGTGCATTGCCGCCTAGCTCCATCGACAGTTTCTTCATGCTGTCAGCAGATTGCCTATAGAGCAGCTTTCCGACGCGGGTTGAGCCCGTGAACGTTATTTTGCGAACCAACGGATTCCGGGTGAGTTCGGCGCCCACGGCTGCGCCGTCGCCCGTAATGACGTTTACCACGCCTGCTGGGATTCCAGCTTTTTCGGCCAAGACCGCGTAAAGCAGGCCACAGTACGGAGTGAATTCCGATGGCTTGATGACGATAGTGCACCCAGCGGCAAGTGCCGGCGCGACTTTGCGGGAGAGCATCGAGAACGGGAAGTTCCACGGTGAAATCGCCCCCACCACTCCGACAGGCTCGCGCGTCACCAGAATCTGCCTGTCTTTCCACGGCGAAGGGATGATTTCGCCATTGATGCGACGCGCTTCTTCGGCGAACCACTGGATGTAGTCCGCACCGAGCTTCATCTCTCCACGCGCTTCGACGAGGGGCTTCCCTTGCTCAAGCGTCAGCATCGTCGCGAGGATGTCCAGATTGTCTCGGACCAGTTGCGCCATGCGTTGAAGCTTCTCGGCCCGCTCGGCTGCCGTCGTCATTGACCAGGTGAGAAAGGCTTTTTGTGCTGCGTCGACAGCACGGCGCGTCTCAGCACCGGAAGCCCAAGGAATGGTACCGACGCGTGTTCCGGTTGCCGGGTCCTCTACATCATAAGTGCTGCCGTCGTCGGCACCCACCCAGTTCCCTGCAATGTAGTTCGCTTCCTTTAGCCAGCCAGCGACCTTGATGTCATCCAATGTGAACGTGTTCATGGCGTATATCCGTTTTCGGATTCAGGAGCAAGGCTGAGGGGAGCCCATGCCCTGGTTAGAAGGAGGTATCTCTTGCTGTAAAAAATCGTGCATACATGCGCGTGACGCGTGCTGGTTGGAGCATCTCTGATTTAGCAGGACACACTGCTTCTATTGTTTTTGTAGCTATTCCGGAGAGCTCCTTCCCAGCTGTTTGCCTTACTTACCTTGTGGATTGTCCAGTTCCGGGATACCACTCTGACGGTCAGCGTACGCCGCCTTGAAGCTCGGGCGTTGTTGCCAGCGTTTCCAGTACGCATCGAGGAACTCAAAACGCTCGTCAAGCGGAGTGGCGTTCACCGGGAACTTGGAGAACGCGATTGCAGTTGCCAGCGTGATGTCTGCGAAGGTGGGTTCGTCACCGCCGAGCAACCATTCGCGTCCGTCCGAGAGGTGCTTGTTGACCAGTGCCGCATGGGCTAGTGCTTCCTTGCGGCTGTGTTCCCCCCATGCCTCGTTTTTTGTCAGTTCGAGCTTGAAACCGAGACCGGTGTGCAGCACGTGGAAAGCCGTGACAATTCGGTACAGGATGTGAACCCAGATGCGGTTGTCCCACATGTTGTCGAGACCCTGCTCCAGCGGGGTCTCGCCCATAATCTTGCGGCCCGGGAAGGTCTGGTCGAGATAACGAACCACGGCCGCCGTCTCCGAAATAAAGCTGCCGTCGGCTAGCTGTAGCGTCGGCGTTTCGCCCCACGGATTCATCTTCAGGTGCCGCCAGCCACGTTGTTCGCCAACTGGGGTCATGTTGTAGATGGCCTCGTCGAAATGCTCGGCGATGCCTTTCTCGTACATGAAGAGCCGCAAGCGCTGCGGATTGGGGAATGCGGAGGGCGACGTGAAGACTTGAAATTTGGACGACATGGTGCGACTCCTGAGGTTAAGAAGGCTTATCTCTACCACGCAGACTACCTGCCACTTGGTAGACCGACGCGTTCTAAAAAAAGCAACTTGCGTTGCCGGGTGGTCACTTCCAAGTTTTCCTACCTGCCACTTGGTAGGATGAACTTTATGAGATAGAATTGAGCCTGTCAAGACCATTTGCAAAAAGAGGTAGCACCGGTGAAAACGGAAGGCGGTTCAAATTCGAGGGAGAACATCCTTGCTGCGGCGACTAAGGTCGCGGGGGCGCACGGGTACGGCGGGCTAAACTTCCGAGACATCGCGGCGGAAGTCGGCATCAAGGCCGCCAGCATCTATCATCACTTCCCCACAAAGGCCGAGCTGGGCGCCGAAGTGGCTAAACGTTATGCGGAGCAGTTTGCCGTGATGCTCGACGCGCGACTGTCTGCCACCGGCGACCCGATTCTCAGCTTGCGCGGATACCCTGATACATTCAGGACGGCGCTGCAGAACGACAATCGCATGTGTCTATGCAGCTTCATGGCCGCTGAATATGATGACTTGCCGGACATGGTGAAGAAGCAAGTTCAGAGGTTCGCCGATGTGAACATCAGTTGGCTGGCGAAAGTGCTTGTTGCCGCCGCGGTGGTGAAAACCGAAGAAAGCGCAGGCCGCGCGCGTGCCATTTACGCCGCCATTTCTGGCGCGCAGCTCATGGCGAGGGGTCGCGCTGACATTGCGGCCTACGATTCGCTGGTTGAGGACTATCGTAAAGCTGGCCTTCTTCCACGCTAGCGGCTTGTTCGACCTGCGCACCACGAGCGACAAGTCCAATCATTCCGGGATGCATTAAAACCGCATCTGAACGTGAAACGGTGCCGTCCGAGGCCGGCGCGGACATCGGTCGCGCAAATGCGCCAAAATAGTGGTTCCGGTGCGACGGACATGCTAGGGAGCGGACCATCACGTCGTTTTGCTTGCCGCGGACCGTCCCGGTCGCAGGTTGGTTCCGTGCCGCAAGATGAACGTACGATGTCTCATTCAATTCGGGCGCCGAAAATATATTTACTGCTTGAGCCGCCCGGTGTCGACGCCGGCTGTCTTCAATGCAGCATCAATCATCTTCAGCGCTTGGCCGACATCGACCGCCCACTTCTCACCATCGCACCGTACGGTCATGCCGTTGTGCATTGAAATCAGATAGCGCACCTTTAACGCATCGTTTCATGCAAAGACCCAGCGGCGTTCTGCAACGCATTTCCCTCTAGCAAACTTCCTGTGTTTTTGTGAATGCCCCTTGGTGAAGTTGAGCCCCGCCTTATCCTGAGCGTGGCCTTCAGACACGTTCCAAGCATCATGAGATGCCGCTCGGAGCCAGCGTCGTCCGTCAGCCGTTCGCCTCGGGGCGCTAACTTCGCCACCTCGTCCGGTGTCTCAAGACTACGCGCCCGTCATGGTTATGGAACATGGGCATCGCGTAGTGAAGCCCATGCGCTATCAGTGCCCGGCTATCAAAAAACTCCGAACCGGCTGCTCGGCGTGTCAGACAAACCGTGGCCGGGTTGCCAGCCATCTACAGTGCAATGACGTTTGTCTACACCTGGAGCGCGCGCCGAAACAGTTCGTATGTCCGCGAATTCGCGAGTTCCGCAGCAGCGCTGTCGTAATGGTGGCCCGTGTGCCGAGCAAACGCGTGGTTACGACCGGGATATGAGTGAACGGTGGCGTTGCTATTATCAGCCATCGCTTTTTTGATGGCCGCTCGGGCCTCAGGAGATATGAACTCGTCCTCTGTCCCAAGGTGCATAATCGTCGGCGCGTGTATTGCGCTCGCCTCGTCGAGATATTTGTCGGTCTCGCCGCCGTAGTACGCTGCCGCTGCGTTGACATTAGTGCGGGCTGCGGTAAGGAAAGTCATCAGGCCTCCAAGACAAAAGCCCATGACACCTACTTTGCCGTTGCTCTCCGGCAACGAGCGAGCCATTGCAATCGTTGCTTCAGCATCCTGACCTCCAAGGTCACGGTCGAATGCGCTGTAGAGTTCGAAGCCCTTCTTCCACTCGTTCTCTGGCCAGCTGTTCAATTCGACCCTCGGCTCCTGTCGCCAGAACAGGTCCGGGCACAATGCGATGAATCCGTGTTCGGCTAACTCATGACATGTCTCACGCATGTCCTCGTTGATGCCGAAAATCTCTTGCAGTACAACGGCACCGGGGCTGCCCGCGGTACTCAATGTAAGCGGCGAAGGTTGCACCCTCTGCTTGTACGTGACGATATTCGCCCATCGTTATGTCCTGTCGCGTAACTGTTGACGACCTGCGGCGGTATGGTAAACCGGCTCGCGGAATGGCTCATAACTGCCGGTGACTTCCGACGCTGCACAAATATGTCGCATCTTCCTCAGGTTGCTGAAACCTC
Source organism: Paraburkholderia sp. BL25I1N1 (assembly GCF_003002025.1). GTDB lineage: Bacteria > Pseudomonadota > Gammaproteobacteria > Burkholderiales > Burkholderiaceae > Paraburkholderia. Next base: position 254,658 of record NZ_PVZB01000008.1, read on the forward strand.
GTTTCGTACAGCCGGAAAGACCTTGCGAGCTCTTTGCTCGGGAGCACAGCTTTGTTGTCGTCGGTCGTTAAGCAAGCCATCATTCTGCCTATCGAGGATTGCGTCTACTCGGCTTGCGAGCAGAACCTCGTCCACATAACATTGGCTCCGGACTGAACGGGCTAATCTGTAAATCTCTTGGCCCCGGATGACTGGCTCGCCGCTCAGTGCGCATATTTCGCTCTTGCGCGCCAGCGCCCGGCGCCATGTCTGGAGACCTGAATTCCCCGAGCAGGGATGGGCCCACGCCACCGAGATTGTGCTTGATGTTAAACGGTCGAGGATGCGGATTTTCACGTCCCGGGGCCAGTGCACGTCGGGACCTCGGCGCTTCGTGTTTCGTTCTTTCACAAGGGATGTATGCGCATAATGTCGACCGCCGCGGGATAGCGATGCGACAATCTGGCTCCAAGCAGAGTTTCTATCCATTTGACCCACCATCGCCTCCGTGTTCAAAAACCGGTCGCAGACAGACTGGTTACAGCACACCGGCTCGCGGTATCAATAGCAAACGCAGCAATTGCTCCGCCTTGCGTGAGTGTGGATGAAGTATGGAGCGCCGATTGTTAGGTGTTCAGTTAAAAGGTGTTAAAACTTAGTCCAGCGCGGGACAACAAAACAATCAACATGACAGCGAGAGCCGACGCTTGCCGCGCGCGCGCCGTAGAAGGACCGCGCGTCGACTCCTCTCTAAAACTGGCGTCGTGCGGATGTCAGCCGGGCGATACGGTCTGAAGAAAGCTTACTAGATATGAGCTGACTTCATCGGGGGCCTCATGTTGCACCCAGTGACCCACCTGCTCGAGTTCGACATAACCAATCAGGCCGGGAAGGCCAGCGCGCAACTTCTGCATCGGCGGGTACAGCGCGCTCAGGCCATCTGCTTTTCCCGCGATGAAAAATGACGGTTGCGTTACCTGCGCGCCTTTGAGAGCAGCGGACAGGCCGAAATAGGTTTCCGCTGCTCGGTAGTAATTTAGCCCGCCGTGGAACCCTGTACGGGCGAACTCAGCGATGTTGTGCTCGACGTAATCAGGCGCGGCCCAACCGGGAAGCGGCCCAGGCGCCGCTCGATTAAGGGCGCGCGCTGGGTCCATCGGGTTCCAGCGCAGATGTTGGGGCGCGGAGCCGGACGCCCAGTAAAGCACCCCGGGTATCGTAACAGCAGCATTCGACCACGCTTCCTCGGCCTCGGGCTTAGTCTGCGCGAACATGTAGAAGCTGTTTTCGTGGCCGGAGTTGCGCATCCGTTCGAACACACTCATATCTCCGCGCGCGACATATGGGACGCTGAGGCAAAACACCGCTTTGAACTTGTCGCTTCGCAGCAGCGCGGCATTCCACGCGTGCGTTGCGCCCCAGTCGTGCCCGACAAGTACAGCGCATGGAATATCGAGCGTCTCGAGCAGGCCGATGAGGTCTCCGCTAGTGTGGAGCGGCGTATATAGCGCTGAATCTGCCGGCGCCGAACTTCGTCCGTAGCCGCGCATGTCAGGCGCAATCGCACGGTAACCGGCCTCAGCGACGGCATCCATCTGTCGGCGCCACGTGTATGCGGTGTCGGGGAAGCCGTGACAGAACACCACGGCCTGACCTTGCCCCTGTTCGGTGACGTGCAGAGAGATTCCGTTCGTGACGACGTCATATTCCTTCATGCTCGTGTGTCCTCGGACTTGGAAAGGTTGACGCTGACAATTGGTTTGCGTGGAACGAACAACCGCCTCCAATGAGTTGACGACGAGAAACGGCTTCTTCTGTCAGTGGATGCGTGGCTATGGCAATCACGATATCAAGCCTGCGGCGCTTCGGCCGAGACCCGGGGGTCGCTTTCACTTAGATTTCTTCCGCTGCACGAGCCGAAGCCTGTCGCGGTTGCTCGGAGCGGAGCTACTAATCCCGCATGGTCAATCCGAACATCTTGAACGATACCTCCGCTGCGGCGGGGCCACCATGCACGCGCTAATCGAGCTCGCGGTGGTCTCCACTTCGTCAGCAATTGAACCTTTCTGAAATGCCACTCGCCCGACTCGGCAACGCGAATGCTGAAACGCAGGCCATAAGGTTGTGTCCAGTTGATGCCGTGCCTGGCTGAGGTCGGGTTGAACTGATGCACACTACCACGATGCTGACGGCAACACGAATCGTTCACGGCCTTGTCCGCTCTGGTGGCAGCAAATGTGTTTTCTGGATAGCATCGTTCGCTGAAAGCGTGTGAATCTTCGTCGCACGCATACCATGTTTAAACAGAAGGATGATTCAGGCTGCAATGGTCTGGGAATCCTCACAATTGGAATTCACTGCGATGGACTACATTGAAAGCCTGCGGCACTTCCGAGCTGTCATGGAAGCCGGCAGCTTCACCAAGGCTGCGGATATGCTCAGTGTCACGACGCCGGTCGTGTCTCGCGCCATCGCCGGGCTTGAAGGAAGGATAGGTACTCGCCTGTTCCATAGAACGACCCGGCAGATGTCCGCGACCGAGGCCGCTGAAAGGCTCTACGAGCGCGTGACTCGGGTACTGGATGAAGTCGATGCAATAGAGGCTGACGCAGCGAACCACACCGTTGAGGCGACCGGGATATTGAGAGTTGTCGCGCACACGACGGCTACGGTCAATCGCCTCGTACCACTAATAGCAAGTTTCAAGCGCGCACATCCTAAAGTGATTCTGGATGTGACTCTTTCGGAGCGGCCAGTTGATTTGGTCGCTGATGGCTACGACTTGGGAATAGTGGTCCCTCACATGTTGTCCAGTGAATTGACCGTGACGCGACTCCTCGAACGGATTCCCCAAATCCTTGTCGCTTCCCCTCGTTATCTGGAACGTCACGCTTTACCCCGGCAACCGGCAGACCTCGACGCCCATACTTTTGTCACAATGTCACCGAGTATCCGCCGACAGGAACTGACCTTTCAAATCGGAGCGGAACAAGTCACAGTTCCGCTAAAAGGAGAAGTATCCTCAAACAGCCCGATGTTCAACCGGACGATGATTCTTGAGGGCTTCGGCCTCGGCGTGATTCCGCAGGCAGTCGTACAGCTCGAACTGGACACAGGGCAGTTGCTGCCGGTCCTGCAGGAGTTTCCCCTCGTCAACGGCGCAATCGAAATCCGCCTCGCCTACAACACCCGGGCTCTGATGCCGGCGAAAGTGCGCGTGTTCATCGAACATGCCGCTGCTTTCTACGAGTCTTTCGCGGCCTCCACGAACGTCTGACCGTCTTCGCCCTTCGGAGCAGTGCTCAGCGGGCCACTGCATCGTGCGCCGATTCTTGTCAAAACTGTGAGAATCAGATGCTGCTGGTCGCGTTGATGTGGCCACGCTTGGGCCGTACATTGTGCACATGCACACATCAATCCTCCAGAACGACGACTGTTTTGCTGTCAGACAGGCCGCAAGGCAGGTCTCCCAGCTGTATGAACGTCACATGTCGGCAGCCGGCGTCACTCCAACGCAGTTCAGCGTTTTGACGGCGCTTGGATTGAAACGGGGGCAGACCATGCACTGCCTGTCCACGACGATGGTGATGGAGCGTACGACAGTAATTCGCGCCTTGAAGCCTTTGCTCAAGAACGGCTACGTGAGCAGCGTTGCCGAAGACGGCGGCAGGCGACTACTGCTAGCCCTGACTGACAAAGGGAAGGCGAAGCAGGAAGAAGCAGCGCAGTTCTGGCAGGCAGCGAAACTGGAGTTTGAGCATAGGTTCGGTGCGAAGGCGGCAATTCACTTGCGCGAAGAGTTGTTCCGCATAGGCACAGAGTTGTCGTCGCAAGAGTAGGCCAACGTCTCCTGGTTGAAAATCGTAAAAATCCATATCACTTAAATAGGTATACTAATGAAAACTTCGGTAACTCCAGCCTCGAATGCCGTCGCACCCCCTGTGGCGACGGCGACACCCCGGTCCTTGCCGTGGATGAAACTCGCTGTGCTGATGCTGGTTGTCGTTCTTGCCGCAGCCGCTGGCTATTGGTATTGGGTGCTGCGTTTCCAACAAACGACAGATGATGCGTACGTGGGTGGCAACGTGACAGTGATGGCCCCTAAAGTGAGCGGTTTCATTGACCAGATTCTTGTTGAAGACAACCAACACGTGAAAGCCGGCCAGGTGCTCGTCCGCCTTGACTCACGTGATTATGATGCGAAGCTTGCGCAAGCGACCGCAGAAGTCGAGAGCGCTCAATCTGCCGTTGAAGAACTGAAGGCCAAGCAAGTACTTCAGCAAGCGATAATCAACCAGCACGTCGCGGAGACAGCGGCTTCAAAGGCCGAGCTCACGCGTTCGAACTCGGACCAGCTTCGCTACCGCGAATTGGTGAAAGACGACGCTGTTTCGAACCAGATTGTGGAACGTGCGAACGCCGATTTCTCCAAAGCGCAGGCTGCAGTTCAAAAGAGTGATGCTGCGGTAATTGCTGCAACGCGTGAACTGGATGTCCTGGCGGCACAAGTCAACGATGCAAGGGCTCGCGTCGATACAGCGCTCGCCGCTCAACGAGTCGCGCAGCTCAATGTCGAATACACCGTTATTCGCGCGCCTGTGGATGGCTATATCGGCAATCGAACGGCCCGAGTCGGCGCGCTCGCTAACATAGGCGTGCCCATTGTGTCCGTGGTACCCGAGCAGGGTCTCTGGGTCGACGCCAACTTCAAGGAAGACCAACTCAGAAAGATGCATGTCGGCGACACGGCGGATGTGCAACTGGATGCATCGAGCACAGTGATTCATGGCCGAGTGGAAAGCCTCGCCCCGGCGACTGGCGCGACGTTCAGTGTGCTTCCTCCGGAAAACGCAACCGGCAACTTCACGAAGATTGTCCAACGTGTGCCCGTCCGCATACATCTTGATACCCCCAAGGGTATGGAAGCGGTGCTGCGCCCCGGTCTCTCGTCGGTCGTGACGGTTCACACGGTTGCCGGCGACAAACAGAGCGGTAGCTGAGCAGCCCTGGAGCCAATCATGACTACTCATATCGGTGACCCTGCATCACAGCCGTTAAAGCAGCGTGTCTTCGCGTTTGCTCTGATGTGTTTGGGTTTCTTCATGGCGACGCTGGATATTCAGATTGTCGCCTCATCCTTGCGGGACATTGGTGGAGGTCTCTCGGCAAGTCAGGACGAACTGTCGTGGGTGCAAACCGCTTACCTCATCGCCGAAATCCTTGTGATTCCGATGTCTGGTTGGTTGTCGAAGGTATTTTCGACGCGGTGGCTTTTCGTTGCCTCCGCCGTTGGATTCACTGTCACGAGCATGCTCTGCGGCATCGCCTGGGACATCAACTCGATGATTATTTTCCGAGGCTTGCAGGGCGCTTTAGGCGCAGCGATGATTCCGACCGTCTTTACGACCGCTTTCGTGCTGTTCCCTGGTAAGCAACGCATCGTGGCGTCGACCACCATCGGAGCATTAGCGTCACTCGCCCCTGCAGTCGGCCCTGTCATCGGAGGCTGGATTACTGACCAATGGTCGTGGCACTGGCTTTTTTATCTGAACCTCATACCGGGCGTTTTCGTAGCAGCAATGGTTCCGAAGTACGTGAACATCGATGCGCCCAATCTGAAACTTTTGAGGTCTGGTGATTACCTTGGGATTGTCCTGATGTCCGGGTCTCTTGGGTGCCTCGAGTACGTATTAGAAGAGGGTCCGCGCAAGAACTGGTTCGGCGACAACCTCATCATCACGTGTACCTGGATATCGGCTATCTGCGGGTTTCTCTTTCTTGTTCACGCGTTCACCGCCAAAGAAACGATTGTCGACATCCGGGCGCTTTTCGTTCGCAACTTTGGTATCGGCAGCCTGCTGTCATTCATCACCGGAATTGGCATCTTTGTATCGGTTTTCCTGACACCGCTGTTCCTGGCGCAAGTTCGAGGCTTCAACTCTTTGCAAATCGGTATTGCTTTGCTCTCGGTTGGTGGTTTCCAGCTGGTGGGTCTGGTGGTCTACGCATTTGCTACCCGATACATCAGCCTTCGAATTCTGATGACCTTCGGGCTTGTGCTGTTCGGAATCGGTTGTTACCTGTATGTGCCGTTGACCCACGATTGGGGATGGCAGCAACTGCTGCTTCCGCAGGCACTGCGCGGTATTGGGCAACAGTTCTGTATCGCGCCCATTGTGACTATGGCTTTGGGGTCGCTGCCTCCGTCCCGTTTGAAGTCTGCCAGTGGTCTGTTCAATCTCATGCGCAACCTGGGCGGCGCAATCGGGATTGCCGTCAGCGCCACGATGCTTAATGACCGGTTGAACTTTCACTATCTTCGCCTGAACGAGAGTGTCACCGCAGGTCAACCCGAAGTTGTGGGTGCCCTGTCAGAGCAAGTCCAGCACTGGGCCATGACTGCGGGCAACGCGGTCGATGCCACGCAATCCGGCCTCGCCTCATTGCAGCACCTGATTTTTCGTGAAGCCCTCACCTTGACGTTTTCGGACACATTCTATGTGTTGTCCCTGTGTTTCGTCGTTGCAGTTGTGAGCGTCTTCTTCTCAAATCCGTTTTCGAATTCGGCCCCTCCGCCGGATGCACACTAATCGAGGTTGGTCATGAAAAAGCTTTTGATTGCAGCTGCTGCGAGTCTGGTGATGGCTGGGTGTGCGGTGCAGCCGGCAACGCATCCGGAATTGAAGGAATCAGTCTCAACGGTGGCCCCTGCGACGTGGTCAGTCGACGTACCCTCTAGTGGCGCCGATGCGAAGCTCTGGTGGCAGCAGTTCAACGACGCAACGCTGAACAACTTGATAGACACGGTCCTGAGCGACAACCTGGACCTCAAGGCCGCGGCAGAACGGGTCAAGCAGGCTCAGTCGCTTACAACGCAAAAGCGCTCTGCGTTGCTTCCCGAACTTGATGCAACCGCACACGTGGCTGCCGCGCGGCAGAACACTCCCCCGCCGTTGGGATATGTGCGCGAAGGGGGCGTCGGGCTTGCTTTGAACTGGTCGCCAGACGTGTTCGGCGGGGAACGCCTTGACCTCCTGGCGGCTGAGTCCACGCTGGTGGGGCAACAGCACGCCGAGGACCAGGTCAGGCTCGCACTCGCCGCTGACACCGCTGCGGCCTATGTCGACCTGCGCTGGGCGCAATCGGAAATGAAAATCCTGCAGGACAACCTGTCGATTCGCACTCGTGCGCTTCAGCTTACCCAGGAGCGTCTGCACTATGGCTTATCGACCCAGCTTGACGTCAGCCGTGCCCAGAATCAACTGGACGCGTTGCAGTCCCGCGTTGCGCCAACTCAGGCTACCATCCAGCATCAGCTCGACCTTATAGCCGTGTACTCGGGTAGAACGCCCGAGTCAGTCGATGGCCTGATACTGTCCACACCGGCTGCAATTCCGACGCCGAGCGGCGCCGCACCCACGACGCTTCCATCGGAAGCGCTCCTGCGTCGACCGGACGTTCTTACCGCGTACGCAAAAGTCGAGCAACGGGCAGCCCAGGTGGGAGTTGCCAAAGCGGAGCGCTATCCAAAATTCAACCTCAACCTCGCTGACGGCTTGCTGGCAGCGTCTTACCTCGGCGCGCCTACGCTGACCGATAATCTCTTCAGCGCCGCACTCAGCGCCACGAGTCCGATATTCAATGCCGGCCGAATTACTGCGGACATCAACCAGAGCGAAAGCAAGATGCGAGAGTCACAATTGAATCTGCAGGAAACGATTTTGCAGGCGCTCCGAGAAGTCGAAGACTCACGCTCCGACCTGATTGGACGGAGCGAGCAGACTGCCAACCTGAAGTCGGCGCTGGGCGCGTCGGACAAGTCACTGCGGCTTGCAAATGAGCTGTACAAAGGTGGCGCAACAGACTTCCTCGACGTGTTGTCCGCGCAGGAAGTGTTTCTGCGCGATTCGGATGCTCTCAACCTTGCGAGTCGGGACAAAGCCTTGGCAGCGGTTGCACTGTACAGGTCTCTGGGCGGGGGATGGAGCCAGAACGACACAGTTGCCGTTGACAAGATTCCCGGCCTTGCGTCTCAGTGACATGCATGCCGCACGTTACACCTAATTTATATCGGAGAGAAATAGTGGAAGCCAGATGTTATCTCATGGGTGCGCCGACGGGCAATTGTCAACGGGTAGCCATCGCAATCGAAGAAGCCGGCGTTCCGTATCATCCAGTTAGAATTGGCTTGCGAACTGGTGAGCATCACTCGGACGCCTTTCGACGTATCAACCCACGGGCCCAGGTTCCGGTGTTGGTGGACTTGCATGGCACACATCCGTTCGTACTGACGCAGTCGAACGCCATCATGCTTTACCTCGCAGACATGACGCCCGGCAGCTTGCTTCCGCCCATCGGCACCCCTGAGCGTGCTGTCGCATACGAACGCTTCATGTTTATGCTGACAGACGTGATAGCCGTCTACCATGCCGCCAACTTTATGGCCGCGGTGGAGCATGGCGCTTCAGCGGATGCGCACCGTCTAAAAAGTATGGCTGCGTTTGCGCATACTGAGAAATTTCTAGCTGGTTCAACCAATATCTGCGGGAACCAGTTTACGCTTGCGGACGTTTGCGCAGTAACGATAGCTGCCCGCGAGGAGCGGAATCTGGACTGGTCGAAACTTCCAAACACTCGTCGTTGGTTTGACGAGACAATGAGAAGGCCCTCTGTAATACGTGGGATGGCAACGTTCAACGAATCCGACAAAAGCATTGGGTCCGAGCCGCAGGCGTCACTTGCTGAAGTCAGCAGCGCATTTCGGTTCAAGCCCCAATGATGTGGCTGCTCTCGCCGGTAAAAAGCGTCCTAGTCGGTGAATAGCGCCGCGTGTCTTCGAACGAAAGTTTCAACAGTCATCGGCGGTTCGCCGGTTATCGCGGCGACGACGTCGTTGGTGCCGGCAAAAACGCCGTTCTGGTAGTCAAGCGCTACGGACAAAAGATGCTGGGCGAACGTATCGCTGAACTTGCTATCACTATCAAGACGCTTTTTGAAAAGCTCAAGGTCGATTGGCTCATATTTCACGTCGCGCCCCAACGCACGTGACATCTCAGCAGCGATTTCGTGATGGTTCATCTCGACCGGGCCGTACAACGGGTAGACCTTGCCCGCATGGGGTCCCGGCTCGCGGAGAATCGCCGCGATAACCCGTCCCTGGTCTTCGGCCGCAATGGGCGCATGACGGCCTTCACCAAACGGGAGTCGGATAACGCCGTCTTTCTTTATGTTGGCAACCTGCCCTGGATACGTCAGCCATTGTGCAAAAAACGTTGGCCGGAGATGCGTCACCGGGGTCTTGAAGCCGTCAAGGACGCGCTCTGAAATCCAGTGGTCGCGGGCGGCATGACTTTTTGCAATCCGTCGTGCGGAGATTTGCGACATGTTCACGATGGCGGTCAGGCCGGCCTCTTCGGCAGCCTGCGCGAAATAGGCGCTGGCCTGAACGCCGCCCGCTTCGATGGGGAATACAAAGTACGCAGAAAAAATTCCCTGCAGAGCCCTAGCCACATCGTCGAGCTCGGCCAGGTCGCCCACGATGACGTCGACACCTTTCGACTTGAGCCGTTCGCTCTTTTCGCTTTCTTTGCGCACCAAAGTTCGCACTTTCTCGCCAGCGCCTAAGAGTGCGTCAATCGTGGCACCGCCCGTATCGCCAGTCGCGCCGGCGACGAATAATATCCGGTCAGCCATTTCAGGTACCTCACACGTCGAGACGGATTAGCATCACCGCCCATTCAAGAAAGGACGAAGCATCTCATCCAATGGCTCGCCCGCGAGAGGGAACGGAGCGAGAGAAAGTTCGGGACACGCCAACTCATCAATACCTTGACGCTCGCTGTTGACGTTTCACCCGACGTTGAATCAGTCGTTGGGCTGGGCGCGGGTCATGGCGGTTACATAAAGGTTACGAGCCCGCCGGAAGCCTAGCTGCTGATAAACGCGAATCGCTGGTTCGTTTGTCGAGAACACGTGAAGAAACGGAATCTGTCCACGCTCCTGAATGCCTGCTGACAATGCTTCCATGAGAGTTTTTGCCAGACCACGGCCACGCCAGTTGGGATGGGTGCAGACTGCACTTACCTCGACGTACCGTCCAGCAATCATCCGTTCTCCGGCCATCGCGATGAGTTGGTCCCTGTCTCTGATGCCAAGGAACGTTCCCATTTCATGCGTTCGTTCTTTGAAGGGACCGGGGTCGGTGAGTCTTACCAACTCCATCATTGCGACAACATCCTGCGTCCCAAGCGTTTCGATTCTTGAGTCATCGGGTCTCGCGAATTGCTTTCCTGCGACCATCTGGATGACAGTCGCTTCACGAACAACCCTGTACTGGGAAGGCACAAGTGGCTTGTCTTTCGTGAAGAGCGTCAACCGTTCGTCTGATTTGAGCATCCCGGCAATCTGTGCGACGCCATGCTCTGAATAATCCTCGGCCGCTCCAAACGGTGCAAGCTCTGGCAGATACCTCAGTGCGGCAGCATTGCGCTCAGCTATCTCGGCATGTTTTCCAGAAAGGGCTGCCCAGACGACATTGTCGAGGTATGCGTCCGACTCTATCTCGTTCAGGATGTTCTCAGGTGTTTCCGGGGCTATGGGATTCATTACGGGTTCCAGTGCGACTCACGCTCGTTCAAATTAGTGGCATATGCAAACAGATTGAAGGTATCGTACGTGCATGCGCACACATGTCAACCCAATTTACAATGACCGCCCGGGCGTACTACTGGATGGTCGCGCGGTTGTCCACGAACACGGAGTAGTTGGCCTTGGCGACATCGAATACCAAAAAGCCTCTTGCCTGCAACAGCGGCGCTCTTCGCAAAGCTACGCGCCGGCTAGCGCAGCTCTACGACGCGACGCTCGCGCCCTGCGGGCTGAGTTCGGGTCAACGGTCTCTCCTCGTGCACATCGAACGAGCCGGAAGTCCTTCAATGACTGAACTCGCGCATTCCCTGGTGCTGGACCGGTCGGCCCTTGCTCGCAATATCAAGCCACTCGAGAGAGACGGCTTTCTGATGCAGCGGCCCGATAGCGATGACGGTCGAAGCCGTCGGGTGGCACTCACCACTGCAGGTCGAGCAAAGCTTGCAGAAGCAAATCGCTTATGGCGGAAAGCTCAGAGTCGCTTCGAACACGTGTATGGCGAAGAACGGGCTGCGGCGCTGCGCGCTGCGCTCTCCGAAATCTATTCCGACGAATTCCTCGAAGCGTTCGGTCAGCCCTGAGTTCACTGCTATGGTGCTAGTTGCTGACTATGTAAGGGCGGGGCCACCGGTTCCGTCGATGTTCTGGCCGCGTGCAGCATCAATCCGGTAGGCGCAAGTCGTCACGGCGATGTTTATGCTGCAAGGCGCTTGTCTGAGAGCCATGTCGAGATTGCACCATTGACTTGCTCCGGCTTCTCTAGTGGCAGCCAATGGGCTCCTTCGAGCGATACAACTCGGAGGTCACTGCACGCCGCACGCATTGGGTCGCCGAGTCGATTGCGTGAGATATCGCAAATGCTGTCCCACAGTCCGTTGATGAAGAGAACGGGCGTCTTCAGGCGTCCGGCGTCCGGGCTAGTGCCTGCGAACGCAATGTTGGCTGCGTCGTTCAGATACCAGGCATTGGGACCGAAGAACCCATTGGCGTTGAATTCCCTCACGAATGTGTCGAAGTCCTGCTTTGACATCATCGTTGGTACGCGAGGGACGTTAGGGGCACGGTGTGCGGCACCAAACAAGCCTCCTCTGGCTCTAACGGACGCAGTCGGCGATGGCTTGCCGACAACCTCTGGGGAGCCCGGCCGAAACATGACCGAAAAGAACGAAGAGACGTCCGCCTCGTAGTCTGTAGTTGCCTGATTGAACTGCTCAAGATAAAACTGGTAATAGTCCCATTGTCCGAATGGGAACTGGTCTTCGGGATACAACCTCCTGTCCACGAGCGGAAGCAGGCTAGGCAGAGCGAAGGCGTTCGGAAAGTACGGCACAGAAATGTTCACTATGGCGCGGCAGTGGTCCGGATGATGGGTCGCCATCCCGGACACTACCGGACTTCCGAGGTCGTGACCAATCCATACAGCAGGCCGCGAGCCTAGCGCGCCGTGCATCTCCAACATATCCGCCACAATTTCACGCATAGCGTAGGCGTCGACAGATGTCGGCAATGATGATTTTCCATACCCTCTCATATCCGGGGCGACGCAGCGCCATCCGGCGCCGGCGAAATGTTCGAGCTGCTTTCGCCACATGATGCTGAGTTCCGGCCATCCGTGCACGAAAATCATCAGCGGACCGTCCTTGGGGCCCGCCTCAATCCAGACCGTACGATGGCGTGGTGTCTCAATCTGATTCGTTCGAAAGGGCGAATCGGTGCCTGGCTGCCGGTCAATAGCGTGCATGGCCTCTTTTTTGCCAAATGGGGAGCAGCCTGAGAGGAGGCCTGCGCCAGCAATTGTCAGTGCACGAAGAGCGGTCCGACGTTTAATGCCTAGGTTTGTCATTGGCCTTCTTGATAATTGACGATAGTCATGAGCTGGCGTTCGCTGCGTGTGCGAGCTAACCGCGCGTGGGCCTCAGCCCCATGCAGCGCAACCAATCATCGACAGCCAGTTCGACAAAGCGCTAGTTCCCACGCGGGTCTCGACGGCAACAGGCTGCGTGCGAAGCATATGTTGCGCACGGACGGAGACATATCGTGCATGCGCAAAAGCGCAACGCAATGTGTCCTGCACCAAGCTGTCAATTCGCTGAATTGCTGTCTCGGACTGTGCTGACATCGCGACCCACGACGCTCTCGAATCCTGCTGCGACGTCCACATCAGTTGGGTACCGCGTCTAGCGCTCGGCCGTCTGCCGAGTACACCCACAGCAGAAGCAGCTTTGCTAGTCACGTTTCCTTCAGATAGCCGGGCAGTCCTTGAAGGTTCTCTCAAGGCGCTGCCGAGGCGGTAGTTAAATCTCGCTAATTCTCGGCAGATTGAGCAGCGGAGCCGCCGACGTTTGACAAACGTTCCAAGCCATCATTAACAACGATTAACAGTGATTAACGGCCTGCCTCTTCTTGCCGAAACACAGCGGGCGGTACATTTGGCGTTGATGATTGACAACGTCTAGCATCTTGGAGAGCGACGATGGACCGTCTTCAGTACGAATTTGGGGTCTTCACACTGTTTCCCGAGAGCGAGCAATTGTTCGCCGGGCGTGTTGAGGTCCGGTTGGGGCACCGGGCAATGCGAATCTTGTCGCTGCTAGTGCAACGGGACGGCACCATCGTCAAGCACAGCGAGCTCGTTGGCTACGCCTGGCCCGAGACGGTGGTGGAAGAGAACAACCTGCGGGTGCAGATGACAGCTATTCGCCAGGCGTTGCGCCAATTCGAACCGGAGGCGACCTACATCAGGAACGTTGCTGGTCGCGGCTACCGCTTCTTCCGGGAGCAAAACGATGAACCTGACTCGCTGGTGAACGTACCGACCAGAGAAAACAGACGTGAATTGAAAGGAAGTTCCGTGAAGGCCCGGCAGTTGCTCTCTGCCGCGGCAATGAACAAGTGCCACACCCGAGGCAACATCAGTGCTGTCCGTGAAGACAAAATTGGACGCGCTTGTCGGCAATTTATCCTTGCGGGGACCTTGCCTGTCGACAGGCGCGGGCTGCACCAGATGCGGCTTCGACTCGCCACATACGCTGGCGTTCGTCAAACTGCAATGCTATCGCTACTGTTGCACCGCTTGTCGGAAACGGTCGCCGCCCGCCCACGGCGGTTGCAGACAACAATTGTGCACGACGTAACGCAGTGGAGCCCTTATGAAAGTAGCTCTCGCCAACGCAAATTCGTACAGACGATAGCGGTCGACTTTGCGATAGGTTCCGGCGAGTGACTATCATGGACCACGCCAAATCGCCGCGACTCTCCTTGACGGTGGCGGAAATCAACGTCCCCAAGTCGGCAGACATCATGGGCGCTGCAACGCTTGTCGGGTCGAGGGTGATATCAATACGCGCAGCAGACCGCTCCATCGGCTTTGCAGGCCCGGCTGCGAAACCAAAAGTCGTTGCTTGGCGAAGCGCTCCCGATGGGCATTATCGAACGGACAAGCGGCGATGACCCTTGACACTGGTCCAGCGGCTTTTGCGCTCCGGTCATACGTTGCGGCGATGCTTGCATACTGGGTTGCCCTCAAGATTGGACTCCCTCGGCCATTTTGGGCTGTAACGACCGTGTACCTCGTCTCCCAGCCCTTGGCCGCCGCCGTCCTATCGAAGGCTGCCTATCGTTTAGGAGGGACTGTACTGGGCGCGGCAGCGGCGGTCGTGCTGGTCCCAAACTTCGTCAACGAGCCCGCCGTGCTCAGTTTTGCAATGGCGGCCTGGCTGGGCTTGTGTATGTTCGTGTCGGTTCACGACCGCACGCCTCGCGCCTATACCTTTCTGCTGGCCGGGTATACGGCAAGCATCATTGGGTTCCCCAGCGTCAATTTTCCGGCGGGTATCTTCGGCACTGCAGTCGTTCGTGTACAGGAGATTGTTGTCGGCATCCTCGCGGCAACAGTTTTGCATGGGTTCGTATTTCCCACGACTCTAGCGCAGCAGCTATCCAGTCGTCTGCAGCAAATCAGAACTTCAACAAAAACGTGGACCGTGCAAGCTTTGGCTGGCGAGCGCAGTGACGCTTTTCGTCGCGAGCGGCAACGACTCATCGTCGACATAAATGACCTCGGGCAGCTTGGTCATCATTTGCCATTCGACATGGCGCTTGTCATTCCACCGCGACGGGCAATTCGAGCCTTGCAGCACCAGCTATCCCTCATGGTGGCAGTGACCCGGGCGGTAGAAGACCGGTTGGACGCCCTCCGTGGACTGCCTCAGGGCGTTCCCATGGGGATGGCGCAAACCATTCAGCGGGTTCGCGACTGGCTAGGCCGCGATGACGATTTGTTGTTCGGAAGGCAAGCCGATGACCTCATTGTCATGGTTCGCAAACACGAACCCGACGTCGCTCAGCCATGGACGTGGCGGGAGATGCTGCTACAAAACGTTACGGGAAGACTGATTGACCTAATCTGCGCGCACCGCGATACGTTTTATCTGGTCAATGTGATTGAGGGCAAACCCCCGGGCGACAGGGCGGGCGTGGAAGAAATGCTCCGCAACGCGGGACCACGCTCGGCACATACCGATACCGGCCTTGCCGCGCGAGCAGCGCTCGGCGCGGCAGCGACAGTCCTCCTTGCGTGCTGTTTCTGGATAACGACTGAATGGCCAGATGGCGCTGTCGGAGCGCTCATCGCCGGCGTCACCTGCGCGTTGTTCGGTTCACTCGACAACCCCGCTCCCGCAGCCAGGAAGTTTCTTGCTGGTTCGATTCTTGGCTGCTGCCTCGCAACGTTTTACGGTTTCGTGGTCTTGCCTCGCGTCACAGACTTTGTAGTGCTTGCAGCGGTGCTGGCCCCGTCGCTCATCCTTCTGGGAAGCGCACTGGCACGACCTCGTACTGCTCTCTTCGCGCTCGGCACACTCATTGGGCTACTCAATACAGTGGGCCTTAACGCCAGCTACGACGGTGACTTCATGAGCTTCATCAATAGCGCCATCGCGCAAAACGTCGGAACGGCGTTCGCAATCTTCGCCCTATCGGTTTTCAGGACCTTGGGTTCCGACGAGGGTATTCGGCGCCTGAGACGAGCTGGCTTCCGTGATGTGATTCGGCGCATCGAAGGAGAATACCCAGATGTCGCGACTTGGACCAGCAGGATGCTGGACCGCGTCGGGATGCTCGTTACGAGAACGATGATGCAGTCAACGCAACAAGGCGGCGATGCTGTGCAAGCATTGCAAGACCTTCGAATCGGCGTGGCTGCTGGAGACCTGAGGTCACTGGCAATGCTGGCAACTGAACGTCAGCAGGCGTCAATTGATGATGTGCTTCGTTCAGTTACAAGCTTCTACCGCGAACGAATTCGCGATGTCCGCGTATCCCCAAGTCCTCGCCTGCTAGCGGAGGTGGACTCTCTTGCCCATGAGTTTCACGCAGACCCAGATGAGGTGAGAAGGCGGACTGCAGCAGGACTCGTTATGAGCCTTCGATGCAACCTGTTCCCCTCCGCCACCCTTGTGGGGCTATCCTGGTGATAGGCGAAATCTCGCTTGGCGGCGTTTACATTCCGGCCTTGGTCTTCCTCGGCCTTCTCGCGTTGGTGCTGTTCGCATTCGTCTCATCGCTCATGTCCATTCTCGGCGGCTATCGGCTGTTCTCAAACAGGCCGTTGGTAGATATTGCGTTGCTAGTTATCCTCATGGGCGCGGTCGTGGTTTGCAGCTCAATTATCCAGTCGGTGACGCTATGAAAACGACCTTATCGGCGCTTGCCAAATGGCTATTCACGTTGGGACTGGTTGCGTGTGCAGTCGTCGTCGCTATTGCGCTGTGGAACCGCTATGAGACACAGCCCTGGACACGGGACGGGCATGTGAGAGCGGATGTCGTCCGAGTTACCCCCGACGTGGGAGGGCTCGTCACCTCTGTGCGCGTCCACGACAACGAGGAGGTCAAGGTTGGACAGTTGCTGTTCGTGGTGGACCGCCCGCGATACGAGGACGCACTGGCCGAATCGACTGCGGCGATAACGAGCGCCAAGGCCGTGCTAAGCCAGGCGCAGCGCCAATCGAAGCGTGATTTGGCGCTGGGCGACCTTGTAGCTACGGAAGCGCACGAGCAAAACGCGGCGAAGGTCGAGACAGCACTTGCGGCGCTTAACGAAGCGAATGCCAAGAAAAGCACCGCTCAGCTCAATGTAACTCGCACTGAGGTACGCGCAACCGTGAATGGATTGGTGACGAATCTCGACCTGCATCCAGGTGATTACATTGGGCCAGGGACTCAGGCGCTAGCCCTCGTCGATAGCGATTCCATTCGGGTAGAAGGCTATTTTGAGGAAACCAAGCTTCGGCACATCCATGTAGGCAGCAAAGCGCGAATCACGCTTATGGGCGACGACCGGATACTAACAGGCCATGTCGAAAGCATATCCGGCGGCATTGCGGACGACCAACGCTCTCAGACGTCAAACCTCCTGCCTTCTGTCGCACCGACGTTTTCGTGGGTTCGGCTTGCGCAGCGCTTTCCGGTTCGTATTCGGGTCGATTCGTTTCCCGCCGATATCGCGTTCATTCCGGGGCGCACAGCGACCGTTGCCATCGAGTATATCGGCGGTAAGCATGGCCAGACGGTAGGCGGAGGGCCCAAGTGAAGTCGTGGGTGATGACGGCATTCGGCCTTGCATCTTTGACCGCGTGCACCGTGGGCCCGAACTACAACGTACCGGCAAAGGCCACGGCGGTCGACCCGCTTGCGCGAGCGCCGTTCGTTGGGGCAGCCAGCAACACTGTCGTATCGGCACCCTTGCCCGACCACTGGTGGAAGCTTTATGACGATGCCCGCCTGGACGATTTGATTCGGGAGGGTTTGGCCGCAAATCGGGACCTTGGCGCTGCGCAAGAAAATCTCGCACGCGCAACCTATGCGGTATATGAGGCGGAATCGGCGAACTTACCCTCCACAGCGCTTTCGGGAGCGGTAGCGGTTTCAACTCCACCGCTTCCGCGCGCCGCCGGCATGCCTCTGCGCGGGGTTTATTCTCTCGGCGGTGCCATTTCATATGCGCTAGACCTAGCCGGCGGTATTCGTCGCGAGGTTGAGGCAGCGAAAGCGGGACGCGACACGCTGCAGGCTGCCCGTGACCAGGTGCGAATGGTGGTGGCCGCAGGAATCACTCGCGACTACATAGCTGCATGTTCCGCTAATCAAACATTGGCTTCCGCTCAACACGTGCTCGACGTCGAGACACAAACTCTGCGTGCGACGGAACGTCTGAGGCAGGGCGGTAGGGCAACGGCGTTCGACGTGACACGCGCGCGCGCAGCCGTCGCTACAAGCGGCGCCGCACTACCGCCAATCGTCGCTCAGCGCAATGCAGCGGTCTTCGCGCTCACCGCGCTACTTGGAAGAGTCCCTGCTCAATATCCTCGCGAGGTACAGGCGTGCTTGGCACCGCCGCGACTGCTGGCCGAGATTCCCGTCGGAGACGGCGCCGCTCTTATTCGCAGACGGCCGGACATCCGGGAGGCAGAGCGAAAGCTGGCTGCCGCGACCGCCCTAATCGGTGTTGAGACTGCAGCGCTGTATCCGCAAGTGAGTCTTGGAGGCAGCATAGGCATGAGCGGGCCGACATCCAAGTTCAGCAATAAGTCGCAGATATCGATGTCGTTCGGTCCCATTGTGACGTGGACGTTCCCGAACGTAGTGGCGACTCGCGCGCGCATCGCCGAGGCCGGTGCTACTGCGCGCGCCGCAGAGCAAACCTTTGACGGCGCCGTCATCGAGGCACTCCGGGATACAGAGACCGCACTCGATGCATATTCAGGCGAACTGCAGCATAACGGCAGCCTGGTAGCGGCTCGTGACACTGCCTCAGAGGCTAACGAACAGGCGTGGCGCCTCTTCAGATTCGGGCGGACGGACTTCCTCAGCGTACTAAGCGCACAAGAGAATCTGGCTTCCGCGGAGTCTTCCCTTGCTGCGTCGAATGCCTCGCTGATAGACAGGCAGATAGGTGTCTTCATCGCGTTGGGCGGCGGCTGGGAGGATTCCGCCTCCCCGCAGATGTCACCCCCCGGCGCAGATAATATCGAACAGCCGAGCGATGTTCGTCCGTCTCCTTGATGCAGGGCCCGTACCGAACGCTTCTACGCGAAGCGGCCGATTGCTGAGGTCACCACCAGGCTTGCCGCCCCGGTAAGGGGAGCAGACCCTGCTACCGGCGCGCCGGTAGCATCATCGGCGCTCGCAATTTTTCTTCGGCGAGGCTCACCGGTGAGTCAGCCCTTATTCCGTTCGCGCGTCCCGGTTGGCGCCTTAGCAGCTTTTAGCGCTGTTTAACTCGACTGGCCTCTTGGTTTACTGACAGCATGGCTGCTGCGGTGACGGCTTCGCGAAAGGATGAAACCAGAACAATGAAAGGCCCTCGTCCGTACAACATTGCTCACAGACCGCTCCGCAGACAACCACGCGGACGAACCACCGCAGCGTTTGGTATCTGCTGACACCAAAAGCCGGACAAGAGGCACGGATGACGGTTCAGTCGGGTCAATCGAGGACGCTATGACCAACCCTTTGGGTGACGGCTTCCTGCGCGAGCAGCAACTCGCCTTTGCGCTCTACAAGGCGGGCGAGCGCATAAGGAGTGAACTTGATACCGCCTTGTCGAACTGCTTCGCTGTGAACTTTCTGCAGTTCAGCTTGATGCTCGTTGTTGCGACCTGCGTTGAGCAAACGCCTGCAAAAATCGCCCGCCGCCTGAGAGTTGACCCGGCCGTTGTCACTCGGGCTCTCGACAAACTGGAAGCCCTGGACCTGGTGGACCGTAAAAGGACGAGCACGGACCGTCGAATCGTCCTCATCTCGCTGACGGAGTCCGGTGCGAAGGTGTTCGACGACCTTTGTCAGGCTGCCGGGACAGTCTTGACCTCGCGACTTAGTAACTTCACGGAAGGGCAGGCTGGACAACTTGATAACCTGCTAGCGCTGTTTACCGCGTAGCGGTTGCGGTCCTACGGGTGTTTCTGGTTATCTCTTTGCGTCGAAGGACCATACGCCAGCATGGCATTTGCAGCGCGAATGTCGCTAGTCGCGGCGCCTTGCGAGAAGCGGGAGAGAACCGCGCAAAGCAGGTCTTCGCCTTTTGCCCAATGCCCGTTTCGCCGGTACAACCGCGCAAGGCTTGTTGCCGCGCGCAGTTCCCACGACAAATATCCCTGTTGTTTTGCAATCGCAATCGCTTGATGAAATAGGTCTTCCGCAACGACGATGTCGTGCGTCCGACGCTCAAGATACTGCTCACCCAGTGCGCGCCATATCTCGGCAGTCGCCCAACCAGCCTTTCCCGCGCGAGCGCGCTCAATGGCCAGCGGCGTAAGCAGACGACGGTTGACCGTGGCGACTGTCTCATGAGCTGAAGGTGCGAGACCGTCGAACTGTCGCCACCATGCGGCCCCTTCGGGGACCGGCCGGTCCGGTAGACCGTAGGCGTAAATGCTGGCCTGGTCGCGCCAGTTGACAAGCATAAATTCGGTAGAGAGCGCGTCAAGCATACCCAGATACCGCTCGA
Source organism: Paraburkholderia sp. BL25I1N1 (assembly GCF_003002025.1). Classification (GTDB taxonomy): domain Bacteria; phylum Pseudomonadota; class Gammaproteobacteria; order Burkholderiales; family Burkholderiaceae; genus Paraburkholderia. The sequence goes on from NZ_PVZB01000008.1 coordinate 274,791, forward strand.
GGTCGCTAATGTCACCGCGCCAGCACGCTACCGGGCACGCGCCTGATGCGAGGGAGCAGCACAGCGAAAGGTCGTGTTCAAGGGACATTGCTTCATTGACGCTCTCCGCGGCGACCTTGGCGGCGTCATCCACCTCTCCCAGGAGCCACAGTATCCGCGCTTCCAACGATGTGAGCGCCGCTCGTGCGTCATAGCGCGTCGGGTCAGACAATCTCCGGGGCAGCGTACGCGGGCCGTACAATGACAAAGAAAGTTCTACGTGTTGGAGGGCGCTACTTGCCTTTCCACGCTGTGTGTCAACGAGCGCCTGCATGCGGTGATACATGGGCACATCAGCCGCCCGCGCGCGGGAAAGCATGTACAGACGTTGGCAGAATAAGTCGGCTTCATTGTATTCTCCGGCCATCGTCAGCATCACGATGGTCCCGTATAGGACCTGCACCTGGCGCGCCTCGTGCCCGTGTCTTTCCGCAAGAGTTAGGGCGGCTTGGAACGCCCGCGAAGATATTCCTCGCTTCAACGATTGAGTCAGGAACTCGGCTTGTGCCAGTGCAAGCTGCAGGCGGAACTCCGATTCTGCGCGGATATCTCCGGCCAGCCCCAGGAAGGTCAGTGCCTGTTGGACTCGCTGGCGATATTCGTCGCACAGCGAGAGTTGGTAAAACAATGGTGCGCTTGCCCATGTCAACGTCAGTCCAAGGCGAACATCGCCTCCGGCTGAGAATGACCATTCCAACGCAGCGCGAACGTCGTCTACTATGCCAGGCTCACTGGCCGTCGGGTCCAGAGATGCCAGGTGAGAGCGCCGGACGGCCGGTTCTGTGAAGAGACATTGATAATAGTCGGCGTGTCGATGTGCAGCTCCATCGTATTCGCAAGACAGCCTCAGCTTGCGCAAGCCATACGCTCGGGTGCTGTCTGGTAGCCGGAAGGCTGGCGACTGACATCTGTGGACAGCGTTCAGAAGCGACTTATCGACCAGGCTTGCAACAGAGCTCACCAGTCGGGAGCCGGCAGGTTCCTCCTGTCCGAGAAGCCAGGCCAACTGCACGAGGGTGAAGTTGCCCCTGAATACCGATGCGTGGCGGAGAATCTGGCGGTCCTCCTCTGACAGAGTGTCGTAGCTCCAGTCGAGGGTTGCGCGCAAAGTCTTGTGGCGTGGAATTGCCGTTCTATGCCCCCTTGTCAAAACGTCGAGGCGCTCATCCAGCGCGCTTAGCAGTCCGGCAGCGCCCAGGATGTGAACCTGCGAAGCAGCGAGTTCGATTGCCAAAGGCAGGCCGTCGAGCGAGCGGCAAATATGGCAGATGGCGTCTACGTTCCCCTCATCAAGAACGAAGTCGTTGGACTGCATCGATGCCGCTCGCTCACAGAACAGTCTTACTGCCGAATACCTCAGCGCGAGCTCCGGTGTTTTGCTGTCGGGCCGCGCTGGCACATCCAGCGGGTTGAGCCGGTAAACCCACTCATTCGGCACCCTCATCGGCTCACGACTTGTTACCAGAACGAAGACATTCTCTACCAAGTGATTTATCGCCTGCGCCAATTCTGCAACTGCATCAATGACGCGCTCACAGCAATCCAAGAGCAACAAGTGAGGGGACTGCCGTAGAAATTGGACAATGGAGTCGATAGCCTGCTCGGAGTCATGCAGCAGCCCCAGCGCGGTGGCAACAGTGCTTGCAACGTGCTCACCTCGGCTCACCGAGGAAAGTTCCACGGTCACGGCGGTGACGTGGGCTGGCGAACCAAATAACTCACGCATGACGGCGAAGGCGACCGCCGTCTTACCTATGCCACCAGGCCCTACGACGGAAACCAGTCTCTTATCGGACAGCAGGCGGGTAACAGCGCCTACGTCATCGTCACGGCCAATTAGGCAACTCTCGGCTTCATACCTGGCACGGTGGTTAGGAGCTTCGCTGACCGTGTCCGATGTCTTTTCGACGATTACCGGTCCGACGAACGAATAACCTCGGCCGGTGATATTGCGTATCCCATGGGATTCCGGCAGTCCCTTCGCAAGTATCTTTCGTAAGGCCGTGATGTGAACGCGCAAATTAACGTCTTCTACGACGGTCTTCGGCCATATTTGCTCCCGAAAATCCTTGTGCGAAACGACTTGCCCTGGTCTGCCGACGAGCAGACAAAGTACGTCGAACGCCCGACTGCCGATTTCTATCACCTCATCACCGCAGACCAGCTTGCGCTCATTCGGCGACAGCTTGAAACGGCCAAAGCTAATCGAAGGTGGTGCCGGCGATGTCGTCGTCTGCCTTGCTCGGAACAGAAGGGGTATATCAAAGGACCAGATAGCGGGCGAAGCAGCTTTCGGTTGCCCAACGGACAGCCACGCAGAACTACATTGGTAGACGCCGTCAATGATTGTGATACGCCATTGCCTGGCTGTCTATGCCGCTACGGGCCAGTTCTGTCTTGCCAAATCGCAGTCACTTCGATAGGCCAGATGCAGGCGACGAATCGCTCGGGGCGATTTCATGGCGCGCAGACATACTTGCTCCCGGTTCCAGTTTCTTGCCCGGTCTATCTGGCGGCTGCGCGAGCCAATTGACCCAATGGCAGACGTGGAGGCATTTCGCTTCGCTGGCCGCCGTGCGCGTCGCGGAACCACCATCGGTTTCTCGGGCATTCGTGCTCGACGGCGCACCAAACTAGCCGGTGCCGTCACCCGCATGGCATAGTGCCGCATCTCAACAGCGGAGGTGCAAATGCCGACATTGGAATCCTTGCAAGCAAAAATCCGGAAACTTCAGATACAAGCAGAAGCGCTCACCGCAAAGAAATCGAGCGCCGTCATCGAGAAGATTCGGGAATTGATGGCAGAACACGGTCTGACGACCGCCGACATCGATGCGCACGCTGGCGGCAAGAAACGTGGACCGAAGCCGGGCGCCAAGGCCGCAGCAAAAGCTGGAAGTCCAGTAGCGAACTATCGCGACCCGAAGACCGGCGCGACCTAGTCAGGACACGGCCGTGCCCCGGCATGGAATGCCTTTAGCGAAGAACCGCCGCTTAAACGACTATCAGCGGTTCGCGACTACGGTAGTGGTTGCGACCGCTATCCGGTCCGGATGATGCCTTTATACAGTGGGCGCCCAGAGGGACTGCGGCCGCAGTCGGTCTACGGCAAAACAAGTCGGAGCAATTCAGGTGTTGCCCGGAAAGGAAGGGCCGACCAGTAGCGAAATCCGGGCATGGCCGTTGTCCGGGACCATGTGGTGGCTGAGCCACTGCCAGGCAGGCTGTCCGAGAGCCGGTGGACAGCCGAGCTTGACTTCGTGCTCGGGTGAACTATGCATAAGAGTGGGAGTTCGCTGGAGGCAGCCATGCCTATGTACAAGCCCACAAAACGACAACCGTCCACGCTCTTGAAAGCGGCACAATACATCCGGATGTCGACGGACCAGCAACAATGTTCGCCGGTTTTCCAGAGGCAGGCTATCGCGCAATATGCGGCAGCGCACTCCATTCGTATTGTTCGCGACTATGAAGACGCAGGTATCAGCGGGCTCACGCTGCGTGCTCGCCCCGCGCTAACCCAGCTGCTTATTGATACTGCCGACCCGGCGCGATGCTTCACACTGATTCTAGTCTACGACGTGAGTCGCTGGGGCCGATTTCAGGACATTGATGAGTCGGCGTTTTACGAGTATGTATGTCGGCGCCAAGGGGTAAAAATAATTTATGTTGCCGAACCCTTCGAGGTCGACGCCAGTCCGCTGTCGCCAGTGATGAAGGCGCTCAAACGCGTTATGGCAGGCGAGTACAGCCGTGAGCTTTCACGCAAGGTATTTCTCGGGCATTGCATCCTTGCAGAACGAGGCAATCATGTCGGTGGACGACCGCCCTATGGTTACCAGCGGCTACTTCACGACGACAGGCACGGTACGACGCGGGTACTCGAGAGGTACGAGTACAAAAGCATCCGAACGGACCGCGTCACATTGACACCAGGGCCGGCAAGCCATGTCGGCATTGTTCGAAAGATTTTTCAGTGGTATGCCTGGGAGCAGGCAACCTGCGCGGCGATTGCACAGCGGCTTAACGACACAGGCCTTCTTAACGGCGACAGCAGGGTTTGGCTACCGCGGTACGTCGCCCAGATACTGCACAACCCCGCTTATGTCGGGACAGGCCTTTATAGCCGGACATCGTCGAAGCTAGCTGGCGAGTGGCATCGCGTCCCGGAAGCAGAGTGGATTTCGGTACCTAATGCTTTCCCAGCAATCGTTAACCTCAAAACGTTCAATGCCGTGCAACAACGGTTCGCTGACACCCGCAAGCGACCCAGCCGAAAGGCATTGCTTGACGGGCTACGCAAGGTGGTTGCCCGTCACGGGCGCGTCAATCAAGGGTTGCTTAGACGGTACCGACGCACACCTTCGGTCAGAGCGGTGATGACCGAATTCGGTAGCCTTAACGCGGCATACCGCGAAATCGGCTATGCGCCCAACCTCAATCCCGTGCGCGAAGAGAATCGCGACCGGGAGCACCGCATGGAAGCATTGGTAGCAATGCTGACAGCCAACGCGCTCACGGAGCGGGGGCACACCGTCACTTACGAGAAACAGTCGCTCACTCTTTGCGTGGACCATGTGCTCACGTTCCAACTGGTCGTCCGCGCGCCGTGGATGGTGCACGGGACAACGCCTTACTGGAGTGCGCGCTGGCCCAATCTTTTCGCAATCGATTTTCTGGTGTTCTGCCGCATGGCCCGCGACAGCAAAGAACTTCTGGATTTTTTCGTGATTCCGTCTGGATATTTGACACCTGGCAAGTTCGAAACACTCGTCGGACCGTCCGCGCGCGACTACACAATGTATCGCCACCTCGACCTGCGCGTATTACTCGAGCTGGCCGACCAAGTCAATCTGACTGGTGCTGTGATGTTGGCTGTCCAGTCCGAGAAAGCTTCCTCGACGCGCCAGCAAAATGTTTTAGACCGTGTGCAACCTGAGCCTCGACACCTGAGCAAGCCTTCCCGTCCTCCTCGAGTCAGACGCATCCAGCTCTCGATGCAACAGCAAGTGTTCAAGGCTAAATTTCTTTCGGCCGCCATGGAGCAAGTTGCCGAAGTCAACCGCGAGCTCGAACGTGCCCTGAGTGAGTTACTCAGACACACCGGATTCGTTGCTGTACTGGCCGATTCGGGAATATCTGTTTTACCGCGGCTGCTCGTCTCGCGAGTCATGTGGGCACACTCGTCGCGGGCACTCCATTCAAACTCCGCTTCGACCGATGGGCAAATCGGGGAGCGTTCATCAGGCAACGCGGTTTGCTTATATCCCGAGTCGCTCCCCAGGCTCACAGTCAACGTCCTGCAACGCATGAGCTCGGCACGAGCTGATTCGGCAATGGGGCTGATGAACAAAACAACCTGCGTTGCAGGCGATTTTGCACTGGCATTGCTGGCTGCGACACCGGACGACCACCTCCGTGTGGTTCCGGCGGGCGCTTGCGCGAATGGGCGGCTACGTAGACGACTCGCACGGCAGGAGCGTGAGCTACGAGACGAATTAGGCGCTATTGAACGATTCACAGCGACGTACCAGCTGGAATTGGTGGAATTGACACTGCACCGGTCGCTCGGACGGCAATTGGCAGCGCAGTCGCGAATTCAGACATGGTTGTACAACCGTGACTACCGGTATCTTGAACTACTTCAGTCGGTCGCCGGCCGAGCGGGCCCTCTAAACACCCCACGGCGCGTCATGCGGGTCGCACAATAAGAGGCGCACGGCAATCCAGACCTCGCGCAAAGTTGATGAGGTCTAGTCGTCGCCCTCCAAGTCTGAAATCGAATCCCTGCGGCGAGAGCGAATGGCTGGTGGGGCTTAGACGTTAACTTTTGGGCGAAATCCGCAACGACCAGAAGCAGGACGCCTGCATGCAAACGGTGACCCAGCAATTTCGCCTCGCTCATTAGCTCGATTTGCGCCACTCAGTGCGAGAATGTTTCCCGTGCTGGTAGATGCTCCAGCCGGATGGCCCTTGAATAAATCCGAAGCCGGAGAGTGACGTTCCCCAGTAATCACTGTTCTTTCCTAATCTGCTGACCCAAAACTCACGCTCGAATAGAGCAATCAAATTCTGCCTGCCGCCCTCGAAAAGATGCTCAGATTTTTGCAATACTGCATGCTCTATTGCTTGCTCGAACCGACGACTTTCGAACTGTAGCGGATAGGGGCACAAGACAAGGAGTGCCGGGCTGTGACGGCTAACGAGAACGTCTAGAAGATGCTTGGCGACAATTACCCCTAGCCGACTTCCCTTCAAGTCATGCCTGAGTTCAAGTCCTTCGAGATAAATAATTGGACCTCGTTCGAGCACACGACTGATGTCTTCCGCAGCCGTTTCGACTAGCCCTGAAGCAAGTTGTTCGAGCGAATGCGACACAACATCGCATGCGTAGCAAAAGTCGTCATCGGTGACGTCAACGCGGCCCGCCTCGATGACATCGAAACGTATCCAGCACGCGGGGCGGAGGTCATTTGCGAGGTACGCGGAAGCTCGTATCTCTCTGATTCGTGGGCTGTGGCCTTGCCATCGGTTTCGCGATGTCGTATAGCGTATCGTCGCACCGGTGGCTGGTTCCACGATGCACTGTGCTGTAGGGTCAAGGTCGCCGTGGCTTCGAAAGAAACCATCGAACTGTGGTTCTGTTGCGGACCCTTCGAAGATGTCTCTTATATCAGGAACCTCTGGGCGACGCTGAGTTGCGAGCAATACCCGACTCAAATTTCAAGCAAGTTTTGCTATCTCATCTTACGAAGTCTCTCGAAACGGCTGCACCGGGCTGACGATTGAGTCTGAAAAATGTGCGCTCTCGAAACGGCACGCAGGGCCCAAAGGGCACTGTCAGGGAATGTCTTTTAACTTCTTCACTCATTTGAAGGGTTCTTCAAGACGCGAAGCCACTTACTGGATGGAAGTCTTTTTTGGCTCACGGGTTCAAGCCACCCGTGAGTATCAGCCGACGCACGAACCCGAGCACTGTAAGGCTTGAGCTTCATCTGGCGTTTCGCACGTGGCAAGAAACATCAGAACCTTCAATAAGTATCCGGGCGGACGTAACCTTCCCGCTGGCATCGAAGTGCTCCTGCTGAAGGTCAGGCTGTCCGCAGGTTTGATTGCCCTTTTACGCTTCGGGTTCCATGATTTTCCCCAGCATCAACGGAAGGTTCGAATCTCATGCAAAGCCAATACCCACACTTTTTTGCCAGATATGAGCCACTATCGGCGACGCGAAGTTCACTGTGAACTGTTCAGTGAACAAGTGGCTCACATTTGCCTTCTGAATATCTGTCTGGCCAACAACCGACGCTGCAGCTATAGCGTGAGCTTCTGCGGCAATTTTCACCCGCTCGAGCCATGTCGCAACGCAAGCATTTCTAGCGAGCCAAAGGCGAGACGACTCCACCATGTTTTCGCTACTCAGCCAGCGTCCCTGCAATTTGTATGCAGCGACGTCACTGACAGCGAGATAGCAGCGCAGAACCGCCGCGTGCGCGTCGGTCAAAACGGGGAGCCTAATCGTATCTTCAAACATGCCAATCTCCGGTGCAGCTTGCACAGATAGGACAGTATGTAGCAATTTTGCTCGATGGCATTGAGCAAGTCTGCGGTGTTGCGCGAAAAGCCTGTTTGTCCGGCTATCTCGCGACCGTCGCGCGACGGGCAGATGCCTTGATTTCCATTGCCTGCTCGTGAGCCAGCTTCCGCGGCCAAAGCCGCCATCGTCTCCCAGGTGGGTCAGGTTTGCTCCCGCGCCAAGGTCATTTTTACGTCGGTGCAACAAATACTTCTCTGATTGGAGCGGCCACCCGACGATTGCCATTACGCATGGTGCCTGAGCCGCTTGGTATCTACCCCGGCTGCCTTCAGCGCAGCGTCAATTGCCATCAGTTCCTGGGCGAAATCGAGCGGCCACTCCTCCCCGTCACAGCGCACGGCCATGCTGTTGTGCATTGAAATCAGACGACGCTCTTTGGATAGGGCGTCCACAAGCTTTGATTACCGTTCGGCTTCCCGAACCCATTCGTCTGCTCTCATGTTGAAGTCTTCCCTTGGATAGAGCGCGCGGCCAGATACGGCCTCCGAGCGAACCCACCTGCGGCATCGGCAGATTGCTTCTGAGCCCCGTCCAACGCTCAGCCTGCAAAAAAGTGTCAGTTCGTTCTTCCGGATTTGCGTGTACGATACTGTATAAATATACAGGTTTTTGGGCTGCCAATGTCTACCGCCACCGTTCTTGCTGAGGAGATACACCCGTCGCTTTGGCGGGCGTCGCAGCTCGCGCGTAGCCGCGGAAGGGTGGTCGAGACGGGGTATCCGGCGCTGTCGGCGGAGCTGCCGGGTGGTGGATGGCCCGTTGGCGCGCTGGTCGACCTGCTGGTCCAACAGGCCGGTGTGGGCGAACTGCGACTGCTGCGCCCGGCGCTCAGCGCTGCGGGAAATCGGCCAGTGGCGTTCGTGCAGCCGCCTCATACCCCTGACGGCCTGGGGCTCAGCTACATCGGACTGTCTTTGGACCAGGTGCTTCGGGTGAAAACGCCAAAAACAGCGGATGCGTTGTGGTCGGCGGAGCAGATTCTTCGTGCGGGCAGTTGCGGCGCGCTGATTTTCTGGACGCAGTATGCGCAGGCTTCATCACTTCGCCGCCTGCATCTCGCTGCCCAGTCATCTGAAACGCTTTTCATCATGGTGCGGCCGCTGGCTTGTGCACAGGACGCGTCGCCTGCGCTCCTGCGGCTCGCGCTCAGACCATCAGCCGACGGTTTGACCGTCGACGTCGTGAAACGACGAGGGCCCTCCCGCGCAGAGCCCCTGTCGATTCCCCTTCAACCAACCCCTGTTCTGCTTTCCCGCCATGCGCGTCTTTCTCGCCGTCCATTTGCCGAAGTTGCCGCTCGAGGTCTTCAGACCGAAGTGGTCACCTGAGCCTGCTCACGGCAGCGCCGTGCTCGAGAAACACAGGGTCGTCATTGCAGACGCCACTGCGCGTCTGGCTGGCGTGCGTCTTGGAATGAAACGCGGTGGGGTACTGACGCTGTCCCCTGAGACGGCGATGCATGAACGCGACATTGGCCGGGAAAGCGCTGCGCAGCGCGAGGTTGGCATCGCACTGATGCGCTTTTCGCCCGAAGTCGCACTGCTCGACGAAGCGACGGTCGTCGTCGAAGTCGGCGCGAGTTTGCGCCTATTCGGTGGCCTGCTTGCGCTCTGTCGCGAGGCAAAGGCCGTCCTCTGTGCGCTTGGCTTCACCGCACGCATCAGCGCAGCGCCGACTGGCCAGGGCGCCTGGCTGCTCGCGAAGCATGGAAACCGGCGGGTGTTGAAACTTGCATCGCTTGAACATCACCTCTCCGCACTCCCGATGGTCGCGGTCCCCGAGGTCCGTCGCTTTTTCGACTGGTTTAATGGCCTTGGCTGCGAAACCATCGCTGACATACGGCGCTTGCCTCGCGCAGGGCTGCAACGCCGGTGTGGCGAGCACTTACTGGATTCTCTGGACCGTGCTTTTGGCACGGCGCCTGAACTGTTCGACTGGCTGGAGCTGCCGCCAACCTTCTCCGCGCGCCTTGAGATGCCGGACCGGCTAGAGCACGCAGACGGAGCAGTGTTCGCTGCGCATCGACTGATTGTGCAGTTATGCGGGTGGCTCTGCGCCAAGCAACTCGCAGTCACCGGCGTTCGCCTTTCACTTGAGCATGAGCGCGGACGCGACGCGATTGAGCCAACCATCGTCAACATTGCATTGGGCGAGCCGACATGGCGTGAAGAACATCTGGTCAGACTGGTGAAGGAACGGTTGCATCGCATCGAACTCGTCGCGCCGATGATTGCTTTGCGGCTCGATGCTACGGACGTCGCGTCTGCAGCGGCGGCATCTGACACGCTGTTTCCTGAACCCGGTGGCTCTAAAGAGGACCATCAGAAGCTGCTCGAGCTGCTTGTCGCGCGGCTGGGCGAGGAAAACGTTCTGCGGCCGGCGCCCACGGCAGACCACCGTCCCGAAATCGCAAACCGCTGGATTCCAGTCACGCAGAAGAAAAAGCCTGACACCCTTCCGGATGGACTACCGAGACCGACCTGGATGCTGCATACGCCCGTCCGCCTGCTGATGCGCAAGCACCGCCCGTTTTATGGGTCGCCGTTGCGCATGGTGTCGCCTGGCGAGCGCATTGAAGCCGGCTGGTTTGATGGTGAACTCGTCACGCGTGATTATTTTGTCGCACAGGGCGAAGACACAAGCTGCTACTGGATTTACCGTGAACGCGTCAGTAGCCGTGACGCTGAAGAAGACCAGCGCTGGTTTCTCCATGGCCTCTTCGGATGATGTGCTGTGGATACGACCTTCAATATCCTTCCGGCTTACGCCGAGCTTTTCTGCCGGTCGAACTTCTCTTTCCTGAGAGGCGCCTCGCACGCAGAGGAGCTTGCCGAACGCGCGGCGCAGTTGGGTTACTCAGCGCTCGCCGTAACGGACGAGTGCTCACTGGCTGGCGTGGTGCGCGCTCACGTCGCCGCGAAGACAGCGAAGCTTCCTTTTATCGTCGGCGCCTACTTCAAGCTGGTCAACGCCGACGGGTCGCCGGCGTTCGGAATTATCCTGCTGGCGAAGAATCGAGAGGGATACGGCAACCTGTCCGAACTCATCACTCTCGCCCGAACGCGCGCACCGAAGGGCGAATATCGACTCACGCCTCAGGACCTGTCGCGACCAGAGAAGGAATATCGCCATCTGCTGGGAGCGCCAGATTGTCTTGCGATTCTCGTTCCCGACTTCCCCGCAAAAGAGGACGTGCTGGAAGCGCAGGTCGAATGGCTCGACGACACGTTCACGGGTCGTGCGTGGGTTGGTCTGGTGCTACATCAACGCGCAATGGACGACATCCATCGTGGTGCGGTAGAGTTTGTCGCTCGCAACTTCGATGTCCCCGTAGTTGCGCTCGGCGACATTGTCATGCATGTGCGCTCCAGGAAACCTCTGCAGGACACAATGACCGCTATCCGTGTCGGCAAGCCTGTTCACGAATGTGGCTATGACCTCGCGCCCAACGCAGAACAGCATCTGCGCTCGCGATTGCGACTGGCCAATTTGTATCCAGATGACGCGCTCGCTGCGACTGTAGACATTGCGAATCGCTGCACTTTTTCGCTCGATGAGTTGCGCTACGAATATCCCGACGAGCTGGTGCCGGCGGGTATTACGCCGGCTGCGTATCTACGGCAGGAGACATATATCGGCGCGCAGCGGCGCTTTCCATCTGGCATTCCGCACAAAGTGCAGGAGCAGATTGAGCATGAGTTAGACCTGATTGGAGACCTTCAGTACGAGCCGTACTTCCTGACCGTCTATGACATCGTGCGTTTCGCACGGAGCCAGCACATTCTCTGTCAGGGGCGAGGGTCGGCTGCCAACTCTGCCGTTTGTTACTGCCTGGGTGTTACAGAGGTCGACCCCGCGCGCGGCAACATGCTGTTCGAGAGATTCATCAGCAAGGAGCGCGGGGAGCCGCCGGACATTGATGTGGACTTCGAACACCAGCGACGCGAAGAAGTCATTCAATACATCTACCGGAAATACGGTCGCGACCGCGCTGCGATTGCGGCCGCAGTGTCGACGTATCGACCACGCGGGGCGCTGCGCGAGACGGGAAAGGCCCTCGGCGTTGACCCTCAGATTGTCGACCTGGTAGCGAAGTCGCATCATTGGTTCGACAACAGTCAGGACCTGCTGAAGCGCTTTGCCGAATCTGGCCTCGACCCGGAGAAGCCGCTAATTCAGGCTTGGGCGAGACTGGCGTCGCAGTTGCTCGGTTTTCCACGGCATCTGTCGCAGCATTCCGGAGGCTTTGTCATCAGTCGCGGGAAGCTGACCCGTCTCGTGCCGGTCGAGAGTGCTGCCATGGCAGACCGCAGCGTGATTGAGTGGGACAAAGACGACCTTGAATCACTGGGCTTGCTGAAGATTGACGTCCTCGCGCTCGGCATGCTGTCCGCGATTCGTCGCACGCTCGACATTGTGTCGGAGCAGCGCGGTGAACGTTTCGAGATGCAGGACATCCCGCCTGAGGACCCGGCGACGTACGAGATGATTTCTGCGGCGGACACCGTTGGTGTCTTCCAGATTGAATCTCGCGCCCAGATGTCGATGCTGCCGCGCATGCAGCCCCGCAAGTTTTACGATTTGGTCATCGAGGTCGCCATCGTCCGGCCAGGCCCAATTCAGGGTGGCGCTGTTCACCCGTACCTGCAGCGGCGGCAGGGCTTCGAGCCTGTGACCTATCCGAGCGACGCGCTGAAGACCGCGCTTGGCCGCACGCTCGGTGTGCCGATTTTCCAGGAGCAAGTGATGCAGGTTGCCATCCTGGCTGCCGGTTTCACTCCGGGCGAGGCTGATGGCTTGCGGCGAGCCATGGCCGCCTGGAAGCGCAAAGGCGGCCTCGAAAAATACTACAACCGCATCGTGGTCGGCATGCAAGAACGTGGGTACGACCTTGCCTTCGCCGAGTCAATTTTTGAGCAGATTAAGGGCTTCGGTGAGTATGGCTTTCCAGAGAGCCATGCGGCCAGCTTCGCGCTGCTTGTGTACGCGAGCAGCTGGTTGAAGTGCCACGAACCAGAAGCGTTCCTCGCCGCGATGCTGAACTCGCAGCCAATGGGCTTTTACTCGCCTTCGCAGTTGGTGCAGGACGCCCAGCGCCATGGCGTCAAAGTGCTGCCAGTTGATGTGGCCATCAGCGGATGGGATTCATCGCTTGAGCACCGTGCTGGCGCGACGCGACCCGCTGTTCGCCTCGGTTTGTCGCTGCTTCGTGGCATGAAGGATGGCGCCGCAGAACGGATTGAAAATGCGCGCGCAGTCCGGCCGTTCGTGAACGTCAGCGACCTTGCTCGCAGAGCGCAACTGGACCGGAAAGACCTGCATGTTCTTGCCGACGCGAATGCGCTGGCGTCGCTCGCTGGAAACCGCCGCGAGGCGCTCTGGCAGTCGGTCGCTGCGGTGCCGGACAAGGACATGCTGGCCATCGCCGCGGTTCAGGATGAAACCCCTGAGCTGGGCGCGCCCACGGAAGCGCACGACATCGTTGCTGACTATCGGTCTGCCGGCCTCACGCTTAGGCGACATCCTTTGGAACTGCTTCGGCCGCAACTGCTTGAGAACCGCCTGATGCCAGCTTCGACCTTGCGTACCTATCGCGACGGCCGCCTGGCCCGCGGGTGCGGGCTTGTGACTGTACGTCAACGCCCTGGCACAGCAAAAGGCGTAATGTTTGTGACTCTCGAAGACGAGACTGGCAACGTGAACGTCATCGTCTGGCCAAGTCTTCTCGAGAAGCAGCGCAAGGAAGCGCTTGGCGCATCTTTGCTCGCCGTGTACGGGACGTGGCAATGCCAGGGAGAAGTGCGACATCTTGTGGCGCAGCGCCTGGTCGACATGTCTCACCTGCTGGGCGGCCTAATCACGGCGAGCCGGGACTTTTGCTGACCCGGCAGAAGAATTGCGTATTATCGAAGCATTGAACGGAGGCATCCATGTGCTACTCGGCTCAGATTCAAGCTGACTACCGCAAGTTCGTACGCATGTTTGGCGCCATCATGGACATAGGCGAATTCGCTCGCCTGTTTTTCGAGCGCGCTGAAGGGGTTAGTAAAGCGAAGGTGCCCAAGGGGATGGAAGATGCTTTCGCTGAACCACAAACGGACGCGGACCGCCAAATTAAAGCAGCCATCGACCGGTTCAATGCAGCTCAGAGCTCGAAGCTTGAGCAGGGCCTGTTCAAGCAGCGGAAGCGCCTGGCAGACGCGGAACGTACGCTTCAAACAAAAATCACCAAGGCAGCCACCGAGAGTCAGCGAATCGCGACGGACAAAATCTCCTGGGCACTTGGCAAGCTTGAGGACATCCAACGAACCACGCCCAAAGCACACGATTCGCGCATTTTCCCCGGTCACTACGCGCCGGTTATGGTCATAGAGGATGGCCAGCGCGTCGTGAAGCCAATGCGCTACCAATGCCGTATTGCAGGAAAGCCCGCTAGTTACGACGTCAAATATCCAGGAACGTACAATGCACGACGTGATAACCTCGAAGGCTTCTGGAAGCCCTGCTTCGGGTACACGCACGGAGTGATGCTCGTCGACGTTTTCTACGAGAATGTGAGCAAAGCCAAATTTGAAGGCACGCTATCCGAAACACACGACCGGGACGAAAACATTGTTCTTGAGTTCCGGCCGAGCAACGGCGAACTGATGCACGTCGCTTGCCTGTGGTCTCGGTGGACCGCACCAGGTGAGCCGGACTTGCTCTCATTCGCGGCGATTACGGACGAGCCCCCACCTGAGGTCGCAGCCGCTGGTCACGACCGGTGCATCATTCCTATTAAACCCGAGAACATAGATGCTTGGCTCAACCCGGACCCGAAGAACTTGGATGCAATGTACGCGATACTTGATGACAGGGACCGGCCGTACTACGAGAATCGACTTGCGGCATAGTGATTAGCCGGGCGAACATCGGTGGTGGCGGGCACGGTGCGACGATGCGCATATCGGTAGCAATGGCATTGGCCGCAGTGTCTTTGTGGTTGTCCCGTACTGACTTACTGACGCACCCCAACGAACTAAAGCGACGGCTCACTCGGACCTATTGCAATTCAGAGTCAGGTCGCGGAACACGGTGTTGCGCTAGACTGGCGTACGCAGCGGGAAGGAGATTTCGATGATACGCAAGACGCTCAATGCCTCGCGACTTCAGCAGGAGGTCGACCGGCGAATCCATAAACTGCAGGCAATAGTCGAAGACGGCGTGAAGATTCGTGTGCCGCGGCCGCAGTTGCAAGAGGCTGACAGGACAGGCTGCAACTGGCACATGACACACTTCGGCAACGCGCTCGGCTTCGAGCGCGACATCGAGGGCGTGCTCAAGACCGTGCGTGCGGAATACAACCTCAATACCGAAGTGAAAGAAACCGGCAACCCATTCGGGGACTAGCTTGCCAGGAGCGTTCGACAGCTTGATGCACATCTACTTTTCATACAACTCGGTTCCCGAACTCGCGTCCGTTCCTCGCGCTCAGCGCAAGGCTGTCATACGGAAGGCTGCCCGCGCCCTCGCAGGGACCGCAGAAGGACGCAGTCAGTTCCGCTTCTTCCTCGGATGGCTTTTCTTTGCCGCGGTGTCGACGGCCCTCTTCATTAGCCTAGCGGGTACCAAACTTTCAAGCGGGTTGGTCGCCATCGTTACCGGTGCAATCTGTTACCTGAGCTATACGTTCGTGTTTCAGTTTCAGGTGCGACGCCTGCGCCCTCACATAAGAGCGATACTCTCCACCGAGCCGATTGTCGAGCGGGAATAAAGCTTAGAGGGAAGCCGTGCTCGCAATGCCCGTTCCCGCGGCGGCGCCGTGGCCTGCCAGCGTAGAAACCTCCGACGGAGGACGTGCCGCATGTTACGACTCCACGCGTGGTTCATCGAGGGTCCCAATTAAGGAACGAGGAACGGCCTAGCCGAGAATGTTGTTCGTCGCCAACTATTGATTCTCACGTTATTGCCGCAGATTGGCGACGCAGCCGCGGATGGCGACAGCGAACTCTGGGCGAGAGAGGTCAACGCTCGCACCTGCTACGGACATGGGGAGATACTCGATATTTTCTATGACACCAACTTTTCTCGCGTTCTCAAGGTCATCCTCATTCGAGGGCAACGCGCGGCCGAGCTCCGATTCAATGTTGGCGACCTCGTCCACTAATACTCAATGCAGCTCATCGAAGAGTACCGGCAGACGTCTAGTATTGCTCACGAGAGAAACCGAGACTCATGACGCGACGGCACTTCCGTCAGAACCATATTTCGCAATCATCGCCTTGCACCCGAGCGCCCACTTTCTAAGCGATTTGCCACATCTTGATGAGAGTGGCGACATTGGGATTCTTGACCACAGCATTACCGGACCGGAAATCGAACCACGCCATGTTTCCTCCGGCCGTACTGCCGCGTTATGCGGTCCAGACGGCTAGGCCATCACTGTCCACAAGCAGTACGTTTCCACTGGGCAGATTTGCTTCGGCATGACCGTCGAGCCGCATTTCATCATCCGTATCGATAAGGTCCTTCCATTCGCCAAAACTGATTTCAGGCCCGTCATCGAATCAGTTCTGTTTGCGCGTGATGCGAACGTCGTATCCCATTTCGGTTGTAGCTCTGCTTCCAGTTAATTTAGTAGGTGTACTGTGCCAACGCACCCATAGCTTCGAACGCCCGACCATGGCATAGTGCGCTCAGTCTATCAACGATAAAGGGAGTTCATATGGCTACACTCGAACAAATCCAAGCCCGGGTAAAGAAGCTGCAAGCTCAAGCTGAAGCATTGCTCGCAAAGAAGACTCAAGCGGCAGTCGACCAAATCCGCAAGCTGATGCTCGACCATGGTTTGACGACAGAAGACATTGAAGCCAAAGCGGCGGCAAAGCGGGCGGCGAAGGGAATGAGGGTCAGCGCCACCGGCAAGACCAAGACTACTGCTGCTGACAAAGCCAAAGCAGCGCCGAAATACCTGAATCCCAAAACGGGAGCGACCTGGACTGGACATGGCCGCGCGCCGACCTGGATTGCTGAAGCCAAAGACCGCAGTAAATTTCTGATTGCAGGTGGTGCCGAAACGACTGTTGCGGCGACGAAGGAGACTGCGAGCAAGGCGAAGACTGCGGGAAAGAAGGCGGCGTCGAAGTCAGTTGGTGCGACTGTGGGCATGGGTCAGCGCAAGGGTCCGCAACCGGCGCTTTACCGTGACCCCATGTCGGGCGCGACGTGGAGCGGGCGGGGTCCAGCGCCGGCTTGGCTTGCTGGTGCCAAGGACCGGAGTAAGTTTTTGATTGATGGCAACAGCACTGCGGCCGATGCGAAACCGGTGGTCAAGAAGGCTGCTGTCAAGAAGGCCCCGCCGGCGAAGAAAACTGCTGCCAAGAAGGCAATTGCCAAGAAAGCCGTTGTCACTAAGGTCGAAGCGACGAAGACCGCACCGAAGAAGAAGGTGGCGATGAAGAAAACGGTTGCCAAGAAGGCGGTGAACGCGACGGCGCCGGCGAAGAAAGCGCTGCGCAAAAACGCCGCTGTGACTGCTCCGGTGGCCACTGTCGAGTCTGCCGCCGAGTCGACGACCTGAGCGCAATTGTCCGTTACCCGGCGGAGCCGCAATTCTCTGGTCTCACCGGGTGCACCAATCTGATACGGCACTGGACGCCGCTCTAACCGATATTTTAAGTGGGAAACTGTGTCCAGTGAATCAGGAGGCCGCTCCACCGTCGGTACTGGCGTCTTGTGTCTGAAGGCTCTGTGGTGGATTGGGTTTTGGGGGTGGAGGTGTCGTGGTACCGCCTGATTCGCGCGCTGGAGGCGTCACAATGAGGTTTTGCTCAATTTCAGCGCCCGGAGCGACGACAATCAACCGTTTCGCGCTCAACGGTTGACCTTTGGAATCAACGCCGTCCGTCGCACTGATGACACGTGACCCTGCCAGAACCCGGGCTATGGCGAAGTCGCCGTTCGAGTCTGTCGTATCAGTGTAGTCCTTCGCATTGCTATTTGCGTCACCGCTAATTCGCACAGTGACGTTGACAGCAGGTTTCTGTACCGCTGCCTGACCTGCAGTCCCGACATCGTAGAACGTGACCCGGCCTACAACATCACCAGTGGAAGCACTACTCTTAGCAGTTTGGGCTACAGACTTCGGGAACAGACCTTCGACCATACCTCGAATCTGCAACAACACGAGCTCCGAAGAAAATCCCGATATGAAACCGACAGCGATTCCCGACCCGGCGCTAGCCGGCGCTATCGCGTAAAAGGCAACCATGGCGATGAAAGGTGCAGTGACCAGTTGCATGATTTGGAAGACGACCGCTTCACGCACGGTCTTGAAATCAAGCCTCGGTTGGTCTGATGTTCCTTCTTCATACCCGGCTTCCGACCGTTTCTGCAATTCCGGTATCCGCCTCGTCAAGGCGATTGCGGCACCCAGAAACGCGAGCAGCACGATGTAATAAGGAAGGACGAACCCACCTTCAATGACCTGATACTGCTTGCGGCCCAACGAGTTCAGTGTCTGCTCATAGGATGGGTCGGTTTTTGACAAATTCTTTGTCTTGCCCACGCCACCCTTAACGCTTGCGCCGCTTAACCCGCTCTCGCCGCTTGCCTCGCTGGACCCGCTAGCGGCAGCTTGGCCTGTCACAGTACTGCCGCTGCTTGTCTGACCAGCACTGCTTCCCGCTTTTGCGTCGCCTGCAGAACTTGGGCCGCCGTCGTTGCCACCCGAACGCGAAGACTGCCGGTCAAAAACGCCGGCCGTGCCATAGGTTCCTCCGATAACAATCAGCCATGGGTACGAGGGCTCGTAGACGAAACCATCGTGTTTACCGAATCGACGCTCGAAGGTGTTTGACGCTCCTTGCGCTGGTACCGCCGTGTCTTTATCTGCGGGCGGCTTGCCATTCGAGGTTGAAGTCGCATCGGGCGCGCTCGCTGCACTTCCGGCGCTCGCCTCAACTACCGCACTTCCAGGGGGAGACGTTTTCGACTGCCCCGTCGAGTTCGGCTTTGCTTTCTTGACACTCGACTTCGTTCCTTTCGCAAGAGGAGGTGAGGCAGGGACCGGCGCGCTGCCCGGGGTTGCTGTCGACGAACTCGTCCCCTTGGCGCCGGTTGAGGGTCCTTGTTTTGAGCCAGGGCCGCCTAGTGAAGTACCGGCATTGTTAGATTGTTCAGCCAGTGGGACCCCTGTTGCATTTCCGGTCGTTCCATCAAACCGCATTGCCAAGTCATCCGCGCCGCACCGAATTGACGCGGGAATGCCCGGGTCACTTCGCGCATCAACGCACCCTCTTATCAGACTTATCGGCCCTACGACGTCGGGCTGCCACGGATTGGTGACCGGCACAATCATGACCACAATAGTGCTCAGGGTGAAAACGTAGGAAAAGCGAAAACTTTGGCGGCGGCGTCTGTCCTGCTCTTCTGCCCGGTTCGTCGCATCACCTGTGAAGGTGACAATGAACCATATACCGAAGGCTAAACCGAGAACGACAAGGGCGATGAAGGGCGCCAGTTGAGGCCATTCGAACGACTCTGCCTTGTGTACGCTGTAGGCGGACGCTCCGATGTACACCACCAAGACCAGGAATACCACCCACGGAAGAAACACCTCTACCCAGGGCGGGAAGACGAGACGCTCGGCGCGCCCGAGAAACCGGTTGTACCGCACAAGCGTTGCCAGTATACGCCTGGGCCTCGTTCTACTGCGCTCCGGACCCCCACTAAACGCCATTTGGACCTCCGTTCATCGTTTTTTCAGCCCGCTGACGAATGCTGTCTAGAGCCTGGTAGAGAAGGGAATGTCGGGCTTTCCTAGCAGGCACGCGTGACTGGCACCAGGCGCATCACGAAGCTCGAAAGCATCGGATGCGTCCACTGCGACGCGCAAAGCATAGCCGCCGTTTCCGCTACGCTTCGCGGGGGCTCCAAAACCATCAAGCGCCGTGTGAGTTATGTGAGGGTGGGCCATGCTTGCTGCAATGCTGTTTGCGTGCCCATGAAGCAGCTCCGGTCAAAGCCTGCCAAGATAGGCGTCGGCCCGTTTCGGCCGTCAGAGTACTGCCAGAGTCGCCACGATTTCCATACCCGATTGGGAACAGACTGGGGCTGACTGTTATAGTTTGCATACCATAGAAGACAGTTGCTCAGAGGGCACGCTGGGTCAGCTACCTCGTCAGCATGCGTTACCAAATTGCTGCCGTAGACCAAAGGCCAGCGACCAGTTCTTTGATTGACCAGAGAGACAAAAGTACACGCGTCCTCTACCGACATGTCGGGACCACTCGTGCTGGTCTCATAATCGAGGGCGAGCAGTGTTGCTGCATCCGAGACTTGGTCAACGCCCCATTGGAATGTGTTGAGGAAGTTGTCCACTTGAGATTCAGGGGGGAGACCGCTCGAGAAGTGGTATGCCCCCCACAGCAAGCCCAGCGCGGATGCTTCGTACCGACGTCGTTCGTACAAAGGGTCTTGCCACGTTGCACCCTCGGTCGCCTTGTGAATCACAGCGATAATACCTGCTGTCTGTGCGTCACTCAGGACAACCGGGTTGTCATGGTTAACATCTAGCACCCCATCGAAGGTCCCATCCATGGTAATTGGCATGACTATCTCCTAAATTCGTGAGTAGTGTATTCATACTGCGAATATGCAAGTTCATGCTAACAATATGGCCAGCGTGGTTGGAAATTCAGTACTCAATTTCTGTGGAGTCAGCGTCTGCACATCCTTGGGTTTGATGCATTGGCACCAAGACATGGGGTGAAATGCGGAAGTAAGTTGAACCAAGAGGCCGTCAATTCGACTCAGCTATGAGAAACCCCGTGCAAGCGTCATCGCGAATCAGTGAAAATTGGAAGAGTGTGACACTTTCTAGTACATCCAGACTCGACTTTTCTGTTGGATGTAAAGCTTTTGCAGCGGCTAGTACAATCGACTTCGCATTTAGAACATCGAATGGGTATTTTGTGAGCACGCTGCGTCCATAAAGGAGTCTGTCGCTGGATGAAACGTCGACTGCCGGGTATGTATTACTCGAGACCTCGGCAGTCGATTCCGCAACCGGAGCGTTGTTTGCATCACGATATGGTTGACGCGTTGCAGATGGGTCCGCGCCCATTGGTGGGTCAGAGCCTGCTGTACTGGACGTCGGCGCCGAAGTACGGCTGTCCGAGGTGAATGTTTGGAGAGGAGACTGCGACCGCATTACCAGACCGCATTGCTCTTCATATCTCGCTAGCAGGAGACAAATGGATTCCACATCGGCTAAGCCGAGCGATATGATGTTCGTCGCTCCTTCACCGAGTCTACGTCGGACCACGGCCTGTGAACCAAAAAATAATACCAGTTTGAACGGCAGCCCCGTTCGAATAGAAATAAGGATGGGGTCCATGGACGCTAGCTGTTCAATTGATGTAATGCCTTCTGCGGCGAGCAATGATGACGTGGCGGCAGTGACTCCCTGAAGGGAAATCAGTTGGTCCGGGAGTTCTATGCTTGCTCGCGAACCTAGACCTCTGAGCGCGAGGCTCCGAATCGTCTTAACGAGAGCGTCAACGGGGAGTGCGCTAATTGCAAATGCGATAGCGGTGTGACCGACACCCCCACTGCCCGAACCGAACGCAATTCCAACAGGGACAGCGAGTGCCAACCTTAGTGAATACCAATATGCGTCAGAGACGTTCAAGCTTCGCTTGCGTACGCTCAGAACTGCGTCGCCAATTGAAAACAGATAGGCGCCCGCTATAGCGCTAACAACCAGTGCAGTGCTAGCCCCCCAGATTGTTTTCGAATCAAAGACAAGATACATAGCCAGTATGCTCTGTCCAAAGACAATGGAAACTGTCAAAAAAAGCGGTACTATGAAAGGGCCAATCCCGTATTGGTCGATGTATACGCGCTCAAACAGCGCTTGCGTTTCTGTCGAAGTCAGAGTTTCAATGTCGCGCAAGGTTGTGTCACGAGTCGAGCTTCCCGTGATACCGTACTTTGCGATGCGATTTGACCAGAAATTTACGAGATAGACCCGTATTGCCGTGTCGGTTAGTCCGTTCTGAAACTCGTCATATCGAACGTACCATCCTCGGTCAAGAAACCTGATAAAAGGGGCCGCTGCGAGCCAAGTGGACAGAATCGAGGCAACGGAAATTACCCTGAACTCAAGACTCCTTGGGTCGATGCGGTCCTGCCACGCGGCCAATAAACTGAGACCTATAAGCTGAACTAGGCCCACCAGTGTCCATAAGCGCACGGTCCGCGCACCCTCATTCCGTAACGTCGACTTCGGAATTTCCAGGCGACCCGATTCGTGTGCACTTATCCGACCTAATAAGCCGGTTACACCGTAGCTGGCAGGGCAGTCGTCAACATTGCTCATGTTTGCTACCCTCCATGCCTCGTGATGTTCGCAACAAATTCGCAGCCTGCTCCTCAACTAAGTGACGCATATGCCCAGAGACCGAACGGTACCGTCACCTCGTTTGGCGGCAATACCTTCTAAGGAGGGCTCGCGCACGGATGTCGTTCGTCGTTTGAGTGGACCGCGCTCTCGAACTCAAGACAGAAACCCCGAGGTCCCTCATCAAACCACGTGCACCCGTTGATTGTCTACGCGCTCGTCGACGTAACGGGTTGAGCCGCGAGTATTGGAGCCGGCTGGACCGTTATCTGAATGGGTTCCTGGTTCTGCTGCGCCGCCTTTACCTTTGCCATTAGCGCAGCGAACGCTACCGTGCTATTGAGCACTTGGTTGTCGCCCATTTGAGTTCCGACCAAAATGCAACCCTCGGTATCCTGTGGGAAGTTGCCGATGTGGATTCGAATCCCAAGAAAGCCGGGAACATTGTCAAGAATCGGACTGTAGTAGCCGTCTCGGGCGAAATAGGAAACTTCGACCGCGTAGGTGCCTATCGGGATTGCAGTTTTCCCTGGCACTTTCCAGTAGCCGACCGGCTGGCCGGACACCTCTCGAACAGCGGGCTCCAAGGTAAAGCATTGGAACTCGCCGTCAACCGACAGCTCCCCCTCCACGGACCGAGACGTCTGCGTAGAACGTTGCAATAGCATCTGCATCATGTCCCCCAACGTACTCTGTCGCCGGCTTGGAGAGCTTCTGTCAGTCTAATTTAGGTCGGTACGCCGAAAATAGCAGGAGGAAGTGTCCAAAGAATGCGAAGAAATGTGCGGTAGGTCACATAAGCCGATAGGCACTGGCTGATACGACCGGCTTGGAACATACCGGTGGCTTCGGTGACATCCTAGTGACGTGCTCATTCCGCCGCTGTTCTGCGAGGGGTCCTGTGGTGAGTGATGAGGGCGCCGATACCTCACCGCTGATGCTGTCCGATGCCCCAAGCCGGGCGGGGCTGTGTTCGCTATAGCTCGAGTCGGTGACTGTCGCTCTGCACGAGCACGGTTCACATGGATTTTCCGTCGCGGCTCTGCTGGCTTCCACTACGCCGAAGCGCCTAGCGTTTTCGGCAGGGACAGGAGAGAGGATGTCGCGAACTTGTCGAGCGAATTGTGCTGCGATTGCCATCAGGCGAAAAACCGGTCTCGTGTGAACTTGCAACGACATTCCTGTAGCTTGATATCATTACGCTCGAAAACTCGGCAGCCACTGGGTGCACGGGTCGGGAAGCCAAACTGAAAAATTAGACACGCGCGAGAATGAAAGAGACCGTAGTAGTGCATCTATCAGACCTGCATTTTGGGGGCTCATTCCAGGATGGAAAGTGGAGGTCGTTAACCACCGTTGCGAAAGATGTACACCCTGACCTAGTTGTAGTTACCGG
Organism: Paraburkholderia sp. BL25I1N1; assembly: GCF_003002025.1. Lineage (GTDB taxonomy): Bacteria > Pseudomonadota > Gammaproteobacteria > Burkholderiales > Burkholderiaceae > Paraburkholderia. The sequence goes on from NZ_PVZB01000008.1 coordinate 298,203, forward strand.
AGACATCGTAAATACACCGTGGCGCTGGACCTTAAAGAAGGCTGCGGGGCAACTACGCGAACTTCGAAGCGAACTGCGCCGGAATACTGGAAAAGGCAATCTCGAACTGCTGGTCGTACCGGGCAACCACGATACACGATATACAGGTCTATTTGCTTTGAACTGGGCATATAAACTTGCCGCCCTCAGTGCTGCAGCGTCTGCCGGTCTCGTATATCTCGATTGTACAAAAAGTTCTATCGCGGCTGGAGCCCTCGCCCTCGCATTCCTTGTCTTGCGGGCTACTGTTAGCGCCAACCTCGGCAAGCATTTGGGCGACATGCTTTTGCGTGACTTCCGGAGCTACCCACAACTTGGGGTCGGCGTTATCGGCTTCGATTCCGCAAGCACCCCTAGATTCGGTGCTCATGGTCGGCTCCCTGCAGGATTGATTACCCAACGACTCGAAAGCATTTTTGGTGCAGTTGATGGTGGGGCAAAGACAGAAGAGATGGCCAAAAATGAATCGCTGTTCTGGATTGCAGCGGTCCACCATCACCCCCTTCCAATCCCCTATGACTCAAAGCACGAGTCGGTGATGATTATGGAGAATGCGGGCACCTTGCTGCAGCAACTACTGATGAGGCGAGTGCCCTTGGTGCTCCATGGTCACAAGCACCATCGCCACTTTGCGAGACTCAAAACGCGACTTCGGGATGGGACGGACCGCGAGATATCCGTACTGGCAGCAGGCACGCCCACCGAGGATAACTCTTCGGAAAAGCGTCCGCACAGTTTCAACGTGTTGCGAATATCGAGTACGCATCGGGTCGCCATAGACGTTTATGAGGCACCCTCGGAAGATGGCTCTTTTGAGCGCCAGGATGAAATCCAGCTCACGTCAGAGCATGAGTATGCACAGCGCAGCTTCGCGCGACTCAAAGTCAGTAAGCAGCTATATTGCAACCGCATGTTTCACTCGGCCCTTGTCGACGAGTCTGGGAACGCGTTACTTGCGCGGGAGTTCGCTGGCGTAAAAACCAAATCGCCCATACAGGAATTCCCCTATGATTTCCCTGCCTCATGCGAGCAGGGTGAAATCCATACTGCTAATGCCGCCATTTCCACTCACGTAGGGCCGACCGCTTCCACTAGCTTTAGATGGCTGCCGAATGGAGACGCGAGCTGTCGCGTAAGCTTCGGAGAGCGCGGGCTGCAAGTTGATGATGAGCCGATTGATTTCTATATGTCGTACCAGGCGAACAACGCGTTTGCGTTGGATTCCGTTCAGTATGCGTACATGTACCCGAAGTTCAGCGGAGAGCGCACGGAGCATATGATTTACTCGGTGCCTGATTGTCTGGCAGTTGAGGAGTTATACCTACAGCTTCGCTTTCCTGCAGGCATGCAAATCCCCTCCAAACTGGACTTGCAGATGGCTCCGCACCGCGGAGCAACGGCGAACGAATGGTCAAAAATGCCTAGCGGGTCGGTAACGCTCGTGCATAGCAGCCAAATGATATTGGCCAGAATACCTGCACCGGACCCGGGCTCGGCGTACCGGTTTCTCTGGGAAGTGCCAAAAAAAGAATGGACAAGCAGTCACCAGCACAAGCGACTAGAAGGTGCGCTAGCCGGTGTCCGGAAGCGGCTTTCCTCGGCGACTGCGGACGCGTTAGTGATAGCGCAAGGCATACAGGACTTCCTTATCGCGAGCTCTCAACTAGCCAGCAAATTGCTGGCGGCTGACCCCGCTCGTGAAGGCGAACTTTACGACCACCTAGCGGCCTACCTCTTTGCTTACGACCGCGATTCGGGCGTGCTCCATCCAATCGGCGTTGCGGGTCGCGCCGACCAAAGCGTTGAGACATTCGGATACGGCCTAGGGCTCCCAGGCCGAGCCTTCAAGACAGGCGAAGTAACTGTATTTGACCCTGAAGCACCTGACGTGATTCGTGCTCAGACTTCAGTGAACGACCACTACGTCGTCGAAAGCAGGCCGCAACGGACTGTGGGTTCCACAGTCGGTGAACTCGTTGGACGGGCCATTGATTCCGAGACTTCCAATGACGCCGCGTGTGCGTCGGTCGCACTGCCGATGGCCTGTGAAGGAGAAAATCAACAGCCCTTCGCTGTGATTCTGCTATCTTTCAACGGATTCACCGGGCTTCTACGCCTGTCAGATACCTACAGTGAACGTTCGCTCTCGGAACTGAGCGCCGGCGCACACCTATTGCTTACCCAATTGATTACTGGGACTATACTGAAACAACGAACCGGGAGTCGACCATGAAGGGCCATGACGGTAAAATCTACAGCACCGCGTTGCTTGGAGCGTCGCCGACGTCCGTAAAGGCACTCGTCGAAACGGTACAGCACAAACAAGGGACGAGGGCCGGTCAACACGGGCCTACCCGGCAAACTCCAGCACGCATGGTCATCAAGGATGGCATGGTTGTGGTGCTCACAGCCGTCCGCCGCTAACCTTGTCCGTGGCTTCAAACCATCAGATGTTTCCGACGCCCCTTAAAGGGGCATTGGGTTTGTATTTATTACAATCGCTTAGTGACGTGTTTTGCACGTCCCAGGTTCCACTGAGGTTGCCACGAACGCTCAGTAGCGGCTCACTTTCATGTCTCGCCCCCCGTCCTCGGTCTTAATCTTTCGATTAGAATCAGTCACCTCGGTAACGACTCGCTCCCCCAACGCCTTGAGGTTCGTCAGCGGAACATTGGACGCGTGGGTTGAATTGGCAGATGAACTATCGCGCTGTCCATAGTCCGCGCCGTCTGGTCGACCATGTAAGCCGTCGCCAAGTAGTTGGCCGCCACGAGCGTCGGCAGCGAAGGAGGCGGTCGCTCTCCAAACGGCCCCACCAAGGAAGTATCGGCGAAGAAGCTAACTGCTCCCGAGAAGGTCGTTGCAAAATCGTGCCGCAGTCGCCGCACCTCCCCATCGGACGCGCACCGTTGCTTGCGAGTGCTTGGCTGGCAGAGCCCAAAGGCGGCACGCGAACGCTGGCTGGGCTCGAGACCCAGCCAGTTCGGTTGCTGAACCTGCAGCGCTTAAAGCCAAATGCGGTCATACGCAACTCATCACCGCCGACTACATCCTCGAATTGACCCTATACGGCCCGAGACAGTTGCGTAGCTGGAGTGCATGTACATAGGCGTTGAACACCAGCCCACGAAGGTAGCAGCGCGTGAGATAGTCCGAAACAGCTCACGATTTGAGCAACGAGAATCATTGACCCCAGTGTTACGGGTGTGTTCACCAATGCGGCTAGGCGACCCGCGGGAGAAAGGCCAATCATTGGCGGAGCGGCTTTGTGGCCAAGAAAAGCCCGTTCCCGCCGCGCCCTCGCCAAGAAATTCCCGCTTCGCTGCTCAATACTTCAATACTCGGTGCCGCCCTCGCCGTTCTGAACATGCGGGGCGCTGGCTGCGATAAAGCGACGCTGCCCCGCCTAGTCGATACATCCTCTAGACAGTTCAATCGCCTACCTGGGTGAGGCAGGTGCTCCCAGCGTACCCTCTTATGAGCGAGCCTTGATGGCGGAATGAACGCCTGGCACATCAATCCTTAGTTGGGCATCGTCAACAAGGAAAACATTTTTCAAGTCTAACTTTTCTCGTAGGCTCGACTCCATGATTAGCGATGGATAAGTCGCCACAGCAAGACGCTTCTCGCCCTTTTGGACGATTAACGGCATCCTCGTGCCGACAATATCGGCGGACTCCTCACAGAGGAAGCCATCGAGCTCCAAAATTTCCCTGAGTAGCCTCAATTCCCCAATCTGTTCATTGATGGGAGCGGGAACTGGCACGACGCCATTGATGGCATACCTGAGTAACATGGACGCTAACTTTCTATCTAACAGAGGCTTCAAATGTTGGTTGTGGAAGTGGTCAAGACACTCCGTACATGATGTGTCGCACGAGGGACGTGTCAGAAATCTTGTGTGCTGAGGCCGGTTAGAAATCTCAGTTGATGGCGCTGGTGAACCGCTCGCCGAACAGAATGGCGAACTGATTGA
>NZ_PVZB01000009.1 GCF_003002025.1 Paraburkholderia sp. BL25I1N1
CTGCTACGACCTGTTTTTTGCGCATCACCGTTTCGGAACCATCAACCTGAACCAGCAGGAATGAGCGGATCATGTGTTACCCATGTCTCCGCACACCTGTTACCCATGTCTCCGGTCGATACACCGCGGCAAAGAAAGTAGGTGCCGCCCCGCACAGGGGCAACGCTAATAGACCACTAACAAGCCAAGGAAAGGCCAACACCACAAAACCGCCGAGCAGGCAAAAACCCCCTCCTTCAAGCCTTCAAAAACTGCTCCCGCGCGCCAAGCCAGCGCGCCAGATGCTGCAACACGACCTCGGGAAACTTCTCAAGCAAAACCGCCGCAGCCTCTCGCGCAGGCTCAATCAACCATTGATCATTCTGAAGATCAGCAAACCTCAACATCGCCGCGCCCGACTGCCGCGCCCCTAAAAACTCCCCCGGCCCACGAATCTCGAGATCCCGTCTGGCGATCTCAAATCCGTCAGTCGTCTCCCGCATTGTCTGAAGCCGCGCCCGCGCAGTCATCGACAAAGGCCCGGTATAAAGCAACACGCAAACGGAAGCCGCCCTCCCGCGCCCCACCCGTCCCCGTAACTGATGCAACTGCGCAAGCCCAAACCGCTCCGCATGCTCGATCACCATCAACGACGCATTCGGCACATCGACACCCACTTCGATCACCGTCGTCGCCACCAGCAACTGCACCTCGTTGCGCGTGAACGCATCCATCACGGCCGCCTTTTCAGCCGGCGCAAGCCGCCCATGCACGAGACCGACATTCAGTTCGGGCAACGCGGCCACCAGCGTCTCATACGTCTCGACCGCGGTCTGCAACTGCAAGGTCTCGCTTTCCTCGATCAACGGACACACCCAGTACACCTGGCGCCCCGTCAACGCAGCCTCGCGCACGCGTCCGATCACCTCCTCGCGCCGTGCATCGGACACCAGCTTGGTCAGGATCGGCGTGCGCCCGGGCGGCAATTCGTCAATGGTCGAGACGTCGAGGTCGGCGTAATACGTCATCGCGAGCGTGCGCGGAATCGGCGTCGCCGACATCATCAGTTGATGCGGCTGGAAGTTGCGCGCGCCGTCGGCGGCGTTCAGTGCCTTGGCGCGCAGCGCCAGCCGCTGCGCCACGCCGAAGCGGTGCTGTTCGTCGACGATCACCAGCCCGAGGCGCGCGAACTCGACCGCGTCCTGAATGATCGCGTGCGTGCCGATCACGAGTTGCGCCGTGCCGAGCGCCGCGGCTTCGATCGCGGCGCGCTTTTCCTTGGCCTTCAGACTGCCGGCCAGCCACGCGACGCTCACGCCGAGCGGCTCCAGCCAGCCGCGCAGCTTACGCGCGTGCTGTTCGGCAAGGATTTCGGTCGGCGCCATGAGCGCGGCTTGATAACCGGCGTCGATGGCCTGGGCGGCGGCCAGCGCGGCGACGATCGTCTTACCGCTGCCGACGTCCCCCTGCAAAAGCCGCTGCATCGGATGAGGCTGCGTCAAATCAAGCGCGATCTCGCCGCCGACGCGCTCCTGCGCCGCCGTCAGCGAAAACGGCAGCGCCTTCAGCAGACGCGCCACCAGCGCGGATTCGTCGCCCAGCTTGCGGCGCGGCATAGCCGGCGCCGCGCGGGTGCGGCGTTCGTCGTGCGCACGCTTGAGCGACATCTGCTGCGCGAGCAATTCCTCGAACTTGATGCGCACCCACGCGGGATGCGTGCCGTCGATCAACGCGGTCTCATCGGACTGCACGCCCGGATGATGCAGCGTGCGCACGGCGTCCATCAGCGACGGCACGCCAAGCGGCTCCATAAACGTCCGCGCGACCGACTCCGGCAGCAACTCCGGCAGCAACGTGCGCGACAGCGCGTTGTCGATCGATTTGCGCAGATACGCCTGCGTCACGCCCGCGGTGCTCGGATACACGGGCGTCAGCGCCTGCGGCAGCGGCGTGCCTTCGTCGACCACGCGCACGGCCGGATGCACCATCTCCATGCCGAAGAAACCGCCGCGCACGTCGCCGCGCACCCGCAGCCGCGCGCCGATCGCCATCTGCTTGACCTGCGAGCCGTAGAAATTCAGAAAACGCAGCACGAGTTCGTCGCCGGCGTCGTCGCGCAGTTTCACCAACAACTGACGGCGTGGACGATAGGCGATCTCGTTGTCGAACACCAGGCCTTCGGTCTGCGCAATGCCGCCCGGCAGCAGATGCCCGATCGGTGTCAGCGAGGTTTCGTCCTCGTAGCGCATTGGCAGATGCAGCACGAGGTCGATGTCGCGCGTCAGGCCGAGTTTGGCGAGCTTGTCGGCGGTTTTGTCCGCGGGTTTGGCGGCGGATTTCGCGCCGGACTTCACTGCGGATTTTGCGGCAACCTTGGGGCCGGGCTTGCCGGCGGGCCTGTCGCCGAATATGTCGGCAGGCTTGCCGACGTGTGTGTCACCAGATGGATCCACAAGGCCATCGACGCGCTCGCCGCCGGATGGGTCAGCGAGGCTTTTGGCGGACTCGCCGCCAGATGCGTCAGCGGCGCTTTTGGCGGACTCGCCGCCAAGCTCGTCGACAGGCTTGCCATCAGATTCGCTGCCTTGTCGCGCGGCTTTTCCAGCGCTTAGCCCAACGTCCGCGCCAACACCCTGGCCCGCGTCGCTCCCTCCCGCCACCGCCTTGCCGCGCGAGACGCGGCGCCTGGGTTCGGCGCTCACTTCATCGGTAACGGAGGGCGATCGGCGGTCGGACAATGGCATGGGCTGCTTCGCAAGTACAATATCGGCTGTCAAAGGGTTCGGCGCCATACAGCGCGCGGGCTCGCGGGCCGCTCTGGCGTCCCGCAATCATAGCCGCCCGGCTCCGGCTTCGGCTCAATTCAGTTCATTTCGCTTCCAGTCGTTCGTATGTTGACGCTTTCCGATTTCGATTTCGATCTGCCTCCCGAGCTGATCGCGCAAGTCGCGCTGCCCGAGCGCAGCGCCAGCCGTCTGCTCGAGGTGGATCACCCGGCCGACGCCACCGGCCCCGCGCGCCTGATCGACCGCCGTTTTGCTGAGTTACCCGAATGCATCACGGCCGGCGATCTGCTGGTCTTCAACGATACCAAAGTCCTGAAGGCGCGCTTCCTCGGCCAGAAGGCCAGTGGCGGCAAGATCGAAGTGCTGGTAGAGCGCCTCACCGGCGAGCGCACGGCGCTCGCGCAGATCCGCGCGAGCAAGAGCCCGCAGCCGCGCACCACGATCCGGCTGGCGGATGCGTTCGACGTCACGGTCGGCGAGCGCGTCGAGCCGTTCTACACGCTGCATTTCCCCGACGATTGTCTGACGCTGATCGAGCAGTTCGGCCGACTGCCGTTGCCGCCGTACATCGAGCACGATCCCGATTCGACCGATGAAACCCGCTATCAAACGGTGTTCGCGCAGAATCCCGGCGCGGTCGCCGCGCCCACGGCCGGCCTGCATTTCGACAACACGCTGCTGGCCCGCCTCGACGAAAAAGGCGTGGAACGCGCGACGCTGACGCTGCACGTCGGCGCGGGCACGTTCCAGCCGGTGCGAGTCGAGAATCTCGCCGAGCACAAGATGCATAGCGAGTGGTATCACTTGCCGCAATCGCTCGCTGACAAGATCGCGGCGACGCGCGCGCGCGGCAACCGCGTGATCGCGGTGGGCACGACCTCGATGCGCGCGCTCGAAGCCGCCGCGCGCGACGCCGAAGCCGCAGGTCGCCCGTTGGCCGCAGCCAGCACGGAAACCGACATTTTCATCACGCCGGGCTATCAATTCCGCGTGGTCGACCGGCTCGTCACCAATTTCCATTTGCCGAAATCCACGCTGCTGATGCTCGTGTCGGCTTTCGCGGGCGTCGAGACGATTCGCGAAACCTATCGCCATGCGATCGAGCAGCGTTACCGCTTCTTCAGCTACGGCGACGCGATGCTGCTCACGCGGCGCGACGTCTGATCGACGTCCACGAGAATTTTCGCAGTTCCAAGCCGCCGCGAACCTTTCCGCCGGCGCTCAACATCTGCGCCGGACTGTTTTCCGGTAGCACAGGAGTTTTTTCATGACCAACGGTCAATCCGTTAGCACGCGCGCCGACCATGGCGCTTACCTCGGCGATCACGTTCGCCCGGAAAACGGCCTCAATTTCGAACTGCTCGGCGTCGACGGCCTGGCCCGCCGCGGCCGCGTCACGCTGAATCACGGCGTGGTGGAAACGCCGATCTTCATGCCCGTCGGCACCTACGGCACCGTGAAGGCCGTGCAGCCGCGCGAGCTCAAAGAAATGCACGCGCAGATCATCCTCGGCAACACCTTCCACCTGTGGCTGCGCCCGGGTCTGGAGACCATCGAGGCGCACGGCGGCCTGCACGGCTTCATGGGCTGGAAAAAGCCGATCCTCACCGACTCGGGCGGCTTCCAGGTGTTCTCGCTAGGCGATCTGCGCAAGATCACCGAAGATGGCGTCACGTTCGCGTCGCCGATCAACGGCGACAAACTGTTTCTGTCGCCCGAAGTGTCCATGCAGATCCAGAAAGTGCTGAATTCGGACATCGTCATGCAGTTCGACGAATGCACGCCGTACGCGACCAATAACGTGCCGACCTCGCACAAGGAAGCGGCCGATTCGATGCGCATGTCGATGCGCTGGGCGCAGCGCTCCATCGACGAATTTAACCGCTTGGGCAATCCCAACGCGCTGTTCGGCATCGTGCAAGGCGGTATGTTCGAGGACCTGCGCGACGAGTCGCTCGCAGGCCTCGCCGAAAAGGATTTCCACGGTCTCGCGATCGGCGGTCTGTCGGTCGGCGAGCCGAAGGAAGACATGATGCGCGTGCTGAACCACATCGGCCCCAAGTTGCCGGCCAACAAGCCGCACTACCTGATGGGCGTGGGCACGCCGGAAGATCTGGTGGCGGGCGTGGCCGCCGGCGTCGACATGTTCGATTGCGTGATGCCGACCCGCAACGCGCGCAACGGCTGGCTCTTCACGCGTTTTGGCGACGTGAAGATCCGCAACGCGGCGCATAAAAATTCGCTGCGCCCGCTCGACGAGCAGTGCGGCTGCTACACCTGCCGAAATTTCACTCGCGGCTATCTGCATCATCTGCATCGAGTAGGGGAAATCCTCGGTGCGCAGTTGAATACGATCCACAATCTGCACTACTACCTCGAGCTGATGCAGGAAATCCGCGACGCAATCGACGCGAAAATGTTCGAGGCCTTCCGCAAACGCTTTCACGAGAACCGCGCGCGCGGCACCGCCGAGGCGCCGTAACGGCGCGGCAGAACGGATTCAGCCGAAGAATCCGTCCACCTCGCCGGGAAACCTTACAATTATCTTTCGCGAGCGGCGGTAAAAACGGCAAAGCAGGCTTTAAACGGTTGATCCCAAAGCCGATTCGCCGCGCCGACGCGCGTCGGGCCGGTGGTAGAATAACCGGCTGATTTTTTTGATCGTTTTGACTTATAACGGAGAGACCAACGTGTCGTTCATTTCCAATGCCTTCGCCCAAGGCACAGCAACAGGTGGCATTGAATCGAACCTGATGAGCTTCCTGCCGCTGATCCTGATGTTCGGCGTGCTGTACTTCATCATGATTCGCCCGCAAATGAAGCGCCAGAAGGAACATCGCAACATGCTCGCCGCGATGGCCAAGGGCGATGAAGTGGTGACGAATGGCGGCATCGTCGGCAAGGTGACCAAGGTGGGCGAAGCCTACGTCGGCGTCGAAATCTCGGAAGGCACGGAAATCACCGTGCAAAAAGCGTCGGTCACGACGATTCTCCCGAAGGGCACGATCAAGTCGCTGTAAGGCCGAATCTCTCGCGTCCGGCGCGGCCTCGCCGGCAGTTCACGCAGCACACCGTGAACCGCCCGCGCTCATCGCCGGACGCATCGCTTCCAAGCCAACCTTCCCGTTGGACCACTCATGAATCGTTACCCCCTCTGGAAATACGCCGTGATGCTGGTGGCTCTGGTCATCGGCCTCGTGTACACGCTGCCCAACCTGTTCGGCGAAGCGCCGGCGGTGCAGGTGTCGAGCGGCAAGGCAACGGTCAAGCTCGACTCGACCACGCTGTCGGCTGTCGAAGCCGCGCTCGCCGCGAATCAGATCAAGCCGGACGACGTCACGTTCGACAACTCGGCAACCAACGCGAACATCCGCGTGCGTCTGCCGGACACCGACACGCAACTGCGCGTGAAAGACCTGCTGCAAAAGTCGCTGAACAGCGATCCGACCGATCCGCAGTACATCGTCGCGCTGAATCTGCAAAGCGCGTCGCCGCGCTGGCTGACCGCCCTGCACGCGCTGCCGATGTACCTCGGTCTCGATCTGCGCGGCGGCGTCCACTTCCTGCTGCAGGTCGACATGGCCGGCGCGCTGAACAAAAAGCTCGATTCGGACGCTTCGGACGCGCGCACGCTGCTGCGTGACAAGAACATCCGCGACGGCGGCGTGAACCGCGTGAACCAGTCGGTGGTGATCAATTTCGCCGACCAGGCCACGGCGGACAACGCTTCGAAGCAACTGAGCCGCGGCATCGCCGAACTCCAGTGGGCCTCGCAAGCCGGCCCGGACGGCGGCGTGCAACTGGTCGGCACATTCACGCCGGCAGTGCAGAAAGCCGTGCAGGACGCCGCGCTCAAGCAGAACATCACCACGCTGCACAACCGCGTGAACGAACTCGGCGTGGCCGAGCCGGTGATCCAGCAGCAAGGCGCCGACCGCATCGTGGTCGAACTGCCGGGCGTGCAGGACACGGCGAAGGCGAAGGACATCATCGGCCGCACGGCAACGCTCGAAGCGCGCCTCGCCGATCCGGTCAACACGCATCCGAATCCGTCCGATCCGGTGCCGCCGGGCGACGAACTGTTCACGCAAGGCAACCAGACGCCGGTGCTGCTGCGCAAGCAGATCATCTTCACGGGCGACCGGATCATCGACGCGTCGGCGGGCTTCGACGAACATCAACGCCCTTCGGTCAACATCCGTCTGGATTCGGCCGGCGGCCGCGCGGTGGCCAGCATCTCGCGCGACAACATCGGCAAGCCGATGGCCATGGTGCTGTTCGAAAAGGGCAAGGGCGAAGTGCTGACGGTGGCAACGATCCAGTCGGAACTGGGCGACCGCTTCCAGATCACCGGCCAGGCCACGCCGCAAGGCGCCGCCGACCTCGCGCTGCTGCTGCGCGCCGGTTCGCTGGCCGCGCCGATGGACATCATCGAAGAACGCACGATCGGCCCGAGCCTCGGCGCGGACAACATCAAGAAGGGCTTCCACTCGGTGGTGTGGGGCTTCGCGGCGATCGCCGTCTTCATGATCGCGTACTACATGCTGTTCGGCGTGATCTCCATGATCGGCCTGTCGGTCAACCTGCTGCTGCTGATCGCCGTGCTGTCCATGCTGCAAGCCACGCTCACCTTGCCGGGTATCGCCGCTATCGCGCTCGCGCTCGGTATGGCGATCGACGCCAACGTGCTGATCAACGAACGCGTGCGTGAAGAACTGCGCAACGGCGCGCCGCCGCAACTGGCCATCCAGAACGGCTACGCGCACGCCTGGGCGACGATTCTCGACTCGAACGTCACCACGCTGATCGCCGGTATCGCGCTGCTCGCATTCGGCTCCGGCCCGGTGCGCGGCTTTGCGATCGTGCACTGTATCGGCATTCTGACGTCGATGTTCTCGGCCGTGTTCTTCTCGCGCGGCATCGTCAATCTCTGGTACGGCGGCAAGAAGAAACTGAAGTCGCTGGCCATCGGTCAGGTGTGGCGTCCGGATACGGCGCCCGCCGGCTCGGCTGCCTACCTCGGCAGCGAAGACGCCGCGACCGACACGGCGCAAGCCGTTGCCGCGGTCGCCGCCAAGCCGTCGAAGGCCAGGGCCGCCGTCGCGCAGGCACGCGCCGGCAAGCCGACCGTGCGCCGCCGCAATGCGCCGGGTTCGTCGCCAGGTTCCTCGAGCACGCCGCAGAAACCGGGTTCGTCCCGCTGAGTCCCGGAGAACAAGACCATGGAATTTTTCCGTTTCCGCAAAGACATTCCGTTCATGCAGCGCGCGTTGATTTTCAACGCGATCTCGCTGCTGACGTTCCTTGCCGCTGTGTTTTTCCTGCTGCATCGCGGGCTGCATCTGTCGGTGGAGTTCACCGGCGGTACGGTCGTCGAAGTGCAGTATCCGGGCGCCGCGCCGCTCGAACCGGTGCGCGCTACGCTGGGCAAGCTCGGTTACGCCGACGCTCAGGTGCAGAACTTCGGCACCTCGCGCGACGTGCTGATCCGCCTGCCGCTCAAACAGGGCTATACGTCCGCGCAACAGAGCGATCAGGTGATGACCGCGCTGAAGGCCGACACACCGCAAGTGCAATTGCAACGCGTCGAGTTCGTCGGCCCGCAGGTCGGCAAGGAACTCGCCACCGACGGCCTGCTCGCGCTGGCCTGCGTGGTGGTCGGTATCGTGATCTACCTGTCGTTCCGCTTCGAATGGAAGTACGCGGTGGCCGGCGTGATAGCGAACCTGCACGACGTGATCATCATTCTCGGCTTCTTCGCGTTCTTCCAGTGGGAGTTCTCGCTGTCCGTGCTGGCCGCGGTGCTCGCCGTACTCGGCTATTCGGTGAACGAGTCGGTGGTTATCTTCGACCGGATTCGTGAGACCTTCCGCCGCGAGCGCAAGCTGACCGTGATCGAGGTGATCAATCACGCGATCACCAGCACGATGTCGCGAACCATCATCACCCACGGCTGTACGCAGATGATGGTGCTGTCGATGTTCCTGTTCGGCGGCCCGACGCTGCACTACTTCGCCTTGGCGCTGACGGTCGGTATTCTGTTCGGCATCTACTCGTCGGTGTTCGTCGCCGCGGCGCTCGCCATGTGGTTCGGCGTGAAGCGCGAAGATCTGATCAAGGACAGGAAGGACCGCACCGACGCGGACGATCCGAACGCAGGCGCGCAAGTCTGATTCTGGTGTAGTTTCAGACCTCGCAATGCAAAAGGCCGGTTCATCACGAACCGGCCTTGTTGCGTTTACCGCCGCCCTTCTTCTTCGCCGTCGCACCGCCCTACATCAGAGCGAGACGGCACGGCGCGCGCTTCAGCGAAAACCAAGCTTGCGACGCGCCGCCATCAGCGCGACGAGGCTCACGATCGCGGCGAAAATCAGGTAGTAACTCGGCGCGGCCTTCGAGCCCGTCGCGCTGATCAGCCACGCGATGATGAACGGCCCGAAGCCGCCGAAGATCGTCACGGCAATGTTATAAGCCAGCGACATGCCGGTGCTACGCGTTTGCACCGGGAACATCTCCGAAAGCAGGCCTGGCAGCGCCGCGAAGTAACCGGTCATCAGAAAGCCGAACACGATCTGCATGGCAATCAAGGTGCCGAAAGTCGGATGCGCAACCAGGTACACGAACGCCGGGTAGATGAGCACAAGCAGCAGCAGCGCCGAGATCAGCATGATCGTGGTGCGCCCATGCCGGTCCGACAGATGGCCGATCAGCGGCGAGAATACCATCTGAATCAAGCCGGTCAGCGCAATCGCCGCGAACGCGACGGAAGGCGCCAGCCCCAACTGCTTGACGCCGAACGTCGGCATGAACAACACAAGATACGTCGACACCGTGCCGAGCACGACCACGCCAATCGCAATCAGCAGGCGCAATTTCTGACCCGTGAAGGTATCGCGCAGCGGCGTCTCGGTGGTTTCGGCCGCGAGAAACTCGGGCGTCTCGTCGAGCCTCGTGCGGATGTACCACGCGACCGGACCGATCAGCAGACCGAAGATGAACGGCACGCGCCAACCCCAGGCACCCATCTGTTCCGGCGAGAGCTTGCCGGTGAGCAGTACGCCAAAACCGGCGGCAAGCAGCGTGGTCAGCCCCTGGCTCGCCACCTGCCAGCTCGCAAAAAAGCCGCGCCGGCCCGGCACGTGTTCCGCGAGAAACGCGGTGGCGCTGCCGAATTCGCCGCCCGCCGAGAAACCTTGCATCAGACGCGCCAGCACGAGGATCACGGGCGCGGCGAGGCCGATACTTTGATAGGTTGGCAGAATCGCGATGATCAGCGTGCCGCCCATCATCAGCAGGATCGAGAGCGTGAGCGCCGCCTTGCGGCCGGCGCGGTCGGCATACGCGCCGATCACGATCGCGCCGAGCGGCCGCATGAAGAACGACACGCCGAACGTGCCTAGCGTGAGGAGCAGCGAGACCGTGTCGTTACCGGCCGGGAAAAACAGCTTCGCGATGATCACCGCGAAAAAACCGTACACCACCAGATCGAACCATTCCAGCGCGTTGCCGATCGAGGCCGCGACCACCGCGCGCCACGAATTCTGCCGGCTCCCCGCCAGGCTTGCTGCTGTCGTTGCGTTCATGCAGATCTCCGATTCGCGCGAAATATTATTCATGTTGGCATTACGCCTCAAACGCCCGACTGGATGCGCGCACAACCAGTACGGTGCCTGCGCTCTATGTACCCGAAAAAATAAAGCGGCGCGAGTGCGGAATTGCGCGATGCCGCTGCGTAAGGCTTTCAGCGTTTCAAATGGGCAATAAAAAACCGCTTCGTCGCGAAAGCGAACGAAACGGTTTTTTGTTGCGACGCAACGGCGACGCGCTTGAAGACCTTGAATCAAACGCCCATGAAAGCGCTTATTGCTTGATGCCTTCAGATTGAATATGCAGCTTGGTGTCCATGCTGAAGCCGTACTTGGAGCCGAAATCCATGCCGTAATCGGCGCGGCTGAAATGCGCGCTCGCTTCCACGCCACACACTTCGCGCTTGAGCACCGGATGCTGCATGCACTTGAACGACTCGATCTTCAGATTGAGCGGCTTGGTGACGCCGTGCATCGTCAGGCTGCCGACCACTTCAACCGGCTTGTCGCCGTCGAACTTGATATCGGTGCCCTTATAAGTCGCCGACGGATACTTGGCGACGTCGAAGAACTCGTTCGACTTCAAGTGCTCGTCGAGCTTGCCGTTGCCCGTATCGATCGACGCGGGATCGACCGTCACGTCTACTGTGCCGGTTTTCGCCGCGCGGTCGAGCGTGACCGTGCCGGAGCTTTTGGTGAATTTGCCGCGCCATACCGACATACCGCCGAAGTGATCCGCCTCGAAGCTCGGATACGTGTGGGTGGGGTCGAGCTGATAGGTATCGGCGGCCGCGAACGCGCCGAACGAAAAAGTCGAGGCCAGCGCGCCGACGGCGATCAACATGGATGTTTTCAATTCACGCTCCTAGGTTCTTGAAGAAAGCTGCCGCGCCCGAACAGCGCGGCGGACATCACTTATGTGCTGCAACGATATGAAATTTGATGACCACTTCGTCGGCGACTACCGAGGTGTCTTTCCATTCCCCGGTGCCGATGTCGAATTGCGAGCGCTTGATCGGCAGTGAACCGTCGAAGATTTGCACGGCGCCCTGCTGGGTCACCGTCACCGGCACCACCACCGTCTGCGACTTGCCCTTGATGGTCAGCTTGCCCGTCACCTTGAACTGGTTGCCGCCGGCCGGCGCGATCGCGCTCGAGACGAACGTGGCGCTCGGATAGGTCTTCGCGTCGAACCAGTCCTTGCCGCGCACCTGGTCGTTGTAGCTTTCGTCGCCGAGATCGTAGCTGGCCACGTCGATGCTGAGCTGGGCGGTGCCGTCGGCCGGTTTTGCCGGATCGAACTTGATCTGCGCGGTGAACTTGCCGAACTTGCCTTCCACCGGCACGTTCATCTGCTTCGAGGTGGCCGTCACCGAACTCTTCGCGACGTCGACTTGCGCCAGGGCGCTGCCTGCCACCGTCAGCGAGGCCGCGGCGAAGGCGGCGAGCATGTAGCGATAAAACGAAACCTTCATGGTTGTCCTTATTTGAGGAAAGGGAGCATGCGTGAGAGCAGGCCGTCGCGGTCCAGCCATTGATGCTTGAGCGCGGCCACAACGTGCAGGGCGACCAGCACGAGCAAGGTGTAATTCAACGTGATATGCACGTTCTTCAGCAGTTCCTTGAGATGCGGATCCGGCGCGATCAGGCGCGGCAGCGGAATCAGCCCGAGGTACACCACCGGGATGTTGGCCGCTGAGCTGTACAGATAGCCCGAGGCGGGAATCGCGATCATCAGCAGGTACAGCAGCAGGTGCACGAGATGCGCCGCGCCGCGCTGCCAGACCGGCATGCGGCGCGGCATCACGGGAGCCGCATGCGTGGCGCGCCACAGAATGCGCAGGACGGCGAGCGCGAACACCGTCACGCCGATCCATTTGTGCCACGAGAAGTACTTCAGCTTCGTGGGCGTGAAGCCGGGAATATCGGTCATCACCCAGCCGAGCGCGAAGCCGCACACGATCAGCAGCGCGATCAGCCAATGCAGGGCGATGGCAGTCCGCGTGTACGACTCGCGGCTGGCGAACGAAGGATTGAGTGCCATGACAGGTCAACGCAAGCTAAGAGAGGTTAACGGCGCAGCCCGCGCTGCTATTCCAGCCTTCGATGCACATGGCATCGACGCGTATTACGGGACCGGTGCCAGCTGTGGCACGCGCCAAGGCGGCCATGCTACCCCAACCGGAAAAAACTGGCTGCGGGCCGCTGACGCGCCGCGCATCGGCAGTTTGTTCGCCCACGTCGCCGGCATTGAACAATTGGGGACGGAGGCTGTCAGAGTTATACCGATTGCATGTAGGATCAACTGTCAGCTGAACAGGCCGCCCCGCCCGCAGCCCATGCGACGGTCCGTGCGACGTCCGGGCGCGTTTTGGTACTATTGCTCCACCTTTTTATCAGACCTGCCATAGAACGGGCATTGCACGCCTCCCCTCACACCGTCGGCCCCTTGCTCTATGGACCATGACAACCTGATTGCGTGCCATGAATGCGATACGCTGTTCCGCAAGCCTCGGCTTGTCGGGCGCACGGTCGCGCGCTGTCCGCGTTGCGGGGCGACGCTCTACAGCGGCGTGGCCCGCAAGCTCGACGCCATCAGCGCAATGACGCTGGGCGCGCTGATCACTTTCCTGATCGCGCAGGGCTTCCCGATCGTCGAACTCGAAACCAGTGGCATCACCTCGCAGACCACGTTGTTCGGCGCGCTCGTCGCGCTGTGGGGCGAAGACATGCAGATCGTCGCGGTCATGGTGTTCTGCTCGACCATTCTGTTTCCGCTGACTGAACTCCTTGCACTGCTCTATGTGCTGATCCCGCTGCGCGCGGGTTATGTGCCGCCCGCCTTCAATCAGGTGCTGCGCGCCATTCAGTTCGTGCGCCCGTGGGGCATGATCGAAGTGTTCATGCTCGGCGTTCTGATCACGATCGTGAAGATGGTCAGTCTCGCGCGCGTGATTCCCGAAGCGGCGCTGTTCGCGTTCGGCGTGCTCACGCTGATGTTCGCGGTGGTGGTCACATTCGATCCGCGCATTCTGTGGGACCTCGCCGACGAACTCGGCGGCCGCAGCCAGCGCCCACTGCCCCGCACCTCAGCCGATAGCGCGGCGGCCGCCGTCAGTTCGATCGCCGGCCCGCCCGCGCCGGCCGAAGTGCACACCGCCGCGACGCCCGATCTGCACACTGCACCGTCCGGCTTGCCGCCGGGCGCGCCGCCGGTGCCGCCGACGCCACGCCGAGGATGAGCGCGCGATGAAATACGTCACCGCAAGACGCGCCGGTCTGCTTAGTTGCCACGCATGCGGACGCGTCGAACCGCGCATCCGCTCCGTCACGCCGCAGCACTGCGCACGGTGCGGCTCGCGCCTGCACTCGCGCAACCCTGACAGCCTGATGCGCACGTGGGCGCTGCTGATCGCCGCGGCACTCCTGTATATTCCCGCGAATCTGCTGCCGGTGATGCACACCTCGTCGCTGCTCGGTTCCGAAGACGACACCATCATGAGCGGCGTCGTCTATTTCTGGACCTCGGGCGACTGGCCGCTCGCGGTGATCGTGTTCATCGCCAGCATCATGGTGCCGATGCTCAAGCTGAGCGTGCTCGTGCTGTTGACCGTCACAGCGCAGCGTCGGTCGCGCTGGCGGCCCGAGCAGCGCACCACGCTATACCGGATGGTCGAACGGATCGGGCGCTGGTCGATGCTCGACGTGTTCGTCGTCACACTGACTGTCGCGCTGGTGCGCTTCAAATCGCTTGCCGTCATCACGGCCGGCCCCGGCGCGATCGCCTTCGGCTCGGTCGTGATTCTGACCATGATGGCCTCCATGCAATTCGATCCACGGCTCATCTGGGATAGCGTGGAAGGCAGCGTGGAAGGCAGCGCGAAGGGCAGTACCCAAAAACCTCAGGACCTCAAACATGACTAGCCCGCAAGAACCGACGCCCGCCTCCGATGCGCCGCGCAACGATTCGAACGGACCGAAGCTGCCGCCCCAACTCCCGGACCCTGAAATTGAGCCGCGCAGCCGCTGGCTGCCTTCGCTCGTCTGGGTGATTCCGCTGATCGCCGCGCTGATCGGCATCGCGCTCGTGATCAAGTCGGTGACCGAGAAAGGTCCGACCATCACGATCAGCTTCGTGAGCGCCGAAGGTCTCGAACCCGGCAAGACCAAGGTGAAGTACAAGGATGTCGACGTCGGCTCGGTGAAGACCATCACGCTGTCGAAAGATCTGTCCCACGTGCTCGTGCAGGTGCAGCTGACCAAGGAAGGCGAAGACTTCGCAGTCAAGGACTCGCGTTTCTGGGTGGTGCGGCCGCGTGTAGGCGCGAGCGGCGTGTCGGGCCTCACCACGCTGCTCTCGGGCGCGTACATTGGGGCAGACGCCGGGCACTCGCCGGATAGTGAGAAGAATTTTGTCGGCCTGGAAACGCCGCCGCCCATTACCGGCGGTCAGAAGGGCCACCAGTTCGTGCTGCACGGCGACTCGCTCGGCTCGATCGACATCGGCTCGCCGATCTTTTACCGGCGCGTCCAGGTCGGCCAGGTGGTCGGCTTCTCGCTCGACAAGGACGGCACCGGCGTGACCATGCAGGTCTTCGTGTCCGCGCCGTTCGACCAGTATGTCGGCACCAATTCGCGCTGGTGGCATGCGAGCGGCGTCGATCTGCGGCTCGATTCCAGCGGCTTCAAGCTGAATACGCAATCGCTTGCCACGGTGATCGTGGGCGGCTTGTCGTTCCAGTCGCCGCCGGGTCAGGGCGTGGGCGCGCAGGCGCCGAACAATATGACGTTCCGCCTCGGCTCGGACGAAGCGGATGCGATGCGCGATCCGGACGGCGTGCCGTTGCGTGTGGTGATGAACTTCAACCAGTCGCTGCGCGGCTTGTCGATCGGCGCACCGGTCGATTTCCGCGGCATCGTGCTGGGCCAGGTGACCAATATCGGCATCGACTACGATCCGAAGACGCGCAGCTTCACCATGCCGGTGACGATGAACCTGTACCCCGACCGTCTCGGCAAGCGCTTCCGCGAAACGGCGCCGGCACCGGGCAGCATGGCGGGGCAAACCATGCTGCAAGCGCTTGTCAAACATGGTCTGCGCGGCCAGTTGCGCACGGGCAACCTGATTACGAGCCAGTTGTACGTGGCGGTGGATATCTTCCCGAAGGCGCCGCCGGCAACCGTCGACGTAACAAAGGATCCGCTCGAACTGCCGACGATTCCGAACACGCTCGACGAGTTGCAACTCCAGGTCGCCGACATTGCGAAGAAGCTCGACGCGGTGCCGTTCGATCAGATCGGCAACAACCTGAACAGCGCGCTGAAGAACGCCGATCAACTCTTCACGCGACTCGACAAGGAAGTCGTGCCGCAGGCTCGCGACACGCTCGCGGCGGCCAAGCAAACCTTCGGTTCGGCCGAAGCGACGTTGCAGCAGGACTCGCCGTTGCAGTCCGATGTTCATCAGGCGTTGCAGGAATTGACGCGCACGTTGCAGTCGCTGAATGCGCTGTCGGATTATCTGGAGCGTCATCCCGAATCGCTGTTGCGCGGTAAAACAGGAGATAAACCATGATGTTTGCCCGGCTCCCCCGCCCGCCGCGCGGGCTCGTGCGCGGCGCTGTCATTGCAGGCGCGCTGGCCGGTATGGCAGCGCTCGCCGCGTGCTCGTCGCCGGCAAGCCGCTTCTATACGCTCGGTGCCGACAGTGCCGCCGGATCGGCTGCGCCGGTCAGCGCGCAGACCACCGCGGCGCCGGCATGGCTGATCGAAGTCGCGCCGATCGACGTGCCGCCGCAGGTGACCAAGAATCAACTCGTCGTGCAAACGGGGCCGACGCAGGTTCAGGTGCTCGAGCAGGACCGCTGGGCTTCCTTGCCCGGCGACGAAATCCGTCGCGCGCTGTCGACGAATCTGACGGAGCAATTGGGCACCATCGACGTGTACGGCACGGCGTATCCGGATTCGACGCCGGTGTATCGCGTCAGCATGAATGTGCAGCGCTTCGAGTCATGGCCCGGTTCGCATGCGTTGATCGATGCGGTGTGGAGCGTGCGGGCCGTGCGGAGCACGACGGTGATGACTTGCCGCAGCGTGGTGAGCGAGCCGGTCAGCGGCGGATATGACGCGCTGGTGGACGGGCACCGGAAGGCGTTGCAGGAGATCTCCACGCAAGTGGCTTCGGCGGTGCGGGCCATGGCGGCGTCGGCTGCGCAGGCCCGAGGGAATGCGACGACGAAGAGCGCGGTTGCGTCCGCGCCGCCGTGTCCGCCGAGCGCTGGCAGCGCGGCGACCGGCGCTTGATCGATCGGGCACGGCGCAACGCCGTCGCCTGTTTGCCCGTGGCGCGCGAGGCGCGATCACGGGCTTTCGCAGGTTTGTAGACGGCGCGCCTCTTGCGGGCTTGCGCGCCCGTCGCGAATGTAGCTCTCCTTCTCCAGCTTTTACCCGCCAGCAACGCCGCGTCCGGTGGCCGCGCGCGCGTCGACGACCGCCTATGCGAGTTGGTTCCTATCCCGTCTACGCAGCGGCTATACGACGCCGCCACCGGTGACGCATGCCTCAAGTCACATTTTCCGAATCGGTCCGCTGCAACATTGCTCGCCGCAAAAAGTGCGTCAATTCTGCTCATCTATAAGCACTCGTTGAGTGCAGTTCGATCATCCATGCCGTCGCCTAGGTATCAATTACTTTTATTACATTTCTGAAGCGCACTTTTTACCGATTGAATGGCCACGTTTTGGGTCTTAGCCTAATCTGAGAATATTCAGACGTTTAAAACCGCTTCTCTGGAGACGACCATGCGTCACCGCGCACATGCTCTGCCGCCGATGCCTCGCATCGTCGTCTACGGTCTGGCCTTTTCAGACAGTCGAGGTGCCTTGCGATTCTTCTTTGTCAGTGGTCTGCTCCGCACGCCCGGCTTCGGCGTGATCGAGCATGTAGCGTGGCTGCGAAGCATGCACCCGGCTTTGTCGCAGCATCTCGCGCTGCTGGAGAGTAACGCCGCGTGCGCGGTGCGCGCCGTGATCCTTCGCGAGTGCGATGCTCAGGCGGAATGCGCCGGCCTTCCCTTCAAGGCACAACTGGATGACAACGTGCGCTTCGAGACCATCCGTCTGACGCGCGGCGGCCATACGCTGCTCAACATGCGCTGCGGAACGGTAGCCGAACGGGCAAGCCTGAATGCCGACGTCGTCGGCGTAGCGGTTCTGTGTGCGGAAGATCTCGCGGTCCGGCGTGAATTACTGAAGAAACGCGCGTCGCATACTGCCCTGCGCACCAGCGCGATCGTGCTGTTGCGCAGGGAATGGGAGCGCGGCCGTCATCACCCGCTCAACACCCGGGCATTGTGTTTCCTGTTCAGCCGTGCGTTTCCGTCCGCGTGGCGGCGGCTCGCGCAACTGCCGGAGATTGAAATGCCGGCGACGAATGCGACACCGGCCGAGGCGCTGTGTCTGCTCATGAACCAAGCCCGCGCGGCGCGCGTGTCTGTGCCCGCAAACCCGGAGTGCGCAGACCGGCCCTTCCGCAGAAGGGGCATTGCCGCGACGAACCAGATCAAGTCCGTGTCCGGCAACGACTCGTTGCGGATGGAGAGCGATGAACCGACGCTCCAACACGAAGGAAGGCGAAACGGCACGCGGCGCGACCGCGCCGTGAACCGGCATCTGGTTTTAGTAAAGGCGCGGCCATCGTCGTTAGCGAGCCGACCATGATCGATGCTCACGTTTGCCGACACGCGATAGCCAGACAACCGCGGCAGCCCGGCAAAACTCAATTGGTTAGGCGCCCGCGACACGATGGCTTTCGTCATCGTCAACAAATCAGACCTTGGCGCGGGATACCCTGCAGATCGGCCGCTATCGTCTGACGCCGCTCGGGTCGGCTGCCTATGGCGCGCCGACCGTGTTCTACAACGTCGCCCTGTTCCCCCTGAACAGCCGCTGCTCTCCGGCGGTGGATTTTGGCGCATGACGGGCGCCCGCTGCGATACCCCTGACCTTCGCGCTCTGCTTTATGCGCGGCGACCGACGCGCCGCCGCATGCCACCCAGGACATCGCGCATGGCGGCCCACCCCGACCGCGTACAATAGCGCCTTATCCAACGCCTTCCGGCAACCTCAATGTCCTTCGATTTCTTCCTTCCTTGCCCACGCGGGCTTGAAGCCTCGCTCGCGGCCGAACTCGCCGAAATAGCTGCGAAACACCTGAACGGCGCGCCGTTCACGGCCGGCACACAAGTGCCGGGCGGCGTGCATTTCCGCGGAGGCTGGGCTGCCGGCATGGCCGCCAACCTGTATTCGCGCCTCGCGAGCCGCGTGCTGCTGAAGATCGCGCACCGCCCGTATCGCAGTGAGCAGGACGTGTATGCGCTTGCGGTCGAGCAGCGTTGGGAACAATGGTTCTCGGCGAATGAAACGCTGCGCGTGGACGTCACCGCGATCAAATCGCCGCTGCGCAGCCTCGAATTCACGACGCTGCGCGTCAAGGATGCGATCTGCGATCGTCTGCGCGAAGTGAGCGGGGCGCGTCCGAACATCGACACCGCCATGCCCGACGTGCGCGTGTTCGCCTTTCTTACGGCCACCGATTGCACGCTGTACCTCGACACTTCGGGTGATCCGCTGTTCAAGCGCGGCTGGCGGCTCGACAAGGGCGCGGCGCCGCTGCGCGAGAATCTGGCCGCGGGCATTCTGCGTCTGACCGGCTGGACCGCGGGCACGCCGCTGTACGACCCGATGTGCGGCAGCGGCACCTTCCTCGCGGAAGCGGCGCAAGTGGCGTTGAATATCGCGCCGGGCGCGGAACGCCGCTTCGGCTTCGAAAAGCTCAAGCAGTTCGAAGCCAGAACCTGGCAAACGCTGAAGGCCGCCGCGCTCGACGCCAAGCACGCCGCGCGCAGTTCGCGCGCCGATCTGCAAATCTTCGGCAGCGATATTTCCGGCGACATGCTCGACAAGGCGCGCGCCAACTTCCAGCGCGCCGGCTTGCCGAACATTCCGCTCAAACAGGTCGACGCGCGCGGCATGACGCCGCCGACCTCCGATGCGGGTATTCTCGTCGCCAATCCGCCGTATGGCGAACGGATCGAAGTTCGCGGGCGCAATGCTCGCGGCGAGCTTCGCGAAGGCCGTGGCAATCGTGAGAACCGCGAAGACGAGGGCTTTCGCCGCGTTCAGGAAGAAGCGCCGGACAGCGAATTTTTCCAGTCGCTCGGCGATGCGCTCAAGCAGCGTTTCACCGGCTGGCACGCGTTCATCCTGACGTCGGATCGCAAGCTGCCGGGTCAGTTGCGTCTGCGTGAGTCGACCAAGACGCCGCTCTTTAACGGCGCGCTCGAATGCCGGCTGTTCCGCTTCGATCTGATCGCTGGCAGTGTGCGGCAGCGGCCGCAGAGCGATACGCCTGCGGCTTAAGGCCGGTCACTCGCTCATCGTAAAACCTGGAACGTGGTGGACGCGGGGTCGTGGTCGAGCACCGATCGCCGCGCGATCGTGCCGACTCCGCGTCATGATTTTCCGTGTCGTCGAGCAGATTTGGCGCGTTGCTCGGCTCTTGACGCGAGTTCCTTCGTAGCACGCGCAGTCGCAATGGCGAGCACGGCGGCAACCGACGCGACGGCGGCGGCACTGTGACGTTGCCGTGCGCCCATGGCGTTCATGCAGATTTCGATGCATGCTCCGCAGATCGCCACATTTTTCGGTCCGATGATGATCGTCATGGCTTCGCACTCATCCGATCCGCAAAAGTTGCACACCCACTTCCCGTCGCAGGTTTTCATATTCGTTCACCGTATAAGAGGTGCACTCCACCGCCACGCGAGCCTGCAGTGCGGGTTCCGCGAGACGTGAAATCGCACTCGCGCGCTCGACGCTGAAGGACTACGCGGCGCTGCGCTCCGCGATCCGATGATTGCCAATTCGTTCGACTTCGCAGAGCCCGTTGATCACGCAGAGCTGACCAATCAATCCCTCGTAGGTCAGGCCTGTGCCGTGAAGCTGTTCAGCGGTGATACAACCACTCGTACTGCCGATGAACACCCAGTACTGCAATGGCGCGTTGCTAAAGCCGATCTCTCCAGCGTCGACGATTACGCCGAAATATTTCTGTGCGCGGTAGTGATCGGGGCGAGCGTTCTTGTCGTCGTCCGCCTTCCATTCTTCAATGAAACTGTCGTAACGATTCGCGCATAGGGCGACGAAGCCGTATCGCCAGGCGTTATTGAACATCGTTTCGAGAAGTACCCGCTGTGCGCCTTTATCGCTGTCGAGGAACGCGTGCATGAGGCAATCGATATCGTCGGCGAACAACCATTCGTTCGACTGCGCGAGGGATGCCGCGGTTTCGTCTCCGTCAATGCTGATGGCGAATCGCGGACGTCCGATCCGGTCGACGTACTCCTCGAATTGCGCGCCGCTCGTGAGAATCGATCTAAAGACGTGCGCTGGGGTATTCATCATTTTCGGCACCTCACGTTGTTTCGCGTTTGAAACAATCCGCAAATAGGAAGCTACCGTAATTATCGTATGCAGAAAAGAAGTGATTGTAAATTGAATGGACTGTGCGATAGCGAAGAGCCCACATGTACGGTGAACGCGATTAGCGGCTGAATGAAAATCGCGGTAAAGAAATGTCCAAAGATCGGTCTGCAAACTGTTTGCGCACTTGATTGCTTTCCGATCCGTCAGTGAGTACTCTGAATTTGGATGAGCCGAAAACCGTGCTCCTCGTAACGCGATCAGGTGCTTCCCCGAGCGCCGTCGTCCATTGGTCATTGGTCGTGAACGAATTGCGCCCGCCGTAGGCGGGCGTTTTTTAAGCAGGCAGCGTCGAACACGCAGCGGCGAGTCGCTGCGCGCAAACGCATCTCCACTGCGAGGCACTGCGGATGATCAGCACTTCTGCATTATCCGCGCGCAGGCGGCGCGATCGATGCACTACGTGTGGCAGCAGGCAGCGACGCCAACTGCTCTCGCGCAATGCCTGCAACACGATCGAAAGCCGCGCGATCACGAGCCGCTAACGGAGCCGCACTGAAACGGCTCGTCAACTTGAGTGGATCGGTCGGCTCGTTGTTCAGCCGCACCTCGAAATGCAGATGTGGACCGGTCGTCACGCCGGTCTGCCCCACCGCACCCAGTTGCTGCCCTTCACTCACGTGCGAGCCAACTCGCAAACCACTGGAGAAGGCTGAAAGATGCGCATAGTACGTCGTATAACCCTGTGCGTGGCGCAACACAACGTGCTTGCCGTAGCCGCTGCCATCGGCGCCGATGAATTGCACCGTCCCCGCACATGCGGCAACGACCGGCGTACCCACGTGCGCAGTCAAGTCCACGCCGGTGTGGAACAAATGCTCGCCCGTCACCGGGTGAATGCGATAACCGAAAGGCGAACTGACGCGGACATAGTTCAGCGGCATCGTGAAGGGCTGCGCCGCGAGGCGCGCGCCATCGAACGAAAAATAATCGCCATCCGTGTGCCCTGGCGCGACAAACCAGACCGCGCTGTACGTGTGTCCTGTCAAGGTGATTTCGACGGCACTCACACGCTTGCGTTGTGAGGCGGTTCCGGCGCTGCCCGTAGGTCCATAGACGATGCGATAGCCGTCACCCGGCTGAGCGCGAGTCGACTCGTCGAGGCGTCCCGCAAAGATCCGCCGCAGTTGCGCGACCAGATCCGGAGGCAGTCCGGCTGCCATCCACGTATCGTGCAAACTGCCCTTGATCTGGCCGGTGTAGGTGCCGACATCAGCCGGCATCACGAGCGAGCTTGCTGCGGAAAGCGTGCCGCCGCTGACGTCGGCAACGCTCTGAGCGCCCGGCCTCGTCGGCTGCACTACAACCCGCCCTGCCCATCCATGTATGACTGCCGTGGCCGTTGCCGCACCAGCCACATGCGGATCGCACATGCCCGGTTTCGCGCGGCAAATCGATACGAGAACGGACTCGCCTGGCGATAACACGAAGGCTGGCTTTGCATGCAAATCGGCTTCCATGAGAGGCCGTGTTTGAGTGCCACCGGATTGAACCCGAGCGCCGGCAAGCGGCGCCGGGACCGCAGTGCGGTTCGACAAAAACGGATGCGCGCCCGGCATGTCCCGCTCCACTGCAAAACCTTCCGTACCGGCCGATGCGGCCTGGCGGAGCGTCTTCGCCGCAGCACCCGACGCGACAGGCGCGCCCAACACGACCATGGTGCCGCCGAGCAAGACAGCACTCGCGGATGCACCCAGCGGGAATTTGCGTTTGACGTGAGCCGCATGGCTCATGTCAATGGAGTTGACCTGCTCGCGCGCGAGGATGTTACGTAGAAAAAACCACATCACGTAGGAATCTCGCGGTTGAAAACAGAACGCCGCGGGCTTGAACGAAGGTGCGTTGACACCTGGAAATGGTGCGGAACAGATGAGCTTGCAACCAGGGAAGGTTGCGGCATCGGAGAGCACAGCCCGACAACAGAAGCAGTCAGGTTACCGGTAGGCTTTTACAAAAAACATGGCATTCGTCCTAAAAGCGGGCAGCGCGACGAACAACCGCGCTTTGCTGATGTGGCGTGCGCTACTGGGGAGAAAGCCGTTTCTCCATCGGACTAGTCACCGCCGCGTTCATCGCTCCTGCCATCTCCTACTGACACCACGCTGTCAGTAGCACCCCCGCACACTCCTTCTCACGCCATCCGGCGCTTTGCACGGCTTACCGCCATCCACAGGAGAGTGACATGTCCGCATCATCCAAAGTTGTTGCATGGTTCGAGATTCCGTCCGTCGATTTCGATCGCGCCGTCCGTTTCTATGAAGCGGCGCTCGACGTCAAACTGAATGTGCAGGAAATTGGCGGCCAGCCGATCGCCGTGTTCGGCTACGAGGAACCGGCCACCGGCGGCGCGATCGTCCATAGTCCGTCGATGACGCCCGCCAGCGACGGCGTGCTCGTCTATCTGAACGCGCAGCCGACCGTCGACGCCGCTCTCGCGCGCGTCGAGCAAGCCGGCGGCAAGACCGACGGCCCGGTGATCAAGCTGCCGCAAGACATCGGCTTCATCGCGTTCTTCACCGATACGGAAGGCAACCGCCTCGGCCTGCATTCGCGGACCAACGGTTAAACGCAACACAACGCTCGCTCGCGGCGGCCGGTGAGCGCCGCGCGCGAACGCCGACCGGAGCGCGGCATGCGGCGCTATCATCGCGGAACTGTCCCCGTCCTCTTCTACAAGACGCCCACGATGACGCGCCGCGCCGACCGCCTGTTCCAGATCGCCGAACTGCTGCGCGGACGGCGGCTGACCACCGCGCAACAACTTGCCGACTGGCTGCACATCTCGCTGCGCACGGTCTATCGCGACGTGCGCGACCTGCAACTGTCAGGGGTGCCGATCGAAGGCGAGGCCGGCATCGGCTACCGGCTGAGCCGCACGGCAAGCCTGCCGCCGCTCACCTTCACCGCCGACGAACTGGCCGCGCTCGCCGCGGGCGCGCGCATGCTCGAATCGTGGGGCGGCGCCGGCTTTGCGGGCGGCGCGCGCGGGGCGCTCGCCAAGATCGCCTCGGCCATGCCCGCCGACAAGCGTGCGGCATTGGAAAGGCTCGCCGTCTTCGCGCCGTCGTTTCACATCAAAGGGGATTTTTCCGCGCAGCTCGACGCGCTGCATCGCGCGATCGACACGCGGCATGTGGTGAGCTTTGCCTACGTCGATATGAACGGCGCGGCGACCGAGCGCCGCGTCTGGCCGCTCGCCCTCGCCTATTGGGGCGCGCGCTGGACGCTTGGAGCGTGGTGTGAATTGCGCGGCGATTTCCGCAATTTCGGCCTGGAGAAGATTCAGAATCTTCAGGTGCTCGAACAATATCCGGATCAGGAAGGAAGGCGGCTTGCAGACCTGCTGCGGCATGTGAATGCGAAGCCGCGATAGCGCCGCTGTATCGAACCGGTGGAGACCAAACCGCCTTTGAGCGAGAGGATTCCAGCAGACAAGCCAGCGGTTCGCGGCCGCTTGCAAGGCGGGCCGCGAACTTTGAGCATGCGGTTATTCCACCGCTTTCACCATATCTTCGATCACCTTCTTCGCATCGCCGAACACCATCATCGTCTTGTCCATGTAGAACAGGTCGTTGTCGAGCCCGGCGTAACCCGCGGCCATCGAACGCTTGTTGACGATCACCGTGCGCGCCTTGTACGCCTCGATGATCGGCATACCCGCAATCGCCGACTTCGGATCGGTCTTCGCCGCCGGGTTCACCACGTCGTTCGCGCCGAGCACCAGCACTACGTCGACCTGACCAAACTCGCCGTTGATGTCGTCCATTTCGTAGACCATGTCGTACGGCACTTCGGCTTCGGCGAGCAGCACGTTCATGTGACCCGGCATCCGTCCGGCAACAGGGTGAATCGCGTACTTCACCTCGATGCCCTTCTCCACCAGCTTGTCGGTCAGCTCCTTCAACGCATGCTGCGCGCGCGCGACTGCCAGACCATAACCCGGCACGATCACCACGGTTTCAGCATTGCCTAGCATGAACGACGCATCGTCCGCGGAGCCGGATTTCACCGGACGCTGCTCCGCCGACCCGCCCGCCGCAGCCGCGCCCGGCTCATTGCCGAAGCCACCGAGAATCACGTTGAAGAACGAACGGTTCATCGCACGGCACATGATGTACGACAGAATCGCACCCGACGACCCCACCAGCGAGCCCGCGATGATCAGCATCGGATTGTTCAGCGAGAAGCCGATGCCCGCCGCCGCCCAGCCCGAGTACGAGTTCAGCATCGACACCACCACCGGCATATCCGCCCCGCCGATCGGAATGATGATCAGCACGCCGAGCACGAACGCGATCAGCGTC
The DNA here is from genome assembly GCF_003002025.1 of Paraburkholderia sp. BL25I1N1. Lineage (GTDB taxonomy): Bacteria > Pseudomonadota > Gammaproteobacteria > Burkholderiales > Burkholderiaceae > Paraburkholderia. Next base: position 25,197 of record NZ_PVZB01000009.1, read on the forward strand.
ATGATGATGAACGGCAGCCACGATTGCGTGAGGAAGAAGATCACGCCGAAGCCGAGCATCGCGAGCGCAAGCAGCAGGTTGATCAGATGCTGTCCCGCGTACACGACCGGCGCGCCCTGAAACAGCCGGAACTTGTACTTGCCCGACAGCTTGCCGAACGCGATCACTGAACCCGAGAACGTGATCGCGCCGACGAACGTGCCGATGAACAGCTCGACGCGATTGCCGTAAGGCAGAAAGCCCGGCGCGGTGTTCTCCGGATCAACAAGACCGAACGCGGCCGGCTCAGACACCACCGCATACGCAATGCACACAGCGGCAAGACCGATCAGCGAGTGCATGGCCGCGACCAGTTCCGGCATCTTGGTCATCTCGACGCGAGCGGCGACGAACGCGCCGACCGCACCGCCGACCACCAGCGCAGCCAGCAACAGACCCAGCCCCAACCCGAGATTCGAACCGAGCCCGTTAGCCTGCCTGACGATCAGCGCGATGGTTGTGAGGATCGCGATCGCCATCCCCGCCATGCCGAAGGTATTGCCGATGCGCGCCGTCTTCGGATTGGACAGCCCCTTGAGCGCCTGAATGAAACAGACCGACGCGATCAGATAAAGCAGCGTGACGACGTTCAGACTCATTACGCGTTCTCCTTGGCCGATTTGTCTGCGATCAGCTTCTTCGGCTCTTTCTTGCGGAACATCTCCAGCATTCGCCGGGTGACGAGAAAGCCGCCGAACACGTTCACTGCCGCGAGCGCGACCGCGAGCGTGCCGAAGAACTTGCCGGGCGTGCCCAAAGTGAGACCCGCGGCGAGCATCGCGCCGACGATCACGATCGCCGAGATCGCATTGGTCACGGCCATCAGCGGCGTGTGCAGCGCGGGCGTGACGTTCCAGACCACGTGGTAGCCGACATAAATCGCCAGCACGAAGATGATCAGGTTGATGACGGTGTGGTTGATGACTTCCATGTCCGCACTCTCCTCTTAGGCCTTGCGCGTGACTTCGCCGTCACGGGCCAGCAACGTGGCCGCGACGATATCGTCCGCGAGATCGATGTTCAGGGCGCCTTCCTTCGTGATGATCAGCTTGAGGAAGTCGAGCAGGTTTCGTGCGTAGAGCGACGACGCGTCGGCAGGCACCATTGAGGCCAGATTCGTATAACCGACAATGGTCACGCCGTGCTTGATGACGACCTTGTCCGTTTCGGTGAGCGGACAGTTGCCGCCGCGCTGGCCTTCGTATTCGGCGCCACGTCCTGCGGCAAGGTCGACCAGCACGGAACCGGGTTTCATCGCCTGCACGGTGTCGACCGAGATCAGCGTCGGTGCCGCGCGGCCCGGGATCAGGGCGGTGGAAATCACCACGTCGGCCTGTTTGGCGCGCTCGTGGACCAGCGCGGACTGACGCGCGAGCCAGGAAGGCGGCATCGGCCGTGCATAGCCGCCGACGCCTTGCGCGGCTTCGCGCTCCTCGTCGGTTTCGTAGGGCACGTCGAGAAACTTGGCGCCGAGCGATTCGATCTGCTCTTTTACCGCGGGACGCACATCGGAGGCTTCGATCACCGCGCCCAGGCGCTTGGCGGTCGCAATCGCCTGCAAACCGGCCACACCCGCGCCGAGAATCAGCACGCGGGCCGCTTTCACGGTGCCGGCGGCGGTCATCAGCATCGGCATGAAGCGCGGATAAAGCGTGGCGGCCAGTAGAACCGCCTTGTACCCCGCGATATTCGCCTGCGAGCTCAAAACGTCGAGGCTCTGCGCGCGCGTGGTGCGCGGCGCGGCCTCTAAAGCGAACGCCGTGACGCCCGCCGCTGCCAGCTTTGATGAGTTTTCGGTATTAAACGGATCGAGCATGCCGATCAGCGTCGCGCCGCGTTTAAGCAGCGGCAACTCGGCATCGGTCGGCGACTGGACCTTCAGGACGAGATCGGCGCCGAAAGCGGTCGCCGCGTCGACGATCTCCGCGCCGGCGGCCGTAAAGGCATCGTCTGGAAAGCTGGCGCCGGTGCCGGCGCCGCTCTGGATCGTGACCCGGTGGCCCTGGGTCACATACTTCTTGACCGTTTCGGGCGTCGCGGCGACGCGGGTTTCGTGCGCGCGCGTCTCGGCTGGCACTCCGATGTGCATCTTGTTCCTCCTCGACTTCCTGTTTTACGACAGATCGGCCGACGAGGCACGCCGGCTTGCAGGTGCAACGGCTAACGCCTCACTTTAACCGAAAGAGGGGGGTGCGCAGAAATCGGGGACAATCCGGGGTTGCACGGCGGACGGGGTCGGCCAGACCGCGCGCCGCCCGCTTCCCGGCAGGCGAGGCCCATAACCGGTAAAATGCGCACCCATGAAACCGGAAACCTGGCTGCCGCACGTCACCGTAGCGGCCATCGTCGAGCGTGACGGGCGCTTTCTCGTGGTGGAGGAACATACCGCCGACGGCCTGCGCCTGAACCAGCCCGCCGGCCATCTGGAAGCGGGCGAGACGCTGGTTGAAGCGGTGATCCGCGAAACGATCGAGGAAACCGCGCACCCGTTTGCGCCCGAGGCGCTGGTGGGCATGTATATGACCCATTTCGAGCGGCCCGGCAGCGAGGGCGTCACCTACCTGCGGTTCACGTATTGCGGCGCGGGCGGTGAAGCTGATCCACAGCGCGCCCTCGACCCCGACATCGTCCGCGCGTTGTGGATGAGCGCCGACGAATTGCGCGCCTGTCCGGAACGGCACCGCACGCCGCTCGTCATGCAATGTCTCGAAGATTATCTTGCGGGCCGGCGTTTCCCGCTCGACTTCGTGCACACGCATTCGGTCGGGCCGAAAAGATAGCCGCAACGCGCGGCCAACCCACGATCCATGAAGTCACGCAGCACCCAGTGAGCATCTTATGAGCAAGCAGAAAGTCGTAGTAGGCATGTCGGGCGGCGTCGATTCGTCGGTTACCGCATGGCTGCTGAAGGAACAGGGCTACGACGTGGTCGGCCTGTTCATGAAAAACTGGGAAGACGACGACGACAGCGAATACTGCTCGACGCGGCAGGACTGGATCGACGTGGTTTCGGTGGCGGACCTGATCGGCATCGACGTCGAAGCGGTCAACTTCGCCTCGGAATACAAGGACCGCGTGTTCGCCGAATTCCTGCGCGAATACTCGGCCGGCCGCACGCCGAATCCAGACGTGCTCTGCAACGCCGAAATCAAGTTCAAGGCGTTCCTCGATCACGCCATGTCGCTCGGCGCGGAGACCATCGCGACCGGCCACTATGCGCGCGTGCGCGAGAACAACGGCCGCTTCGAACTGCTGAAGGCGTTCGACCATACGAAAGACCAGTCGTATTTTTTGCATCGGTTGAATCAGGCGCAGTTGTCGAAGACGCTGTTTCCACTCGGCGAGATTCCGAAAACCAAAGTACGCGAAATCGCCGAGCAGATCGCGCTGCCCAATGCGAAGAAGAAAGACTCGACCGGCATCTGCTTTATCGGCGAACGGCCATTCCGCGACTTTCTGAACCGCTATCTGCCGACCAAGCCGGGCCCGATGAAAACCACCGACGGCAAAGTGGTCGGCGAACACATCGGCCTCGCGTTCTACACGTTCGGCCAACGCAAGGGCATCGGCCTCGGCGGCAGCAAGGACGGCAGCGGCGAGCCGTGGTTCGTGGCCGGCAAGGACATTCCGTCGAACACGCTGTATGTCGCCCAAGGCCACGATCACTCGTGGCTGCTCAGCCATACGCTGTCCGCGGGCAACACGAGCTGGGTGGCGGGCGAGCCGCCGGCGGACGGCTTCGCGTGCGCCGCGAAAACCCGTTACCGGCAAGCGGATGCGCCGTGCACGTTTAGCAGCGCGGGCAGCGGCGAAGGTCTCTTCGAGCTGAATTTCGACGCGGCGCAATGGGCTGTCACACCGGGGCAATCTGCGGTGCTCTACGATGGCGACGTGTGCCTCGGCGGCGGCATCATCGAACATGCGGTCACCGGACAGCCGGTCGCGCGCGAGCCGCAAAAAGCGGCGTTGCTGAACGCCCGTTGAGCTTCGCGTCCGATCGCGCGGCAACACAGCGTGGCGCCACACGTCGCAACTTCACGTTTCGACCTGCGCGGCGCGTGGCATCCACGCGCTCGCTCTTCCAGCCGCAGCTAGCTTCGCCATAACAAGCAGTCGTTCGTTTTCCTTCGCGGCGGATTCCGTCTGTGCCGGCAGCGCAGGCGATCCCGCCGTGACGATCCTCACTGCACTGGAGTTCCCATGTTTTCTCGACGTTATCTGGCCATGTGGTGCGCAGCCGTGCTGTTCGCTGTCTGCGCGGCGTTGGCCGGCACGCATCACATCTCATGGTTCTGGATCATCGTGCCGCTTGCGCTGGTCGCGCTCGGCCTGTTCGACCTGACGCAGCAGCGCCACGCGATCCTGCGCAACTATCCGCTGTGGGGCCACTTCCGCTTCCTGTTCGAATTCATCCGCCCGGAAATCCGCCAGTATTTCGTCGAAGGCGACACCGACGAAAAACCGTTCTCACGCGCCCAGCGCAGCATCGTCTATCAGCGCGCGAAGAACGACGTCGACAGCCGCCCGTACGGCACCGAACTCGACGTCAAAGCGACCGCGCACGAATGGATCAGCCACTCGCTCGCGCCGACCACGCTCGAGAATCACGACTTCCGCATCGTCGTCGGCCCGGATCGCGCGCAGCCTTATTCCATGTCGATCTTCAACGTCTCGGCGATGAGCTTCGGCTCGCTGTCGGCGAACGCGATCATGGCGCTGAACCTCGGCGCGAAGAAAGGCAATTTCGCGCACGACACCGGCGAAGGCTCCATGTCAAAGTATCACCGCGAGCACGGCGGCGACATCATCTGGGAAATCGCTTCGGGCTACTTCGGCTGCCGCAACGACGACGGCAGCTTCAGCGCGGAGAAGTTCGCGAAGCAGGCCGCCGAGCCGCAAGTGAAGATGATCGAGGTGAAGCTCTCGCAAGGCGCGAAGCCAGGTCACGGCGGCGTGCTGCCGGCCGCCAAGATCACACCGGAAATCGCGGAGACGCGCGGCGTGCCGATGGGCCGCGACTGCATCTCGCCGGCCACGCACTCCGAGTTCTCGACGCCGCGCGGCCTGCTCGAATTCGTCGACCGGCTGCGCACGCTGTCGGGTGGCAAGCCGACCGGCTTCAAGCTGTGTATCGGACATCCGTGGGAGTTCTTCGGCATTGCCAAGGCAATGCTGGAGACGGGCATCCTGCCGGACTTCATTGTCGTGGACGGCGCGGAAGGCGGCACGGGCGCAGCGCCGCTCGAATTCACCGATCACGTCGGCGTGCCGTTGCAAGAGGGCCTGCTGCTGGTGCACAACACGCTGGTCGGCATCGGCTTGCGGCAACGTATTCGTATCGGCGCGAGCGGCAAGATGATCACCGCGTTCGACATCACCAGGACGCTCGCGATCGGCGCGGATTGGGTCAATGCTGCACGCGGCTTCATGTTCGCGGTGGGCTGCATCCAGGCGCAGACCTGCCATACGGGGCGCTGCCCAACCGGCGTCGCGACGCAGGACCCCGTGCGCCAGCGCGCGCTGGCGGTCCTCGACAAGTCCGACCGCGTGTTCAACTTCCATCACAACACGCTGCACGCGCTGAAGGAGATCATTCAGGCCGCGGGGCTGAAGCATCCGGCGGAACTGCGCGCGCATCACATCGTGCGGCGCGTGTCGTCGCATGAAGTGCGGTTGATGTCGGAACTGCTGAAGTATCTCGAACCGAACGATCTGCTCAACGGCAACCATCGCTACTCGTTATTTGAGAAGTACTGGCCGATGGCGCAGAGCGATTCGTTCTCGCCGAAGGTGGAGTTGGCGGCGACCTGAGCCGGCGGCCGACATGGCCTGCAAGACGCACGATCGAAGACGAAGGGCCGCCACGCGCGGCCCTTTGCTGTCTAGAGCACATTTGAACTCCCGTCCGACCCCGCAAAACGGACACCCCCCTCCCTTTCCGTTAAAATCGACGGTTTAGCACTTCGCTCCACGGCCAGCCCCGCGCGCTTCGGCGCTCACGGCGCGGCCTCATGCCCGAAAGGCACTTCATGCTCACGTTTCAGCAAATCATCCTGACAATGCAGTCCTATTGGGACAAGCAGGGTTGCGCGTTGCTCCAGCCGATCGACATGGAAGTCGGCGCGGGCACGTCCCACGTCCACACCTTCCTGCGCGCGGTCGGCCCGGAGCCGTGGCGCGCGGCGTACGTGCAACCGTCGCGCCGTCCGAAAGACGGCCGCTACGGCGAGAACCCGAACCGTCTGCAGCATTACTATCAGTACCAGGTGGTGCTCAAGCCGGCGCCGGAAAATATCCTCGAACTGTACCTCGGCTCGCTCGAAGCTCTCGGCTTCGACTTGAAGCAGAACGATGTGCGCTTCGTCGAGGACGACTGGGAAAATCCCACGCTCGGCGCCTGGGGTCTGGGTTGGGAAGTGTGGCTGAACGGCATGGAAGTGACCCAGTTCACGTACTTCCAGCAAGTGGGCGGTCTGGATTGCAAACCGGTGCTCGGCGAAATCACGTACGGGCTGGAACGTCTCGCCATGTATCTGCAGAAGGTCGAGAACGTCTATGACCTCGTCTGGACCGAGTGGGAAGAGCAAGGCCCGAACGGCCCGGAACTGCGTCGCCTGACTTATGGCGACGTGTACCACCAGAACGAAGTCGAACAGTCCACTTATAACTTCGAATACGCGAACGTCGAGCTGCTGTTTTCGATCTTCAACAGCTACGAGGCCGAAGCGAAGCGCATGATCGAAGCGCAGATCGCGTTGCCCGCCTATGAGCTCGTGCTAAAGGCCGGCCACACGTTCAACCTGCTCGACGCACGCGGCGCCATTTCGGTCACGGAGCGCGCGGCATACATCGGCCGCATTCGCGCGCTGTCGAAGCTGGTCGCGCAGGCCTACTACGATTCGCGTGAAAAGCTCGGCTTCCCGATGCTCGGCAATCCGGTGCACGGCGTGCCCGGCCTCACGACCGACGAACAGGACGCCGCGATGCCCGCATGGGCGCCGCCGCTGAAAGTCGAACGCAAGATCGATCCGGACTGACGAGAACATCAAGAAATGACTCAACCCCACCAAGCTACCCTGCTCGTCGAGCTGCTGACCGAAGAACTGCCGCCGAAAGCGCTCGCGCGTCTCGGCGACGCCTTCGCGGAAGGCATTGCGCAGCGCCTCGCGGCGCGCGACCTGGTCGAAGGCGAACTGTCGTTCGAACGTTATGCCACGCCGCGCCGCCTCGCTGTCACGATCAAGAACGTGCGCGCGGTCGCGCCGGAAAAACACGTGCGGGAGAAAGTGCTGCCGGTTTCCGTCGCGCTGGATAAAGACGGCCAGCCCACCGCGCCGCTCGCCAAGAAACTCGCCGCGCTCGGCTTCCCCGATTTTTCGGTGAGCGACCTGGAGCGCGCGCAGGACGGCAAGGCCGAGGCCTTCTTCCTGCGCTATGCCGCACCCGGTGCCACGCTCGCCGACGGCCTGCAAAGCGCGCTCGACGAAACGCTCACCAAGCTGCCGATTCCGAAGTTCATGACGTATCAGCGCCCGGACGGCACCAACGTGCAGTTCGTGCGTCCGGCGCATCGCCTCACCGCACTGCATGGCGAACAGGTCGTGCCGGTGAGCGCGCTCGGCATCGACGCCGACGACACCACGCTCGGCCATCGTTTCCTGTCCGAAGGTTTCGTGCAGATCCAGCATGCGGACTCGTACGCCGAAACGCTGCTGCACAAAGGCCACGTGGTGGCAAATTTCGCCGACCGCAAGGAAACCATCCGCACGCAACTGCTCGCGCAAGCCGACGGCGATCAGGTGGTGATGCCGGAATCGCTGCTGGACGAAGTGACGTCGCTGGTCGAATGGCCGGTGGTGTACGCATGCCGTTTCGAGGACGAATTCCTGCAGGTGCCGCAGGAATGCCTGATCCTCACCATGCAGACCAACCAAAAATATTTCGCGCTGACCGATGCGAACGGCAAGCTGCGCTCGCGCTTCCTGATCGTGTCGAACATCGAAACGTCCACGCCGGGCGATATCGTCGAAGGCAACGAACGCGTGGTGCGTCCGCGTCTGGCGGACGCGAAGTTCTTCTTCGAGCAGGACAAGAAGAAGCCGCTCGCGGATCGCGTGCCGCTGCTCGCGAACGTCGTGTATCACAACAAGCTGGGCTCGGCGCTGCAACGCGTGGAGCGAGTCGAAGCGCTGGCCGGCGCGATTGCCGAACTGATCGGCGCGGACGTGGCGCTCGCGAAGCGCGCCGCGCGTCTGGCCAAGGCCGACCTGATCACCGACATGGTGGGCGAATTCCCCGAGTTGCAAGGCACCATGGGCACGTACTACGCGCGCCACGACGGCGAGCCGGAAGAAGTCGCGCTCGCGTGCTCGGAACATTATCAGCCGCGTTTCTCAGGCGATGCGTTGCCCACCACCGCGACCGGCACCGTCGTCGCGCTGGCCGACAAGCTCGAAACGCTGGTCGGCATCTGGGGCATCGGCCTGCAACCCACCGGCGAGAAAGACCCGTTCGCGTTGCGCCGTCACGCGCTCGGCGTGCTGCGCATTCTGGTGGAGAAGCAACTGCCGGTCGATCTCGTCGAACTGCTGCGCACCGCTTATGCGCAATTCGCCGCAGTGCCGAACGTGACCGATTCGACGCAAGCCATTTACGAGTTCAGCATGGACCGTCTGCGCGGCCTGCTGCGCGAACGCGGCTATGCGCCGGGCGAAATCGACGCGGTGCTGGCGCTGAACCCCACGCGTCTCGACGACATCGTCGCGCGGCTGGATGCCGTGCGTGAATTCGCGGCGTTGCCGGAAGCGGCCTCGCTCGCGGCGGCCAACAAGCGCATCTCGAACATCCTGAAGAAGTCGGAAGGCGCGGCGACCGGCGGCGTGCAGGTCACGCTGCTCGTCGAAGCGGCGGAAAAAGCCCTTCATGCACAACTTGAACAGGTGGCGCCGCGCGTGCAATCGCAACTCGCCGCGCGCGACTACACAGGTGCGCTAACCGCGCTCGCCGCGTTGCGCGAACCGGTCGACACGTTTTTCAACGACGTGATGGTCAACGCTGAAGATCCGGCGTTGCGCGCCAACCGTTTGGCTTTGCTCGGCGCACTGCATCAGCAGATGAATTGCGTCGCCGACATTTCCCGACTCGCCGCCTGAGCCCCCAGCCATGCCGATGCCGACAAAAAAAGTGGTGATCCTCGACCGCGACGGCGTGATCAACGTCGACTCCGACGCGTTCATCAAGTCGCCGGACGAATGGGTGGCACTGCCCGGTTCGCTCGAAGCCATCGCGCGTCTGAACCAGGCCGGCTATCGCGTGGCGATCGCCACCAACCAGTCGGGCATCGGCCGCGGCCTGTTCGATATGAACGCGCTCAACGCGATGCATCTGAAGATGCATCGCATGGCGGCGGCGGTCGGCGGCCGCATCGACGCGGTGTTCTTCTGCCCGCATACGTCGGAAGATCACTGCGAGTGCCGCAAGCCGAGGCCCGGCATGCTGAAGATGATCAACGAGCGTTTCGAGGTCGATCCGGAGCACACGCCGGTGGTCGGCGACTCTCTGCGTGATCTGCAAGCAGGCGCGTCGCTCGGCCATCCGCCTCATCTGGTGCTGACCGGCAAGGGCCGCAAAACGCTGGATGCCGGCGGCTTGCCCGACGGTACGATCGTCCACGACGACCTGCGTGCCTTCGCGCTCGACTTCCTCGCCGACGCTCAAGAGTGACGCGCGCCGCGCGCGTCCCCAACCCTCACTGACCACGCCGATGCGCTTCATTCGTTCTTTGCTTCTGCTGATCTATTTCGTTCTGTTCACGGTGCCGTACGCGACTGCATGCTTCATCGCATTCCCGTTCATGCGCGCCGACAACCGCTACTGGATGGCGGCCGGCTGGTGCCGCGCGACGCTGCATACGGTGCGCTGGCTCAACGGTATCCGCTACAACATCGAAGGCTTCGAGAATCTGCCCGATGGTCCCGCCGTACTGCTCTCCAAGCATCAATCGGCCTGGGAAACGCTGGCATTTCCGGCGTTGATGCCTCGGCCGCTGTGCTACGTGTTCAAGCGCGAACTGCTGTACGTGCCTTTCTTCGGTTGGGCGCTCGGCATGCTGAAGATGGTTCATATCGATCGCAAGGAAGGCAAGTACGCGTTCGAGTCGGTGATCAGGCAAGGCAATGCGCGCATGGCTGAAGGCGCCTGGGTCATCATGTTTCCGGAAGGCACGCGCACGCCCACCGGCAAGCAAGGCAAGTACAAAACCGGCGGTGCGCGTTTCGCGACGGCCACCGGCGCGCCGGTCGTGCCGATTGCGCACAACGCAGGACGTGTGTGGCCTCGCAACTCGTTTCTCAAATATGCGGGTATAGTCACAGTGTCGATCGGCAAGCCGATCGAGACGACGGGGCTCACGCCCGATGAAGTGAACACGCGCGTCGAACAGTGGATCGAAGCTGAAATGCGTCGCATCGATCCTACTGCGTACCGCGCGGCGGAAAGCAGTTCCGCCGCCGCACCAATCTGACGCGCCCACGCCCTCGAAGGCGTATTTGCGCGAAGCCGAATCCGATGCAGAAGTTTCCTACGCCGCAGCCCGCTGCGGCGCTCGATAACCGGCAACTCGATCTCCCGCTCTTCGCCGAGCCGGGGTCGACGTCGTCGTCCCCGTCACCTTCCGCGCCGACGCCAGGCGCTTCGCAGAACTCGCCAGGGAGCCAGCAGCCGGCCGTGCCGCTCGCGCCGGATGGCAGCAAGCTGCGCAGCCTCGCGATCGGCTCGCGCACGCTCCACTACGCGCTCAAGCGTTCGGCACGCCGCTCGATCGGCTTCGCGATCGACAGCACGGGTCTCACGATCACCGCGCCGCGCTGGGTCACGCTCGCCGATATCGAAACCGCGATCACCGAAAAGCAGCGCTGGATTTTCACGAAGCTGATCGAGTGGCAGACGCGTGTCGAACAACGCGCGTTGCCAAAGGTCGATTGGAAAGATGGCGCCGAAGTCCCGTATCTCGGTCAGCCCGTGCGAGTGAAACTCGGCGCGCCGCAAGGCATGCTCGCGTTCAGCGCGGAAGATGCGGCGCTGCAAGTGCCGCTGCCCTTGCAAGCGGATCCACAGCAGATCAAGGATCGCGTGCAAGGCTGGCTGCAGGGTGAGGCGAAGCGGCTGTTCGGCGAGCGCCTCGCGATTTACGCGGAGAAACTGGGCGTGAACTATCGCGCGTACGCGCTTTCGTCAGCGGCGACGCGTTGGGGCAGTTGTTCGAGTGACGGCAAGATTCGCCTGAACTGGCGGCTGATTCACTTCCCGCTTTCCATCATCGATTACGTCGTCGCGCACGAACTCGCGCATCTGCGCGAAATGAATCACAGCCCGCGCTTCTGGCAAACAGTGGAATCGATTTTTCCGGAGTTTCGCGAAGCGCGGCAGACGCTGAAGTCGCATCCGCCGGAATTGTTGCCTACGCTTTAACGCCTCTTTCACGCCTCGTTCACGCCTCTTTCACGCCTCTTTCACGCCTTGAAAACCGGCGCTTCGATTTCAAACCGAAGCGCCGGTTTGTCACACACTTCAGCTCATTCCGAGCACAAAGTTTCCTGCAGATGACGCCACGTCACCTTGCCGTGCGCGTCGAGATCCATCACCGCCGTGGAGCGCCGCACGTTCGCGTTGCCGGAACTGTCGCGCTGATACTCGCGATATTTCACCACCGCCCCTGACGGATACTCGGCGACGATCTCCCTGTCGCGGATCGTGATTTGCGAGCCTGGACGCGCGCCGTGCAGCTTCGAGAAAATCTCGCGCACGCCGGCGTGATCCAGTGCGACGCCCGACGTCATGACCAGCGAGAATTGCGGGGCGAAGCGCGCCATGATTCGCGGCAGCGCGCCTTCATCGGCGGAACCGTCGAACAGGGCCTGAATTTCGACGTGGATCTCGTCGAGTTCTTTGAAGTAGGGATTGATGTTATTCATTGTTTGACCTCGCCCTGCCGCCGGCCTTATTTCTTCTTCTGGATGAACTCGATCTTGTAGCCGTCCGGGTCCGTGACGAAAGCGATCACGGTCGTGCCGTGTTTCATCGGGCCGGCTTCGCGCACGACCGTGCCGCCTTGTGCCTTGATCTTGTCACAGGCGGCGTAGGCGTCTTCCACTTCGACGGCGAGGTGGCCAAAGCCGGTGCCGAGATCATACGAAGGCGTGTCCCAGTTATGGGTGAGTTCGAGCACGGTGCCGTCGCGTTCATCTTCGTAACCGACGAATGCCAGCGTGAATTTGCCGTCCGGATAGTCTTCGCGGCGCAGCAGTTTCATGCCGAGCAATTCGGTGTAGAAGGCAATCGAACGATCCAGGTCGCCGACCCGAAGCATGGCGTGAAGCAGGCGCATTTGTGCACTCCCTGTTGCGTGGTAACGAGACCGTCAATGTACCCGGAATCCCGCGGCGTTGCAGGGCGTGCCACTTTGAATCAGTACTCAGAACTGATGCCGCAGGCCTGCCATCAGGCCGATCTGCGAGCCCTTCTGCGCGAGTCCCACGCCGTTGACGCCCTGCAGCTGCGCGCCGATCAGACCGCCGCGGTACAGCGAATAATCGCCTTCCACGTAGACGTCCGTGCGGCGGGACAGGTTGTAGTCGGCGACCAGTTGATATTGCCAGGCCGAGCCGTCCTGCGCAGCGGACTTGCCGTCCTGCAAGGTGCGCCAGACGTTCGCGGCGAAGTGCCATTTATTGCTGACCTGTTGCGAGATGCCGCCCATGATCATGCGGCGCCGCGCGAAGTCCGTGTACTTGAGCGCCGCCAGCACGGGCGCGGTAAATGGCCCGTTTGCGAAATTCGAAAAGCCCGCGTCGTTCTGATTGACGATGTAGCCGGCGGAAAAACGCGTCAGATTCCACGTGTACGCGCCGCCGAATGTCCATGTCTTCGCGGCCGCGCCGTTGACCGAATCTTTCGACACTTCGTACGCGCCGCCGAGGCTGAATGGACCGCCTACCGGCTTATAAGCCGCCGCCGCGCCGATCTGACTGCCATAAGAATTGCCGGCGTTGCCGCCGAATGCGTAGCCGGCCGCGAATGTGAAGCCGTTATATCTCGCCTGATATTGCACCTGGTTACTGGTCCAGATGCCGCCCGTCATGGTGATTTCAGGTTGAAAACTGAAGTCGTACGGGATCCACCAATTGCTGCCGTAGCCGGCCACCGTGACCCCTTCGATCACGACGTTGTATTGCCGCCCGAGAATGATCTGGCCGTACGAATCCGATCGCACGCCGACCTGTGCTTCATTGAAGAATGGCAGCGTGGGATCGCTTTGGCCGCTATTGATGTAGATGCGGTTTTCGAGCTTGAAGAAAGTGGACCAGCCGCCGCCGAGATCCTCGACGCCCTTCAGCCCCCAGCGGCTCTGCGTCATGCCGCCCGTGCCGAGTCCGATCGACGAATCGCCGGCCTTGTTGACGTGAGTCAGGTAGCGCACGCTTTCGTCGACCACGCCGTACAGCGTCACACTGGATTGCGCGTGCGCCCACTGACACCCCAACGACGCCAATGCCGCGGGTACCGCGACCGCTGCCCACCTGCCTACGTTCTTCATAGCTTCTCCTCGTACAGGCTCCGCGTCGCGCGGATCGAGTTCGTCTGCTTGGAATTTCCCTGACAAAACGTTAGTGGCAGAACCTTAGCGCGAAACGCGGGCCGTGCGAAATTAGTCTGAGGCAGGTGTTGTTAAGTCGGCAAAAACGCTTGCGGCCTCGCTTGCGGGCTGAAAGAAGCACGCGTAGCCAATGGGGTCATCGGCGGGCGGCGTGGGCAGGTTTGCTATCGTACGAGCTGTTTCCGACTCGACACCGCCCATGAGCACCTCCGCCCTGCCCGCGCGCCGCACCCCGGATAGCTTCGCCATCCTGTTGATGATCGGCCTGTGCGCGATCTGGGGCCTCCAGCAAGTCGCGATCAAAAGCACCAATGCGACAGTGCCGCCGGTCTTCCAGGCCGGCCTGCGTTCGGCGATTGCGTCGGTGCTGGTGTGGGCCTGGGCGCGCTCACGCGGCACGCCGCTCTTTCGCGACGACGGCACCCTGGGCGCCGGCCTGCTCGCGGGCGTGCTGTTCGCGGGCGAGTTCGTGTGCATTTTTCTCGGCCTGACGCTGACCAGCGCGTCGCGCATGGCGGTCTTTCTGTACACCGCACCGTGTTTCACGGCGCTCGGCCTGCACTGGTTCGTCGACGGCGAGCGCATGCGGCGGATTCAGTGGGCCGGTATCGTCGTGGCGTTCGCGGGCATCTCGCTCGCTTTTGCGGACGGGTTCCTGCACGGCCGCGCCGCCGGCGGCTCATTGCTCGCCGGTGTCGCGGGCGACGCGCTCGGAGTGCTGGGCGGCATCACGTGGGCCGCGACAACCGTGGTGGTGCGCGCCACGCGGCTCGCTCAATCGAGCGCCAGCAAGACGCTGTTTTATCAACTGATGGTGTCGGCGGTGGTGCTGCTCGCGCTTGCGCTCGGACTCGGCCAGGCACATGTCGAAACCGTCACGCCGCTGACCGTGGTGAGCCTCGCGTATCAGGCGGTGATCGTGGCGTTCGTCAGCTATCTGCTGTGGTTCTGGTTGCTGACGCGCTATATCGCGTCGCGTCTGTCGGTGTTTTCGTTTCTCACGCCGCTGTTCGGCGTGACCTTCGGCGTGCTACTGCTCGGCGAGTCGTTCAGTCTGCGCTTTCTGATGGCCGCCGTCCTGGTGTTGACCGGCATTGCGCTGGTGAACGCACCGGCAAAACGCGTGACGGGCTAGAGCATCGCGTCATTCGAGACCGCAGTCTCGCTACTCCGCCAAGGCCTAGGCTTTGGCCGCCACGATCTGCGCCACGCGCACGTATTCGTCGACCGGCACGTCTTCGGCGCGGCGTTGCAGGTCGAACCCAAGCGCCTCGAAATCCACCGAATCACGATACGCGGCGAGCGTGTTGCGCAACATCTTGCGACGCTGCGAGAACGCAGCCGTCACCACTTCGCCGAGCACGCGCTCATCCACCGGCGCCAACTCATGCAGCTCGTACGGGATCATCCGCACGATCGCCGAATCCACTTTTGGCGGCGGGTTGAATGCTTCGGGCGGCACGTCGAGTTGCTTGTCGATCACGTAGCGGTATTGCAGCATCACCGAGAGACGGCTGAACGCCTTGGTGCCCGGCTCCGCCACCATCCGCTCGACCACTTCGTTCTGCAACATGAAGTGCTGATCGATCACGCGATGCGCGAACGACGTCAGATGAAACAGCAGCGGGCTCGAAATGTTGTACGGCAAATTGCCGACAATGCGCAGCGACGCTTTCTCGCCTGGCGCGGCCAGCGAGCCGAAGTCGAACGCGAGCGCGTCGCCGGCGTGCAGTTCGAGCAGGCCGCCGAATTTCGTCTTCAGACGGCCGATCAGATCGCGGTCCAGTTCGACGGCGTGCAAGGGCGCTTCCGGCGTGGCCAGACGCTCGATCAGCGGTTCGGTGAGTGCGCCGAGACCCGGCCCGATCTCGACCATACGCTCGCCGCGTTGCGGCCGGATGACATCGACGATCGAATCGATCACGCCCATGTCGACCAGAAAGTTCTGACCGAAACGCTTGCGCGCGATATGACCTTGGTGCCGGCCCTGTTGCTGTCTGCTGGTGGACATCGAAGAAACGCTAAGAAAGAGAACTGCTTAAGAAAAAGGACTGGCTGAGCGGCGCGCACTTGCCGAATGCGCCCGGAGCGCTCGCCAAGCCGCATACGCTGCTGCCAGCGGCAGGATACACGCGAGCACAACAGCACGGCAGCGCCGAGTCAGCCCGCGCGGCGGTGCTGCGCCATCGACACCGCCGTCTCGATCGCCGCGATCATGCTGCCCGCGTCGGCGCGGCCGGTGCCGGCCAGATCGAGCGCGGTGCCGTGATCGACCGAGGTGCGGATGATCGGCAATCCGAGCGTGACATTGATGCCTTCGCCGAACGTGGCGTACTTCAACACCGGCAAGCCCTGATCGTGGAACATGGCCAGCACGCAATCGGCCTCGTCCAGATAACGCGGTTGGAACAGCGTGTCGGCCGGGTATGGACCGCGCGCGTCGATGCCTTGAGCCTCCGCGAGCTTCAGCGCCGGCGTGATGACCTCGATTTCCTCGCGGCCCAGATAACCGTTTTCGCCCGCGTGCGGGTTCAACCCCGTCACGAGGATGCGCGGCGCGGGCAAGCCGAAGTGATGCCGCAAATCGTGATCGATAATGCGCAGCGTCTCGACAATGCCTTCGACGGACAACGCCGCAGACACATCCTTGAGCGGCAGATGCGTGGTCGCCAGTGCGACGCGCAACGGGCGCTTGCCCGTGCCGGCCAGCATCATCACCACGCGCGGCGTATGCGTGCGCTCGGCCAGATATTCGGTGTGACCGGTGAACGGCACGCCGGCATCGTTGATGGTGCTCTTTTGCAGCGGCGCGGTGACGATGGCGTCGAACGTGCCCGCTACCGCGCCGTCGATCGCGCTGTCGAGCAGGTCGAGCACGTAGCGGCCGTTGGCCGCGTTGAGCTTGCCCGCAACGGCAGGCGCTCCGAGCGGCCGGTGCTGCACGCGCACGCGCTTGCCGTCCGCCGTCAGCGCGCTCCAGTCCACACCCACGGCGCGCGCGCGTTCGGCGAGCAGGTCTGCGTCGCCCAGCACGGTGAACTGCGCGTGGGGCCAATGCGCCGCCGCGCCCGCCAATGCCTGCACCGTCAGTTCGGGACCGACACCGGCGGGCTCGCCGGTCGTGATCGCGATCTGCAACGGTGGGCGGGCGGACTGGGTGGCGCTTGTCATGACGGTTATTGCGTGCTCGACAGAGTGGGCTTCACTTCCACATACGCGGTGTCGCGCAGTTCGCGCAACCAGTCGGCGTAGGCCTGTTCCGCCTTGCGCTGACCGATGGCCTGGCGCGCCAGATCCATCTGCTGCGAAACCGAACCCTCGGATTCGCGGCGGCCCAGCACCTGAATCAGGTGATAGCCGTATTCGCTGCGGACCGGATCGCTGATCTGGCCGTCCTGCAGGTTGTTCATGGCGCGCTCGAATTCCGGCACCGTCTCGCCCGGGCTGATCCAGCCGAGGTCGCCGCCTTGCGACGACGAACCGTCTTGCGAGTAAGTATGCGCGAATTTCGAGAAGTCGCCGCCTGCAGCGATTTCTTTCTTGATTTCAAGCAGTTTCTGACGCGCTTGCGGTTCCGACATGCCGTCGCCGACGCGCAGCAGAATGTGGCGCACGTGCGTTTGCACGAGCTTCGGCGCATCCGAGCTTGTGCCTTGGCCCGCACGGCGATCGACCAGACGCACGATTTCGAAGCCGTCGTTGGTGCGGATCAGATCCGGATTGACTTCGCCGGGACGCATCGTCGAGACAGCCTTGACGACTTCAGCCGGCAGCTTGGACGGCGAAACGAAACCGATATCGCCGCCTTTCGATGCATCCGGCGCCTGCGAATTCGACTTCGCCAGCTTGTCGAAATTGGCGCCGCCCCTGGCTTCGGCGAGCAACGCCTGGGCCTTCTGCTGCGCCGCTTCGATATCCGTCTCCGACGCGTTCAACGGCGCCTTCAGGAAAATGTGCTGCAGATGCAGGTCGCTCGTCGCGCCGGCGTTCGGGCCACGCTGACTGGCGATGTAGTTCGCGACTTCGGCGTCCGACACCGTGACCTTGCTGTCCACTTCCTTCTCGCGCAGGCGCGAGAGCGTGAGTTCGGTGCGCGCGTCGCTGGTGAACGTGCTCCAGGGCACCCCTTGCGCCTCGATGCGCGAGCGGTACACGTCGAGCGACAGGTTGTTCGCCGCGGCCAGCCGTTCGAGCGTTTTCTGCACGGTGGCGTCGTCGATGTTGATGTTGTCTTCTTTCGCCTTCTGCAACTGGATGCGTTCCAGCACCATCTGGTTGAGCACCTGCTGACGCAACTGGTCCATCGGCGGGACCGGCGCGTTCTGCTGGTTCAGGCGGCGGGTGATCAGGCTCATGCGTTCGTCGAGCTCGCGCCGCGTGATGACACCGTTGTTGACCACTGCGGCAATGGTGTCGACCGTCTGGCCGCTACTGCCGCCCAGCGCCTGCGCCTGCACCGGCGCGACCGACAGGAAAGACGCCGCGGCGGCAAGACCGGCCGCAAGCGTTGCCAAGCGAAGCTTTTTCATGATTGCCACAGATACTCCAATGATGTCGGGCGCGCCTGGCCCGTCTTTTCGCACTTTATAAATGATCGGGCGAGCGTCATTCGTAATTGGTGAAACGCGATTCCGGCGGCGGCGGCGGCGGCAACGGCGTATAGCCCGCCACGCTGGCGCGGAATGCGCTCATCAGCCCGTTGTCGACGCTCGACAAGCCCTTGAACGTCAACTGCGCGAGGAACCGCGTGCTCGACTGATTCTGCCCCGAGGTGTTCAGACCGTTCGCGTAGCGCTGGATCCCCGCGCCGAGCGTCCAGCAATCGGCGTCGTACTGCAGGCCGACCAGACCGTCGACGATGCGATGACCGCCCAGGTCGTAATTGAAACGGCCCACGCCAAACACCCGATGCGTGAGCGGCCATTGCCCCGAGATCAGCACCTGATTGATCGGCTGGTTGTCCAGCGTGGTGTTCGCGCGGGTGTAACGGTACCCGACGTTGATCACCTTGCCGGTGGCGGGACTGAACCCGAAGCCGATGCTCGTCTTCACCAACTGGTTGTTGTCGGCATTATATTGGAACGCCGTTTCCGAAGCGAAACCAGCGCCGAGCTTGAACGACGCACCCGCGATCAGGTCCGAATGCGTGGCCTGCGTGCTGGTCTGCGTAGGCTGCAGCGTGACGCGCTGGTCCTGGAAATAGTACTGCTGCGCGATCACGAAACGCGCCCGCTCGTCGCCCGTGGCCGCGTCGATGAAGCGCGTGGTGAGAGCGGCCGTCAGGCGGTTCGCGTCGGCGATCCGGTCATTGCCGACAAAGGTGTTCGGCGTGAAGATTTCCGCCAGGCCGAAGTCGGAGTCGGCGGTGTCGAACAGCGGCGCGGATTCCTGATTGCGATACGGCGTGTACACGTAATACAGGCGCGGCTCGAGCGTCTGGATGTAATCCTGGCCGAAGATGCGCACCGAACGGTCGAAGATCAGGCCCGTGTCGAAGGTGAACGTCGGGATCGATTCGGTGAAATTCTTCGGCGTGCCGATCGGCACGTCGTCGTGAATATTGCGCAGGTTGTACGACGCGAAGTGCCACTGCACCTTTGGCGTGACGAAGTAACCCGGCCCGACCACGGAATACGCAAGGTACGGGTTGAACATCACCCGCTGACCTTCGGTCTGGTCCGCGGTGGTGATGGTGAAATTCGTGTAGTCGGCTTCCGCGCCGTAGTCGAAGCCGCCGACGTTGTACTTCGCGTACTTCACGTTCAACTGCGGCTCGCGGCCGTACGGCGCCGTTGAAGGCGCCAGCGTCTGCCAATGCTGTTCACGCGCGAGCACAGACCACGGACCGTTGCTGTAGGTCAACCCGGCTTCCTGTTGATACAGGAGCTGGGTACCGTTCATGAACTGACTGACCGACGACGACAGGTCTTCCGGATACGTGTTGTCCGAAACCTTGTTGTAGTAAATGTAGCCGCCGAACCCGTTGCCGAAGTTCTGGTTGTGCTGGATATACAGCGCGTAGCGGTTGGTCTTGGTCAGATGATCGTCCGGCAGGAACTCGCCGGTGATCGAGCCGGAATACGTGGGCGACAGATAACGGAACGTGGACTGCAACTGCACGCCGCGCTTGGAGATCACACGCGGCGTAACCGTCAGATCGCGATTCGGCGCGATATTGAAGTAATACGGCACCGACAGTTCGAAGCCGTTCGACGAACTCAGCGAGAACGTGGGCGGCAGAACCCCGCTGCGCCGCTCGCCCGAAAGCGGAAACGACAGCCAGGGCGAAGCGAACACCGGCACGCCCTGGAAGAACAGCACGCCGTTGTGGGCGACGCCCTCGTCCGCGCCGGTATCGAAGTCGAACTCGCTGCCCCTGATGTACCAGGCCGGATCGTCCGCGCACGCGCAGGCCGTGTAAGTGCCCTTCGTGAACACCGAGCGCTCGTTGTCGAGCAGGTCGACGCGCTCCGCGCTGCCCGAGCCGCCCGTCACGTTGAAGTGGTACTTCGGCGCGGTCATGAAACCTTCGCTCGAATCCACGCGCATGTGCGCTTCCGGGCCGACGAACGAACTGCCGTTGTTGACCACGTGGACCTGGCCGTACGCATCGGCCATGTCCGTGTCCTGATCGTAGTGCAGCGCGTCGGCCTTGATCACGACCGTATTGCGACGCACCTCGGCCGAGCCCTTGGCGGCCATGTCCTGGTCGCTGGTGCCGGTGGTCGCGTCGCCGAGCACGAACGTGGCTGGCTTCTGGCCCGTCTGCAACGGATGGTCTTCGAGCTGCGGGGCGAGTTGCATGCCCCAGGGCGCGTCGATAGGTTGCGGCTGCGCGGCTTCCCCCACCAACTGGGCGTGCGCAAGCGCGGGCATCAGGCCCGGAACGGCGATCAACGCCGCGACGAGCCGCCTTTTGCGCGGCACAACAGCACAAGAGGGAGTCGTTTGGGAAAGCTGTCTAGGCGGCATGTATCGTTTGGCGAATCGGCTCGTCCGTCAGCATCTGCAGTCACGGTCCACCGCCTGCACATCCCGACCGTGACAGTCGGCTGCACATCAATATTTACAATCTGTTGAACGATGAGGCGGGCGGTAAAGCGGAATACGCGAAAAGCTGGCGTGAGCCGCGTCAAAAAAGTCGTGGGGTATTATATGGCAAGACGTTGCCCCTCTGAATTTGCCGCCGGTTTTCATGACGCTGCCCCCATTCCAAGACTCCACCGATACCCGTCTCGACCTGCTCAAAGCCTGGCTGAAAGGCCACGCGGCGCGCTATTCGCTCGAGCTCGCCACACTTGTTCCGGCTTCGTCCGACGCCAGTTTTCGCCGCTATTTCCGGCTCGCCGGTAAGGCGGCGGAAGGCGAAAGCAACGGCACGCTGATCGCCGTCGATGCCCCGCCACCCGAAAAGTGCCGCGAATTCGTGCAGGTCGCGCAGTTGCTCGCGGCCGCCGACGTGCACGTGCCGCATGTGCTGGAGGTCGATTTCGAGGCCGGCTTCATGCTCGTCACCGATCTGGGCACGGCCTCGTACCTCGGCGCGCTGACCGAGGCGCAGAACACGGACGACCCGCGCCGCGCCCGCTCGCTGATGCGCGACGCGCTCGACGCGCTGATCCGCTGGCAACTCACCTCGCGCGAAGACGTACTGCCACCGTTCGACGAAGCCTTCCTGCGCCGCGAGATGGAGTTGATGCCGGAGTGGTTCCTCGGCCGCCATCTGGGCCGCGGGACGGACGAACAAGCGGACGAAAAAATCCGTGGCGTGCTCGATCGCACCTTTGCGCTGCTGATCGCGAGCGCCCGCGCGCAACCGCAAGTGTTCATGCTGCGCGACTTCATGCCGCGCAATCTGATGATCGCCGCCGAACCGAATCCCGTGAACCCCGGCGTGCTGGACTTCCAGGACGCGGTATACGGCCCGATCACCTACGACGTCGCCTCGCTGTTGCGCGACGCGTTTCTGAGCTGGGACGAAGAGTTCGAGCTGGATTGCTTCGTGTATTACTGGGAACGGGCGAAAAAAGCCGGCCTGCCGGTCGATCCCGATTTCGGCGAGTTCTACCGCCAGATCGAATGGATGGGTCTGCAACGGCACATCAAAGTGCTGGGCCTGTTTTGCCGGATCAACTATCGCGACGGTAAACCGCACTACATGAAGGACCTGCCGCGTTTCATCGGCTACGCGCGCAAGGTCGCCGAGCGCTATGCCCCGCTGCGTCCGTTCGCGAAGCTCCTCGACGATCTCGAAGGCCGCGCGAATGAAGTCGGCTACACCTTCTGACCGATGACGATGTCCCTGAAGAAAGCGATGATTTTCGCCGCCGGTCGCGGCGAGCGCATGCGTCCATTGACCGACACATGCCCCAAGCCTTTGCTCGACGTGGGCGGCAAGCCGCTGATCGTGTGGCAGATCGAACGGCTCGCGCAGGCGGGCTTTCGCATCATTGTGATCAACCACGCATGGCTCGGCGAGCAGATCGAAGCCTCTCTCGGCGACGGTTCACGCTGGCAAGTCCAGTTGCGCTATTCGGCGGAACGCGAGGCGCTGGAGACCGCGGGCGGCATCGTGCAGGCATTGCCGCTGCTCGAAGATCACGGCGCGAGCGAAGTGTTCGTCGCGGTCAGCGGCGACGTCTACGCCGACTTCGATTACGCGACGCTGAATGCACACGCCGAAAGATTGCAGGCCTTGCCCGAGCCGGGCATGCATCTGGTGATGGTGCCGAACCCGGCGTTTCATCCGAACGGCGACTTTGGTCTGGTGGACGGCGGCGTGCTCTCGCTCGACGCCCAGCCGCGCTTCACGTTTGGCAACATCGGTCTGTACGACACGCGCATGTTCCGCGATCTGCCACTCGGCACGCGGCGCGCGCTCACGCCGTACTATCGCGACACGATTGCTGGCGGTCTCGCGAGCGGCGAGTTGTACGAGGGCTTGTGGGAGAACGTCGGCACGCCGGCGCAGTTGGGTGAACTGGATCAGCGTTTGCGCGTGCCCGACGGCGGGCGCTAGAAGTTCGGCGTTCGGCGTTCGGCGCTCGGCGCTCGGCGCAAGAATTTCGCGCAGCATCGCAGCGAGACAACGCAAAAAATCGCCGGGCAAATTTATCGCCCGCCGCCCCCCGCCCCCGCCGTTTCCACTGCCTCCGGCGCTTCCGCCGCGCGTTGCTGCTGCAACGCCCACATCTGCGCGAACAGGCCGTTCGCGCGCAGCAGTTCCGCATGCGTGCCACGCTCGACGATCCGCCCTTTGTCCATCACGATGATCTGCTGCGCGTGCACCACTGTCGAAAGCCGGTGCGCGATGATCAACGTGGTGCGCTCGCGGGCGATCTGATCGAGCTCGTGCTGAATGGCCCGCTCGGAACGTGAATCGAGTGCGGAGGTCGCTTCGTCGAACAACAGGATCGGCGGGTTCTTGAGGATGGTCCGTGCAATCGCCACGCGCTGCTTTTCACCGCCGGACAGCTTCAAGCCGCGCTCGCCGACCGGCGTGTCATAGCCCTTCGGCAGCCCTTCGATGAATTCGTGAATATGCGCCGCGCGCGCCGCCGCGATCACTTCGTCCCGTGTCGCGGAGGGCCGGCCGTAAGCGATGTTGTAGTAGATCGAATCGTTGAACAGCACCGTATCCTGCGGCACGATGCCGATCGACGCGCGCATCGAATCTTGCGCGACGTCGCGAATATCCTGACCGTCGATGGTGATCGCGCCGCCCGTCGCGCGGTCCAGATCGTAGAAGCGGAACATCAACCGCGCGAGGGTCGATTTGCCCGAACCGCTATGGCCGACCACCGCCGTCGTGGTACCGGCGGGAATCGTAAAGCTCACGTCGTGCAGAATCTGCCGCGCTGGTTCGTACGCGAAGTTCACCCGCTCGAAGCGCACCTGCGCGCCGCTCACGCGCAGCGCGGGAGCGCCCTCGAGATCGGGCACTTCCTGCGCGGCGCCGAGCAGCGTGAACATGCGGTCCATATCGGTGAGGCTCTGCTTCAACTCGCGATACACCACGCCGAGAAAATTCAGCGGAATATAAAGCTGCAGCATGAAGGTGTTGATCAGCACCAGATCGCCGAGCGTGAGACGCCCGGCCATCACACCTTGTGTGGCGCGCCACAGAATGAACACGAGCCCGGTGCCGATGATCGCCTGCTGCCCGAAGTTCAGCGCCGACAGCGAGCGCTGCGACTTGATCGCCGCCGTGCGATAGCGCTTGAGGTTTTCGTCGTAGCGGCTCGCTTCCCACTCTTCGTTGCCGAAGTACTTGACCGTCTCGTAGTTCAGCAGCGAATCGATCGCGCGTGAATTCGCCTTCGAATCGAGATCGTTCATGGTGCGGCGAAAATGCGTGCGCCACTCCGTGACCTTCACCGTGAAGACGATATACACGGCCAGCGCGATGAACGTGACCACCGCGTAATACGCCTCGTATTTGACGACGAAGAAGCCGAGCACGAGCCCGACTTCGACGAGCGTCGGCAGAATGCTGTACAGCGAATACGAGATCAGTTGCGTGATGCCGCGCGTACCGCGTTCGATATCGCGCGACATGCCGCCTGTCTGCCGTTCGAGGTGAAAGCGCAACGACAGCGCATGCAGATGGCGGAACACTTTCAGCGCGAGTTGTCGCACCGCGCTTTCGGTCACCTTCGAAAACAGAATCTCGCGCAGTTCGGTGAAGAGCGACGTGGACAACCGCACCACCGCATACGCGACCACCAGCAGGCCGATGCCGCCCAGCAGCACGATGCCCGGCGAATCGTGCGCGCGGCCGAGCGCGGTGAGGTGCTGCACCGAGGCGAGCCCGTCGACGATCCGCTTCATCACGATCGGCACGCCGAGATTGGCGATCTTCGCGCCGATCAGGCAGCTCAGCGCAAAGCCGACGCGCCATTTATACGTGGCGAGATACGGCAGCAGCGAGAGGATCGTCTGCCAGTCGTTGCGCGGCTGGGTAGAGATCGGGGAAGGTTCGGACGAGGGCGTGCGGCGCATGGGGATCGGCTGGGGAGAGTGTGGAAATGCCGGAGTTCGCAGCGGCGCGCCGACCGCGGCATGCCTGCCCGGCACACTGCTTTTTGTCGCGCGACCTCGCTGGGCGCTTTCCCGTACAATTCCTGATCTTTCTATTGTCGCAGAAGCCGGCTGGCGCCGCTTTTCATGGGTTGGCCCGCCGTGGGCGGCACGTTGGCCGCGCGGTGCGTGCCACACCGTTGTCGTGAAATGCCCGCGTGCCGGTCGAGGCGACCGAGCCAACACGTTTCCCAAGAGTGCCCCCAATGACCGATATTCTTCAACTCCCGCAAAAGCACTGCGCGCTGCGCGTCGTGCCGCAGCCTTCGGACGCGAACGTCCACGGCGACGTGTTCGGCGGCTGGATCATGGCGCAAGTGGACATTGCCGGCTCGATTCCGGCAAGCCGCCGCGCCAACGGGCGGGTGGCGACCATTGCGGTCAATTCGTTCGTGTTCAAGCAGCCGGTGTTCGTCGGCGATCTGCTGAGTTTCTACGCGGACATCGTCAAGACGGGCAACACGTCCGTCACCGTGGCGGTCGAGGTCTACGCGCAGCGCATGAGCCTGACAGAAGATCTCGTGAAGGTCACCGAAGCGACGCTAACCTACGTCGCCACCGATAGCGACCGGCGTCCGCGCGCGCTGCCGGCGCTGGACTGAGCGCCCTGACCGCCCACAATAAAAACGAGGCGCCGCGGCGCCTCGTTCGTTCTTAACCGTAGTACCGGGTCACTGACTCGCTGCCTGGCCGATTCCCGCCTTCTTCTGCGCTTTCTGAATGTCGTTCGGATAGTTCGGATCGGTGCTCGACGGCTGATAGCCGTTGGCCTCCAACTTCTTCAACTCGGCGTTTTTCTTCGCCCGCGCCTGCTTGCGCTCGGCCTTGCGCTGAGCTTTGGTGGACGGCGCCGCTTTCGATGCGGCCGACGGAACCGCCGCGTCAGAATCGTTCCCCGCCGGACCGCCACCGCCGCCGCTTTGCGCGAACGCCGGCGCGGCGCAAGCCACGCTCAGTACAACCGATGCCAGCAACACAGACAGTTTCTTTGCAGGTGACGACGTCATTGCTCTCTCCAGTCGGATCAATCAGATTGGGATAGTCGACGGCGCAACGCCCATGACTCAGTGCAAGCAGCGAAAATCGGGCGCAACGCCACATGAATCGTGCTTCGTGGTTCCCAGCGCGGTCTGAGATGGGAACCACGAATATAGCCGACCCAAACCCCGGCGCAAAACGGTTTATGCGAATGAATACGAGCTAACCCGCACGAATCGCTGCGGCTGGCGCGCCGCTGCTGCGCAGATAGGTATCGACCTGCCCTTCGATCCACTGAGCAAAATGCGCCTGCGAGGCATTGAGCATTTCGCGTTGCGGCCAGACCAGCCAATAGGGATAACGGTACGGCACGCGGATATCGGTGATCTGCACCAGTTCGCCGCGCGCCAGCGCATGCGCAACCAGGCTGCGCCGCTCGAGCGCGACGCCCTGGCCCTGCAGCACGGCGCCGATCACGATATTCGAGTCGTTCGCCGACAGCACCACCGCTCCCTCGGCCGGCTTCGCCACCTGCGCCATCTGACACCAGTCGTGCCACGGCGTATCGGGACTCGAGATCAGCGGACAGGCCAGCACTTCCGCTGCGCTCAAAGGCAAGCGGCCATGCGGCGCTAGCGTGAAATGCGGCGCGGCCACCACGACCATCTCGTCGTCGAACAGCTTCTGTTGCGCGACGTCGGGCCAATGCCCCTGTCCCATGCGGATGCCGATATCGCTCGCGCCCTGGCGGAAATCCTCGACCTGCAAGCTCGTCTGCAGGCGAATCCGGTAGTGCGGATGCGCGTCGCGAAAGCTGGCGAGACGCGGCACGAGCCAATGCTGCGCGAACGACGGCAAGGTGCTGATCACCAGTTCGCTTTCGTGCGGGCGCGCCTGCGCGCGGCGCGTCGCATGGCTGATGTCGCGCAACGCCATGCGGATGTCGAGCGCGTAAAGCCGCCCCTCCTCGGTCAACCGCAGCCCACGCGCCTCCCGCATGAACAGCGCGACGCCCATCGAATCTTCCAGCACCTTGATCTGCTGACTCACCGCCGAGTGCGTGACATGCAATTCGCGCGCGGCCTGCGTCACGCCGCCCAAACGGGCGACAGCCTCGAAGCAGCGCAGCGCGGTCAAAGGCGGGATCGGTTTCATGTAAGAAATTCTGACGCAAATCGTCGTTAATTGTCGCTTTTTTTGCGCCGCGGAGATGCTTAACCTATCGGTTCGATGTGCCCAGGCCCAGGCCCGAAGCGGAGCTGCACGGCCATGAGGAGTTCGGGCGCGCCATGATAGATGTTCTAACGGGAATGAGATGAAACTGATCGGAATGCTGGATTCGCCCTACGTACGCCGGGTCGCTATCTGTCTCAAATTGTTGAAGCTCGAATTCGAGCACGAGTCGATCTCGGTGTTCAGCACCTACGACCAGTTCGCGAAAATTAATCCCGTTGTCAAGGCGCCCACGCTGATCGCCGACAACGGCCAGACCGTGATGGACTCGACGGTGATTCTCCAGTACCTCGCCACGCTCGCCGGGCCGAATCAGCGGCTTTTCCCGACGCGTCCCGACGCCGCCTTGCGCGCCGCCCGCCTCACCGGCCTTGCGCTCGCCGCGTGCGAGAAGACCGTGCAGATCGTCTACGAACGCAATCTGCGGCCGGCGGAAAAGCAGCATGAGCCGTGGCTGAATCGCGTGAGCACGCAGTTGTTCGCCGCTTACGCCGAACTCGAACGCGAGCTTGCGGCAGCGGCGCTGCCCATCGAAACCGATCAGTTCGACGCCGCCGACGTCACCGTGGCGGTCGCCTGGCACTTCACGCAGATGATGCTGCCGGGGACGGTCAGCAAGACGGCGCATCCGTTCCTGCAGTCATTCTCCGAACTGGCTGAAGGTCTGCCGGTTTTCGTCAGCACGCCGGCGCAGTGAGCACTGCGGCGCGAACGGCTCAAACCATCGCCAGCTCGCGCCCCACGCCACCTTGCAGCAGTTCGGAAATCGCGTCCGTCGATAAGGGCTTCGCGAAGTAGAACCCCTGCATCTCATCGCACGCGCGCTCTTTGAGGAAGTCGAGTTGCGCGGACGTCTCCACGCCTTCGGCGATCACCTGCAACTTCAGCGAATGCGCAAGCGCGATGATCGCCGAGGTGATCGTCTCGTCGTCGGCGGACACGCCGATGTCGGAGACGAATGAGCGGTCGATCTTCAGGCGGTCCACCGGGAAGCGCTTCAGATAGCTGAGGCTCGAATAGCCGGTGCCGAAGTCGTCGATGGCAAGACCGATGCCGAGCGCGTGCAGTTCGTTGAGCATCGACACCGCTTCTTCCGCATTGCGCATGATGGTGCTTTCGGTCAGTTCGAGTTCGAGGTATCGCGGCTCGAGACCGGTCTCGGCCAGCACCTGCATGACCAGCTTGGCGATGTCGCGCTGCTGGAACACGCGCGCCGACAGATTCACCGACACACGCGCCGCCGGCAAGCCTTCGTCCTGCCAGGCCTTGTTCTGGCGGCACGCTTCGCGCAGCACCCATTCCGAGAGCGGCCCGATCAGCCCGCTTTCTTCCGCAACCGGAATGAACGACGACGGCGGCACCAGTCCGACTTCCGGATCGCGCCAGCGCACCAGCGCCTCGGTGCCGACGATCTGGCCACTCTCAATATCCACTTGCGGCTGGTAATGCAACAGGAACTCGTTGTCACGCAACGCGCGGCGCAGACGCCGTTCGAGATTCAGGCGCGCGCCCGCGCTCGCGTTCATCTCCGGCTGATAGAACTGGAACGTGTTGCGACCCATGTCCTTGGCGCGGTACATCGCGACGTCGGCTTTCTTCATCAGCGTCTCGGCGTCTTCGCCGTCTTGCGGGAACAGGCTCGCGCCCATGCTGCAACCCACATACAGTTCGGTGCCGTCGAGCCAGACCGGCTCGGAGATCGACGCGCGCACGCGCTCCATCCAGGCGATCAGCGACTGTTCGTCGACGGTGTCGGTCATCACGATGACGAACTCGTCGCCGCCGTGCCGCGCCACCGTATCGCTCGTGCGCGTGCAGCGCGCGAGGCGCTCGGCGACCACGCTGAGCAGCCGGTCGCCGACGCTGTGGCCGAGACTGTCGTTGACGTTCTTGAAGCCGTCCAGATCCATGAACACGACTGCGACGCCCTTGTGATGCCGTTGCGCGACGATCAGCGCATGCTGCAAGCGGTCGCGCAGCAGGTTGCGGTTCGGCAGCCGCGTGAGGCTGTCGTAGTTGGCCTGATATTCGAGCTGTTCCTGATAGCGCATCAGATCGGTCACGTCGTTGATCACGCCGATGTGATGCGTGATCATGCCGTCCTGATTCGGCACCGGCGCGATGAAGAGCTGATTCCAGAACAGCGCGCCATCCTTGCGATAGTTGCGCACCACCGCGCTGACTTCGCGGTTCGCCGCGAGCGCCTGACGGATCAGCGCGACGCCCTCCTGGTCGCGGTCGTCGCGTTGCAGGACGCGGCAATCGTGGCCGATCACCTCGGCCGGATCGTAGCCGGTAATGCGCATGAACGCCGGATTCACGTATTCGATCAGATTGCCGGTCGGCGACGGCGCGGTGATCAGAATCGCGTTGACGCTGGCATCGAGCGCGCGGCTTTGCAGGCGCAAGGCAAGATCGGCGCGTTTGCGCTCGGTGATGTCCGTGTAGGAACCGAGCACGCCGATCACGCGGCCGTCGCCGTCGGTGAACGGCAGCTTGCTCGTGACGGTCGTGCGGTGCACGCCGTCGATCACCAGATCGAGCTCGAAGTTCATCTTCGGCACGCCGGTGCTCACGACCTCCTTGTCGTGGTCGCTCAGCAGCGTCGAGAAGTCGCGCCACGGCATGTCGGCGTCGCTCTTGCCGACGACCTGCTCCGGATACGCGAGCCCGGCATCGCGCGCGAACGCCATGTTGCAGCCGAGATAGCGCGACTGCATGTCCTTCCAGAAAATGCGCTGCGGAATATTGTCGATCACCGCTTCGAGCATCTGGTTCGAACGCTGCGCTTCGGCTTCGGCGTTGATCTGGTCGGTAACGTCGTCGGCGAGCACGAAGAACGCGGCGCGGCCCATGAAGTTCAGCGCGTGATACGAAATGTCAGCGCTGATCGTCGAGCCGTCCTTGCGCCGGTGATGCCAGATGCCCGCCATGGTGCGGCCGTGCTGGCCCGCGTCGCTGCGCTGCATATGCGTTTCGAGGCGCGAGATTTCGCCGCTCGGGCGGATCGCGCGAACGGTCATGCCGAGAAATTCGCTTTCGGTGTAGCCGTATTGCTGGATCGCGGCCGCGTTGACGGCGAGAAAGCGCAGCGTCTCGCGATCGAAGATATACATCGGCACCGGATGGTCGTCGAACAGGCCGCGAAAGCGTTCGTCGTGGCGGCCGAGCGCGCGCACGCTGCGCAGCTTCTCGCGGGCGCTGTTTTCGCGCGCGCCGAACGTGAAGATCAGCAGCACGCTGCCGCCCAGCATGGTCACGATCAGCAGGAACATCGCCCGCTGCGTTTCGCTCGCCGATGCCGCGAGCGACGCCTGCAACGCGCGGTTCTCCGCGCTGCGCAGTGTCGCGAGGCCGGCTTCGACGCGATCCAGGCCGAGCCCGAGATGGGTATAGGTCGAGGCCGCCCACGCGCGCGAGGCGTCCGGGCCGGCACTGGCGCTCCGGAGCAGCGCGTCGTCGATGTCGTGTTGCAGCGCGTGGCTGTCCGCGCTCAGCTTTGCGAGCGCGCCGAGCATGGCGGGTTCGCCGGCCAGTTCATTGCGCAGGTCGCGCTCCAGACCCGCGAGCGTCGTCGCCATGGCGGCGGCCGCGCTGGTCGGCGCCGACTCGCCCGACGCCTCGAAGCGGCCGAGCGCGGCCAGCCCGCCGTCGAGCGCCGTGTGGTAGGCGTCGAGGTTCTGGCGCACGCTCGTCGAACGCAGCATGCGCGCGTCAACGTCGCGTTGGCCGCAAATCTGCGTATAGGCGACGAACGCGTTCGCGCCGATCGCCGCGGCAACGACCGCCAGATTGATCAGCAGCCGCTTCGATAGAAAAGGAGTCATGGGTTCCGAACGTCAATCGTTCTGCGGGCGGGAGCGCGCGGTCGCGGCCGATGCGTCGGGCCGCATCGATACGAGTTTCTTTACGCGCCAACCCATGGATAACGGCAGGGTTCGGAACAGATTGAGGGTAGTGAGTGAAAAAAACCTGGCGGGCCGTACCTAGCCGGCCGTACCGAACTCCTTCATGGCCGGGACGAAGTCGTGGTTGGCCTCCGGCTTGCGCGACAGCTTGGCGAGCACGTAGCGCTTGAACGGATCAAGTTCGGCCCACTGGGCGACGCCCGGCGCGGCGAGACCGGCCAGTTGCGCCTGATGCGCGATGCCGTCCGGCACGCTGTCGGTGCGGCGCCAGGCCGGCGCTTCCTCGGGCGTGAACCACTCCGGCTCGATGTTCGCGTGGGTGCGCAGCATTTCGAACAGGGCATGATCGAAATTCGGCTCGATTTCCGCGTCTTCCTCGACCGGGAAACGCGCCAGCAGCTTGCGGTCTTCGAGCGGCAGCGTCTGCCATTGATCGAGCGAAATGCGCAGCCCGAACCGGTCGAGATTGAAGCGCACGGACATCGGGATGTAAGTGAAATTCTCCGAAGACGCGACCTCGAAGTTGAACAGAAGCGGTGCTTCGTTGAGTCCCATGATTGAGTCCCTCCTGGATGGCCGGCAACACGCAAGCCCAGCTTGGGGTATTTTAGAACCTTATTCGCGCGACGGCGGCATGGCTGGCGGCACCCTGCCGGGCCGTCAACCGCTCGCGCGCATGGCATGACAAAGGAGTGAACTAGCTTGAACGAACTGGAAACAGCCGGGCAGCCGGGCGCGGTAGAGCGCCAGGTGCATCGGCATCGCGGCGCGGCGGTCGAAACCGTCATCGACCATGTCGGTCAGGAATGGCCGGTCGCGCTCGTCTTCAACGGCATTTCGCATGCGGTGATGATGTGCACGCCGCGCGATCTGGAAGCGTTCGCGGTTGGATTCGCGATTTCGGAAGGGATCGTGGAGCGTGGCAGCGACATTCAGGACATCGAGGTCGAACTGCATGACGACGGCGAATTGCCGCATGCCGAAGTGCAGTTGCAAGTGGTGCAACAGGCCTTCGTCGCGCTGAAGGAGAAGCGCCGCGCGCTCGCCGGGCGCACCGGATGCGGTGTTTGCGGCATCGAAAGCATCGATTTGCTGGATCTGCAGCCGGAGCGTGTGCCGGATACCGGCTTTCTGCAACGTCTCGCGCCGGATGCGATCGCGCGCGCCGCCCGCGATTTGCCCGAACATCAGGCGTTGACGCGGCTGACCGGCGGCCTGCATGCCGCCGCGTGGTGCGACGCCGCGGGCGCGATCCGCTACGCGTTCGAGGACGTCGGCCGCCACAATGCGCTCGACAAGCTGATTGGCCAGTTGGTGCTCGACCGCGTGGATACCAAGGAGGGTTTTGTGTTTCTGTCGAGCCGCGCGAGCTACGAGCTGGTGCGCAAGGCCGCGCGCGTCGACGTGCCGATGGTCGCCACGATCTCGGCGCCGTCGTCGCTGGCGATTACGATTGCGCGCAAGGCGGGCGTGCGGCTGGTGAGCTTCTGCCGCGAGACAAGCTACGTTGACTACGATACGTTGCAGTCGACGCAGCCTTGAGTGGCCAACGCGCCTGAGCATTCAGGCGCGCGAACATCCCAACGCGCTAATGCCTGAAGTTGCGAGTGGGCAATTCCCTCGGCGCCAGAGCGCTCGCACGCCGGAAGCGCCTGGAACACCCCGCACGCCGCTCAATCGAATTGCCGGAAGTCCGGCTTGCGTTTCTCGAAGAACGCCTTGAACGCCTCACGTGCTTCGGGCGCGAGCAGCATCTTGCCGAAATGCACGGCTTCTTCGGACATCTGCGTTTGCAGTTCCTGGTAGCTCGCGCGCTTCATCAAGCTCTTCGTCACGCGCAGCGACGAAGCCGGCAACGCCGCCAGCTTCGCGGCCTGCGAAGCGGCGAACGCATCGACTTCGGCGGCGGGCAGCACGCGATTCACGAAACCCATGCGTTGTGCCTCGGCGGCGTCGAACGCTTCGCCGAGCAACAGTTTCTCCGCCGCCGCCTGATAGCCGGCCGCGCGCTGCAACAGCAGACTCGACGCCGCTTCCGGACACAAACCGAGTTGCGTGAACGGCAGCGAGAAGCTCGCGGTATCGGCTGCGTAGACCAGGTCGCAATGCAGCAGCAGGGTCGTGCCGATGCCGACCGCCGGGCCCACCACCGACGCCACCACCGGCTTCTCCGCCGAGCTGATCGCGCGCAGGAACTGGAACACCGGCGCGTGTTCGCCCATCGGCGGCGTCTTCATGAAATCGTCGAGATCGTTGCCGGCGCTGAAAATGCCGGCGCTGCCGCGAATCAGGATCGCCCGCACGGCGGCGTCGCCTTGCGCTTCGACCAGCGCGTCGGCCATCGTCTGATACATGGCGGCCGTAATCGCGTTTTTCTTGTCGGGCCGGTTGAAGGCCATCGTCAGCACGCCGTCGGCGCGCTCGACCAGAATATCCATCGTCATCTCCTCGTACTCCTGCTGAGAATGTAAGAACGGTTCGCAAGCCGGATGGCCTGCGAACCGTTCTGTGGTCCTCAACGCGTACGCGCGAGGACCGAAGCGAACATCGGGGTGAACATGCTCACAGGCGCTCGATGATGCCCGCCGCGCCCATGCCCGTGCCGACGCACATCGTCACCATGCCGTACTTGTAGTTACGACGGCGCAAGCCATGCACCACGGTCGACGCACGAATCGCGCCCGTCGCACCCAGCGGGTGGCCGAGGGCGATCGCGCCGCCGAGCGGGTTGATCTTCGCCGGATCGAGACCGAGGTCCTGAATCACCGCCAGCGATTGCGCGGCGAATGCTTCGTTCAACTCGATCCAGTCGAGGTCGTCGATCTTCAGGCCGGCGGCTTTCAGCGCGGCCGGAATCGCTTCCTTCGGACCGATGCCCATGATTTCCGGCGGCACGCCGCGCACGGCAAAGCTGACGAAACGCGCAAGCGGCGTGAGGTTGAATTCCTTCAGCATCTTTTCCGACACCACGATCAGCGCGCCCGCGCCGTCCGAGGTCTGCGAGCTGTTGCCCGCCGTCACCGAACCCTTGTTGGCGAACACCGCGCGCAGCTTGGCGAGACCTTCGAGCGATGTTTCCGCGCGCGGACCTTCGTCGAGCGACACTTCGCGGGTCTTCACGCGGACTTCGCCGGTGGCGAGATCGGGGAAGCGCTCAGTGATGGTGTACGCAGCGATTTCATCGTTGAACTCGCCGGCTTGCTGCGCGGCGATGGCGCGGCGATGCGATTCCACCGAAAACGCGTCTTGCGCTTCGCGGCTGATCTTCCAGCGTTCGGCGACCTTCTCCGCCGTCAGGCCCATACCGTAGGCGATGCCGATGTCTTCATTGCGATCGAAGATATGCGGCGACATGGACGGCTTGTTGCCCATCATCGGCACCATGCTCATGGATTCGCAGCCGCCCGCGATCATTGCGTCCGACTCGCCGACGCGGATGCGGTCGGCGGCCATGGCGAGCGCGGTCAGCCCCGATGCGCAGAAGCGGTTCACCGTCACGCCGCCGACGCTATTCGGCAGGCCGGCCAGCAGCGCGCCCATACGCGCGACGTTCAGGCCTTGTTCCGCTTCCGGAATCGCACAGCCGATGATCGCGTCCTCGATCACTTTCGTATCGAGGCCGGGCACTTGCGCCACGGCCGACTTGAGCGCGTGCACCAGCAGTTCGTCGGGGCGCGTGTTCTTGAACATCCCACGCGGCGCCTTGCCGATCGGCGTGCGGCTCGCGGCGACGATGTATGCGTCTTGCAATTGCTTTGCCATTTGAATCTCCTTTGTCGACCAGAGTTAGCGCTTTAGCGCTTACTCTGGTCCCATGCAGTCTCATCGCGGTCGACCAGAGTTAGCGCTTTAGCGCTTACTCTGGTCCCATGCAGTCTCATCGCGGTCGACGGCAGTTAGCGCTTTAGCGCTTACTGCTGTCCCATGCAGTCTCATCGCGGTCGGCGGGAGTTAGCGCTTTAGCACTTACTCCCTCCCCAAGCACATACTGCGGGCTCGTCGCTTAGTTGCGCACCGGCTTGCCGGTCTGCAGCATGCCCATGATCCGTTCCTGCGTCTTTTGCGTGCCGAGCAGATCGACGAACGCACGACGCTCGAGTTGCAGCAGCCATTCTTCATCGACCAGACTGCCCGCTTCCACATCACCGCCACACACCGCTTCCGCGATACGGCTCGCGATCAGGAAATCGTGCTCGCTGATGAATCGGCCATCGCGCATGTTGACGAGCGACGCCTTGATGGTCGCGATCGCCGAACGCCCGGCCACCGGCACTTGCGTGACGCGCAGCGGCGGACGATAACCCGCCGACGACAACGCGCGCGCTTCCTTCTTCGCCACGTCGAGCAGTTCGAACACGTTGAAGACGATGGTGTCCGACGGCTTCAGGTAGCCCATCGCGCGGGCGTCGAGCGCGGAGGCCGAAACCTTCGCCATCGCCGCGTTTTCGAACGACTTCTGCACGAACTTCAACAGATCGTTGGTTGCACCCACCTGCGTCGCCGCTTCCGCCGCGCGCAGCGCCGCTTCCTTCAGGCCGCCGCCAGCCGGCACGAGACCGACGCCGACTTCCACCAGACCGAAATAGCTTTCGATGTGCGCGACCCGCTTCGCGCTGTGCAGCGCCAGTTCGCAGCCACCGCCGAGCGCGATGCCCGACACGGCCGAGATAACCGGCACGCTCGCGTACTTCACGCGCAGCATGCCTTGCTGGAATTTCTTCACGAACGGCTCGATGCCCTTCGCGCCGCCCATCATGAACGCCGGCATGGCTTCTTCGAGGTTGGCGCCGGCGGAGAACGGGCCACCCGGCGTGCCGAGTTTCAGCGACGTCGGCTGCCACACCACCAGACCCTTGTAGTCCTTCTCGGCCAGCTCGATCGCTTGCGTGAGACCGTCGATCACCGACGGTCCTATCGTATTCATCTTGCTCTTGAACGACACGATCAGGACATCGTTCTCGCCCGCGCGGTCGTCGACCCATGCACGCACCGCGTCGGTTTCGAACAGCGTCTTGCCGTAGGTCTTAGGATCAGCCCTGGTTTCGCCGACCAGCGGCGCACGGAACACCTGCTTGTCATACACCGACAGCGACGAGCGCGGCACGAAGGTCTTCGAAGCCGGCGACCACGAACCTTCGTTCGTATGCACGCCGCCCTGCTCGGCGACCGGCCCTTCGAGCACCCACGACGGCAGCGGCACGTTCGAGAGCGCCTTACCGGCCGCGATATCTTCCTGCACCCATTCGGCGACCTGTTTCCAGCCGGCCGTCTGCCAGCCTTCGAACGGACCTTCGTTCCAGCCGAAGCCCCAACGGATCGCCAGATCGACGTCGCGCGCGTTATCCGCGATCGATTCCAGGTGCACGCCGATGTAGTGGTACACGTCGCGGAAAATTGCCCACAGGAACTGCGCCTGCGGATGCTGCGATTCGCGCAGCAGCTTCAGACGCTCCGCCGGCGGGCGCTTCAGAATGCGGCCGACCAGTTCGTCCGCCTTCGCGCCGCCGTCGACGTACTCGCCGGTTTTCGCGTCGAGCACCTTGATCGCCTTGCCTTCTTTCTTGTAGAAGCCGCCGCCGGTCTTCTGACCCAGCGCGCCCTTCTTTACGAGTTCAGCCAGCACTGCCGGCGTTTCGTAGACCGGAAAGAACGGGTCGTCCTTCAGCGTGTCCTGCATCGTCTTGATGACGTGCGCCATCGTGTCCAGACCGACCACATCGGCGGTACGGAACGTGGCCGACTTTGCACGGCCCAGACGCGCGCCGGTCAGGTCGTCCACTTCGTCGAAACGCAGGCCGTATTTCGCGGCTTCGGTCACGACGGCGAGGATCGAGAAAATCCCCACGCGATTGGCGATGAAGTTCGGCGTGTCTTTCGCACGCACGACGCCCTTGCCGACCACGCTCGTCAGGAACGACTCGAGTTGATCGAGGATTTCCGGGCGCGTGGTCGCGGTCGGGATCAACTCGACCAGGTGCATGTAGCGCGGCGGGTTGAAGAAGTGCACGCCGCAGAAGCGCGCCTTCAGTTCATCCGAGAAACCCTCAGACAGCGCGGTGATCGACAGACCCGACGTGTTGGTCGCGAAAATCGCGTTCGGCGCGAGATGCGGCGCGACCTTCTTGTACAGGTCGTGCTTCCAGTCCATGCGCTCGGCAATCGCTTCGATCACGAGATCGCATTCGGCGAGCTTTTCGATGTCGTCGTCGTAATTTGCGGGCTGGATGTATTGCGCGTCGTCCTTCACGCCGAACGGCGCCGGCGACAGCTTCTTCAGGTTCTCGATCGCCTTCAGCGCGATCGCGTTCTTCGGGCCTTCCTTGGCGGGCAAGTCGAACAGCAGCACGGGCACCTTGGCGTTGATCAGGTGCGCGGCGATCTGCGCGCCCATCACGCCGGCGCCGAGTACGGCGACCTTGCGAATGATCAGATTGCTCACGTCGTTCCTCCGGGGAGTTATGCGATGTCGCGAAGCTTCATGGACGCTTCGCGATGTGTGGCTGACGGGAGGCGCCGCGGGTTCGACACGCGCGGCGCCTGCCTTGATGTTTGCCTGAAGGCGGGGCTTAGAACAGCGCTTCTTCGACGTCCATCAGCGACTTCGAACCCGCGCGCGCCTGACGGATCGTCATCGCCGTTTCCGGCAACAGCTTCGCGAAGTAGAAGCGCGCCGTGGCGAGCTTGGCCTTGTAGAACGGATCGCCCGAAGCTTCCTTGTCCAGCGCAACGCGTGCCATGCGGGCCCAGAAGTACGAGAACACCAGGTGGCCGACGGTGCGCAGATACGGCACGGCGGCGGCGCCGACTTCGTCCGGGTTCTGCATGGCCTTCATGCCGATTTCCATGGTCAGCTTCTGCACCTTCTCGCCGATGTCGGCGAGCGGGTTGATGAACTCCTGCATTTCCGGCTTCACGCCTTCGGCTTCGACGAAATCGGACACCAGCTTGCCGAACTTCTTCATCTTCGCGCCCATGTCGCCGAGAATCTTGCGGCCGAGCAGGTCGAGCGCCTGAATCGCGTTGGTGCCTTCGTAGATCATGTTGATGCGCGCGTCGCGCACGTACTGTTCCATGCCCCACTCGGCGATGAAGCCGTGGCCGCCGTAGATCTGCATGGCGTGGTTGGTGCTCTCGAAC
Organism: Paraburkholderia sp. BL25I1N1; assembly: GCF_003002025.1. Taxonomy (GTDB): domain Bacteria; phylum Pseudomonadota; class Gammaproteobacteria; order Burkholderiales; family Burkholderiaceae; genus Paraburkholderia. The sequence goes on from NZ_PVZB01000009.1 coordinate 63,225, forward strand.
GCGTTGTCCGACAGGAACGCTTTCAGGATCGGCGTGAGCAGCGCGACGAGGTCGGCGGCTTCCTTGCGCACGGATTCATCAGCGTGCGACAGTTCCTTGTCGATATGCAGCGCCGACCAGTACGAGAACGCGCGCGCGGCTTCGGCGTAGGCCTTCTGCGTGAGCAGCATGCGGCGCACATCCGGATGCACGATGATCGGATCAGCCGCCTTTTCCGGCGCCTTCGGGCCGGTCAGCGAACGCATCTGCAGACGCTCTTTCGCGTACGTCAACGAGTTCTGGTAACCGATTTCGGTCAGGCCCAGGCTCTGCATGCCGACGCCCAGACGTGCGGCGTTCATCATCACGAACATCGCGTTCAAGCCTTTGTTCGGCTCGCCGACGAGCCAACCCTTGGCGTTGTCGAGATTGATCACGCAGGTCGCGTTGCCGTGAATGCCCATCTTGTGTTCGATGGAGCCGCACTTCACGCCGTTGCGCTCGCCCGGTTCGCCCGCTTCGTTCGGCACGAACTTCGGCACGATGAACAGCGAAATGCCCTTGGTGCCCTTGGGCGCATCCGGCAGACGCGCGAGCACCAGGTGAACGATGTTCTCCGCGAGATCGTGTTCACCGCTGGAGATGAAAATCTTCGTGCCGCTGATCGCGTAAGAGCCGTCGCTGTTCGGTTCGGCCTTGGTGCGCAGAATGCCGAGGTCGGTGCCGCAATGCGGCTCCGTCAGACACATCGTGCCGGTCCAGACGCCCGCGACCAGCTTCGGCAGATAGCGTTGCTGCAACTCCGGCGTGCCATGTGCATGCAGACATTCGTACGCGCCGTGCGAGAGCCCCGGGTACATAGTCCACGCCTGATTCGCCGAGTTCAGCATTTCATACAGCGCGTTGTTGACGAACGCGGGCAGGCCCTGGCCGCCGTATTCCGGATCGCAGCCCAGCGCGGGCCAACCGGCCTCGACGTATTGTGCGTAGGCTTCCTTGAAGCCCTTCGGCGTGGTCACGACGCCGTCGCCGACATAGGTGCAGCCTTCCTGATCGCCGCTGTGATTAAGCGGGAACAATACTTCGGAGCAGAACTTGCCGGCCTCTTCCAGCACCGCGTTGATCGTGTCGGTATCGAGATCCGCGTGCTTCGGCATCTGCTTGATTTCGGCTTCGACGTTGAGCAGTTCGTGCAACACGAATTGCATGTCGCGCAGCGGCGCGGCGTACTGTCCCATGACTCTCTCCAAGTTTGACAAGAAGCCAGGCCGTTAGCTGAGTCCGTGGATCGGAACTTTCTGCGCCGCTGAATCCGCCGGATTGGCGGCGACGCTGCTAACGGCTTTCGCTTTGATACGAAACAATCAATTTTTCCAGCGCGGCCCACGTGAGACGCACCGCATCCGGCAAGTGCAGGAAGCGCGCGTCGTGATGCAGACCGAGCGTGAAGCTGTACAGTTCGAACAGCATCAGTTGCGGATCGGTGTCGGCACGCAGATGCCCTTCTTCCATTGCCTGCGAAATCGCCCGCGTGAGCGCGGCACGCCAGACCGTCACGCTCGACACCAGTTGCTCACGCACCGGGTTATCCGCGCGATCGTCGTATTCGACGGCGCCGCTGATGTAGATGCAGCCGGTGGTGACTTCCTGAATGCGTTTCTCGATCCAGCGGGAAATCATCGCGCGCAAGCGCGGCAATCCACGCGGCTCGCGCAAACTCGGGAAAAACACCTCGTCTTCGAAACGACGGTGATATTCGCGCACGACCTCGACCTGCAAATCCTCGCGCGACCCGAAATGCGCGAACACCCCGCTTTTGCTCATCTGCATGCGCTCGGCCAGCAGCCCGATGGTCAGACCTTCCAGTCCGTCGCGGCTTGCCAGGTCAAGTGCTGCATCGAGAATTGCGGCTCGCGTCTGTTCGCCTTTTCGCATAGCTTTTTACCGTTCTAATGTGACCGAAAGAAAATCGAACGGACGTACTATTATTGAGTGCTGCCGTCCGCGAAACAAGGACTTTATTAGAAACCGGTTTCTAACCTGGTTTCAATTCTGCGGCATCCGTCAATCAGAGGAATGAGATTTTTTAGAGGCGTTTGCCTTAAGTTTGTCTTTGAGAGAGCTCGCTCGTCCAAGTACACGCTTTCTCTGACCCACGCAGCCGGGCCGACATGATGCAGCAAGTCGGTGCGAATGCAGAAGCGTTTGGCGTATCGCGGGTATTGGGAATGATGCGGCGGCGCTGTCGAGCACGGGCTGAAACGGCCCTCGGCGGTCCCGGGACACGCAGGCCCGACAAGGGGTTGCCGCCATGGCGGCAACCCGGTCAGGCTGACATGGTGGGAATGTGCGGGAGGAAAAGGTGCGCGTCAGGGCGTAGCGTCCTGCGCCGCGAAGGTCTGCTTCAACGCTGCGGCGACCCGTTCCAGCACGTCACTCCAATCGCCGCGCCGCGTCTGCGTGAAAAGACGCAATCCGGGATACCACGGGCTGTCGTCCCGGCCATACAGCCAGCGCCAGCAGCCCGCGAAACGGTTGAGCAGCCAGACCGGCTTGCCCATCGCCGCGGCAAGATGGGCGACCGAGGTATCGACGGAAATCACCAGGTCGAGGTTGTCGATCAATGCCGCGGTGTCCGCGAAGTTCGCGATTTCGTCTGTCCAGTCGATCAACTGCGCGTTGCTTGCGGTGTCTGGAAGTTTGGCGGGATCGTCGGTCTTTTGCAGGCTGATCCAGCGCACGTAAGGGAACCCCAGCAACGGCGCGATTTGCGCGGCGGCAAGACTGCGCAGGCGATCCACGGCGATGCCCGAATGCCCGCCCGCCCAAACCATGCCGACGCGCGGCAGATGCGGCGCCGGCAGCGCTTCGAGCCGCGTACGCCACGCGGCGGCGAATTCGGCGTCCGCATGCAGATAGGGAAGCTCGGCCGGGATCGTGGCCACTTGCGTGGCGAACGCCATCGGCAGCGACATCAGCGGAATGTATTGATCCCAACTGGACAGTTCGGGCGGCACGGCGTCGAGCAACTCAAGCCTCGGCCAGCGTGAACACAATGACTGTTCGTAGAGGCGGCGCAACTGTGGCGGGCAGACGTAGCCGACCCGGGCAAAAAGCTTGAGTGCCAGCGCAAGATAGCGCACGAACTGCAAGCTGTCGCCAAGACCTTGCTCGTGAAGCACGAGAAGGCGTTGCGTCGATGTCTGCGTCGTTGGTGGGCCTGAAGCAGTAGAGGCGCCCTCGCCCCGCCAGCGCGGCAGCGGCACTTCTACCGGCACCGGCGCGGGCCGGCCATCGGACTGCTTGAAACTGACCCAGCGGTCCTCGAAATATGGCCAGGCTTCTTCGTAGCGACCGGTCGCAAGCAGCGCCATGGCCAGATTGTTACGCGCGACGAGGTTGCCGGGCGCCAATTCCATAGCGCGCCGATAGTGACGCTCGGCCTCGTGCATTGCGCCGAGGTCCGCGCAGACACGGCCGAGATTGTTATGCGCCGCCGAGTGGTCCGGATCGAGTTCGAGCGTGCGTCGATAGCCGATGGCGGCGTCCTCGATCTGGCCAAGATGTTGCAGCGTCAACGCAAGGTTGTAGTGGAACGCGACGAAGTCCGGCTGAATCGCGAGGCCCTGCCGGATACTTTGCACAGCGCCGGCAAGGTCTCCAAGCTCCAGGTGAATGGCGTAGAGCGTGTTGAACAGAATCGGCTCCGGGCGGATGCCGATCGCGCGTTCGAGCCAGCGCTGCGCGTCTTGTGCATCGCCCGCTGCCAGTGCGAGTAAGCCCCGCAAATGGATGGCGCCGACATGCGCCGCGTCTTCGGCGAGGATTCGATCGGCGAGCACCCGCACGACGTCATGACGACCGGCCTGATAGGCCTGCACGGCCTCGTCGTGAAGACTGGCATGCTCGATCGATCTGGAGGAAGTGGGAACGGACATGGTTCGCGAATGGGTATCCATGGCGCAGCCGATCCGCTTGCCGTGAACGCGCAGTCGAAACGGCGGCGAGGCTTGACGAAGGAGACGGTCCGACTGGCGCTAGCGCACGCCCCGACCGCTCGATTTATGAAGAGCGCAGATTATCTTTAGCGAGGTGTGCGGCGTCTCTAGGATCAATCCGAAACGCGGCCCGTCATGCGGTCATGCGGTCATGCGGTCATGCGGTCATGCAAGGCAAAACAAGGCGTGGCGGGTTCACCGGTGTCGTTCACAAGCGCATCGCCGCGAGTCAGTCGTACCCGCCCACCGTCAGCACCTTCATCACGGCCCGATAGGTCGTGTAGGCAAGCCAGTTGAGCGCGCGTTCGCCCGCCGGCCGGGCGTCGTAGCGCGCTTCGTCGATACGGCGCGAGTCCTTGAAGGCGACGAGGATCGCTTCGCGCAGTGCGTCGATCGACGGGTCGTTCACCAGCACCACATTGGCTTCGTTGTTGAGCATCAGGCTCAGCGCGTCGAGGTTCGACGAGCCGACCGTTGCCCAGTTCGAATCCACCACCGCGACCTTGCCATGCAGCAGCGTTTTCTCGTACTCGGCGATCTGCACGCCGGCCCTGAGCAGCGCGCGATACAGAAACGGCACCGCGTAATCGAGCGCCTTGAATTCTTTGCGCCCGATAATCAGCTTCACGACGACGCCGCGTCGCGCCGCGAACACCAGCGCGCGCCGCAGCTTGCGGCCGGGCATGAAATACGGATTGGCGAGCAGCACTTCGTTGCGCGCCTGGCCAATCGCGACCAGATACGCTTTCTCGATAGCACGCCGGTTGATCAGGTTGTCGCGCGCGACGAACGCCACGCACGGCTGGCCGCCCGCCCACAATTCCTCGTTACGACGCCGGCGGCGACGGCGCAGACTGCCGAGCGAGGCCGCGGTCTTCGGCCCGAGATCCGGCTCCATCGACTCGATCGGCCGATGCCCGAGCCGAATCCGCCGCCATTGCACCTCGAACGCCTGGCGGATATCGGCGACCACCGGTCCATGCAATTCGACCGCGAAGTCCCAGCGCCGGTACGGCAGCTTCTCACCATTGTTCTCGTAGTCGTCGACGATATTGATCCCGCCGCAGTACGCGAACTGATCGTCGATCACCGCCAGTTTGCGATGCGTGCGTGAAAAGCCGAAGCGGCCGAACAGATGCGGGTTGTAGATGCGATGCTCGATGCCGGCGACGGACCACTCGTCGAACAGCGGCAAACGCGCGGTGCCGATGCCGTCGGTGATCACGCGCACCTTCACGCCACGCGCGGCCGCACGCAGCAGCGCCGCGCTCACCGCCTTCCCGGCGTCGTCATGGCAGAAGATATAAGTTTCGAGCACCACGTCGCTCTGCGCGGCATCCACGCGCGCGATCAGAGCGCTGAAGAACTCGTCGCCGGAACGCAGCAGCTTGACGTCGTTGCCGCTGGTGAAGCGGTAACGCTGCCAGTAGCGGCGACCGAGCAGCGATTGCCGCAGTCGGGCGAAGCGGCGCGCGCCGCCGACGCTCACCGGCCACGCTCCGTGGGATGCCCAACGACAGCACGCCCACTGAGCCGCTCATGCAACCTTTTAGGCAACTGCAGGATCGCATCGGCATTCGACGACGAAAAACAGCGCGACGCCGCCTCGTCATACGGCAGCCACAGAAACGCGGTGTGCTCGCGCGGCGCGAGCGTGACCTCGAGTTGCTCGGGCACCTGCAAGCTGAACCAATGCTCGGTGTTATGGATCACGCCTTCGGCATAGCGATGGCGGAACTCCGGGTAGATCTCGTATTCGATCGAATATTGCCAGTCGAACAATGCGTTGTGCGGCACTTGCGCACCGCCCACCACAATGCCGGTCTCTTCGGCGACTTCGCGCGCCGCCGTCTCGGCGAGCGGCTCATCGAGCCGGTCTTTGGAGCCCGTGACCGACTGCCAGAACCCGGCGTGATCGGCACGCTCGATCAGCAGCACGTCGAGCGCGGGCGTATGGATGATGACGAGTACGGATTGCGGAATCTTCGGCGGTTTCGGCATGGCGTGAAAACTGTGCGCAATGCTTGCGCGGTACATGTCGGAGATCGGACCAGGAAGCGGTCGAACGCAGTTGCATCGACTGTAACGCAAAAAACGAAAAAGGCGCATCACACATGGTGATCACGCCTTTTCCGTTGCGCCGGCTGTCGTTTTCAGACAGCACTGACTGGACTCAAGCCATTACACCTTCGGTTCCGGCTGACGCAGACGGATGTGCAGTTCACGCAACTGGCGCTCGTCCACTTCGCTCGGCGCCTGCGTGAGCAGACACTGCGCGCGCTGCGTCTTCGGGAACGCGATCACGTCGCGGATCGAGTCGGCGCCGGCCATCATCGTAACGATGCGGTCCAGACCGAATGCGATACCACCATGCGGGGGCGCGCCGTATTGCAGCGCGTCGAGCAGGAAGCCGAACTTGGCTTGCGCTTCCTCCGCGTTGATCTTCAGCGCGCGGAACACCTTGCTCTGCACTTCTTCACGGTGGATACGCACCGAACCGCCGCCGATTTCCCAGCCGTTCAGCACCATGTCGTAGGCCTTCGCAAGGCAGCGCGCCGGATCCGTTTCCAGATACTCGAGGTGCTCGTCTTTCGGGCTCGTGAACGGGTGATGCGCGGCGACGTAGCGGTTGTCTTCCTCGTCGTATTCGAACATCGGGAAGTCGACCACCCACAACGGCTTCCAACCGCTCTCGACGAGACCATTGGCCTTGCCGAATTCCGAATGGCCGATCTTCAGACGCAGTGCGCCAAGGCTGTCGTTCACCACCTTCGCGCGATCCGCCGCGAAGAAAATGATGTCGCCGTCTTGCGCGCCGGTGCGCTCGATGATCGCCTTGACCGCTTCGTCGTGCAGGTTCTTGACGATCGGGCTTTGCAGACCGTCACGGCCCTTCGCGACTTCGTTGACCTTGATCCATGCGAGGCCCTTCGCGCCATAGATGCGCACGAATTCCGTGTAGCTGTCGATGTCGCCACGCGAGAGTTCGCCGCCCTTCGGCACGCGAATCGCCGCGACACGGCCGTCTTTCGTGTTGGCCGGCGTGCTGAACACCTTGAAGTCGACGTCGCGGACCGCATCGGTCAGGTCGGTGAATTCGAGCTTCACGCGCAGATCCGGCTTGTCCGAACCGAAACGGCGCATGGCTTCCGAATACAGCATGACCGGGAATTTCTCGTCCAGCGTGACGCCGATCGTTTCCTTGAACACATGACGGATCATGTCTTCGAACAGATCGCGAATTTCCTGTTCCGACAGGAACGAGGTTTCGCAGTCGATCTGCGTGAATTCTGGCTGACGGTCGGCGCGCAGGTCTTCGTCGCGGAAGCACTTGACGATCTGGTAGTAGCGATCGAAGTTCGCCACCATCAGCAGCTGCTTGAACAGTTGCGGCGATTGCGGCAGCGCGAAGAACTGGCCCGGGTTCGTACGCGACGGCACGAGGTAGTCGCGCGCGCCTTCCGGCGTGCTCTTGGTCAGCATCGGCGTTTCGATGTCGATGAAGCCGAGCGAGTCGAGGTACTTGCGCGCCTCGATCGCGACGCGGTAGCGCAGACGCAGGTTGTGCTGCATCTGCGGACGGCGCAGGTCCAGCACGCGATGCGTGAGACGCGTGGTTTCCGACAGGTTGTCGTCGTCGAGCTGGAACGGCGGCGTGATCGACGGGTTCAGCACGATCAGCTCGTGGCACAGCACTTCGATCTTGCCGCTCTTGAGCGCGGCGTTCGTGGTGCCTTCCGGACGGCCGCGAACCACGCCCTTGATCTGCAGGCAGAACTCGTTGCGCACGCCTTCGGCCGCCTTGAACATCTCCGCGCGGTCCGGGTCGCAGACGACCTGGACGAGGCCTTCGCGATCGCGCAGGTCGATGAAGATGACGCCGCCATGGTCGCGGCGGCGACTCACCCAGCCGCACAGCGAGACGGATTGGCCCAGCAGTTCTTCGGTCACCAGACCGCAGTATTGAGATCTCATCGACATGATGTTTGTCTTTCGTTTTGCATTGGTTGAACGGCGCGTGGCATGGAAACGCTACGCGCCGCGTTACAGCGGAGGCTCGACTGTCGTGCGGCGCACCGGCGCCGGGGGCGCGGACGGCGCCACGACGCCCATCGAGACGATGTACTTGAGCGCAGCGTCGACCGTCATGTCGAGCTCGATCACTTCGCTCTTGGGCACCATCAGGAAGAAGCCGGAGGTTGGATTCGGCGTAGTCGGCACATACACGCTGACGTGATCTTCTTTCAGGTGGTTGATGACGTCGCCGCCCGGAATGCCGGTCAGAAACGCAATCGTATAGGAGCCGCGGCGCGGGTACTCGATCAGGAGCGCCTTGCGAAACGCGTTGCCGCTGCTCGACAGCAGGGTATCGGACACCTGCTTGACGCTGGTGTAGATCGGGCCGACCACCGGAATGTGAGCGACCACGACTTCCCACCACTTCACGAGCTTCTGCCCAATGAAGTTTTGCGTCAACAGTCCAACGACAAAGATGAAGGCGAGCGTGAGCACTGCACCGAGGCCGGGCAGGCGAAAGCCGAACAGGCGCTCCGGCTGCCACGCGCGCGGCAGCAGAAGCAGCGTCTGGTCCATCGTGCCGATGATCAGTCCGAGCACCCACAGTGTGATGGCCAGAGGCACCAGCACCAGCAGGCCAGTCAGGAACACCGATTTGAGTGTCGTTTTTTTCGTCGTCATGTGTACCGCCAGAAAGCCGCGCGGGCCGAAGCCCAAGGCGCGGCGTGTGCGCCGCCCCGGAGGGCGGCAGTGCGACTAGGTGCTGCCGGAACCGCTCGAACTCGCCGAAGCGGCCGGTGCGGCAGCAGGCGCGGAGGGCGTCGCAGCCGTGTTGCCGGCCGGCGCCGCGTCGGTTTGCGTAGCGCCGTTACTGGCGCTCGCGTTCTCGCCGGAGGCGCCATTCGAGGCGCCGTTGGCGTCGGGCTTGGCCGGCGCGCTCGCGCCGCCATTGCCGCCGCGAAAATCGGTCACGTACCAGCCGGAGCCCTTCAACTGGAACCCGGCAGCGGTGACCTGCTTGCGAAATGTGTCTTTCCCGCACTCGGGACACTGCGTCAACTGCGGGTCGCTGATCTTCTGAAGCACGTCCTTCCCGAAGCCGCATGACTCGCAACGATAAGCGTAGATCGGCATGATCTTTTTCCCTACTGAAATCTGGTAAACGCTTGCAAAGCCTTGAATTATAGCCGCAAACGATATCTTCCCCCCGGATTTTGGGGACCAGCGCCCGACGCAGGCGCCGGTGCGTTAAATGGGGGCGGCGGTAGTCGAATCAAGTGCGGCGGGCGCCGCCGCCAAGCGCGACAGCTGCGCGGTCAAACGCGGCGACGCCAGGTTAGCCAGCGCTCACGTCCCGCGAAGACGGCAATCGAGTCGTGCACGGCTTCGTCTTCGATCAGCTCGAAGTGCGGCGTGAGCAGCGCGTCGAGTTCCGCGCGCTCGATGCCGAACGGCGGCCCTTTCGGCGTCGCGCCGATAAAAAAGAACCCCGCGAGCAAGCCGCCAGCGGGTAACAGCTCAGCCATTCTTCGTGCGTAGTCGATGCGGCGCGCGAGCGGCAGCGCGCAGAGAAACGCGCGCTCGTAAATCCAGGCGGGTGCGAAAGGCGGCTTGTACGTAAAGAAGTCCGCCTGCTCCACCAGATGCGCATGCTGTGCGCCCAGTTGCTCATGCGCCGCCGCAACCGCAGCCGGTGAAAAGTCGATCGCCCGGACCGGGTAGCCGTGCCCGGCCAACCAGACCGCTTCGTACGCGCTGCCGCAGCCTGGAATCAGCACGGCGGCGCCGGCATGGCGCGCGGCGAACGACTCAAACGCGGACGGCACGCCCGCCTGATCCCACGGCATGAAACCGCGCTCGAAACGCTCATCCCAGAACTCGGGCGAGTTGGGATCGCGGCTCTCAAATTCAGGCGCGGAAGGTTGGGTCGGGTCGCTCATCAATTACCTCGCAGGGGATCGCAATCAACCGCCGTAAGCAAGCGCCAGAAACACCCGCGTCAGCACCGCCCCGACGCCGACCGCCACACCGAACAGCAGCAAGCCTTGCAACAGCCGGTTGGTGCGCTTCTGCTCGAGCAGAATCTGGCGAATCATGTCGTCGTTCGCGCCGCGCTTGTTGTCGTGGCGCTCGGCCAGCACGTGATGAATCAGGCGCGGCAACTGCGGCAGCGTCTTGCTCCACTGCGGCGCCTCGATCTTCAGACGCTCATACCAGCCGCGCAGGCCGATCTGTTCGTTCATCCAGCGTTCGAGGTAAGGCTTGGCCGTCTTCCACAGATCCAGTTCGGGATCGAGCGAGCGACCGAGCCCTTCCACGTTCAGCATGGTCTTTTGCAGCAGCACCAGCTGCGGCTGAATCTCGACATTGAAGCGGCGCGAGGTCGAGAACAGGCGCATCAGCACCTGACCGAGCGAAATATCCTTCAGCGCGCGATCGAAGTACGGCTCGCAGACCGCGCGGATCGCACTCTCGAGTTCTTCGACGCGGGTAGTCGGCGGCACCCAGCCCGACTCCAGATGCAGCGTGGCGACGCGATGGTAATCGCGCTTGAAGAATGCGAGGAAGTTCTGCGCGAGGTAGTTCTTATCGAAGTCCGACAGCGCGCCGATGATGCCGAAGTCGAGCGCGATATAGCGGCCGAAGTGCGTCGGATCGAGACTCACCTGAATGTTGCCCGGGTGCATGTCGGCATGGAAAAAACCGTCGCGGAACACCTGGGTGAAGAAGATTTCGACGCCTTCGCGCGCCAGCTTGGGAATGTCCACGCCGGCCGCGCGCAGCGTCTCCACCTGGCTGATCGGCACGCCGACCATGCGCTCCATGACCAGCACCGTAGGCGTGCAGAACTCCCAGTACATTTCCGGCACCAGCAGCAGATCGAGCCCGGCAAAGTTGCGCCGCAACTGGCTGCCGTTGGCCGCCTCGCGCATCAGGTCGAGTTCGTCGTGCAGATATTTGTCGAATTCGGCGACCACCTCGCGCGGCTTCAGACGCTTGCCGTCGGCCCACAACCGCTCAGCCCACACGGCGATGTCGCGCAGCAGGGCGAGATCGGAATCGATCACGGGCAGCATGTTCGGGCGCAGCACCTTCACGGCCACCGCCTTGCCGACGTGCTGCCCCGCCTTCACCGTGGCGAAGTGCACCTGCGCGATCGAGGCGCTCGCCACCGGCACCCGCTCGAAGTCGTCGAACAGTACGTCGACCGGTGCGCCGAGCGCGTTCTCCACCAGCCGGATCGCCACCGCCGATTCAAACGGAGGCACCTGATCCTGCAGCTTGGCGAGTTCGTCGGCGATATCGACCGGCAGCAGATCGCGCCGCGTCGACAACACTTGCCCGAACTTGACGAAGATCGGGCCGAGGCTTTCCAGCGCGAGCCGCAGACGCACGCCCGGCGGCGCGTCGAACTTGCGGCCGATCGTGGTGATACGCAGCAGCAAACGCACGCGCCGGTCGTTGACGCGGCTGAGCATCATCTCATCGAGACCGAAGCGGATGACCGTAAAGAAAATCTTGAGGAAACGCAGAAAACGCATGGTTGTGCCCGGTGACTAGCGCGTGCCGCGCGACGTGGCGGCGCCGCCCGGCGCATCAGCGCCGCGGGCTTCGACCTTCTGTTCAAGACGCTCGAGGCGTTTTTCCACACGCGCCAGTGCGTCGCGCGCGCGGGCCAGTTCGACGTTGAAGTCCTCCAGCGCGGCGCGGCGCACCAGTTGCGGATTCTCGTCGAGCAGATATTCGGCGGCAGTGTCAAGCAGGTTGCGCCCGGTGCGCTGCACGTGTTCGCCGACCGTGCGCACCACCGAGGCCACGCGCCACGCCGGACCGTCGCCGATGAACCTGGCCAGATATTCTTCCGGCTCCCAGCGAAGATGTTCGGCGAGCTTGGCGATCACGGTGGCGAATTCGGCGTCGCCTTCGATCTTCACATGCTTCATTACTGCCGCCTGGCCGCCTTGTACGAAGGCGGGCAGCGCGTCGGACGACACCGAAATGGTTACGTCGAACTGCTGCGCCTCCGTGGCCGCGACCGCGCTCAGATAGCCGTCCGGTTGCACCAGCAGCATCAGCACGACCGGTGGACAGGACAGTCTCGCGGTCTTGCCCGCGTAGGGAGCGAGGCGCTCACGAGCCCACGATTCGCGGGCGAGCAGATGGTTGACAGCAGCAGCGAAAGGCTTGGCGGCGAGGGTCATTGAAAGTGGCAAGAAAAAACCCGCGCGAGCGAGGTGCCCGCGCGGGTTCCTATTGTAACGTCCGTTCGCTTCGCGGCCTGCTATGCCGAACGGCCAACGTACGGTGCGAATCCAGAAGGCGCTGCTGCGTCACGCGGCCCCTGTCGCACCGCCGCTTCAGTGCTGCGCGACCTGCTGGATGCCGGCCAGCAGCCAGCCTTCGCCGGGGCGATTCGCCTTCGACAGGTTCCAGACTTCGACGAACGGCTCCGCCGCCGCGCCCGGTGCCTCGCGAATCAGGCCCGAGAAGCGCACGCTGGCGAAGTATTCGTTCGCGCGCTCTTCCACGCCCAGCAGTTCGGCGTTCAGTTGAACGACGTCCGTCTGATTCCTCTCGGCGCCACGCGAAGACAGATCGACCTTCACCTCGGCGAACATTTCCGGCGTGGTGAATTCGCGGATGTCGTCCATGTTGCCGGCGTCCCATGCGGCTTGCAGACGCACGAAGTAGACCTTGGCGTTGCGCAGGAAGGCTTCCGAGTCGAAGCCGGCCGGCACCACAGGCGCGGCGTTGATGGTCGGCGTGGTGAGCGGATTGCCTTGCGGTTCGAGGTACGAGCCGGACGGCGGCGCGCTATAACGCGGTTCCTGCGAATAGCCGGTGCCGCCCGAATTCAGCGACGGCGAATTGCCCGCGTAAGCCGGTTGCGCCGAGTCACGCTTGCGGCCCATGAAGCGGCGGATCAGCCAGATGCCGATCATGGCGATGACCGCAATCACGATGATATTGGCCATGGCGCCGGCGAACGCGCCGCCCAAGCCAAAGTGCGACAGCAACGCGGCGATGCCGAGACCGGCCGCCAGACCGGCGATCGGCCCGAGCCAGCGCGACCGGTTAGGCTGCGCGGCCGGAGTCGGCGCGGGCGCCGGAGCGGGCTGCGCACGCTGCTGCATGGCCTGATTGCTTTGGGAAGGTTGCGACGGCGCGGACTGCTGCGTCACGCTGTTCGACTGACGGCCAATGCTACGGCCACCGCCCATGCGGCGAGCTTCCGCATCGAGCGAAGCGAGGGAGCCGGCCATGATCAGACCGACCATCGCGATCAGTCCGATTCTTCTCACCAGCGACCGCCCAACCTTACGGGGAGATAACACACCTGAATCGGACATTTTCGTACTTTCCTTTAAAAATCGATGGGTTAGGAACCCTAGTATTTGGTCCCCACATGTAAAGCTACCACGCCAGCTGACAAATTGTAATATTTGACGCCGTCGAGACCCGCTTGTTCCATCATTGTTTTCAAAGTTTCCTGGTCCGGATGCATCCGGATCGATTCGGCGAGGTATTGATAGCTCTCGGCATCTTTCGCAAAGCGTTCGCCCAACCACGGCAACACCTTAAAAGAATAGACGTCGTAGACCTTCTTGAGCGGATCCCATACCTTCGAAAATTCCAGCACCAGCAGACGCCCCGCCGGTTTCAGCACGCGCCGCATTTCCGCCAGCGCCACGTCCTTGTGAGTCATGTTGCGCAAGCCGAATGCCACCGTCACTACGTCGAAGTAATTGTCCGGAAAGGGGATTTTCTCAGCGTCGCAAAGCAGCGCCGGCGTGATCACGCCCTTATCCAGCAGACGGTCGCGGCCCACGCGCAGCATCGATTCATTGATGTCGGTATGCCAGACCTCACCGGTGTCGCCCGCCTGCTTTGCGAACGCCTTCGACAGATCGCCGGTGCCGCCCGCAATGTCGAGCACCTTGTAACCCGGCCGCACGTTGGCCTGGGCGATCGTGAACATCTTCCACGCGCGGTGCAACCCGCCCGACATCAGGTCGTTCATCAGGTCGTAGTTGGCGGCAACCGAGTGGAATACGCCCGCCACCTTCTGCGCCTTGTCCTGTTCGTCGACCGATTGAAAGCCGAAGTGGGTTTTGCTCATCGCGCTCGTCCTTTCGCGTATTCTGAAATGTTGCGCCGCATCAGTGCGGCGTTCGGGGCGAATCGTATCAGTGACAGTGCCCGTGCGCAGCGCCGGCCTGAACCATCGGCGTATCGCGGTCGACGCCGGCCGCCTGAAGTTTGGCGAGATAGTCGCGCCAGAGTTCATCCTGGCGCACGGCCATGTCGTACAGCAGGTCCCACGAATAGATGCCGGTGGCGTGTCCGTCCGAGAAAGTCGGCTGCAGCGCGTAGTTGCCGACGCCTTCGATCATGGTGATCGTCACTTCGCGCTTGCCGGTCTGCAACGTTTCCTGGCCGGGCCCATGGCCCATCACTTCCGCCGACGGCGAATACACGCGCAGCAGTTCGAACGGCAGTCGATAAGATTCGCCGTTTGCGTACTGCAATTCGAGCACACGCGATTTGGAATGCACGACCACGCCGGTCGGCACTGGCGTATCGGGAGTTAGTCCACTCATGTTGACCTCATAGAGAACGCCGCCTCAATTCTTCCTGCCCTTCGCGGGCCCGGCGCGAACGCGACAGGTTCGGGAGCGCTCGAACTCAAGCCAGCGCCTGTTCGATTTCCTGCCGCACCGCTTCGCGCAGCAAGGTGGCTTGCGCGCGGCGCGACGACAGCATGGCTTCGGACACCGTGCGCTGGCGCGGCGCCCAGATGGGCAGCGGAAAATGAGCGTCGTTCGAAAACCGCGGAATCACATGCCAGTGCACGTGCGGCACCTGGTTGCCAAGGCTCGCCAGGTTCACCTTGACCGGCTGAAGGATGCGCCGGATCGCGCGCTCGACCGCGTACACGGCCTTCATCACGCGATCGCGGTCGTCTCCGTCAAGGTCGGAAAACTCGGCCACATGCTCATTCCAGATGACCCGGCAAAAGCCCGGGTAATCGTGTTCATCGGCGAGTACGACACGCAAGGTGTCGTCGTGCCACAGCACATCGCCGCCATCTTCACGGCAAAAAACGCATTCCATCGTCGGCCTCAGGCAAAAATCGTCAGTCGTGCCATTAAACCAGCACGCGCTCGATTCCGCCATTGTTCGCACGCTGCACGTAGTCGACCATCCAGTCTTCACCGAGCACGTGACGTGCCATCTCGACGACGATGTAGTCCGCCTCGATGCCCGCGTCTTCGTTGTAACGCGACAGACCTTGCAGGCAGGACGGGCAGCTCGTGAGGATCTTCACGTCAGTGGCGCCCTTCGGCTGCGGGCCGTCACCGGCCTTGAGCACGGAGCCGTCCGGCGCGCCCGCCGAGCCGGCCGAGGCATTGGCCGGATTGATCCCGTTCGCGCCCGCTTCGGCCACCAAAGGAATGCCGCGCAGCTTCGCCGCACCCTTGCGAATCTCCTCTTCCTTGCGGAAGCGGACCTGTGTCGAAATGTCAGGACGCGTGACCGCGAGCGTGCCGGATTCACCACAGCAGCGGTCGTTCTTCTCGATCTTGTAGCCGTCCTTTTCCGAGCCCATCAACTGATTGACGAGCTTGACCGGGTCCATCGTCTTGATCGGCGTGTGGCACGGGTCGTGGTACATGTAGCGCACGCCGTTCACGCCGTCGAGCTTCATGCCTTTCTCCAGCAGAAACTCGTGAATGTCGATGATCCGGCAGCCCGGGAAGATCTTCTCGAATTCGTAGCCGGCAAGCTGGTCGTAGCACGTGCCGCACGACACCACCACGGTCTTGATATCGAGGTAGTTGAGCGTGTTGGCGACGCGGTGGAACAGCACGCGGTTATCCGTGACGATCTGCTCGGCCTTGTCGTACTGGCCCGAACCGCGTTGCGGATAGCCGCAGCACAGGTAGCCCGGCGGCAGCACGGTTTGCACGCCCGCTTCCCACAGCATGGCTTGCGTGGCGAGACCGACCTGCGAGAACAGCCGCTCGGAACCGCAGCCCGGGAAGTAGAACACCGCTTCCGTGTCGGCGGTGGTCGTCTTCGGATTGCGGATGATCGGGACGATCTTGTTGTCCTCGATATCGAGCAACGCGCGCGCGGTCTTCTTCGGCAAGTTGCCCGGCATCTTCTTGTTCATGAAGTGGATCACCTGCTGCGTGACCGGCGGCTTGCCGACGGTTGCCGGCGGGTGCGCCGTCTGCTTCTTCGCGAACTTCTTCAGCACGTCGTTGCCGAGGCGCTGCGCCTTGTAGCCGATGCCCATCATCGCGGTGCGCGCGAGGTTGATGGTCTGCGGATTGGTCGCGTTGAGGAAGAACATGCCGGCCGCGTTGCCCGGATTGAACTTCTTCTTACCCATCTTGCGCAGCAGGTTGCGCATGTTCATGGTCACGTCGCCGAAGTCGATCTTGACCGGGCACGGCGTCACGCATTTGTGACAGACGGTGCAGTGATCCGCGACGTCGTTGAACTCGTCCCAGTGCTTGATCGATACGCCGCGGCGGGTCTGTTCCTCGTACAGGAACGCCTCGACCAGCAGCGAGGTGGCGAGAATCTTGTTGCGCGGGCTGTACAGCAGGTTGGCGCGCGGCACGTGGGTCGCGCACACCGGCTTGCACTTGCCGCAGCGCAAGCAGTCCTTGATCGACTCAGAAATCGCGCCGATGTCCGACTGCTGCATGATCAGCGATTCATAGCCCATCAGGCCGAAAGACGGCGTGTAGGCATTGCGCAGATCGGCGCCTTCGAGCAGCTTGCCCGCGTTGAAGCGGCCATGCGGATCGACGCGCTGCTTGTACTGGCGGAATTCGCTGATCTCGTCTTCGGTCAGGAATTCGAGCTTGGTGATGCCGATGCCGTGCTCGCCGGAAATCACGCCGTCGAGCGAACGCGCCAGCTTCATGATGCGCGCGACCGCCGTGTGGGCGTCCTGCAGCATCTCGTAGTTGTCGGAGTTGACCGGCAGATTCGTGTGCACGTTGCCGTCGCCGGCGTGCATGTGCAGCGCGACGAACACGCGGCCACGCAGCACCTGCTTGTGGATCGCCTGGGCTTCGTCGAGGATCGGCTTGAACTCGCCGCCGTTGAAAATCTGCCGCAGTTCGGCGCGGATTTCCTGCTTCCACGACACGCGGATCGTGCGGTCCTGCGTGACGTGAAATACGTTGGCGTCGGGCTGTGCGTCCACGCGGTCGGCGAATTTTTCCGCCATGGCTTCGTAGCCGAGACCGACCAGATAGTGCTGCGCTTCACGCAAGGACAGATCGAGCTTGTCGCGCAGGAATTCCCAGCGCGTGCGCACACGCTTGAGCAGATCGAGTGCCTGCTGCACGCGGTCTTCGAGCAGTTCGGCGCTCGGAATTTCGTTAGCGTCGTCGCTCTTGCCGAGCGGCAGCTTGCCGGCCTTGAAGAACGCTTCGAGCGCGTCGACCAACTGCAGCTTGTTCTTGATCGACAGCTCGATGTTGATCCGCTCGATGCCGTCCGTGTACTCGCCCATGCGGTCGAGCGGAATCACCACATCTTCGTTGATCTTGAAGGCGTTGGTGTGCTTCGCGATCGCCGCCGTGCGGCTGCGGTCGAGCCAGAAACGCTTGCGCGCCTCGGCATTGACCGCGACGAAGCCTTCGCCGCTCTTGCCGTTGGCCATGCGCACCACTTCCGACGTAGCTTGCGCGACCGCGTCCGCGTCATCGCCCACGATGTCGCCGATCAGCACCATTTTCGGAAACGCGTTGCGCTTGCTCTTGGTCGCATAGCCGACCGCGCGCAGATAGCGCTCGTCCAGATGCTCGAGGCCGGCGAGGATCGCGCCGCCCTGCTTCGAGGTCTCGAACAGGTAATCCTTGATTTCGACGATGCTCGGAATCGCGTCGCGCGCCTGGCCGAAGAATTCGAGGCAGACGGTGCGCGTGTGCGCCGGCATCTTGTGCAGCACCCAGCGCGCGGACGTGATGAGCCCGTCGCAGCCTTCTTTCTGCACGCCCGGCAGACCGGCGAGGAATTTATCCGTGACGTCCTTGCCGAGACCTTCCTTACGGAACACGCGGCCCTTGATGTCGAGCGCTTCCGTGCGCAGCAGCTTTTCGCCTGGCGCGTAGTTGCCGTCGAACCATTTGAGCTCGAAACGCGCGACTTCGATGTCGTGAATCTTGCCCATGTTGTGGTCGAGGCGCGTGACTTCGAGCCAGTTCCCTTCCGGGTCGACCATGCGCCACCAGGCGAGGTTGTCGAGCGCCGTGCCCCACAACACCGCCTTCTTGCCGCCCGCATTCATCGCGACGTTGCCGCCCACGCAGGATGCATCCAGCGAGGTCGGATCGACGGCGAACACGAAGCCGGCCTGCTCGGCCGCTTCGGTCACGCGGCGCGTGACCACGCCCGCGCCGGAGAAAATCGTCGCGACTTTACGGTCGACGCCCGGCAGTTCGGTCATTTCCACCGCGCCGAGCTGTTCGAGCTTTTCAGTGTTGATGACGGCCGAGAACGGCGTGAGCGGCACCGCGCCGCCGGTGTAGCCCGTGCCGCCTCCGCGCGGAATCACGGTCAGACCGAGCTCGAAACACGCCTTGATCATGCCGGCGATTTCGGCTTCGGTATCCGGCGTCAGCACGACGAACGGGTATTCCACACGCCAGTCGGTCGCGTCAGTCACGTGCGAGACGCGCGACAAACCGTCGAACTTGATGTTGTCCTTTTCCGTGACCTTGCCCAGCACCTTGGTCGCGCGCTTGCGCAGATCGTAGGTCTTCTGGAATTCGCTGGCGAATTCGTCGACGGCGCGGCGCGCGGCCTGCACCAGCGTTTCGACGCGCGCGGCGCGGTCCACGCCCGCTTCGTCGCCGTGCTCGGTCAGATCGGCGCGACGGCGCTTCTCGATCTCGCTCAAACGGTGATGCAAGGCCTCGATCAGCATCGCGCGGCGCTTCGGGTTGTCGAGCAGGTCGTCTTGCAGGTAAGGATTGCGGCGCACCACCCAGATGTCGCCGAGCACTTCGTACAGCATCCGCGCCGAGCGGCCGGTGCGGCGTTCCGCGCGCAATTCGGCAAGCACCGCCCAGGCTTCGTCGCCGAGCAGGCGGATGACGATTTCGCGATCGGAAAACGACGTGTAGTTGTAGGGAATTTCGCGCAGACGCGCTTCGGGATCGGCGGCCACCGCTGCGGCGGCCCCGTGCGGATCGAAAACTTGAGGTGCGTTCATGTTCGGACGACTCGGTAGGCCAGCCCGGCGCGCTCATCGATGAGGCGTCGGCTGACGGTGCGCGTGGCGCGCAATGCTGGAAATCTTCTAGGGGAGCGAAGCTCGACCGACGGCCAAACCCACACCGGTCGCTTCGCGGCGCTCAGATATAACTACACGATCGTGCGTGGCGGACGTGACGCTCCGCCGCGGGGCAACACTCACGCGGGGCGGGCATCAAGTGGGCGATCCGAGGCTGCCAGTGCATCTTCCGATCCTTATTCCAAAATGGAATTCTACCGCATCATTCCGCCACGCGTTGACGGCTGAAGTCGGAACAGCGGCGGGGGTTTGCGCACTTTCATGGCAAATCGTACGGCGGCGGCGCCACGCCGGAATGACCAACCGAACGGTCGGGCGGCGCTGTGCGACCCTGCTTCAGTGCATATGCCGAGAGCCTGAGCCTACACCGTTGGCGCTATCATTGACCCTTTCCCGTCTCACCAAGCGCTCCGCGCCACCCGCATGGCTTCCCACGACTACCTGAAAAAAACCCTGACCGCGCGTGTCTACGACGTGGCCCGCGAGACCGAACTCGAACGCGCGCCGAATCTGTCGGCGCGTCTGCGCAATCCGGTCTATCTGAAGCGCGAGGACAACCAGCCGGTGTTCTCGTTCAAGGTGCGCGGCGCGTACAACAAGATGGCGCATATTCCTTCTGAAGCGCTGGAGCGCGGGGTGATTACGGCGTCGGCGGGCAATCATGCGCAGGGCGTGGCGTTGTCGGCGGCGCGCATGGGCGTGAAGGCGATCATCGTGGTGCCGGTCACCACGCCGCAAGTGAAGGTCGACGCGGTGCGCGCGCACGGCGGCCCGACCGTCGAAGTGGTGCAGTTCGGCGAGTCGTATAGCGACGCGTATGAGCACGCAGTCAAGCTGCAGGAAGAACGCGGCCTGACCTTCGTGCATCCGTTCGACGATCCGTATGTGATCGCCGGACAGGGCACCGTCGCGATGGAGATTCTCAGCCAGCACCAGGGGCCGATTCACGCGATTTTTGTGCCGATCGGCGGCGGTGGACTGGCGGCGGGCGTCGCCGCGTACGTCAAATCGGTGCGCCCGGAGATCAAGGTGATCGGTGTGCAGACCGATGATTCGTGCGCGATGGCCGCGTCTCTGAAGGCCGGTGAGCGTGTCACGCTGAACGAAGTCGGTCTGTTCTCGGACGGCACGGCGGTAAAACTGGTCGGCGAAGAAACCTTCCGCCTGTGCAGCGAATATCTCGACGACGTGCTGCTCGTGAATACCGACGCGCTATGCGCCGCGATCAAGGACGTCTTCCAGGACACCCGCAGCGTGCTCGAACCCGCGGGCTCGCTGGCCGTGGCCGGCGCGAAGCAGTATGCGGAGCGCGAAGGCATCGAGAACCAGACGCTGATCGCGATCACGTCGGGGGCGAACATGAACTTCGACCGCATGCGCTTCGTGGCCGAGCGCGCCGAAGTTGGCGAAGCGCGCGAAGCGGTGTTCGCCGTGACCATTCCCGAAGAGCGCGGCAGTTTCCGCCGCTTCTGCGAACTGGTCGGCACACGCAGCGTCACCGAATTCAACTACCGGATTGCGGATGCGAACTCCGCCCATATCTTCGTGGGCGTGCAGATCAGGAATCGAAGCGAGTCGGCGCAGATCGCGGGCGCGTTTGAGGCGCACGGCTTCGCCACCGTCGATCTGACGTTCGATGAACTGTCCAAGCAGCACATCCGCTACATGGTCGGTGGGCGCTCGCCTCTGGCACACGACGAACGCCTGTTCCGTTTCGAGTTCCCCGAGCGGCCGGGCGCGCTGATGAAATTCCTTTCGTCGATGGCGCCGAACTGGAATATCAGCCTGTTCCACTACCGTAACCAGGGCGCGGACTACAGCTCGATTCTGGTCGGCATCCAGGTGCCGGACAGCGAGAACGCGGTGTTCAACCAGTTCCTCGCCACGCTCGGTTATCCGAACTGGGAAGAGACGCGGAACCCGGTATATCGCTTATTCCTAGCTTGATTACTTAGGACTGAAACACGCAGATGGCTCTCTCGCTCGTCGACAAACTGGTGGTGGCAATCTCTTCGCGCGCGCTGTTCGACTTCGAGGAAGAGAACCGCGTGTACGAGGAAGGCGATCTGCAGACCTATGAAGCATTGCAGCGCGACAGCCTGACCGTGCCCGCCAAACCGGGCGTGGCGTTTCCGTTGATCCGCAAGCTGCTGGCCTTGAACACCGGCGGCCATCGCGTCGAAGTGGTGATCCTCTCGCGCAGCGATCCGATCAGCGGACTGCGCGCGTTCCATTCGTGCCGGGAACATGGGCTCGCCATCGAGCGCGGGGTTTTCACGCGCGGACGCGCGCCGTTCGGCTACCTGAAGCCGCTGAACGCGTCGCTGTTTCTGTCCGCGAACCAGCAGGACGTGCGCGACGCGCTCGCCGCCGGATTTCCCGCCGCGCGCGTGTTGCCCGAATCGGCGAAAATGGCGAGCAAGTATCCGGACGAAATCCGCATCGCCTTCGACGGCGACGCCGTGCTGTTTTCCGACGAAGCCGAGCGCGTGTTCCAGAAGGACGGCCTGCGCGCCTTTGTCGGCCACGAGACTCACAACAAGGATCTGCCGCTCGCGGACGGTCCGTTGAAGCCGTTGCTCGAAGCGCTGCACCGGCTGCAAAAACTCGCGGACGAAGCCGCACCGATGCATATTCGTACGGCATTGGTCACGGCGCGTTCGGCGCCCGCGCATGAGCGCGCGATCCGCACCTTGATGGCGTGGAACATCGGAATCGACGAAGCGATGTTCCTCGGCGGCCTCGACAAGAGCGCATTTCTGCGCGAGTTCGAGCCGGACTTTTTCTTCGACGACCAAATTAGCCACTGCGAATCGGCCCGCGTCGTGACGGCGACGGGGCACGTGCTGAGTGGCATTGTGAACGCATCATGACACCCGAACAATCACCGCTGGGTAAGGCCTCCACTTACACCGAACAATACGACGCGTCGCTGCTGTTTCCGATCGCGCGAAAAAATGCGCGCGAGGCGATCGGCATCGGCGCGCAGTTGCCGTTTTTCGGCACGGATATCTGGAATGCGTACGAGTTGTCGTGGCTGAATGCGCGCGGCAAGCCGCAGATCGCCGTGGCGACGTTTTTTGTGCCGGCGGATTCGCCGAATATCGCCGAATCGAAGTCGTTCAAGCTGTATCTCGGCTCGTTCGCGCAGACCGCGTTCGAATCGATGGACGCGGTGCGCGACACGATCAAGCGTGATGTGTCCGCATCGTGCGGCGCGACGGTTTCGGTTCAACTGACTGTGCCGCATGACTTCGGCAAGTTGAAGATGGAAGAATTCGAAGGCATGTCGCTGGATCGGCTGGATCTGGATACGGACATTTATCAGCCGGATGCGTCGTTGTTGAAGGCGGCGCTGGATGAAGCGCCGGTCGAAGAAACAGTGTTCTCCAACTTGCTGAAATCGAATTGTCCGGTGACGGGGCAGCCCGACTGGGGCAGCGTGCAGATTCATTACGTGGGTCCGCAGATCGATCACGCGGGCCTGCTGCGCTACATCATCTCGTACCGGAATCACACGGGGTTTCACGAGCAGTGCGTCGAGAAAATTTTTCTCGATGTGCTGAAGGCTTGCAAGCCGGTGAAGCTCGCGGTGTATGCGCGTTATACGCGGCGCGGCGGGTTGGATATCAATCCGTTCCGCACGAACTACAATTTGCCGATGCCGGACAATATGCGTCTGGCGCGGCAGTAACGAGTAGAGCGTTCGCCGCATTCGCGGCGAACGACAACAACGAAGCGCTTAGGCGGTGGGCTTCTTATAAGCCACGCAATCCACTTCGACGCGGCAATCGATCACCATCGAAGAAACGACACATGCACGTGCCGGCGGATTGTCGCCGAAGTACTCGCGGAACACCTTGTTGAACGACGCGAAGTCACGCGGATCATCCAGCCACACGCCGCAGCGGACCACATCTTCCGCGCCGTAGCCGGCTTCCTTCAGAATCGCGAACACGTTCTGAATCGCCTTGTGCGACTGCTCGACGATGCCGCCGTTGATCACTTCGCCGTTTTCCATCGGCGTCTGTCCGGACACGAACAGCCAGCCGTCCGCTTCGACTGCGCGTGCAAACGGCATATGCTGACCGCCCGTTCCCTTGCCGCCTTCAACACCATATCGCTTCATCACTACACTCCTTAAAAAGTCCGGCACGCGTTCGGCAGAAGCGCCGCGCGCGCCGTAATCAATCGGTTAAACAATCAGAACGCGCCGTGCGCGTCGCCCTTCGACGCCGCGCCGCGCGCCACGAAATGGCCGGCGCGCTCACCCGTCACTTCGCCATTGCGATACGTCAACACGCCGTTCACCCACACCGCGTCGATGCCGTCGGCGGCCTGTTGCGGGTTCTCGAACGTCGCCACGTCGCGCACCTTGGCCGGGTCGAATAAAACCAGATCGGCGTGGTAACCGATATGCACCTCGCCACGCTGCGTGAGTCCATAGCGACGCGCCGACAAACTGGTCATCTTGCGCACCGCCTCTTCGAGCGGCAGCAAGCCCGCATCGCGCGCGTAGTGGCCGAGCACGCGCGGAAATGCGCCCCACAAGCGCGGATGCGGCAGCGGATCATTCGGCAAGCCATCCGAGCCGACCATGGTCGCGGGATGCGAGAGGATGCGCCGCACGTCGTCTTCCGACATGTTGTGATACACCGCGCCCGCCGGTTGCAAGCGCTTGCCCGCTTCCTGCTGCGAGACGCCCCACTCCGCCGCAATCTCTTTCACGAGCTTGCCCGCCATCTCCGGATGCGGCTCGGACCACGTGACCGTGATGTCGATATCGCCCGTGATCTGCTTCACATCGAGCGTCGACGAACTGCGGTTGTACGGATAGCAATCGCAACCGATCGGCTGCAGGCGGCTCGCGCCTTCGAGCGACTTCAGCACTTCTTCGCTGCGTCCCCAGTTCGACGGACCCGCGCACTTCAGATGCGAAATCACCACCGGCACGTGTGCGTGACGGCCCACGCGATACGCCTCGTCCATGGCATCGAGAATCGCGTCGAATTCGGTGCGCATGTGCGTGGTGTACAACGCGCCGGCTGCGGCGAGCGGTTCGGCCAATGCCATCACTTCTTCGGTCGGCGCTGAGAACGCCGAGCCGTAGGCGAGCCCGGAACTCAGACCCAGCGCACCGTTGCTTAGAGCTTCTTCAAGCTGCGCGCGCATGCCGTCGATTTCCTGCGGCGTCGCCGCGCGGTCGAGCCGGTCCATCTGGTTGCTGCGCAACGCGGTATGCCCAATCAGCGCGCCGACATTCACCGCGGGCCGCGCCGCGTTCACCGCTTCGACATAGGCGGCGAAGGTCGGATACTGGAATGCGTCGCGCTCGCCGAGCAGGTTCATCGGATCGGGCGGATCGCCCTTCAGCGCAACCGGCGACGCGCTGATGCCGCAATTGCCGACGATCACCGTCGTCACGCCTTGCGTGATCTTCGGCAACATTTGCGGCGAGCGGATCACGTGCGTGTCGTCGTGCGTGTGAACGTCGATGAAACCCGGCGCCAGCGCGCGGCCTTCAGCCTCGATCACTTCTTCGGCGAGCCAGTTCGACAGGTTGCCGATCGCGACGATGCGGCCGTCGCGAACCGCGACATCGCGTTCGACAGGCGGCGCGCCCGTGCCGTCATACAGTTGCGCGCCGACGATCAGCGTATCGGCGGCTTCGGGATGCGAGTGCATGGATCAGTCTCCTAACGGTTGTCGATCGCCGCCGCCGCGGTGCGTGTCGAGTGCGTGCTTCATGCGGCGCAGCAATTCGCGGCTCTCGTCACCCTGACTGACGGCAAGTTCGGTGACGAGCACATCGAGCGCCATCATCATCGCGTAACGCGACGACGACGGCTTGTAAATGAAATCGGTCTCAAAGGCTACGATCGGGATCACCCAATCGGCCAGGCGCGCGAGCGGCGAAGCCGGCGCGGTCAGCGCGATCACCGTCGCGCCATAACTGCGCGCGATCTTGCAGTTCTCGACCATCTCGGGCACGCGCCCGGTAGTAGACAACGCGATCACCACGCATTCGCGCGACACGGTGCTGGCAACCATGCGTTGCAGCAAGCCGTCCTGATAGGTCGCGACAGGCCGGCCGAGGCGCACGAGCCGGAAGCGCATCTCGTCGGCGAGCGCGGTCGAGCCGCCGCCCATGCCGAACACGTAGATCATGCGCGCGCCGCGCAGTGCGGCCGCCGCGTCGCCGAGCGGCGCCTGGCGGAGCAATTGATGGTTATGCGCCAGCGCGGTCTGCAATTCGTCGAACACGCGAGTCGCGATCGGCTCGGGCGCGTCGCTCGGGCCGCCGGGCTGCAGGAAGCGCTGACCGACGGCGGCCGCCTGCGCAAGCCGCAGTTTGAGTTCGCGGACATCGCGGCAACCCACGGCTTTGGCAAAACGCGTCACGGTCGCGACGCTCACTTCCGCCCGCTGCGCGAGCGCGCCGATGCTCGCGCGCGAGGCGCCCGTCAGGTCGTCGAGAATCAGCGCGGCGACCTTGCGTTCGGCCGAGCGCAGCTCCGGCGCGCATTCGGCAATGCGCGCGACGATGTCGAAAGCCAGCGGTTCGGCGGTTAGATTCATTGCGGACTGTGGGAGGCCGCGCGAAGGCCTATAACGCGCCCGCGGCGAACCGTGGTACTAAATAACATTTCTCCATCCATCGTACTTTCGGTAACATGGTAAAGTCAACTTTGATTCAATTTAACTGGACGATGGAGCAAGGAGACATGAAAGTTACAAACTATCAGGGCGCAACGATTGATCCTTATAGCAAGGGCTTGGGCATGGTTCCGGGCACCAGCATTCAACTCACGGATGCCACGCGCCTCGAGTGGAACCTGCTGAACGAAGACGTGAGCCTGCCGGCCGCCGTGCTGTACGCGGACCGCGTGGAACACAACCTCAAGTGGATGCAGGCATTCGTCGCGGAATACGGCGTCAAGCTCGCGCCGCACGGCAAGACGACCATGGCGCCGCAGCTATTCCGCCGTCAGCTCGAAAACGGCGCGTGGGGCATCACGCTCGCCACCGCGCATCAGGTGCGGGCGGCTTATCACGGCGGCGTGTCGCGTGTTCTCATGGCCAACCAGCTCGTCGGCCGTCACAACATGATGATGGTCGCAGAGTTGCTGAGCGATCCGGATTTCGAATTCTTCTGCCTCGTCGATTCAGTGGAAGGCGTCGAACAGTTGGGTGAGTTTTTCAAGTCGGTGAACAAGCAGTTGCAGGTGCTGCTCGAACTCGGCGTGTCGGGCGGCCGCACGGGCGTGCGCGACGTGGCGCAGCGCAATGCGGTGCTGGAGGCGATTGCACGCTATCCGGACACGCTGAAGCTCGCCGGCGTCGAGTTGTATGAAGGCGTACTCAAGGAAGAACACGAAGTGCGCGAGTTCCTGCAAAGCGCGGTCGCGGTTACGCGCGAACTCGTCGAGCAGGGCCGGTTTGCGCGTACGCCGGCCGTGTTGTCAGGCGCAGGTTCGGCCTGGTACGACGTGGTCGCGGAAGAATTCGTGAAGGCCTCGGAGACCGGCAAGGTCGAGGTCGTGCTGCGTCCAGGTTGTTATCTGACGCACGACGTCGGCATTTATCGCAAGGCGCAGACGGAAATCTTCGCGCGTAATCCGGTCGCGAAGAAAATGGGCGAAGGGCTGCTGCCGGCGCTGCAACTGTGGGCGTATGTGCAGTCGATTCCTGAGCCGGATCGCGCGATCATCGGTCTCGGCAAGCGCGATTCCGCATTCGATGCGGGCATGCCGGAACCAGCGCGCCACTATCGTCCGGGCAACGAAGCGCCACGCGATATCGCGGCGAGCGAAGGCTGGGAGATTTTCGGCTTGATGGATCAGCATGCGTATCTGCGGATTCCGGCACGCGCTGACCTGAAAGTGGGCGACATGATCGCGTTCGACATCTCGCACCCGTGTCTGACGTTCGACAAGTGGCGTCAGGTGCTGGTGGTCGATCCGGCGTATCGCGTGAAGGAAGTGATCGAAACGTTTTTCTGATTGGCTTCACGAAGGGCGCTTTTTCGGGAAGCGAGGCGCGCCTTTCGTCGTGTTGCGGAACGCGTGATTTTGTTCGCCTCGCGCCGCCGCACTGACCGGGTTCAGCCGCGTCCAGCAAATCAGGCCTGGCGCGGCGCTTCATCGTCCGCTGTCGGGCGGGTTTGCGCGGCAGCCTCGGCTGCGCCAGCGGCAGCCGCCACTTCGCCGATTCTTGCCTCGAGCATCTTCAACGCACCGGACAGCGCGTTCAGCGCCTCGTCCGGCAGCACGGCGATCGTGTCGTGCAGAAACGCGTTGCGACGCGGCAAGCTGGCTTCGGTCGCAGAATGTCCCGCCTCCGTCAACCGCACGTTGGTCACGCGGTTATCGCGCGCATCCATGCTGCGAGCAATCCAGCCCAAACCTTCCAGCGTTTTCAACTGCCGTGTCAACGCGCCCGGATCGACGCGCAAGCGCTCCACCAGCCGCTTCTGCGACGACTCGCCGGCCTGCTCGTGCAGCGCGAGCAGAATGCGCCAGCGCGGCAACGGATGGCCGACATGCGCCTCGAAAGCCGACATGAACGCCCGATATGTGCGGCCGAATTGCTGCATGACGGCGACGCGGTCCTGTTCTTCCATGATCTATCAGTAAAACGGTAAGTCTAAAAAATCAGTCCGCGTGAATCACGGGCTCGAGCTTGCGCTGGAGTTTAATCGGCGGCACGCGGCGGCTTTGCCAGACCGACACCACCGCGATAATGGCCGCCATGGCGAGCCCCAGATGAATCGCCGACACGAGCGCTTCGCGCGCGCTCTCGAGTAGCATCGCGCCGTTATGGCCCGCGTGCGCCAACTGGTCGAGCAAAGTAGTTTGCGCGTCCCGATTGATGAGGATTTGCGGATCGCCGAGATCCGCGAACCATTGCGACGCGTGATCGTTCTCCAACGTATTGCGCACACCGCTCGCGTACATATGGCTGACCAGTGTGCCAGTCAGCGCCGTGCCGATCATGCCGCCAATCATCCGCAGCGACTGCAGCAGCGCCGTCGCGATACCGAGGTGTTCGCGACCCGCCGTTTGCTGCGCGAAAATGGTCAGGTTCGGCATGACGAAACCGAGTCCCAATCCGCCGACGATCATGAACGACATCAGAAGCCACTGCGGCATGGCGCGTGTCGCAACGACCACGCCGAGGCATGCCAGCGCGAGCAGCGCAAAGCCGATATACAGCATCAGATTCGGGTTGCGCACCCGTGAGACGATGCGCCCGTTGGCAATACTGCCGATCGTGATGAACACGACCAGCGGTGTGATGACGAGACCCGCCTCTTTCGGCGACATGCCGAAGCCGCCCTGGAACAGCAATGGCGCGTAGAACAGCAGCGAGAACATCGAAAAGCCGCCCAACACGGCAAGCGTGAAGAGCGCGGCGAGACTACGGTTGCGGAACATGTCGACCGGCAGGATCGCCGTCGGGCAGCGCTTTTCCCACTGCCACAACGCGTAAGCCGACGCGACGCTCAGCGCGAGCAACGCGGCCGCGCTCAAGGTCACGCCATGCTTCGGTAACAACTCGACGAACAGTTGCAGCGAACCGAGTGCCACGGCGATCAGCACGGCGCCGGGCCAGTCGAGCCGCATCTTGCCTTCGTGTTCGACATGACGCAGATGCGGCAGGAAGCGCCAGACAAAAAACAGCGAGAGGAGACCGACCGGCAGATTCACGTAGAAAACCGAGCGCCAGCCGTAATACTGCGTGAGGAACCCGCCGAGCGACGGCCCCACCGCATTCGCGATGCCGAACGCCGAACTCATCAGCACCTGCCAGCGCAGGCGCACGACCGAGTCGGGAAACAGATCAGGGATACAGGCGAACGCGGTGCCGACCAGCATGCCGCCGCCGATGCCTTGCAGGCCGCGCGCGAGCACGAGGAACAGCATGTTGTTGGCCGCGCCGCACAGCACGGAGGCGCCCGTGAACACGACGATCGACGCAATCACGAACGGCTTGCGCCCGTAGTAATCGCCGAGCCGGCCGAAAATCGGCACGGTAATCACCGAGGTCAGCAGATACGACGTGGCAACCCATGCGTACAGCTCGAAACCCTTGAGTTCGGCGACGATGGTGGGAAGCGCTGTGCCGACCACGGTCTGGTCGAGTGCGACCAGCATCGTGACGAAGGAGATGCCGAGCATCGCCAGAAGCGACTCACGGAACGGTAAAACTTGCCCACTCGAGTGGTGGGCCGCGGTATGAACAGCCATTTTTGATAGCGCAACAGTTGACACGTCAAACGATTGGGAATCATACCACGCTGCGACGCTCTAAGCGGGACAGGCCGCTGGCTTTGCCGCGCCGACAATCGACTGAAGAAAGGAAAATCACATGACGCCAGGGAGCCACATGGAGCCGAGTTCGCTCGCAACACAATCGTTATCGGACGACGACCTGAAGGCGCTGCGCCACGCAAAACACGAACTGGAGAGCCCCGCTCTGGCGATGAAGCTGGCGAGCATCGTCGGCGCGCCGCTGGAAAAACTGCTCGCGCGCATGCCCGCATTCGCCAACGAAAAAGTCACCGACGCGACGGAACTGGCGCTACGCAAGTGCCTGTCGATCGCGCTGCGCACGCTGGGGAGACGGGACGGCGCGACTGCGTTGGCGGTGCCCGACAAGCCGAGCAACTTGCTGCACAAGTTTGCCGTGGCGACCACTGGCGCGGCCGGCGGCGCATTCGGGCTGTTCGCGCTGCCCGTCGAACTGCCCGTCACGACCACGCTGATGTTCCGCTCGATCTGCGACATCGCGCGCAGCGAGGGCGAGGATCTGACGGCGATCGACACGCAGTTGCAATGTCTGACGGTGCTGGGCATGGGCGGCACGTCAAAAGCCGACGACGACGCCGACTTCGGCTACTTCATCATGCGCGGCGCGCTCGCGCAGGCGGTGTCGAAAGCGTCATCCGAGATCGCCACCAAGGGCTTCACCGCGCACGGTTCCGCGGCCTTGTTGCGCCTGCTCAACACGATCGCCGCGCGTTTCTCCGTGCAGGTCAGCGAACAGATCGCCGCAAAGTCGATTCCGGCGATCGGCGCGGTGCTCGGCGCGATGGTGAATACGGTGTTCATCGACCACTTCCAGCAGGTCGCGCACGGTCACTTCACCGTGCGTCGGCTGGAACGGCAATACGGCCAGGCGACGGTCGAGGCCGCCTATCAGACGATCGACATCGCGCTCGACGGCTGAGCCGCACGGTTCGTCACGCGCCGCACGAAGGCGGCGGCGCGGTCGAGCGCGCGATTTCCCTCGGGGATGAACGGCGCGAAGATCGGCCAGACGTGCGGCATCTTGTTCCACACTTCGAGTTCGCAGTCGACGCCCGCCGCGCGCGCGTTGTCGGCCACGCGTTGCGAGTCGTCGAGCAAGACTTCAGTGCTGCCTGCCATGATGAAGAGCGGCGGCAAGCCGTGCAGGTCCGCGTAGACGGGAGACGCGTAGGGATGCGTGGGCGGCGTGTCGCCGAGATAGAGCTTCCCCGCCCGGGCGATCGCGGAGCCGCTGAACATGGGATCGAGATTGTCGTTGGTGCGGATGCTGGCGCCGGTCGCGGCCAGATCGGTCCACGGCGAGAACAGCAGACCGCCCGCCGGCATGGGATCGCCCGCATCGCGCAGCGCCACCAGCGTGGCAAGGGCAAGACCGCCGCCCGCTGAATCGCCCGCGATGACGATTGACTCGGGCGCGATACCGTCGGCGATCAACTGACGGTAGGCTGCGGTCGCGTCATCAAGCGCCGCCGGGAAGCGGTGCTCGGGCGCAAGACGGTAGTCGAGGGAAAAAACCGGTGCGTCGGCGCGCGCCGCCAGACCGAACACGATCGAGCGATGGGTACGCGGCAAACAGAAGTAATAGCCGCCGCCGTGGCAATACAGGACGGTCGGCCCGGCGTTCGTGGCTAGCGCACGCTCGGCGCGCTCGATCCACTCGCCGCGCAACGGCGTATCGTCCGCGCCGTACAGCTCCCGCAGACGCCAGCCGCCCGGCACCCGCGGCGACCATACGCGCTTGGCGCTCAGCGCGCGCGCTCGTTCGACATTGATGCGTGGCTTGAGGGTTTCCGGTCGAAACTGCCTGCGCAGATACCAGCACGCGAGTGCGCTTTGCCAACTCATCGGGACACGCTCCTTCGATTGTGTCCTGTCATGTTACGTGCGTTCGTGGCTGCGTCGGTGGATGGCGGCTTCCAATCTTAAAAACGCCGGAGCCGCCGGATCAGGCTTTCCGCTCGCCTAGTTCGCCGGCAAAACCTGCCCGCGAATTTCACCCATCGGGTTCTGCGCGGTATGGACGTTGAAGTACCACTGGCCCGCCATCAGATCCGTCACCTGCTGTTCGGTCAGCGCCGCCGAGCCCTTGATCGGGCTGGCGAGCGCGCCCTTGTCGATCGGCACCTGAACCTTGGCGTTCTGGCCTACCGGCGCGGGTCCGTGGAAATGCGCGGCGGTTGCCGGGCCGCTCAAGCCTTCATAGCTGACCGTCCATTGCAGGGATTTCGTCGACGTGTCGAAGGTGGCGTCCAACATACCGTGCCCGTGGCTCACGCGAGGCGGCACCTCGCTCGAAGGCTCCAGATCCGCCTTCAGTGCCACCGTATCCGCGAAGGCGACACCCGACGCCAACGCCCACAACACCACTGCAAGATTCACTTTTCGAAGCGCAGTCATGGTCTTCTCCGGACTTGAAGCCCCGCCGCACCGACACTCGGCCGCGCGCGAAGCCACCACATACTAGTGCAAATCCGCTGAATCTGTTTGTGGTGGAGCGCGCGCGGCCGTTGCGTGGTTTTTTCGGTCACTTTCGCTCAGTGCACCTGCTTTCAGGCGCGCTGGAGCGCGTGGCGAGTTTGTAGGTGTCCGTAGTGATTCCCTGAGCGTTTCAGGCGCACCGACGTGCCTGCGATATCGCTCAAGGCGCGTCCCGGCGACGTTTTAATCGATTTACTCAAACAGTTAATTGCGAATTTTGTAATGAATGAACCGCAAAATCCCGGTTATGCTTCTGCTTGCGAGAAGTGACTCCTTCATCGAGGGAAGTCTCCAAATCTTTAACGCGGCTTCGGCCGCGTTTTTTTTCGTCTGTTGGTCTGGTTGTCTGGTTGGCCAATTTGCCACGGTCTCGTCCGCAGAGGCGCGCTCGCTTCGACGCGCACACATGCGTGGAGCGTACTTATACGAGCAAGGCGGCCTGCTGTTCGATCCCGTCCAGCATGGCATTGCACTTGTCGATTAACAGCATCCCGTCGTCGCGCACACGTTCCGGCGGTTTGATGGTGATTTCGCGGCGATAGTCTTCGAGTGCCGTGAGCAGCGGTGGATATTGCAGGACGCTCGCCGCCCCCGCCACGCGATGAAGCCATTCGCGCACCCTTTCCAGCTCGATATGCTCGGACTCCACGCGCTCGAGCAACGGCGACAACGACTGCACGTCCTCGCGCACGGACGACACGAACGAGTCGAGTAAAGCCTTGACCGTCGACTCGCTGCCCCACAGTTGGGTCATGTGCCCGAGGTCGACCGGCACGAACGGTCCCGCGCCGCCACGCACATCCGGCACGGCAACCGCCGGCGTGCTGACGGCCTCCGAAGGCGCGGCTTGCCACGCGCTGTCGGTGCCGAACCAGCGGCTCAGATAATCACGCAGCGTGGCGAGCCGGGTCGGCTTCACGAGGCTATCGTCCATGCCGGCGTCGCGGCACAGATTCAGGTCTTCGGGCGCGGTGTTCGCCGTGATACCCAGAATCGGCAGGCGATACGCGCCGTCCTGCTCACTTTCACGAATACGGCGAGTGAGTTCGTAACCGGACACGTTCGGCATGTGGCAATCCGTGATCAGACAGCCGTAACTCGTATGCTCCAGGGCGGCCAGCGCCTCGGCGCCGTCGTTCACCACGTCGCAGGCAAAACCGAGCAACGCGAGCTGATGACGGATCAACTCCTGATTGACCGGATGATCTTCTGCGACGAGGATCAGCCGGCCACTGGCAATGGCCCGCTCACGATCTGGGGGCGAAGCGCCGCTTTCCGGCGTACGCGGCATGCCTGCCGACCGCGGCGCCACCGACGGCAGGCCCGTCATCGCAGCGGCACACGCGGCGCCGAGGCCGCGCCACGAAATGGGATTGACGCTGACGCGCACGTTGTCGTCGAGAATGCGGTAGCCCGTCGGCTTGGGCTTCTCGGTCAGACTGATGACGCGCGTGCGCGGCCTGATGTCCGCCGGCAAGGCCACATTTTCGCTCACGAACAGTAGATCGATTTCGGCGAGTGCGGCGCGATCGCGCAGTTCCGGCGCATCAGGCGAGACGCGGCGCAACTCGAGTCCAAGCGCCTCGCCAAAGTGCATCAGGGCCTGCGCGACGCGCGCCTCGCCGGTTGCCACGATTCCGCGTTTGCCGCGCAAGCCGTTGACCGAATAGCGCTGCGTCTCGATAGGCATGGCGAGCCGCACGGTCATGCGCGTGCCGCTACCCGGTTCGCTGCGCAACTTGAGCGAGCCGTTCATGAGGTCGATCAGCTTGCGACAGATCGTCAAGCCGAGGCCCGTGCCGCCGAAACGGCGTGTGGTGGACGATTCCGCCTGCACGAACGGCTCGAACAATTTGGCCTGCACCTCGGGCGCAATGCCGATTCCGGTGTCCTCTACGATCATTTCGAGCGTCTGAATGCCGTCGTCTTGCGCGACGACCGACACGCACACGTCGACCTCGCCCTGCGGCGTAAATTTGATCGCATTGCCTAGCAGGTTGAAGAGGATCTGTCGCAACCGGACGCTGTCGCCGCGCAGTGTGGCGGCGACGTCCGATCCGATATCCACGCGCACTTTCAGGCCCTTTTCATGGGCGCGGCCAGCCAACAGGCCGACAGCGTTGTCCACCAGTTCACGTATATCGATGGCTTCGGCCTCGATGGTCAGCCGCCCCGCTTCGATTTTCGAATAATCGAGCAGGTCGTCGAGGATCTGTAGCAGCGCGCCCGCCGACTCGTGGATCATGCCGAGCATTTCGCCCTGGTCTGCATTGAGCGGCGTGCGCTCCAGCACTTCCACGAGACCGAGCACCCCATTCATCGGCGTGCGGATTTCATGGCTCATCATGGCAAAGAAGTCGTCTTTGGCGCGCGACGCCGCTTCGGCAAGATCGCGCGCTCGCGCAAGCTCGTCGGAGCGCGCGTGCTCCATGCTGGCATCCACCCAGTAACCGCTCCACACTACGCTTCCGTCCGATTCGCGGCGCGGCACCAATTCGGCTCGCGCCCATTTGACGTCCTCGTCGCCGGCGAAACGAAACTCCATGTTCACGGGCGTTTCGCAGTGCGCCGAGCGCTCGAGTTCAGCCAGCACGAACGCCCTATCCTCCTCGCACACACGCTGGAAATCGACGTGATCGCTGCTGCTCTGCGAGCCGTCTCGCACGCCCAGCAGATGACGCGTGTCGCCGCCGATATACGGAAACGAATACGTGCCATCCGCGGTGCGGCGCAGTTGAAATACCACGGCGGGCAGTGATCGCGTCACGTCGAAGAGGCGCCGCTCGGTCTCGCGCGCACGCATTTCGGCGCGCCGGATATCGGTGATATCGACCATCGTGCCGAGCACGCAAGCCGGTTGACCGTCACTGCGGCGACAGATACGGGTCCAGAAAAGCCCATGCCGCACGTTGCCCGCGTCGCGCTCGAACTGCAACTCCACCTGCGCAGTCTCGCCACCGTTCAGCATCTCGCGGGTCATCTCGTCCAGGATGCGGCTGTTGGCCTCGCCCCACGTTTGCACCTCCAGGGTGGTCCGTCCGACGATCGCCTCGCGGCCCAATCCGCAGGCTTGCTCATAGGCTTCGTTGACTGCGATATAGCGGCCATCGAGATCCTTGGCGACGAGCGGATAGGGCACCGTCTTCATCAAGGTTTCCTGGAAGTTCAGTTGCAGTTCCAGTTCCCGCTCCGTTGTCTTGCGCAACCTGACTTCCCGCTGCAGCAACAGATAGGCACGCAGGGTGATCAGCAGCACGACGCAGACGCCGATCAGCACCGGCAGCAGACGTACCGCGGTCACGCTCCACGTGCCGGACCCCGGTGCATTGCCGGTGACCCACTTCTGCCGGATGCGTTGCTTTTGCGCGGGCGGCATCGCCAGCAGCGCACGGTCGATCAGCCCGGCGAGTGGGCTCAGGTCCGGGCGCACGGCAAAGTCAAGCGCGTCGGAATCGCCAACCGTGCCGAGAATCTTGAGGACACCGCTGTACCGTTGCTTGAGCAGGATATCGGCGGCGGCCACGTTGCCCACCAGAACGTCCGCCTCGCCGGACTCAACCATCTTGAGGGCGTCGTCGAGACCGGGCGCAACTACCACGTGGTCCTGCGGAATTCGCTGGAATGGGAGCGTAACCGACCCGCCGACATGCGACGAAACGACGATGCGGCGTGACGCAAAATCGTTCAGCGAGCGAGCCGCCGGTTCGTCCTCTCGCCCGATGAGCACCAGCGGGTAGTGCTCGTACGCACTGGTGTGCCGCGCCTTCGAAAGGCGGGGATCGTGACTCGAAGCAGTGGCGAGGATCGCAAGTTCGCCGCGCTGAAATGATTCGATCGCAGCGGGCCAGTCAGCCGTGTCGGCGCGATTGAACACGACGCCGAGCGTACGACTCAGATACGTCAGATAGTCGGCGGCAATGCCTGCGGGCCGGCCAGAACCGTCGACGTAACTGAAGGGCGCCCAATTGTTATCGAAACCGACCTGCAATGGCGGCAGCGAACTAAGCCACGCCTGCTCCTGCGGCGTTAGCGCGAGACGCGGCACGGTGGGCAAAGGCTTCGCGTCGAAGTTGCCGGATAGCCAGCGCGCGCGGATAGCCGCATCGTCGGCCGGGTTAATCGACGCGAGCGCGTGGTCAAGTTTGTCCCGCAATGCAGTCTGATTCCGGGGCACCGCGAAGCGCAAATTGGCGGTTTTGGCGTTCTCCTCGAACGCCACTCGCAAGCCCCGAAACTCGTCGGTGGACAATGCATATTGCACGGCGGTAGTGAAGCCGAGATAAACGTCCGCGTCGCCCTGAATCACGGCGGCGAGTGCCTCGCGCGTCACGGAAAACGTGACGATCTGGGCGCGTGGGAAGCGCTCGCGTGTCACACGCTCGAGCGCAAAGCCTTTTTCTATTGCGATGCGCGCTCCCGCTAACTGGGCGGGATTCGCATAACTGTTGCTGTCCCGGCGCACCACGACCGACGAGGAAGAACGGAAATAAGGCGCGGTAAAACTCAGGCACCGCTCGCGCTCAGGTGTGCGGGCAAGACTCATCATCAAATCGACATGTCCGGCGCAGGCGGCCGCGAGCAATTGCGTCAGGTCCGGAAACACCTTGGCTTCGATGACCACGTTCGGCCCGACAACGGCGCGCAGATAGTCGACGCTCATGCCGGTGAGTTGACCGTCTTGCATCGCGTCGAACGGCAGCCAACTGTTAGCGAGAACGCCGACGGTTAGTTTCGCGGGAAAGTTGGCGACAACCTGAGCATTCGAGCGATTGTCGAACGATTGGGCAACGGCTGTTGTTTGCGCGGCCACGACAAAGAGCCAGGCGAACAGACACAGCGAGAGGCGTTCAAGCAAACGCCTCATTGCAACGCCCGATACGAAATTGACGGCGGACACGATGACGGCACCGGCGACACTCAGGCGACTTCGCCGCGCCCGTCGGCGAGCGTAGCGGCAGCGTCGTCAGCCTTGCCGTGCAGAAACGAGAACAGCGCCCCGGCCATGACACCGCCCGACAGAGGCGCAGCCCAGAACAGCCAAAGCTGGTCCAGCGCCCAGTCGCCGACGAACAACGCCTGGGACGTGGAGCGCGCGGGATTGACCGAGCCGTTGGTAACCGGAATCGACACCAGATAGACCAGCACCAGGCAGACGCCGACGACCAGCGGCGCGATCGGCGCCATGTCTCGCCTGTGGGCGACCAACAGGCTCGCCGTGACAAAACCGAAGGCCAGCACGAACTCGATGGCCAGCGCCGAATGCATCTGATAGTCGGCGGGAGAATGGTCGCCGAAGCCGTTTGCCGCGAACTCGCTCACGCCCAGATCGAACCCGGGACGCCCGCCCGCCACGTAAAGCAGTAGCGCGGCGGCAACGATCGCACCGAGAATTTGCGACGCGATGTAGGGAAGCAGATCCCTGACCGGAAAACGTTGCGCGACCGTGAAACCTACGGTGACAGCGGGATTGAAATGACCGCCAGACACCGCGCCGAAGCAATAGGTGGCCATAGCGAGGGCGAGGCCGAATGCCAGTGCCACTTCCAGCACCCCGCACGCCTGCTGGATCACACCGACGTTCAATACGATGCTGCCGCAGCCGACGAACACCAGCCACGCCGTTCCGACACCCTCGACCAACAACCGCTTACCTAACGCACCCATGCCGCCTCCTGGTTCTGTCCGCCAGGCAGACGGCATTGCATGATCGCCGCCACAAATCTGCCTGTATTCTCACGGCCCGGGCATCGCTCAGCTTGACGAAACGACAGCTTTCATCAGGAGAGCACGGAATAAAGCCGTAGTGAATTCAGAACTATGAGACGGCAACCTCCCGCAACCAATCAGAACAGTCCTAAATTCCTGGTTCTCCAAAATCATTTGCCGACGGCGCAACGCAATATGCCCATCAGATATCAGATCAGGTCAATCCGATCTGCCGCGCGTAGTCGATCAGGTCGGCTTCCGTTTCCAGCCCGAGCTTGCGCATGGCACTACGTTTTTGCGTACTGATGGTCTTGCCGCTGCGCTGCAGCCGCACCGCGATTTCATGGACGGCAAGACCTTGCACATAAAGCTGGAATACTTCCCACTCGCGTGCGCTCAGCATGCCGGCGCGCAGTTGCGGCGGCGCATCGGCCGCGTCGATCGCGACCCGCGCGTGTTCCGACAGATAGATGTGCCCCGCAAAAGCGGCCTCGATCGCGTCGATCAATGCTGTGACGGTCTCGCGTTTATCGACGATTCCACTCACGCCGATATGCAAAAGACCGGACAGCATATGTGCATGGCAGATCATGGTGAGGACCACGACGCATGGATGCGACTGGCCCCGCAGCAAGCGGCGCAGAAACGACACCGCGTTGCTGCCGCCATGGATGCCCGGCATGCTGATATCGGAAACGACGACGTCGCACGAGCAGGCGTCTAGTAATTCCGCCAGTTCGTGCGTGTCGGCCGCTTCGCCGACACATTCGATGTTCGGCGCGGCTTGCAACACGCGCTTGACGCCGACGCGAACGCAGTCGTGATCGTCTGCGATTATGACGCGGATCTTCTGTCTCATTTTCTGTTGTCTTATCGACTGACATGCCCTGCACACGGTGTGCTTCCCCAGGCGATGCCAATGCATCTTCTATTCGCCGCGCGACGGCGCGGCACGTCACTGACTTGTCAGCGGCTCATCACCGCTTCGGCATGGGTTCCTCAGGGATCACACCATACTCGACGGCAAAACGAAACAATTCCGCGTCGCTGCGCAGAGCCAGCTTGCGCATGGCAGTGCACTTCTGTGCGCTGATCGTTTTGACGCTGCGCTCCAAACGCGCGGCGATCTCCGTCACGCCGTACCCTGATGCATATTGAGTGAACACTTCGAGTTCGCGGCGCGAGAGAATCTTGCGCACATAATCTAGCCGTTGGGTCACCGTTGCGTCGGCGATCAATGCACGCACCGCGGGCCCGACATAACGCTCGCGCGCCAGCGCGGTGATGACGGCCACGTGAATCAGGTCGATCCGATCGCGCTTGCTCATTAGTCCCTCGACGCCGAGTGAAATCACCTTTTGAAGTTCGGTCGCCTCGGTTTCCATGGTAAGTACGACGAGCGCGATGTCCGGGTACCGTGTCTTGAACTGCCTGACGACTTCCAGTCCGTCGCCATCCGAGCCGCCCGGCATGTAGAGATCCATGAGCACCAGGTCGCATGAACAGCGATCGATTTCCGCGAAGAGTTCGGTGGCGTCGGCTGCACGGCCGACGATCTCCATATTCGGGTAGCCGTTCATCAGGTTTTCGATCGCCAGCAGCACCAATGGATGATCGTCCGCGATGATCGCGCGAACGGGTGTGCTTACCTCAGCGGTGTCGCGCATCTTCTATTTCTCCTCCGTCCTAAGTTGACTGCTGCCTCTCTACGAACAAGACGGCTCTTCTCGCGATCATTAAATACTTCTTCGAGAATAACCATAAGATCGCTCCGAAACAACCTCGGTTAATTCGAAAAATAAATTACTTAGATATGCGATTAAAAATTAAGAATTCCATAGGCGCGCACGTAAGAGAAAAGACCGGGATCATTGGTGACTCCCAGTTTTGCCATGGCCTCGCGCTTTTGCCGCGTGACCGTGCGCCGATCACAGCCGAGCGCGGTCGCAATCTCAGAGATCGACTGGCCGCATACCAGCAGCCTGACGACTTCGACCTGTTTGCCCGTTAAACGCGGCGTTGGCGGCGGTTCGTATTCGGGATCGTGTGGACAGGCTAGCGCTTCGATGATGGAACGGCCGAGGTACGCGTGACCATCGCGAGCCAACATGATCGCGTGCCGGAGCTCGTCCATCGACTCAGCCTTGCCGACCATGCTCACGGCGCCGTCCGATACTATGGCGCGAAGAATCGCGGGGTTTGTCAGAGTTGTCATCACCACGATGCGCAATTGCGGCCAGCCGCCGCGGATTCGTCGCACGAGATTGAAGCCGTCGTTCACGGCGAACGAAAGATCCGGCATCGAGAGATCGGTGACGAGCACATCGCAGGGCGTGCTCCGCAGGCGTTCGATCAGCGAAACAGGATTCGTCGCCTGATCGACGACGGTGACGCCGGCCTCCATTTCCAACGCGGCACGGACGCCAAGGAGAACGAATGGATGATCGTCCGCCAGGATAATTCGAATATTCACCAGGATTTTCTCTCGTTTGTTGTAGGAGTGAATGCGCATACGCAGAAAAATCCGAACGACTCTACGTCTGCCTTAACGGCCGGCTTGGCAATGCACAGCGCGCCAAGGCAGCCATAAAATCACCGCCGAAACATAACGAAAATCGGAGCGCTCCGAATCGTGCACAGAAACTAATAGCCCATCGCGGATCTATCAGAAGAAGAAAATCTAAATACGCAAAATGAATATTTCGTCTTTTGAGCCGCGCATTTTCGGGGGAACTTGGCGACTCGATCATTCGCCGCGGAATTCCGATGCACCGTCTGACCCAAACCGCTTGAGGAACCCGCCGCGCCCGCCCTTCGCACGGCCAACAACCGGCGCCGCGGCTCGTCAGGTTGCGTCGCAAGCGCGCGCCGTCCTCACTTTGGTTTCTCGTGCCGCGCGCGGGAACACGGGCAACGCGATCAGCGCGCATACACTGGTCACGGCCCATACCATCGGCCACGAACCTATCGACAACAGCGGCGGAATCGCCAGCGGCGTCAGGAACAGCGCAAGAAACACACAGGTGTTGCCGATCGCGAGCGCGGTGCCCGCACGGCTCGTCCCAGCCAGCGTGGCAAGTTCCGTGAACGCCACGCCGTGCCATGCCGACGCGCTCACGCCGCCGAGCACGACCATCACTGCGAACACGACCGTCATCGCCATGTGATGCATGCGGGCGAGACCCGTCAGCAGCGCGAGCGAAGCGAACAGCACCGCCGTCAGCAGACTACAGGCGCGCATGTAGCCGCGCCGGTTGCCGCGCCGGTCGGTCCAGCCGCCGCTCCAGACCCGCGCGATCGCGGCCCCCGTTTGCACCGCGGCCATCGTCACGCTGATCGCCAGCACGCCGGCGCGGCTGAAATCGTGGAGGAACACGGTGCCGAACGTCACCACGGCGAGTTGCGGCACGCACAACGCGCCGGCACCGAGCGCCACGCGCCAGATGCCGATGTCTCGCAACGGCGAGACCCTGGCGGGCACACCGCTCGTCGCGGCCGTGTCGCGGACTTCACGGGCACCATCCGCTCCGGTATGTGAAGGTTCATGCAACCAGCGCCACGCGAACCCCGCCGTGATCGCGCAGGCGAGCGCCAGCACGCCATAGGCGCTCGCGAAACCGAAGCGCGACGCGAGCATCGGCAACAGCAATGCGCCGAGGCCGCCGCCCGCTGGCACCGCGGTCTGGCGAATACTCATGGCCAGGCCGCGCTCGCCCTCGCGAAACCACGCCATCACCGCGCGGCCGCTCGAACCGTTGACGCTGCCGCCGAGCAGTCCGACCAGCAACAGGCCGAGCGCGAGCGTCATCACGCCCGGCACGTGCGCACCGGCCGGCACGACGAACAGCGCCAGGCCGGCCAACGCCGCCGCGGTAGAAAGCAGTCCGAGCAACAGGACGCGCCGGTCGCCCCAGCGGTCGGTCAAGAGCCCCCACGGCAATTCGCTGACCGCGATGCCGAGGCCGAGCATGCCGAGCACGAGGCCCAGCCCCTCATTGCCGAGGTGATACCCCGAGCGCAAGAAAACCGCTGTCGTCGGAATCCCCGAGAACGCGGCCGAAAAGCTCGCGTTCGCGGCGAAGCCGACACCCAGCACTTTCCACCGATGACTTGCCGTCAGCCCGCCGGATAACCCTAAGCCCGCAATTGTTTCGCTTCCCATGACACCCTCCGCAAAGAATCTGGGGGTATCCTACGGCTGCGCTTTCCATCGGAAAAGCCGGAAATTCAGATGACTTCCATCGGATATGCCGAATCATGAGCCAACGTGGATTTGACCTGACGCAGTTGCGGACCTTCGTCGCCGTCGCCGAATCGGGCAGCGTTTCGGCGGGCGCGGAGCGGGTATTCCTGTCGCAGTCGTCCGTGAGCGAGCAGTTGAAGAAACTCGAGGAGCGCGCCGGCCAGCCGCTGTTCGTGCGCAGCAAGCAGGGCGTGAGCGCCACGCCGGCCGGCAGCCGGCTGCTCGAGCACGCGCGGCGCATCATCGCCATGAGCGAAGCCGCGTTCGAAGACCTGCAAGGCCGCTCGCTCGACGGCGAATTGCGTATCGCCATCACGGACTACTACCGTCCGCACGACATCGCGCGCATTCTCAAAACGTTCTCGGAACAGCACCCACGCCTGAAGCTGCACGTCACCGTGCAGCCGAGCGCGGTGATCGACAGCAATGCGGGCGACGATGCGTCGTTCGACATCGGACTCTCACTGCGGCTCATGGCGGACAACACGCGCGCCGCCGGCCGGCGCGCCGGCGCGCAAAGCACGGTTGTGCGGCGCGAGAAACTGCTGTGGGTCAGGGCGGCCGATTCGGGTCCGCGGCCGTCCACGCCCTATTCACTCGTATTGCTGCCGTCGAGCTGCCAGTTGCAGCGCTTCGTCGTGAAGTTGCTGGACGAGCACAAGGTGCCGTACGTGGTATCGCACTCCGCATCGGGCGTGGCCGGTTTGCAACTCGCGCTGAAGGCCGGGCTCGGCATTTCCTGCCTGAACGAATCGTCGATTGGCGGCGGCGTCGTGGCCTGTCCGGCGAGCGTGGGCTTGCCCGTATTGCCCGCCGTCGAGTTTCATCTGTTGCCTGGGCGAATCGGCGAAAGCGAACTCGTCAGCAATGCTCGCGCGGCCTTGAAGGCACTTTTCAGCTGACTCATGGATGATGGGCTCACGCCGTCTCGCAGACGCTCGTGGCTCATCATCAAACAATCACATTCACGCGATAACGTCGGCGGACGAGGCGACCCGCGCGGGAAATGTTGAAAGCCCTCTAATCGACGCCTATCATGATCAGGTATCCCGTCGAACGAGCTTGTGTTTGCTATTGACGCTTCGACTGAATTCCTGCAACCTCGTACACGCTGCTGAACGTTTCAAGCGTTATTCCCGCAGCCCGAAAGCCGCCACCCACCGGCGCATTCAGGCGGATCGTTGTTTATATAAAGCAATCGCATCGCCGTAGCGAATCATCACTCGCCGTCCAGAACAAGTCCGTTTCGATTTGCTGTTCTTGCAGTCGCTATACAAGAAAAATATCGGCAGAGTGGACATAGATCATCTGTCGGCTTCGCATGCGAATCCACGTGCGAATGCGCGAGAGATAATCGAGAACAAAGAACGTTCCCCAATCGAGGCCTGGCGTGCATCGTCGAACTATCGGATCGTCGGTTCTGTTTGCGCTTTACGTCATGTGGAGCGGCGTGGCATTCGCCGCCGACGCGTCCGGCGCCATGCCATCGGCCATGGACGAACGTGTGCGCGCCTGCACCTCGTGTCATGGCGTGCAGGGCCAAGGCCTGAACAACGATTACTTTCCGCGCATTGCCGGCAAACCGGCCGACTATCTGTTCAATCAGTTGACCGCGTTCCGCGACGGCGGCCGCACCTATCCGCCAATGGGCTATCTGCTCGCCTTCCTGCCCGACGACTACCTTCGCAAGATCAGCCAATATTTCGCCGATCTGCAACCGCCCTACCCCAATGCCGATCAAAGCAACGTTGCGCCTGCCGTGCTCGCCGCCGGACGGCGCCTCGTCACGCAGGGCGATCCGGCCCGCAAGATACCGGCATGCATTGCATGCCATGGCGCGCGCATGACCGGCACGCAACCTGGCATTCCCGGCCTGCTCGGTCTGCACGCGAGTTATATCGCCGGACAGATGGGCACCTGGCGCTCGGGCACGCGGCACGCGTTGGCGCCGGACTGCATGCATTCGATCGCGGTCAAGCTGACCGACAAAGACATCACCGCGGTATCGAGCTGGCTTGCGCGTCAGCCGCGTCCGGCCGATCCGCGGCCCGCACCGGCGTCTGCGGAACGGCTGCCTCTCGCCTGCGGGAGCCAACCGCAATGAAGCCGACCTTCCGCTCTCCGGGCACTTTGCGCGCCGCTTTGATTGCCGTGATGAAGCGCCGTGGCGCACCCGCATCGCTCGTGTCCGGTCTGCTGGTCGGCGGCCTGATCGTGGCCGGTAGCGCCGCGCTTCTGCGTGCGTCGCCTACGCCCCTGCTAATCGCCGAAGCCCGCGCCGCCGAGACCGCCACGGCATCCGCGCCGGGCGCCGACACGCGCCCCGACATCGTCAAACGCGGCGAGTATCTCGCGCGCGCCGGCGACTGCGTCGCCTGTCACACGGCGCCGCGCGGCAAACTGTTCGCCGGCGGCCTCGCGATGGAAACGCCGTTCGGCACGCTGTACTCGCCGAACATCACACCGGACGCCCAGTTCGGCATCGGCACGTGGAGTCAGGACGCCTTCTTCAAGATGATGCGCACCGGTCGCACGCCGGACGGCACGCTGATCTACCCGGCCATGCCGATCGCGCAATACACCAAGGTGACGCGTGAAGACTCCGACGCGATCTTCGCGTTTCTGAAGACGGTCACCCCGGTCCGCGAGCCGAACCGCAAGCACACGCTGCGCTTCC
Source organism: Paraburkholderia sp. BL25I1N1 (assembly GCF_003002025.1). GTDB lineage: Bacteria > Pseudomonadota > Gammaproteobacteria > Burkholderiales > Burkholderiaceae > Paraburkholderia. The sequence continues at coordinate 107,962 of NZ_PVZB01000009.1, forward strand.
CGTTCAACCAGCGCAAGCTGCTCTATGGCTGGCGTACGCTGTATTTCCGCGAGGGCGAGTTCCAGCCCGATCCGACCAGATCGGTCGAATGGAACCGCGGCGCGTATCTGGTCGAAGGGCTCGGGCACTGCACGATGTGCCACACCAAGATCAACATGCTCGGCGGATCGTCGCAAAGCGAGCAGTTCGCGGGTGGACTGATTCCGGTGCAGAACTGGTACGCGCCGTCGCTGACTTCGGACAAGGACGGCGGACTCGGCGACTGGAGCATCAAGGACATCGTCGATCTGCTGCAAGCGGGCATTTCCGATCGCGGCGCCGTGTACGGGCCAATGGCCGAAGTCACGTACCACAGCCTTCAATACATGACGGAAGAAGACGTCAAGGCGATGGCCGTTTATCTGAAGACCTTGCCGGACAAGAGCGGCCGCAAGTCGGGGCCGTCGGCGCCTACCAATACCAACGTGTTCGCGCTCGGCGAAAATATCTATGCCGACAAGTGCGCGCTCTGCCACGGCGCGAAAGGCGAAGGCAAGTTGCAGCATTACCCGCCGCTCGCCGGCAACCAGTCGATCGAAATGGACTCCGCGGTCAATCCGATCCGCATTGTGCTGAACGGCGGATTTCCGCCAGGCACCATGCGTAATCCGGAACCGTACGGCATGCCGCCTTTCGGGCAGGAACTGAACGACACCGACGCCGCCGCCGTGGTCACCTATATCCGCACTGCGTGGGGCAATCACGGCCAGCCCGTGACGTCCCGCCAGGTCAACGAGCTGCGCAACGCGCCGCTGCATTGAAGCGCTGCACTGGAGAACCTTTAGATGGAAGCGAACGATACCCGCAGCGCGCCGCCGACCGATAACGAAGTGGAACGCGTCGTCGCGGCCGGCCCGCATGGCGCGATCGCCGTGGCCGGTGTGGCCACGCTGATCGTCATGGCGATCTGGTTCGGCTTCTACTTCGTCGTGTTTCTGCCGCGCGGCGTCGTTCACTGATCATGTCGACCGATTCCAATCATCAACCGGGCGGCGGCCACGCGGTAGCCTTACGCGCCGAACGACGCTGGGCGATTTTCGCCGTCGCGCTGATCGTGCTGATGCTAGCGGTCATCGTGTTCTCCGGGCTGCATTGGGCGATGATGCCGCCCTCGCGCGTCGAAACGATCGATCCATCGCGCCTGCAACTGTCCGGCGAATTCGTCGAAGACAATCTCGGCAGCGCGGTCGAGCCGGACGGCTCGGTGGTCGTGCGCTTTATCGCGCAGCAGTACTCGTTCACGCCGCAATGCCTGCTGGTGCCCGCCGACACGCCGATCACGATCCGCACCACCAGCGCCGACGTCGTGCACGGCCTGCTCGTCACCGACACCAACATCAACACGATGGTCGTGCCCGGCTATGTCGCCACGCTCAACACGCGTTTCGACGCGCCCGCCGATCACACCATGCCGTGCCACGAGTTCTGCGGCTTCGGCCATCAGACCATGTGGGCACATGTGAAAGTCATCGACAAAGCCACCTTCTTCGAGCAGGCCCGACAATCACGGAGGCTGAGCTGTGTTTCACGCTAAGCGACTCGTTCTCGCGCATTTCTGGCTCGCCTTCATTGCGTTTCTGATCGCGCTGCTGCTCGGCGCCTGGCAGATGCTGGTGCGCAGCCCGCTCATGCCGTGGGTCGGCGACCCCGAGCTTTACTATCGCTCGGTGACCGCGCACGGTTCGGTGATGGCCTACGTGATGCCCACCCTCGTGTCGATGGGCTTCGGCTACGCGATCGTCGAACTCGCGCTCGCGCAACGCCTCGTCGGCCTCAAATGGGCGTGGGCCGCGTTCATCATGCTGGCCGTCGGCGCGGTCATGGCGATGGTGCCGGTGGCGTTCGGCCGGGCTTCGGTGCTCTACACCTTCTATCCGCCGATGATCGGCAGCCCGTTCTATTATCTCGGCGTGGTGCTGGTAGTGGTCGGCTCGTGGATCTGGGTCGCGCTGATGCATGTGAATCTGCGCATCTGGAAGCGCGCCAATCCCGGCAAGCCGGTGCCGCTCGCCATGTTCGCCAACGTGGCGGGCGCGTATCTGTGGGCATGGACCGCCGTCGGCGCGGCGCTGGAGATCCTGTTGCAGATCCTGCCGGTCGCTTTCGGCCTGACCAACACGATCGACGCCGGCCTCTCGCGCATCCTGTTCTCGTGGACGCTGCACGCGATCGTCTACTTCTGGCTGATTCCCGCTTATATCGCCTACTACACGCTGGTGCCGCGCGCGATCGGCGGACGGCTCTACAGCGATTCGATGGCGCGCGTGTCGTTCATCCTGTTCCTCGTCTTCGCCATGCCGATCGGCATCCACCATCTGTTCGCCGATCCGCAGGTCGGCTCCGGCTTCAAATTCCTGCATGCCGTGTTCACCGGCATGGTGTCGGTGCCGACACTGCTGACGGTGTTCACGATTTGCGCGTCGGTCGAAATCGCCGGCAGATTGCGCGGCGGCAAGGGCGCATTCGGCTGGCTGACCGCCTTGCCCTGGCAGAACCCCATGATGCTCGTGATCGCGTTTTCATTCGTGATGCTCGGTCTCGGCGGCGCGGGCGGGTTGATCAACATGAGCTATCAGTTGAATTCGACCGTGCACAACACGCAGTGGGTGACCGGGCACTTTCATCTGATTTTCGGCGGCGCGATCGTCATCATGTACTTCGCGATTGCCTATGAACTGTGGCCGCAACTGACCGGCCGCGCGATCGTGTCCGTGAAGCTGGTGCGCACGCAACTGTGGCTGTGGTTCATCGGCATGATGGTGGTGACGCTGCCGTGGCATTACGTCGGCCTGCTCGGCGCGCCGCGCCGCATGGCCTACTACGATTACAACGCTCTCGGCTTGCAGTCCCAGGCGTTCTGGGTCGGCATGTCGGCGGTGGGCGGATTGATCCTCGTGGCGTCCGGCGTGCTGTTCATCTACATCCTCGTGAAGTCGCAATTCGGCCCGCTGGTTCAGCAGCAGGTCTTCCGCTTTGCGAGCGCGGCGCAACCGGTGGACCGCGTGCCGGCTGCGCTCAATAGCTTCGGCTTGTGGGTGGCGTTGATGATCGGACTCACAGTCGTCAACTACAGCGTGCCGATCGTGCAGTTGCTCAGATTGCCGCAGACCTCCGTGCCGGCAGTCGTCGTCGGAGCGCAGCGATGAATCAGGAACGCGTCTTCAGCTTGCGCAACCCATGGTTCACCGTGAGTGTGGGCGGCACGATTGCGATTGCTATCGTGGGAATACTGATCGGCTTCATCTGGCTGCCTTCGGCAAGCCAGTCGTTCGGCGATCGCGGCTTGTGGGCGACGATCTGCAGCGCCGCGGGTGCGCCGTCGAGCTGGTATGGCGGCAGCAATCTCACCGGTCCGGCGCCTAGCAACGTCGTGGTCCTACCGCCGTTGCGGCGCGCGCGGGCCGACGCGAATTCGAGCGGCCGTGGCGCGACGATCGCGACACAGAATTGCTCGATGTGCCATGGCGTACTCGGCACGGTGCAGGTGACCGCGCCGGCGTTGGCCGGCCAATATGCGGATGTGGTCTACAAGGAATTGCGCGACTACCAGAACGGCGTGCGCCAGAACGCGATCATGCAACCGATCATCGCCGCGCGCAGCGATCAGGATCTGCACGATCTGGCGGCTTACTACGCGTCGCTGCCGAGAGCGCCCGCGGCGGAAACCCTGCCCACTGGCGTGGGACCGGATGCGAACGCGGTGAAACTCGCCATGCAGGGCGATCCGCAGCGCAATATCGCGCCGTGCGCCGCGTGTCATGGACCACTCGATCGCAAGGGCGCGGCGCCGTGGCTCGGTGGGCAGTCGTCGATTTATCTCGCCGCGCAGATGCGCGCCTTTGCTTCCGGCGCGCGGCGCAACGATATCAATGAACAGATGCGCAACGTGGCGCGCCAAATGACGCCTGCGGAGATCGACAGCGTGGCGAAATATTATGCGGCCATGCAGTAACGGTCGCTTGTCCGCGCGACGTGGTTTGTCGCGAAGACTCCGCGCGCCGTCGCGTCACAACCACCGACCTTAAGTCGTCGCCATCCACGATGCGGCTTGTCCCGAAGACTCACCAGACCGCGACGTAAAGCAACCGCCGATGCTAAGCCGTCGCAAGTTCGCCTGCACCGGCCGTGTTCGGCGTAGCAGTCGAACTGCCGCGCCGCCCGGCAAACGAAGACGAAGACGCCGCACCGTTGCCGGTCTGGAACACCGACACAGCCGACGTCAACCGCCGCGCCTGCTCTTCCAGCGAACTCGCGGCAGCCGCTGCCTGCTCCACCAGCGCGGCGTTCTGCTGCGTCACCTCGTCCATCTGCGCGACCGCGAGATTGACCTGATCGATGCCCGTGCTTTGTTCCAGAGCAGCCGCCGCGATTTCACCCATGATCGAACTCACGCGCGCAATCGCGCCGACGATTTCGGTCATCGTCGAACCCGAGCGTTGCACCAGTTGCGAGCCGGCCTGCACGCGAGCCGTCGATTCGTCGATCAAGCCCTTGATCTCCTTGGCCGCCGCCGCGCTGCGTTGCGCGAGCGAGCGCACTTCGCTCGCCACCACCGCGAAGCCGCGCCCCTGCTCGCCGGCGCGCGCAGCTTCAACCGCGGCGTTCAGCGCCAGAATATTGGTCTGAAACGCAATCCCTTCGATCACGCCGACAATGTCGGCAATCCGTCGCGAATCGTCGACGATGCCATGCATCGTGCCCACCACCTGCTCCGTCAGATCGCCGCCTTGCGCGGCCAGCGTGGACGCGCCCTGCGCGAGCGAGCTGGCCTGCTTCGCGTTGTCCGCCGTCTGCTTGACCGTCGAGGTGAGCTGTTCGATGCTCGCCGCCGTTTCTTCGAGCGACGCGGCCTGTTCCTCGGTACGTTGCGACAGATCGGTGTTGCCCGCGGCAATCTCGCTCACGCCGGTGTCGATAGATTCCGTACCTTGACGCACCGAGTTCACCGTCGCGATCAGCGATTCCTGCATCTTGCGCAGCGCGGCCGCGAGACGGCCCATTTCGTTATGGCTGCCCACGACGATCTGGCCGGTCAGGTCGCCATTGGCGATGCGCTGAAACTGGGCGATGGTCGCGTCGACCGGACGGACAATGGCACGCACCAGCACCGCGCGCCCGATCCATGCACCCAGCAGCGATGCGGCCATGCCGATCGCCACTGCAATGCAGATCGCGTAGAACAGATCCTGCGCGTCCTGATAGCGTTGCGCACCGTGATCGAGTTGCAACTGTTCGAGCGTAAGCATCGCCTTTTCGTACGCGCTGTAGAGCGACGGCAGCTTGTGCGCCTGCAATTGCTGGAAGGTCGTCTTATCGCCGGATTTGAGCGCGGCGAGCGCCGGATCGACGCCTTCGTGCAGGAAGGTGTCGCGCTTGTCCTGCATGTCCTTGATGAGACGTTGTTCGTCGGCGTCCGTGCTCGCGCGGCTCAAATAGTGGGCAAGCCGGTCGTTGGAGGCTTTCTGGTATTGATCAAAACGCTTGAGCACGGCATTCGCGCCGTCCTGATCGTTCAGGTCGACGAGCGATGCGTATGTCGCCAGCGCGAGACGCAGGCGCAACAACTGTCCGGCGCTGCCTTCCAGGTCGGCGACAGCGGGCGTGTCCACGGTGTACATCTGCTGCAGCGAAGCATTGCTCGAACGCAGCGACAGCAAGCCGGCGGCGGCGCCGAACAGCAGCACGACGCCGAAGAACACGATCATCAGGGTGAGGCAGGTGCGAATCGACAGATTTTTCAACATCGGGCTTGTCTCCGTTGGGCTGCCTGACCGGATGTTCGGTAATGCCTCGGCCACGCTGCTGCGCCCAAGCCGGTTCGGCCAGGTCCGCAACTCTTGTCTAAATTTAAGCGAACGCCACATATAAGGACTACGGCTCAATCGCAAAAAACTTTATGGTGGCTGGCGCATGGGCTTGCGCTACATCAACATACGGGTGCATATGAAGGGTGATTCGCACTGGGCATTGCGGGACTACCCGGCTTCTCGCCGGGCGGCGCTTGATGGAAAGTGGCGGGATGTGTCCACGGAGCACGGCGATGTCGGAAATAGGCTCGGCGGTGGTGGTTTTTGTTCTTCTGCTCGTCGTGACCGCGGCCGGGGTGTGCGTGCGCCCCCTCCTGCCCGAGGAGCACAAGGCGCACGAGACGGTGCAGTTGATCCAACTGGTGATCGGCATGCTGGTGACGTTCGCCGCGCTGGTACTCGGCTTGATGACGGCGTCCGCGAAATCCAGCTTCGACACCGCCTCGAACGACTTGCGCGCCTACGCGGCCGATCTGATCGAGTTCGACACCACCTTACGCGATTACGGCACGGAAACCGAGCCGGCCCGGCATTTGTTGCGCCAGTACACCGCCGCGGCGATCGCATCGACGTGGCCTGCCGAAACGCCGCCCACTGGCGACTATCCGAAAGACATAGGGTCGCAAAACAACTCGCAGAAACTGGAAAGCGTGCGGCTCGGCGACATGCTGAGCGCCGTGGGCCGGGAGTTGCGGGCGCTACGGACGCCCGACCCGTTACGGCAACGCGCGCTCGACGACGGGCTGAAGCAATACCGGCGCGTCGTGGATGCGCGGTGGAAGCTCATCGAGGAAGCGCACAGTTCGATTTCCCAGCCTTTTCTCAAGACCTTGACGTTCTGGCTGGGCGTGATCTTTCTGAGTTTCGGCCTGATCGCGCCGCGCAACGCGTTGGCATTGGTCACGATTTCGCTCGGCGCGGTGTCGATTGCCTCGGCGATCTACGTGATTGTGGATCTGGATACGCCGTTTACGGGGCCGATCGTCATCTCCAGTGCGCCGTTGAGGGACGCGCTGGATCATTTGAGGCGGTGAGCGTTGCGCGGGCGTCACGGGACGAGCGCGTCGAACTCCGCAATCCGCCGCGCCCGCTCGATGACCGGCCGGTCAACCAGTTTGCCGTCCACCGCGAACGCGCCTTGCGGATGCTCGCGGGAAGCGGCTAGAACGCGCGATGCCCAGCGCCGCTCGTCTTCGCTCGGTGCGAAGCCGCTGTTGACCGGGTCCACCTGTCGCGGATGAATGCACAGCTTGCCGCCGAAGCCGAAGCGCCGCGCGGTGGCCACATGCCCCGTCAGGCGCGCGAGATCGTCGAGTTCCAGCGTCACACCGTCGATCGGCGCGGGCAGACCCGCATAGCGCGATTCGATGACCATCTGCGAGCGCACGTAGTTCAGTTCCACGCCGAGCCCTTCGATGCCGGCATCGCCGCAAAAGTCCACCGTGCCGAAAGCGAGCCGCATGACCGACGGCGAGGCGGCAATTTCCCGCATCGCCACTACACCCATCACGGTTTCGATCAGCGCCACGATGCGCATCTGCGATGGCAGCCGAGCGGCGACATCGGCGAGTTGCTGCGCGCTGTCCGACTTCGGCAGCATCATCGTGGAAATGCCGGACGCGCGCACCATGTCCACGTCCTCCACATGCCACGGCGTGCCCACCGCATTCACGCGGACGATCAGCCGCGTAAGGTCTGCCGTCGATAGCCAGCGTTGCAGGCCTTCTCGCGCGGCCTGCTTGGCCGCCGGTACGACCGCGTCTTCCAGATCGATCACCACCGCGTCGGCGCCCGTGTCGAGTGCCTTGCTGAACCGCTCGGGGCGGTCGCCCGGCACGAACAGATAACTGCGTGCGTCCATGTTCTGCTCCTGAACGGCACGCGTCGCAAGGTTGCTAGTTTGCGTGCCAGTCGCGTTGAAACGTTTCGGAATAACTGAAGCGATCCGCCGGATGAACGCTGATCGTCAGCTCGACCACCTGCGCGCGCCGGTTCAGATAGCGCCGGCATAACCACAGAGCCGGCGAACGCGGCTTCGCGTTCAAACGCTGCGCCAGCTTCGCCGGCAGCGCGACCGCGCGGATTTCCTGCTGTACTTCGGTGATCTGCTCACCGAACTGCTTTTCGATCATCGTGTAGATCGGCACATGCGTCCGGCCGCTCAGGCCCGTCAACGAGCGAAACGCCGGGTGGATATACACCTCGGTGTGGCAGATCGGCTCAACACTCTCCGGCGACAGACGAATGCCCTCGGCCAGCAGCCAGGTTTCGCCCGGCTTCGCGCCGAGCCGCTCGATCAGATCCGGGTCGTCGATCTCCACTGTCTGCGTCGACGCGATCTCCAATTCCGTGTCGGTCGTATAACGGTGCAGATCGCTCAGGCGCTCCATCACCTGACGGTACGCGGTCTCGCTCTGCGTGGCTTTCACGCGCGTGCCGATGCCGGGCCGCCGGTCCACCAGACCGCGCTGCTCCAATTGCTTGATCGCCTGCCGCACGGTGAAGCGGCTCGCGCCGAACTGCTCGCACAGTTCGAACTCGGTCGGCAGCAACGTGCCGATGGGAAACTGCCCGCCCTGAATCTCGTTCAGGAGCGTCTGTGCCAGCTGCATGTAACGCGGCTGTTGCCCAAGGACTGTCGTGGCCATCTGGATGTGCAAAAAAGTGAGAGGGCGGACGGTTGCCCGCCCGGCCTTATTGCACCACACCCGCCTCCCTCAGCAAAGCGATCCTTTCCGCGCCGTAGCCCAGTTCGTCGAGCAGACGCTGCGTGTCTTGCCCAAGATCCGGCGCCGCACGTGTCGGCAGCGGCTCGTCGACCCGCACCGGCGCGGCCACGCCGCGCACCTTGCCGAAGCGCGGATGCTCGGCATCCACCACGCATTCGCGTTCGGCGACAAAGGGATTCTCCAGCGCCTCCTTGACATTGAACACCGGCGCGGCCGGCACGCGGCCGCCGAAGCGTTCGAGCCATTGCGCCGTGGTCGCCGTCGAAAGCACCGCGTCGAGTTCGGTCTGCACCAGATCGCGATTCGCGAGACGCGCCTGGAAGTTGCAAAAGCGCGGATCGGTCACCCACGACGGCTTGTCGATCACTTCGGCGAGCACGCCCCAGAACTTCTCCTTGTTGCACATCAGGAAGATCCAGCCGTCCTGCGTCTTGTACAACTGGCTCGGCGTGAGCGACGGATGCGACGAGCGGTTCTCGCGCCCCGTCACCACGCCGCCGTTCAGATACCAGGTCGCGACATAGGCGAGGTTATGCAGCGCGACGTCGAAAAGACTCACGTCGATGTCGCGCCCCTTGCCCGACGTCTTCGCATCGACGAGGCCGGCGAGCAGTGCCATCGCCGCCGTCGTGCCGGTCATCAGATCGATGATCGACAGGCCGAAGCGCGCCGGCGGACTATCGGGTTCGCCGGTGACTGACAGATAGCCCGCCTCGGCTTGCATCAGATAGTCGTAGCCCGGCCATGCCGCGCGGCTGCCGGTTCGTCCATAAGCGGACAGATGCCCGCACACGATCTTCGGATTCGCCTCGCAAAGTTGCGCGTAAGTGAGCCCGAGTTTCGCCGGCAGATCGCCGCGCAGATTGTTGAACACGGCGTCGCTCTTCGCGACGAGGTCCAGCAGCACCGCGCGCGCTTCGGGCTTCTTCAAGTCGAGCGTGAGACTGCACTTGTTGCGATTGAACGCCTCGAAGAAGTGGCTATCGCCCTCGCCGAAGAAATACGGGCCCACCGCGCGGCCGACGTCGCCGCCATTGCTCGGATGCTCGATCTTGATGATCTCCGCGCCAAGGTCCGCGAGATGTTGAGTGGCGAAAGGCCCGGCGCCATATTGTTCGATGGCGAGCACGCGCACGCCTGAGAGAGGCAGACTCATACCGGGCTCCGTTCGATCAATTGCTTGGCGATGATGATGCGTTGCATCTCGTTGGTGCCTTCACCGATCGTGAGGAGCGGCGCGTCGCGATACAGGCGCTCGACGTTGTATTCCTTCGAATAGCCATACGCGCCGTGAATGCGCATGGCCTCGATGCTGTTTTCCAGCGCGGCTTCGGTCGCGAAGTATTTCGCCATGCCCGCTTCCATGTCGCAGCGCTCGCCGCGGTCGTACTTCTTCGCGGCGGCGTCCACCAGTAAGCGGCCGGCTTCGACGCGCGTGGCCATTTCGCCGAGCTTCAGCTGGATCGCCTGATGTTCGCAGATCGGTTTGCCGAAGGTTTTGCGCTGCTGCGAATAGCTGACCGATTCATCGAGCGCGGCTTGCGCGACGCCGACGCCGCGCGCCGCGACGTTGATACGGCCGAGTTCGAGGCCGCCGAGTATCTGCTGCAGGCCCTTTCCTTCCACGCCGCCAATCAATGCATCCGTGGACACGTGGTAATCGTTGAACGACAACTCGCAGGTATCAATACCTTTGTAGCCGAGCTTTTCGAGTTGACGGCTGACCTCGAATCCCGGTCCTTTCTGCACCAGCAACAAACTCATCCCTCGATGACGCGGCTGCGCCGTCGTATCCGTCTTCACCAGCAGCGCCAGCGTGTTGCCGTGCTTGCTGTTGGTGATCCAGGTCTTGTTGCCGTTCACGATGTATTCGTCGCCGACGCGTTTGGCGGTCGTGCGAATGGCTTGCAGATCGGTACCGCAATCGGGCTCGGTGAGGCCGATGCCGCCGCGCCATTCGCCAGTGGCGAACTTCGGCAGATATTTGCTCTTCTGCTCGGGCGTGCCGTTGCGTTGCACCAGCATGGCGAGAATCAGATGCGAATTGATGATGCCGCTCACCGACATCCACACCCGCGAGATGCGCGCGACGATCTGCGCATAGGTCCGAGTCGACAGACCCAGCCCGCCATACTCGGGATCGATGATGCAGCCGAACAGACCCATCTCCTTCATCTTCTCGACGATCTCCGCTGGATAGATATCGTCGTGATCGAGTTGGTGAACGTAAGGACGCACCTCGGTTTCGAGAAAGCGGTCCAGCATGTCGAGAATCAGTTGATCGTTTTCCAGCGTGTCGAGTTCTGTTGCGGTCATGATGACGTCCTTAGGATGCGGCGTGTCCGGCAAACGTATCGGCGAGCGCGCGGGTCGGCTGTTCGTCGAGTTGCAATACGGCTTGGGCGATCTGTTCGGCGGCGCTGCGCGAGACGCTGCGCTGCGCGTTCGCGTAGAACTTGGCGACGATGTCGTCGTTGCTGACGGGCCGGTCCGCGCAGCCGCGATTGATTGCCTCGCGATGCGCAACGCGCGAGCCGTCGCTGCGTTCCACCACGACTTCGCCCGTGTAGTGGCGCGGGAAAGTTGTGTCGGGGTCGATTTCATAGTCGACTTTTGCGGCAAGTGCGAGCACCGCGGGGTCGGCGAGCGCGGCCGGTTCGAGTTCGTCGAGCGTGAAGCGGCCTTTGAGCAATGCGGTGGCGACGATGTACGGCACGCTGAATTGCGCGTCGTAGGCGGTGACCGGTTTGCGCTTTGCGTCGACCGGTTCGCACACGATCTCCACCGTGCCGCGCGGCACTTTGGCGATCACGCGTTTGATCGAGTCGAGCTTTTCCGCCGAGAAGCGATGCTCGCGATTTAGCGCGATCGCCGCGTCGGCGACTGCATGCGTGAAGTGGCATGCGGGCAGCGGTTTGATCGCCACTTCGTCGATCTGCCAGGTGCTGCCGAGCCCTTCTGTGGCGAGTTCGCGATCGGCCGCGTCGAGCGGTTTGCCGAGGTGGCTGGCGTAGAGACCGAAGCGTCCCTCGTAGGCCAGGCGCGGACCGGTGAAGCCGTGCTTCGCGAGCGTCGCGGCGGTGATGGCCGAGGCGGCCGCGAAACCAGGATGAGCGCGTTTGGTCCACGCGCCGTCTTCGAGGAATTCGAGGCTGCCGGCGGCCATCGAAAGAACGATGCCTTGTGCGTGCGCCACGCGGGCCTCGTCGAGTTGCAGCAATCTGGATGCGGCGACCGCGCAGCCGAATGCGCCGACCAGACCCGTCGGATGAAACCCCGCGTCGTGGAATCCGCCCTTCGCCGCCGATGCCACACGCGTCGACACTTCCATGGCGACGATGTACGCGGCCAGCAGGTCCGCGCCGCTCACGCATTCGCGGTCGGCGAGCGCCAGCACGCAGGGCAATGCGCTGGCGGTCGAGTGAATGACGCCGCGTGAATGCGTGTCGTCGAAGTCGAGACCGTGAATCAGCACGCCGTTCATCATCGCGGAATCGCGCAAGGCGAGCCGCCGGCCATAGCCGATGACCGGTGAAGCGCCGCTGCCAAGCTCCGAGAACGCAGTAAGCGAAACATCCGCATACGGATAACCGCGCGACGCGAATGCAATGCCGACGGCGTCGAGAATCAGATGCTTCGCGCGGGTTTGCACGGCGCGCGGTACGTCGCTCAATTGCAAGCCCAGGCCGAAGCGCGCGTATTGATCGGACAGCGTGACGGAGGAAGCGAGTGAAGTCATGAGCTTTAACCTTGCTGGGTAGCGGGTAGCGAATCAGAGTCGGTTTCGAGGCTCGGCGAGATCCGTTCGAGCGCATGCTGGTTGGTTTCCACACGCAGCAGCAGAATCCCGAACACCAGCAACGCGAGCACGCCGCTCACCATGGCCAGCACGCCGGACACGCCGAACGAGTTGTAGAGCAGCACCGCCAGATACGGCGTGCTCATGGAGGCGGCGCGGCCGCATACGCCCGCCGTACCGGTGCCGCGCAGGCGCAGTTCAGTCGGAAACAGTTCCGGGATGTAGGCGAACAAGCCCAGCGTGGTGACCGTATAGATGCAGGTGATCAACACGAAGCCGACGCTGCTGATCGCCCAGCCCGCATGCATGTTCGGATAGATGAAGCCGACCACGATCGTGGCGATCGCGAAGATCACGAGGCCACGCGCCCGTCCGATGCGGTCCGCGCAGAAGAAGCCGACCAGTGCGCCGCCCGGCGCGCCGAACGCCATCAGCGTCGTGAAGCCTAGCGATTGCACAATGGTGAGGCCTTCCTTGACGAAGAAGGTCGGCAGCCATGCAACAAAACCGTACACCGAAATATTCACGGCGACTGCAGTGAGAATCGCAACCAGCGTGCGGCCGAGCATGGCGTGTGAGAACAACGCGGAGAACGGCGCTTTCGGCACTTCGAGACTTTCGGTGCGTTCGACGGGCGGCAACGGACCTCGCTGACGCTGCACCTCGTGCTCGATAGCGGAGACGGTCGCCTCGGCTTCCTCACTGCGTCCAACCGATTCGAGCCAGCGCGGCGACTCCGGCATCCGATGCCGCAGCACCCACACGATGATCGCGCCGACTCCGGCAATTGCGAACATATAGCGCCAGCCGAGATGCGGAATCACGACGTAACCGACCGCCGTCGACACCAGCAACCCGGAATTGATGATGAGCGCGAGCAAGGCGGTCCAGCGTCCGCGCGATGCGGGCGGGATGAATTCACATAGAGTGCCTGCCGCGACCACCAGTTCGGCGCCGAGGCCGACGCCCATGATCAGCCGCAGCACGATCAGCCACATCATATTCGGCACGAAGCACGCGGCGATCGATGCAATGCCGAAGATCAACAGGTTTGTCTGATATGACGAGCGGCGGCCGAAGCGGTCGCCGAGATAGCCGGCAAAACCCGCGCCGATCAGCATGCCGAGAAAGGTCACCGAGATGAAAAGCGCGTTCAGCTTCAGATCCGAGAAGCCCGCTTTCACCATCGCGCCGAGCGCACCGGCCGCGAGATAGATGTCGAAGGCGTCGAGAAAGGCGCCCGCGCTGATGAGCCCGAGGACCTTCCAGTGAAAGGACGCGATGGGCAGGCGATCGAGTCGCGCGCCCGAGTTGACGATACCGATAGCCACCTTTGTCTCCTTGGTGTGCGTGCGACTGCGTTGGCGCTCGCCGCATCGTGACGCCTGTTCGGACGTCGCCGGAATCCACGCACTGACTGCTCTTGCTGGCAGATGTGCGCTGTTTTGCTGCTGGTCGTTCTCAGACAGGGCGGGCCCTCGGCCCAAACATGGGGCGGTTCACGCCGGATGACGCGTCAATCAATCGCCCACTCCGTGCCCGCGCGCCGGCACCAGGGCGCTGCGCACGAAATCCATGATCGGCGTGCCGTCCTGCTTGAACGCGCGGGTCTGCACGGTGACGATGCCCTGCCCCGGACGCGACTTCGACTCGCGCTTTTCGAGCACTTCGGATTCCGCATAGATCGTGTCGCCGCAAAACACCGGGCCGGTCAGACGAATCTCTTTCCAGCCGAGGTTGGCGATCGCCTTGCCGCTCACGTCGTTCACCGACAGACCCAGCACGACGGCAACCGTCAGACCGCTATTGACGAGCAGGCGGCCGAACTCGCTTTTGGCGGCGTAGGCGGCGTCGCAGTGCATCGGATGGAAGTTCATCGTCAGCAGCGAGAAGTGGATGTTGTCGGCTTCGGTAATAGTGCGCCCGGGGCGGTGTTCGTAGATGTCGCCCACCTGAAAATCTTCGAGGTAGCGGCCGTAGCTGGCGCGAATGCGGTTTTTGACTGCGACGTCGGACTCCATGCCTGTCTCCTGTTTCGAGTAACTTATCCATCTTTGTTACTTTGTCCGTACAAAGTGTGGTTTGAGTATTGTCGTCGGAGGGGGGAATGTCAAGGCGGTATTCGTGGAGACGACGCGCAATGGGCGTAAATGAGCCGCTGAGGCACGCCAGTGCTCGTGACCAGGTTTATCCCTGGCAAGTGGTCAGGGACGGAGGCGACGGGTCTACGTCAGAGTTGACCAAGCGACGTGCAAATAAAAAACCCCGCTGCTTGAGCGGGGTTCATTGCATCAGTTCTGCGCGAGTGCGGATGAATCAGAACGGAATATCGTCATCCATCTCATCAAACCCGCCGCCAGCCGGCGCGCTCGGACGGCTTGCGCCGCCACCGCCACCACCGCTACCGCCACGCGCACCGCCGCCCGACACAGCGCGGCCGCCACCGCCGCCACCGCTGCGTTCCGACGGTTCGCCACGGCTATAGCCGCCTTCGTCGCCACCGCCGCCCATCGAACCGCCGCGGCCGCCCAGCATTTGCATCTGTTCGGCGACGATTTCCGTCGAGTAACGGTCGGTGCCGTCTTGCGCCTGCCACTTACGGGTGCGGATGCGCCCTTCCAGGTACACCGACGAACCCTTCTTCAGATATTCGGAGACGATTTCCGCGAGGCGGCCGAAGAACGACACGCGGTGCCATTCGGTCGCTTCCTTCATTTCGCCGGACGCCTTGTCCTTGTACCGATCCGTCGTTGCAAGGCGGATGTTCGCCACTGCGTCGCCGCTCGGCAGATAACGGACTTCCGGATCGGCTCCGAGATTGCCGACGAGAATGACCTTGTTCACGGATGCCATGAGTTTCTCCTGTTGATTCCGTTACGGACGGCGCGGCAATACACGGTTTCGCGTTTCAGGGCCGGCAGGCCCGAGACCGGAACTGCGCCTCTGCCCGCCGCCGGGTGAGTTCTGGGTGAGTTCGGGATGCGCCGTATTACGCTTTGCGCGGCGGCTGTTTCATCTTTGCGGCGATTATAAGCCAGCACAAGACGAGCCCCGAACACGTAAAAAAGACAGCGCTCTGACCATCCACTTTCAGCAGCCAACCGCCGACCACACCGCCCAGCGCAAGACCGATCGACTGTGTGGTGTTGTACACGCCGGCCGCCGCGCCCTTGCGGGTTCCCGGCGCCAGTTTCGACACCAGCGAAGGCTGCGAAGCCTCAAGAATATTGAAGCCCAAAAAGTACACAAAAAGGATCGCCGCCACACTCAGAATCGTATGCGCAGCGACGCCCAATAACAACTGTCCGATCAGGATAAGACCGATCGCGGAAAGCAGCACGATTTTCATCTTGCCGCGCTTTTCAGCGGCGATGATCGCGGGCACCATCATCACGAACGAAAGGCCCATGACCGGCAAATACACTTTCCAATGTGACGCGACCGGCAGGCCGCCCGCTTCGAGAATGCGCGGTACGACGAGGAACAGTGCGGTTTGCGTGGCATGCAGGACCAGCACGCCGAAGTTCAGACGCAGCAGCTCGACGTTGTGCAGCACTTCGGCGAACGGCGCGCGCACGTGCACCGGCTTCGGCGCATCGGGCACGATCCACAGCACCACGCCGATCGCCAGAATCGAGAAGATGCCGACCAGCGTAAACAGCCCGCTCATGCCGACCCACTGGAACACGATCGGCGCACCGACGATCGCCACCGCGAACGACACGCCGATGCTGCCGCCCACCATCGCCATGGCCTTGGTGCGATGTTCCTCGGAGGTCAGGTCGGCGATAAACGCGATCACCGCCGACGACACCGCGCCCATGCCCTGAATCACCCGTCCGACGATGATCCACGTCATGTCGTGCGCGCCCGCCGCGACGAAGCTGCCGAGCGCGAAAATCAGCAAACCGGTCGCAATGACCGGTTTGCGGCCGACCTTGTCGGAAACCCAACCGTAAAAGATGTACAGCATGGACTGCGTCACGCCGTACGCGCCGAGCGCGATACCCACCAGCAGCACGTTGTCGCCGCCGGGGATGGTCTTCGCGTAGATCGAGAACACCGGCATGATCATGAAGAGACCGAGCATGCGCAGCGCAAAGATGGCGGCAAGCGACACGGTCGCGCGCAGTTCAGGCGCGCTCATGCGTGAGGAAATGGCGGACGGATTGGACATCGGGAGCGTTCGTAGATTGAGCTGGGCGGCACACCGCGGACAGGCACAGCGGCGGAGCGGCCACGCCCGCGAGGCTTGCCGCAAGACGGCGGGCCGGCAGCGCCGCGGCGTTCGAGCCGACAGCCTTCCTGCATTCCCGCTGGCGCCTCGCGGTGCCTCGTGTTGCCTTGTACTCGCGGAAAATGGCCCCAAGTTAGACGTCTTCCCCGCGGCGCTGGACCGCTGCCTTACAGCACGCCTCGACGCCTCTTCAGGCTGTCAGGAAGCCGTAACGGCGGTCTTGAAAAGTCGTTATAGTAGCAGGTTTAGCCTCTTCCTCTTTCCGCCAGTTCATGGAATAAATCCGTGGAACAAATCCGTATTCGTGGGGCTCGCACCCACAACCTGAAGAACGTCAACCTCGATTTACCCCGTCACAAGCTCGTTGTCATCACGGGCCTTTCAGGCTCGGGCAAATCGTCGCTGGCGTTCGACACGCTTTACGCGGAAGGACAACGGCGCTACGTCGAAAGTCTCTCCGCCTACGCACGCCAGTTCCTGCAACTGATGGAGAAACCGGACGTCGATCTGATCGAAGGCCTGTCGCCGGCGATCTCGATCGAACAGAAGGCGACCTCGCACAATCCGCGTTCCACGGTCGGCACCGTCACCGAGATTCACGACTATCTGCGCCTGTTGTTCGCGCGGGTCGGCACGCCTTACTGTCCGGACCACGAAATTCCGCTGGAAGCGCAAAGCGTCTCGCAGATGGTCGACGCCGCGCTCGCGTTGCCGGAAGAAACGAAGCTGATGATCCTCGCGCCCGTGGTGGCGAATCGCAAAGGCGAGCACGTCGAACTGTTCGAGGAAATGCAGGCGCAAGGCTTTATCCGCTTCCGCGTGCGCTCCGGTGGCGGCACCGCCAATGAAGGCGTCGCGAAGATCTATGAAGTCGACTCGCTGCCCAAGCTGAAGAAGAACGACAAGCACACCATCGACGTGGTCGTGGACCGCCTGAAAGTGCGCCCCGACATGAAGCAGCGTCTCGCCGAATCGTTCGAAACGGCACTGCGTCTCGCCGACGGCCGCGCGATCGCGCTCGAAATGGATACGGACAAGGAGCACCTGTTCAGCTCGAAGTTCGCCTGCCCGATCTGCTCGTACTCGCTGCAGGAGCTGGAGCCGCGCCTCTTCTCGTTCAACAATCCGATGGGCGCATGCCCGGAATGCGACGGCCTCGGCCAGATCACCTTCTTTGATCCGAAGCGGGTGGTCGCGCATCCGTCGCTGTCGCTCGCAGCGGGCGCCGTGAAGGGCTGGGACCGGCGCAATCAGTTCTACTTCCAGATGCTGCAAAGTCTCGCGGCGTTCTACGAGTTCGACATCGACACGGCTGTCGAAGACTTGCCGGAGAAAGTCCGCAAGATCCTGCTGTTCGGTTCGGGCAAGCAGGAGATCCCGTTCTCGTACATCAATGAACGCGGCCGTACTTCGGTGCGCGAGCATGTATTCGAAGGGATCATCCCGAATCTGGAGCGGCGTTACCGCGAGACCGATTCGGTCGCGGTGCGCGAAGAACTCGCCAAGTATCAGAACAATCAGCCCTGCCCGGCCTGCGCCGGCACGCGGCTGCGGCGCGAAGCCCGCTTCGTGCGGATCGGCACGGACGGCGACGCGCGCGGCATCTTCGAAATCAGCGGCTGGCCGCTGCGCGACGCGCTCGGCTATTTCCAGACGCTGCGTCTGGAAGGCTCGAAGCGCGAAATCGCCGACAAGGTGGTCAAGGAAATCGTCGCGCGGCTGATGTTCCTGAACAACGTCGGGCTCGATTATCTGTCGCTCGAACGGAGCGCGGAAACGCTGTCGGGCGGCGAGGCGCAGCGCATTCGCCTCGCGTCGCAGATCGGCTCGGGGCTGACCGGGGTGATGTACGTGCTGGACGAGCCGTCCATCGGCCTGCATCAGCGCGATAACGACCGGCTGATCGCCACGCTCAAGCATCTGCGCGACCTCGGCAATTCGGTGATCGTCGTCGAGCACGACGAGGACATGATCCGCATGGCCGACTACGTGGTCGACATGGGGCCGGGCGCGGGCGAACACGGCGGCATGGTGATCGCCGAGGGCACGCCCAAACAGGTGCAGGCGAACGCGGCGTCGATGACCGGGCAGTACATGTCCGGCGCGCGCAACATCGAATTCCCCGACGAACGCAAGGAGCCCGACGATAAGCGCCTGCGAATCGTCGAGGCGTACGGCAACAATCTGCAGCACGTGTCGCTGGATCTGCCGGTCGGCCTGCTCACCTGCGTGACCGGCGTGTCCGGTTCGGGCAAATCGACGCTCATCAACGACACGCTGTACCACGCGGTCGCGCATCACCTGTACGGCTCGGCCACGGAGCCGGCGCCGTATGAATCGATTGAAGGCCTCGAGCACTTCGACAAGGTCATCAACGTCGACCAGTCGCCGATCGGCCGCACGCCGCGCTCGAACCCGGCCACCTACACGGGCCTCTTCACGCCGATCCGCGAACTGTTCGCGGGCGTGCCCGCGGCGAAGGAACGCGGCTATGAAGCCGGCCGCTTCTCGTTCAACGTGAAGGGCGGCCGCTGCGAGTCCTGCCAGGGCGACGGCGTGCTGAAAGTCGAGATGCACTTCCTGCCCGACGTGTACGTGCCGTGCGACGTCTGTCACGGCAAGCGCTACAACCGCGAAACGCTGGACGTGCAGTACAAAGGCAAGAACATCAGCGAAGTGCTCGACATGACGGTGGAGAACGCCTATGAGTTCTTCAAGCCGGTGCCGGTCGTTGCGCGCAAGCTGAAAACCTTGCTGGACGTGGGTCTGGGTTATATCCGGCTGGGCCAGTCGGCGACCACGCTGTCGGGCGGCGAGGCGCAGCGGGTCAAACTATCTTTGGAACTGAGCAAGCGTGATACGGGTCGCACGCTATACATACTTGATGAGCCGACCACCGGCTTGCACTTCCATGACATCGCCTTGTTGCTCGAAGTGATTCATCGATTACGCGACCAGGGTAATACCGTCGTGATCATCGAGCATAATCTCGATGTAATAAAGACTGCGGACTGGGTCATCGATCTCGGTCCGGAAGGCGGAGCAGGCGGCGGGCAGATCATCGCCCAAGGCACGCCGGAACAAGTTGCGAAGTCAAAGGCAAGTTTTACCGGCAAGTACCTGGCGCCTCTGCTGAAACGCGCGGCCAGTAAAAGTAAGTAACGCGGCACAACTCGGTTGGAGACGGAATAAGCCATGGCCAAGCGGAATCAGGCGCGCGACGACGGGCAAGTGCAGGATCTACGCCCACGCCCGGTCAGGCTGACGAGCGACATGAGCCTGCCGAAGCTGTCGGCGGTTGAGATCGGCAGTTATATCGTGATGCTGTTCGGCATGTGGGCGGTCATCGAACTCCGGTTGCTCGGCGCGTTGCTCGCCGGGCTGCTGGTGTTCCAACTGGTTCACACCATCGCGCCGCGCATCGAGCGCCACATGTCGAGCAAGCGGGCACGCTGGCTCGCGGTGGTGTTCCTGGCCACGGTGATCGTGGGCGCGTTGACGGGGCTCACGCTCGGCATCATCGAGCATTTCGAGAACGACGTGCCGAGCGTGCAGAAGCTGCTCGACCAGGCCATGCAGCTGATCGACCAGGCGCGCGGCCGGATTCCGCAATTCGTCGCCAACTATCTGCCGGTCGATACCGAACAGATGAAAACCAAGGCGGCGGAGCTGATGCAGACGCACGCCAACATGTTGCAGCAAAGCGGCAAGACCGCGGCGCGCGCGTTCACGCATATTCTGATCGGCATGATTATCGGCGCGATCATCGCGGTCGGCGCGCAGAAGCATATGCAGCGTCTGCCGCTATCCACGGCGTTCGTCACACGCGTGACACGTTTCGCCGACGCGTTTCGCCGCATCGTGTTCGCCCAGGTAAAGATCTCGGCGATCAACGCGGCCTTCACGGGCATCTTCCTGCTGGTAATCCTGCCGATCTTCCACGACACGCTGCCGTTGTCGAAGACGCTGGTGCTGGTCACGTTCATCGTCGGCTTGCTGCCGGTGATCGGCAATCTGATCTCGAACACGATCATCGTCGCGGTGGCGCTCTCGGTGAGCTTTCCCGCAGCGGTCATGTCGCTTGTGTTCCTGATCCTGATTCACAAGCTCGAGTACTTCCTGAACGCGCGCATCGTGGGCGGACAGATCGAGGCGCGCGCGTGGGAATTGCTGATCGCCATGCTCATCATGGAAGCCGCGTTCGGTCTTCCCGGCGTGGTCGCGGCACCAATTTTCTATGCGTACATCAAGCGGGAACTGATCTACTTGCGGTTGGTTTGAGGCGGCGGGAAGCGCGCCACCAGAACGGAAACAGCGGCGCTTCGGCGCCGTTTTTCATTGGCCGCACGTTTACGGAAAACTTGCGGCGCACGGCAACACTCCCATAAGATGCGAACAATTCCCATTTACGAAGCGTGTGCCGTGACACCCCTTTCCAAGCCCTGCTCCATCGCGACGGCTCGCCTATGAGGCGTCAGCTCGTCCGTCTGCACCGCTGGTTCGGTGTCGCCACAGCGCTGTTTCTGTTCGTCGCCGGCCTGACTGGCGCGATCATCGCGTGGGACCATGAGCTCGACGCGGCGCTGAACCCAGCCTTCTTCAAAGCCCGCAGCGCCGGTCCGGCGCTGTCGGGCCTGGAGTTGGCGCGTCGTGTGGAAGCGGCCGACTCGCGTCTTCAGGTGACGTATCTGCCGCTGGCCGCCGAGCCAGGCCATACGCTGCAAATGATGGTGCTGCCGAGAACCGACCCGCGCACCCGAAAGCCCTACCCGCTCGACTTCAATCAGATTGCCGTCGACCCGGCCACCGGCGAGATCCAGGGACGCCGCGAATGGGGCGCCGTCTCGCTCGCGCGGCTCAATCTGATCCCGTTCATTTACAAGCTGCACTACACGCTGCAACTGCCGTTTACGGGCGGCGTGGACATCGGCACGTGGTTGATGGGGATCGTCGGCATCATCTGGCTGTTCGACAGCATGATCGCGTTGTGGCTGTCGTTTCCGAGCGTCAAGGCATGGCGCAAGTCGTTCGCGTTTCGCCTCGGGCGCGGCGGCTATACGTTCACTTTCGATCTGCACCGCTCGGGCGGCGTGTGGATCTGGGGCCTGCTGGTGATCGTTGCGCTGACATCGGTATCGATGAATCTCTCCGCGCCGGTGGTGCGCCCCATCGTGTCGTTGTTCTCGAAGCTCACGCCGGACCCGATCAACAACCCGGAAATTCTGCGCGCCCCGCAACCCGGCGACAAGGTGTTGAGCCGCGAACGTATCGTGCAACTGGCCGAGCAGGCAGGCCGCGCGCAGAACCTCGGCGTCGCGCCGGGCGGCATCTACTACGCGGAATTCATGCATGCATACGGCGTCGGTTTCTACGCGACCGGCAACGAGCACGGCGACTTCGGCCTCGGCGTTCCGTGGATGTATTGGGACGCGGCCACCGGCAAGCAACTCGGCGCGCAGATACCCGGCAGGGGCACGGCGGGCGATATTTTCGTGCAGGTGCAATTCCCTCTGCATTCGGGACGCATCCTCGGTCTCGGCGGACGGATTCTGATTAGCGCTGTCGGCATCGCGGTCGCCGTGTTGAGCGCGACGGGACTGCTAATCTGGCTGAAGAAGCTGAGCGCGCGCCGCCGTTCGGCGCAGAACGCCAGTCTCGCGCGTGAAGCGGGCCGGTCCGCGGCGCGCTCCTGAAATGCGGGCAAACAAAAAGGCGGCGCCGGAATCATCCGGACGCCGCCTTCCTTACCGAGCCCGCCAGCAACAGCTTTTCGCTTAGCGAAACACCACCGACTTGCTGCCGTTCAACACGACGCGATGCTCCACGTGCCACTTCACCGCACGCGCCAGCGTCACGCACTCCACGTCGCGGCCGATCGCCGTAAGTTGCTCCGGGGTCATGCTGTGGTCGACCCGCTCCACTTCCTGTTCGATGATCGGACCTTCGTCGAGATCCGTCGTCACGTAATGAGCGGTCGCGCCGATCAGTTTCACGCCGCGATCGAACGCCTGGTAGTACGGTTTCGCGCCCTTGAAGCTCGGCAGGAACGAGTGATGAATGTTGATCGCGCGGCCGGCCAACGCTTCGCACAGCTTCGGCGACAGAATCTGCATATAACGCGCAAGCACCACCAGGTCGGCTTGATGCTCGTCGATCACTTCGAGCACGCGCGCTTCCTGCGCGGCCTTCGCGTCGGGCGTGGCGCCCAGCAGCGGGAAATGATGGAACGGAATGTCGTAGCTGGCGGCGAGCTGATAGAACTCCTTGTGGTTCGAGATGATCGCCGGAATCTCGATACCCAACTGGCCGGTGCGGTAGCGGAACAGCAGATCGTTCAGGCAATGGCCGATCTTCGACACCATGATCACCACGCGCGGCTTGACCGACGCGTCGTGCAACTCCCAGCGCATACCGAACTGCCCGGCGAGCGTCGCGAACGACTCGCGTAGCGCCCCCAGACCCGGATCGCCGCCCACCTGCTGGAAATGCACGCGCATGAAGAACTCGCCGGTGCGGCTGTCGCCGAACTGCGCGGAGTCGAGAATATTGCTGCCACGCTCGAACAGAAAGCCCGATACGGCGTGAACGATGCCGGGCCGGTCGGCGCACGACAGTTTGAGGATAAAGCTGTGATCGGTCGACATGACCTGGGTGACTCCCTTCTTCAATGCGTGGTTTGTTCGGTGTGTCTGGTTCGACGCGGCGCGCTTCGGCATGGTCGTCGCACGCGCACCGATGCGGCGCTCAGGCGAATACCGGCGGCACGAACAACGCCTCGATGCCGGCACACGCGTCTTCATCGATCCAGCGGCGGCGCAACAGGCAATCCAACGTGGCCAGGCTCGCGTCGACGGTCATGGCGCCCTCCTCGATCCAGCGCGCCGCTTCGTCGATACGCGCGAGCCGGTGTTCACCCACTTCGCCATCCTGATTGCGCGGCGCGAAATCGGCCGGTAGCGCGAGGTCGTAGATAAAAATCTGTTCGGCCTGCGTGCCTTCCGGCAACGTTTGCAGCACATGCGCAGTGCGCCCCGCCACGGCGCGAGTGGCGATCTCCTCGGGAATGCCGGCTTCTTCCCAGCATTCCTTGACGATCGTTTCCGCGACGCCGAAGCCCCAGCCGATCCCGCCCGCCACGACATTGTCGAGCATGCCCGGGTCGGTCGCCTTGGTGTCGCTGCGGCGCGCGATCCACAATTGCGGCGCGCCACGGGGCGCCCCGCTATCCGCGTATTCTACGACGCCGTTCAGATGCACCGCGTAGGTCATCGTTCCGAAGAAGCGCGACGCCGCGCGCTCGATATACGCGAGCGGCGGCGCATCGAACGCATTGCGGATCGCGTAGGTCTCGTTGCGCCAGCCCGGAATGCGGTCTTCAGCGGCGAGCGCGCCGATCACGGAACCGAGCGCGGCGCTGCGCAAATCCACCGTATTGAATGCGGGCGCCAGAGTCACACGGCCACTGTCGATATCGAACACATCGGGCCAGCGCGCAAGCAATGGCACATCGCCCGTGCGGATCCAGCCGACCTGTTCGGCGTCGATACAGAACGGCACATGCGCCTGCACGTCGAAGCGGCGCGCGGCGGTAATGCATGGCAAAGTCATTTAACGCTCCAAACTAATGTCCGCGCAATCCCGTCAATCACGCAACGCGACGCGAATCCCGATTGCGATGAACGTGGCGCCGGCCAGGCGATCGAGCCACACACCGACACGCGGACGGCGTTTCAGCCAACCGCCGATCATCCCCGCGCACACGCCGAACAGCGAAAACACCACCACGGTCTGCAGCATGAACAACACGCCGAGTTCGAGCATCTGCAGCGTGACGCTTTGCGTGCCGTGCGGCTGCACGAACTGCGGCAGGAACACCACGAAGAACAACGTCACCTTCGGGTTCAGGAGATTGCCGAGCACACTCTGGCGAAACACCGCCATCAACGGCTGCGGCGCGCGCTCGTGCGCGGTCGCCAGACCCTGGCTGCGCAGCGCCTTGATGCCGATCCAGATCAGATACGCGGCGCCGGCCAGTTTGATGACTTCAAAGGCCACCGGCGACGAGCGCAGCAACGCGGCCACGCCGAGCGCGGCGAGCGTCGTGTGAAACGTGATGCCGGCCGCAAAGCCGAGCGCCGCGACGAGTCCCGCCGCGCGGCCCTGCGAGATGCCGCGTGCGAGCACTTGCAGATTGTCGGGGCCGGGCGCCATGGTAATGGCGATCGATGTGGCGAGAAACAGCAGGAAGTTGGGCATCGTTCTTACCTTCTTATGGACGAGAAGAAGTTCACCGCGGCTAGGGCCGCGTGCGATCAATGACCGTCGAATCGGGTCACCGTATAAAGCGCGAGGCCGCCCTCGCTGAGCAGCTTCGAACCGCCGAGCTCGGGCAGATCGATGATCGCTGCGCCTTCCACGACAACCGCGCCGAGGCGCTCGAGCAGCATCTTGCCGGCCATCATCGTGCCGCCGGTCGCGATCAGATCGTCGATGATCACCACGCGGTCGCCCGGCTTGCAGGCGTCCTCATGAATCTCGACGGTCGCCGTGCCGTATTCGAGCTCATATGATTGCGCGACGCGCTTGTAGGGCAGTTTGCCCGCCTTGCGGATCGGAATGAAGCCGAGGTTCAGTTCATACGCGAGAATCGGCCCGATGATGAAACCGCGCGCGTCCAGCCCGGCAATGTAGTCCAGCTCGGCGTCGATATAACGCTGCACGAACAGATCGATCAGCACGCGCAGCGACTTTGGCTCCTGCAGGAGCGGCGTGATATCGCGAAACTGCACGCCCGGCTGCGGCCAGTCGGGCACCGTGCGAATGTGGCTTTTGATGTAGTCGGCCGCATCGAGCGGCGCGCTCGCGAGCGCGTTGGACATGATGTCTCCGGATGGACCTCAACAGGTCCGATGAAAAACTAAACCGGCAGCGGCCGGCAGGCTCACTTGCCCGGGACGGAGCGCAAGTTTCAGGCCGCGGCGGCGCCTGCGCGCCGGTGCTTCGAGAGCCGTTCCTCGGCCTCCGCCAACTGCTCGGGCAAACCGCGCAACACCACGATGTCGCTCGCGCGCAGCTTGGTGGACGGATCCGGCTCGACGCCGCGAATGCCGTGCCGGCGAATCGCCGTCACTTCGACACCGATCTCGAACAGGCCCAGGTCCGCGAGCGTCCGGCCTACCGCGTCCGCGTTTTCGTCGACCGGCACCGATTGTAGCCGCACCTGTTCGTGGCCGTCGTCGTCGTCCACGTCGTCGGCGCCGTGGAAATAGCCGCGCAGCAGCGCGTAGCGTTCATCGCGCATCTCTTCCACGCGACGCACCACGCGCCGCATCGGCACGCCCATCACCACGAGCGTGTGCGAGGCGAGCATCAGACTGCCCTCGACGATTTCCGGAATCACCTCGGTCGCGCCCGCTGCCAGCAGTTTTTCCAGATCGGCGTCGTCGACGGTGCGAACGATCACCGGCAGCGTCGGCTCCAGTTCGTGGATGTTGTGCAGCACGCGCAATGCCGACGGCGTATTCGCATAGGTGATCGCAACCGTTGCCGCCCGATGGATACCGGCTGCAAGCAGCGACTCGCGCCGTCCGGCATCGCCGAATACGACCGATTCACCCGCAGCCGCCGCTGCCGCGACACGATCGGGATCGAGGTCGAGCGCGACGTACGACAATCCTTCATGTTCCAGCATGCGCGCCAGATTCTGCCCGGCACGGCCGTAGCCGCAAATGATCACGTGACCGCTTTGTTTGAGACTCTGCGTGGCGATGCGCGTCATTTGCAACGACTGCATCATCCATTCAGTCGACGACAACCGCAGCACGATCCGGTCCGCGTTCTGGATCATGAACGGCGCGGCCAGCATCGACAGCAGCATGGCTGCGAGAATCGCCTGCAGCAGGGTGGCGTCGACGAGATGCTTGTCGAGAATCAGATTCAGCAGCACGAAGCCGAACTCGCCCGCTTGCGCGAGGCCGATGCCGGTGCGCATCGCGACGCCCGGCGACGCGCCGAACAGGCGCGACAGGCCCGTCACCATGATCGCTTTCAGCAGAATCGGGCCAACCAGAAAGCCGAGCACGATCAGCGGATGCTCCCAGATCACGCGCGGATTGAGCAGCATGCCGGTGGTAATGAAGAACAGCCCGAGCAGCACGTCGCGAAACGGCTTGATGTCTTCTTCCACTTGATGCCGGTACGGCGTCTCGGCGATCAGCATGCCGGCGATGAACGCGCCGAGCGCGAGCGACAAACCGAACTTGTCCGTGATGAACGCGCAACCCAGCGTCACCAGCAACAGATTGAGAATGAACAGTTCCTGCGAGCGGCGCCG
Organism: Paraburkholderia sp. BL25I1N1; assembly: GCF_003002025.1. Classification (GTDB taxonomy): domain Bacteria; phylum Pseudomonadota; class Gammaproteobacteria; order Burkholderiales; family Burkholderiaceae; genus Paraburkholderia. The sequence continues at coordinate 134,906 of NZ_PVZB01000009.1, forward strand.
CGCCACCACGTTGAACCAGCGCGTCATGAAGCGCTGGCCCACGATCAAGAGTAGCGACAACGCCACGACGATCTTGATGGCCGCGACGCCGAGCGAGCTGACGAGATCTTCCGAGTTGCCGCCCAGCGCAGCGATGACGATGAGCAGCGGCACCACCGCCAGATCCTGGAACAGCAACACGCCGAAGATATTGCGGCCGTGCTCGGTCTCGATCTCGAGCCGCTCCGCCAGCATCTTGCTGACGATCGCCGTCGACGACATGGCGAGCGCGCCGCCCAGCGCCACGCTCGCCTGCCACGTGATGTGCACCCAGCGCTCCAGCACGAAGCCGAGCGAGACCGCCACCGCGATCGTGCCGATCACCTGCAACAGGCCGAGGCCGAACACGAGGCGGCGCATCGAACGCAGCTTGGCGAGTGAGAACTCCAGCCCGATCGAAAACATCAGGAACACCACGCCGAACTCGGCCAGGTTCTGCGCGCCCGCCGAGTCGGGAATCAGACCGAACGCATGCGGACCGACGACGATGCCCACCGTGAGATAGCCGAGCATCGGCGGAAGATTCAGAAAGCGAAACACCACCACGCCCGCCACCGATGCCAGCAGCAGGAACAGCGTCATTTCGAGGGGGGAAATCATCGGCAAAAACGCATCGGTAAAGCGTCCTCGTTCGTCAGCGGAACCGCGCACGAGAAACGCCGTGCGACAAGGTTGAGGGGCCGTTAAAGGCAGCGATAAAGACAGCGGCTCGGCACAGCAGGCCCGGCGCGGCGAACAGGCGCCTTTGCTATACTTCGCGAATGATAGCGAAAATCAATGGCGACCGGGCACTCGCGCTCGCTCGCGACGTGCTCGACATCGAAGCGGACGCCGTGCGCGCGCTTCGCGATCAACTCGACGATGGTTTCGTCGGGGCGGTCGACTTCATCCTGGGTTGTCGCGGGCGCGTGGTCGTTTCCGGCATCGGCAAATCCGGCCACGTGGCCCGCAAGCTCGCGGCCACGCTCGCCAGCACCGGCACGCCGGCATTCTTCGTGCATCCCGCTGAAGCCAGCCACGGCGACCTCGGCATGGTCACCGCCGAGGACGTGTTCCTCGCACTGTCCAATTCCGGTGAAACCGAAGAACTCGTGGCGATTCTGCCGCTCATCAAGCGGCTCGGCGCGAAGCTGATTGCCATGACGGGCCGTCCGTCATCGAGTCTCGCACAACTGGCCGACGTGCACCTGAATTCCGGCGTAGCGAAAGAAGCCTGCCCGATGAATCTTGCGCCCACCGCCAGCACCACCGCCGCGCTCGCGCTCGGCGATGCGCTTGCGGTCGCGGTGCTCGACGCGCGCGGCTTCGGCCGCGACGACTTCGCGCGCTCGCATCCGGGCGGCGCACTCGGCCGGCGCCTGCTCACTTATGTCCGCGACGTCATGCGTACCGGCGACCAGGTGCCGAAGGTCACGCCCGACGCAACCGTGCGCGACGCGCTGTTTCAGTTGACCGCCAAGCGTATGGGCATGACCGCGATCGTCGATCAGGATGAGCGCGTCGCCGGCATCTTTACCGACGGCGACCTGCGCCGCGTGCTCGAACGCGACGGCGATTTCCGCGAACTGTCGATCGCCTCGGTCATGACCGCCGGCCCGCGCACCATCGGTCCGGATCAACTCGCGGTGGAAGCCGTGGAACTGATGGAGCGCCACCGGATCAATCAGATGCTGGTCGTCGACGAAGCAGGCAAGCTGATCGGCGCACTCAACATGCACGACCTGTTCTCGAAGAAGGTGATCTGATGGCCATTGCTCCGCCCACCGCGACCGAACGCGCAAGCCGCGTCAAGCTGATGATTTTCGACGTCGACGGCGTGCTGACCGACGGCGGCCTGCTGTTCACGGCGGAAGGCGACACGATGAAGGGCTTCCATTCGATGGACGGCCACGGCATGAAGCTGCTGCGCGAGGCCGGCATCGAGACGGCGATCATCACGGGGCGCAAGTCGGGCATCGTCGCGGTACGGGCGAAGGAAATGAACGTCACGCACGTCTATCAGGGCGTGCAGGACAAACCTCAGGCGTTCGCGGACCTGTTGCAGCAAACCGGCCTGAGCGCCGAAGAATGCGGCTACATGGGCGACGACTGGGTCGATCTCGCCGTGATGCTGAAGGTCGGCTTCGCGGCCGCGCCGGCCAACTCGCATCCCGAGGTGATCGCGCGGGCCCATTGGGTCAGCGAGGCACGCGGCGGCCACGGCGCGGCGCGTGAAGTCGTGGATACGCTGCTGCGCGCGCAGCACAAATACGAAGCGCTGCTCGCGGCCGCCTGTAGCGGCGAACAGCGGGGCCTCGTCGGATGAACCAGTTTCGCCTGACGTCGCTGATTCCGCTGGTCGCCATGGCTGCGCTCGCCGGTATCACGTGGTGGCTGCTGCAAGCCACCCTGCCCCGGCAGAACGAAGGCGTGGTGCGCCCCAAGGAGCACACGCCGGACTACTTCGCCGACAACTTCTCGGTTTCCGAACTCGATCAGTCGGGCTCGACGCAATACCGGCTGACCGCCCAGTCGCTGATCCATTACGAAGACGACGAGCTGAGCGACCTGGTCAAGCCGGCCATGCGCGCGTTCCAGCCCGGCAAGCCGATCGTCACGGCAACCGGCGACACCGGCAAGGTGAACGGCGACGCGTCGATCGTCGATCTGTATGACAACGCGCGCATCGTGCGGGCGCCCGGCTACGGAGATCCGCAGATGCAAGCGGATTCGCAGCATTTTAGGGTGCTGGTCAACGACGATGTGATCGAGACTGAAAAGCCGGTTAAACTTCAGCGCGGCATGTCGGTGATGACTGCCAGCGGCATGAACTACAACAACGTCACCCGGGTGATGCAGCTGTTCGGCAACGTGAAAGGCAACATCGCCCCGTCCGAAGCAGGCGGCAGCTCGCCCAAGCAACCCGGGTAATCTATTCCAGGCGTGACTGCATGAACGAATCGTTCCCCCGTTTTGATACCGGCCGCCCACGCACCCTGTCCGCGTGGCGCGCCGGACTCGCTGCGCTAATCGTCGCGTTGCCGCTTGCCGGCTTCGCGCCGCTCGCGCACGCCGACCGTGCCGACAAGGACAAGCCGCTGAACATCGAAGCGGACAACATGACTTACGACGACCTGAAGCAGGTCAACATCTTCACAGGCCATGTGGTCGCCACCAAAGGCACGATCGTCATCAAGGCCGACCGTGTCGAAGTGACGCAAGATCCGCAGGGCTATCAGTACGCCACCGGCACTTCGAGCGGCGGCAATCTGTCGTACTTCCGCCAGAAGCGCGAAGGCCTCGACGAGTACATTGAAGGCACGGCTGTTCGTATCGACTACGACGGCAAGCAGGATCTGACCACGCTTACCACCAACGCTACCGTGAAGCGCCTGCAAGGCCTCTCCACGGTGATGGACCAGGTACACGGCAGCGTCGTCACGTACGACGGCCAGAACGACTTCTACACGGCGAAGGCGGGCAAGGACGTCGCCGGCCCCGGCAACCCGACTGGCCGCGTGCGCGCCATGCTGTCGCCGCGCAATGGCGGCGCAGCGCCGCTGAACGGCGCGTCGGCCACGCTTGCGCCGTCCACGACGATCCAGGGAGCCCCGAACCAGTGAGCACCTCAGCGTCCCTCCCCAATCGCAAGCCGGCCGGCACCAGCAGTTCGCTGGTGGTGCGCAACCTGAAGAAGCGTTACGGCTCGCGCACGGTCGTCAAAGACGTGTCGCTCGACGTGAAAAGCGGCGAAGTGGTCGGTCTGCTTGGCCCCAACGGCGCGGGCAAGACCACTTCGTTCTATATGATCGTCGGCCTCGTGCCGCTCGACGCGGGTGAGATCGATCTGGACGGCAAGTCGATCAGCCTGCTGCCGATCCATAAACGCGCTTCGCTGGGTTTGTCGTATCTGCCGCAGGAAGCTTCGGTGTTCCGCAAGCTGAGCGTCGAAGAAAACATTCGCGCAGTGCTGGAATTGCAGCACGAAGACAACGGCTCGCGGCTCAGCAAGGACGCCATTACGAGCCGCACGGAAGCCCTGCTCGACGAGTTGCAGATTGCGCACTTGCGCGAAAATCCGGCGCTCTCGCTGTCGGGCGGCGAGCGTCGCCGGGTCGAGATCGCCCGGGCGCTGGCTACCAATCCGAGCTTTATTCTGCTCGACGAACCGTTTGCGGGCGTCGACCCGATCGCCGTGCTGGAAATTCAGAAGATCGTTAAATTTCTGAAGCAGCGCAATATCGGCGTGCTGATCACCGACCACAACGTGCGTGAAACGCTCGGCATCTGCGATCACGCCTACATCATCAGCGACGGCAGCGTGCTGGCCGCCGGCGCGCCGAGCGACATCATCGAAAACGAAAGCGTGCGGCGCGTCTATCTGGGCGAGCACTTCCGCATGTAAGCGCATGAGGGATTACCGGCCGTGCGAGCGCGCACCGGCCGGGCCCCTCCATGCGGCAACCGCACATCCGCATTTTTGAGCCGGGCCGTCTTGCGCCCGTCGCCGCCCAAAACTGGCGCATGCGTAATTGCGAATGTCGCAAGGTATCGCGGTCGTGGCAAACTCTCTACAATGAATCTCAACTTGCCATGAAAGCCAGCCTCCAACTCCGCCTATCGCAGCATCTTGCGCTGACGCCGCAGCTGCAGCAGTCCATCCGGCTGCTGCAGTTGTCTACGCTCGAATTGCAGCAAGAAGTTGCAATGGCGATCTCGCAGAATCCGCTCCTCGAAAACGAGGACGACTGGATCGCGAGCCCGTTGCGCGTAGCAGCCGACGGCTCGCTGATCGCGCAGGCGCCCAACTCTTCCCCGCCGCCCGACCAGATGGGCGGCAATACGTCGTCCTCGTCCAGCAGCGAGCGCGCAGAGAACGGTGAGCCTCAGGGCGTCGACGAATACAACGGCCTCGCGGGCGACGGCAACGGCGACGCGTCGCAATGGAATCTCGACGACTACGGCCGCTCCGGCAACGCCTCTGACGACGACGACCTGCCGCCGCTGCAAATCCACGAATCGAGCACCTCGCTGCGCGATCACCTGATGGCGCAATTGCGCGTCACCCAGGCAAGCCAGCGCGACCGGGCGCTGATCACCTTCCTGATCGAATCGCTCGACGACGACGGCTACCTGGCCGCCACGCTCGAAGAAGTGCTGGCCGATCTGCCCGCAGAGCTCGAAGTCGACCTCGACGAAATGAACGCCGCGCTCGCGCTGCTGCATAGCTTCGACCCGGCCGGGGTCGGTGCGCGCTCCGCGTCGGAATGTCTCAAGCTGCAATTGTTGCGGCTCGATGGCTCGCCTACACGCACGCTCGCGCTCGACATCGTCGCTCACCATCTCGAACTGCTTGCGGCGCGCGATTTCACGCGACTGCGCAAGCATCTGAAGGCCAACGACGACGATCTGCGCGATGCGCACGTGCTGATCCGCTCGCTCGAACCGTTTCCGGGCGCGGCCTATGGCAAGGCCGAAGCGGACTATGTCGTTCCGGACATCATGGTGCGCAAAACGGCACAGGGCTGGCAGGCCGAGCTGAACCCGGAGGTCGTGCCGAAGCTGCGAATTAATCATCTGTACGCGAATATTCTGCGCAATAACCGGGGCGATCCGGGCAGTGGTTCGTTGCGCCAGCAACTGCAGGAAGCGCGTTGGCTGATCAAAAATATCCAGCAGCGTTTTGAGACGATTCTGCGCGTGGCGCAGGCAATTGTGGAACGTCAGAAGAGCTTTTTTGTCCACGGCGAAATTGCCATGCGCCCCTTGGTTTTGCGGGAAATTGCTGATACGCTGGGCCTACACGAGTCAACTGTCTCGCGTGTGACAACCGGTAAATACATGCTGACCCCATTCGGGACGCTTGAATTTAAGTACTTCTTCGGATCACACGTTTCGACTGACACGGGCGGCGCGGCGTCTTCAACGGCGATCCGCGCGCTTATCAAGCAACTGATAGGAGCGGAAAACCCGAAATCTCCTCTTTCGGACAGTCGCATAGCCGAACTGCTGGCGGAACAGGGCTTCGTGGTCGCACGGCGTACCGTTGCGAAGTACCGTGAAGCGCTCAAGATCCCGGCAGTCAACCTGCGCAAGTCTCTGTAGCGCGCCCCCAAGCTGTCGCTTCGCGCCAGCCCCCCCGAGGGGGCAAGACAACTTGGGGCGGCCCGGCGTTTGTCTTGAGCCCGTCGCGTTCCGCGGCGGGCATTTACCGGCCGCTCCGCAGTTGGCGGACAGGCCGGCCGATGCGACCTGCCAGCAGTCAGCCACCGGGGGGCGACTCAGGCAAGCCGACAGATCGACCGGACCTTCGTCATCGTGCGGACCAAGCGGCCATTAGCTTGGAGAAGCACTATGAATCTGCAGATCAGTGGACACCACCTCGAAGTAACGCCTGCGTTGCGCGAATACGTGATCACCAAACTGGATAGGGTGCTAAGACATTTTGATCAGGTCATCGACGGCAGTGTGGTCCTCTCGGTCGACAACCACAAGGAAAAGGAAAAGCGTCAAAAGGTTGAAATCAACCTGCATCTCAAGGGCAAGGACATCTTTGTCGAGAGCTGTGACAGCGACCTGTACGCTGCGATCGATCTGATGATCGACAAGCTTGACCGGCAAGTCATCCGCCATAAGGATCGTCTGCAAGGCCATGCGCATGAGGCGATCAAGTATCAACCGGCGCCGCAACTCGACGTGCCGCCGCAATAAGGGAAACCAGAAGGCGCTTTTCGTTTCTTCATTAGCTCTTCGTCTTCCCTTAACCAGCGAAACCGCCCGGACCCGGGCGGTTTTTTGTTTCCGGACGCTGCTTTTCGCGCGGCGTCGCACCCTCTGCCCTCGCTTCAAAAGAACTCAATACGCATTGATGGCGCGCCGCACCATCCGTGGCTACCCTGTTCTATAATGTTCCGGTTACCATCGGGGTCAGGTAAGCTCAAGCGAAAGTCGGTCGGCCGGAGTCCTGCGCTTTCGGATTCCAACGCATGTCGCCGTGAGCATCGAACGAATGGAACGCCACTCAAACGCCCCAGCGAGGAGAACCCAGGCCACGTTTTCGCCTGTCAACATGAATCGTTTAGCCAAATTTCTTCCCCTCGAGAACGTCGTCGTCGGACTATCGGTCACCAGCAAGAAACGTGTGTTCGAGCAAGCGGGCCTGATCTTCGAGAACCAGAACGGCATCGCCCGTAGCACGGTCACTGACAATCTGTTCGCGCGCGAGCGCCTCGGATCGACTGGCCTTGGTGAAGGCGTGGCGATTCCGCATGGCCGGATCAAAGGCTTGAAGCAGCCGCTCGCCGCGTTCGTCCGTCTTGCCGAAGCCATCCCCTTCGAATCGCCCGACGGTCAGCCGGTCTCGTTGCTCATCTTCCTGCTCGTGCCCGAACAGGCCACCCAACAGCACCTCGAAATCCTTTCGGAAATCGCGCAGTTGCTGTCCGATCGCGAAGCCCGCGAGCGCCTGCATACGGAAGAAGACCGCGAATCATTGCATCGCCTGCTCACTCAGTGGCAACCTTGATGCATCGGCGGTTATCCGCACGCCGGTGATCCGCGCAGGTGCGGATACAGTCCGACAACGCAATCGGCCCGCGCTAGCGCGGCCGTTGCTTTGTCCGGCAAGCGGCCCACACTGGAGTCACTGACTCATGGATACGTCCAGCATCAACGCCCAAAGCATTTTCGACGATAACGCGGCCATGCTGAAGCTCAGCTGGCTGACGGGGCATGAAGGCTGGGAGCGCGGCTTTTCTTCGGAATCGGTCGCCAATGCCACGTCGAGCGCCGACCTCGTCGGCCACTTGAACCTGATCCACCCGAACCGGATCCAGGTGCTCGGCGACGCCGAAATCGACTACTACAAGCGCCAAACCGACGAAGACCGCTCGCGCCACATGGCCGAGCTGATTGCGTTGGAACCGCCGTTTCTGGTGGTGGCGGGCGGCGTCGCCGCACCGCCGGAACTGGTCCTGCGCTGCACGCGCTCGTCCACGCCGCTGTTCACCACGCCGATGTCCGCCGCCGCGGTGATCGACAGCCTGCGCCTCTACATGTCGCGCATTCTCGCGCCGCGTGCCACGTTGCACGGCGTGTTTCTCGACATTCTCGGCATGGGCGTGCTGCTCACTGGCGACTCGGGCCTCGGCAAGAGCGAACTCGGGCTGGAATTGATCAGCCGCGGCCACGGCCTCGTTGCCGACGACGCGGTCGATTTCGTGCGCCTCGGTCCCGATTTCGTCGAAGGCCGCTGCCCGCCGTTGCTGCAAAACCTGCTGGAAGTGCGCGGCCTCGGCCTGCTCGACATCAAGACGATTTTCGGTGAAACCGCGGTGCGCCGGAAAATGAAGCTCAAGCTGATCGTGCAACTGGTCCGCCGTCCCGATGGCGAATTCCAGCGGCTGCCGCTGGAAAGCCAGACCGTCGACGTGCTAGGCCTGCCGATCAGCAAGGTCACGATTCAAGTGGCGGCCGGCCGCAACCTCGCCGTACTGGTCGAAGCCGCCGTGCGCAACACGATCCTGCAACTGCGCGGCATCGACACGCTGCGCGACTTCATGGATCGCCAGCGCCTCGCCATGCAAGATCCCGACAGCCAGTTTCCCGGCAAACTGATCTGAGTCCGCAAGACTCGGCCGTATCCGCAGTCAACGGCAGGCCGCGGGTACGCGCGGGAGGACCAGATGCTATGATGAAATGTACGGTTTTGACGACTCCATGCGCATAATTCTGATCACCGGTATATCCGGCTCCGGCAAATCAGTTGCCCTGAACGCGCTTGAAGACGCAGGCTATTACTGCGTCGACAACTTGCCGCCGCGCTTCCTGCCGCAACTGGCCTCCTATCTCGCCGAGGACGGGCAAGACCGCCTCGCGGTCGCGATCGACGCGCGCTCGAGCGCCTCGCTCGACGAAATGCCCGCCATGATCCGCGACCTGTCCCGTGCCCACGACGTACGCGTGCTGTTCCTCAACGCAAGCACGCAGTCGCTGATTCAACGCTTCTCCGAAACGCGCCGCCGCCATCCGCTGTCCGGTTCCACTTCGCACGACGCCGACGTCGGCCTGCTCACCTCGCTCGCCGAAGCAATCGAGCGCGAACGCGAACTCGTGGCGGGTCTGGCGGAGTTCGGCCATCAGATCGACACCAGCAATCTGCGCGCGAACGTGCTGCGTGCGTGGGTCAAGCGCTTCATCGAACAGAAAGATTCAGGGCTCGTGCTGATGTTCGAGTCGTTCGGTTTCAAACGCGGCGTGCCGCTCGACGCGGATTTCGTGTTCGACGTCCGCACCTTGCCGAACCCGTACTACGATCATGAACTGAGGCCGCTCACCGGCCTCGACAAACCGGTGATCGATTTTCTCGATGCGCTGCCGGTCGTGCACGAAATGATCGACGACATCGAAAAATTTCTCGCCAAGTGGCTCCCGCATTTCCGCGACGACAACCGCAGTTATCTGACCGTCGCGATCGGTTGCACGGGCGGCCAGCACCGCTCGGTATTCATTGCGGAGACGCTCGCCGCGCGTCTCGCAGCGTCGGCGAACGTCATTGTGCGGCACCGCGATGCGCCGGTCGAAGCCGGCGAATCATCGAAGTTAGTGGCTTAACCGGCCGCATCGCGCGGCCTCAACTCGAAGCGTTGCGCCATGTCTTCTACTTCTACTGTGCTTGCCGATGTGCCGCTGTTTCCGCTGCATACGGTGCTGTTTCCCGACGGACTGCTGCCGCTGAAGATTTTCGAAGCGCGCTATCTCGACATGGCGCGCGACTGTCTGCGTGAAAAAACGCCGTTCGGTGTATGTCTGCTGAAAAGCGGCGCGGAAGTGGCGCGTGCGGAGGAGCCTTCGGTGCCCGAAGCAATCGGCTGTCTCGCTGAGATCGACGAGTGCGATGTCGAAGCCTTCGGCATGCTGCTGATTCGCGCGCGCGGCACGCGGCGTTTTCGTCTGCTGTCGCATCGCGTCGAATCGAGCGGTTTGCTGGTCGGCATGGCTGAGCCGCTCGGCGAGGACATGCCGCTCGAAGGCAACGAGCAATTGGCCAAATTCGGCGCATGCGCGGAAGTGCTCGAACGGATCATCGCGACGATCCGCGAACGCGATCCGGACAGCCTGCCGTTCGCGGAACCGTTCAGACTCGAAGATCCGTCATGGGTGTCCAACCGTCTAGCCGAAGTGCTGCCGATCGCGCTGCGTGCTCGCCAGAAACTGATGGAATTGCAGGACGCCGGCGCGCGGATCGACGTGGTTCATCACTATATGCAGCAGCATCAATTACTTTGAAGGCGGCCGCCGCGCTCCTGGCGGATTGATCAGATCAGCGAGCCCTGCAACCCGTCCAGCAGCTTGCGCACGGGCGCCGGAACACCGAACGAATCGAGATCGCTGAGCGCGACCCACGCGGTGTCGGCATCGCCCAGCGCGGCCAAAACGCCGACTCCGCGATCCAGTTCCGCGAGGCGCGGCTCGATATCCAGTTTGAAATGCGTGAACACATGCGTGAGCGGCGCAAGCGGAGAGACCGCACCGTCGCCACCGAAAGCGCGCGCACGTTCGGCGAGCGCGGCTTCGTCGGCGGCTTCGGGCAGGCTCCACAAGCCGCCCCAGATACCGGACGGCGGGCGCTTCTCCAGCATCACCGCGTTGCCGTCGCGCAGCACCAGCATCCATGTGCGACGCGTCGGCACGGTCTTTTTCGGACGCGCCGTGGGCAGTACGCGCTGACGTCCGGTCAGGTTGGCGACGCAGTCGGCGGCGAACGGGCAGCGCAGGCAGTCCGGCTTGCCGCGCACGCACAGGGTCGCGCCGAGATCCATCAAGCCTTGCGTGTACGCGCTGACGTCCGCATCCGATGCGTTCGACGGAAGCAGTGACTCCGCCAGCGTCCACATCGCGTTTTCGACTTTCTTTTCGCCGGGAAAACCTTCGACGCCGAACACGCGCGCCAGCACGCGCTTCACGTTGCCGTCGAGAATCGTCGCGCGCGCGCCGAATGCGAAGGACGCGATCGCCGCAGCCGTCGAGCGGCCGATGCCCGGCAATTCCGCCAGTTCCTCGACCGATGCCGGAAACGCACCGCCATGTTGCTCGACCACGACTTGCGCGCAGCGATGCAGGTTGCGCGCACGTGTGTAATAGCCCAGGCCGGCCCACAACGCCATCACGTCGTCAGACGGCGCGGTGGCGAGCGCGGCGACGGTCGGAAAACGCGCGAGAAATTTCGCGTAGTACGGAATCACCGTCGACACCTGCGTCTGCTGCAGCATGATTTCCGACAACCAGATGCGATACGGATCGCGCGTGTTCTGCCACGGCAAATCATGCCGGCCATGCTGACGCTGCCACGCGATCAGACGCGCGGAAAAATCAGACATGACTGGAACAGCAGGCGCTTGCGGCGCGGCGGACGAAGTGGAACGCGGAGTTAAGCGAGAAGGCATCGACGAATTAGCGCTGGCAGGTGGGACAGAAATACGTTGAACGCTGCCCTTGCACGATCTGTTTGATCGGCGTTCCACACACGCGGCATGGCAGTCCGGCGCGATCATAGACGAAATAATCGAGCTGGAAGTAACCGCTTTCGCCGTTGCTGCCAACGAAGTCGCGCAACGTGCTGCCGCCCTTCTCGATGGCGGCGGCGAGCGTCACGCGCACGGCGTCCGCCAGCAACTCGTAGCGCACGAGCGAGACGCGCCCCGCCGCGGTGGTCGGCCGGATGCCGGCGCGAAACAGGCTCTCCGACGCGTAGATATTGCCCACGCCGACCACGATTTCGCCCGCCAGCAGCGCCTGCTTCACCGAGACTTTGCGGCCCCGCGTGAGCCGGTGCATCAGCGCGCCGGAGAACGCGGGCGAAAACGGTTCGACGCCGAGGCTCGCGAGCAACGGATGCTCGAGCACGTCGCCGGCTTCGCGCGGATGCCACAGCACGGCGCCGAAGCGCCGCGGATCCCGATAGCGCAAAATGAACTCGTCGAAGATCCAGTCGATGTGATCGTGCTTCGCCGCGGCCGGCGGATGCGGCACGTGACGCAGCACCCGCAGCGTCCCAGTCATGCCAAGATGCACGATGAACCAGCCCGCGTCGATCTCGAACAGCAGGTACTTGCCGCGCCGCTCGACCTTGCGCACCACATGGCCGCGCAAGGTTTTCGCAAGATCGGCCGGAATTGGCCAGCGCAATGCGGGCGTGCGCACATCCACGCGCTCAACCTTGCGCCCGGACACATACGGTTCGATTCCCCGTCGGGTAACCTCAACTTCTGGCAACTCTGGCATGTCTAACTGGTGTGCAACTTGCGTGAGTGGTTGTGCGCGTATTGTAGCGAGCGCGTTACAATCGTCCGAAACATTGAACGGATTTCCATGAACTTGTCCTTCGTGAAGCTGTTTTTGAAGCGCCCGGCTAGCGCATTCCGCGTACCGCACGCCGTGTCCGCTCGCCGGATGCTCGGTGCGGCAGCGCTCGCAGTCTGGGCACTGGCGGCCGTGCCCGCTTACGCGCAGGACCCCTCGCCGGACTCGGACGACACCTCGGTCACCTTGCCGGATCCGCTCGGCCCGGCATCGGCGGAAGACCAGAAGTCCCTGCCCGGCGTGCCGCTAACGAGCCAGATCGTATTCCAGGTGCTCGCTGCCGAGGTCGCGCTGCAGCGCGACCAACCGGCGCCCGCCTATCAGACTTACCTCGCGCTCGCGCGCGACACGCACGATCCGCGCATGGCGCAGCGCGCCACCGAGATCGCGCTGGCCGCGCAGAGTCCGTCGGACGCGTTGGCCGCCGCGCAATTGTGGCAGCAGTATGCGCCGAACTCGGAACGCGCCGCGCAACTCGACGCATCGCTGCTCGTGTTGTCCGGCAAACCTGACGACGCGGCGCCCATCCTCGCCCGCGAACTCGCACGCGTACCCGCCGACAATCGCGGCAGCGCGATCCTCGCGCTGCAGTTGCTGCTCTCGCGCGGCCCGAACCGGATCGGCGGCCTGCACGTGTTGCAGGATCTGCTCAAGAACGACATGAACCGGCCGGAAGCGCAACTGGCGATCGCACGCCAGCAGCTCGTATCGGACGACGCACCTGGCGCGCGCAAGTCGCTCGAACAGGCGCTCGCGCTCAAGCCCGACTATTTACCGGCAGCGCTGACGCTGTCGCAAATGGGCCCGGAAGAGCGCAAGGAAGGCATCGCTTCGCTCGAAAAGTACGTGCAGCAGAATCCGAAATCGCATGACGCGCGTCTCGCGCTCGCGCAGATGTATCTCGCGAGCGACCGTCTGGACGACGCGCAGAAGCAGTTCGAGATCATGCACAAGAACAACGCGAACGAGCTGACGCCGCTCATGGCGCTCGCGCTGATCAAGATCCAGCAGAAGAATTTCACCGACGCGCAAACCTACCTGACGCAGTACGCCCAGCAAGCCGAAAAAACGCAGGGCGCCGATCCGGGCCAGGCGTACATCTACCTTGCGCAACTGTCGCTCGAGCAGAAGAATGAAGCGGCCGCGAGCGACTGGCTGAACAAGATCTCGCCGTCGAGCCAGCAATATGTGCCGGCGCAGATCACGCGCGCGCAATTGCTCGCCAAGCAGGGCAAGACCGACGACGCACGCAAGCTGCTGGCTAACCTGCCGGCGCCGGACCCGCGCGACCAGGCGCTGATCTCCCGCACCGATGCGGCGATCCTGTTCGACGCGAAGCGCTACCCGGAGGCGGAATCACGTTTGCAGCGAGCCACGGCGCAATTTCCCGACGACCCCGATCTGACCTACGACTACGCGATGTCCGCCGAGAAAACCGGCCATTACGACGTCATGGAAGCGCAGTTGCGCAAGCTGATCCAGACGCAGCCCGACAATCCGCAAGCGTACAACGCGCTCGGCTACTCGCTGGCCGATCGCAATCAGCGCCTCGCCGAAGCGGATAAGTTGGTCGAGAAGGCATCCTCATTGGCGCCGAACGACGCGTTCATCATGGACAGCGTCGGCTGGGTCAAATACCGGATGGGCAACACCTCGGACGCAATCAAGCTGCTGCGCAAAGCTTACGACATGCAACCGAACGCCGAAATCGGCGCGCACCTCGGCGAAGTGCTATGGAAATCCGGCAATCAGGATCAGGCACGCGCCGCTTTCCGCGATGCGCGCAAGCTCGAACCGGACAACGACACGCTTGTCAAAACGCTCCAACGTCTTCAGGTGAACGATCTTTGATGCGTCTTTCCCGTTTGATTTACTTTCCTCAGGCGCCGCGCAGCGCCGCGTTCGCTCTCGCTGCGGCAGCGGTGGTCGCACTGGCCGGTTGTGCATCGGTCAAACCGCAAGGGCCGTCTACGTCGAATGCCGCGACCTCCGTCACCGCGCAGACGAGCCGTGCTTACCAGGGCCGTTTCGCGGTTCAGTACAACGATCAGAACGGCCAGCAGCGCAACGCTTACGGCAACTTCACGTGGCAGGAAACCGGCGACACCGTGACCCTGCAGTTGCGCAACCCGCTCGGCCAGACGCTGGCGGTGGTGACGTCGTCGCCGGCTTCGGCAACGCTGGAGCTACCGAATCGCCAGCCGCTCACCGCGGATAACGTCTCTACGCTGATGCAGAATGCGCTCGGCTTCGCGTTGCCGGTCGAAGGGCTGCGCTATTGGCTGCAACCGTCGCCGGCGCCCACTTCGCGCGCCAGGACCGAGAAGGATCCCGAGCAACCGTCGCGGCTCAAGCAAATCACACAGGACGGCTGGACAATCGACTATCTGGCTTATGCCGACGCGCCCGCAACCGGTGTGAAGCGCATCAACCTGAGCCGTTCGGAACCGCCGCTCGACATCAAGCTCGTGCTGGATCAGTAACCTCGCGCCGTCTCGCGCGACCTTGCCGCTTCTTCGGCGCCATCTGGCGCATGTAGCCTCGACTCATGATTGAAACGACCGATTCGCTGCGCGATTGCCTCGCGCCAGCGAAACTCAACCTCTTCCTGCACATCACAGGCCGCCGGCCGGATGGCTATCACACGCTGCAAACGGTCTTCCAGTTGCTCGACTGGGGCGACACGCTGCACTTCACGCGACGTGACGACGGACTCATCACGCGCAGCACCGAAATCGCCGACGTGCCGCCGGAACACGACCTGACTGTACGCGCGGCGACGCTGCTCAAAACGCATACGGGCTCGCCCGAAGGCGTCGATATTGAAATCGACAAGCGTCTGCCGATGGGTGCCGGTCTCGGCGGCGGCAGCTCTGATGCGGCGACGACGCTGCTCGCGCTGAACCGTTTGTGGAAGCTCAATCTGCCTCGGCTGGAGTTGCAGGCGCTGGCATTGAAACTTGGCGCCGATGTGCCGTTTTTTGTTTTCGGAAAAAATGCGTTCGCCCAGGGTGTCGGAGAAGCTTTAGACGTTGTACAATTGCCGCCGCGCCATTTCCTAGTAGTGACGCCGAGGGTTCATGTTCCGACTGCAGCGATTTTCTCTGAAAAAGCGTTGACAAGAGATTCAAAACCCCTCACAATTACGGACTTTCCTGCAGAACTTAGCTGCAACACTGAATGGCCAGAAAGTTTCGGCCGCAATGACATGCAGCAGGTTGTCGTAGGAAAATACGCGGAAGTAGCGCATGTGTTGCGATGGTTTGAAAACGTCGCGCCAGCGCGGATGTCTGGATCAGGTGCGAGTGTTTTTGCCGCGTTCCGAAGTAAAGCTGAAGCAGAAGCGGTGCAAGCCAAACTGCCAGCCGAATGGAATAGCGCAGTGACCGCAGGTCTCGATCAGCATCCACTCTTTACTTTCGCGTCATAAGTTTTGCCTCGTCGAACGCTCCTCGTTCGGTGAAGCTCAAAGTTAGTGTAGGGGAGTCGCCAAGTTGGTTAAGGCACCGGATTTTGATTCCGGCATTCGAAGGTTCGACTCCTTCCTCCCCTGCCAAAATTCTCGCATTTCCCTCGCCCCCAGCCTGAAGCAGGTGCACGATGAGCAGCCATGACGGCCTGATGGTTTTTACTGGCAACGCAAATCCCGCGCTTGCACAGGAAGTCGTCAAAATCCTCGGTATTCCCCTCGGCAAAGCAATGGTTAGCCGTTTCTCGGACGGTGAAATCCAGGTCGAGATTCAGGAAAACGTGCGTGGCAAGGATGTCTTCGTCCTGCAGTCCACGTGCGCGCCGGCGAACGACAACCTGATGGAACTGATGATCATGGTCGATGCGCTCAAGCGCGCATCCGCCGGCCGGATCACCGCAGCCATCCCCTACTTCGGTTATGCTCGTCAAGATCGTCGCCCGCGTTCCGCGCGCGTCGCCATCTCGGCGAAGATCGTGGCGAACATGCTGGAAATCGCCGGCGTCGAGCGGATCATTACGATGGATCTGCACGCCGACCAGATTCAAGGCTTCTTCGACATTCCGGTCGACAACATCTACGCTACGCCCGTGCTGCTCGGCGATCTGCGCAAGCAGAACTACGAGAACCTGCTGGTCGTTTCGCCGGACGTCGGCGGCGTGGTGCGTGCCCGGGCATTGGCCAAGCAACTGAATTGCGATCTCGCGATCATCGACAAACGCCGCCCGAAGGCGAACGTTGCCGAAGTGATGAACATCATCGGTGAAGTCGAAGGCCGTACCTGCGTGATCATGGACGACATGGTCGACACCGCCGGCACGCTCTGCAAGGCAGCACAAGTTTTGAAGGAACGCGGCGCAAAGCAGGTGTTCGCTTACGCTACGCACCCGGTTCTGTCGGGCGGCGCGGGCGAGCGTATCGCGGCTTCCGCACTCGACGAACTCGTTGTCACGGACACGATCCCGCTAGGCGAAGAAGCCCGCTCGTGCGCAAAGATCCGTTCGTTGACCAGCGCCGGCCTGCTTGCCGAAACGTTCTCGCGGATTCGCCGCGGCGATTCGGTCATGTCGCTGTTCGCTGAAAGTTAAGTATTTGCGAAGGCGCAGTGCGCCGCTTCTGGCGGCAAGCTGCGCTTTTGCACAATCGGCATGAACGAACGAAGGTTCGTGCCGCAGCTCTGGGGCCTCAGCCATCTGGCTTGGAGGCCCCGTTTTTACTGCCTGGTCGCGGGCAGTGCATTGGAGATTCAAAATGAAAGTAGTCGCTTTCGAGCGTTCTTTGCAAGGTACGGGTGCGAGCCGCCGCCTGCGTAACTCGGGCAAGACCCCGGGCATCGTATATGGCGCTGGTGCTGAAACGCAATTGGTCGAACTGGACCACAACGCGCTGTGGCACGCGCTGAAGAAAGAAGTTTTCCACTCGTCGATCCTCGATCTGGAAGTGGCAGGCAAGTCGCAACAGGTTCTGCTGCGCGACGTGCAATACCACCCGTTCCGTCAGCTCGTGCTGCACGTGGACTTCCAACGTGTCGACGCGAAGAAGAAGCTGCACACCAAGGTGCCGCTGCACTTCATGAACCAGGAATCGAACCCGGCAGTGAAGCTGTCGAGCGCGGTGATCTCGCACGTCATCAACGAAATCGAAATCGAGTGCCTGCCGTCGGCACTGCCGGAATTCCTCGAAGTTGATCTGGCGACGATCGAAGCAGGTCACTCGGTTCACGCCAAAGACATCAAGCTGCCGGCAGGTGTGTCGCTGGTTGCTCACGTCGAAGCAGAAAATCCGGTGGTCGCAGCTGCAACGATCCCGGCTGGCGCAATCGCTGAAGGCGACGCCGCTGCTGCTGAAGGCGAAGGCGAAAAGCCGGCTGCTTAAGGGCGCCTCAGGCAAAGAGCAAGAAATCCTCTCGATCCGTTTGAATGAAACGGTCGACGTGACCCGCCGAGGTTCGCCCCGGCGGGTTTTTTTTCGGTTTTTTTCGGCCCGGCTGCGTTCAGCTTTCGGGCCAGACGGACCTACGCAATCATGATCAAGCTGATCGTCGGCCTCGGCAATCCGGGCGCCGAATATACCGCGACGCGCCACAACGCCGGCTTCTGGCTGGTCGATCAACTGGCGCGCGAAGCAGGCGCGACGCTGCGTGACGAACGGCGTTTCCACGGCTTCTATGCCAAGGCACGGCTTCACGGCGAGGAAGTGCATCTGCTGGAACCGCAGACGTATATGAACCGTTCCGGCCAATCGGTCGTGGCGGTTGCGCAGTTCTTCAAGATTCTCCCCGACGAAATCCTGGTCGCGCACGACGAACTCGACATGCCGCCCGGCAGCATCAAGCTGAAGCTCGGCGGCGGCAGCGGCGGCCACAACGGGCTGAAGGACATTACCGCGCATCTTTCGTCGCAGCAGTATTGGCGGCTGCGGATCGGCATCGGCCATCCGCGCGACCTGATTCCTGAGAGCGCGCGCGCCGGTGCCAAGCCCGACGTCGCCAACTACGTGCTGAAACCGCCGCGCCGGGAAGAGCAGGACGTGATCGATGCGTCGATCGAGCGCGGGCTCGCCGTCATGCCGCAAATCATCAAGGGCGAACTGGAACGCGCGATGATGCAACTGCATCGCAACCCGTAGACTGTTTCGCTGGAAGCCAGCTTGCCGTAACGCAGTCGACAGCAACGATCTTGTTTGGGAGGAGAACCGCTTGAGCCGCTATTGGAGTGACATCGTTCACCGTCTGACACCGTATGTGCCGGGCGAACAGCCCGTGGTCGCGCATCCGGTCAAGCTGAATACCAACGAGAATCCGTATCCGCCGTCGCCGCGAGTGCTCGAAGCGATCCGGCGGGAACTGGGCGACGCGGCCGAATCGCTGCGGCGCTACCCCGATCCAACGGCGCACAAGCTCCGCGAAACGGTTGCCGCGTACCACGGCATCCGCGCGGAACAGGTGTTTGCCGGCAACGGCTCTGACGAAGTGCTGGCACTCACGTTCCAGGCCTTGCTCAAGCACGACATGCCCCTGCTGTTTCCGGACATCACGTACAGCTTCTATCCCACGTATGCGCGACTTTTCGAAGTCAACTACCGGACAATCCCGCTGGACGACAGCTTCGCGATCAACGTCGACGACTACAAGTCGCCGAATGGCGGCATCCTGTTCCCGAATCCGAACGCGCCGACCGGCCGTCCGCTGCCGCTCGACGATATCGAGCGCCTGGTGGCGAGCAATCCCGATTCCGTCGTGGTGATCGACGAAGCCTATGTGGATTTCGGCGCCGAATCGGCCATCTGTCTGATCGACCGTTATCCGAATCTGCTGGTCGTCCAGACCGTGTCGAAGTCGCGTTCGCTGGCAGGAATGCGCGTCGGCTTTGCGTTCGGCAACCCGGAGTTGATCGGCGCGCTGAACCGCGTGAAGGACAGCTTCAACTCGTATCCGCTGGACCGTCTCGCGCAAGTCGCCGCCGTGGCGGCATACGAAGACGACGCGTGGTTTCGCGACACCTGCGCCAAAGTTGTGGCAAGCCGCGAGCGACTGGCCGCGGGACTGACGGCATTGGGCTTCGAGGTGGTGCCGTCGGCGGCGAATCTGCTGTTCGCTCGCCATGAGGGCTACGACGCCGCGACGCTCGTGCTGCGACTGAGGGAAAAGGATATCTTCGTGCGCCATTTCAAGGCGGCGCGCGTCGACCAGCATCTGCGAATCTCAGTCGGCACCGACGCCGAATGCGACATTCTGCTGGACGCGTTGCGCGAGATCTTCAGCGCTTACGTGGGATAGGACTGCGCAAAAGCATCACCGCCAAAGGAAAACGGCGAGGCCGAATAGCCTCGCCGTTTTTTTTAGGCTTCGTACCTCAGGCGCCCTTCGCGATCTGCAGCGCGTGGTACTTGGCCATCAAGCCATCAGGCGTCTCCAGATGGTCCGGGTCGCGCGGAATACATTCGACCGGGCACACCTGAATGCACTGCGGCTCGTCGAAATGCCCGACGCACTCGGTACATTTCTTCGGGTCGATCACGTAGATTTCCGGACCCATCGAAATGGCGTCGTTCGGGCACTCGGGCTCGCACACGTCGCAATTGATGCACTCGTCGGTAATCATCAAGGCCATACTTCTCTCACTTCACGCCGCCCGCAGCCGGCTTTGATCCGTCAAACCGACAGTTTACGCCGGTTACGGTTGTCCCGCCGAAGCGCCGCTAGCCGGATCCATCGCGGCGACCTTTTCCGTCAACCATTTCTCGACCGATGGGAACACGAACTTGCTGACGTCGCCGCCGAGCTGGGCGATTTCACGCACGATCGTGCCCGAGATGAACTGGTACTGATCGGACGGCGTCATGAACATGGTTTCGACGTCGGGCAGCAAATAGCGATTCATGCCGGCCATCTGGAACTCATATTCGAAGTCCGACACAGCCCGCAGACCGCGCACGATCACGCGCGCGTTATTGGTACGCACGAAATCCTTCAACAGCCCTTTGAAGCTCATCACCTGAACGTTCGGGTAGTGCCCGAGCACTTCGTGAGCGATGTCGAGGCGCTCTTCGAGCGTGAAAAATGGCTTCTTGTTGCGGCTGTCGGCAACGCCGACCACCAGCGTGTCGAAAATGCTCGACGCGCGCCGAACGAGGTCTTCGTGACCGCGCGTCAGCGGGTCGAACGTGCCCGGGTACACGGCGACTACCATGAGACTTCTCCTCTCTTCAGACAAAGGGGCACGTCAAAGCGTCCACGCGACGCATTTGGCACCGACCGCGCCCGTGACGGCGAACCGTCCGGCGCTTGTTTTGGAACGCGCATTATTCCTTATTTTCGCGCTGCAGCAAATGAAAGTGGACAGCGCCTGCCTTACCTTGCCGCACGATGTCCCACCCCGCGAGCGTCTCGTTCCCGTCGAGTTCGAGCGCCTCGCCTGCTTCCACATATAGAAATCCGTCTGCGCTCACGAGCGGCGCCGCCAGCGCGAGCGCTTTGCCGAGCAGGTCGCCGCCGAACGGCGGATCGAGAAACACGACGTCGAACGAACCGGGCGGGAGGCTCGCGGCAAGACGCAAACCGTCTGCTTCAGCGATTTCGATTGTGCGCGCTGCCAGGCGTTCCTGGTTCGCGCGCAACTGGCTGGCAGCGCGCGCATTGCGCTCCACCATCAAGACCCGTGCCGCGCCACGCGACGCCGCCTCGAAGCCCAGCGCGCCGCTGCCGGCAAACAGATCGAGGCAGCGCTGGCCGTCCAGACTCTGCCCGAGCCAGTTGAACAGCGTCTCGCGCACGCGATCCGGCGTGGGGCGCAGGCCGTCGAGATCGAGCACGGGCAAAGGCGTGCGCTTCCAGTCGCCGCCGATGATACGGATGGCGTGCGGCTTGCCGCCTTTGGACGGAGCGCCATGGGCGCGTGAAGGTGCGGAACGGGGCATGCGGTTTCGATTACCTTATTGAAGCGCCCGCGACGACGAAATATGCGGGCCGGAGCGCCAACGTTACCACAGCGACGCCCCGCGTCCAGCCTAGCCGTTCGGCCGATACGACGGCCGGCGGCGCGCCTGATAAAATGTGCGGCTTCCAGCGCCTTGCATCCCGCATCGCAACGCTGCCTGCCGCTCCCGCCGGTCTTGTGCCGGCTGCGCGCATCGGCGCGCGCTCTCACCACGCCAGATCATGTTCAGCTTTTTCAAACGATTCAAGGGTTCGAAAGAGTCCGATAACGCGCCAGAAGAGTCGCAAACCGCGCCGGAAGGCTCGACGCCCACAGGCGCCGTGGAGGCGCCCGTCGCGCCGGCCACGCCGCAGCCGGCCGCGGCTCCGGTTCGCGTCGAGACGCCGCCAGTGGCCGCTCCGTCCGCAATCGATCCCGAGCCTGACGCATTCGCGCTCGAAGAAACTGTCGAAGTCGTCCCGCCGCCACTGCCGGACGCGGGCGCCAAGCGTTCGTGGCTGACGCGTCTGAAGACCGGCTTGTCGAAGACGAGCTCGAATCTGACCGGCATTTTCGTCGGCACGAAGATCGACGAAGACCTGTATGAAGAGCTCGAAACGGCGCTGCTGATGTCGGACGCCGGCGTCGACGCCACCGAATTCCTGCTCGAAGCGCTGCGCGAAAAAGTGCGCGCCGAGCGCCTCGCCGATCCCCAGCAGGTCAAAATCGCGCTGCGCACGTTGCTAGTCGACCTGCTCAAGCCGCTGGAAAAATCGCTCATGCTCGGCCGCGCGCAGCCGCTCGTGATGATGATCGCCGGCGTCAACGGCGCGGGCAAGACCACCAGCATCGGCAAGCTCGCCAAGCATCTGCAGAGTTTCGATCAATCCGTGCTGCTGGCCGCGGGCGACACGTTCCGCGCCGCCGCGCGCGAGCAATTGGCCATTTGGGGTCAGCGCAACAACGTAACCGTGGTCTCGCAGGAAAGCGGCGACCCGGCTGCGGTGATCTTCGACGCGGTCGGCGCCGCGCGTGCGCGCAAAATCGACGTGATGATGGCGGACACGGCCGGCCGCCTGCCGACCCAACTGCATCTGATGGAAGAGCTGCGCAAGGTGAAGCGCGTGATCGGCAAGGCGCAAGACGGTGCGCCACACGAGGTGCTGCTGGTGATCGACGCCAACACCGGCCAGAACGCGCTCGCGCAAGTGAAGGCTTTCGACGACGCGCTCGGCCTCACCGGCCTGATCGTCACCAAACTCGACGGCACGGCGAAGGGCGGCATTCTGGCCGCGATCGCGCGGCAGCGTCCGATTCCGGTGTACTTTATCGGCGTCGGCGAAAAGGTCGAGGATTTGCAACCTTTCAGCGCGGAAGAGTTTTCCGACGCGTTGCTGGGCGGCTGAGCGCCACGGCGCTCGCGGGCTAAGCCTTGGGCTTAGGCAGCAAAAAGGGCACTCCGAGGAGTGCCCTTTTTTCATCCCGGCTGCCCGACGATCACGAATTACTCAGCGTCCGGCTGCACGCCCGGCGCCGCGCGGGCAAACGCGTCCAGTTGCATCGCCTGATCGTAGATGCGCTGGATCGTCGGAAACTTCGCTGTGTCGACCTTGAAGCGCTGCGCGTTGAACACCTGCGGAATCAGACAGGTGTCGGCAATGGTCGGCGTATCGCCGAAACACAGCTTGCCGGTGCGTGAATCTGCCGCCAGATGTGTTTCCAACGTCGCGAAGCCGGCTTCCACCCAATGCCGGTACCAGGCGTCCTTGGCGTAATCGTCGACGCCCAACGTGTGCTTCAGATACTTCAGCACGCGCAGGTTGTTCAGCGGATGAATCTCGCACGCCACCTGCAACGCCAGCGCGCGCACATACGCACGATCTGCCGGCGCCTTGGGCAACAGCGGCGGCTCCGGGTGCATCTCTTCCAGATACTCGATGATCGCGAGCGACTGCGGCATCACTTCATTGCCGTCGACAAAGGTCGGCACGATCCCGTCCGCGTTCACCTTGCGGTATTCGGGCTTCAACTGCTCACCGCCGTCGCGCACGAGATGCACCGGCACGTAGTCGTACGGCAGATTCTTCACGTTCAGCGCAATGCGCACGCGATAAGACGCCGAGCTGCGGAAATAGCTGTAGAGCTTCATGTTGTCTGTCTCCCCCAACCGGCCATCAGACGACGCGCACGCTGAGCTCGCCGAGCCCGTCCACGCCACCCTTCATCAGATCGCCCTGCACCACTGCGCCGACGCCTTCCGGCGTGCCGGTGAAGATCAGATCGCCGGGTTGCAGTTCGAACAGCGTCGACAGATAAGCGATCGTCTCGGCCACCGACCAGATCAGTTGCGACACGTCGGAGTTCTGCTTTTCTTCGCCGTTCACCGACAACCAGATCGCGCCCTTGTCGACATGGCCGACCGTCGCCGCCGGATGAATCGGGCCGAGCGGCGCCGAGTGATCGAAGCCCTTCGCGGTATCCCACGGACGGCCCAGCTTCTTGGCTTCGGCCTGCAGATCGCGGCGCGTCATATCGAGACCGAGCGCGTAACCGTACACGTGATCCAGCGCGCTCTCGACTGGAATGTTCTTGCCGCCCTTGCCGATCGCCGCCACCATTTCCATCTCGAAGTGGACGTTTTTCGACAGCGACGGATAGGGAAACTCGCCGGTAGCACCGGGCGCGACGTACAGCACGGCATCGGCCGGCTTGGCGAAGAAGAACGGCGGTTCGCGGTCGGGATCATGTCCCATCTCGCGCGCGTGCGCCTCGTAATTGCGGCCCACACAGTAGATGCGACGCACCGCGAACTGCTCGCTGGACCCCACAACCGGCACCGCGACCACCGGTGCGGGTGCAAATACGTAACTCATCCCGTTCTCCGTTACTTGATGTGCGCCGCCTGTGCGGCGATAAAAACATCGAGTGTAACGCGCGACAAAGCGTCGCGCGCACCAGTCCGGCATGGACTGGCAAGGCCGGCGGCATGGGCGCGGGGCCTCGCCGGATCGCCATAGATGCGATACTCACACTCAGCAGCGTCCCTTGAATACCGTGGCAAACCGCTTTGAAGCGGTACGCCAACACGTCCCCTGCGCCCGATGACCGACTCCGCCGACACCGTCAATCCCTTCCCCTGCGCCCGCTTCATCAAGGAAATCGGCCGCGGCCCGAACGGCGCCCGCGCGCTGACCGCAGACGATACACGCGCGCTCTACACCGCCATGCTCGACGGTCGCGTGGCCGAGCTCGAACTCGGCGCGGTGCTGCTCGCGTACCGCGTGAAGGGCGAAACCGCCGACGAACTCGCCGCGATGCTGGCCGGCGCACATGCTTCTTTCGAGCCGGTTCATTTGCCGCACGGCACGTTCCGGCCCGTATCGATACCCAGCTACAACGGCGCGCGCAAGCAGCCGAATCTGGTGCCGCTGCTCGCCCTGCTGCTGGCGCGCGAAGGTGTGCCGGTGCTGGTGCATGGCGTCACCGAAGATCCGGGCCGGGTGACGAGTGCCGAAATCTTCACGCATCTGCAGATTCAGCACGCACGATCGCACGCCGATATCGAAGATGGTCTTGCCGAGCACCGCGTTGCGTTTGCTCCAATCGAGGTGCTCGCGCCGAAACTCGCACGCCTGCTTGCGCTGCGCCGGCGCATGGGCGTGCGCAACTCGACGCACACGCTCGTGAAAATCCTTCAGCCGTTCGCGCCCGCGGGTCTGCGCCTCGTGAACTACACGCACCCGCCGTATCGCGACAGCCTTACGCAACTGTTCAACACGCATCCGGACGCGGCCGCCGGCGGCGCGCTGCTTGCGCGCGGCACCGAAGGCGAAGCGGTGGCCGATACGCGTCGTCAGGTGCAGGTCGACTGGTTGCACGACGGTGTGTGCGAAACGCGCGTGCCGCACGAACGCTCGTCGCCCGACGCGCCGGAAGTGGACTTGCCCGAGGCCAAGGACGCGCCGACGACGGCCGCCTGGATCAGCGCCGTCTTGCGCGGCGAAGCACCCGTGCCGAGCGCGATTGAACGGCAGGTGGAACTGATCGTGGACGTCGCCAGAAAGCCCGTGTAATGGCCGCGCCGTAAGCGCTACGGCGCGCTTGCCGTCGCCGGCCGCGACCCACGCGGGTTGACACGCCGCAACGCGACGTCATACATTAGACCCATGCGTTCCCTTCCGAACACCCTCCGAATTACCTCCGGCCGCCTAGCGCGGCCCCTATCGCTACGCCTAGCGTAAATCAGGCGTAGCGCCGCGCGTTGGCAACTCAGGTTGCTCAAAGCGCGGGCTCTCCAGCAGTTCTGTTGTTCCTGTTGCACCCCCAAAGCGTAGTTCTTCACAACCTGTAGTCGTTTGCATTCGTCCGTTTACCGCGCGGACGAAGCGCGAGGATCAAATGCACGCCGCATGGGCTTTATCCACGTCCGTTTTCGCCGTCACGATGACGCCGTTCGTTCGCGCCCGTTCGTTGTTGCCGCTAGCCACCGGCTGGCGGACCGCGCATCCGTGGCAGTCCGCCAACCGCTCCCGGCCACACCCTTTCGCAGACGATCCAACGAACGAGGCTCACCATGTTGCAAAACCCCGCTGAAAAATACCGCCCTTTCCCGCCCGTACGTCTGACCGGCCGCAAATGGCCGAGCCGCACGATCGACCGGGCGCCGATCTGGATGAGCACCGATCTGCGCGACGGCAATCAGGCGCTGATCGAGCCGATGAACGCCGCGCAAAAGATCGAGTTCTTCGAGATGCTGGTCGCGATCGGTTTCAAGGAGATCGAGGTCGGCTACCCGTCGGCGTCGCAAACGGACTTCGATTTCGTCCGCAAGCTGATCGAGGAAAAGCGCATTCCCGACGACGTGACCATCGAGGTCTTCATGCCGTCGCGAGCGGAACTGATTGCGCGCACGTTCGAGGCGCTGGAAGGCGCGCCGCGCGCCATCGTGCACTTGTACAACGCGATTTGCCCGTCGTTTCGGCGGATCGTGTTCAATCAGTCGAAGACCGAGATCAAGGCGCTGGCAGTGCAGGGCGCGCAACTCATCAAGGACCATGCGCAGGCGCGTCCCGGCACGCACTGGACCTTCCAGTACTCGCCGGAAACGTTCAATACGACCGAATTGCCGTTTGCACGCGAGGTATGCGACGCGGTCGCGCAGACGTGGCGGCCCACGCGCGATCACAAAATGATCGTCAACCTGCCCGCGAGCGTGGAGGCGGCGACGCCGAACGTGTTCGCCGATCAGATCGAATGGATGCATCGCAATCTCGGCTATCGCGACAGCATCGTGCTGTCGGTGCATCCGCATAACGATCGCGGCACCGCGGTGGCCGCCGCGGAACTGGCGCTGCTGGCGGGCGCGGAGCGCGTCGAAGGCTGCCTGTTCGGCAGCGGCGAGCGCACCGGCAACGTCGATCTCGTTGCGCTGGCGATGAATCTGGATGCGCAAGGCGTCGATACGGGGCTCGATTTCCCCGATATGGAGGCGGTCCGGCTCGTGGCGGAGCGCTGCAATCAGTTGCCGGTGCATCCACGCCATCCGTATGCAGGCGAAGCGGTGATGCGGGCGAAGAACGCGGAGCGACAAGGCGTCGCGGCGCAAGCGCTCAAAGTGGCAGAAACCGGCGCGCCGGATCGTCGCGAATGGAGCGGTGTGGATCAGGAGAGCGTCGCCGCCTGAGAATCAGGCCGACGTGAGGCAAACCGACGCAAACACGATGCGCGAGCGCGCTACCCGCGCGCTCGCGTCAACCGGAGCGGCCCGCTCACAAGGCGCGGCCGGCTCGACAGAATGAGCTCACAAGGCTCACTCGATTGCGCAACGCGTGGCCTGCCAGGCAATCAGGCGCCAACGGCCGTCTTCCTGCGTATGAATCGCCGTGTAGGCGATCGGAAACAGCAGCGCCCCGTTGTTCGCCTCCATTTCGATCAGCGCGCGACCGGTTACCACGCAGATCTCGCGCCCGACCGGCAGCACCTCTTGCGACTGAATCTCGATCTGCCGATAGCGGCGGCGGCCCGTGGTAATCCCGTCGATGAACTGCCGTTTGGTTTCCCGCTTGCCGTTCGTGTGAACGTAGCTCACGTTGTCCGCAAGCAGGGCATCGAGCGATGGCCCGTCGCCGTCGACCATCGCCCGAAAGCGCTCTCGCTCGAGCTCGCGAACCGCTTCGATAATCTTTGCCGCCATCGCTCAGCCCCTTGCACCGGTGAGCCAACGTGGCCACGGTTGTCAGAAGTTGTATTGCAGATATAGCTGGTGGAAATTTATACCAGGATTCGGCTCTTTGATACCGCCATTGGAAACATGCTGGAAGCGGTAGCCCGCCTGGTACTGCTGGTGGCTGCCGAACTGCACGCCCACGCCGGCTGTTGGCGTAAATTGGAACGCCGTGGCATAGGTGTAGTCAGAAGAGATGCGGGCATGCGTAAGAAGGCGCGCGCCGACACCCGCTTCCACGAAGGGACGGATCGAGCCCGTGCCGCGAATGAAGCGGATAAACGGCGTTATGCCGAATTCGCCGATATCGCGGTGCTCGTCACTTTCATCGGTATGCCACCAGGCCACGTGCGCTTCGCCGATCAGCGCGAAGTGCCAGTCGCCAATTTGCCACCAGGTCAGATTGGGGTCCCACACCACCCCAAGGTCGAGCTTCCGGACGTGATGGTCGCCAAGACCGCCTGCAACCTGCACGCCCCACTGATCGGCCGAGGCCAAACCTGAAGCCCCTAAAATCAACGATCGGGCGAAGATTTTTAGAGTCAGACCACGCAAAGCATTCTTTTTGTTGTTCATCTAACACCCGGGTTCCGTGGAACGCTGAACTATCTGCAACTGTTTTGCGTATTCTAAGGTGAATCTCAATTTGGCGGATCGTATGAAGAAAGCTGACTTTCCGCAATAAGTCACTTCAAATTTGGCAAAAATCAGGTATTTATAACGATGTAGGCAATCTGTTAGGTAAATTCTACGTCCAGCACGGAGCCGGCCGAAGCGGTGTACCATGGCTATTGATTCGTGAATTTCAATAGGAATTTTCGGAACTTGGATGCCCCTACGCCCTCTAAGTATTAGCACTCGGCAATTCAGAGTGCTAACATCCAACGCTGGAGTCGTTACCTGAATAAGCTTTTGTCTGATTCCAAAGGAGTTTCTTACGTGAGCCATGCAATGACCCTTCCGAGTACTTTGAGCCCGTCGTCGGCTAAGGCCGCTTCGGCAGGTGCACTGGCGCTCTCGCATTCCTCGCTGCTGCCCGGTCAACTGGGCAATATCGACGCCTACATCCAGGCCGTAAATCGGATTCCGATGCTGACGCCGGCGGAAGAACGCCAGTTCGCCACCGAATTTCGCGAGCAGGACAACCTCGAGTCCGCGCGCCGTCTCGTCCTGTCGCACTTGCGGCTGGTCGTGTCGATCGCGCGCAACTATCTGGGTTATGGACTGCCGCACGCCGACCTGATCCAGGAAGGCAATATCGGCCTGATGAAGGCCGTGAAGCGCTTCGATCCGGAGCAGAACGTGCGCCTCGTGTCGTACGCCATGCACTGGATCAAGGCTGAGATCCACGAATACATTCTGCGCAACTGGCGGATGGTGAAGGTCGCCACCACCAAGGCGCAGCGCAAGCTGTTCTTCAATCTGCGCAGCCACAAGCAAGGGCTGGGCGCGTTCACGCCGGACCAGATCGACGATCTGGCCAAAGAGTTGAACGTGAAGCGCGAAGAAGTCTCCGAAATGGAAACGCGTCTGTCCGGTGGCGACATCGCGCTGGAAGGTCAGGTCGAAGACGGTGAAGAAGCGTACGCGCCGATCGCCTATCTGGCCGACTCGCATAGCGAACCGACCGCCGTGCTGGCTTCGCGTCAGCGCGACAAGCTGCAAAGCGACGGTATCGCGAGCGCGCTGGACGCCCTTGACGCCCGCAGCCGCCGCATCATCGAGGCACGCTGGCTGAAGGTGGAAGACGACGGTTCGGGTGGCTCCACGCTGCACGAACTGGCCGACGAATTCGGCGTGTCCGCCGAACGTATTCGCCAGATCGAGGCGAGCGCTATGAAGAAGATGCGCGGCGCGCTCACCGAATACGCTTAACGTTTGAAGATTGTCAGCATGCCGGTTCGTCCGGCGCGCGGCAGCACAGCCGTCAAGCCCCGCCCTCGCAAGACGGCGGGGCTTTTTTTCGCCCACGCCGCGGCTTATTCACGCACGCCCGCCTTCACTCAAGAGCATCCACAAGCGACACGCGTTTCTTGACGTATCACAAACCAGATAGCAATACTGGTTGAACGGGGCAAGTCTCGCGACCCAATGCCGCAGTTCCGAACTGTTGCGCGCGAGGTTCTACTCCTAGAATCGGGATGCACTCGCCCGACCGCTGACGCGGTCTGGCGCCAGCCGGATTCGCCGGTGTGAAGTTGCCTTCTACCGATCATGACCACAGCCCTCAATCGCAGCACCACCCGCCGCCGGAGCCTGCGCCAACGGTTCCATGGCTGGGTGCGCGGTCCGACGTTGGCGCGGGATATCGCCATCGTCCTCGCCATCAAATTCGTACTGCTGATGGCGCTCAAGTACACGTTCTTCAATCATCCGCAGGCGGAGCACATGTCGCTGCCGCCTGAGCAAGTCGCGCAGGCGCTGCTGTCCGTGCCTGCCTCGCATCCGTCCCAAGGTGATCCACATGCCCGTTAGCGAAGTCGTAGAACTGTCGCGCCTCCAGTTCGCCATCACCGCGCTTTACCACTTTCTGTTCGTCCCGCTCACGCTCGGCCTGTCCTGGCTGCTTGTCATCATGGAGTCGGTCTATGTGATGACCGGCAAGCAGATCTACAAAGACATGACCCAGTTCTGGG
Source organism: Paraburkholderia sp. BL25I1N1 (assembly GCF_003002025.1). Classification (GTDB taxonomy): domain Bacteria; phylum Pseudomonadota; class Gammaproteobacteria; order Burkholderiales; family Burkholderiaceae; genus Paraburkholderia. The sequence continues at coordinate 165,029 of NZ_PVZB01000009.1, forward strand.
GCAAGCTGTTCGGCATCAACTTTGCGATGGGCGTGACCACCGGTCTCACGCTGGAATTTCAGTTCGGCACCAACTGGTCGTACTACTCGCACTATGTCGGCGACATTTTCGGCGTGCCGCTCGCGGTCGAAGGCCTGATGGCGTTCTTTCTCGAGTCGACCTTCGTCGGGCTGTTCTTCTTTGGCTGGAAGCGGCTCTCGAAGGTCCAGCATGTGTTCGTCACGTTTCTCGTCGCGCTCGGCTCGAACCTGTCGGCGCTGTGGATTCTGGTGGCCAATGGCTGGATGAACAATCCGGTCGGCGCGACCTTCAACTACCAGACCATGCGCATGGAGCTCGACAGCATCTTCTCCGTGCTGTTCAACCCGGTCGCACAGGTCAAGTTCGTGCATACCGTGTCGGCGGGATACGTGACCGCTTCGATGTTCGTGCTCGGCGTGTCGTCGTGGTATCTGCTCAAGCGCCGCGACACCGAATTCGCGTTGCGCTCGTTCGCGATTGCCGCCGGCTTCGGTTTGGCATCCACGTTATGTGTGATCGTGCTCGGCGACGAATCCGGCTACCGCACCGGCGAAGTTCAACAGGTCAAACTGGCCGCGATCGAATCCGAATGGGAAACCGCACCCGCACCGGCTCCCTTCACGATCATTGGGATTCCGAATCAGAAGGAAGAGCGCACCGATTACGCTATCAGGATTCCGTACGCGCTCGGCCTGATCGCTACCCGTTCGCTCGATGAACCCGTGGTGGGCCTGAAGGACTTGATGGCGCGCAACGAGGTGCGCATCAAGAACGGCATGCTGGCCTACGCCGCCCTGCAGAAGCTGAAACAAGGCGACGTTACCGACGAAGCCAAAGCCGCCTTCGACGCGCACAAGCAGGATCTCGGCTACGGTCTGATGCTCAAACAGTTCACCGCGAACGTCACCGACGCCACGCCGGATCAGATCGCCCAGGCCGCGAAGAAAACGATCCCGCCTGTAGCACCCGTGTTCTTCTCGTTCCGGCTGATGGTGGGCCTGGGCATTCTGTTCCTCGCCACCTTCGTGCTGGCGTTCTGGTTCTGCGCGCAGCGCTCGCTGTTGCTGGAGAAGCGCCGCTGGTTCCTGCGCTGGGCCGTATGGGCAATTCCGCTGCCCTGGCTCGCGGCGGAGTTCGGTTGGATCGTCGCTGAAGTGGGCCGTCAGCCGTGGACCATCGCGGGCATTCTGCCGACCAACCTGTCGGCCTCGAGCCTGACGCCGAATGACCTGTATCTGAGTATCGCGGGCTTCGTGGTGTTCTACACGGTGCTGTTCATCATCGAAATCATGCTGATGTTCAAGTACGCGCGGCTCGGTCCTTCGTCGCTGCATACGGGCCGCTATCACCACGAACAACAGCCGCTGAATCAGCCGCTGCCGACCAACACGGCCGCCTGATTCGCCGCCACTGAGTTTCAAGGGAAAAGATCATCATGGATTACGCAACCCTCAAACTGATCTGGTGGGTGCTGATCGGCGTGTTGCTGATCGGCTTCGCGCTCACCGACGGCTTCGACATGGGAGCGGCGATTTTGCTGCCATTCATCGGCAAGACCGACGCCGAGCGGCGCATCGTCGTGAACACGGTGGGCGCGACGTGGGAAGGCAATCAGGTCTGGCTCATCACGGCGGGCGGCGCGATGTTCGCCGCGTGGCCGCTGGTGTACGCGGCGTCGTTCTCCGGCTTCTATTTCGCCATGCTGCTGGTGCTGTTCGCGCTGTTCTTCCGGCCGGTCGGCTTCGACTATCGCAGCAAACGTGAAGATCCGCGCTGGCGTACGGCGTGGGACTGGGCGTTGTTCGTCGGCGGCTTCGTACCGGCACTGGTGTTCGGCGTCGCGTTCGGCAACCTGCTGCAAGGCGTGCCGTTCTCGTTCGATACCGACTTGCGCGTTACCTATCACGGCGGCTTCTTCGAATTGCTCAACCCGTTCGCGGTGTTGTGCGGCCTCGTCAGCGTATCGATGCTGGCCGCGCACGGCGCCGCCTTCGTCAAGATGAAAGCGGACGACATTGTCGCCGAGCGCGCTTCGCTGGCGCTTCGAATTGCCTCATTCGCGACCGTGGTGCTGTTCCTGATTGCCGGTGCGCTGATCGCCACGATGATCGGCGGTTACCAGGTGATCGACGCCCCGCCGCTCGACACGGTCGCCAATCCGTTGACGAAGAACGTGATCGGCGCACCCGGACTGTGGCTCACCAACTACGCGAACTATCCGTGGATGGTGGCCGCGCCGGTGGCCGGTCTCGCAGGCGGCGTGCTGGCCACGCTGCTCGCGCGCTCGCGCTTCGAGAAGAGCGCCTTTCTGTCGACCTCGCTGATGATCATCGGCGTAATCCTGACGGCGGGCTTCTCGATGTTTCCGTTCATCATGCCCTCCTCGCTCGACGGCCGCAGCAGCCTCACCGTGTGGGATTCGACTTCGAGCCGCATGACGCTGCAGATCATGCTGATCGCCGTGATCATTTTCCTGCCGATCATCCTGATCTACACGAGCTGGGTGTATCGCGTGATGCGCGGCAAGGTGACCGCCGCCGCGCTCGAAGAAAATCACCATACGATGTATTGACCGGCAAGACGCTTAACAGGAGTTTGCGATGTGGTATTTCAGTTGGATTCTCGGGATCGGCGTGGCGTTGGCGTTCGGCGTCATCAACGTGATGTGGCTGGAGTCGCGCCAGTCGGCGGCAACGAGTGCGCAGAAGAGACGCTAAGGCGGCATATGCCGGCTGAGATGGGCCGGTAAACGGGAAAGCGGGACCTTGAATGATTCAAGGTCCCGCTTTTTTTATCGCAGCTTAAGCGAATGCGAAGCGGCGCGAGCCGCTCCTTCGTCTAGCAATGCGTCATGCCGGCAAAGGCGTTGCACCGCCGCTTTGCGTCGTGCGAGCCGAAAGCTTTTCAGCGTAGCGTTGCGCCGCATCGCCGACGACGATATGGAACGTGTCCGCAGAAACCCATGCCGTATCGAGCGTCGCCAGACGTTGACGATCGACCGCCGACGGATCGCGCACGACGATACGCAAACGCGTCGCCGCGACCGCATCCAGTGACACCACGTTGCCCGCGCCGCCGAACACGGCGAGCCAGCGCAGCGGATCGGGATCGAGCGGGCCGCTGCCTTGCGCACCCGAAGCCCCAACCGGCGCAGCCGCCACAGCTTGCGCCACAGTAGCAGCCACCGGCTTAACCGCCTCACCACCACCCTGCGCGATCACCGTACGGATTTCATCCGCGATGATGTCCGCTTCCGGTCCGATGATCACCTGCACGTTGGTCGAGCCGCGCTTGAGCACGCCACGCGCGCCGATCGTCTTCAGCTCGCTTTCGGAGACCTTGTTCGAATCGACCACCGACAGACGCAGACGCGTCGTGCAAGCATCCACCACCGACAGATTCGACGCGCCGCCCAACGCAGCGATATAACGCTGCGCACGCGGCACAGCCGCACCGGCGACCGGCGATACGAAGCCACCCGCGGCAAACGAGTCGACCTGTTCGTCGGCAGCGGCGGGTTCGCGGCCCGGCGTCGCCATGTTGAACTTACGGATGAAGAAACGGAACAGACCGTAATACACCACCATGTAGACGAGGCCGATCGGAATCGCCCACCAGCCGCGAGTCGACAGACCGTAGTTCAACACGTAGTCGATTGCGCCGGCGGAGAACGTGAAGCCGAGGTGAATGCCGAGCGCCGAACAGATGGCGAGCGAGAGGCCCGTCAACAGCGCGTGAATCACGTACAGCACCGGTGCGAGGAACATGAAGCTGAATTCGATCGGTTCGGTCACGCCCGTCAGGAACGAGGTCAGTGCCATCGAGAACAGCAAACCGCCCACAACCGCGCGACGCTCCTTCGGTGCTTCATGGAACATCGCGAGACACGCAGCCGGCAGGCCGAACATCATGACCGGGAAGAAGCCCGTCATGAAGGTGCCCGCAGTCGGATCGCCCGCGAAGAAGCGATGCAGGTCGCCCGTCACCGCGGCGCCGCCCGGCGGCGTGAACGTGCCGAACACGAACCACGTCAGCGAATTGAGGATGTGATGCAAACCCGTGACCAGCAGCAGGCGGTTCAGCACGCCGAACACGAACGCGCCGAGTGCGCCCGCGGTAGTCAGCCAGTGGCCCGCCGTATCGATCACGGCTTGCACCGGTTGCCACACGTAGCCGAACGCTATGCCGAGCACGAGACAGACCACCCCCGTGACAATCGGCACGAAGCGTTTCCCTCCGAAGAACGCGAGGTAATCGGGCAGCTTGATGTCTTTGTACCTGTTGTACAGCAAGCCCGCGACGATACCCGCCACGATCCCGGACAACACGCCCATGTTGAGCTTGTCGTTGATGTCCTTCATCACCGCGACTTCGATCAGATAACCGATCGCGCCCGCCAGGCCCGCCACGCCGTTGTTGTCTTTCGCGAAACCGACCGCCACGCCGATTGCGAACAGCAGCGGCAGGTTGTCGAAGATCGCGCCGCCGGCGTCGGCGATCATCTTGATGTTGAACACATCGGGTTGGCCGAGGCGCAGCAGCAGGCCGGCAACCGGCAGCACCGCAATCGGCAGCATCAGCGCGCGTCCCAGGCGCTGAATCTTCATAAACGGATTCCCATCCATTGATACCTCCAATCCTTGTCTCTTTGTTGAACGCCGTTCTTGAACGGCGTCTTGAGTTTTGTAGCTATGAGTGATGATTGAGCGAAGCTGGCTGCGGACCGTGTGGGGTTCAGTCCAAAGGCCAGGTTTCGCGGCTTGCTGCTCTTACCGCCTGCGCCGATTCGAGCGCCAGGGCATCCTGGGCGCGTTGACGGCACAGCTGATAATCGAGGTTGCGCACCCGCGCCTTGATGCCCGGCACCGAGACCGGATCCACCGAAAGTTCGGTCACGCCGAGGCCGATGAGCAGCGGCGCGGCAAGCGGATCGCCCGCCAATGCGCCGCACACGCCGACCCATTTGCCGTGCTTGTTCGCGCCTTGCACGGTGGCTGCGATCAACCGCAGCACGGCCGGATGCAAGCCGTCCGCCTGGGCGGCGAGGTCGGCCTGACAACGGTCCATGGCGAGCGTGTATTGCGTCAGATCGTTGGTGCCGATCGAGAGGAAATCCGCGTGTTGCGACAGTTGATCGGCCAGCAACGCCGCCGACGGCACTTCGATCATCACGCCGACTTCGATCGGTTCCGTGCGGCCCAACTCGCGCGCGAATTCATCGATACGCTTGCGGATGCGGATCAATTCGCCGACGTCGGTCACCATCGGCAACAGGATGCGCACGGCGCCGAGCGGCTGCACCGCCAGCAGGCCGCGCAATTGATCGTCAAGTAGATCCGGGCGCACTTGCGCAAGGCGGATGCCGCGCAAGCCGAGCGCGGGATTCGGTTCGGGCGGCAGCGTCAGATAGTCGACTTCCTTGTCCGCGCCGACATCCAGCGTACGGATGATCGCGGTGCGGCCGCTCAATGCATCGACAATTGCCTGGTAGCTCTGACGATGTTCGTCCGTGGTCGGCGCGGCCGCGCGGTGAATGAACAGCAGTTCAGTGCGCAACAGGCCAACGGAATCGGCGCCGTTTTCGACGGCGGTTTTCGCGTCGTCGAGCGTGGCGATGTTCGCGGCGACTTCGATCGCGCGGCCATCGGCCGTGACTGCCGCTTGCTGCGAGGTGCGGCGGTTTGTTTCGCGGACATCGGCCAAACGCGTGCGCTCCAGACGCGCGCGTTCCACATCGAGTTCGGTCGGTGCGAATTCGAGGCGGCCAGTCGTGGCGTTCACCACCACTTGCGTGCCTTCGGGAATCGCATGCAGCGCGTCGCCGACTGCGACCAGCGCGGGAATGCCCGCCTGACGCGCGAGAATCGCGGCATGCGAGGTCGCGCCGCCGCGTGCCATCACCAAGGCGGTGACACGCGTACGATCCAGCGTCGACAGATCGGACGGCGTGAACTCTTCAGCCGCGAGCACGGCTTCTTCCGGCAGCGTGCGCGCCGCGGCGTTCGTGTAACCCAGCGCGCGCAGCACGCGCTTCTCGATGTCGCGCAGATCGGCGGCACGTTCCGCGAGCAACGCGTCTTCGATATTCGTCAGGATCGCTATCTGTGCGCGGATCGCTTCGCGCCACGCAAAGCCAGCGCTTTTGCCGAGGCTGATCAGATCGCGCGCCGCGTCGAGCAGCGTGGGATCTTCGAGCAGCACGCGATGCACGGAGAAAATACCCGCTTCGCCAACCGCGCCGCGCTGCGAGGCGTCACGCACCGTCGTGTCGAGGTCCGCATCGACGGTGGCAATCGCCTTGTCGAGCAAACGGCTTTCCGCTGCGGACGTGCCGGTCGCCTTTTCGGGCGGATCGATGTCCGCGTCGTCCCAACGCACCAGCTTGCCGACCGCGACGCCCGGCGCCGCGCAGACGCCGGCGAGCGTATTCGGTGCAAGGGTCTCGCCCGCCGGTCGAGCAACAGCTTGCGGCGCAGGCGAGCTTTGGCGCGCCGGTTTTTCTTCGATTTCGCCGTGCGCTTCGCGCGTCAGTTCGTTTGCAATCGCAGCCACAGCAGCCGCAGCTTGCGGACCGACGCCGAGCAACTCGATGGTCGCGCCTTCTCCAGCGCCGAGGCCAAGCAAACCGACCACGCTTTCGATCGCCGCTTTACGCCCTTCGTAACGCACTTCGACGCGTGCATCGAATCCACGTGCCGCTTCACGCGCACGCGCCGCCGGACGCGCATGCAGACCGCCTGCGTGGATCAGCGTGACTTGCTGACGCGCTTCTTCCGTCACGTTCGTGGCACTCAGTTGACGCGATGCTTCGGCCGCCGCGCCGTCGCGCGCGCGCAGCACCAGCAGCGGCGTTTCACCCGCCTTCAGCAAGCCGCCCTGCACACGTTCGACGATCTCGAACGCATCCGAATTGGCAATCGCGATCACCGACACGAGGCTCGGCGCATTCAGCGCGACCTGATCCTGATCGAACTCGATCAGCACGTCGCCGGCGCGCACTTGAGCGCCTTGAGCGACCATCGGCGCGAAACCCTTGCCGTTCAGTTCGACCGTATCGATACCGATATGCAGCAGAATCTCGGCGCCTTCGGCAGTGGCCAGCGTCACAGCGTGACCGGTGCGCGCCAGATGGGTGACCGTACCGTCGCACGGCGCGACGAGTCGGCCTTCGAGCGGATCGACGCCGATCCCGTCACCGAACATGCCGCCCGAAAACACAGGGTCGGGCACATTCGCGAGCGGCACGACCGGACCGGTCATGGGCGCGAGCAAAACAATATGGCCTTCAGAATGGCTCATCAAGCGGGACTCCTCGACACGTCGCATCTGATTTCTCGTCAGTGAGTTTCGGTGACTTTGTTGAGATGGCGCGGCGCATCGGGATTGCGTCCGCGCGCGGCGGCAAGGCCGGCGGCCATCACGTAAAAGGACAGGATCGCGGCGATCGGATCGAGCGCCGCATGAGCGGTGGTGGCGAGCGGCAGCGTGGCTTCGGGCACGTCGGCCGACGCCGCGAGCAGCACACGCGCACCGCGCGCCTTCATGTCGCGCGCGAGTTGCAGCAAGCCGGCCTGCTCGGGCCCACGCGGTGCGAAGACCAGCAGCGGATAGTCGCGATCGATCAGCTCCATCGGACCGTGACGCACTTCCGCGCTCGAAAACGCCTCGGCCTGAATGCCGGAGGTTTCCTTCAGCTTCAACGCGGCTTCCTGCGCGATGGCAAGACCCAGTCCGCGGCCGATCACGATCATGCGCTCGACGCCGCGCAATTCCTCCACGGCCGCCGACCAGTCGAGTTCACCCGCGGCACGCAGCGCTTCGGGCAGCGTCTTCAACGCGGCCAGCAGTTCGGCGTCCTTCTGCCAATGCGCGACGAGCTGCGCGGAGATCGACAGCATCGCGATATAGCTCTTGGTAGCCGCGACGCTCAATTCCGGACCGGCGACGAGCGGCAACTCGAATTCACACGCGTCGGCCAGGGGTGAGCCCGACACGTTCACGGCGGCGACGGTCAACGCGCCGGCTTTGCGCAGCGCTTCCATCGTGCCGACGAGGTCTGGGCTCTTGCCCGATTGCGAGAACGCCAGCGCGAGTTGGTCGCGCACTTGCAGTGGCGCCTGTTGCAGCGTGGCGACCGACATCGGCAGCGAGGCCACCGGCACGCCCAGGCGGCTCATCGTCAGGCTCGCGAAATAACTCGCCGCGTGATCCGAGCTGCCGCGCGCGACTGTCAGCGCGACATGGCGCGGCTGCTGTGCCAGCTTCGCCGCCAATGCCTCGACGCGCGAGGTATCCGTGAGTTGCGCGGCGACCGTTTCAGCGGACGCCAGCGCCTCTTTAAGCATATTCGACAATTGCTTCTCCTTCGACGTAAGTCGCGCTCAACGCCAGTTCACGGTCGAACACGACCACATCGGCCCATGCACCGCGCGCGATGCGGCCGCGGTCTTCAATGCCCAGGTAGTCGGCGGCGTAGCGCGACAAACGGTTCGATACATCGGCGATCGGCAAGCCGATCGACACAAGATTGCGCAGCGCCTGATCCATGGTCAGGGTGCTGCCGGCGAGCGTGCCATCGGCGAGACGCACGCCGCCGAGGCACTTCGTCACATGCTGGCTGCCGAGACGGTATTCACCGTCGGGCATGCCCGTGGCCGAGGTGCTGTCCGTGACCACATAGAGACGCGGAATCGCGCGCAACGCAGCGCGGATCGCCCCCGGATGGACGTGCAGCAGATCGGGAATGATTTCGGCGAACTCGGCGTGCGCGAGCGCCGCGCCGACGAGGCCGGGATTGCGATGGTGCAGCGGTGACATGGCGTTGAACAGATGCGTGAAGCCGCAGGCGCCATGCTTGAGCGCGGCGACGGCGTCGTCGTAGGTGCCGAGCGAGTGGCCCAGTTGCACGCGCACGCCGCGCGCCGCCATCTCGGAGATGATCTCCATATGGCCGGCAATTTCCGGTGCCAGCGTAACCACCCGAATCGGCGCGATGGACAGATACTTCAGCACTTCGTCCATGACTGCCGAGACCGCCGCGTCCGGTTGCGCGCCGAGCTTGCCGGGATTGATGTACGGCCCTTCCAGATGCACGCCGAGCACACGCGCGCCGCCGGGCGTGCGAATCCGCGCGTTGTTGCCCAGTTCCGCGACGACGGCCATCAGCTCGTCGCGCGGCGCGGTCATGGTGGTGGCGAGCAGGCTCGTCGTGCCGTAACGCGCATGCGTGCGCGTGATGGTTTCGACCGCATTGCCGCCTTCCATTACGTCGGAGCCGCCGCCGCCATGCACGTGCAGATCGATGAAGCCGGGCAGGATGTACGGCGCGTCGTTGGTCGACGGATCGACGCGTTCGCCGGTGAGCGCCGTGATGCGGCCGTTTTCGTATTCGAGCGTGCCGTGAATCCACCCATCGGTGGTGAGTATGTTTCCGGTCAGCATGAGTCTCTCTGGTGAGGCGTGATACGGGGTGTGACTGAATGGCGCTTTGTCTGCGCCGCGCTCGAAGTTGCAGGCTGCGCGCGCGGGCTCAGCCGGTCAGCTCAGGTGCGCAATTCAGCGACGAAGTCGTAGTAGTCATCGCGGCAATACGTATCGGTCAACTCGATTGCGCGCTGATCGGCGCTATAGCCGATACGGGTAATGACCAGCAGCGCCGAGCGCGGTTCGATGTCCATCAGCGAAGCGATCTCGCTCGACGCATTGACCGCGCGAAAGTGCTGCAACGCGCGCACCACGGCGGCACCGCGTTGTTCGAGATAGCTGTAAAGCGAATCGCCGACGGCATGCGGATCGGGCACGATCGCCGACGGCAGCGCCGAATGCTCGACCGCCATGACGATGCCGTCCGCGCGCCGCAGGCGCCGCAGACTCGTCACCGCCGCGCCGGGCGACAACCCGAGGTGCACCAGTTCGTCACGGTTGGCGGCGCGGATATCGCGCTCGAGCCACACCGAATCCGGCCGGAAACCGCGTTGCTGCATCTTCTTCGTGAAGCCCGTGAGCCGCGAAAGCGGATCTTCGACGCGCGGTGTGATGAAGCTGCCCGCGCCGCGAGCGCGCCGGATCAAACCTTGTTCGACCAGCAACTCGATCGCCTTGCGCGCCGTGATGCGCGACACGCCGATCGCGTCCGAGAGCGTACGCTCCGAGGGCAGCGCCTCACCCGCCGACCACACGCCGCAGTGGATCGCGGTTGCAAGATTGCGCGCGAGCTGCAAATAGAGCGGCGTGACGTTGCGGGCGTCAGGCATCAGTGCGGACCAGCGAGTTTCCATGGGGCTCCGGCGGCCTTCGCGAAAAGGTAGGCCTACGAAAAATGAGAGCCCATTATATAACCAACATAATACCAGTCAACCAACTGGTTCCATGCCGGTACGATCCGGTGCAAAGCCTTGCTGAATAAGGCTTAGAGGGGCGTGCGGAGGCGCCGGAGAGGGTTTTTTGGAGCTAGGATTTACCCGCATGGGGCTTCAGAAAGCCTGCTAACCGGCTCAAACAGGGTTTCAGCGCGCTGACATCCGCGAGACGATCGATACCTTTTTAATACCAGTGCCGGTCAGGCCTTTGTCGGCGTGGCTTTTGTAAAGGGGTGCGTTCCAATATAGTGCTGAGTAGCAAGCTATAAAAATCCCCTGGGAGCCGCATTTGACAGATTCCGAGACGCTGCGGCGTGCTCAGGCCGTCCGCCATTTCAACCGCTTCTATACCCGACACATTGGCGCGCTGCATGAGCATCTGGCAAAAAGCGCGTTCTCACTGACCGAAGTGCGCGTACTGCACGAGCTGTCCCGCGGATGTGCGCAAACGGCCTCGGTGCTCGGGCGTTCTCTCGGTCTCGACAGCGGTTATCTCAGCCGTTTGCTGACGAGCTTCGAACGACGCGATCTGATCACGCGCCGCCCGTCCGAGACGGATGCACGCCAGTCGCTGATCGCGCTCACGGATAGCGGCCATGCCGCGTATGCGCCGCTCGACAGCGCGGCGATCGAAGAAGTGTCGATCGTGCTTTCCGGCCTCACGGCCCTCTCCCAGGACCAGTTGATCGCCGCGATGAAGCTCATCGAGCGGCTGCTCGGCGACAAACCCAGTCACGAACTCGTGGTGCTCCGTCAGCCGCGTGCGGGCGAATGCGGCTGGCTCGTGCATCGGCAGGCGCAATGGTTCGCCGCGCAATACGATTGGGATCCGTCGTTCGAGGGATTGCTCGCGCGGGTCGTCGCCGATTACACGCAACGCAACGACCCGGTGCGGGAGATGTGCTGGGTCGCCGATCAGGACGGGATGGTGGTCGGCTCGGTGTGCATCGTCGGCGTATCGACGACGGTGGCGGGCGTGCGGCTCCTGTGGGTCGAGCCAGATGTGCAGCGTTTGGGGATCGGCACGCAGTTGCTGAACGAATGCGTGCGCTTTGCGAAGCGCGCGGGCTATACGAAGCTCACGCTGACGACGGCCGCCTCGCTCGAACAACCGCGCCGCCTGTGCGAGCGCGCGGGGTTCAGGCTTGCCGGCACGGTGGCTGAGCGCCGTTTCGGCAAGGACCTGACGGTCGAGCGATGGGAATTAGGCCTGTAGCAAACGTCGCTGCTTAGAACGACGGCACCACCGAACCTTTGAACTGCGTCTTGATGAACTGGCGCACGTCTTCCGACTGGTAAGCGGCAACCAGCTTCTTGACCCACGGCTTGTCCTTATCTTGCGTGCGCACGGCGATCAGGTTCGCGTACGGGCTATGCACGTCTTCGAGCGCGATCGCATCTTTGGTCGGTTGCAGGCCGGCGGCCAACGCAAAGTTCGTGTTGATCGCGGCGGCGTCGACGTCCGACAGCGAGCGCGGCAGTTGCGCGGCGTCGAGTTCGACCAGCTTGATCTTCTTCGGATTGTCGGCGACGTCGAGCGGCGTCGCGTTATTGCCGTTCGTGCCCGCGCCGGTCTTCAGCTTGATCACGCCTTGCGTTTGCAGCAACAGCAGCGCGCGATTTTCGTTCGACGGATCGTTCGGCACCGCGACCTTCGCGCCTTGCGGTAGATCCTTCAGCGACTTCAGCTTCTTCGAATAGATACCGAGCGGCGAGATGTACGTGAGGCCGGCGTTGACGATCTTGTAGCCGCGCTGCTTGATCTGGCTATCGAGGTACGGCTGGTGCTGGAAGCTGTTCGCATCGAGGTCGCCTGCGTCGAGCGCGGCGTTCGGCTGCACGTAGTCGTTGAATTCGACGACCTTCACGTTCAGGCCTTCGCGCTTCGCCACCTTGGTGACGACTTCCCAGATCTGCGCGTCCGGGCCGCCGATGGTGCCGACCTTGATGACTTTGTCGTCGGCGTGCGCACCGAAGCTGGTGAAGATTGCCGTAGTGGCGACGACTGCCGAGAGGGCTTTGAGGATGTTTCTGCGCTGCATGTGATTCTCGCTTGTTTCTAATCGACGGCTTGATCGATGACTCGATTAATGGCGCATCGATTTCTGATCGGTGTCAGATTCGGGTGGAAGCCGGCGGCAACATGGCGTGTGGCCCTGCGCCGTCAACTGGACCTGAAATGGTCTCATAGTCCCGGCGAGATGGGAAATATCACGATCGCATATGGTTATGCGCCTTGGACGGTGGGGACCGCGTGCATGTGAGAGGCGCGCGGTCGATGCAGCGGGGAGTCAGAAGGTGGTCCAGTCGTCGTCTGGCGCGGTGGCTTTTACTGCCTCGGTTGATGCGCGCGGCGTGGTCGCGGCGACAGGCTTGGCGCTCGTAACATGCGCGGAGGAAGCCGACGCTTGGGTCGAGGTCGACGTGGCGGACGTCCTGTTGGGTGCCGACAATTTCGGCTCCGCACGCGGCGATGCCGACGCAGAGTGCGACACCGTGCCGATTTCGCGCGCTGCGGTTGCGGTTGCATGCGCCGCCGCGACCCTTGCCGCCGCCACCGTCGCAGTCACTCTCCGCGCCGCGACGACCGCCGAACCAGGCGCGCTCCCTTCTGCGCCATTCACGCGAAACGCGCTCACTGTCTCGCGCAAACGCCCCGCCTGATCCTGCAAAGAAGCCGCCGCGGCCGCCGCCTGCTCGACCAGCGCCGCGTTCTGCTGCGTCACTTCGTCCATTTGCGTGACGGCGCGGCCGACCTGGGCAATGCCGCTGCTCTGCTCTTCGGATGCCGCCGCGATCTCGCCCATGATGTCCGTGACACGCCGCACGGCTTGCAGAATCTCGCCCATCGTCGCGCCGGCCTGCTGCACCAGGGTCGAGCCGTTGTGCACGCGTTCGACCGACGCGCCGATCAACTGCTTGATCTCCTTGGCCGCCGTCCCCGAGCGCTGTGCGAGGTTGCGCACCTCGCCCGCGACGACCGCGAAACCGCGGCCTTGCTCACCGGCGCGCGCCGCTTCGACGGCTGCGTTCAACGCAAGAATGTTGGTCTGAAACGCGATACCTTCGATCACGCCGATGATGTCCGCGATCTGCCGCGAGCTATCGTTGATCTCGCTCATCGTGCCGATCACACGGCTTACCACGTCGTTGCCGCGCGTCGCGATTTCGGACGCGTTATGCGCGAGCCCGCTTGCTTGCCGCGCGTTGTCGGCGTTCTGCTTGACCGTTGCGGTGAGTTCCTCCATGCTCGCCGCGGTTTCCTGCAACGAAGCCGCCTGTTGCTCGGTGCGCTGCGACAGATCGCCGTTGCCGGCCGCGATCTGCTGCGTCGCCGACGCAATGGATTCCGCCGAGCGACGAATCTCGCCGATGGTCTGCTGCAAGCGGTTCTGCATGTCATGCATGGCCGCCATCATGCTCGTCCTGTCCTGTGGACGAACGGCGACCACCTGCGTCAGGTCGCCTTGCGCGATACTCGCCGCGAGCCGCGCCGCCTGATCGGGTTCGCCGCCGAGGCTCGCGCGCACATTGCGGATGATCAGCAGCATCGCCAGCGAGATGATCGCGCCGATCACCAGCACCACGGCCAGGTGACCGAGCAGCGTCTCGTAGTACACCGTATCGATGTCCTTGACGAACACGCCGCTCGTGATGTTCCAGTCCCACGGCGCGAAACGCACCACGTAGCTGATTTTCGGCACCGCCGTTTCGCTGTGCGGCAAGCGTCCGCGATACTCCGCGAAACCGCGGCCGCTTGCCTTGGCCGCGTCGACGATTGCCACGTACAAGAGCTTGCCGTCCGGATCCTTGAAGTCGCCGACCGGCTTGCCGGTCATCTGCGGCAGCGTGGGATGCATGAGCACGACGGGCTTCGAATCCATCACGAACAGGTAGCCGGATTCGCCGTAGCGCATGGTCGCAAGACGGGCGAGCGCTTCGCGCCGTGCGTCGGCCTCGCTCAGCTTGCCGTTCTGCGCGAGCGCGTAATAACCGTTCACGATACCTTGCGCGGCGTCGACCAGGTTCACCATGCCCGCCTTGCGCTCGGCCAGCATCGTGCTGCGCGTTTCGACCGCGCTCCACAGCCCGACGCCCAGCAGCCCCAGCCAGACGAGCGCGAGCGACAGCCACAGTTTGCGATTCAAACTCATCCTGCTCATTGTTGTGGTCTCTCTCGTGTAATTCATGTTCCGTTCGCAGTCGCAAGAGGGCGATTGCATATCGCGCGCAAACGATTGCTATCGATATAACGGCATGGCAAACGGGCAACTTGAGAGACGCTGCGAGGAGCCGGCGGGCGCGACGCGCGGCATGCGTGCGGATTGAATGCGCGCATCGGATCGGTCTCTGCACGATAATTGGAGATTGCGGCCGCATGCGCGATGCGGCTCATTCCCTTGCTGAGAGAACCACGCCCATGTACGTCATCGACCTTATCTACACTGCACCGCTCGAACGCGTCGACGACGCGCTGGAAGCGCACCGCGCGTTTCTGACGCAACAGTTCGAGGCAGGCGTGTTCGTCGCCGCCGGACCGAAAGTGCCGCGCAACGGCGGCATCATTCTGGCGGTGCGCGTCGAGCGCGAGAAGCTGGACGAGATTCTTGCTAGCGACCCGTTCGCGCAGCAGAAGCTCGCGCGCTACGAGGTGACGGAATTCAAGGCGACGCGGCTCGCGCCGGGATTGAATCTGCCGATTCCGGATTGAGCATTGGAAAGAGAGGAGATTTGAAAACGGGCGCGTGATACGACACGCGCCCTTACGGCTGCCTGCGTCAGTCGAGCAGCAGCTTGATGTCGTGCACCCACGGCGTCGCGCCCTGGCCGTCACGCGCGAACAGACGCAGCTTGCCGTCCGTGTCGAACACATAGCTCGCGGCCGTGTGGTCCATCGTGTAGCTGTCAGGCGTCTTGCCCGGCACCTTCGCGTAGTAGACGCGGAAGTCCTTCGTGATCTTGGTGAGCTGCGCCTGATCGGCCGGACGCAAGCCGACGAACGTCGGGTTGAATGCGGGCACGTATTGCGCAAGCAGAGCCGGGGTGTCGCGGTCCGGATCGACGGTGACGAACAATACCTGCACGCGCTTCGCGTCTTCCGGGCCGAGTTGCTGCAACGCTTGTGAGAGTTCGGCCATGGTGGTCGGGCAAACGTCCGGGCAATGTGTGTAGCCGAAGAACAGCACTACCACCTTGCCCTTGTAGTCCGCGAGAGTGCGAACATGGCCGGCCGTATCGGGTAGCGAGAAGTCGCTGCCGAACTGGGTGTTACCGGTGATGTCGAGATTCTGGAACGCCGGCGGCTGCTTGCCGCAGCCTGCTATCAGCAACGCGGCACCGAACGCGCAAGCGATCACAGCAGCACGCGCCGTGCGCGCGAAGCGGATATTGAGCATGGTATTACGCGCCGATCAGGACGCGCGCATAGTGGTCGATCAGCAGCGCGGCGAACAGCAGCGAGAGATAGACGATCGAATAACGGAAGGTCTTGCGCGCCAGATCGTCCGAGTATTCGCGATAGATCTTCCACGCATAGGCAAGGAACACGGCACCCAGCAGTACGGCCGCCGCGAGATACACCACGCCGCTCATGCCGGAGATGAACGGCATCATGGTGACCGCGAACAGGATCACCGTGTACAGCAGAATATGCAGGCGCGTGTACTTCTCGCCGTGCGTGTTCGGCAGCATCGGCAGGCCGGCGTTTTCGTAGTCTTTGCGGCGATACAGCGCGAGCGCCCAGAAATGCGGCGGCGTCCACACGAAGATGATCAGCACCAGGATCCACGCGTCGCCCGGCACATGGCCGGTGACCGCGGCCCAGCCAAGCGCCGGCGGCATGGCGCCCGAGGCACCGCCGATCACGATATTCTGCGGCGTGGCAGGCTTGAGCAGCAGCGTGTAGATGACGGCATAGCCCACGAACGTGGCCAGCGTGAGCCACATGGTGAGCGGATTGGCGAACGTATAGAGCGTCCACATGCCGAGGCCGCCGAGCACGGCCGAGAACAGCAGAATCTGCGCGGTGGTAATTTCGCCGCGCGCGGACGGCCGCCACGAAGTGCGGCGCATCTTGGCGTCGATCTTCTGCTCGACGAGGCAATTGATGGCGAACGCCGCGCCGGCCAGCAACCAGATGCCGACGGTGCCGCCGATCAGCGGAGTCCAAGGCACCATGCCTGGCGTCGACAGGAACATGCCGATGACGGCGCAGAACACGGCGAGTTGCGTGACGCGCGGCTTCGTCAGGGCGATGTACTGGGAGACCCGGCTACCGGGCGTTTGGGAGAGTGTTGTGCTGTCCATGCGGAGTCACGCTGGCGCGGCATCGCGCGCAGGGAGCACGGCGCGGCCGGGACGGCTATAAGCGATTCGAAAGTTTAACATAACGAGCAGAGGCAGCAGGATCGCAGCCCCGCCGTTATGCGCGACCGCAATGGGCAACGGCCATTGCAGAACGATGTTCGACAGCCCGGTGATGAACTGGATCAACACCACCAGCAGCACGCCGTTGGCGGGGCGCCGCAGCGACTCGAAACGGCGCAGTTTCAGCGCGAACCACACCAGGTACGCGACCACGACGATGGCGAATGTGCGGTGGGTCCAATGAATCGCCACCAGCGCATCCTGCGTGATCATGTCGCCGTCGCCGGTCATGCCGAGCGCGCGCCACAGGTGGAAGCCGTGCGTGAAGTCCATCGGCGGGACCCATTGGCCGTTGCAGGTCGGGAAATCCGTGCACGCGAGCACCGCGTAGTTGGTGCTGACCCAGCCGCCCAACGCGATTTGCGCGATCAGCAGCACCAGACCCGCGATCGCCGCCGCGCGCCAGCGCGCCGCTTCAGGCTCGTAGGCAGGCAACGGCGTTTGCCGCGCGGCCAGCCAGCCGAGCGTGCCCAGCAACGCGAGGCCGAGCAGCAAGTGCGTGGTCACGATGATCGGTTGCAGCTTCATCGTCACGGTCCAGGCGCCGAACGCGCCTTGCACCAGAATCAGCAGCAGCAACGAGGTCGGCCACCACGGTGACACATGCAGTGGACGCCGCTTGACGCGCGCCGTCCACGCGATCACGGTCTGCGCGATGATCAGCACGCCGATCGCCATTGCGAAGTAACGGTGGATCATTTCGATCCAGGCCTTCGTCATGCTGACCGGTCCGGTGGGCATCGCCTGATGAGCGGCCGTGATCGCCGCATGCGCGATAAACGGCGACGAGGTGCCGTAACAGCCCGGCCAGTCCGGACAGCCGAGCCCGGAATCGGTGAGCCGCGTGAAGCCGCCGAACATCACCAGGTCGAGCGTGAGGAAGGTGGTGAGCCAGACCAGCTTGCGGAATTTGTTGTCGTCTGCCTTAACCCATACGTAGGACAGCGGCAACAACGCGATACACAAGCCGATCAAAGCCAGTTGCAGTACGAACATCTCTCTTACCTATATTGCGGCATCAGCCGATGCGTGACCATTTGAGCAGCTTGGTCAGGTCGCCTTTGATCTTGCTGGGATTCGGATCTTTCGGGAAACGCATCATCAGATTGCCGTTCGGATCGACCAGGTAGATGTGCTCGGTGACCTTGGTGCCGTTGTCCGTGGGTAGCCATGCGGACACCTGCGCCGGATCGGCAATCATCATGTCGGTGTCGGGATACGCCTTTTGTATCACGTCAGACACGTTGCCTGCATCGGTGCGCAGCCACACTTCCACGACGCGCTCGCGCTCCGGGCCCTGAGCTGCGCGGATTTGTCGCATGAAGTAGAGCTTGGTGACGCACGCTTTGTCGCACGCACTGTTGTCGACCGAGATCATCAGCCAGTGGCCGCGCAGCGTGGCGAACTTGACGGGCTTGCCGTCCTCGCCGGTGACCGTCAGCGAATCGGGGATCGGGCGTTGCGGTTCGACTAGCGTGCCGTAGCTCGAGGTGCCGCCGGTCGGCTTGATCACGTAGTACATGAAATACGACACTGCTATCGGCGCGCCGCAGATGATCGCCACCAGCAGCAGCATCCAGCGGCCACGCTGCCACGAGCCTTTGCCGTTAGGTTGGCCGGGCATGGCGCGGGGTGCTGCGGGTTTGCCGCCTTGCGGCGAACGGGGAGATTGCGTGGACACTACGGACCTCTTTCAATGATTGCGCGGCTTGCGGCTCGAACCTGGGCCACTAGCCGCATGTGCTGCATTACGCGCCCGGCGCGTGCTCTTTCTTCGCGGCGCGGCGCGCGGCATACAGGCCGAAGACCAGCGCGGCGGCCGCCATGCCCCACCACTGGAACATGTAGCCGTAGTTGCGCTCGACGCCTTCAGTCGGCGCGGGCCAATCGCGCACCAACTTGTCGCCATCGTCGCTCAACTGCTGAATCACGAACGATTGCAGCGGCAGGCCGGTTTCCGCGGCGTACGCGGCGACATCCAGATTCTGGCGGATCAGTTGATGCTCAGCCGAGCCGCCGTGCCCCAACTCGTACGCGCGCGAAGCGTCGGCACGGGCAATGCCTTCGATTTCAATTTCGCCTTGCGGCGTCATGTACGGCGCGATGGTTTCGCGATTGTTCATATTGCGCGGCAACCAGCCACGATTGACCAGCACGTAACCGCCGCCGGCCAGTTTAAAAGGCATCACAACGTAAAAGCCCGGCTGGTCGTTATACGGACGATTATCGAGGTAGACGACCTTGTCCGCGACGAAACTGCCACGCGCCTTCACGCGATGAAACTCAATGTCCTTCAACTGAACCGGCGCGCCGCTCACCGGCTGCGCGGGCGCATTCTCGAACTGTGTGATTTGCGCTTCGAGCGCTTCCTTTTGATGCGCGCGGTCGCGCTGCCAGAAACCCAGCCGCACCGTGACCACCATCACCAGCAGAATCAGCAGCACGGGAACGAGGCGAAACTTCATCGCGCACGCTCGTCAGCCGCGTGCGGCGCAACGGGGAACAACCGGCAAACGCAGGCGCGCGGTGCGATAATAAACATCTTGCCTCTGCGCTTTCCGGTTTCAGCTGGTTCCATGCACATTCTCGTTCCCATCGCCTTCGTCCTGATCATCGCCAGCATGGTGTCGGCGCTGTACTTCATGATGCATGACAAGGGCAAAACCAAGCGGATGGTCTGGTCGCTCGCCACGCGGGTGGGCCTGTCGATCTCGCTGTTCCTGTTCATCCTCTTTGCTCACTGGATGGGTTGGATTCAGTCGACCGGTATTCCTTACGGGCGCTGAGCCCGGCGGAAAAATCTCCACGCCGCCAAACAAAACGCCGCCCTGACAGGGTCGAGGGCGGCGCTGCTCAAGTCTTACGTACTGCTGTCTTGCGTTGTTGCTCGTACGCCGGCCTCGTAGAATTCGGCGCAAACGGCCTGCACACGTTCCGAGGTTCTCGGCCGGTGCAGACCAGACTGCGCTACAGCCAGTACACGACGACGTACAGTCCGAGCCACACGACGTCCACAAAGTGCCAATACCAGGCCGCGCCTTCGAACGCGAAGTGATGCTCCGCCGTGAAGTGCCCGCGAATCATACGCGCCAGCACAACGGCCAGCATCGTGCCGCCGAGGAACACGTGGAAGCCATGGAAGCCGGTCAGCAGGAAGAACGTCGAACCATACACGCCCGAATTCAGCGTCAGATTCAGTTCGTTGTACGCGTGGAAATATTCGAAGCCTTGCAGGAACAGGAAGCAGACCCCAAGCACGAGCGTTGCGGCCAGCCAGATGATCGCCTTCTTGCGATGATCTTCGCGCAGCGCGTGGTGCGAGACCGTCAGCGTCGCGCCCGAGGAAAGCAGCAACGCCGTGTTGATGGTCGGCACCGGCCACGGTTGCATCGACTTGAAGGTCGAGACTAGCGCTGCCGGACCGTTGTTCGGCCACACCGCCGAGAAGTCCGGCCAGATCAGCTTGTAATCAAGGCTGCCCAGTTGGTGCAGCGCGATTTCACGCGCATAGAACAGCGCGCCGAAGAACGCACCGAAGAACATCACTTCAGAGAAAATGAACCAGCTCATGCTCCAGCGGTAGGACTTGTCGACGTTCTTGCCGTACATGCCGCCTTCCGACTCGGCGATCGCGTCGCCGAACCAGTGCCACAGCGTAAAGAGCAGCCACAACAAACCGGCGACAACGCCGATCGGCGCCCAGTCGTGTTCGTTGATCCAGGCCGCAAGCGATCCGAGCATGACCAGCAACCCAGCAGCGGCGCTGATCGGATGCCGCGACGGATGCGGTACGAAATAGTACGGGCTCTCGTTTTGACCGCTCATTCTTGATTCTCCACTTCAGTCCAGTTGTTCCGGAAGCTCCGGCTGTATCTTCGGCGGCGCGTCGATACCGCACCGCTTCGCTCTAATTTCTGGGCGCTGCTTCGCCCGATTCTACGCGTGCGCCGGGCGCTTCAACCTACTACGGCGCGCACGATCAGAATCAGCGCCACGATAAAAATGGCCGCGCAGATCAATGCTGCCGCGATCACGTGCAGCGGGTTCAGCTGCGTGGCGTCCGCCTCCAGATCGCGACGCTTGCGCACCCCGAAAAACGACCAGAACACCGCACGCATCGACTGGCCAAAACTGCTTTTGCGCGGGCTGCCGCCGTTATCGCTCATCTCGTTTCTCTTTCCTTCGCCAGCGGCGCGAGCCGTCAGGCGGGATTGGCTGCCGTGGCTGCCGCGCTTTTATCCGCGCCTGTTGCCGTATTGGCTGTGGGCGCCGCACTACCGGCCGTCGCCGCTGCCGGCGTATTCAATTCAAAGAACGTGTACGACAACGTGATCGTTTTCACGTCCTTCGGCAACTTCGGATCGACCACGAATACCACCGGCATCCGCCTGGTCTGATTCGCCGTCAAAGTTTGCTGCGTAAAGCAAAAACACTCGATCTTCTTGAAGTACTCGGTGGCCTGCTTCGGCGCGTAGCTCGGAATAGCTTGCGCCTGAATCGTGCGCGCCTGTTCGTTGCTCACCTCGTACATCACCGTCGTCACTTCGCCCGGATGCACGTCGAGACTGCGCTGCTCCGGTTTGAAACCCAGCGGGCCGCGCGCGTTCGCATCGAATTCGATCGAAATCGTACGGCTCGTGTCGACCTGCGTATTCTTCGCCTCGCGCACCGTGGCATCACGCTGCACAAGGTTGTTGATGCCGGTGATCTGGCAGATCGCCCGGTACATCGGCACCAGCGCGAAACCGAAACCGAACATCATCAACGCGACGACGAACAGCTTGATCAGCATCGAACGGTTAAAAGAGCGGTCGGCCTGAGCCGGCGGTTGCGTCGACATCTCAATCCTCAACAAGCCTGCAAACTGACTCGAACTACCCGGTCAGGTGAACCACTTCTGATGAATGATGACGCTCGCGAAAAAGACCGCGGCGATCACGAACATCACGAAACCGATCCGCCGGTTGCCCGCACGAATCTGCTCGGGCGTACGTCTTTCTTGAGGATTGCGCGTCATGCTCGACTTTTTGAATACTTTTCGTGACTACGGATGCCGCCACGACTTTCCTGACCGCCAGCTCCGGTAGCGAACTGCTGCGCCACCCGAGCCGGCAATCTCACCGTGCGCCGATTACTCGACGGTCGGCGGGTTTTCGAACGTGTGGAACGGGGCCGGGCTCGGCACGGTCCATTCGAGGCCCGTTGCGCCGTCCCACGGCTTGTCGCCAGCTTTTTCGAGTTCGCCGCCGCCACGGTAGGCCGGCAGTGCAACCGCGAACAGGAAGTAGACCTGCGCCAGACCGAAGCCGAACGCGCCGATCGAGATGACCTGGTTCCAGTCGGTGAACTGTGCCGGGTAGTCAGCATAACGACGCGGCATGCCCGCGAGACCGACGAAGTGCATCGGCAGGAACGCGAGGTTGAAGAAGAACAGCGACGCCCAGAAGTGGATCTTGCCGCGCGTCTCGTTGTACATCCAGCCGGTCCACTTCGGCGCCCAGTAGTACCAGCCGGAGAACAGCGCGAAGAGCGAGCCCGCCACCAGCACGTAGTGGAAGTGCGCGACCACGAAATAAGTACCGTGATACTGGATGTCGAGCGGCGCCATTGCCAGCATGAGACCCGACAGACCACCGAACGTGAACACGATCAGGAAGCCGACCGCGAACAGCATAGGCGTTTCGAAGCTCAGCGAACCGCGCCACATCGTCGCGACCCAGTTGAACACCTTCACGCCAGTCGGCACGGCGATCAGCATGGTGGCGTACATGAAGAACAGCTGGCCCGTCACCGGCATGCCGGTGGCGAACATGTGGTGCGCCCAGACCATGAACGACAGAATCGCGATCGACGACGTTGCGTACACCATCGAGCTATAGCCGAACAGCGGCTTGCGCGAGAACGCCGGAATCACCTGCGACACGATCCCGAACGCCGGCAAGATCATGATGTACACCTCGGGGTGCCCGAAGAACCAGAAGATGTGCTGGTACATGACCGGGTCGCCGCCGCCTGCCGCGTTGAAGAACGACGTGCCGAAGTGGCGGTCGAACAGCACCATGGTGATCGCGCCCGCCAGCACCGGCATCACGGCGATCAGCAGGTAGGCGGTGATCAGCCACGTCCAGACGAACATCGGCATTTTCATCAGCGTGAGGCCGGGTGCGCGCATGTTCAGGATCGTCACGACGATGTTGATCCCGCCCATGATCGACGAAGCACCCATCAAGTGGACCGCGAAAATCGCGAAGTCCATGCCCGGGCCCATCTGCGTGGAGAGCGGCGCGTAGAGCGTCCAGCCCGCAGCAGTCGCGCCGCCGGGCGAGAAGAACGAACCGACCAGCAGGACAGCCGCCACCGGCAGAAGCCAGAAGCTGAAGTTGTTCATGCGGGCGAATGCCATGTCCGATGCGCCGATCTGCAGCGGCACCATCCAGTTCGCGAAGCCGACGAAGGCCGGCATGATCGCGCCGAACACCATGATCAGGCCGTGCATGGTGGTCAACTGGTTGAAGAACTCGGGACGCATGATCTGCAAGCCCGGCTCGAACAGTTCGGCACGGATCATCAGCGCCATCACGCCCCCGGAGAGGAACATGGTGAACGAGAAGATCAGGTACAGCGTACCGATGTCCTTGTGATTGGTTGCGAACAGCCAACGGCGCCAGCCATGCGGCGTTTCGTGGGCATGGTCGCCGTGCACGTGTTCGTGGCCTGCGACTACATCGTGTCCGATGCTAGACATGACAATCTCCTAAAGCGAATACTGCGGTGCTGACCATGAACACGTCAGGCAGCCGGGCTGATCTGAACACGCCGGGCTTCTTTCGCGTCGCTGCCGCCCGTGATCGTTTCCGGCTTCTTCAAAATAATATGGTCTTCGGCAATGCCGGCTGCTTTCAATGCGTCGCGCACGGCTTCGGCACGGCTCTTCGCGAGCTTCGCGTTGAGGTCGGCGGAACCGGTGGCGTCGGTGAAGCCCGACAGCGTGAATTTCGCATCCGGATGCGCTTTTGCGTAGGCTGCGGCTGCGTCGACTGCCGCTTTCGCGTCGGCCGGCAGCGTGCTCTTGCCGGTGTCGAAGTAGATGCTGGCCGGCAGTGCCGCTTGTGTTGCCGCGCTGTCCGAACCGGCCGCTGCCGGTGCCGACGCTGTTGCCGCGTCCGCGCCCGAGGCGCCGGATGCCGCCGCTGCGCCGCTCGCTGCCGCGTCGGCCAGATGGTTGCCGCCTTCCGGCAGCTTGCCGTTGCGGGCGTCGGCCACCTGCTTCGGCTGGAGAATGTCGCCGGTGTGGTTGCCCCACGAGTTACGTTCGTACGTGACCACCGAGGCGATCTCGACGTCGTTCAGCGTAGGCGCCCACGACGGCATCGCATTCTTGCCCTTCAGCACCAGGCTGACGTGCTCGGCGATCGCGCCGTTGGCGATCTTGCTGCCGTCGAGCGCCGGGAATGCGCCTGCACCCTTGCCGGTCGGCTGGTGGCAGACCGCGCAGTTCGCTGTGTAGACCTTGCCGCCGCGTTCCATCAACTCGGCCATGGTGTAGGTCTCGTTCGGATCGTCCTGGCCGGCGGCCATTTTCTTCTTCTGCGTGTCGACCCACTTCGCGTAGTCGTCGGCGGAGAGCACTTCAACCACCACCGGCATGAACGCGTGTTCCTTGCCGCACAACTCGGTACAGAAGCCGCGGAACGTGCCGACCTTGTCAGCCTTGAACCACGTGTCGCGCACGAAGCCCGGGATCGCGTCCTGCTTCACGCCAAAAGCGGGCACGTACCAGGAGTGGACCACGTCGTTCGCGGTGGTGATGATGCGGATTTTCTTGTCGACCGGGACGACCAGCGGATTGTCGACTTCCTGCAGATACGTGGTGGAAATCGGCTCGCGGCCATCGGTTTGCGCACGGGGCGTAGCCAGCGTGGACAGAAAGTTGATGCCTTCGCCCGGGCCCTTCACGTAGTCGTAGCTCCATTTCCACTGGTAGCCGGTGACCTTGATGGTGACGTCGGCGTTGGTGGTGTCTTTCATCGCGACCACCGTCTTGGTGGCGGGCAGCGCCATCAGCACGACGATGATGAACGGCACGATCGTCCAGATGATTTCGACGGTAGTGCTTTCGTGGAAGTTGGAAGCTTTGTGGCCTTTCGATTTGCGGTGAGCAAAGATCGAATAGAACATCACGCCGAACACGCCGACGAAGATGACCAGGCAAAGAACCAGCATGAACATGTGGAGGCTGAAGAGCTCCTCAGCGATCTTGGTCGCAGGCGGCTGGAGATTGATCTCGTTGACGGCAGGGCCGCCCGGAACATCGCCCACTGCCAGGGCCGCACCGGCGAAAAGCAGTCCGCTCATCGCCAGCACGCCCATGAGGGCTCGCTTGATTGTTTTCATAGCTTCCTTACCCAAATTTTCCATTCAAACCCTCGACCCCGCTGGCAGGTTGCCTCGCGCTCCCCGTGAACGCCGCGCGACTCATCGCATTAACAACGCGTGAGCCACATACGCAGTTCGCCTGCGAACTGCGCGCGCCGATACTGCGCGAGATGTTGCCCGATCATGATCGTCTGCCCGCGCGAGACCAGTTTGATCTGGTCACGCGGTGTTGCGCCCGCCTCGATCCGCACCCAGCGCGGATTGAACTCGAACTGCGTGAGTTGCTCGGCGTTGACCTGCTCGATGACGAGCCGGTTCTGAAACAACCGGATGCGCTCGTAATCCACTGCATGACGCGCATATATGGCAAACGCGATGCCCACCGCCAGCAATTCGATACCGGTGAACGGCAACACCAGCCAGGCGCCGACCAGAACCAGCATGAAAGCAATTGCCAACGAGAACAACGCTAGCGACACGTAGAAATACACGAACTGACGCGGTGATATCGAACAGTTGCGTTTCATCGTCCAGTCTTTCAGAACCTGTTCTGAATCCGCCAGCAGATCTGATGCTTCCATCGCTGCCTCCCGCCGATTGTCTCCAATCGCCGCCAGCGCCAATCTTCGCAGCCATTATTCCGGCCGTTCGATCACCGCCGCGCTATCTTATCTTGCTGCCCTGTGCCTCGGGCCTGCCGCCCCAAATGTGGGAACTCCGGGCGACAAACTGACGCATTATAGGCGCGATCCATAGCATCCACAAGCAAGCCCCCATTGGCCCACAAGCCATGCGCGACAAGCCTCCGCGCCGTTTTGACGCACCTTTTGCGCGTCTTTTGAAGCGGTAATTTCAGACATAACAGATGTCGTCTTTACCGCCCCGGCAATTCTTCAACGATTCCTCGACGAACCTCGTCCAATGTCCTCGATTCGCACGATGCCGTGACCCTCGGCCGTGGTGCGCGGCACGGCTTTCCATGCGTGTCCGTAGATCACTTCGAAGGTCAGCGCGATCGTGCCGTCGGCGCGCCGGCGGGCTTCGAGGGCCGCGAGCAAAGCCTTGTGCACACGGCGCACCGCGGCGCTCGACGACGCTTCGCGCTCGAACGGATAGGCGCCCCAGCGGCGCACGTCGGCGAGCAGCGACTGCGGCGACTTATAGGTAATGGTGAGGACTTCCTGATCCATCACTGGGATCTCGAAGCCGCTTTCGACCAACATGTCGCCTAGATCGTGCATGTCGACGAAGTCGATCACATGCTTGCGCGAGGGGACGCCATGCGCCGCCTCGACTTCGGCATAGGCGCCGCGCAATTCCTTGAGCGAGTCGGGACCGAGCGTGCTGAACATCAACAGGCCGTTGACTTTCAGCACGCGCTGCCACTCGGGAAACACGAGATCGGGCCGCGAGTGCCAGTGGAGCGCCAGATTGGACCAGATGAATTCGAACGCGCCGGCCGCGAACGGCAGCGCCGAAAAATCGGCTTGCGCGAAGCGCGGACCGCGGGCGCCGAGCGCCTTGCCGAGCGATGCCGGCAAAAAACGCCGCCAACTCGTGTCGCCGGAATCGTGCTGGAGCGCGCGCATGAGCATGCCGTGCGAGAGGTCGGAGCCGAACACCGGCGCTTCGGGAAATCGCTCGCGCAGAGCGGGAATGTCTTCGCCCGCGCCGCAGCCGGCGTCAAGCACGCTCGCCGGCATCACCTTGATGAAGTCGAGGCGCTCGCGCATACGTTGCGCGATCTCGCGCGGCAGGAACGCGACCTCATTGAAAGTCGCTGCGCGACGGTCGAAGATCCGCCGGAGGCGCCGGGAATCATAGGCCGGACGGCCAGTTTGAGCGGAAGTTGGGGACATGGGTGTCGTGCTGGCGTGGAGCACGAAGTATACTCGCTCGCTTCTTTCCATTCAGCGTGAAGGGCCTTCGCGGGCGGTTCCACCGTGTCATTCCGACCCATTTCATCATTTTCCGGCGGCAGATTCACGCGTTTCGCGAATGGCTTTCGTTCAGCCTGGCCGCGCGTGATGCACGCGGCGTTGCCGAACCTCTGCGCGTTATGCGGCAATTTGTCGCAGACGACGCTGTGTCCCGGTTGCGACGCCGCCTACTGGAACGAAAGCCGCTTGCGCTGCACCGTCTGCGCAGTGCCGTTATCCCGTTCGCGATGGGCGGCTTACGCGCAATATCGCTGCGCGGATTGCATCGGCGAGCCGCCACCGTTCGACGCGACCTTCGCCCTCGCCGACTATCGGGCGCCGCTGGATACGCTCGCGGTCGGCCTGAAATTTCGCGCGCGGCTGATGCTGGCGGGCGAGTTCGCACAACGGCTCGCGCGTCTTGCGCAGGATTCCTGGCAGGACTGCGCCGAATGGCCTGACGTGATCGCGCCCGTGCCGCTTGCCAGAAAACGGCTCACCGAGCGCGGTTATAACCAGGCTTGGCAGATCGCCAGGCCGCTGGCCCGCGCGCTGAAGTTACGCAGCGACGCCACCTTGCTGGATCGCGTGATCCACACCGCGCCGCAGTCAAGGCTCGACCTCGACGCCCGCCGCCTGAATGTAGGCCGCGCCTTCAAGGTCGCTGGATCTGTCCGAGGCCTGCATGTCGGCATCGTCGACGATGTGATGACGACCGGCGCCACACTCGAAGCGCTGGCGCGCACGCTAAAGGCCGCCGGCGCTCGGCGGGTCACCAACTTCGTCGCGCTGCGCACGCCGAAAAACTAGTCTCCACCTGAGTTCACCATGTTCAATGTCGTTCTCGTAGAACCGGAAATTCCGCCGAACACCGGCAACGTGATCCGCCTGTGCGCCAACACCGGCGCTCGGCTGCATCTGATCGAACCGCTCGGCTTTCCGCTCGACGACGCCAAGTTGCGCCGCGCCGGCCTCGACTATCACGAGTACGCGCAAATGAACGTGCATGCGGATTGGGCGGCGTTCATCGCCAGGGAAGCGCCGGACCCGGCGCGCATGTTCGCCTTCACCACGCGCGGCTCGGGCCGCTTTCACGAGCACGCCTTTCAATCCGGCGACTGGTTCGTGTTCGGCGCCGAAACGCGCGGCCTGCCCGACTCGGTGCTCGACCAGTTCGCCAATGAGCAACGCGTGCGCCTGCCCATGCGGCCAGGCAACCGCAGCCTGAATCTGTCGAATACTGTTGCGATTGTTGTGTTCGAAGCGTGGCGTCAGACCGGCTTCGAAGGCGGCGCCTGACGGCGTTTCAATTCGGCTTCGTAGCGCGCGAACATGGCGTCGTCGAAACAGGCGAACACCACCTGTTCGATTTGCGGCGTGCGCGGCAACGTGTCCAGCACCGTGCCGAGCGCGATCCGCACCGCCTGATCAGCGGGGAAATGGTAGATACCGCAACTGATCGCGGGAAACGCAATGCTCTTGCACTGCGCCTCGCGTGCCACCTCGAGCGAGCGCTGATAGCAGGACGCCAGCAGGTCGGCTTCGCCATGCGTTCCGCCACGCCAGACCGGGCCGACTGCGTGAATCACATGTCTGGCGGGCAGGCGGTAGCCGGCGGTCAGCTTCGCGTCACCGGTCGCGCAGCCGCCGAGCGCCTCGCACTCGCGCAGCAACTCTTTGCCGGCCGCGCGATGAATCGCGCCATCCACGCCGCCTCCGCCCAATAACGACGTATTCGCGGCGTTGACGATCGCATCCACGGCGAGCGTGGTGATGTCGGCCACGCGTGCCTCCAGCGTGCAACGATTGAATCTGAGCATGGGAACCTCGCTGATCCGAAGCGTCGATAAAACGTGGACAGCGAGAGGCCGGCAGCCGTTCAGCGCTTTGGCGCGCTAAACGGCTGAAAGACAAGGCTTATTCGGCTTTGGAGTCGCGCCGCAGCAGGGCGCTGACGGCGTCGCGCGGCGCCACGCCGTCGAACAGCACGGCGCAGACCGCCTGCGTGATCGGCATCTCGATGCCGTGCGCGCGAGCAATCGCGAGGACCGCTTGCGCGCAACGCACGCCTTCGGCCACGTGACCGAGGGCGCCGAGAATATCCTCGAGCGTGCGGCCCGCGGCGAGTTGCACGCCAACGGTGCGATTGCGCGACAGATCGCCGGTTGCGGTCAGGATCAGATCGCCCAGGCCGGTCAAACCGGTGAACGTTTCCGCGCGTCCGCCCAGCGTCACGCCGAGGCGCGACATTTCGGCGAGACCGCGCGTGATCAGCGCCGCGCGCGCATTCAGACCGAGGCCGAGGCCGTCGGCGATGCCCGTTGCAATGGCCAGCACGTTTTTCACCGCACCGCCCACTTCCACACCGACGACGTCGTCGCCGGTATAGATGCGCATGGCGCCGTGATGAAACGCGGCGACCGTGCGCTCGCGGCACGCCGCCGACCCGCTCGCGATGGTCAGCGCGACCGGCAAGCCCTGCCCGACTTCGCGCGCGAAGCTCGGCCCGGAGAGCACACCGTTGCTCTGGTGTTCCGGCAGTTCGGCCGCGACCACCTGATGCGGCATCAGCTGCGAATCGGCTTCAAAGCCCTTGCACAACCACACGAGATGGGCCGGCACCTTGCCCGCGTCGCGCATCGCCTGAAACAGACCGCGCAGTCCGGCCACGGGCGTCGCCACGACGCATAACGCGTCGTCGGCGAGCGCGTGGTCGAGCGCTGTGTTCAGATCGGCTTCATAGCGAAGCGAAGGCGGCAAAGCAACGCCCGCCAGATAGCGGGCGTTTTCGTGCGAAGCGGAGAGCTCGGCCATGAGCGCGGGCTCGCGCCCCCACAACACCGTGTCGTGCCTGACGGCCAGATGGCCGGCGAGGGCTGTGCCCCATGCGCCGGCGCCGAGGACAGCAACCTTCATAGCCGGCACTGCCTGCGACACCTTAGTGCGTGACGCCGTTCTGCGCCGCGCCGTCCTGGCCACCCATCTGCGCGAGACGTTGCTCGTACAGCGCCTGGAAGTTGATCTCGGCGAGGTGGATCGGCGGGAAACCGGCGCGGGTGATCGCGTCGGCGATGTTCGAGCGCAGGTACGGGAACAGGATGGTCGGGCAGGCAATGCCGACCAGCGGATCGATCTGCTCAGCCGGAATGTTGCGGATGTCGAAAATGCCGGCCTGCTTGGCTTCGATCAGGAACGCCACCTTGTCCGCAACCTTGGCCGTGACCGTGCCCGTGACGAGGATTTCGAACACGGTGTCGGCGAGGCGCTCAGCCTTCACGTCGACTTCGACTTCGACCGAGGGCATTTCCTGTTCGAGGAAGATGCCCGGCGAATTCGGCTGCTCGAGCGACATGTCCTTCAGATAGATACGCTGGATGTTGAAGAACGGCTGGTTATTCTCGTCGGACATGATGAAGTGATTCCCTGATAGATATGCATAGTGGCGGCCCATGCAAGCATGGGCCGCCAGATCATTGCGGCGCGCCGCCCGCCCTGATGAGGCGAGGCCGCGCCGGCTTGGTGTTCACCCGCCCTTCTCACGCGCCCGCGGGCGCGCGAAGTCAGGCGGTTGCTTCGAGCAGCGGCATCAGACCGCCCGCGCGATCGAGCGCGGAGAGGTCATCGTACCCGCCCACATGCGTCTCGCCGATGAACACTTGCGGCACCGTGCGGCGACCGGTCCGGGTCATCATTTCCTCACGACGGGCCGGGTCTTTGTCGATCAGTACCTTTTCAACGTGCTCGACGCCGCGCGACTTTAAAAGACGTTCGGCCATCTGGCAATACGGGCACACCTGGGTGCTGTACATGATCACTTTGTTCACTTGGCTGCTCCTTGTTTCACAACCGGCATACCGGCTTTCTGCCAGGCGTCGACACCGCCTTCGAGAACATGGACTTCCGCGTAACCTGCATCCTGCACGATACGCGCTGCCTTGTTCGACTGCTGGCCGGTCTGGCATACCAGCAGCACCGGGTTGCTCTTGTTCTTCACGAGTTGCGCGACCTTCGCCTGCAACTCTGCAAATTCAAGGTGCCGCGCCGCGGGCAAATGCCCTTTGGCGTAGTCGGCGGACGGACGCAGATCGATGACCGCCGCATTGCGCCGGTTGATCAGTTGCGTGGCTTCAGCGGCCGACAGGCCGCCGCGCCCGCGCCGGCTGATCGTCGGCCACAGCAGCAACCCACCGGAGATGAGGACGATCGCGATCAGTACAAGGTTTGTGTAATCAGTGAAAAACTTCACGGAAAATCCGCCGAAAAAGAGAGAAATCGAAAAGGGCAATCCAGCCATTATAAAATAACCGTCTGACGCGATGGCGGCGCTCCTTCAGAGGACCGCGCGCAGCGCTTTCCCGCTTCCTCACTACCGACCGGCAATCTCATGTACAAACTCGTTCTCATCCGCCACGGCGAATCGACGTGGAACAAGGAAAACCGCTTCACGGGCTGGGTCGACGTCGACCTCACCGAACAGGGCAACAATGAGGCGCAACAGGCGGGCGTGCTGCTGAAGGACTCGGGCTACACGTTCGACATCGCCTACACGTCGGTGCTCAAGCGCGCGATCCGCACCTTGTGGCACGTGCAGGACAAAATGGATCTGATGTACCTGCCGGTGGTGCATTCGTGGCGTCTGAATGAGCGCCACTACGGCGCGCTGTCGGGTCTGAACAAGGCGGAAACGGCTGCCAAGTTCGGCGACGAACAGGTGCTGGTCTGGCGCCGCAGCTACGACACGCCGCCGCCGGCGCTCGAGCCGACGGACGAACGCGCGCCCTATAACGACCCGCGCTACGCCAAAGTGCCGCGCGAGCAACTGCCGCTCACCGAATGCCTGAAAGACACCGTCGCGCGCGTTCTGCCCCTGTGGAACGAGTCGATTGCGCCGGCCATCAAGTCGGGCCGCAAGGTCGTGATCGCCGCCCACGGCAACTCGATCCGCGCACTGGTGAAGTACCTCGACAACATTTCGGACGACGACATCGTCGGCCTGAATATTCCGAACGGCGTGCCGCTCGTCTATGAACTCGACGAAGATCTGAAGCCCATCAAGCACTACTATCTGGGCGACCAGGAAGCGATCGCCAAGGCACAGGCCGCTGTTGCCAAGCAAGGCAAGGCGGGCTGATCTGCCATCTTGCCGCCATGTTGCCGTCAGAAACGCAGTGAATGGCGGCTCACGGGTCGCGCCGACGGGCAAGACGAGCCAGTCAGCGCGGCTCGCTTGATTCGAGCGCGCCGGTCTGGCCGCCATCCATCCGTTACGGCACATTACTTCATCGTTGTGCGCGCAATCCAACGAACCAGGCCCGGCGCGTGCTGTCGAATCACGATTGCCTGCGCCGCACCCTGACTTGGCGGGTGTGCAGTTATACTTGTCCGTCCCCATCTCTATCGACGCTGCCACGCGCTTCCGACCGCAACAGACTCTATGCGAAAGAACCTGAAAAATATCGGCCTGATTGCCGCGGGCCTTGCTACCGGCGTATTTGCCACCCTGCAGCTCTCGGCTTCGGCCCAGCAACCCGCCGGCGCAGCGTCGAACGCCGTTGCACCGCTGCCGCTGGACCAGCTCAGGCTCTTTGCCGAAGTATTCGGGCAAATCAAGCACGAATACGTCGAACCGGTCGACGATAAAAAGCTTCTCACCGCCGCCATCAAGGGCATGGTGTCGAGCCTCGACCCGCACTCGTCCTATCTCGACAAGACCGATTACGAAGAGCTGCAGGAGCAGACCAAAGGTCGCTTCGCCGGCCTCGGCATCGAAATTTCGTCGGAAGACGGCCTGATCAAGGTGATTTCGCCGATCGAAGACACGCCCGCGTTCCGCGCCGGCATTCGTCCGGGCGACCTGATCACGCGTATCAACGACAAACCCGTGCGCGGCATGACGCTCGACCAGGCGGTCAAGCAGATGCGCGGCGACCCGGGCACCAAGGTTACGCTCACCATCTTCCGCAAGACCGACGACCGCACGTTCCCGCTCACGGTCACGCGCGCGATCATCAAGGTCCAGTCGGTCAAGATGAAAATCCTTGCGCCCGGCTACGCCTATGTGCGGATCACGAGCTTCCAGGAGCGTACCGTGCCTGACCTGGCCGCGAAGCTGCAAGACATCGCGCGTCAGCAGCCGAATCTGAAGGGTCTCGTGCTCGACCTGCGCAATAACGGCGGCGGTCTGCTGCAAAGCGCGGTCGGCGTGGCCGGCGCGTTCCTGCCGCCGAATTCGGTTGTGGTGTCCACCAACGGCCAGATTCCGGATTCGAAGCAGGTCTATCGCGACACTTACGACAACTACCGCCTGCAATCCTTCGACAGCGATCCGCTGAAGGACGAAGCGCCGATCTTCAAGACCGTGCCGATGATCGTGCTGACCAACGCGTACTCCGCGTCGGCGTCGGAAATCGTCGCGGGCGCGCTGCAGGATCAGCATCGCGCGCTGATCGTCGGCAAGACGACCTTCGGCAAGGGTTCGGTGCAGACCGTGCGTCCCATGACGGCTGACACCGCACTGCGTCTGACCACGGCGTACTACTACACGCCGAGCGGCCGGTCGATCCAGAACAAGGGCATCCGTCCTGACGTCGCGGTCGATCAATACGCGGAAGGCGATCCGGACGACGCACTCGTCACCCGCGAAGTCGACTACACGAATCACCTTGCGAACACGCAAGATCCGAACGAGAAGAAGGAAGCGGAACAGCGCGAACAGGAACGCATGGACCAGTTGCGCCAGCTTGAAGAGCAGAACGACAAGAAGACGCCGGAACAGCGTCAGAAGGATCGTGAGCGCAAGCCGGTGGAATTCGGTTCGGCCGACGACTTCATGCTGCAACAGGCGCTGAACAAGCTGGAAGGCAAGCCGGTGCAGGAATCGAAGTCGCTGACCGAGCGCCGTCTCGCGCAGAACAAGCCGGCCGCGTCGGCGTCCGCGCCGGTCGCGGTGAAGCCGACGCAACCGGTGCCGGGTGCAGCGGCCCCCGCGCCTGCTTCGCAAAGCAACTAAGCAGCCAGTCTGACGTGTCTTCGCAGCGAAACGTGCTGCGAAGACACGCTGCCATACCCAGCATCAGCAAGAACACCCGCTCCCGGCGCGATTAAAATATCCACAACGCGCACGGCAGGCCCGTCGGTCCTGCATCTCATCGCGCGACACATTCACGCGCCCCGCCATGAACGACGATCAACTCCTTCGCTATTCCCGCCACATCCTCGTCGATGAAATCGGCATCGAGGCGCAACAGCGCTTTATCGATGCGCACGCGATCATCGTCGGCGCGGGCGGCCTGGGCTCGCCCGCGGCAATGTATCTGGCTGCGGCGGGCGTCGGTCGTTTGACTTTGGTCGATGCCGACACGGTCGACCTGACCAATCTGCAGCGGCAAATCCTGCATGTGACCGCATCGGTTGGACGCAAGAAGGTCGAGTCCGGGCGTGACGCGATCGCGCGGATCAATCCCGAGGTCGTGGTGGACGCGGTGGCCGAGCGCGTCGACGACGCGTGGCTCGACGCGCACGTGCCGCATGCGAGCGTCGTGCTCGATTGCACCGATAACTTCGCCACGCGCCATGCGATCAACCGCGCCTGCGTGAAGCACGGCGTGCCGCTGGTGTCGGGCGCGGCGTTGCGCTTCGACGGCCAGATCAGCACCTTCGATTTCCGCGACGAAGCGTCGCCCTGCTACGCCTGCGTGTTTCCCGAAGACCAGCCGTTCGAGGAAGTCGCGTGTTCGACCATGGGTGTGTTCGCGCCGACGGTCGGCATTGTCGGTTCGATGCAGGCGGCCGAAGCGCTCAAGGTGATCGGCGCAATCGGCACGCCCTTGCTCGGCCGCCTGATGATGCTCGATTCACTGCGGATGGAGTGGACCACGATGCGCATCGCGCGCCAGCCGGATTGCCCGGTGTGCGGACAGACGCACCTCGCCTGACGCTAGCTAGCCTCCTCAACCGCACGCTGAAACAGAAACGCCGCCCAATGGGCGGCGTCTTCACCGGAGTACGAAGTGACCGTGGCGACTCAAGCCAGCATCACGCGCTTAAGCGCAGCCTGCACTTCTTCGGGTTCGAACGAAGCCAGCACATCGGCCACCGGCTTTTCCAGCGTCTTCAGATGCGAGCGCAGCACTTCCTGCTTGACCACCAGCAACTGGCTCGGATGCATCGAAAACTCGGTGAGGCCCATGCCGAGCAACAGGCGCGTCAACGTCGGATCCCCCGCCATCTCACCGCACACCGAGACCGGCACGCCCGCCCGCTTTGCTTCGCGCAGCGTGAACGCGATCAGATGCAGCACCGCCGGATGCAGCGGGTCATACAGATGCGCGACCGAGTTGTCCGCGCGATCGATTGCGAGTGTGTACTGGATCAGATCGTTGGTGCCGATCGACAGAAAATCGAGCCGCTTGAGGAACAGTGGCAAAGCGATGGCGGCAGCCGGAATCTCGATCATTGCGCCGACCTGCACGTTCGGATCGTAGGCCATACCCGCGTCGTCGAGCTGACGCTTGGCTTCACGAATCAGATCGAGCGTCTGGTCGATTTCCTGGGCGTGCGCGAGCATCGGAATCAGAATCTTCACCGAGCCGAACGCCGACGCGCGCAAAATAGCGCGCAACTGCGTGAGGAACATCTGCGGCTCGGAAAGACTCCAGCGAATCGCTCTCAGCCCCAAGGCCGGGTTCGCGGCGGTTTCGTAAGCATCGCCCCCGCTCATCGAATCGAGCGGCTTGTCGGCGCCCACGTCGATCGTGCGGATCGTGACCGGCAGCCCGTTCATCAACTCGACCGCACGACGATACGCGCCGAACTGCTCCTCCTCTTCCGGCAGGCGGTCCTTGTGATTCATGAACAGGAACTCGGTGCGGAACAGGCCGACGCCGGTCGCGCCCGCATCGACCGCGGCGCGCGCGTCGTCCGGCAACTCGATGTTCGCGCACAGTTCGATGCGGGTGCCGCACAGCGTTTGCGTGGGCGAAAACTTCAGCCGCTGCAGCTTGCGCTGCTCGAGCGCCTTCTCGCTCTGCCGATACGAGTACTCTTCCAGCACGATCGGCGCGGGATCGACGATCACAATGCCATGATCGCCGTCGACGATAATCAGGTCGTCCTGGCGAATCAGCGCGCTCGCGTGCTGCACGCCGACCGCCGCCGGAATACCCAGGCTGCGCGCGACGATCGCCGTGTGCGACGTGCGGCCGCCCAGGTCCGTGACGAAACCCTGAAATGTCTGGGTCTTGAACTGCATCATGTCGGCCGGTGCGATGTCGTGCGCGACCACGATCATTTCGTCGCATGCACCGTGCACGCCGTCGCCCAGCGCCACCGACGCGCCGGCGAGCGCCTTCAGCACGCGCTCCACCACCTGTTCGATATCGGCTTTGCGCTCGCGCAGGTACTCGTCTTCGATATCGTCGAAATGGCGCGAGAGGCGCTCGAGCTGCTCAGTCAGCGCCCACTCCACGTTGTAGCGGCGCGTGCGGATCAGGTCGAAGGTTTCCTGCACGAGCATCGCATCGTTCAGGATCATTGAATGGACGTTGATGAACGCGCCCATTTCGCTAGGTGCGTCCGCGGCAAGATCGGCACGCAGCGTTTCGAGCTCGTAATGCACGTGTTGCTGGGCCGTGCGAAAGCGCTCGATCTCGCTCTCGATCTGGGCGGGTTCGATCAGATAGTGGTCTACGTCAAGTGCAGCCGGGGCGATCAGATAAGCCCGCCCGATGGCGATACCGCGTGACACGGGAATTCCATGCAGCGTGAAGGACACGCGCACCTCCTCTAGTTGTGTGATGCCGCGGCAAACCGCTGCAATGCTCTCAGACACTGTCCGTCATTATAAATTCCACGCCCTCTGTAGATGCGACGGGGGTGTGTGCAGTGCAGCACGAAAAACCGTAAGCAGCCGTGGCAATGCGCCTTCATCGGCCTCGCGCTTCGCGCATCGCTCGACGAAAGTCTCGCAACCGCATGTCGACGCGCGCGCCCTCACGCGCGTTTCTTCTGCCCATTGTCATGCGCTAAAAAAAACGCCGCGGACAACCGCGGCGTTCTTGCTCATCGCAACGTGGACGCGCCAGTTCACTGCCCCTCGCCGAATTTATCGGCAATCAGTTTCAACAATGCGTCCATCGCTTCTTTTTCGTCGGAGCCTTCCGTTTCGATCAGCACCGTGCTGCCGATGCCCGCGGCCAGCATCATCACGCCCATGATGCTCTTGGCATTGATACGGCGGCCATTGCGGCTCATCCAGATTTCCGCCTGATAGTTGCCCGCGAGTTGGGTCAACTTGGCCGACGCGCGCGCGTGCAGCCCCAGCTTGTTCACAATAGTCGTTTCCTGTTGCAGCATGTGATGGTCCGAAGCGCGGGTAAGTGTTGTTGTGAAAGGTGAAACTGCAAAGCGAATGCAATGCGCCTGGCCCCCACAGCGAGCCGGCGCAACAACTTATAGGCCGGCCGAATCGGCTTTCTGTGTCAGGTCGGCCTCAGGGGGCAACGCGGGGATACAGTCAGCCGATGCCGCCTCCGGCGGCAGAGCCGGCAAACAGTCGCCGGATTCCGCCGTGGGTGCAATGGCCGCCGGGGTGGCCGGTCCGATCGCATGTACGCCCTTGGTGGCGCCGGCGAGTGCCTTGTCGACCAGCGTGTCGAGCGGCGTGGCGCGATAACAGACCGCGCGCACCAGCATCGGCAAATTGACGCCGCACAGCACGCGCACGTCCGGCAGCGAAGCGAGCCGTCCGGCGATATTCGCCGGCGTGGCGCCGAACATATCCGTGAGGACGAGCGCGCCGTTTTCTTCCTTGAGACGCTCGATCTCCGAGTTCGCAAACGCAACCTGCTGTACCGGATCGCAATCCGGCGACACGTCGATCACGCCGATACGAGCCGGCAAGCCACCATAAATGTGCGAAATGCAATCGCGCAACGCGGTGGCGAACGGAGCGTGCGCAATGATCAGAATGCCTGCCATGTCAGCCTTACTGCAAAAGAACGGCCCGAACCGTGAACCGGGACGAAGCCCGGTTCGTCAGCGCCCTCTGCCGGCCGTGGGCCATGAGGGCCGGAACGCATCGATTGACGAGCGGCTTGCCGCGCATGGCGTCGTGCCTGCGCCGGCGAAACACTGCTCGCTTACAGTCCGCTGCCCGTGACACCCGTCGGGGTCCCTCGATTCACCTTGGCGCGGAAGAGCGGGCATTGTATCAGGCTCATTTTCGCGCCAATTCCGGCGTGCTGCGTGAGGCGGACTTACTACACAGTTTGGGGGGCATGGCGGGCATTCAAGTGCCGCCAGCAGGCCGCGCCATCACCCCGCCGCGCGCTCCAATGCGTCGATGAACATGGCGGCCACGTCGAAGCCGGTTTGATCCATGATCTCGCGGAAACACGTCGGGCTCGTCACGTTCACTTCGGTCAGCCAGTCGCCGATCGCATCCAGCCCGACCAGCAGCAAACCGCGCGCGGCAAGCACGGGCGCCAGCGTATCGGCGATCTTGCGGTCGTGGTCGGTCAGCGGGCGTGCCACGCCCAGCCCGCCGGCCGCGAGATTGCCGCGCACTTCATTACCCTGAGGAATACGCGCGAGCGAATACGGGACCGCTTCACCGCCGATCAGCAAAATACGCTTGTCGCCCTCTTTGATCTCGGGGATGAATTTCTGCGCCATCACCGAACGCGCGCCGTCGTGGCTCAGCATTTCGATGATCGATCCGAGGTTCATGCCGTCGGCCTTCACGCGGAACACGCCCATGCCGCCCATGCCGTCGAGCGGCTTCAGGATCACGTCGCCATGTTCTTCGTGGAACGCGCGCAAGCGGGTCGCGTCGCGCGTGACCAGCGTGGGCGTGACGAACTGCGCGAACTCGCCGATCGCGAGCTTTTCCGAATGATCGCGAATCGCCTGCGGTTTGTTGAAGATGCGCGCGCCGCCGCGTTCGGCCATTTCGAGCAGCCACGTCGACGTGACGTATTCCATGTCGAACGGCGGGTCTTTGCGCATTACCACCGCGCTGAAGCTCTTGAGCGAGCGCGGCGCGGCTGCTTCGGCGTCGTACCAGACCTCGCGATGCAGATCGGTGACGTCGCCGACAATCGCAAAGCGCTGCACGTTCGCCTCGACGTCGCCGCCCGTCCACGCCAGATGCTTCGGCTCGCACGTGTACACCACGTGACCGCGGCGCGCGGCTTCGGCCATCATCGCGTAGGTCGAGTCTTTGTAGATCTTGAATTGCGTGAGCGGATCGGCGATGAAAAGAATGTCCATGAAGGTCCCGGTGCGCCCTGACGGGCTTGGCATTGATCGTAAATATAGTCGTTGAAAATGGCGATGGCGGCACGCATGCCGCCATCGGCCACCCGAGGTGGCTTAGACCTGGATCGCTTCCGGATCGGTCTTTTCCAGTTCCACCGATGCGGCCAGCAGCCCGAGCCGCGCCACCACGCCGTACATATAGAAGCGGTTGGGCGGCGCCGCGCCCGGTTTGGCGTGCGCGTCGGGCAGCGCCGTATGCTCGAAGCCGAGCGGCACGAAGTGCATGCCGGGCGCGTTCAGGTTCTGATCGCGCTCGCGGCTGCCATGCACGCGGTAGAAGCCGCCCACCACGTAGCGGTCGATCATGTACACCACCGGCTCGGCCACTTCTTCGCCGATGCGCTCGAACGTATACACGCCTTCCTGCACGATCACGTCATGCACTTCCAGGCCGTCTTTGGTCGCGGCCATCTTGGCGCGTTCGCGCTTGGTGAGCGCGGCGACTTCCGACGCGTCGTGCACGGTCATCACGCCCATACCGTACGTGCCCGCGTCCGACTTGATGACGACATACGGTTTTTCGGAGATGCCGTACTCACGATACTTCTTGGCGATCTTCTTCAGCACGCCGTCGATCGCGTCCGTCAGCGCTTCCTCGCCGGTGCGTTCCTGGAAGTCGACGCCTTCAACGTGCGCGAAGTACGGGTTGATCATCCACGGGTCGATCTCGACCATCTTCGCGAATTTCTTCGCGACGTCGTCGTAACAGGAAAAATGCGTGGATTTGCGGCGCACGGCCCAGCCGGCATGCAGCGGCGGCAGTAAATACTGCTCGTGCAGATTTTCGAGCACGGGCGGGATGCCGCCCGACAGGTCGTTATTCAGCAGAATCGAGCACGGGTCGAAATTCTTCAGGCCGAGGCGCCGCTGCGAACGCTCGAGCGGTTCGAGCACGAGTTTCTGGCCGTCGGAGAGCGCGATCGTGACGGGCCCATTGATGGTTTCGTCGAGCGTGCCGAAACGCACGTTCAGGCCGGCCTGGCGCATGATCGCGGCCAGACGGGCGACATTCTCGAGATAGAACGCGTTGCGCGTGTGGCGCTCCGGAATCACCAGCAGATTCTTTGCGTCCGGACAGATCTTCTCGATCGACGCCATCGCGGCCTGGACGGCGAGCGGCAACACTTCCTGCGGCAGATTGTTGAATGCGCCAGGAAACAGATTGGTGTCGACCGGCGCGAGCTTGAAGCCCGCGTTGCGCAGATCGACGGAACAGTAGAACGGCGGCGTGTGCTCCTGCCATTCGAGCCGGAACCAACGTTCGATGGCGGGAGTAGCGTCGAGGATCTTCCGCTCAAGATCGAGCAGCGGGCCGTTTAACGCCGTAACTAGGTGCGGAACCATTGA
Organism: Paraburkholderia sp. BL25I1N1; assembly: GCF_003002025.1. Taxonomy (GTDB): domain Bacteria; phylum Pseudomonadota; class Gammaproteobacteria; order Burkholderiales; family Burkholderiaceae; genus Paraburkholderia. The sequence goes on from NZ_PVZB01000009.1 coordinate 205,794, forward strand.
TCACTCGCAGACTGGAGAAAAAAGATTGTAGAGCAAATGCTTTGTCCATTTGGGGACGGTTTCTCCATTCGCAAGCGGACGCGAATGCATTCTCGCTATTGCCATCATAGGCGGGGAAAACTACCGTTTACAAGATAGCGCGCAAGAAAAAAGCCCGCCATGAAGGCGGGCCAAAATCGCTGCGCTTATCCGTCATCCCCACGAGCCCGGGAGCGCGGGCGCGCGGTGTGTTGCTTATTCGACGTGTTCGCCGTGCAGCGTCACGTCCAGACCTTCGCGTTCCTGTTCTTCGGTCACGCGCAGGCCCATCACCATGTCGATGATCTTCAGCAGGATGTAACTCACCACGCCGCTGTAGATCAGCGTCGTCAGCACGCCCTTGGCTTGCAGGATCACGCTGCCATCCGCGCCGCCGATGTCCTTCACCGCGAACACGCCGGTCAGCAGCGCACCCACGATACCGCCGATGCAGTGCACGCCGAACGCGTCGAGCGAGTCGTCGTAACCGAGCTTGTGCTTGAGCCACGTTGCCGACCAGAAGCAGATCACGCCCGCTGCGATACCGATCACCAGCGAACCCGCCATGCCGACGAAGCCCGAAGCCGGCGTAATCGCCACCAGACCCGCCACGGCGCCCGACACGATACCGAGTACCGACGGCTTACCCTTGGTCGCCCATTCGGCGAACATCCATGCGAGTGCGGCTGCTGCGGTCGCCACTTGCGTTGCGAACATCGCGAAACCGGCACGGCCGTCTGCTGCCACCGCCGAACCCGCATTGAAGCCGAACCAGCCTACCCACAGCATGGCGCCACCGATCAGCGTGAGCGTCAGGTTGTGCGGCGCCATCGCTTCCTTGCCGTAGCCGACACGCTTGCCGAGCACCAGTGCGCAGACCAGCGCCGCGATACCAGCGTTGATGTGCACCACCGTGCCGCCCGCGAAGTCGAGGATGCCCGCGCTAGCCAGCCAGCCGGTCGGTTCCCAGACCATGTGCGCGATCGGCGAGTAGACGATGATCGACCACAGCGTCATGAACACCAGCATCGCCGAGAACTTCATACGGTCGGCAAACGCACCCGTGATCAGCGCCGGGGTAATGATCGCGAACGTCATCTGATAGACGACGTAGACCGTTTCCGGGATCGTCGGCGCGAGGTGGCTGACGGTCAGCGTCGTGGCCTTGTCGCCCTTGATGTAGTTCATGCCCGACATGAAGAAGCGCGAGAAGCCGCCAATGAACGATCCACCCGGCGTGAAGGCCAGGCTGTAGCCCACCACGACCCAGATAATCGACACGAGGCAGGTGATCGCGAAGCTCTGCATCAGGATCGCGAGCACGCTCTTCTTGCGGACCATGCCGCCGTAGAACAGCGCCAGACCCGGGATCGTCATGAACAGCACGAGCGCGGTGGAGGTCAGCATCCAGGCGGTGTCGCCCGAATTGATCTTCGACGAATCGACCGAGAACGGCGCGGTCGGGGCAGCCGGCGCAGCGTCCGATGCTGCGGGTGCGGCGGCGGCCGCGCTGGCAGCCGGTGCGGCGGACGCGTCAGCGGCCGGTGCCGAAGCTGCGGCGGCAGCAGGTGCGGCCGAAGCGTCCGGTGCCGGCGCGCTCGCCGTCGTATCGGGAGCAGCGGCCGAAGCGGCCGCGGGGGCGGAAGCGTCGTCCGCGAGGGCGGCGCCGATACCGCCCGCGAGCAGCGAACCGGCCATCAGCAAGGACATCATTAATTTGCGCATCTTTCGTTTCCTCTTGTCGCTATCTGTGTCGCTATCTTTTGGTATTACAGAGCGTCCGCGCCGGTCTCCCCGGTGCGGATCCGAATCACCTGTTCGATCGGCGTGACGAAAATCTTGCCGTCGCCGATCTTGCCCGTGCGAGCCGCACGCTCGAGCGCCTCGATCGCCTGGTCGACGATGTCGTCCGAGACAGCGGCCTCGATCTTCACCTTCGGCAGGAAATCGACGACGTATTCGGCGCCGCGATACAGTTCCGTGTGGCCTTTCTGGCGACCGAAACCTTTGACTTCCGTCACCGTGATGCCCGAGACGCCGATGGCCGACAAGGCTTCGCGCGCCTCATCGAGCTTGAACGGCTTGATGATTGCGGTAATGAGTTTCATGACATCCCTCGCTTAGTTGCGTAACCCGTTTGCGTAACCCGTTTGCTAACTCTCGTTGCGTATCCCTAAAACCGTTCGCGTGGTCTCGTTCCGCTGCCGGTAAAAAGGCGCCGGCAGTGCGCGCGGGGCAGTAACAGCAACTCGCATGCCATGTTGTGTCAGACTCCGCCCCGTGGACGTCGCAAAAGGGGCGCAAGCCGCCCTGGCCGGACGGCCAACGTTGACCGGGGCAAGCTGGCGCAGCGTATGGATCGTTGCTAGAGTGTTCGCAGGTCTGGAACGCAAGGGCGCGCACCAAAGGGGCTCATGCCGCAACGTCACGCAATGGGGCATGCACCAACACCGCCCATTTGCCGCTGCAAAGCACAGGCGTAACGAAACATGCACATTTTTTGTGCACCAAGGGGAACACCATGAAACAACCGAACGATGTTTTTAACGACTTTCAGGCCCGCATGAGCGAGCTCTTCAAGAACTCGCCGGCCAAGGATGTCGAGCGGAACGTGAAGGCCATGCTGTCGCAGGGCTTTTCGAAGCTCGACCTGGTGACGCGCGAGGAATTCGACACGCAAACCCAGGTGCTGGTGCGCACGCGCGCTCGCCTTGAAGAATTGGAGCGCCGCGTCGCCGAACTCGAACAGAAGCTGCCGGTCACGCAAACGCCGTAACGCTTTGCTCGCGGCGTGATCGCCGCGCAGTGCTGCACATCACAGGCAAGCGAGCCGTGACGTCATCAGCGTTTTAGGGGACTTGCGCGCGCCTTCGGCGCGCCGTCCGACGGGAGAAAACATGTCGCTTGCCGTGGTGCGCAGTCGCGCGCCGGCCTCTGGCCGCGCGCCCGAAGTAACCGTCGAGGTCCACCTCGCGAACGGATTACCCTCTTTTTCCATCGTTGGGCGATTAGTGAACCAACCGGCCGGTTCGTACTCGCAGACGTTGGCGCATGCCGCGTCACGGTCTCCAGTCATCGAGCACTGGAAGGCGCCCTAGCTGACAGGGCCGCTTAATTTGCCGGATTTACTGCGGACATATGCTTTCTTTGCCTCGGTGGTGGCCGAATGCACTAGCCGAGTTGCGCAAGCCAAATTTTTAGGTCAGCATCGCAACTTCACTTCGTGTATGAAGATAAGTGGCCAATTCGCAGACGCCCGCGCTTTCCGACGCTCAAATTGCGGCAATCATCGACCAGCCTAAGCTCGTCGCTGAGGACGTCCGTTGGGACCATCAACCGAATAATTCAAACTTTCGGTGGTGGCGGGCCCCCGTGTTTTCCGAAGAGGGTGTAGCACTCGCAGGCATGTCCTGTGAGATGGGGTTCCGCTTGGGCGTTACCCCAGAGGATTGCAGGTACTCGTTCACCCTCTATATGCGCCGCCTAACCAATAAGAGCCGCGTCTACCAAATTGAGGTCTTTCGTCCAGACCGAATTAGCCATCGCGAACCGGGTAAGCTGCTCATTGGCCCACATCAGCACTTTGGTGACCGAGCCGAGCCAATCGAACCGCCATCTCATTTAAGTTGCGCTGACCATGAGCAATGGTTCCGCCTCTTCCTCCGAAACGCTAATATTGGCTTTGGAGCGGAATATCGTTCGCCAACTGAGGGTTCTTTGTTTTAATCATGAATTGCGCCAACCTTCTCGGAGCACTGGGATTTGCCTGCCACCGGTTTCCTACTGGAACACTGGCGGTCAGCACGCCTTTTTGCTTTGCGGACGGCGACGTCATCCACTTCTACCTCGACGACTTTGACTCCACCGTCCGGATTCGCGATAACTCGGACACCCTCTTCCATCTGTCGACAGTCGGGCTCGATATATCGGACCGCAAGAAATGGCGTTTCCTTCGACAATTAGCTGAGGCGCATGGCTTACAGCTCGAAGATAGTGGCGAACTCACGGGGCGGTCACAGTCGACCGAATTGCCAGATTTGGTCAGGCGCTACGTAGGAACGCTTCTCAAAGTGGTCGACTACGAGCGCGAGCAACGAGGTATGTCTGACGAAGCGGAGCAGTATCTCGCCGAGGTCGAGTTTTACTTGCGAGCGTGGCACGCTGACCGCAACGTTGTACCTCACCCTCAAATCGTAGGTATGTCGGGCCGCCTGCACACATTCGATTTCGAATATGGGCACCAGCTCGTTGATGCTATCAGGCCAAACTCCAACAGCACTGGCTCCATTCTTCGCAAAGCGATGGACCTTGTGGACGATGAAAACGCGAGTCGCATCCTAGTCGTCATGGACGACCGGGAGGACACCGAGCGCGCTCATGCAGAAACCGCAATTCTGTCGCGCATGGTATCTGTCCTGGGCATGCAGCAATTGCGACGCGTGGCGGGCATTCCTTCGAGCGAGCATTAACAGCACGCACATCCGCGGCAATAACGCGAGCGTGGAGACTGCGGATGTCGATGCGATATTTTCGCCCGCAGTCGAAACATCGCAGGACACAGTCACCTCGTGTCATCGGATTCTTTGCCTAGTCGCCGGCGTCAATCCTGCGGGGTACGTCCTCGACCCATTTTGAACGCATGACTCGCGTTGGTGCCTACGAAGTTACGAGAAACGGCGGCGAATCCGCACAAAGGAGGAGGCGCTGCTCAGGGGCGTCCGTACCTCCGCGATGACGGGAACCGTTTCGTGGCGTGACACCCTTGTTAAACGTTGGGCTACAATTGCCCCGATATTACAACTATGTAAACAGACCAATGTCCGTCACACCCGGCACCGTGCAACCACCTGTCCCGGTGGCATACAGTTACGTCCGCTTCAGTACGGCCAAGCAGGAATTAGGAGACAGCCTTCGCCGCCAAGTCGAGAGCGCGGAAGATTACTGTCGCGAACATGGCTTGCAGCTTGCACCGGTCAGTTATCGAGACTTGGGTGTATCCGCTTTTAAGCGCCGCAATTTCGAGAAAGGGGCGCTCGCGGCATTCATCGGCGCAGTCAAGAACGGCAAGGTGGCTGAGGGCAGCTTCCTTATCGTCGAGCAGTTCGACCGTTTGAGCCGGGCCTATACAAACGTAGCGTTGCGACTGCTGATGGACATTGTCGAAGCAGGCATAAACGTAGTTACGCTCGTAGACAGGAAAATCTGGGACCGCGAGTCAATCAAAGACGCCAGCAATCTAATGCTCGCAGTAATGTACATGGCCCGGGCAAACAACGAGAGCGAGGCGAAAGCGCTGCGCCTTTCGACAGTCTGGAAGCAAAAGAAGCTGCGCGCGGCGGACGGCACGGCTCCCCGCATCGTCACGAGTGAATGTCCGCGGTGGTTGCGTGCAAACGCGGGCAAAACTGGCTTCGAGATACTCCAAGACCGCGTAGAAAGCATTCGAAAAGTGTTCGACATGCGCATCAACGGATTTGGCATCGTGGCGATTGTCAAGAGGGCGAACCAAGAACGCTGGCCGGCTCCCGGCAAGATGTCGGTGCGCAAGCAAGGCGAATCCGCCGACGACTTCGAGCGACGCAAGACAGCGGGTGCGACATGGCATACCTCCACGGTCGGGAGATTGCTGAAGAACCGCGCGTTGCTCGGCGAGTATCAGCCTCGCTCGCTGCACCCGACAGACGAAGCCAAACGGGTTACTTTCGGAGAGCCCATCAAGAACTATTACCCCGCCGTGCTCGATGAGTCAACGTTCTTGCGAGCGCAAGCGACAGTTGAGCGCCGAGGTAGATTTCCTGGCCGACGGGACGTGAACATGCGGAATTGGCTTCAGGGGCTCGTGCAATGCTCGTGCGGACATTCGCTGGTACGCAAAAACAAACAATCGAAATCGCAGCCGGGCTATGCCCGCTACTACTGTACAGCGCGTGTTCGCGGCGCTTCGAAATGTCCAGGCGTCAGCGCGAAAGAATTGGAAGAGTCCGTCCTGTATGTCGTCAGCTTCTACTTTCCCAGTCGGTTCGGGTCGGCTTCGCTTGACGAGCTGAAAGTTCGTATCGAACTTTTGGAGAGCCAAGTCGTGACGACCAAAAGGGCACAGGAGAGGTACGCTGAAGCGATAGGAATGGCGGATGAACTCGTCACACTGGTAGAGAAGCTGAAAACGGCTACCACGACACTCCACGAGTACGAGCGTCAACTGTCAGTCGCTCGCGCCGAACTAGCGGACGCGTCATTCGACGATGAGGTTGTACTTAAGAAGCTTGCGGATATGGCTTACGCTCATGACAACCCGAACGAATATGCAGCGCTAAGGGAAGAACTTGCACGTGCGCTGGATAAAATCGTCGTCCATCAAGACGAAGGTTTCATCCGGGTTTTCGCTAAGGGTCTTGCGTACACGTTCGTCCACATACTTCGACCGGACGGCGTTCTACCTGACTTAACCGCGGCGGAGAGGCCGCCAGAGCGACTGACGGCTTAGTTTTGTGCTTGAAGAGACCGGGCGTCGAGCTTGACGCCCGGTCGTGAAAGTTAAAAGTACCTATTATCGTTGTCCCTTTCTCGCTATCCGACCGGCCAAGGTCGGAAGTCGTACATCCCGCCGCCAAGCGGGATGTACGGCACTTCACTGCAACAGGCCGCCAGGCCCAACCACGCACTTCCGCAAACGCTCCAACCTTTCGGAACACGGTGCCAGCCGTGTTGCCACTCTCGTGGCTCCTCTGGGGCTTCGGTCGTATCGCCCAATAAGTCAATCCCTACTCAGTCAGTCTCCCCCTCTCTGCCATCAACCCGCGCGGTGCCATCCGACACGGTACGGAGAGAGGTTCCCACGTTAGTTACCAGCTACTGCGCAACGCAGCGCCACTGTCTCCACAATCGCCTAGCCTTTCGGCTCCCCGCAGGTTTCCCCAGCCCGATGTTCCATAGCGGCTCAGGTACTCAGGTCATGCTTCATCGACTACGAACCACGGCTTAATGCCTATGGCTCCACGTTGCTCCGCACAGCGCCTTTCGAGAGGCGCCGTTACACGCTTGAGCTATCCAAAGACCCCCGGTTTCCCGAGGTGCCAGCTGCGCCAGGTTTCCCCTTGCAGCCCTCGTGCATCGCTGCACGCTCATCAGCCGTCGTGTGCGGTACGGGTTACGCCCTTGCGGTACGTCCCCCGAGCCGGTCTTGCACCGGCTTTCACCCGATAACAGGTCGTCAGGCCATTGCCTGCCTGACGCCGTTTCCGCGTCGCCCAACCTCTGCCGACGTCGTGGTCGGCCGGATTGGGTCGAAGGAGGGAGTCACACCCTCCAGCGCCCTTCGCAGCCGCACCAGCCCTATTAGAGGCATGCGGCTACAGCGTTTGCTCGGTTCCAGGTTGGCGACCTGAAACCTGCCGGGGTGGCGCCCCGGCATGCCCTTTCGGGCGTGTGTGTTTGCAGTCTGGCGGTCTGCTCGCCGAACCCTCTGTCTCTGCCAAAGGTTCATCGAGCAGGCCGCCGTGCGTGCGATTCACCCAAGCTTTCACCTGGACGCTTCCCTTGCAAACACGTATGTCCTATTTGGGTATAGCGGTTTTGCCGTGCTGCGCACGGAACATCACTACGTCTCATCACCGCCAAACCCAATCACACTTATTCGGCGCGGTTCGCGCTATACGAAGCATCACGTTTCGCATCGAACCCGCATGCCAGCCTCAACTCCCATCGCCCAGAGCAAAACAGCTGCAATGTCACGAGTACTCGACATGGTGCCGCGCGGATATCATCGTTACATCAGCGGCATCGTTTCGGCCGCAAAAGCAAAAGCGCTGGCGCAGAAGTTTCACGCCCGATACGGTATCGGCTGTACCCCTTCCCAGCGGCTTACGCGGAAGAGCAAAGGCATCGCAAATGCCGTTTTCGTGATGTACTGGCCGGAGATGACCGACAGCGTCGAATGGTTGCTGCTGGCGACGGACGGCAATGGCCTAGATGGTGAGGCCCTGCGCCTGGTATCCGACTCACCGCGCCTGACGTGGTTGGGATACGAACTGGTTCGCCATCCTGCGCGTGCTCGGGCCGTTTGGACCTGGCGGCGCACCAAGGAGGAAATGACAAATTTGCATGCTCTCGTTGCGCTTCAAGCTGGTCAGCGACGTTACGCAGCACTGTCTGAGACGCTGATACGTATCGCGCGGCAACCGGGATTTCACGGCATTCGAGCACAATCGTGGAGTCTATTTCAGGAAGCACGACGGCGTGGATACGATAACGACCTGCCGTATCTTTATCATGTTCAAAAACTCAATCACGGCGAGCGACTGACTTTATCGCCCTAGCCGTGTCAGCGGTCAGATTCAATGACCGGCATCTGTCCAGCGTCCGTCAGGACTTACCCGAGCTCGCCCGAGCGCCGCCAAAGTCTCTAGCAACGTCGGAAGGCGGTCACGCCACCGACCGCGACCGCTGAAATGGGCTGCTACGGCATCGCGGTCGAGACCTGCGCCCGATTGCGCCAGTACATCAGCGACTGCCTTGATTTGTTCGGTCACCCCGGCAGGCCAAGCGCGCGTTACAACTGCTTTGGCGCTAACGAGCACAGCATCATCAATCTCTTCATCGACCTCCTTCTCGGTGTCAACTTCAATGGCTATCTGGTCGTCTTGACCTTGGCTCCTCTGGAATTCTGGTCGCAACCAGCGAACCGTACCAGCTGCTTCTTCTACGACGCGCGCGCTATTGAGCGTCACGAGACGTTCGAGAAGCATATCGGTGTTGGCGGGCAAGTGCAGGTCACTCCAGCCGTACGCTTGCAGCACAGCGCTATCCAGCTCGTCATGCAGACTTTTTAGAACTCCGACAAGACCCCGTTCGTATATGACCTTTTCTTTGGCGGTTAACGCCTCATTTAAGCGAAGCTTTTCGAGCACGTTATATGACGCCGTCACCGTGACATTCGCATCTGCGGCTTGCTGCGCCTTGCGATGAGAGTCAATCTGCACAGCAAGATGTCGAATATGCTCTGCTAGTTCAGGGGACAACCCAGTATCAATACTTGGAAACGGAAATGCTTCGAAGCAAATGGATTTGCTGTACACAGGGTCATTGCCTACACCAAGTCGGCCTCCGGCGGTAAGCGCCCATTGGACGTGCACGGCGCTGGACAGCACGCCCAAATGCAAGGCATCTGCGCTGGCGATGACAATGAGCTTGTCGTCGGGCAGGATGCTCGCATCCACAAACTGAAATACCCGGTGCTTCGCTACCTGACCTGTCACGATGTAGCGCGGAAGCTTATCCACCGAGGCCCGCATACGAGGCTGGTCCTCTGCAAATCGCCACCAGAAATCACGGCGCTTCGGTCTGGGATTATGGTCGCGTTCCGGCTTCACCCTTTCCAATAGACGCTGGTAGACCGATGGAAAGTGCGAGCGTACCTCGTCGGCAGACAGTCCATACAAATCGATGACATATACACCTCTCGGAGAGCCGGTCAGGTCCCGTCCGTTGCGATAGGGACGAATGTGTTGCTCGAGCCCCGGCACCGAGCCCAACCCCAAAGCCGCAGCCTCAACCGGAGTGACGATGAAACCAGCTCCGTGTGGAATTACGCCCCGGTTAGATAGCAGACTATTTGCCATCAATCGTTTTGCTCCGGCCACATTGGCGCCAACCGTCAAGTCCGCTCGAATGACCCCTTGCCGGGATGCGAGCTGTACCGCGACTTCGTCGTTCTCGGCCTCGACCTCTCTTGTAACAGTAGAAAGCTGACCTTCAACGGTTCCAGAAACACCGACTGACATGGCAATGCGCACCGCCGCACCGTTAGCGCCGTCAACCCAAGGATGGTCGGGCACGGCAAAGGCCAAACTGAGCGGCGGCATGGCGATTTGGTGAGCTTCGATAACCCGGCGGTTAAAAATCATGGTCAGACTGTTGGTCGTGATAAGGCCAAAACGCTCGGCGTTGCCCTTGCGCACGGTTTCCGCTGCCTGCTGCCACCAGAACATGACGAAATCAGCGCTTTCGGGCACCTCTGGCCAGGCTGAGCGAAGCGCATCAACATAGCCATCGCCGAGCATCGTCCGCATACGCTTGTTGCCAATAAAAGGCGGGTTGCCGACAATGAAATCGGCGGTAGGCCACGAGGCTTTTCGTGGGCTTAGGTAACGCCACCGCACGACTTGTGCTGACTCGTCCGGGACTTCCTGCCCAGTCACGGGGTGGGACTTCATCGTCACGCCGTTCCAGCGTGTCATCACCTGCCCAGCGGCATCGACAACATGCTCGCGCCGGTCGTACTCCAAGACGGCGTCACGGTGTTCGATATTCCCGTAATCGTGCACCACAGGTTCAGCGACAGCGCTATTGCCGTTTGTGCGAATGTGCCATTGCAAGTAGCCAATCCACAGCACGAGTTCGGCGAGAGTCGCCGCACGCTCGTTCAGTTCGATGCCCAGCAGTTGCCGTAGCGTTACGGTCTCGCGGCCAAGGTCGAGCGCGGTTTGGGTGTCGCCAAGCGCAGCAAGCTGGATGAGGACCTCGCCTTCCAGGCGCTTAAGGTGCTCCAATGTGACGTAAAGGAAGTTGCCGCTACCACAAGCGGGGTCCAGCACGCGCAATGTGCACAACCTGTGCAGGAAATCTTTCACCTGCTGCCGGGCGTCGTTCCACTTGGCTCGCACGGTCGCGTTGTGCTTGTTCAGCGCGCTGAAGTCCTTTTTGGTCTTCACTTCGGGCGGGTGCGCCTCCAACTCCGCCGCCTCGTGCGCTAGCAATAGAGCAGCAGCCTGCGCATCAGCCCATTCAGCGCGCAGCGGCCCAATCACGGTAGGCACGACTAGCCTTTCGACATACGCTCGCGGCGTGTAGTGGGCCCCGAGTGCATGTCGCTCGGTCGGGTCCAGTGCTCGCTCCAGAAGCGTGCCGAAGATTGCGGGCTCCACCTCACGCCAGTTGGCCCGCGCCGCGAGAATGAGCAGGTCAATCTGTTCGCTGGTCAAGGGCAGACTGTAGGTGTCGGCGCTGGCTCCCTTGAACAGCTTGCCGTTGAACCGTAACACTTGTTTGACCAAGGCAGCCGAGAAGCCGCCCTTGTCCATGTCGGCCCAGAGGATGCGCAGCATTTGCTGGAGGGTTGCCGGGTCATCACGATGCTGCTTCAGAACTTCGTGAAAGGAATCTTCGGGCAACAGCCCGACGTCCTCGGCGAACATGCTGAACAAACAACGGGAGAGGTAGGCTGCGACGTCGTGCGATGCGTGCCCAGCCTGTTCCAGCGAACGCGCCAGCGTCGCCAATCGCTCCGATACCTCGCGCGTAACCTTGGCGCTGATGCGCGCAGGGTCAAGCGCGTCCGGATTCGTCCAAATCAAGCGCAGACGCTCGAGCTTGGCCGGGTCTTTCAAATCGCTGAGTGCGATGCGATGGCTGCGGGGGTCTGGGAACGGAATGTATGTCCCGCCTGTGCGGCTGAACTCGGCGTACATCTCGATAACCGTACCGACGTCGACCACCAGCACGAACGGCGGTCGGCCGTCGGCGACTGGCAACGCTCGGGCGTAGGCTTCACCTTGGCTACGCGCCCGCAAGAGGCCGTCGTCAAACCCCTTGGTATGCGCACCGGCCTTCAGCTTTTTAGCTTCGAGTACGAAGTGACCTCGTCGATAGCAGTCGATGCGCCCAGAGCTACTGGAGCCATTTCCGTGCATAAAGGTCACGGGACGCTCAAACATGTAATCCTGCGCTGCGGTCGGATGCGGCTTCGGGACCTCAAGTAGCTCACACAACTCCATCACGAACGACTGCGCGGTTGCCAACTCGCTTGCCGTCACTCCGTGCCAGCGCTCAATGAACGCCTCGGCTTTTGTAATTTGTTTCATCTCGCTCACGGTTATTGCTGGACTTTCATTTGGAATGGGCAATCTTGCGATAATAGCGTTTCATCGCGAAGCGGTCATCGGTCTCCGGATATCAGAATAGAGGCTAAGCCAAATGCCGACGCGGCTTAACCAGTTCGCCTTCGCCACGGTTCGCAGATGTGCACCTATTGGCGCTGATACCTGATAAGGCTTCACTTACCACTCGGTGCCTCACTCGCCGCCCGCGTGCAGCCACGCTGCGACTGTCGGATGAGACACGCCAAGCTGTACGGCGATGGCGCGATTTGACAGTCCTTGCAACGCGAGAACAATGGCTGCGGACCGCTGTTCTTCCGTCGCTGCACGGCGCGTTGGGCCCGAAGCAATGCCACCACGCCGACCTCGTTCTGCCTGAACGGCTCGAAAACCTGCGGGCGTCGTATTCTTCCATGTCCAGCGACTGACACTACGGCCGATACCCGCCACTTCGTTCAGCCCTAAGGGGTCGCCGAACGTATTGAGCGACAATGCCTGCTGGATGCAGGCTTCACGCCACCGATTCTCTCCACCGGGCCCCCAGTAAGCTCGGATGGCTCGGACAGCCCACGCCGACAGCACCTCGAACAAGTCGCAATTGCGGCTAAAACCTTCCGGCTGCGGGCGGCGGGGCAGCGACGACGGCAAATCAACATAATCGGCGAGCAGCCCTAGTTCGTACTGCGGGCAGTTTGCTGGCTCCCACAGCTTCCAGCGTTCATTCAGGGGGTTTTTCGCAAGAGGGCCATTGAAGGCCGCGTCGGCACGCATGCGTGTCATGTAAGCGTGCTCAATCGCGGCCAGATAGCGCTGGGGATGTTTTCTGGCTGCGTCGGTCACACACACAGGTGCAGCAAGTGCGTAGCCGATGTGCGCATGCCCGTTTGCTGGATTCGTTGCGACATAGGTCGGTGGCGGCAAATCAGCGTCGGTCCACGCGCTTGCTGCGTCTGGACGGTCGATGTCAAAGATGAGCCAGCAAGCGAGCGCCGGGTTGCTCATTTGCAAGTACGGCAGAGTCAGCGCTGCGGACAATGGCCGGACTTTTGCCGCGTTTTTCTCGATGCCGCACCACGGTTTGTGCGGCGCATATTCTTCTATTAGGTCTCGGAGGGAAGACGAGGACATGACACACCATTGAGGGTGTGCCACACCAGCAACTAACTATGTTTGCCTTTGCGCTGCTACGAAATTTGTCCTCCGCGTGCTGAGTGCGGCGGATGAGATTCCGCGCCTATACTCGATTGTCAGCGAGTAGCGACGCGCCTTGGGCGCACCCCGCCTTGGTTCCAGCCAGGGCGTTTCCTTTGGGTGCGAAGAACTGCGAGTTACCGCGAAAGCTGGGCCACGGCATGTATTCTCACAAACGGCCGCCGACGCTCATGCGGATGAAACGGCCAACCAGGCGTTGGCATCAGGGTCTGCGTGGCGAGCGACTGTTGTTTGGCATCAAGCCAAGCGTCGACGTCTCCAGACCGGAAGCGAAGCCGGTTGCCCAATTTGATAGATTTGGGGAGGTCTCCGCCGGTGGAGTGGCGGTTATAGATGGTCCGCACCGACAAGCCGAGGAAGGCTGCCAATGCATGGGGCGACATGAGCTGTTGCATGGGTCACGTTTCTGTAAGCAGTCACATGACTGCATATAGTATAAGCGCGCGTTACCTCCGTTTACCGTGATACTTAACGAACGCGCTACAAAAAAACGTATTGCGATTCGGCTATCTCAAAATGGCAAAGTTTACCCGGAACATCTTGAGGTTCATGTGCCGCTTCCGCTTTAAATGCAGCGTCGCATGTTCTTATTCGCATCAACGGATGCGCTAGTTTGAGCGAACGTTCACGACTACCGCCTGCGTCCGTCGGGTTCGAATTGGGATAGGTACGCCGGCGGCACCACCGCGGTAAGCCACACACCATTATCCGAGCGAGTAAAAGCGTACCCGTCGGCATGCATTTGTGCGGCATCCACGACCAGTACCAATGGTTGACCGTGACGAGCACCTACTCGCGTTGCCGTGTCAATGTCGGTGCTCAGATGAACGGCGTGCCTAGCTCGAGACGTCAAACCTTCACCCGAGATACTCGTCCAGTTGCTCCGGGCCGTGCCGTGATAAAGAACAGCTGGCGGCTCCATTGATGCATATCCCAGGTTCACTTCTATCGAGTGGCCCTGCGCCGCGCGTATTCGCCTGCCGTCTGTTGAAAGTGAGAAGCGCTTTTTATCGCTCGTCTCGACGACCGCCAGAATGACGTCTCTTGTTAGTATGGGCAGCGTCCTCAGCCGCTTCGACGCCCGCACATCACGAGCGGCACGCTCGATTGCGCGAATCAATTCATCGACTGATACCCAGCCCTGGTCGTCGAGGGATATGCCAACTATCTCGGGCGCATGGCGCAAAATCTTCGAGAGAAGTCGGCTGACCGCGACGTAATCGTCCGGGATATGCGAATCTGTACCCGCGTTCATGTAGATATACACCTTGCGTCAATTGTGAAGAGGGAGGGTTTCAATCCCTCGTGCGGTGCGTCGCGCGACACCGCTCCCAGTCTTTCTTGGGCGCATCTATCTCCGCTTGCATGTCGCCTGCTGGTCGGTGTCCAGGTCAATTTGATTTTCGGAAGTCGCGTCTCGGCCTCGGATAAGAGAGGGTTGGTGCTCGTTCAAAGAAACGGGGGAGCGCCTGAGGAAGACCCCGTCTTCCCATAGCTTTTTTTGATGCGCAATACGAGCAAGCTGAGAAGGAATCCGACTGGCGGCACCTACAGAAGCGGCAGGTTCTGAAGAACGATGGTTTAGAATGTCCTTCACGATTTTGGGAGTTGTGAAGCATGGCCTTTCGCGAATTCTGCGGCGGCCATCAGTACGGTTTTGACCTCTCCATTCTTAAGAAGTTGAAGCGGCGTCCAGCCACCAAGCTCCTTCGTCGCAGTGGTGAAAAAATCCCATTTGCTCCATCCCGGTGTATCGCGCAAGCGGCGTATGACCCTCGCGAGGTCGTTGCGGCCAATCATGTGCGAAAGAAAGAAGGCAGGGTAATACCTTGCGCGTCCAGCGTTGGCGCTGAAGATTCGTCCCGAAGTGAGGTCTTTTCCCAGCTTCTTCACCGTAATATGTGCAGCGAGGCAAAAGTCCTTCTCGCGTAGCAGCTTTCCGTCCTGCACAAGGGCGTAGCGCGCTGCCAACGCACCTTGAGTCTTCCCCTCTAGTTCCGATGCTCGAACTTTCGAGAGGTGGCTGGAGCGCTTGCGCAGGCGCTCGTCTTCTTCGCGCATCGCGCGCAGGTCGAGGTTGTACACCGTAGCAACGCCGATGATTTTCCATAAGCGGTTTTTAAATAGTCTCCCAAGTTCCGCATCTGGAATGTCCAGCAGTGCCTCGACACCTGCCGGGTCGACCAGAATAGCAGCGGCCACAGCGCGTCCAATCGCATAGTCCACGCGTGCGTCTTCGAGCGCCGTGGTTTCCTCTGTTTGACGAGCGGGCCGTAACATTGTGATTCCTCGTTTTGACATGTGAATACGCGTCTGATTTCAGGCAAGTACAGGTCAACGGCCGAGCCCTCAGCGATGGCATCAGTTCGTAAACGAAAAAACAAACTAGCAAGCTCGACTGATTGCAGTCAACAAATAATTCGCACTGCTTGGCAAATTGCTCATTTAACGCTATACGAAGGCAGTTTTCACTGTTGCGAAGACGCGATACCACGCGTTGTGCTGGACGCACTGAAGAAATCTGTAGCATTTTGTCGCCTCTACAGACTCAAGAACAATTCCGGTGACCTTGTAACCGAAGCGCCGGTAGATTTGGTCACGAAGGCTCGTGGTGCGACTATCCAGCGGTATGAAAACGAGAGGCAGCAAGGTCACAAAAAATCTCCGCCTCCCAGCGCGACTGAGATGAACGAGACAGCAAAGTCACCGAGATTGTCCGGAATTCGGGCGCAGATGGCGTCAGGGCCTGAATTTTCGATAAGGCATCGCGTTAAACCGGCCTCATGCACAAATTTTTATTTTTTCGCTCCTTCGATAGAGAACGCTAGGCACATTTTTGGTGACCTTGTCATCGCAGACAAGTTCGCCCGGACAATTCCGGTGACCTTGCCTCGGTTCGCGAGTGCGCTCACTTCCCAGGACGCCGCATATGGCAATGCTACGTTTCGGAATGCATGGCAGCTCGGAGCGGGAAACTGCCATCGTTCCAACCTGACCATGGCAGCTCGGGGCGGGAAACTGCCACCGTCTCGACTCAATCTTTATTCCAAACCGCCACCTTCGCGGGAGCGAAGATAACAATTTTCCCAAACAATCGTCTGCTTAAGAAAAATATTTCTAATTTTACCCGCATCACAGTGATGAACCATACCTCGACTGCCGTGTAAAG
This sequence comes from Paraburkholderia sp. BL25I1N1, assembly GCF_003002025.1. Lineage (GTDB taxonomy): Bacteria > Pseudomonadota > Gammaproteobacteria > Burkholderiales > Burkholderiaceae > Paraburkholderia. The sequence continues at coordinate 222,066 of NZ_PVZB01000009.1, forward strand.
TTCGCCGACGAGCCGATTGCGGCATAAAACGCCATGCGTTGGCAGTTGAATGGTGGCGTTTTGGAATAAGGTCGGCGCTCCACACATGGCGGTTTCGTATAAAACAATGACTTTCATTCGGCGTGGGTTGTTATCAGAAGAGATTTATTGGCATACGTTGCTGACGTCAACAGCCGTGGCATCAAAATTTGGCTATATCATTCCGAGCGCTCGACTGGCGCTCAAACCCGGCCAGCGAGACAGTGCTCGTCCACGGGGAGGGGCACACCAAATAAATCTGAGGGACAGCGATGGCAATCGTGGGAATACGGGGGGCCACCCCGCTGACGGACGAGGTCGAACTCCAGGCGCAGCTCGCAACGCTTTTGCGTTTGGAAAATGTCGGTTTGATGTTGGGCGCCGGAGCATCGGTTGCCGTCGGCGGTAAAACAATGTGGAGTTTGTGGTCCGATTTCGTTGCAACCTCTCCCAACGAAGCCCAGTGGCTCAGAGGCAGTGGGTTCATTCAGCCAGAAGCGCTCGCGGCACCAGATGCTAGAGTTGTTCCCAACGTGGAGCAGCTGAACGATTCACTGGAGATTGCGCTGGTGGAGTGGAGACGGCAAGCAAGTGCCGACGTGCCGCATCTTGAACGAGCGCGTGCGCATTTGACCCGCGCCGTGGTTCGAGCAGCTCAATTGCAACCTGCGTGGTGGCAATCCCCGGGCGGTGCTGAATCGGATGCTGTGCAGCTTCAGCACCATCGCACAGTCCTGCAAAAGCTCGTCGCAGCCCGCCAGCCTGGACAGGCGGCACCATGGGTGTTCACGACCAACTACGACCTTGCGGTGGAGTGGTCGGCAGAAAGTATCGACCTGCAGGTGGTCGACGGATTCTTGGGCGTCCATGGCCGACGCTTTTCGCCTCAAAGCTTCGACCTCGGATTCCGCAACACCCAAGCGCGAGGTGAGGCACGTTTTGGCGTCTACAACATTTACCTCGCCAAGCTGCACGGTTCACTGACCTGGCGCGAAGACGCCGGGCAGGTTTATGAAATGCAGGCGGCCCTTGCAGGAGCCGGCATTCAATCTTTCTTGGACGACCTGACCAAGACTGAGCTCGGGTTCATGGTGATGCCGCGAGCGGCAAAATACATGCAGACCGTCGGCTATGTTCTCGGCGAACTGTTCAGGCGGTTCTCCGAATTTCTGTCACGTCCACAGACAAGCTTGCTGGTTTGCGGCTACGGCTTTGGCGATGAACATATCAACCGGTTGCTTACTTCTGCGCTGCTCAACCCGACACTCCAGCTAGTCGTCTACTCTCCGGAGTTTTCAGGCAATGTGCTGGACCCGGCGCTGCCGGCAGCGCTAAGGAAGTTGCTGTCGCTGAAGAACCCGAGGGTTACAGTTGTCGGTGGCGGCGCCGAAGCGTACTTGGACAAGCTGGCTGCGCAGTTGCCTGACCCTCTTCTGTACGACGACGAAATGCGCCGTTTGGCAAAGGCCCTTCGCGAGCCCCTCGTGCCAGAAGCTCACTTGTACGACCCGGCGGAGGGACTATGAGAAGTCGCCAGCCAGTCGGCTACGTAGTCCAGATTGACGGAGCGGAAGTCACGCTTAACTTGCTCGATATGCATCGTGGTCAGGTCGCGTCCCATCTGCAAGGGGTTTCGACCGTCACAGAAGTGGGCAGCCTTCTGGCGCTGGACGCTGGCAGCCGTATCTTGGTGATGAAGGTCCTTACGCTCAGTTTCGCCGAGCCGAAAGAAGCGCATCGCTTAGGGGTCGGCTCGAGCACCCACCAATCGGAGCCGCTGCGCAATCTAACCGGCGTGGTCGTCGGACGACTTTTCCGAGACGGCGGCGCAACCCGGTTTATCAGCGACTCACTTCCAACACCACCATTGGGGGCTGAAGCTTTTCCACTGACGCGCGAAGAGTTGGAAGCATCTCTCGGCCGAGCTGACGACGAAGACTTGCCGATTGCGCTTGGCGAGGATTTACGTGGCGGTGGCACGCTCCGAGTGGGGCTTGAGAGTTTTCTGTCGCGACACGTTGCGGTGTTGGGAAGCTCTGGCCAAGGCAAGAGTTGCTTTACGGCGTCAGTGCTCCAGCAGGTAGTTCGGTTCCCCCGGGCTCGCATAGTCGTGTTTGACATCAACGGTGAGTATGAGGATGCGTTCCAGCTCGCTGACCTTCCCGCTGGCGCGGTGAAAGTCACGACGCTTGGCGGCAACGAGGCCAACTCTTTCAAAATTCCGTATTACGCCCTTGGTCGGTTCGGGCTTCATCGATTGCTAATACCCAGTGAAAGAACCCAACGTCCAGCGCTTTCATTTGCGCTGGAGCACCTGAACAAGGTCAGATGGTTTGCCGCAGCGAACGGGGCTGGGCTGGCAGCTGACGCGGCGGCAACATTATTTGACGACTGTCGGCAGGCCGGCGCCGCCGACGCCGAAGCGCGGATGCAACGCATTCGGAACGGCACGGCGCCCGTGGTTGCACAGTGGCCACATATCGCTGCGCTGGCCGCGCTTGTTGCGGAGAGCCACGGAATACAGCCTGGCAGAAATGGACCCGAGCGTTCGAGCTTCCACTATTCGAATGTCTCGCCCTTGGTTACTCGAATCCATCGCTTTGCAGAAGACCCGATGTTCACAGACGTTGTCGACGTCAATGGCGGCGCAGGCCACGGCGCGCAACTCTCGTGGACGGATGAGTCGGCCAATCTGGTGGAACGCATCTTTGGCGGCCAGGAGGTGGACTGGCGCGTGCATATCATCAACCTGCGCCGCGTCTCTCATGACCTTACGCCATTCGTCCTCGGCTCACTTTTGGAACTCTACGCATATGAGCTTTTCCGACGTGGCCAGCATCAGGCGGTCCCAACTCTGCTGGTTTTGGAGGAAGCCCATCACTATATGCGTCCGATTGGCTCGGGCGAAGACGCAAACGAGAACTCGCTGGCTTACGAGCGTCTGGCGAAGGAAGGACGGAAATTCGGCTTGGCATTGTGGCTCAGCACGCAACGGCCATCCGAAATTTCTCCTACGGTGCTTTCGCAGTGCAATAACTGGGTCACGTTCCGGCTGACGTCAGAAAAAGACCTCGCAGCAGTCCAGTCAGCAAGCGAGTGGGCGGACAGAAGGGAAGTCAGGCGCATAGCCGGCCTTGCGCGACAGACCGCCATCGTCTTCGGCGGAAGCATCGCTATGCCGACGATGCTGCGAGCGCCTGATGCTTCGCCGAAGCCTCGCTCCGATGATGGCGCGTTCCGGAGGTGGGGGATGCAGCGACCTTAAACGTCTTGCATTAAGGGACCATCGCGTCGCTAGCCTGCTAGACCTCCTGAGCGAATCTCGCCGTGTCCTATTAGGACACGGCGCGTTCATCAACTTGAGTCGTTCGAGAACAGCATGCACAAGCCGCCCGGCATTACTCGTCCAGAAGTGCGGAAACTCGCGATACGCTGTCGGCCCATTCCGAAGACAACAAGGTCTGAATCGCGCGATTAAGCTCGTCCTTGCGCTCATCATCAAACCACTGTTTGCTTTGGGTCACCACGCGGTCTCTGTATCCAGGCCCCTTGCCCCATTCGTTTTCGCAGTTTCGCCAGAAGGTGGCGTCTCGTCGCATTTCCTCTTCGAACAGCGTCTCACCAAGCAGTCGCATCTTGACGAGTACACCGTCGAAAGCAGCGAACATCACCTTTTCCGCCTGAGAAACCAAGGGTACCGCCATAGCGAAATCAGGGTTCGTCCGCAGATTTTCGGCGACGGCTTGAAATGCCTTTAGGCTGCGACCAAGTGAATTGGCTGCCAGTACACGGGCGCCGTGCCCAAGCTCATTGCTGTAGTTCAGATTTGGCCAATCACCACCACGCCGCACTGCCGCATGAATCGTACTTGCATGTGCCTTGACCAGTTCGCTCATCAAACTTGCTTGCAATTGTTGTTTTACGGGCGGGCACTTAGCATTTTGCGTCAACCAATTCTTCAATTGGGCAGCGGCTTCCCGGATGACGGCCTGCGTTTGCTCACGTTCCTGGTTTCGGATGACTTCCCGGATATTCTCGGTAGCCTGCTCAAGCCGCCGCGAGAACTCATCTCGGACTCGCCGGAGTTGCTTGGCAACAAAGTCCTGAAGGGTGGAAGGCGCGTCCTCCCGGGCGTTAAAGAAACCGACCGGCAAATCGGCCAGCCCCAGCGGCTCAAGCGCCGTCGCGACTTGGTCGCCCTTCAGTTCATAACCCTCCTCTGCGGACTCAACCCTTTCGCCACCATCGTCTTTCACCGCCAAAGCCTCTTCCGGGCGCGGCAGGGCGACCACCGCAGCCTTGAGCGCCAAGTTTCGAATGCCTGCCTCGCGAGCGCGCGTAAGCAGTAGGCGGGCTTCGGCGCCGGGCGCGTTATTGAAGCTGGAGCAAAGGACCGCCAAAGTATGAGGGTCGTGAAGGTGCATCTCTAGGTCGGCACGTGCGGCCGTTCTGTCGATGCCTTTGGTATCGATAAGGCGGGTAGTGAGGTCGGTTGTCTCGAGCAGCTTTACTGGCACGACCACTTCAATCCGCTTCGGCAGGGTGAATTCGGCCAGCCGCCCGTTGTTGATAGCTTCAAACGTCTCCTTCAGCCACGTGAGCGGAGCCTTCCCCGTAGACGGGTCGTACCAAATGTGTCTCGTATCACGACGGTGTAGCTCCATGCGAGAGAGAACTTCGACCACTACCTCCCGCGTCGACTCGTAACGCTGAGCCATCTCCTTCGCGTCGTCACGCCGAACCGTTTTTCCGTCTATTTTTTCTTTCCGAAGCCTCAGTCCAGCCATGTTCCGGATAGCGCGCTCGATTTCGCGCGAAATACCCTGGCCGTCAGCCTCGGAGGCGTCAACATCGTCACCTGCGCCGTGCGCGCCCGCATGACTGACATGGTCAGCGAAGTCGGCAACATGCTGACGAATTTCTTCATCGGAGCATGGTTCCACGGTGATGCCGTACTGAGGACCGGTTTGAAGATGCACTTCGCACACGGTAATACCGCCGGCACCAGCCTCAAGCACTGGTTGCGCCGGGGCGCCCTCCTCCTGCACTTCGAGCCCCGTCATTCGGCAGATTGCCGTCGATTTACCAATGCCAATGCTGCCGATGAACGCAACCGTATGCTCCCGTTTCTGCACCAGGCTCGCCAAATACTGCAACTCTTCCTGATATTCGTCGAGCCGTCGTTGGAACGAGCCCGATACATCGTCGGATGCCGCGAGATTTCGCAACTGCTGAGCAGCGAGTTCCGCTTCCCATAGAAGCTCCTGCTCCGGGTGGTCAAGAGGTGGCTGCGGCAGCACCTGCCACTGCCGTTGGATGCGCTCTCGAAGCTTGAGGGCTTCTTCCGACCCAATGGCTCGCAGCACTTCTTCGAGTTCTTCGGCGCTCAGGTCACGTTCGCCGCTTTCGACTCTCGAGAGGACCGCGGGACTCCACGTGACCTTACGGGCGAGCTCCGCCTGCTTCAGGCCTACCTGGTCTCGGAGACGAGCCAGATGATGGCCGAGGGCCATTGATGTCAAGATTTGTCCAGTCATACTCGCTCCCCGTTTTCGTATGGAGAATTCAGTGTAGCGGACTTCGAATGGTTGCAACAACGTTTCACATATCATTTGCAACGTTGCGACATCGTTGCACGGCAGCCCTCTGTGAACCGGACGCGTAAGACGAATCCATGTATTTCGCTACCTCGATAAGCCGTTTCGCAGAAAAATGAGCCTGCGGGGCCGCCCAGAATGGCAACTTTGCGACGTTAATGGTGGCGTTTCCGAATGAAGGCCCGGCATCGGCTCGCTGCGCGCGGGGCCGTGCGCGTTCGGTCTCGAACGGATGAGTGTCCGCGGTTGGACACATCTTGGGCCGACGCGACCAGCGGCGTAGGCAGTGTCCAAGGTTGGACACATCACTTCGGTTCGAGGATGGGCAGCAGTAGTCCGAACTCTAGGCGCCTGGCGTCCTCCCGGACGGCGGCATACGCCGGTTTCGTGCCGGGCAATCACTAACCATTTATGAGAAGCTCGACCGTTGCGTCTTTTTCGGTTTGAGAATGGTGTCCTTGAAGCTAGCGGAAACAGTACTACCTGGGCAACGCTATTACCTGTCCAAAAAACGATGGTTTCCCGGACACGCGTCGAAGTGACGACAACTAGCCGGGCTATACCCATTTGAGTGTTCGACATTCCGTCCAACATTCAACGTTCAACAAAGGGGTATACATGGCGGTTATTGGATACGCGCGGGTCAGCACCGTTGAGCAGACGCTCGACATGCAGCGGGACGCGCTAGAGGAAGCAGGTGCTACCTGCGTCTATCAAGACACGGCGAGCGGCAAATCGGCCGATAGGCCAGAACTGACACATTGTTTGAAGGCGCTGCGCGAAGGCGACACTTTAGTTGTATGGCGGTTGGACCGACTCGGGCGGAACCTCCAAGACCTGATTCGAATCGTCAACGACTTGGAGCAAAGCGGCATCAAGTTCAAATCGGTAAAGGAGTCCATCGACACAGCCGGCCCAGCAGGGAAACTCGTCTTCCATTTGTTTGCCGCATTAGCCGAGTTTGAGCGCGAACTTGTCAGGGAGCGAACCGTCGCCGGTCTGGACGCCGCCCGTGCACGGGGTCGGAAAGGAGGTCGACCGCGACTATTAGGCGCGAAAGACACACGTGCCGCGCTGGTGATGATGAAAAACAGGGAGCTTTCTGTCGCCGAAATCGCGCGACGTTTCGGGGTGTCCCGCTCCACTCTGTACAGCCTTCAATCAACAAATCGAACGGCTATCCGATAACCGTGTCGGGCCGACGCCGTGTCCTTTAAGGACACGATGGGCCAGCTGGGATTTCCGCGCGAGCGAATCTCGCCGTGTCCTACTAGGACACGACGCATCACATCCTTCGACTTCACGGTCGCGAACGTTGGTCAGTAGAGAGCCAAACCGAGCAAATCCGCGGCGCCCTTCTTGAGTTCGGGTATGTAGCGAGCAAGCTTTTTCGGCTCAACCACCGTCGCAAAAGCGGAAGTCGACATGCCGAATTCACTCCCTGCGGTGCTGAGCTTAACGCCCATGTTGTTCATGGTCCTGATGCCTGCCATAACCAAGGTGACGGGCGATGTTAGGCCGCTATCGCCAGTTTCCAGCGCCCGATTCACCGCTTCAATCCAGCCCTGCACCGTGAACTCGAGTTCAGAGTGCGTATCACACACCACGAAGTTCAAGATGAGCTTCCGAGCCTCGTCCTTTTGCTCCGCGGAAAGCGTCACGGGCGGTTTCACCTTTGCCTTTTTCGGCTCGGCGGCAGGGGCCACTGCAACCATTTCGGTCTCGCCGCTCCCACCGCCGTCGGCGCTTTTGAACTCGGTGCCGGCAACCAACTTCAACATCCAACCACTCCTTTTAACAGGTACAGCACGCACAGGTTCTAGTTTTCAATGACCCGTACAGACTCTCGAGGTCCCAAGCGTCGCAATTTGCGACACTTGGGTCTAATGGCACTTGGGATGGCCGCGGCAGTAACGGCCGTTCAGCCTGCAATCAGCGAACCGAACGGCCATCAGATTACAGCGGGCTACACCGTGTCCAGTAGGACACGGCGCGCAGCACCTCCCGGTTCGGTTTAAAAGTGTCCGTATCTCTCGCGTGTTTGAAATCTCGAATTCGTCTTTTTTCTGGCAAGGCGTCCATTGAGGTTTACGACGTCCGACCCGTTTTCTTAAATGTGCGCCAGCGTGGACACAAGTTTGTCGCTCTGTGTAGGTACTTTTACTGACCCACCTTGTCGATCGTCGGCCTGCCTGATCTGGAAGTGCGCGAAAGCCGCGAGCGCGTGCGCGCGGCGCTGCAAAACTGCAACTTCGACTTCCCCGTCCGACGCATCACCGTCAATCTCGCGCCGGCCGATCTGCCGAAGGAATCCGGCCGCTTCGATCTGCCCATCGCTTTGGGCATTCTGGCGGCGAGCGGCCAGATTCCTGCCGAGTCCTTGCTGCATCGTGAATTCGCGGGAGAACTGTCGCTGACTGGTGCGCTCAGACCGATGCGCGGCGCTTTCGCCATGGCATGCGGAACGGCGCGCGGCGGCGCGGCTCAAGGCGGCGGCGCTGTGGCGCAATGCGCCGGGACGGCGAGCGAGCTTGCTGTCGGCGAGGCAGCCGTACATTCCACGCCTCAGCTCTATCTACCCGCTGCGAGCGCGGCGGAAGCGGCGCTCGTACCCGGCGTCGATGTCTACGGCGCCGCCGATCTGCCTTCGTTGTGCGCTCACCTCGCGCAAGCGCCCGACAGCCGCCTCTATCCCGTCGCCGCGCCGAACCTCGCCGAAAGCCCAGCGGCCGTTATGCCGGATATGGGCGACGTCATCGGTCAACGCGGCGCGCGCCGGGCACTCGAAGTTGCCGCTGCCGGCGGGCATCACGTCTTGCTGGTCGGGCCACCCGGCGCGGGCAAATCCATGCTCGCCGCCCGCCTGCCGGGCCTGCTGCCGCCCATGACCGACGACGAGGCGCTCGCTTCCGCCGCCTTGCTATCCGCCAGCCGGGCCGGCTTTACGCCGTCGCAATGGCGTCGGCGGCCGTTTCGCGCTCCGCATCATTCGTCGAGCGCCGCCGCGCTGGTCGGCGGGCGCAATCCGCCGCAACCCGGGGAAATTACGCTGGCGCATCTGGGAGTGCTGTTTCTCGACGAGCTTCCTGAGTTCGATCGCCATGTCCTGGAAACGCTGCGGGAACCGCTCGAAGCCGGCCGCATCACGATTTCACGCGCCGCCTTACAGGCGGATTTTCCGGCTGCGTGTCAATTGATCGCCGCCATGAACCCTTGCCCATGCGGCTGGCGCGGCGACCCCAACGGCCGCTGCCGTTGCACGCCGGAGATCGCTGCGCGCTATCTGCGCAAGCTTTCCGGCCCCCTGCTCGACCGCATCGACATCCAGCTCGAGATACCCGCTCTCACCCCAGCGGAACTGTCCGCGCGCTCGACGGCCGCCGGCGAAACAAGCGCCGCCATCGCGGCTCGCGTCAGCCGCGCCCGCGAGCGGCAATTAAGGCGTCAGGGCAAAACCAATCGTGAATTGGGAGGACGGGAAGTGGACGAGGTCTGCCGCCCCGACTCTGCCGGCGAGGCCTTGTTGCGCGAAGCCGGGGAACGCTTCGGCTGGTCTGCGCGCGCGTACTACCGGGTTCTGAAGGTGGCACGCAGCATCGCCGATCTCGCCGGCGCGCCGATGCCGAGCGCCGCGCAGATTGGCGAAGCGATCCAGTATCGCCGGGCTTTTGGCTCTCTATGAGGTGAAAAACATGCTGTCAAGACTTGACTTATGCACACGCTCGCGTTCCAGATAAATTTTGAAACAACTGAAAGGTACGCTGGGAGCCGCATCCAAAAGACGTTGATTTGATTGAGTTTTTTTAGCGGCGTCGAGAGGGCCGAATCTGACAGAGTGCCCATAGAATGGGCATCTCCAGCCAATTTTCGCGAGTTCTCAACAGAGTTATCCACAGGAACGGTGAGCAACAGAAAAACCTCAACGTAAACCGGGAATTAGCGCGCAAAGCTGCGAAGGAACTTTCAGTGTGCGCAGCGCCGCTGCCGCGCCGTCAGGCGTCGAATCGGCCAAAAATACCGCACTTAATACAGTTGGAACGACGAAAAAAATTGGTCGACCTGTTCCTGCTGCATCGGCTTTGACGCGATGATCGCAGCCTGATACACATGCCGTCCGCGCGCCACGAGCCGGGCGTAGACAGTGCGGGACTCGTGCAGCGAGCCAGCTTCGCCGCTCAGTTTCATTTCCAGACCGAGCACCTGGCCGCCGGCAGCAAGCGGGATCTGCACGGCACGCGCATCAGGCGGGGCGCCCACGTTGCGGGCGAGGCCGGTGCGCAGGAAATCGAGCGCGGCGCGCTGCGTGGCTTCGTCGTCATTGGGCAGCATGACCGTGCCGACCGCGAAAACGGCGTCGCCGGCTTCCGCTGTCTGCATCGCCATCTGCATCGGCGTGCCGTTGATCTGCACGGCCCGCTGATCGTTGCCCGGCTTGGCCGGCAGGTCGACGGTGTAGCCGTTGTCGTTATTCATGATGGTCCGCCAGTCGAAAGTGGGCGAACAGGCGCTCAGCGCGGCGCTCAACACCAGCCCGCAAGCGAGCGTGCTCAACACCATGCGCGCGCTCGCCAATTGGGCCGCGGAATCCATTGGGCGGTCGCCGCCCCCTATCGGGCGCGGCAACCGGTCAAAAAAGCGGGCCGCCGAGTCGCTGGCAGAAGTAAGAAAGAACGGGGTTCGAGCGAGAAAGCGACTAACGCAAAAAACAGTTCGGAGCATGGGGACAGAAGACCAGACTGACGAGGACGTAAAACCCTATTATCCGCTCCTGGCCTGCGGCCTGCCGCACCGCCCGAATGGGGCTACAATAACGGGGCCGTTCAGCACCGGGCCGAAAACCCAAGCCGACGCATTGTCCCGCGCGTTCCGCGCGACTCCTGAGGTTCCGTTCATGAGTTCCACGCCGTCCTCCGCCACCCGGCGAGCGAATCCGCTTCGCTACATCATCATTGCCGCCGTGGCCGTCGCGATTGCCGTCGCCGGTTATTTTGCGTTTGCCGGCCAGCAGCGCGTGCCGGACGCGACCTTCACGTTGCTGTCCGGTCAGAAAGTTTCGACCGCCGACCTGAAAGGCAAGGTCTACCTCGTCAACTTCTGGGCGACGAGCTGCGACACGTGCATGAAGGAAATGCCGCAGATGGTCCAGACGTATAACCGCTTCAAGGGCCAAGGCCTCGAATTCGTCGCCGTGGCGATGAACTACGATGCGCCCATGTACGTGGCCAACTACACGCAAACCCGCCAGTTGCCGTTCAAGGTCGCAATGGACGACGGCTCGGCCGCCAAGCAGTTCGGCAATGTCCAGCTCACGCCGACCACGTTCCTAGTCGACAAGGACGGCAAGATTCTCAAGCGCTATGTGGGCGAACCGCAATTCGCGGAACTCGACCAGTTGCTCGAAAAGGCGCTGAAACCGGCCTGAGCGAGCAGCGCAGTCTGACCCGATCCGACTGAATCAAACACGCCGGCCTCGCATCGCGACGCCGGCGTTTTCATTTCCGTCACCGCTCCCCTTCTCCCTTCGCGGCGAGCCCGTAGCGTTTGATCTTCTCGTAGAGCGTCGCCTTGCCGAGCTGCAGCTTGTCCGCCGCGACCGCCACAACGCCGCCGGTCTGCTCCAGCGCCTCCGCAATCACCGCCCGCTCGAATTGTTCGACTCGCTCCTTCAAAGGCTGCGTGGCCGCGCCGTCGTCGCCGAAGGACATGACCGGGTCGTCGGCAATGCCGAGCACGAACCGGTCGGCGGCGTTGCGCAGCTCGCGCACGTTGCCGGGCCAGTCGCGCTGCATCAGGCCCGCGCGCTGACGGTCGGTGAGAATCGGCGCGGGGCGCTGGTAACGCACGGCCGCGTCCAGCAGGAAATGTTCGAAGAGCGGCACGATGTCCTCGCGACGCTCGCCCAACGGCGGCAATGCGATCGTCACCACGTTCAACCGGTACAGCAGATCGCGCCGGAAAGAACCGTCCGCGACGTGCTCGCCCATGTCGCCCTTGGCAGCGGCGACCACCCGGCAATTCACGCGGATCGGCTGATTCGAGCCGAGGCGTTCCAGCACGCCGTCCTGCAGCACTCGCAGCAGCTTGACCTGCAACGCGAGCGGCATGCTCTCGATTTCATCCAGAAACAGCGTGCCGCCCGACGCATGTTCGAGCTTGCCGATGCGGCGTTTCGCCGCGCCCGTGAATGCACCCGGCTCGTAGCCGAACATCTCCGACTCGAACATCGGCTCCGGCAGCGCACCGCAGTTGACCGCGATAAACGGCTTGTCACGTCGCGGCGACAGCTCATGAAGGCTGCGCGCGATCAACTCCTTGCCCGCGCCTGTGTCGCCGTTGATCAGCACCGAGGCGTCGGTCGGCGCAACATTGGCGATCAGCCGGCGCACCTGTTCGATGGCGGGACTCCTGCCGATGATCCGCGGCGCCACCGAGTTCTGTTCCGCCAACTCACGGCGTAGCGCGAGGTTCTCCAGCACCAGCTTGCGGCGCTCCAACGCGCGCCGCACGGTTTCGATCAGACGCTCGGAGGCGAAAGGCTTTTCGATGAAGTCGTACGCGCCGTCGCGCATCGCCTGAACGGCCATTGAAATATCGCCGTGGCCCGTCACCAGAATCACCGGCACATCGGGCGCACGCTCGTGGCATTGCGCAAGCAGATCGAGGCCGCTCGCGCCCGGCAAACGAATATCGCTGACGATCACGCCGGAGAAGTCCGCGCTGATCGTCTTCGCCGCGGATTCCACCGAGGCATGCCCGATCACGTCGAAGCCCGCCAGTTGCAGACTCTGCACGCTGGCGCGTCGCACCAGTTCGTCGTCTTCGATATACAGCACTTGCAGGCCGTGGTTCAGCATGGCGTTTTCCGTGTGATTCAGGAGCCCGTGGTCAGCGGGTCCGTTGTGTGGCTCGTCTGCACGCGCGCGCGGCGCAGCGTCAACACGAATAATGCACCGCCGCGCGGCGCGTTGCGCGCCACCAGCGAGCCGCCGCAATCACGCGCGATCGACGACGATATCGCGAGCCCCAGCCCCAACCCTTGGCCCATCTCCTTGGTGGTGAAGAACGGCTCGAACAGACGCGGCAGGACGTCGTCGGGAATGCCGGGGCCGTTGTCGCTCACGGCGATCGACAGATTCGCATCGGCGACTTCGATCTCGATCGAAATGCGTGGCAGGTGGACGTCGGCGGTTGCATCGAGCGCGTTGCCGAGCAGGTTGATCAACACCTGTTCGAGCCGCAGATCGTCGCAGTGCGCGACCAGTTCGGGATGGTCGTCGGCGAGACTCAGCGGCGTGCGCGTGCCGTTGTCCGTATCGAGCAAAGCGAAGTCGACTTCGACGCCCTGCAAGCGCTTTTGCAGCAACGCGACGACGTTGCGCAACGCCCGCACGACCGGCGCGCGCGCACTGCGTGGCCGCGCGCGTCCGACGAACAGTTTCAACTGATTGGTGATCTTGCCCATGCGCTCGGTGAGCGCGGCGATCGCTTCGAGATTTTCGCGCGCCGACGCCTGGTCGCCGCGCTCGAGCAGCACGCGCGTGTTGTCCGAAAAACCGCGCAACGCAGCGAGCGGTTGATTCAATTCATGCGTGATGCCGGCGGCCATCTGACCGAGCGCGGCGAGCTTGCTCGCCTGGATCAGTTCGTCGTGCGCGGCGCGCAACTCCTGCTCGGCGCGCGTGCGCTCGGCCACCTCCTTCTGCAACTGTTCGTTCGCCTGCGAGAGATCCGCGGTGCGCTCGGCAACCCGCCGGTTCAGCTCCGCGTAGGCTTTTTGCAGCAGCGCGCGGCTGCGCATCACTTCGCGCACGCGAGCCCGGCGCATTCTCCAGTAAAACGCGAGCAACACGAGCGACACATAGCCGAAGCCCGTGACGATGGTTGCCTTGCGCGCATCGGCGTCGACCGGATCGACGGGCGACATGGTGATCAGATGCCAGTCCGGCTCGCCCATGCCGCGCCGTGATGCGAGATAACGCGGCGCATAGCGGCCGCCGCCGATGCGCACGATCTGCGCGTTGCCTTCGAGCGTGCGTTCGATCGACACCGGCAGCGGCGCGATCGGCTGCTGCGCGTATTGACGCGCCTGATAGATCGAATCGGCGACCGGCCCCGACAGCGGCCGGATGGTGTGGTACTTCCACGCCGGCACCGACGACAAAAAGATCACGCCGTGATCGTCCGTGACGACGAGCGGTTCGGACGCATCCGCGCCCTGGAACCATTCAAGATCGAGTTTGACCACCGCCACGCCGACAATCTTGCCCTCGCGCCGCACCGGCTGCGAGATGTAGTAGCCCGGCGCCTGCGAGATCGTACCGATGCCGAAGAAGCGGCCCACGCCGCCTTTGACGGCATCGAGAAAATACGGCCGGAATTGATAGCCCGCGCCGATGAAACTGCCCGGCCCGCGCCAATTACTTGCGGCGACGCAAAAGCCGTCGAGTGGAATGATGTAGGTGACCGTGGCGCGCGCGTGGCGGTTCAGATCCTCGAGATAAAGGTTGGCGCGCTCGACATTGACCGGCGTGGGATTGACCAGCGCGTCCTGCACGATGGGATGTTCCGCCAGCAGATACGGCAGCGATTCGTAGCGTTCGAGCGTGCTCTTCAGCGCGCTGGTCGTACGGTCGACCCGCACCGCGGCGTTGCGCCGCAAATGGTCGATGCCGCTTTGCCACGCGATGCTGTAAGTGAGCCCGCACGCCACCACGAGCCCGGCGACGAGCGCGAAGAGGATCAGCAGGCGTCGCGTCACGTTGGCAATATCCGATCGGTGAGGATCGTTTATTGTGGCATAAGGCGAAGCGTCGTCGGGCCAGGCTTCGTCAGCCGACGACGTGAAGGTTGGGCGCGCGGACACCGGTTTCATACGTTTGGTGTCCGCGGCCGTGAACGTTGCGTTAAAGGACGTTGCCGATCAAACAGCTTAAACGCCGGCCGGCTCTTTGACCGGCACATCGCCACGCAACGCGGCGTTCAGCTTGTTGCGGTCCAGTTCCTTTTCCCATGCCGACACCACCACCGTCGCCACGCCGTTGCCGACGATGTTCGTCAGCGCGCGGCATTCGCTCATGAAGCGGTCGATACCGAGAATCAGCACCATGCCCGACAGCGGAATGGTCGGCACCACGGCCAGCGTCGCGGCCAGCGTGATGAAGCCCGCGCCGGTCACACCGCTCGCGCCCTTCGAGGTCAGCATCGTCACCGCCAGCAGCGTGAGTTGTTGCGTCCACGTGAGGTCGGTGTTGGTGGCTTGCGCGATGAACAGCACGGCCATCGTCATGTAGATGTTGGTGCCGTCGAGGTTGAACGAATAACCGGTCGGCACCACGAGGCCCACCACCGAACGCGAGCAGCCGAGCTTTTCGAGCTTCAGCATCAGTTGCGGCAGCGCGGCTTCGGACGAACTCGTGCCGAGCACGATCAGCATCTCTTCCTTGATGTACGCGACGAAGCGCAGGATGTTGAAGCCCACCGCACGCGCGATGATGCCGAGCACGACCACCACGAACACGATCGAGGTCAGATAGAAGGTGCCGATCAGTTTGAGCATCGGCAGCAGCGAGCCGATACCGTACTTACCGATCGTGAACGCCATCGCGCCGAACGCGCCGATCGGCGCCAGCTTCGTGATGATGCGCACAATGCCGAACAGCACATGCGAGAACCCGTCGATAAAGCTCGTCACCACCTTGCCCTTCTCACCGGCAGTCGCGAGCACCGCGCCGCACAGCAGCGCGATCAGCAGAATCTGCAGGATTTCACCCTGCGCGAACGCCGACACGAACGTGTCCGGAATGATGTGCATCAGGAAGTCGACCGTGGTCTGGCCATGCGCCTTGGCGGCGTACGATGCGACTGCCTTGCCGTCGAGCGTGGCCGGATCGATGTTGAAGCCGACGCCCGGTTTCAGCACGTGCGTGGCCACCAGGCCGAGCACCAGTGCGAAAGTCGAGACGATCTCGAAGTACAGCAGCGCCTTGCCGCCCACTCGCCCGACCTTCTTCATGTCCTCCATGCCGGCGATACCCGTCACCACCGTACAGAAGATGATCGGCCCGATCACCATCTTGATCAGCTTGATGAAGCCGTCGCCGAGCGGCTTCATGTCGACGGCGAAATCCGGATAGAAATGGCCGAGTGCGATACCTATAAGGATCGCCACGATCACCTGGACGTACAGCACTTTGTGGATAGGTTTCTTCACGATGGTTCCTGCGATGTGGATGAGCTCAAATGGCCTGCCACGCTGCGCATCATGCGAACGAATAGTCGTCACGCCTGTGCACGGCATTAGGCCGCGACAAGGGACGAATTCAGAAATACCGGGAAGGGAAATCGGACATCGTTGTCTCCTTGCTTTAGTTGTCGGACCGTTGCGGCCGCGGGTTCTATTTTGCAAGGTCGATGCCAGCTCTACGCCTGGATCGACGCCTTGATTTTTATAGGTTTTCTGACGATCCAGTGTACGCGCCGTCCGGGATTCTGGAAATCCGGACAAAGCCTGTCGGGGAATCCGGAATGCATTGGGACGGCGGACTCGGGATAACCCGTAGGGCTTTCTACGGCGTGCCTGGCGAGTCAGCAAGCGCGCCGTCCAACTTGCGGCCTCTAAACGCTGCCCTCTTCCAGCACCAGCAGATTCTCGTGCGAAAAACCGAGCGACACCGGCTGCCCGCGTTCGGGCAAACCGCGGTTCGGATCGTTGAATACGTCGAGCGAAATCACGGCGTCTTTCACGCGGGTTCTGATGCGCACCACCGCGCCGAGGAAATTCACTTCTTCGACGGTGGCGTTCAGCGTGTTGCGGCCGGGCGCGGCCGGCTCCAGCACGATCGCTTCGGGCCGCAGCGCGAGCAGGCGCTTCTTGCCCGCATCGTTCGACGGCAGTTCTTGTGTCGTGGTCAGCTCCTGGCCGTCCACCACCATCCTGCCGGTGGCCGGATCCACCACATGGCCGGCCAGAATATTCAGCGTGCCGACGAACGACGCGACGAAGCGCGTGCGCGGAAAGTTATAGATATCCGAGGGCGAGCCGATCTGTTCGACGCGGCCCTCGTTCATCACGACGATGCGGTCGGAAATCGACAGCGCCTCTTCCTGATCGTGCGTGACAAAGATCGACGTGATACCGAGTTCGCGCTGCAGCGCGCGAATGTCCTGGCGCAACGAGATACGGATCTTGGCGTCGAGTGCCGAGAGCGGTTCGTCGAGCAGCAAGACTTGCGGCTTGCCGGCGAGCGCGCGTGCAAGCGCCACGCGCTGCTGCTGGCCGCCGGACAATTGCCACGGATAACGGCCGCCCAGATGTGGCAGCTTGATCAGTTCCAGCATCTCTTCGACGCGGCTATTGATCTCCGCCTGTGGCCGATGCGTGATCTTCAGCCCGAAGCCGATGTTCTCAGCCACCGTCATGTTCGGAAACAGCGCATACGACTGGAACACCATGCCGACCTTGCGCTGTCGCGTGCGAAGGTGCGTGACGTCCTTGTTGTCGAGCCGGATGATGCCGCGCGTCGGCGTTTCGAAGCCGGCGATCATGCGTAGCACGGTCGTCTTGCCGCAGCCGGACGGCCCGAGGAAAGTAATGAATTCGCCGCGTTCGATCTTCATGTCGAAGTGATGCAGCGCAATGTTCGCCCCGAAGGACTTATGCAGATTTTCGATCTCAAGGAATGCCATGATGCGCCGCCTCAGTCCGTCAAACTTGTTGGATCAAACTCGTTGGTCAAACTTTCTGGCCGCTCATGGAGCGGGCCGAGCCGAATACCTGAATCAGTCCCATAGACGCCCACGTGATCACGAACGCGATGATCGCGAGCGCCGACGGCTCGTACGCGCGGTTCGCTCCGATCAATTGCAGATACGGGCCGAACGCGGGACGGTCGAGCAGACTCGCCAGCGTGAACTCGCCGATCACCACCGCAAAAGTGAGGAACGCGCCGGACAGAATGCCCGAGCGGATATTCGGAAAGATCACCTTGAAGAGAATCGTCGGCCAGTTCGCGCCGAGACATTCGGCGGCTTCGGTGAGCGAGCGCACGTCGACCGCGCGCAGACCGGCATCGACGGCGCGGTACATGTACGGCAGCGAGAGCGTCACGTAGCCGAATACCAGCAGCAGATCGGTGGCGCGCTCGTTGCCGGTGAGCGGCAGAATCGAACTGCTGTTATAGATGCGCAGATAACCGAACACGATCACGATAGCGGGCACCACCAGCGGCAGCAGCGTGATGAATTCGACCACCGGCCGCAGCTTCGGCAAACGCAATTGCACCCAGTAAGCGGTCGGCACCACCAGCAGCACGCCGACCACGATCGTCAGCAGCGCCATCAGAATCGAGTAGCCGAACGAGGCCTGAAAACGCGGATCGCCGAGCACGACGCTGTACGCTTCGAAGCTGTAGGCGCCGCGCTTCATGCGCAGGCTGAACTCGAACGTCGCGATCAACGGAATGAGGAAGTACAGCGAACCGACGATCATCGCGGTCCACGCACCCACGCGTGACTGGCTTTTCATCGACGTCCCCTTTCAGCGCGCGAACGCAGCCAGATGTAGCCGCCATTCGAGAGGCCGGTCACGAGCACCATGCCGAGCGCGAGCGCATAGCCGAGATTCTGGTTGTGCATCACGTCGCCGCGAATCTGCGCGTACAACAGGATCGTAACGATATTCAGCGAACTGCCGGTCAGCGCGTAAGCCGTGGCGACCGCGCCGAATGAATTGGCGAACAGCAGCAGCGCGGCGCCGAGCACGCTCGGCCACAGCACCGGCAGCGCGACGTAACGCCAGTATTGATAAGCGGAGCCGCCCAGACAATCGCAGGCTTCGCGCCATTCGCGCTTGAGGCCGTCGAGCGCGGGCGTGACGATCAGCACCATCAAGGGAATCTGGAAATACAGATAGGTCAGCGTCAGCCCGGAAAAGCTCAGGACGCTGAAGCCGGTCGAGTACAGATTGAAGCCCAGGTATTTCTTCAGCAGCACGGTGACGAGCCCGACGCGCCCCAACGTGCAGATGAAAGCGAACGCGAGCGGCACGCCGGCGAAGTTCGACGCGACGCCCGAAAACGTCATCAAGGTCGGACGAATCCAGCCTGGCAGTTTGCCCTGCACCGCCGCCCATGCGAGCAGCAAGCCGATCACTGCGCCGCCGAGTGAAGACGCCGCGCTCACCTTGAAGCTGATCCAGTACGCGTCCATGACGGTCGGCTGGAGCAGGTCACGGAAATTGGCGAGCGTGAAGTGGCCTTGCGGGTCCTGGAATGCACCGACCATCAGGAAGCCGGTCGGCAGAATCAGGAACAGCAGCGCGAACATAAAGAACGGCACCACGCCGATCCAGGCGAGTAACGGCGACGCGCGGCCCGGACCGTCGACGCGAGGCGTTGGGGTAGGCACCGGCGGAACCAGCAGTTCCGGCTGCACCGATCCCGCATCCGATGAAGCGCTCATAGCTCACCCTTGGGGCAATCTGGCAAACGCCGAACGCGCCGCTGAAATGAGCGGCGCGCCGGCGGCAAAACTTCAGGCTTCGTTCAGGCGCCGCGGCGGGCGCGTTTCGCTGCCGCCGCGGCTCACGCTACGCCGCTTACTTGACGTTCGCACCGACCGCTTCATCCCAGTGCTTTGTGATGGTGTCCTTGTACGCGTCCTGTTGCGAGAGCGTCGGGAACACCACGTTCTTGTAGGCCGACGGCGGCGGCAGTTTGTCGAGCAGCGCTTGCGGCACTTTCTTGCCGCTCACCAATTCGTTGTAGCGCATCGGATGGCAATAGCCCTTCAGCCAGCCGATCTGGCCTTCGTCGGAGTACAGGTATTCCATCCACAGCTTGGCTGCGTTCGGATGCGGCGCATAAGCGCTGATTGCCTGCACGTACACGCCGGCGACCACACCCGTTTTCGGAATCACCACATTCACCTTCGGATTGCCCTTGAGCGTGTCGCGGTCGGCCAGCGCGTTGTAGTCCCAACGCACGATGATCGGCGTGGTGCCTTGCGCGAGCGAAGCCGCCTTGCCGATCACCGGCACGAAGTTGCCGCTCTTGTTCAGGTTGGCGAAATACGTGAGGCCGGCCTGACCGGCCTTGCT
Source organism: Paraburkholderia sp. BL25I1N1 (assembly GCF_003002025.1). Lineage (GTDB taxonomy): Bacteria > Pseudomonadota > Gammaproteobacteria > Burkholderiales > Burkholderiaceae > Paraburkholderia. The sequence goes on from NZ_PVZB01000009.1 coordinate 241,776, forward strand.
TGCATCGCCCTTGCTTTGCGACAGACCGGCGGCGTACACGGCCTGGATCGCCTGATTGGCCGAGCGCGGGTCGCCCGCCAGCGAGACGGCGTTCTTGTAGTCCGGCTTGAGCAGATCGCTCCAGTCGGACGGCGCCTTGTCGATCATGTCGGCATTGACTTCGAAAGCGAGCACACCATAGTAATCGCCATACCAATAACCGTCGGCATCCTTCGACTCTTTCGGGATCGAGTTCCACGAGGCGACCTTGTACGGCTGCAGCAGCCCTTCAGCTTTCGCGGACGGACCGAACGACAGGCCCACGTCGATCACGTCGGGCGCCTGCGGCCCCTTGTTGCCCTTGTTAGCCTTGATGGCTTCGACTTCGTCGCCCGAACCCGCATCCGGATTCAGTTCGTTGATCTTGATGCCGTACTTCTTCTGAAAGCCGGCGACCAGTTCGCCGTAGTTGCACCAGTCGTGCGGCAGCGCGATCACGGTGAGTTGGCCTTCCTGCTTGGCTGCGGCGATCAGTGCGTCGAGCGGCGCGGCCGAAGCGCTGCTGCTAGCGCCGGCGGCGGCGACACCCGCAACGGCCGACATCGAAAGTATGCGAGCTAACGCGGTGCGGTTCATAGTCGTTCCCCATCCTCTGCCGAAATTGCTACGTTTGGAAAATTTCTGGTTCGAACTTCGGAGCGCGCGCCTCTGCAAGTTCGCACTTGCGCGCCCGCGCCATGTCGCTCAGGCCGGGTTGGCCGGCACTGGGAACATGTCGTGTCGCAGTGTATCGATGCGATCTGTACAAATCATGTCGACGCCCCATTGCGCGAGCAGTTGCGCGCGCGCCGGTTCGTTGACGGTGTAGGCCAGCACGCGCAGGCCGGCGCAGTGAACCTCCGCGACCAGCCGCTCGGTGAGATAGCGTTGGTTCGCGTGAAATGACACACAGTCCAGTTCACGCACGATGCGCAGCCAGTCGTCAGGAATTTCGTCGAACAGCATGCCGCGTTGCACGGACGGCGCCGCGTCGCGCGCTGCGGCGAGCGCCTCGAACGAAAACGACGACAGCAGCGGCGGTGTCTTCTGTCCTTGCCACAAGGTCAGCGCGCCGCGCGCCACCAGCGTGCCGGTGATCTCGTCGCGGCCCGGACACGGCTTGATTTCGATGTTGGCCGCAATGCCGTCGCGCGCGCAGCGTTCGGCCGCCTCGGCAAGCGTCGGCAACCGCGTGCCGGCGAATTGCGGTCCGTACCAAGAGCCGGCGTCGAGCGTCGCCAGCTGCTGCCATGTGTGTTCGGCGGCGGCACCACGACCGTTGGTGGTGCGCTCGAGCGTGTCGTCGTGCAGCAGGAAGAGCTGGTTGTCGGCGGATAGCTTGGCGTCGAATTCGACCATGCGGTAGCCATAACGCACGCAGGCGTCGAAACCGGCGAGAGTGTTTTCCGGCGCCAGCGTGCCGCCGCAGCGATGGGCGGCCAGTCGCGGATAAGGCCAGTCTGCGGATAAGGTGCGATTAATCCCGTTTCCCACGTCTCGTTACCTTTCAGATAGAGCGGGTTGACCATGCTCTCGACACGTTCCCGGCCGTCACCACCGCCTCGGCCATCATGATGGCATGCGCGGACTTCAGTTCCTTTCCGAACATTTGATGTTCGAATAGACTGCGCGCTTCGATCTGCGAAGGCTAAGTTGAAATACACAAACTTGCAAGCTGCCAAAAAAATACAACACAATTCGTCTAAAGTAGTAGGCTTGACATCGTCCGGACACACATTCGTGACCACGATGTCGCAGTTAAATACAGGCTGAACCAACGCGCGTACGCATCCAGGGAAAAATGAATGTGGCAGGAAGACCGTCATCAGAGAATTCGCGCGTTGCTGTCCACGCTGCAACGCGTGTCCACGGAACGCATCATGGCGGACCTCGGGGTATCGCGCGAAACCGTGCGGCGCGACCTGCTCGATCTCGAAGCGCTCGGTGAATTGCGGCGCGTGCACGGCGGCGCGATCAAGCCCGCCGACGAAGCGCCGATCGCCGAACGCGCCCACATGCGCGTCAAATCCAAAACGGCGATTGCGAAGGCGGCCACGGGTTTGATCGCGAGCGGCCAGACGCTGTTCATCGACGCCGGCACCACCACCGCCGCGCTGGCCGAAGAATTGGCGAAGCTCGCCAACCTCACCATCGTCACTAATTCGATCGACGTCGCACTGAAGATGCGCGGCGCGGTCGATCAGACCGAAGCCGCCAACGAAGTCATCCTGCTCGGCGGCTCGATCAGCGACCGCGCCATGGCAACCACCGGCGCGACCACCGTGCTCGACATCCAGCGCTATCGCGCGGACCTCGCGCTGCTGTCGCCGGTCGGCGTCGACCACCGGCATGGCGCAACCAATTACGATCACGCCGAAACCGAAGTGGCGCGCGCCATGGTCGCCAACGCGGACCGCGTGGTGATCCTCGCCGACTACAGCAAGATCGGTCAGCGCAGCCGTATCTCGTACTGCCCGGTCGATCGCATCGACGTGCTCGTCACCAACAAAAAAGCGGCCGAAGCCGCCGATTTCGCATCGCTGAAAAAGAAGCTCGAAGAGATCGTGCTTGCTTAGGGTTTGGGTCGGGAGACTCGAGCGTTATTCCTTCACGTGCATCGTATCGAGCGAACGCTTGCGCAAGCGCGTGTCGTGCAACGCGCCGGCTGCGTCGAGTACCGGATAGGCGGTCGAACAGAACAGTGAATTGAGCCGCTTCATGTCGCTGATCAGATCGAGATGCAGCGCACTTGTCTCGATGCTTCGCAAGGTTTGTCCGGTAAGCCGGTCCAGATGCCGGTAGGAATAGGCGCGCTCCAGATCGCGAAAGCGCTCCTTCTCCGCGAGCAGGCGCTCGGCGCAACGCAGATCGTTATTCAGAAACACCGACAGGCCAAGCTGCAGATTGCTGACGAGCCGCGCCTGCAAGTCGTCCAGTTCGCCCAGCCCTTCTTCCGAAAACGACAGGCGATGAGCGATCTTCTTTTCCTCGATGTCGCCCACGATCCGCTCGATGATGTCGCCCGCATGCTCCAGGTTGATCGTCAATGAAATGATGTCGGTCCAGCGGCGGCTGTCGGCCTCGTCGAGTTGCTCGCGCGAGATCAGCGTCAGATAGGATTTGACGGCGGCGTAGAGCTCATCCACGTCGTCGTCCATGCGGACCGTTTCGCGCGCTTTGTCGAGATTGTTGTGATGGATCAGATCCGCGACATTGTCGAGCATGGATCGCACGATGTCGCCGATCCGCAGCACCTCGCGTGAGGCATGCGCGAGCGCGAGCGTCGGCGTGGACAGCGCGGTGGCATCCAGATGGAGCGGCCGCAACTCACCGCCCGGCACCGGCCGGTCGGGCAACACCCGCGCGCAGATACGCGCCACCGGGTCGATCAGCGACAGGCACGCGCAGCAGCGCAGCGTGTTGTAGATCAGGTGGAAGCCGACCGTGGCTTCACGCGGATTGGCGATCAGTACCGGCAAACCCCGTGCGAGCAGCGAAGTGAACGGCAGGATCAGCAGTGCGCCGGCCAGCTTGAACGCAAAGCTGCCCAAAGCAAGACGCCGCGCCGCCGCGTTTTGCGCGACGGTGCCGAGCAGCGCGAGCAGGCCGCTGCCGAGATTCGCGCCGATCACGAGGCACAGCGCGACCTTCAGCGAAATCACGCCAGACGAGGCAAGTGTTGCGGTGAGCAACACGGCGGCGAGGCTCGAATAGGACAGCATGGCGAACCCGGCGCCGACCAGTGCGTCGAGCATGGTGTCGCCGGTCAACGCACCGAACATGACGCGCACGCCGGCGCCGTGCATCATCGGCTGCGCGGCTTCGACGATCAGACGCAGCGCCAGCAGGATCAAACCGAGGCCGATCAACGTGCGGCCGGCCTGGCCGAGACGGGTTTGCTTGCGTGACAGGAACAGCGGCACGCCGAGCAGAATCAGGATCGGCGACAACCAGGATAGGTCGAGCGTGAGAATCCGCGCCATCAATGCGGTGCCGACGTCTGCGCCGAGCATGATCGCGAGGCCACTGGTGAGCGGCAACAATCCCTGCGCCGCGAACGATGTGACGATCACCGCGGTGGCATTGCTACTCTGCACAAGACTCGTAACGCCGACACCCGAGAGAAAGGCCCGCCCGCGGCTACTGGTGCTGCGTCCCAGCACACTGCGCAGGTCGGCGCCGAGGACTCGCAGGATGCCGGTGCGCACAATATGCGAACCCCACACGAGGAGTGCCACACCGGCCAGAAGGTTTAGGAGAATCAACATAAGGCACTGCGCATCCATTCCTGCTGCCATGACCCGAACCGCATGCCGCGCGAACCGGCACCCGGGGCGTATGACAGTAGTGTTGCATATTTTTGCCTTATTGTAATTTTGTGCTTTTAAATATAGGCTCGGGTAAAGCTGTGGATTGCTGTGTGCCGGCTCATGGTCAGTCATGCGGCGACTCCTGCCACTCGACCACCTAACCACGGGAACGCTGGATGAGCCGCAACCTTGCGCTGTTCGACCTGGATCACACTTTGCTGCCGCTGGATAGCGATCAGGCGTGGGCCCACTTCATTGCCGGATTGGGGATAGAAGGCGCCGCGCGGCACGCGCAGGAAATCGACGACTACTACCAGCAGTACGTGGCCGGCACGCTCGACATGGCCGCTTATCTGAACTACACACTGGCGCCGCTTGCCCGCCACTCGCGCGAGCAACTGGACATGTGGCATGAGCAGTTCATGCAGCAGGTGATTGCGCCGGCCATCCTGCCGGCAGCGCGCGCGCTCGTACAACGGCATCTGGATGCGGGCGATCTTTGCTGCATCGTCACCGCCACCAATGTGTTCATCACGGAGCCGATCGGCAAGGCGCTCGGTTTCGAGCATCTGCTGGGAATCGAACTTGACACCGAAGACGGCGATCCGCTGGCGCGCTATACAGGGATGGCGGTCGGCATACCCACCTTCCGCGAAGGCAAGATCACGCGCACCGAGAGCTGGCTGGCCTCGCTCGGACACCGTCTGCAGGATTTCCCGCAGAGCTGGTTCTACAGCGATTCGATTAACGACGTGCCGTTGATGGAGCGCGTCACGAATCCGGTCGCGACCAATCCTGATACGCGTTTGCGCGCCATTGCCACGGAACGCGGCTGGCCGGTGATCGAACTGTTTGACCGAGCCTGAGCGCTGACCGTGCGCGGCCTCTGCGTTATACGCGCCCTTTCCAAGGCACGAGCCGCCGCTCCAATGCGCGCATGCCCAGATCGAACAGCCAGGCGATCAACCCGATCAGCACGATGCCCATCACCACCACGTCGGTACGTAGAAAGCTCGACGCGTTGAGCACCATCTGCCCCAGGCCCGCAGTGGCCGCGACCATTTCCGCGGCGACCAGCGTCGTCCAGCCGAAGCCGATTGCAATGCGCAGGCCGGTGAGAATCTCCGGCAACGCCGCAGGCAAAACTACATGCCGCACGATCTGCGGGAAGCGGCCGCCCAGCGAATACGCCGCATGAATCTGCTCGATGGTGGCGCTGCGCACGCCGGCGCGCGCGGCCATGGCAATCGGCGCGAAGCAGGCAAGATAGATCACGACGATCTTCGCCGTTTCGTCGATGCCGAACCAGATCACCACGAGCGGCAGATAAGCGAGCGGCGGCAACGGTCGATAGAACTCGAGCGGCGGATCGAGAAGGCCGCGCGCGACCCGGCTCACGCCCATCAGGATACCGACCGGCACAGCCGTGAGCGCGGCCAAAGCAAACGCGCCGAACACGCGCAACGCGCTCCACGCGAGATGCTCCGAGAGCGGCAAGCCACCTTGAATGCGGCCGTGCCACGCATCGAGGAAGGCGCTCCATACCGCTTCGGGCGTCGGCAGAAATAGCGGCGGCAACCAATGCAGATGCGTGGCAAGCCACCACAATGCTGCAAGCGTCGCGACCGACAGCGCACTCAGTGCCGCAGTCGGACCTTCGCCCGGCAGACGCCAGCCGCGCACGGGCCGCCCGGTTTGCCGCGGCCGCTTGCTAGTCTGCGCGAGCGGCGCGTCACCCAAAGATTGACGCGAAGCCGTCACGACACCACCTCGTCCCGATTGCGCTCATGCAGCCGATGCACCAGCCGCTCGCGCCATTCGATGAAATCCGCCGACGACTTCACCGCGCGTGCATCGCGTGTCTGTAGAAAACGCCATGCGAACGGCAGGTCGTAGCTATCGGCGATGCGGCCCGGTCCCGGCGTCATGACGACGAGACGGGTCGCAAGAAAGAGCGCCTCTTCGACGCTATGCGTGATGAAAAACACTGTCTTGCGTGTGCGGCCCCAGACATCGAGCACGAGTTCCTGCATTGACTCGCGCGTCAGGGCGTCGAGCGCGCCCATCGGTTCGTCCATCAGCAGCACTTGCGGATCGCTGGCAAGCGCGCGGGCAATACCCACGCGCTGCTGCATGCCGCCCGACAACGCATAGACCCGCGAGCGTGCATGCTTCTCAAGTCCGACGAGTTTCAGCATGTCGAGCGCGATGCGCTCGCGCTCCGCCTTCGGCACACGTTGAAAGCGCAAACCGAGTGCGACGTTGTCGAGCACATCGAGCCACGGCATCAACGCGTACTTCTGGAACACGACGCCGCGGTCCGCGCCCGGTCCGAGCACAGGCTCACCATTCAATCTCACTTCACCTTCCGTCGGCGGGATAAAGCCGGCAATGCAATTGAGCAAGGTCGTCTTGCCGCAACCCGACGCGCCCAGCGCGACCACGAACTCGCCGGCTTCAATCCGCAGATCGACGTCGGCGAGCGCGACATGCGGCGCCGTGCCGCGCGCGCCTTCATAGGCGACGTGCAGTCGCCGGATTTCAAGACCGCTCATCGCCCGGACCTCATGATGCCAATGGAACACGGTGCGCGACGATCAATGCGCCGCGCGCTGCACGAACTGCGGATCGACGCCGGTCGAATAGTCGGCCAGCACGTTCTGGATCGTGCCTTGCGTCTTCAGAAACGCCGCGGTAGCGGCCAACGACTTCGCCGCGCCCGATTGCGCGCCGCCGCCGAGCCATGCATTCGAAGCCTGCTGCGACGGCGTTGGGAACGCGTATAGCGCGAGGCTCGCCGGCACCTCCTGCGCGTTCGCGCCGGACTCCTTGGCAACCGCCTCGACCTGCGGCGACGCTGCGGTCCATGCGGACGAGTGGTCGCGGTAACTGGCGTCGGTCGCGGCGAGCACCTTCACGAAGCGCGCGACGAACTCGGCGTTCTGACTAGCGAACTTGCGATCGACGACAAAGCCGTCGAAGGTCGCCTTGCCGGTCTGTTGCGCGACCTGCCCCGACGTGATGAGCACCTTGCCGTTTTTCTTGACCTTGGCCAGGACCGGGTCCCAGATATACGTCGCGTCGATGTCGCCGCGCTCCCACGCCGCCGCGACTTCAGGCGGGCGCAGGTTGACGATCTTGACGTCGGACGGATTCACGCCGGCGCTCTGCAACGCAACCAGCGTGTGAAAGTGCGACGTCGATACGAACGGCACGCCGATCTTCTTGCCTTTGAGACCGGCGACGCTCGTTACATTGGAGCCGTCGCGTGCGACCAGCGCTTCGGCGTCGTTGATATTGTCAAGAATCCAGAACAGCGAAATATCCACGCCCTGTGACAGACCCGCGGCGATCGGGCTCGAACCGGCTTCACCGAGTTGCACCGAACCGGAGGCCAGCGCGCGGATCACGTCGGCACCGCTGCCCAGCTTGCGGTAGGTGACTTTGTAGCCGGTGGCTTTCTCCACTTTACCGGTAGCCTGCGCGTAACGCCATGGCACCACCATGTCCTGATACGCGATCACGACCTCTTTGGTGTCGGCGTGCGCCACGCAAGCAAACGGCGCGGACAATGCGAGCAGCGTAGCGAACGCGGCAAGCGGACGGAGGATGCGGTTCATCGGAAAGCCCCTTGAGCAGGTGTTGTTCGGGAGGCTTTCGACTATAGGCAGTTTGTTCGCGGCCGGTTCTAATTAATCCGGCATTGCTAATCACGCTGTTTGAGCATTGCTTTTCACGTTCGGTTAGTTTGCGGCCACTGCTGCGACGGGCAGTCGGGCGGTTCCAGCGAATGATCGCGGATAGTGGCTTGTGTGCGCAAGCTGGCCGTTCGGCAGATTGACCCGCGCTCGACGCGGCGGGAATATCGTTGCGTCACTAAACCTTCGCATTCCTATGATCGATTTCGTTGGCCGCCTTAGCTGGTTGCTTTTCAACGTCGGCGTGCCGGTGTGTGCGCCCTTTGCGCTGCTGCCTCTGTTGAGCTTCTCGCGGTTCTATCGGCAGTCGTCCAATGGTATTGCGATACGTTCCGTGCAGAACGGTCAACTTCTCTGGGTCGTCATCTCAATGTGCGCCAGCGCGTGTTATGAAATCGGCAGCGCGTTGGGCGATGCATCGACGAACAGCCGGCTGGCTTTCATGTTGGCGGGACTGCTCTGGCATGTTCTATTTCTCGTCGTGGCATCCATCCTCGTGTCGTTCGGCGCTGCTGACTCAACGCCAAATCCTGACTATCGTCACGGCGACGAGGCACGTGAGCGGAAGTTGATGTGGACATCCACGATCATGACCGCTGCAGTGGCCGCCTCATTCGCCCTATCTCATTATTCGTTAAACTAACTAAATAGCAACCCTCTGAGCTATACTTTTAAGCACGTCCAACAGGGAGAACTCAAATGCCCAATCTGATCGACTACGTCATGGAGAATCGCGATGTGCGCGATCGCCTGATCGAACTGGCCGCTCCATTTTCAGTCATTGGTAGCACGATCGCCTCGATCTGCATGCTGCTCGCACGTTACTACCGGTAATTCTTCGCGGAGAAGCGCGAAACTGCGCTGCATCGGCATTCAGAATCGGACCGCCCACAAGAAAAAAGCCTGCAACGCGTGCAGGCTTTTCTCATACTGACAGCTATTAGCTAAAACGCTCAGACCACACCAGCTCCATGCGCCTGCAAATCGGCGTGGTAGCTGGAGCGAACCATCGCGCCCACGGCTGCGTGCGTAAAACCCATCTTGTACGCTTCTTCCTCGTACATCTTGAACGTGTCCGGGTGCACGTAAGAACGCACCGGCAGATGGTGCTCCGACGGCTGCAGATACTGTCCGATCGTCAGCATGTCCACGTCGTGTTCACGCAGGTCGCGCATCACCTGCAGAATCTCTTCTTCGGTTTCACCGAGGCCGACCATCAGACCGGACTTGGTGGCGACTTCAGGGTGCAGCGCCTTGAAGTCTTTCAGCAGCTTCAGCGAATGCGCGTAGTCCGAACCCGGGCGCGCTTCCTTGTACAGACGCGGCACCGTTTCGAGATTGTGATTCATCACATCGGGCGGCGCGGCATTCAGAATACCGATGGCGCGATCCAGACGGCCACGGAAGTCCGGCGTCAGAATTTCGATGCGCGTCTCCGGCGAAAGCTCGCGCGTCTGACGGATACATTCCACGAAGTGAGCCGCGCCGCCGTCACGCAAATCGTCACGGTCGACGCTGGTGATCACCACGTACTTGAGCTTCAACGCGGCGATGGTGCGCGCGAGGTTACCCGGTTCGTCCACATCGAGCGGATCCGGTCGGCCGTGGCCGACGTCGCAGAACGGACAGCGGCGGGTGCACTTGTCGCCCATGATCATGAAGGTCGCCGTGCCCTTGCCGAAACATTCGCCGATGTTCGGGCAGCTCGCTTCTTCACACACCGTATGCAGGTTGTGCTCGCGCAGAATCTGCTTGATTTCGTAGAAACGCGAATTGCCGGTCGCCGCTTTGACGCGGATCCAGTCGGGCTTCTTGAGCTTTTCGATCGGGACAATCTTGATCGGAATACGGGCGGTCTTGGCCTGCGCCTTCTGCTTTGCGGTCGCGTCATAAGCAGCGGCGGAAGCCGGCACGGCGTCAGGAGCGGGGGAAGCTGCGAGGTTCGCGGTAACGTCAGTCATTCGTTCGATCCAGTCAGGCGGTGAGGGCACCGGCCTGCGGTTGGGCGACGGCCGCGGGACTGCCGTCGAGGTTTGCCGTGAGGCGTTCTGCAAAGGTGCGGGCCACGTCGTCCCAGCCGGCGGCAACGCCAAGCGTTGCCATATCGACTGTTTCGAGCCCCGCGTAGCCACATGGGTTGATGGCCAGAAACGGCCGCAAGTCCATGTTCACATTCAGGCTCACGCCGTGATAACTGCAGCCGTTGCGGATCTTCAGACCCAGCGCCGCAATCTTGGCGCCGGCGTGCAGCCCGACGTCAGGCCCGGGCGCCACGTAGATACCGGGGGCGCCCGCCTTTCGTTCTCCGGCGAGATTATACGCCGCAAGGGTGTCGATCACGGCTTGCTCGATCCGCGTGACCAGTTCGCGCACCATCAACTTGCGGCGGCGCAAATCGAGCAGCAGGTAGGCCACTACCTGCCCCGGCCCGTGATAGGTGATCTGACCGCCCCGGTCGACTTTCACCAGAGGAATACCACTGTCGGCGGCCAGCAGATGGGCGGGATCGCCCGCCTGGCCTAGCGTGAAGACCGGTGGATGTTCGACTAGCCAGATTTCGTCGGGGGTGTCGGCCGTGCGTTCGTCGGTGAACGCGCGCATGGCTTCGAAACTGGCTTCGTAGGGTTCGCTGCCACGCCAACGCAGCGTGAGCGGTGTCGTGGAGGGTGAGGGACTTGGGGAAACCGGGGTGGCGCACATGGTCCCCGCAGTTTACCGAAATCTGGGAATTCCCGCCGACAGCGGCGGAGTTGGAAGCGCCAGGCCTCTGTAACGTGGCCGCGCCTCGAAGTGCCAATTCACCGTGGCGCGGCCGCGCCGGTAGTGCCAGGCTGTGCCGGTGGCACCCGCCACGTCCCGCTGCGGCGCGCGATTCGGTTACACCGTCGCGCCTGCAACAGTGCCTTCAAACCGTACGCCAGCCGCCTCGTACACGCGCCACCAACCGTTCGCCGACGCGCGCAAACCAGTTCAATGCGCGCTCGTCGCAGCGTGTCGGCACTGAAAATGCCACTCTCGCTTGCCCGTTGCCCTCGGCGCTCAGCCAAAGCCGTTCACCGCGCCGCAACCGCAGCGTATGACCAGGTTGCAGCCAGTAATCTTCCGTGTCATCGCTGCGCGTGACCCAAACCGCGCCGCCACGAACGACCAGCCTGGTGCTGCGTGCCACCTTTAGGGGAACTGTCTCGCCAGTGCGGATTTCAAACGCGATGCTAGAGGAAATTTCTCGCATGATGCCCTCGCAAAAAGTCGTTTCATGACTACAATCCTAGGCGTAACAAGGGTTTACGCAAAACGATCTATTTTCACCTCTATGTGAGAAATATTGCCATGGACCTTCGGCAATTACCGGCCCTGAACGCAATCAAGGCATTCGAAGCGGCCGCCCGCCACGAAAGCTTCTCGCGCGCCGCCGACGAACTCTTCGTCACTCACGGCGCCGTGAGCCACCAGATCCGCGCGCTCGAAGCCGAACTCGGCGTCTCGCTGTTCGCGCGCGACGGCAAGCGCGTGCGGCTCACCGAAACCGGCCGGCGCTACGCCACGCACGTGCGCTCGGCGCTGATGGCGCTCGCCGACGCCACCCGCGAAATCCGCGCCGGCGATCGCGAGCGGCGGCTGGTGGTGTCCATGCTGTCGTCGTTTGCCGCGCGCTGGGTGACGCCACGCGTCGGCAGCTTTATCGAGGCGCATCCGCAGTGGGACCTCGAACTGCTGTCCACCAACGCGCTCACGGACTTCGCGCGCGACGACGTCGACGTGGCGATCCGTTTCGGCTTCGGCAAATATTCGGGTCTGCATTCGGAGTTGCTGCTGGAGGAGATTTTCTTTCCCGCCTGCGCGCCGGATTTCAATGGCGGCAAGCTGCCGCAAACGCCGGCCGATCTGGCCAAAGTCCCGCTGCTGCGCTCCGACGACGAACTCTGGCGTCCCTGGTTCGACGCCGCCGGACTCACCGACTGGCCCGAGCCGAAGCGCGGCGTGCTGTACCAGGATTCGTCGAATCTGCTGCAGGCGGCCATCGACGGCCAGGGCGTCGCGCTCACGCGCCGCTCACTGGCCATGCCAGAAATCGCGGCGGGCCGCCTCGTGCGGCTTTTCGATGTGGATGGGCCGAGCCCGTGGCAGTACTACTTCATCTGCACGCCGCAGATGCTCGAAACCGCCCGTGTGAAAGCGTTTCACGACTGGGTATTCGAGGAGGTGGGACGCTTCAAGCAGTTGTTCGACCAGGCTTGCGAGCTACGACCTGCCGCAAGCGCCGATCTATCGGCGAACGCATTGCACGTCACGCCGTAACACGTATACGAACGAAGGGCTTTAAAGCACCACTTTGACCATCGGATGGCCAGTGAGCGCGCGATAGATATCGTCGAGCTGCTCACGGCTCGTGGCGCGCACCGTGACCGTCAGGCCCGTGTAGTTGCCGCCGCTGGACGGCCGCGTTTCGATGCGCGAGGCATCGACCTCGTTGTCGAACTGCCGCACCACCGTGACGATCGTCTCGGCGAACTCGGGGTGCGATTTGCCCATGATCTTGATCGGGAAATCGCAAGGAAACTCAAACAGTGACTCGTTCACGGAACTCATTCTCTACTCCTTGCTGTGCCTCGCGCGCTTGCTGGGCCTTGGCTCGCTGATACGCCGCATACAGCGCCGCAAAGACCGCACCCGGCTTACCCTCGCCGACCGGCCGGCCATCGAGTTGCGTGACCGGCAGCACTTCCTTGGTTGCCGAGCTGACGATGATCTCGTCCGCCGCGCGCAGTTCGGCTTCGGTAATCTCACGCGCTTCGAAACGGATGCCGCATTCGCTCGTCAGTTCCTCGATCAGGCCGTAGCGGATCCCTTCGAGAATCTTGTGGCTGCGCGGCGGCGCGGACAACACGCCGTCCTTCACCATCCACACATTCGACGACGACCCTTCGGTCAGCATGCCGTCGCGAAACTGGATCGTCTCGAACGCGTCGTTCACTGCGGCATATTGCGCCATCAGCACGTTGCCGAGCAGCGACACGGACTTGATGTCGCAATTGAGCCAGCGGCGATCTTCCGCCGTCACGCAACGCACGCCTTGCGCGCGCTGCGCCGCGTCCGGCAGGTTCAGCGGCGTGACCATCACGAACACGGTCGGCTGGATGCCGGCCGGAAACGCGTGACCGCGTTTGGCGACGCCGCGCGTGACCTGAATATAGGCAATTGCGTCCTGATCGGCGCGCAAACCGCCGTCCATCTCGTTCGCCGCGACCACGCGTTCGATCAACGCACGCCAGCCGGCGTCGTCAAACGGATTGACGATGCCGATCTTGTCGACCGAGCGCGCGAGGCGCGCCAGGTGCTGCTGGAAACGGAACGGCGTGCGGCCGCCCGCGCCCCCGGTCGGCGCATACAAAGGCGCAACTTCGTAAATACCGTCGCCGAAGATAAAGCCGCGGTCGAGAACCGGCACGCGCGCTTCGGACAACGGCACCAACTCGCCGTTCAAAAAGACAATCGGATCAGGCGAAACATCGGCAACAGCGGTCATTGCAATCAGGCTCTTACTTCTTCTTGTTGAACATGAGCATCAGCGAATCCCACACACGGCCGACCACGCCCGCTTGCGGCACAGCCTGCAGGGCCACGATCGGGAACTGCGCGAGCACCTTGCCGTCGGCCACGAGCTTCGCGGTACCAACTTGCTGACCGTTCGCGATCGGTGCGATCAGCGGATCGATCTGCTCGATCTGCGGCTTCACCTTGTCGCCCATGCCCTTCGGCACGGTGATGTACTGGTCGCTCTTTACGCCGATCTGCACGGTGTCCTGCGCACCCTTGTAGACGCGCGGCGTGCCCACCACCTGATTCGCCTTGTACAGACGCACCGTGTCATACGCGCTGTAGCCGTAGTTCAGCATCTTCAGGCTGTCCTGCACGCGGTCGTGTTCCTTGGTCTCGCCCATCATGACCGAGACGAGACGGCGCGACGCGTCGGTCGTGCCCGGCAGCGAACGCTTCGCGCTCGCGATCAGGCAGTAACCGGCGCCTTGCGTGTGACCGGTCTTCAGACCGTCGACCGTCGGGTCGATCCACAGCAGACGGTTGCGGTTCGGCTGCTTGATCTTGTTGTACGTGAATTCCTTGACCGAGAAAATGTTGTAGTAGTCAGGGAAGTCGCGAATCAGACGCGCCGACAACACCGCGAGGTCGCCCGCCGTGGTGTAGTGCTGCGGATCGGGCATGCCGTTCACGTCGGCGAAATGCGTGTTCTTCATGCCGAGGCGTTGCGCTTCCGTGTTCATCATGTTGACGAACTGCGACTCGCTGCCGCCAACCAGTTCGGCCAGCGCGATCGCCGCGTCGTTACCCGACTGGATGATCATGCCGTACACCAGATCGTGCACGGTCACCGGCTTGTTGGCTTCGATGAACATGCGCGATTCGTCCGTGCGCACGCGGCGCACCGCTTCGCTCGGCATGACCGTCTGTTCCATGTTGATCTTCTTCGTCTGCAGCGCTTCGAAGACGAGGTACGCCGTCATCAGCTTGGTTAGCGACGCCGGTTCCACGCGCTCGTCCGGATTGCCGGAGGCGAGCACCTGGTTGCTGGTCGCATCGACGAGCACCCACGAGCGCGCGTTCACGGCCGGCGGCGGGACTTGCGCGAACGCGGTGCTGGCGACGAGCGTGGCCGGCAGCACGACGCCGAGGGTCACGGCACGGCTAAGCGTAGAAGGAACAAAGGAAGCAACTGAAGGGAATGACGTGCGGCCGGAGGTGGAAAAACGCATAGGGTCGATTCGTGCAGAAAAATACAGCGCGCGCAGGGCGCAGAGTTTGGAAGAGCCGGTCGGCGAGCGTCTGGCCGTAAAAACGGCGCGGCGCCCATTGGACTTCCGGCCACGCGATCGGTTCGCGCAGCACGCCGGCATCCGGCACCGCTGCGCGCGAAAAGACGCTACGCGTCGCGCGAACTGCCGGATGGGCGGCGCTGCGCCCAAAAAAGAGTCGCCATTATACGCGCGCTCTCCCCGTTACTTTGCGCAAAGGCCGGCGATTAATTTGCGTTTGTGCGTACCTGTACCCCGGAAAACACACATCGCGCGCCGCTTACCGCCAGGCGTCGACGATGATCCGCTTCAGAACGTGCAGCTTGCGATGCAGAAAATGCTCCGCACCCGGAATTACGACAACCGGCAATTCTTGCGGCCGCGCCCAGTCGTAAACGGATTGAATGGGAACTGTCTCGTCGGTTTCGCCGTGAATCACGAGTGTATTTTCCGGCACCGGGGCGACCTCCCAGCGACTCGCGGCCGTGCCGACCAGTACCATTCGCTCGATCTGCTCGCCTTCTTCGCGCAACTGCGCGGCCACGTGCGACAACACGAATGTGCCGAACGAAAAACCCGCCAGCACGAGGGGCAGATCGCTTTGACCCGGTTGAGCACGCATGTGATCGAGCACGGCGCGCAGGTCGTCGCGCTCGCCAATGCCCGCGTCATGCTCGCCTTGCGTTTGGCCAACGCCGCGAAAATTCGAGCGATACGTCACGTAGTTCAACTGCACGAGCGTGCGCGCGAGCGTCTGCGCGACCTTGTTGTCCATCGTGCCGCCGAACAGCGGATGCGGATGCGCGACCAGCGCGATGCCGCGCGGCGCCGCGCCGTTTTCGCGCGTTTCGTCGGGCAGATCCAGCGCGACCTCGATCTTGCCGACCGGGCCGTCGATCAGATATTTTTTTGTGTGTACGTTCATGGCGAAGCTTATTGATCGATTTTCAGACGCTCGACGATCTTGCCGTTCGCGAGGTGCGAGTCGACGATTTCGTCGATGTCGCTCTCGTCGACGTAGGTGTACCAGATGCCTTCCGGATACACGACGAGCGTCGGGCCGAGTTCGCAGCGGTCGAGGCAGCCGGCCTTGTTGATGCGCACCTGGCCTGGACCGGCGAGACCCAGTTTTTTCACGCGTTTCTTCGCGTACTCCTGCATCTCCTGTGCGTTGCAGTTCGCGCAGCTTGGGCGTTCGGCGCCAGGCTCGCGCTGATTGAGACAGAAGAAGACGTGGTACTTATAGAAGGAGTCCATGATGTCCGGAGGCGAGACGGTCGGTGTGGGGAATGGCGCTGGATGCACGCGGCGCGCCAGTTGTGCGAACGATTATAACGAGCAGGGCTAGCGGTCGCTGACGCGGTCCACCGCCGCGCCACCCGCCGCTCCCCTTCACGTGTGTTTCACGCGCCGCTTGAGCCACGCCTGTTCGACCACATACGCCAGCCACACGAGCGCCGCATACGGCCAGATCCACGCGAGCCAGTGCGCCAGTCCGTTGAAGTGCAGGTAACGCCCTTGCCGCCAGTCGGCGAGCACGGCATCGAAGTATGGATTCACGGGCAGCAGATTGACGAACACCAGCGCGATCGTCAGCGCGACACCCGCAAGCGCGGCGCGCGATCGGCGCTGCAGGCGCAACGCGAGGAGTGCCGCGGCGGTCCCGCACACAAGACCGACCAACGCGCCAGGCGTCGCCCAGTCGAACGCGAGACCGGACTGCGATTGCAGAAAGGTCGCGCCCGCCTTCACGCACAAGGTGATCACGATAAACAGCAGCAACAGGCGCACACGCGGCGCAGGGCGGCGCACCGGCAGCGATGCCAGCGCGAGCGCGGCGAACAGGTTGAGCGTGGTGATCACCGCTTCCCATGCGTCGTCAGGCAGCCACGCGGCGACGAGCGCTGGCCAAGCGCCGACGTGCCAGCCCGGCGGCGTCCATGCGAGCAAGGCGTCTTGCGTGGTCGAATCGAAACGCAGCCAGAGGGCGCGCGGCCAGTTGCCGAGACCGAACAGGCGCGGCGCCGGGTACATCGTCGCGAACGGCCACGCCGCGACCAGACACGCGAGCGCGGCCCGATCGCGCTCGAACCACAGAAGCCGCACGCGCCGCAGCAAGCCGCGATCGAGCAGCGCGCCCGTCGCCGGCGACATGATCGCCGCGCCGAGCAGCGCACCGAGCGCGTTGGCGGCGAGATCGAGGTTGGAGGCGACACGCGTCGGCAGATATGTCTGCACGGCCTCCATCACGCCGGACAGCAGCCCGCCGAGCACGAAGGCGAACGCGACCGCCAGCGTGCCGCGCCAACGCGGATACGCCGCGAGCACCACCAGCGCGCCGAATGGCATATAGCCGAGCACGTTGGTGACGACGTCGAACGCCGTCAGGTACTGCGGCATGGGATCGGACAGATAGGCAAACGGACCGAGGCCAAGCGAACGCCAGCCCGAAAACGGATACCACGAACCGTAGACGATCAACGCGGTGTACAGCACCAGCGCCTGCCGGGCGAGCACCGACGGACGGCGCGCCCAGGGTTTCACGCTCATGCAGCGCTCCGCAATGTGCGCTGCAAGCCGGTCATTGCGCGGCGACCAGCGCCTGCACGCCGAGCCACGCGCCGATCTGCGAGACGAGATCGTCGCTGGCGGTGGCGAGCGCCTGCGCGCCGCCGGCGGCATCCGCCGACCTGGACGGCGCCCGCGCGATGAACGTGCGCTGACTGAGCACCTTGCCGCTTTGCGTGAGGGTGGCGCGCGCGGTGACCGCGGCGTGACTTTCGGACTGGCTGTCGAAAACCTGCTCGAACTCGCTCAGATCGACCTTCAACACCGGTGCGGCGACGCCGTCGGCGCCGGTCAGCACCGTGCCGCGCGAACTGAGCGCGCCACGCAGACGCTGGGTCAGCAACTGCGAGGGCGTCATGGTCCAATGGCTGTTTGCGTACGCAGCGGTCTGCTGCGCGTCGGCGTAGCTCAGGCGGTACATCAGCTTGTCCGACTCGAGCACGTCGGGCGCGCTCACATCGAGCACCTTCACGGCCGGCGACGCGCCGGCGGACGCCGCCGGACTCGGCGGCCCGAAGTCGTAGCGGATGTCCGAAAGCGCCGCCGGCGTGCCGGCGCAGCCCGCGGCGAGCACGCCGAATGCGAGCAGCACCGCCAGCGCGGCGCTCGAGGACAGGAATCGGTGAATCGAGCGTGACATGACAATCTTCCTTTCTTCAAACCTTCAGAATCAATGCTTCAACTTCATTGCTTCAACCTCACTGGGCCGCGCGCGCGGCGGGCCATTTGAAGCCTGCTTCGCCGGGGCCGGGCGCCGCACCCGGCGCGCCGAACAGCACGCTGCGCGGGCTGGTGCTGAACGTGTCGGCGGCGCGGTCCACTGAGCGGGCCGCGGAGCGCACGTCTTCAGCGAGCGAATTGACGCGCGGCAAGGTGTCGTAGCCGACCCGCGACGACAGTTCCTGCACGGCGCCGTTGATCGACACCAGCGCGTCGCCGGCTTGCTGCGCGGCCGTGCCGACCTTGTTCAGGTTGGTCTCGAACGGGCCGTTCGGCCGGTTCAGGCTGGTGATCAGCTGATTGGTCGACGCCAGCGTACGATCCAGCCGGTTGATCGTGCCGGGCAGCATCCCTGCGGCCGGCGTTATTTTCTGCGTCAGCGTAGCCACGCCGTCGGCGGCTTTCTGCAGGCTTGCAGCAGTGCCCAGCAACTGCGCGGCCATTTCCGGCGACAGCAGATTGTCGACGTCGTCCGTGACTTTTTCGAGTTTGCGCAGCAGCACGTCGCCGCGTTGCTGCAGTTGATCGAGCAAGCCGGGGCGCATCGGCAACTGCGCCACCTGTTTCGACGACGACGCCAGCGGCGTCGGATCGCGCCCATTGTCATCCAGCTGGATGAAGGCGATACCCGTGACGCCCTGAAAACCCAGGCTGCCGAACGTCGAATGGGTAATCGGCGCGTGCGTATCGACGAGGATACGAATCAGAATCTGCCCCGGATGAGCCGGATCGAACTTGATGGACTGCACCTTGCCGACGTCGAGCCCGCGATAACGCACCGCGGCGTCGGTAAACAGGCCCGTCACGTTGGTGCGCGCGATCAGATCGTACGGCACTCGCACGGAACGGTCGACATTGAACAAAAAAGCCGCCACCGCGATAGCCACCAGCAAAACGATCGTGAAGAGCCCGGCCCAGAAGGCATGTGATTTGTTTTCCATTGTCAGGTTCCCTGGTTCACAGCGGCAATTCGGACGATGCCGGCTCGAGCGCCGCCCGCGGCAGCCTCGCGCGGCGCTCCGGCGGCAGCGCCTGCAACGCGCGGCGCCCGCGCAGGCCGAGGAAATACTCGCGGATGAAAGGATGATCGACGCCCGCCGCCTCTTCCACCGGCGCGGCCACCAGCACCTTGCGATCCGCCAGCACGGCGACGCGGGTGGACAACGCGATCATCGTGTCGAGATCGTGCGTGACCATCACCACCGTCAGGCCGAGCGCGCGATGCAGCGCGGAGATCAGCTCGACGAACTCGTCCGACGCCTGCGGATCGAGCCCGGCGGTCGGTTCATCGAGAAACAGCAGTTCCGGTTCGAGCGCGATCGCGCGCGCAATGCCCACGCGTTTGATCATGCCGCCCGACAGCGCCGACGGCATTTTCGACGCGTGCTTGCATGGCAGGCCGACCATTTCCAGCTTAAGCATCACGATGTCGCGCAACAGATCCTCGGGCACCTTGCCGAGTTCGCGCACCGGCTGCGCAATGTTGTCGAACACCGACAGCGACGAGAACAGCGCGCCGCGCTGGAACAGCATGCCGGAGCGGCTGCGCATCAGCAGCGCGGTTTCCGGCGAGATGGTCGCGAGATTTTCACCGAACAGCTTGATGGTGCCCGACGAAGGCCGCTCCAGCCCGAGTATCTGCCGCACCAGCGTGGTCTTGCCGGAACCCGAGCCGCCGACGATCGACACGATCTCGCCGCGCCGCACGTCCAGATTCAGATGTTGATGCACGATGTTGCGCCCGTAGCGCTTGGTCACGTCGATCACTTCGATCACCGGCTCGGCGATCGAGGGTACGGGCTGGCCGCGCACGGCCTGAGTGAGTGGCGCGATCATCCGAGCCCCACGTTCTGAAAGAGGATCGCGAACACGGCGTCCGCGAGAATTACGATGGTAATCGAGGTCACCACCGAGGTCGTCGTGCCTTCGCCCAGACTCTGCGAATTAGCCTTGATACGGAAACCGAAATGACAGCCGACGATCGCGATCAGCATGCCGAACGCGACGCCCTTACCCAAGCCGATCCACAGATTCGCGACCGGCACTACGCCCGGCAAAGCCCGCGCGAAATAGTTCATGTCGATGCCGAGCGCGATCTTCGCGGCAAGCGCGCCGCCCGTCAGCGCGATGATATTGGTCCACATGACGAGCAACGGCATGGCCACGCCGAGCGCGACCACGCGCGGCAGGATCAGCCGCAGGCCATGCGGGATGCCCATCACGCGCATGGCGTCGAGTTCCTCGGTCACGCGCATCACGCCGATCTGCGCGGTGATCGCCGAACCTGAGCGGCCTGCCACCAGAATCGCCGCAAGCACCGGCCCCAGTTCGCGAATCACCGAAAGCCCCAGAATATTGACGATGTACTGGTTTGCGCCAAACAGCCGCAGTTGCTGCGCGGACAGATAACTGAGCACGATGCCGATCAGGAAGGCGACCAGCGCGGTGATCGGCATGGCTTTGGTGCCGGCGTTATAGATGTTCGCGGATATCTCGGTCCACGGCGTGATTTTCGGTTTGCGCGCGATCGCCAACAGGTCGAGCACGACGCGCCCGAGCATCGCCACGCCGCCATACAGATGCTCGAAGAACGAGAAGATCGCAAGCCCGAGCCGCGTGAGCGGATCGAATTTGACCACCGGCTCGGCCGTTTCGCGCACGGTGTCGAGCAAGGCGATGCGCTCGAAAATGTCGCGTTGCGTGTCGGTCAGCGTAGTGTCCGGGGGCATCTTGTGGCCCCACACGCGCCACAACGCCTGGCCGCCCACGTGGTCCATCCGGTCGATACGCGACAAGTCCCATTGACCGATGCCTTCGGCGCCGACCAGCGAGCGCAGCAGAGGGATCACGTGCCCAGTGGCTCTGTCGCGCGCGAGCGCGAGCGCCGTCCACTGGCCCGAGAGCCGGACGATCTTGCCTTGGCTGCCTGCCGCGACTTCGAGGCCGGGCGGAGTGTCGTAGTTCAAGGATCGTTGAATCTGGTTATCGGATTAGCGGCCATTGTAACGAAGGCGCGGCGCGGCAACTGCGCCCGCGGACTCAACGGGTTCGCTATCGCTACAATATGATTCATGAACACGTCCAAGACTCCCCCCCAAGGCGACTGGCGCATCGACCGCGAGCGCGCCGTCGCGCTGTTCGGCCCGCACGCGCACGACTGGCCGATCGAAATCGTCGAGGAAACCGGCTCGACCAACGCCGACCTGATGACGCGCGTCAAAGCGCTGCCGCGCAAGGCCGGCGCGCTGCCGCGGCCGATCGTGCGGGTCGCGTATCTGCAAACCGCCGGGCGTGGCCGCCGCGGTCGTCCGTGGTATGCGGAGCCCGGCAATGCGCTGCTGTTTTCGGTGGCGTGCGTATTGCCGCGTCCGCTCGAAGGGCTCGCAGGCCTGAGTCTCGCGGTGGGCGTCGCATTGGTCGACGGGCTGCGCTCGCTGCCGGTTGCCGGTCCCGGCCAGATCGCGCTGAAGTGGCCGAACGACGTCCTGCTCGAAGGCGACAAGCTGGCCGGCATCCTGATCGAAACCGCGTGGAGCACCGACGACGCCAGCGCGGTGGTGATCGGCATCGGCACCAATGTGAAGGGCGCGGACGAACTCGCGGCCAAAGTCGGCGCGTTGAACGCCGGCGTGCCGCCGCAGGCGCGCGGCACCGCGCCGACCGCCTTGCAGCGCGCGCTGCCCAACGCCAACCTCACCGACACGCTCGCCGCCGAACTGAACGCGCTCGAACCCGCCTTGCAGCGCTTCGGCGCTGAAGGTTTCGCGCCGTTTCAGGCACGCTGGAACGCGGTGCACGCTTATGCGGGCCGCGAAGTGGTGTTGCTGGACCAAGGCCAGGAACAGATGCGTGGGGTGGCGGCGGGCGTCGACGAGCGCGGCCAGTTGCTGCTCGACACCGCCACCGGCCGCGAGGTCGTTGCGACCGGCGACGTTTCGCTGCGTCTGGCCGACGGTGCCGCATGACGAGCGGCGCGCCTGATTTGCTGATCGACGCGGGCAATAGCCGTATCAAGTGGGCGCTGGTTCAGGCGGACGGTACGCAGATCGCGGCCGGCGCGCTGGCTCACGGCGGCGCGGATCAGCCGGACTGGTCAAACTTGCCGAGGCCGCGCGGCGCGTGGTTGTCCAATGTCGCGGGTGAAAATGTCGCGGCGCGGATTGCCGCCTTGCTCGACGCACGCTGGCCACAGCTGTCGCTCACGACTATCCGCGCTTCCGCGCAGCAATGCGGCGTAACCAATAGCTACACCACGCCGCATGCACTTGGCAGCGACCGCTGGGCCGGCATGATCGGCGCGCATGCGGCGTTTCCCGGCGAACATCTGCTGATCGCGACATTCGGCACGGCGACCACGCTGGAAGCGTTGCGCGCGGACGGCTGCTTTGTCGGCGGTCTGATCGCGCCAGGCTGGAGCTTGATGATGCGCTCGCTGGGCGAACACACCGCGCAACTGCCGACGCTCGACGCCCACGCCGCACGCGGTCTGCTCGACGGCGGCATGCCCGACGCGGCGCGCGGCGGGCCGTTCTTCGCGACGGACACGCCGCGCTCGCTATCCGCCGGTTGCACGTTGGCGCAAGCGGGCTTGATCGAACGGATGTGGCGCGATTTGCAGGATGAATGGCAGGTGCCGGTGCGGCTCGTAGTCAGCGGCGGCGCCGTGGACGAAGTGGCGAGCGCACTGAAAGTGCCGCATACTCGCCACGATTCGCTGGTGCTGTCCGGCCTCGCGCTGATTGCTGCCGAGCGCGCCTTGGAACGCGGCAACTGAATCGCGACCAACGGCATAACGGTGGCTCAACTTCTGGACGGGGAAAACCAATAATGCTGCGCTGGCTGATCGCCATATTGTTTCTTGCCAATATGCTGGCATTCGTCGCAGTGCGCGGCGTGTTCGGCCCGACGCCCACAGCCGGCGGACGCGAGCCCAACCATCTGAATCGCCAGGTTCATCAGGAATGGCTGAAGGTGCAGCCGGTCACTGCCGCGGAGGCTGCCGACCAAGCCGTTGTAGGCGGTCCGGCGCCGGTGGCGCCGATCGCGGCATCCGCGCTTTCGCAGTAAGTCGCTCGCTGTCTTGCTGCGTGCGAAGCGCGTTTCGACGCGCGCGACGCGAGTCCCGAAGCTGGTGAGAGACTCGCGCCGCAGCCGGCCACTAGCCTTGCGTGCGAACTTTCTTCAGTAGCGCGGTCGTCGAGCGGTCGTGCTCGAAGGGAATCGCCAACGCCTTACCGCCCCAGCTTCGCACAATGGCCGACTCGGGCAACACGTCCATGTCGTAGTCGCCGCCCTTCACGAGCACGTCCGGCCGCACCGCCGAAATTAGCTCGACGGGCGTCTTCTCGCCGAAGCACACCACGTAGTCGACACTCTCCAGCGCCGCCAGCAAGGCCATGCGGTCAGCCTCGTTATTGATGGGCCGGTCGTCGCCTTTGCCGAGCATGCGCACCGACGCATCGCTATTCACACCGACGATCAGACAAGCGCCCAAAGCCTTGGCATCGGCGAGATAAGTCACGTGCCCGCGATGCAGGATATCGAACACGCCGTTGGTAAACACAACCGGCGCCTTCAGCGAGGGACGCAGCGTCACCAGTGCATCGCGCGTGAGAATCTTGCGTTCAAAAATGGCAGCCATGGAGAAATCGGAAAGGACAGGAAGGTGTCGTCACCATACACGATGGGTCGCATGAAACAAAACGGCCTGGCGCACATAAATGCGCCAGGCCGTTTTCTTTTAAACCAGTTCGCGGCGCGCGGCGCCGCAAACCGAATCACATGCTCGCGACCCTCAGGCCGGTTGCTCCGCCGACTTCTGCTCAGCCTGCAGACGCAGAACCACTTCCTTGCGGTAGCGGTTCAATTCCTGCGCGGTATTGAACGTGCGCTCGAACAGAATGGACAGGTTGTGCAGAATGCGCTCGACCACTTTCTTTTCCCAGCCGTCGTCGAAACGGATCTGTTCGTCGAGCCAGCGTTCCAGCCACTCCGGATCCGGCAGACGCGACTGAATCGTGTCGCGCGGGAACAGTGCCTGGTTCACGTGCAGGTTGGTGGGGTGCAGCGGCTTTTCCGTGCGGCGAGCCGAGGCCATCAGCACACCGATCTTCGCAAACGCGGCGCGCGCAATGTCGCCGGTTTGCGCCATGGCCTTCTTCATGTAGCGCAGATAGGCGCCGCCATGCCGCGCTTCGTCGCGCGAAATGGTTTCGTAGATGTGTTTGATGACGGGCTCGGTGTGCCATTCGGCCGCACGGCGATACCAGTGATTCAGGCGGATCTCGCCGCAGAAGTGCAGCATTAGCGTTTCGAGCGGCGGCGCCGGATCGAATTCGAAGCGCACGGCGTGCAGTTCTTCTTCGGTCGGGCACATTTCCGGCTTGAAGCGGCGCAGATATTCCATCAGCACCAGCGAATGCTTCTGTTCTTCGAAGAACCACACGCTCATGAACGCGGAGAAATCGCTGTCGTGATGGTTGTCACGGAGAAACATTTCCGTGGCGGGCAACGCCGACCATTCGGTGATCGCGTTCATCTTGATCGTCGCTGCCTGCTCGTCGGTCAATAGCGAAGCGTCGAACTTGTCCCAGGGAATGTCTTTCTCCATGTCCCATCGAACGGATTCGAGCGATTTATAAAGTTCCGGATAAAGCATGGTGTTCATAGTCCCACCCCTGTTCTGCGCATACTGTGTGTCTGTCACTACTACGTTGTAGTACTTTTGCTCACGACGAACGGGTCGCACCGTATGTGCTCCGTTTGCCGGCCAAGCATTCAATTTTACGCGGTAATCTGCCGCCTAGATGCACTGGCGGCAAAGAAGTCCAGGCGTTTGCGCATGCGCGACTAGTCCTACGTTACGCGCTGCGCGGCCAACCGTGGGTGAGGGATACCCCGTGCCTGAGGTCGAGCCAGTTTGCGATGAAAACCGCACCGTCCAGCCCTGCGCCGGTGTTGCCGGCCGCGAATGGAGCAAGGGCGGCTGGATTGGTAGTTTTCAGCGCACGCCCAAAAGCCTAATTAAGCTTACACAATGATAGCACGCTGACTTGACCGAACCCGCGCCGTAACAGTCGCAATTCCGGTGCCTGGCTGACCGTGCGCAAGAAATCGTGCGATTCGCGGAGTGTGGCGGACGATCGGGGTCAAAAGCGTGACAGACGGCGAACCTGGCCTTCTGTGTGTCTTTAATACCCGCGTCACGCCGCAGCATTTCATTCCTGCCTTAAGTAGACTTTTTCGTGGTTTTCGGACTGGCGCTTGCGCCGCTCGTGCGCTTTGTCGCCGCAGGCGCCCGCTTCGCGGCCGGCCGCTTGGCTTCCGACTCAGCGGCTTCCGCGTCCCGCGCCTGCGGCGCGTTGGGCGCTGGCTCCCCGCCCGCTGGCGAAGCGGCCGCATCGTCGTCCGGAACGAAATCAGACGCCTCGGCGCCCGCTCCGACGGCCGGTGGTTGCGTCATCGCGAACTGGGCGATCTGGTTGAACTGCGATTGCAGCAGATTCCACCATGCGGATGCGTCGAATGGCGGCGTGGCCGGCGCCTCCTCTTCCCCACCCGCCGGCTCCTCAGCCGAAGCAGCGGCGCTCGTCGCGGCAGCCGACGCCGGCGCCGATGCAGGCGCCGCCGGATGCGGCCAGCCTCTCGCGGCCGCGGGACTCGGCGCGGCCGACTCCGCCGCGGGTTGCGACATCGACGACTGCGCGAACGCGCCGAACGCGCGCAGTGTTGCGAGCGTCGCGCGCTGCACTTCGAGCGCCTGAATCGCGGACTGCAGCATGCTCAGATTCAGCTTGAGCCATTGTTCGACCGCCCGCATGTCGGTGATGCGCTTGTCGAGTTCCTCGACATTGGTGAGCGGCGCCATCATGTCGGACATCATCGAGAGCGAAGGCCCGAGGCCGCCGCCGGCCGGCTGCGTGCCCGAAAAAGCCGAGCCGAACGGCGACAGCCGCATCATTCCCCACATGCGTTCTAGCATTTCAGCGGGCGGGAAACCGGGAAAGCCGGGAAAGGGCGGCGTGGAGTCAGGAGTGTCGGTCATGCTTGTCGCCTCGCTGCGTAAATTGGAGAAGAAGCGGTAAGGAAGGGGCGCCGTTCCGGGCGCGTCCTGTTTCGATCATACCGTGCGGGAGGCGGCCTCAGGAACGCTCGCCGCCTGTCGCGCCGCCGTTCGACGGCTGACCGCGCCACGGATCGGCGCCGCCGAAATCCGGCGCGCGCCGCTCGCGCAGCGAGTTGACGCCTTCGCGTACATCCGGCCCGGCAAAGCCCATGAATTCGAGCGCGAGCGAGGTATCGAACGCCGGCCCCGCCGAGCGCAACCAGTTGTTCAACGCGTACTTGGTCCAGCGAATCGCCGTTTGCGAGCCGTTGGCCAGCTTCTGCGCGACCTCGAATGCTTTGGGCAGCAGATCGTTTTCGTCGACGGCGAGCGAGACGAGGCCGATGCGCTCCGCCTCTTCGCCGCTCACCGGCTCGCACAGCATCAGGTAATACTTGGCCTTCGCCATGCCGCACAGAAGCGGCCAGACGATCGCCGCGTGATCGCCGGCGGCCACGCCGAGACGCGTATGACCGTCGATGATCCGCGCTGTCTTCGTCGCGATCGAGATGTCGGCGAGCAGCCCCGCCACGAGCCCGGCACCTACCGCCGGTCCGTGCATCGCCGATACAACAGGCTTGCTGCAATTGATCACGTTGTAGACCAGATCGCGCGCCTCGCGCCACACCCTTGCGCGTACGTCGAAATCGGTGGCCATGTCTTCGACGAGTTGCAGGTCGCCGCCCGCCGAAAAGCCCTTGCCTTCGCCGCGAATGATCGCCACACGCGTGTCGGGATCGCGGTCGATGTCGCGCCAGATTTCCGCGAGTTCGAAATGCATGCGCGCGTTGGCGGTAGCAAGCGCGCTCTTGTTGGCGCCCTCACCGCTCATCACGACTTCGAGCACGCCATGCGGATGGCGATGCAACTGAAGCGACTGGTAGTGCGCGTAGAACGCGTCGTTCCGGTGTGGTGCCTGAGACATGATGAGCAATCCGTATATCGGTGTTTCGTTGAACCGTGCAGCGTTCATTCAACGCGGCTGATAAACCCACTTCGCATTCTTGATTTCGACCATCACACGCGCCCGCTGATCGAGCCCGAGGTGATCCGTGGCGCTCATGTTGACGACGCCATTGGTATCCGCGAGACCGCGTGTCGCTTCGAGCGCATCGCGCAGCGCGCGGCGAAATTCCGGCGTGCCCGGCGCGCCGCTCTTCAACGCGATCGGCACGGCGTTGTTGAGCAACATGCCCGCGTCCCACGTGTACGAGCCGAACGCCGAGACACTGCCCGCGCCGCGCACCGCTTCAAAGCGCGCGATGTAGTCGAGCGCGAGCCGCTTGGCCGGATGATCCGCCGGCAATTGCGCGGCGACCAGCACCGGACTCGCGGGCAGGAAGGTGCCATTGCAATCGGCGCCGCACACGCGCAGGAAGTCGTTATTCCCGACTCCGTGATTGTGATAGATCAGGCCTTTGTAGCCGCGCTCCCTCAGTGTCTTCGGCGGCAAGGCGGCGGGCGTGCCGGCCGCGCCCACCACCACCGCGTCGGGATGCGTCGCGAGAATCTTGAGAACCTGGCCGGTCACGCTCGGATCGGTGCGATTGAAGCGCTCGCTCGCCACCATGTCGATGTGATGCAGTTGCGCGAACTTCGCGACCTCGGTATAGAAGGTCTCGCCGAGCGCGTCGGCCTGGCCGATGAACGCGATGGTTTTGACGCCGTGCAGGCTGGCATGTTCGGCAATCGCCGACGCCATCATCGCGTCGGTTTGCGGCGTCTTGAAGACCCAGTGGCGTTTCGCATCCACCGGCTCGATGATTTTCGCCGACGAGGCCAGCGAGATCATCGGCGTTTGACCTTCGGCGACCACGTCGATCATCGCCAGCGAATTCGGCGTGATGGACGACCCGATGATCGCGTCGACGCGATTCTCGGAGATCAGCTTCTTGGTGTCCTGCACGGCCTGCGTGGTATCGGATGCATCGTCGAGCACAATGTATTCGACGCTCTGACCGCCGATCTGTTTGGGCAGCAGCGCGACCGTGTCGCGCGCGGGAATGCCGAGCGACGCGGCCGGTCCGGTGAGCGACAGCACGAGGCCGATTTTCACTTGCGCCAACGCGATGCCGGGCAACACGCTGGCAAGCGCGGCGCATAACGCGACGGTGCAGCGCGCTAGGTGATCGCGCAAGGGCGTCAGGCGCGAGTAGCTGGACGCGCGAGCGCGCCCGGTTTCGGGTTCAAGGAATTCGATTCGCGGCATGCTGTCTCCTCACGTCGGTTTTTCGTTTTGATGTACTGCCGATGTCCCGGCTCATGCCCTGCTCACGTGCCGTTCATACGCGGCTTCGCGACAGTCCTGCGAGGAACCCGCAGTCAGCCACCCCGGCCATGCCGTCGCGCCAGTCAGTGTAGCCGCGCGCACTCGCCGTGGCATCGGGCGAAACCCTTTCGGATCGGAACGAAGCACGCGAATGCGGGCGTGACCGGCAGGCCACGTTCCGCACAACGGCGGTGCGTCAATCCAGTGGCGCGATGCCCTGGTCGATCGAACCGAAAATCGACTTGCCCGCTTCGTCGAACATTTCGATTTTCACCGTATCGCCGTACTTCATAAACTCGGTCTGCGGCGCGCCGTGCTCGATGGTTTCGAGGCAGCGCTTCTCGGCGATACAGCAATAGCCGCGCTTGGCGTCCTTGTTCGACACCGTGCCCGAGCCGACAATCGCGCCCGCGCGCAGATTGCGCGTTTTCGCGGCGTGCGCGATCAACTGGCCGAAGTGGAACACCATGTCCGTGCCGGCATCCGGCTGGCCGACTTTCCTGTTGTTCCAGTGGACGATCATCGGCCGATGCACGCGGCCTTCGCGCCAGTGTTCGCCGAGTTCGTCGGGCGTCACCGCGACCGGCGCGAACGACGTCGCCGGCTTGCTCTGGAAAAAGCCGAAGCCTTTCGCGAGTTCGGCGGGAATCAGATTGCGCAGCGACACGTCGTTGACGAGCGTGATCAAACGCACACTTCTGAGCGCCTGGTCGGGCGTGGCGCCCATCGGCACGTCGGAGGTGATCACGGCGACTTCCGCCTCGAAGTCGATGCCGAATGCTTCGGATGCGCACAGTACGTCGTCTTTCGGTCCGATGAAGTCGTCGCTGCCGCCCTGATACATCAGCGGATCGGTCCAGAACTCCGGCGGCATTTCCGCGCCGCGCGCGCGCCGCACCAGTTCGACATGGTTCACATACGACGAGCCGTCGGCCCACTGGAACGCGCGCGGCAGCGGCGCCATGCATTCCTTGGCGTCGAACGGAAAAGTGTTGCGCGCGCGGCCCTGATTGAGCGCGTCGTAGAGATCCTGCAGTTGCGGCGCGTAGAAGGCCCAGTCGTCGAGCACGCGTTGCAACGTGGGCGCGATCGCGTCGGCGACAGCCGCGGTGTGCAAGTCGCGGGACACGACGATCAGCTGACCGTCGCGCGTGCCGTCCTTCAGCGTGGCAAGTTTCATAGAGGAATGAACCGTGTTAGTGACGATAGAAGGAATCTATTCTACGATGGTGAATCGGCCCGGCCCAAGTGCCGGCGGTCCGCCTCACCCGTGTGTCACTTTTTGAATGCGCTGCTCGCGCCTCGCTCATGCCTCCAACTGCCCGCTCCGGCGCTATCCGCACCGACGCCGACTCCGCTGAACCGCTCGACCCGGCCGAATCCGACGACGAAGGCGGCGAAAGTGTCGATGGCGGCGAGGAAAAGCTGCGCTCGGGCATCCAGTCGATTGAAGTCGGCTTCAAATTGCTCGATGTGCTGACCCGCGAGCCGCGCGCCATGATGCTGCGCGATCTCGCCCAGCGTGCCGGCATGAGCCCGGCAAAAGCGCATCGCTATCTGGTGAGTTTTCTGCGCCTCGGTGTGGTGTCGCAAGACCCGCTGTCGGGCCGTTACGAGCTGGGCGGATTCGCGCTGCAACTGGGACTCGCGCGGCTCGCGCGCGTCGACGGCGTCAAGCTCGCGCGCATCGCGCTCTCCGAATTGCGCGACCGGCTCGATCTGACGGTCGGCATCGCGGTATGGGGCAATCAGGGGCCGACCATGGTGCATTGGATGGAATCGAGCTATCCGGCAAAGGCGTCGCTCAAACTCGGCGATGTGATGCCGCTGCTCAGCTCCGCCACCGGCCTGTTGTTCGCCGCATATCTGCCGTCGAGAAAGACTGCCGCGATGCTCGAACGTGAACTGGCTGATTCGCGCCGTTCGTCGCATATCGGCGCGCCCCGCACGCGCGATGAAGTCGAACAGGTCCTCGCGCAGGTGCGAGAGCACCAGGCGGCGCGTGTCGAAGGCATGTTGCTGCCGACCATTCACGCGTTCTGCATGCCGGTGTTCGACTCGACCGGCGAACTCGCGCTTGGGCTCATCGCACTCGGTCATGAGGGCGCGTTCGATATTCGCTGGGGCGGCGAGATCGATACGGCGTTGCGCGACTGCGCAGAAAAGCTCTCGTATGAGCTGGGGTATAGTGCATCGCCGCGCGACGAATAGGTGTGATGCGGCGCGTTGGGTGCGTGGCGCGTTGCAGGGTTTGACGCGAAACCAGCCGGCAAGCATGGCGGCACCGCGCTGCGTGTACTGTTCCGGGTCTTGAACGTGCGCGTGTTTTCAACCGCGCGGAACATCGCTCGCGGCGATGCGGTCGAATCGGTTCGCTGCCCGCCTTGTACGCTTCAAGCATCAGGCCTGGCGCCGTTGTCGTATTCACCCCGCTCGCACGCGCTGCGACTCAATCTCGAAGCTACCCGCCCGCACACAAGCACTGACCGATGTCCTCAGCCCCCGCCACCCACCGTTCCAATCGCACGCCGCCCAGCGGGCCGCGCACCGGTTTGCGCGCGTGGCGCTGGATCGTGGTGCTGTTGATCGTGGCCGCTTTGCACTGGATCGCCGCGCAATGGGTCGAGCGAAATCGCGCGAACCTGAATCCCTCCGACAATCAACACGTGCCGGTTCAGGTTGCATTGCTGACGCCCCAACGTATCGAACGCAAACCGGCCACCGCCGCGTTGCCCGCGCCTGAACCGGTGCCCGCTCGCCACGCCGCTGCGAGCAAGCCGCGCGAACATGTGCTGACCGCGCTGCGGCCGGCAAAGCAAGCCGCGCCGGCGGCACCTGTCGCGGCATCGGAAGCCGTTGCAAGCGCTCCGGGCGCTGTGTCGAGCGTCAACGCGGCAGCGAACGTCGCCAGCGTCACCGGCACGGCCAGCGCACCCGCTGCCGCGAGCGCGCCGCAAGCGTCGCCAGGCGTGAAATTCTCCGTCCCGCCATCGGGCGAACTCCAGTACGACACGTTCTACAACGGCGTGCGCAACCAGCCCGGCACGATCCACTGGACCAGCAACGCGCAAAGCTACGAGATGATCGTCTCCGTGCCGCTGCCTTTTATCGGCACCTTCGTGTACGCGAGCCATGGCCGTATCGACGCCTTCGGTCTCGCGCCGGACCAGTACGTCGAAAAACGCGGCCGCCGGGCGGAAGACATCGCCATCTTTAACCGCGCCGACAAGAAGATCGCATTTACGCGCACACCGTCCACCTTACCGTTGCCCGACGGCGCGCAGGATCGCTTCAGCATGGTGATGCAGCTCGCGAGCCTC
Organism: Paraburkholderia sp. BL25I1N1; assembly: GCF_003002025.1. Taxonomy (GTDB): domain Bacteria; phylum Pseudomonadota; class Gammaproteobacteria; order Burkholderiales; family Burkholderiaceae; genus Paraburkholderia. The sequence continues at coordinate 273,592 of NZ_PVZB01000009.1, forward strand.
GTGCGCGGCGACCCTGGCGCCTACAAGCCGGGCGTGACGCGCCAGTTCTTCGTGGTCGACAACGATAGCGGCGAGAACTGGCCGGTCGAGACGATCGGCGACGAAACTATCCGCACGGCCGAAGGTTTCCTCGACACGCGTCATTTCAAACGGCTGCCCCGCCACGACGGCGATTTGCGCCGCATCGACGTGTGGCTCGCGCCGTCGCTCGGCTGGCTGCCTGCGCGCATCGTTCAGACGGAGCCGAACGGCACGCAATTCGAACTGGTGTGGCGCGGCAAGCTCAATGCCGACATGGGTGGCAGCGCTCCCAACAGCAATGGTGACGCGGCCGCGGCTTCTCCTGACAATTCAGCCGCACTCTCGGCTCCGCCTCCGCTTCCGGCCGCATCGGCAGCTATGCCTGAAGCTGCGCCCGGCTCGCGGGTCGATCCGACCGACCTCGGCAATACGCCCGGCATCATCAAACCCTGAGCCCGCAAACTTGAAGAGAGTTTCTATCTGAGCGGCGAAACTTCCGCCATGAAGCTGACTCGCACCGCCTGCTGCATCCGTTCGCGAATATGCTGCGTATATTGATCAGCCCTGCAGGCAAGTGGCCAGGCGGCACCCAGCGCGCGAATGGACCTTCCACTGCGTTCCCTTTCAAAGGAGCCCGCATGCAAGTGAACATCAACGGTATCGAGACGCGCTATGTGTTGAGCAACGAGGGCGGCGGCCCGTGGCTGACGTTCATCCATCAGCTCGGCGGCGATTTGTCCGTGTGGGATCAACTCGCCGGCTATTTCCGCGACGACTACACCGTACTGCGCTACGACGTGCGTGGTCACGGCAAGACCGCCGCATCCGGCGCGCCCTTTGGCATCGTCGATCTGTCACACGATCTCGCCACGCTGCTCGATGCACTCGGCGCACCCAGTACGCATCTGGTCGGCATGTCGATGGGGGGCATGATCGCGCAGCAATTTACACTCGATCATCCCGCGCGCGTCAATACCTTGACGATCGCCGACAGCAGCGGCGGCACGCCGCAGGAAGCCCGCGCCACGTGGGATCAGCGCGCCGCCGCGGCCCGTGACAGTGGCATGGCGTCGCTCGTTCCCGCGACGTTGAGCCGCTGGCTGACCCCCGATTTTCAGTCCGCGCACCCCGAAGCAGTCGAGCAAATCCGCGACGTGTTGACCAACACGTTGCCAGAAGGCTACGCCATGGCGTGCGAAGCTCTGCGCGATTTCGACGTACGCAGTAAGCTGGGAACAATCCGATGCCCAACATTGACCGTGGCGGGCCGCCACGACACGGGCACGCCGCCTGCTGCTACGCAGGCGATAGCAGACGCCATCGAAGGCGCAGGCTTCGAACTGCTGGATGCCGCTCACCTTGCGCCCATCGAGCAATCTCACCGTTTTGCTGCACTGCTTGAAACGTTTCTTGAAAGGCCGGTCTAACCGGTAGGTTCGGAACTTTACAAGCGTCAATCCGGACCCACCCCTTGAATTCCAAACCATACGCTCCACCTATGGCGCAGGAATGGCCAGGAGCCAACGGAAATAAGGAGTGTCGCCATGCAAATGATCTACAACAGCCCCAACTATTGTGTCGTCGAGTTTCCGCCGCAGGAAGGCCCGCTGGCCATGAAGTCCGGCGGCTACGAGATCGTCGACAAAAACATGCAGCGTGAGATCTATATCGACGGAGCAATGGCGGCGCGTTTTCGCGAGCACGTGCAAAAGCTGATCGAAGAGGAACCGTCGCTGGATGAAGTAGACGAATTCCTCGGCCAGTTCGACAGCCTGATGCATCAACCGGTGATTCTTCACTAACCGCGAGGTTTGGCTTAGCGTTTTTGGCGACATACATCGACCGCGCCGTCAGCCCCCGCAATCGGGCAAGCAGGCGGCTTTTACAAGTTGGTCGGCAAATATGAAGTGGCCCAGCAGGCTTTTGCCTCGCTGGGCCGTTTTCTTTATGACGCCTCGGTGCTTTTTTGTCTCGCCGCTTTCCGTTTTCCCAGGCAGCATGCTTCGACAGCGGAAGGCCGCTGCTCCGCCCGCGCCGGGCGCATCTGGCCGGCAGCGGCTACAATGACAGGTTTCCCGAAAAAGCCGGCGCAAGCCCTTGTCCGCCATGAACCAGCCCGCCCGAACCGCCACGCCAGTCCGCCCCGACGCCGCCTATACGCGCGGCGCAGCGCTGCCCGCGCTGCTCAAGTCGCGCATCCTGATCCTGGACGGTGCAATGGGCACGATGATCCAGCGCTACAAGCTCGACGAAGCCCGCTATCGCGGCGAACGCTTCAAGGACTACGGGCGCGACATCAAGGGCAACAACGAGTTGTTGTCGATCACGCAGCCTCAGATCATCAGCGAGATTCACGAGCAGTATCTGGCGGCGGGCGCGGACATCATCGAAACCAACACGTTCGGTGCGACCACGGTCGCTCAGGCGGACTACGGCATGGAAGACCTTGCCGTCGAAATGAATCTCGAGTCGGCGAAACTGGCCCGCGCCGCCTGCGACAAGTATTCGACGCCCGACAAGCCGCGCTTCGTCGCCGGCGCAATCGGACCGACGCCGAAAACCGCGAGCATTTCCCCCGACGTGAACGATCCGGGCGCGCGCAACGTGACGTTCGACGAACTGCGCGCGGCCTACTACGAGCAGGCCAAGGCCTTGCTCGACGGCGGTGCCGATCTGTTCCTCGTCGAGACCATTTTCGACACGCTCAATGCGAAGGCCGCGCTGTTCGCGCTCGACGAACTGTTCGAGGACACCGGCGAGCGTTTGCCGATCATGATCTCGGGCACCGTCACCGACGCCTCGGGGCGCATTCTGTCGGGTCAGACGGTTGAAGCATTCTGGAACTCGCTGCGTCATGCGAAGCCGCTCACGTTCGGTTTGAACTGCGCGTTGGGCGCGGCGTTGATGCGGCCGTATATCGCCGAACTGGCCAAGCTCTGCGATACGTATGTGTCGTGCTATCCGAATGCGGGCTTGCCGAATCCGATGAGCGATACGGGCTTTGATGAACTGCCTGCGGATACTTCGGGCTTACTGAAGGAGTTCGCGCAGGCTGGGTTGGTGAATATTGCGGGCGGTTGCTGCGGCACGACGCCGGAGCATATTGCGGCGATTGCGCAGGCGTTGGCTGAGGTGAAGCCGCGCCAATGGCCGACGCAATACCGCGACGCGGCCTGAGTCCAGCCGCGTCTCGTCGAGCCGCCGCCACACTTCCGCTATCGAACACGACGCACTTAATCGCAGCAATCGAGCACATACGCCATGACCGATCACACCATGCGCCTTTCCGGCCTCGAGCCGTTCAACGTCACGTCCGGGACGCTTTTCATCAACGTCGGTGAACGCACCAACGTGACGGGCTCGAAGGCGTTCGCGCGAATGATCCTGAACGACCAGTTCGACGATGCGATCGCGGTCGCGCGCCAGCAGGTCGAAAACGGCGCACAGGTCATCGACGTCAACATGGACGAAGCCATGCTGGATTCGAAAGCGGCGATGGTGCGCTTCATGAACCTGATCGCCTCGGAACCGGACATCGCGCGCGTGCCGATCATGATCGACTCGTCGAAATGGGAAGTGATCGAAGCGGGCCTGAAGTGCGTGCAAGGCAAGGCGATCGTCAACTCGATCTCCCTGAAGGAAGGTGAAGATGCGTTCCGCCACCACGCGAACCTGATTCGCCGCTACGGCGCGGCCGCGGTGGTGATGGCCTTCGACGAACAAGGCCAGGCCGACACCTTCGAGCGCAAAACGCAGATTTGCAAGCGCTCGTATGACTTCCTCGTGAACGAAGTCGGCTTCCCACCAGAAGACATCATCTTCGATCCGAACATCTTCGCGATCGCAACCGGCATCGAAGAACACAACAACTACGCTGTCGACTTCATTAACGCCACACGCTGGATCAAAGAGAATCTGCCGTACGCGAAAGTGAGCGGCGGCGTGTCGAACGTGTCGTTCTCGTTCCGCGGCAACGATCCGGTTCGCGAGGCGATTCACACCGTGTTCCTGTATCACGCGATCCAGGCGGGCATGGACATGGGCATCGTCAACGCGGGCCAGCTCGGCGTGTACGCCGACCTCGATCCGGAGCTGCGCGAACGCGTGGAAGACGTGGTGTTGAACCGCCGTGAAGACGGTACAGACCGGCTGCTCGAAATCGCCGACAAGTTCAAGACCGGCGCCGCGAAGAAAGAAGAGAACCTCGAATGGCGCAACCAGCCGGTCGAGAAGCGCCTGTCGCACGCGCTCGTGCATGGCATCACCAACTTCATCGTCGAAGACACCGAAGAAGTGCGCGCCAAGATCGCCGCTGATGGCGGCCGCCCGATCAACGTGATCGAAGGTCCGCTGATGGACGGCATGAACATCGTCGGCGACCTGTTCGGTCAGGGCAAGATGTTCCTGCCGCAAGTGGTCAAGTCGGCACGCGTGATGAAACAGGCCGTCGCGCATCTGATTCCGTACATTGAAGAAGAAAAGAAGCAGCTCGCCGAAGCCGGCGCCGACGTGCGCGCGAAGGGCAAGATCGTCATCGCCACGGTGAAGGGCGACGTGCACGATATCGGCAAGAACATCGTCTCGGTGGTGCTTCAGTGCAATAACTTCGAAGTGGTCAACATGGGCGTGATGGTCTCCTGCAACGACATTCTCGCGAAGGCGAAGGTCGAAGGCGCGGACATTATCGGGCTCTCCGGACTGATCACGCCGAGCCTCGAAGAAATGGCCTACGTCGCCTCGGAAATGCAGCGAGACGACTACTTCCGCGTGAAGAAGATTCCGCTTTTGATCGGCGGCGCGACCACATCACGTGTGCATACCGCCGTGAAGATCGCTCCGCACTACGAAGGGCCCGTGGTCTACGTGCCGGACGCGTCGCGCTCGGTCTCCGTGGCGTCGAGCCTGCTGTCCGACGAAGGCGCGGCAAAGTATCTCGACGAACTCAAGTCCGATTACGACCGGATCCGCGTTCAGCACGCCAACAAGAAAGCGCAGCCCATGGTCACTTTGGCCGAGGCTCGCGCCAACAAGACCAAGGTCGACTGGGCGAGTTATCAGCCGGTCAAGCCGAAGTTCATCGGCCGCCGCGTGTTCAAGAATTTCGATCTGAGCGAACTGGCGAACTATATCGACTGGGGCCCGTTCTTCCAGACGTGGGATCTGGCCGGCCCGTATCCGGCCATTCTCAATGACGAGATCGTCGGTGAATCGGCACGGCGCGTGTTCTCGGACGGCAAGTCGATGCTCGCGCGCCTGATCCAGGGCCGCTGGCTGCAAGCGAACGGCGTGATCGCGCTGTTGCCGGCCAACACGGTGAACGACGACGACATCGAAATCTACACGGACGAATCGCGCTCGGAAGTCGCGCTCACATGGCGCAATCTGCGCCAGCAGAGCGTGCGTCCGGTGGTGGACGGCGTGATGCGGCCGAACCGGTCGCTTGCCGACTTCATCGCGCCGAAGGACTCGGGCGTGGCCGACTACATCGGCATGTTCGCGGTCACGGCGGGTCTGGGCGTCGACGTGAAGGAAAAGCAGTTCGAAAAGGATCACGACGACTACAGCGCGATCATGCTGAAAGCACTCGCCGACCGTTTCGCCGAAGCCTTCGCCGAAGCGCTGCATGCACGCGTGCGGCGCGACCTGTGGGGCTACGCGAACGCCGAAACGCTCTCCAACGAAGATCTGATCGCGGAAAAGTACCACGGCATCCGTCCAGCGCCCGGCTATCCGGCCTGCCCGGATCATCTGGTGAAGCGCGACATGTTCGACGTGCTGCACGCCACGGAAATTGGCATGAGTGTGACCGAGTCGCTGGCCATGCTGCCGGCGGCGAGCGTCTCCGGTTTCTATCTGGCGCATCCGGACAGCACATACTTCTCGGTCGGCAAGATCGGTCAGGACCAACTGGAAGACTACGCAAAGCGCATGGCGCTGTCGAAAACGGATGCGGAGCGGGCCTTGGCGCCTTTGCTGTAAGCCGTCGGGCGTGGCGGGAACCCCACTATATCGGGCTTGAAAGACTGAATATTTGCGGCAACGTAATTTTCGGCTTTGTAGACTGAGGCGGCTTGACCCCGCCAGACGCGGCCAAAACGCGTCGGCTTAATAATTGCAATCGTCAACGGAGAAAATCGTATGAAGAAGCTGACGCTGTTGTTGACCGCTGTTTCGCTTGCCTTGGGCGCCACGGCGGCGCTGGCCCAGCCCGCCGCGCCTGGCGGTTCCAGCTCGGTCAGTTCGTATTCGCCGCCCACGGTGAAACACGTCAAGAAACCGAAGAAACAGAAAGCGAAGAAGGGTGCGTCGGCTCCCGCAGCCGCGCCGGCGGACGCCGCCAGCCAGTAAGCGGCACGGCAGCGCCGGTCGGTCTGAATCTCTGAACGACAAAGAGCCCGCACTAAGCGGGCTCTTTTCATTGGTGCGCAAGGTTTCGCCCCGCCGGGTGCCACGGCTCTTTCGAACGCCGCGCACAGCGGTTCAGCGTGGGATCAGAGACCCCAGACGATATCCGCGTTTTCCTTCTGCGCCGCGCGCAGCATGTCGAGGAACGGATACGCGCGCTGCGCGAGTCCCGGCGGAATTTCGTGATGCTCGTGGCCGTCTTCGCCTTCGTGAAAATGGCCGTCGTGCTCGGCACGTTCCTGCTTGTCGAAGGTAATGGCTGCCTCGAGCTTCTCGATGGCCAGCCCCGCTTCGTCGTGAGTGATCACGCCGCGCTCACCCAGCCGCTTGCCGACGATGCCGACCAGATACTGCGCGAGATTTTCCAGCATCATCACGTCCGGACAGGCGCGGCATTTGAAAGTAATCAGCATGACTGTTCCCTTTTTCGTTATGTTGGATTGGCGCGCAAGCCGCCCAAAGGCGGCTGCCAGCGCGCGTTACGTTGGCTCGCCGATCAGGCGCAGCGGCCACGGCCCTTGTTGGGCATCTCATTGAACATATTAGCACCTGCTAAAATCCGTCTGGACGGAAAAGCGTGCCGCAATGCACCGCGCGGCGAAGGGCGTGTAACGTGGCCAGGCCGGTTGAGCACAACCCGCGAACCGCCGCGGCCCGCCCAGCGGTCAACGCCACGGCAGGCCGCCGGCACCGCATTTGAGGCGTTGCAGACAACGTGCCTGATTGCGGGCGCATTGCGCCCGCCGCGCTTCGGCAAGTGCGTGCCGCTTTCCACGCTTCTGACGAACCGGTTGCGCCTCGCGCGGCCGGCGCCTCTCCCGCATCACCGGATTGCCTCACTGGACTCGCAACAAGCATGCTGCCTGCACATAAACTTACTCTCGAAACACTGCTCGCCGACACGGTGAAGCAGGTCGCGACCGCCTCGCAAGGCTCGAGCGAAGCCGCGTTCGTGTCGCCCACCATCACGCTGGAGCGCCCCAAGGTCGCCGCGCACGGCGACGTCGCGTGCAACGTGGCGATGCAACTCGCCAAGCCGCTGCGCGCCAGTCCGCGTCAGCTGGCGCAACAGATTGTCGACGCGCTGCTCGCGCAACCGCAGGCCAAAGGCCTCGTCGAAGCCGCCGAAGTAGCCGGCCCCGGCTTTATCAACCTGCGCCTCGCGTCCGCCGCCAAGCAGGCTGTGATCGCCGCCGTGTTCGTCGAGAAAGAAGCCTTCGGCCGTTCCCAGCGCGACGCCGGCAAGCATGTGCTGATCGAATTCGTCTCGGCCAACCCCACCGGCCCGCTGCACGTCGGCCACGGCCGTCAGGCCGCGCTCGGTGACGCGCTCTCGAACGTGCTGGCCTCACAAGGCTATGATGTGCACCGCGAGTTCTACTACAACGACGCCGGCGTGCAGATCCAGACACTCGCGCTGTCGACCCAGGCACGCGCGCGCGGCCTCGCTCCCGGCGACGCAGGCTGGCCGGCTTCGGCATACAACGGCGAGTACATCGCCGAGATCGCGCGAGACTATCTGAACGGCGTCACCGTGGCCGCGAGCGACGGCGAGCCGGTCACCGGCGCGCGCGACGTCGAAGACCTCGAAGCGATCCGCCGCTTCGCCGTGGCGTACCTGCGGCGCGAGCAGGACATGGACTTGCAGGCGTTCGGCGTGAAGTTCGACCAGTACTATCTGGAATCGTCGCTGTACAAGGAAGGCCGGGTCGAGAAGACCGTCGAGGCCTTGATCGCCGCCGGTAAGACCTACGAACAGGAAGGCGCGCTGTGGCTGCGCACCACCGACGACGGCGACGACAAAGACCGCGTGATGCGCAAGAGCGACGGCACCTACACGTATTTCGTGCCGGACGTCGCCTATCACGTCGCCAAGTGGGAACGCGGCTTCACCAAGGTCATCAACATTCAGGGTTCGGACCACCACGGCACGATCGCGCGGGTGCGCGCCGGCCTGCAAGGTCTCGGCGTCGGCATTCCGAAGGGCTACCCCGACTACATCCTGCACAAGATGGTCACGGTCATGCGCAACGGCGAAGAGGTGAAGATCTCCAAGCGTGCCGGCAGTTACGTGACGGTGCGCGACCTGATCGAATGGTCGGGCGGCGCCACGCCGGGCTCGGAAGCCGCCGTCGATCTGATCGACGAGGAAACGATTCGACGCGGCCGCGACGCCGTGCGCTTTTTCCTGATCTCGCGCAAGGCGGATACGGAATTCGTGTTCGACATCGACCTCGCGCTGAAGCAGAACGACGAGAATCCGGTGCATTACGTGCAATACGCGCACGCGCGGATCTGCTCGGTCATCGCCGAATGCAAGGCGCGCTACAGCACGGACGAAAGCACGCTGGCGGACGTGGACGTCTCGCCGCTCACCAGCGAACGCGCGATGGCCCTGCTGAACAAGCTCGCCGAATTCCCGGACATGCTGCAACACGCCGCCGACGAACTCGCGCCGCACGCGGTCGCGTTCTATCTGCGCGACCTCGCCGGGGAATTCCACTCGTTCTACAATGACCGTGCCGAGCGCGTGCTGGTCGACGATGCGGCCGAGCGCAATGCACGCGTGGCGCTGCTCGCGGCCACGCGTCAAGTGCTGGCCAACGGTCTCGCGACGATCGGCGTCTCCGCTCCCGCCAAGATGTAAGTCCTCCGGCGCAACATGCATGCGGCCGTCGTTATAATCGACGGCCGTTCCAGGATTCTTTTTGCAGGTGATTCATACGATGGCAAAACCACGCCGCACAACAAAGCAATCGAAACAAACCGGGGGCACTTTTCTCGGAATCGTGCTGGGCCTGATCGTCGGCCTTGCGATCGCGGTAGTGGTTGCGCTGTATATCACCCGTGCGCCTACGCCTTTCGTCTCGAAGGTGGCGCCGCCTGCGGCGTCCGATTCTTCCAGCGCCAACCAGCCGCAATACGACCCGAACCGTCCGCTGCAAGGCAAGACGCCAGGTCAACCTGTGCCGCAAGCCGCGCAACCTGCGCCGCCGAACACCGCGCCGGGCCAGACCAACTCGCAGACGCAGTCGGGCATGCTGGAAGAACCGCAGATCGTCGAGGTCCCGCCTTCTAACGCCAACAACGGCAATGCGAACGGCACGGCGGTCGCACCGAAGCCCGCGCAGGATAACGGCAACGGCACGGCCACCACGCCGGCGAAGAAGCCGCAAGCCTCCAGCGCACCGGCCGCCACCGCGGCAGGTTCGGCGCCGAAGAGCAGTTCGTCCACCACGGCCGCGAACGCCAAGCCCGGTTCGGGCGCGGCGCCCGCGCCCGGCGATGCGAACACCGGCTACTTCCTGCAAGTGGGCGCGTACAAGACCTCGGCGGACGCCGAACAGCAGCGCGCGCGCCTCGCCTTCCAGGGCTTCGAATCGAAAGTCACGCAGCGCGACGCCGGCGGCGTCACGTATTACCGCGTGCGTATCGGGCCGTTCTCGAAGTTCGAAGACATGAATTCGAGCCGTCAGCGTCTGTCGGACGCGGGCGTGGATACCGCAGTGATCCGCTTCACGAAGCAATAAGCCACAATAAATACACGGTGATTTGCCGGAACGCGCCGCCGCCGAACTATCGGCGTGCGGCGCGTGTCACAAGCACGACGGACGGTTCAAACCGTTCAACGCCGAATCTTGAAGACGGTGACGGGCATTTGCGTGGCGCCACCGTTCTACGCCTACTTGGGTCAACAACATGAAGAAACTGCTGAGCATTCTGTTCCTCTCGCTGGGCCTCGTTGCCGCCTCGGCACAGGCATCGCCCACCGCGCCGGTGTCGGGCAAGGATTTCACCGTGCTGCCCACCGCGCAGCCCACCGACGTGCCCGCCGGCAAGATCGAAGTCACCGAATTCTTCTGGTACGGCTGCCCGCACTGCAATGAATTCAACCCGTACCTCGAAGCGTGGGTGAAGAAGCAGGGTCCGGACGTGGTGTTCAAGCGCGTGCCGGTCGCCTTCCGCGACGACTTCATTCCGCACTCCAAGATGTACCACGCGCTCGACGCGCTCGGCCTCGCCACGCAGCTCACGCCGAAAGTCTTCAATGAAATCCACGTCAACAAGGACTATCTGCTGACGCCGGAAGATCAGGCCAAATTCCTCGCGAAGAACGGCGTCGATCCGAAGAAGTACATGGACGCGTACAACTCGTTCTCGACGCAAAGCGCGCTGCAGAAGGACAAGAAGCTGCTGGACGACTACAAGATTGACGGCGTGCCGACGCTGGCCGTGCAGGGCAAGTATGAAACCGGCCCGGCGGCGACCAACAGCCTGCCGGGCACGATCCAGGTGCTCGACTACCTGGTCGCCCAGGTCCGCGCCAAGAAGATGTAAAGCTAAGGCGCCGGAATGAGTTCCCCCCTGAAGGTTTTCATTACCGGCGCTTCGAGTGGCATAGGCCTCGCGCTCGCCGCCGAATATGCGCGGCGCGGCGCGATTCTCGGCCTGGTTGCCCGCCGCGGCGACGCCCTCGCCGCCTTCCAGAAGTCCCATCCGCAAAACACTGTCTCCATCTATTCCGTCGACGTGCGCGACGCGGAAGCGCTCGCCGATGCGGCCGCGCAGTTCATCACGCGGCACGGCCTGCCAGACGTGGTGATCGCCAACGCCGGCATCAGCCGCGGCGCGCTCACCGGTCATGGCGATCTGCGCACCTTCCGTGAAGTGATGGATATCAATTACTTCGGCATGGTCGCGACTTTCGAACCGTTCGCCGCCGCGATGATCGCAGCCAAACGCGGCACGCTGGTGGGAATCGCCAGTGTCGCGAGTGTGCGCGGCTTGCCGGGGTCCGGCGCGTACAGCGCGTCGAAATCGGCGGCGCTCAAATATCTGGAAGCGTTGCGCGTCGAAATGCGGCCGCATGATGTCGGCGTGGTGACGATTGCGCCCGGCTATATCCGCACGCCCATGACCGAGCACAACCCGTACACCATGCCGTTCCTGATGGACGCCGACCGTTTCGCGCTCAAGGTGGCACAGGCAATCGAGCGTCGAACGGCGTTCGCGGTGTTTCCTTGGCAGATGCGCGTGGTGGCCATGCTCCTGCACGTGCTGCCGCGCTGGCTGTACGACCGCGCTTTCGAGCGTGCGCCGCGCAAGCCGCGCGCCGCTGCCGAAGCCGAGTAAGCCATGCAACCCCGTGCGGTCGATGCAGCCGGCGTCGCGCACGAACCAGCGGGCGCCGCGACGCGCATTGTTTCGCTGGTGCCGAGCATCACTGAACTGCTCTTTGCGCTTGGTCTCGACAAGCAGATTGTTGGCCGCACCGGCTTTTGCGTGCATCCGCACGACAAGGTGCAGCAGGTACGCAAGGTCGGCGGCACCAAGGCCGTGAACCTCGACGCCATTCGTGCGTTGCGCCCCACCCATCTGATCGTCAATATCGACGAAAACGAACGCGATACGGTCGAGCAGTTGCGGGCGTTCGTGCCGCATATCGTCGTGACGCATCCTCAAATGCCTCGGGACAATCTGGCGCTTTATTCGCTGCTGGGCGCGATTTTCGACCGTGCGCAGGAAACGCAGCGCCTGAGCGAAGCGCTCGAAGCCCGCCTTTGCGACGCGGCAGCGCGTGCGTTCATTCCGCAAAACGTGCTGTATCTGATCTGGCGCGAACCGTGGATGACCGTAGCGCGCGACACCTATATCTCGACGATGCTGCGGCTCGTCAACTGGCACACACTGCCGGACGTGCAAGGCGGTGCGGCAGGCGCCGCGCGTTACCCGACGCTCGACTTCGACACCGCGCCGTGGCTCGCCCAGGTCGACCGTATCCTGCTCTCCAGCGAGCCGTATCGCTTCACACAGGTCCATTGCGACGCGCTGAAACGCGACGCGCGCCTGGCCGGCAAGCGCATTGAGTTAATTGATGGGGAAATGGTGTCGTGGTACGGCGTGCGCGCAATCGAAGGCATCGCTTACCTGCTGCAGCGCGCTGCGGCGGCCTGAGCGCGTGCAAGGACAGCGCGCCTTAAACCTGCGCCGCCCCCGCCATATGAATATGCGGATTATGTTGTTGTCGCCGCAACCACCCTTCGATAAGCTTTCGCGAAGGCCCGCGCGCGTCGTCGGCAACAGCCGACCCATGCGCCAGCGCCGGAAACGTATCACAATAAAGATGACGGCTACGCCGCAAGGCCGCCCGTCCTTCGTCAACGGAACATAACCACACAACCAGACGCACTGCCTGACTGCGCTTGTTATGGGAGATCCTATGCGCTTCAAACTGCTCGCAGCCGCCGTACTGTTCACGGCGCCCGCGCTCGTGCTCGCCAAACCGCTGACCGTCTGTACCGAGTCGAGCCCCGACGGCTTCGATGTCGTGCAGTTCAATTCGCTCGTCACGACCAACGCGTCGGCCGACGTGATCTTCAACTCGCTGGTCTCGTACGACGAGGCCGCGAAGAAAGTGGTGCCGGCGCTGGCCGACAAGTGGGACGTGAGCCCCGACGGCCTCACCTACACGTTCCATCTGCGCCCGAACGTGCAGTTCCAGACCACTGATTACTTCAAGCCCACGCGCGCGCTGAATGCGGACGACGTCGTCTTCACGTTCGACCGCATGCTCAACGACAGCAATCCGTGGCACAAGGTGGCGGGCGCGAGCGGCTTCCCGCATGCGCAGTCGATGGGTCTGCCGAAGCTCATCAAGTCGATCAGCAAGGTCGACGACAACACCGTCAAGTTCGAACTGAACGCGCCCGACGCGACCTTCGTGTCGATCCTGACCATGGGTTTCGCCTCGATCTATTCGGCTGAATACGCCGATCAGTTGCTCAAGGCCGGCAAGCAGGTCGATCTGAACTCGAAGCCGATCGGCACGGGTCCGTTCGAGCTGAAGAGCTATACGAAAGACGCAGTGATTCGCTACGACGTGAATCCGTCCTACTGGGGCCCGAAGCCGAAGATCGACCGCCTGATCTACGCGATCACGCCGGACGCCACGGTGCGGGCGCAGAAAGTGAAGGCGGGCGAATGCCAGATCGCTTTGTCGCCGAAGCCGCAGGACCTCGCTGATGCCAAGACGGACAAGTCGCTTGCCATCGTGCAGACGCCCGCGTTCATGACGGCGTTCGTCGCGTTGAACACGCAGAAGAAGCCGCTCGACAACCAGAAGGTGCGCGCCGCGCTGAACATGGCGTTCGATCGCACCATGTATCTGAAGACCGTATTCGACAACACGGCGACGCCGGCCGTGAACCCGTATCCGCCGAACACGTGGAGCTACGACAAGGCCGTGAAGGCGTGGCCGTACGACCCGGCGAAGGCAAAGAAGCTGCTCGCCGACGCGGGTTACCCGAACGGTTTTGAAACGACGATCTGGGTGCGGCCGAACGGCAGCGTGCTGAATCCGAATCCAAAGGCCGGCGCCGAGCTGCTGCAGGCCGACTTCGCAAAGATCGGCGTGAAGGCCGACGTGAAGGTGATTGAATGGGGCGAGTTGATCAAGCAGGCCAAGCAAGGCCAGCATGATTCGCTCTTCATGGGCTGGGCCGGCGACAACGGCGATCCGGACAACTACCTGTCGCCGCTATTCAGTTGCAACGCGGTGAAGTCGGGGATCAACTTCGCGCGGTTCTGCGACCAGGATCTGGACAAGCTGATCGCCGACGGCAAAGCAACGCCGGATCAGGCCAAGCGCACGAAGGCGTATGAACAGGCGCAGCAGATCATTCACGATCAGGCGCTGTGGATTCCGCTTGGGTATCCGACCGCTGCGGCGATCGCGCGCACGAACGTGAGTGGGTATCACGTGAGTCCGTTTGGGCGCCAGAACTTCGGGACAGTGTCGGTGCAGTAATCGCGTTCGCGTTCGAGCGTGCCGCATGCGAAAGAAAGCCCGGTTGCGAAAGCACCGGGCTTTTTTTGCTTTACCGGCATCCGAGGCTCGATTACTAATTCGCGCAATACGATATGCATTACGGGTATCTCGATGAAAAAGACTTCTGCAATACGCATTAATTGCAGAAAACGTTAAAAGTTTGTCATTTTTTTAGCACCACATCAACGAACGACGTTAGGATTCAAATTTAATTTGGATACCTATTTTATGTCTTATTGGAATATAAATTCCGCTGTCGACTATCTTCAATGGCATGCGGAATCTTCAAGCCACCAACGTTGCGCAAGATACGTGCGAGAGGCAATCCAGCGCGGCGGAATTTCACTCATGGTGATGTACTCCGCGAGGAACTATGGCTCTTCGTTAATCTGCACAGGCTTTTATGAGGTAAGCGACGCAAATCCGCAGAAAGGGGATGTCGTCGTGATCCAGGCCATCGCGAACCATCCGGACGGTCATATGGCCATGTACGACGGACGAATCTGGATTTCCGATTTCAGACAACAATACGGCTTTTATCCCGGCCCAGCATACCGAAGCGCACGTCCACCTTATCAAATTTACCGTCACGACTGAGCGGCATCATGCGAAAAATCTTCATGCTTATTGCGGTGCTCTTCGTCATTTCCGGCAGTTTCTTTCAGCCGCTGGCGCTCGCGCAGATGCGCCAGGCCACGACGCCCGAGGCCAGTACCAAGGCTTTCTATACATGGTTTATCAAGCGGGATTCAGAAGACCGCGGCTATGCTCTCATGGACAAGGAGGTCTATCGCTACGTATCGAGATCGACCGTCGACTTCCTGAGGGCCGAATATAAGCAAAACACGTTTGCCGAAAGGGCCGAGTACTTCACAAAGGTACAGGATTACGACGAGCAGGATTGGCTCGCGCACATTGCAACGCATCCCGCGATCATGCTTGACGATGTCGCGCTTGTTCCCGTTACGTTCGGATCCGCAGAGAAGAAAACCATTCTTGCGTTTCTGCGCAAACAGAATGGGGTCTGGAAGATCACCAAGATCGACGATACGCAAGATGACAAATAGTACGTTTCAGTGCCGCATTGACCACTGAAAAGCCCCCGCCTGCGGGCTTTCCTCTCCCATCGACACACCACCTCGATCACGCCGGCGAAAACCGAATCACCCCATCCGCATCCTGCTTACGCTTCAACTCACCCGCAAGCCACAGCAGATGCAAGTGCGCTAGCGCTTCACCCATCGCAAACGTCATCTGATGGATATCGAGTTGCCGCTTGAACATCAGCGGCACGATATCCGCGGCGCTCTGCGGTTTCTCCGCACACGCCTCGCGCACTTCGGCTAGACGCGCGTCGTGATGCTCGCGCAATTGGCGGATGCGCGTGCGCACGCCGCGAAACGGCTTGCCGTGCGAAGGCAGCACGAGCGTGTCTTCCGGCATCGTTTCGTAACGGCCTAGCGACTCCAGATATAACGCGAGCGGCGTGCCTTCCGGCTCCATATCGAACACCGACACGTTAGTCGAAATGCGCGGCAGCACCATGTCGCCGGAAATCAGCACGCCGGTTTCTTCGCAGAACAACGCGCAGTGTTCGGGCGAATGGCCGAAGCCGGTCACCACGCGCCAGATCTTGCCACCAATCTCCACGCCGTCCGCTTCCCGCAACCGGCGATACTGCCCCGGAATCGCCGGCACGAGGCTCGCGTAATAGCTCTTGCGATTGCGCAATTTCTCAAGCGACTCTTCGTCGGTCACGCCGTGTCGCGCGAAGTGTCGTGCCGCGCCCTCGCCGCCCGCATTCGAGCCGTCGCCGGCAGCCATGACGCGTGCCTGCATGTATTCGCCGAGCGTCATCCATAGCCGCACGTCCCAGCGTTTTTTGTCGCCGCCCGCGCAAATCCAGTGCGCGAGACCGATGTGATCGGGATGGCAATGCGTCACGATCACACGCAGCACCGGCAGGCCGTCGAGCACCGAGTCGAACACTTTCTCCCAGTTCTCCTTGATCGTGTCCGAGGTGATACCGCAGTCGACCACCGTCCAGCCCTGCTGGCCGTCGATCTCGTCGCGCAGCAGCCAGAGATTGATGTGATCGAGCGCGAAAGGCAGCGGCATGCGTAGCCAGAACACACCTGGCGCGACTTCCATCGCCTGGCCCGCGTCCGGCAAGGTGTCGTTGAACGGGTAGTCGAGTTGATGTTCGAGTGCATTCATTGTGGGTGTCTTCCTCCGTCGGCCGTCCGGCATGGCAAGGTGTGCGATGCCGGTCGGCGTGGTTGCCGTGTGCGAGTGACGTACCGCCGCCGTACTGCGCCTGGTTGCGTTCAACTCAAGTTGACGATAACGTAAACGTCGATTCTATCGTTCAATCCGATTTTCTGCCCGGCCACGGAATGCCCCGATGAACACGCAATACACGATCACCGAGCTCGCGCGGGAATTCGACGTCACGCCCCGCGCGATCCGCTTCTACGAAGACCAGGGTTTACTCTCACCGAGCCGCGAGGGATCGAGTGGCCTGCGGCGCGTCTATTCGGGCCGCGACCGCACGCGTCTGAAGCTCACCTTGCGCGGCAAACGGCTCGGCTTCACGCTTTCGGAGATCCGCGATCTGCTGGACGTGTACGAGTCGCCGACCGACACGGTGCCGCAGTTGCACGCGTTCCTCGCCACGGTGGCGCGTCATCGCGAAGTGCTCGAGCGTCAACTGGAAGACCTGAACGCGACGCTCGAAGACCTCGCGCAATACGAAACCCAGGCGCGCGCGCTGCTGGAAGGCGGCACGCGCGAAGCCAAGCCGGCCTGAACAATCGCGGCGCGATGCGTCGCAGGTGCGCCCGACGATACAATCACGGGTGTCTTCACGACATGAGGCGAATGCGCGGTCGACATGAATCACTTCCCCAAACTGCTGTCGTCGCAGATCGGCTTTGACCTCGCGCAGACCATGCTCGAAGGATTCGACCGCCATTACCGGATCTTTCGCGACGCCGCGATCCACGCCAAGACGCTCTTCGAAAAAGGCGACTGGCACGGTCTGCAGAAGCTCGCGCGCGATCGCATTACTTCATACGACGAGCGTGTCGACGAATGCGTCGAACTGCTCGAAGACGAATACGACGCGGAAAAAATCGACAGCGAAGTGTGGCAGCAGATCAAGCTGCATTACATCGGCCTGTTGACCACGCACCGTCAGCCGGAGTGCGCCGAAACGTTTTTTAATTCGGTATGCTGCAAGATCCTGCACCGCTCGTATTTCAACAACGATTTCATTTTCGTGCGCCCGGCCATCTCGACCGAATACATCGAGAACGACGAGCCGGCCGCGAAGCCGACTTACCGTGCGTACTATCCGGGCAAAGATGGGCTCGCGGCGACGCTTGAACGCATCGTCACGAACTTCCAGCTGGAGCCCTCGTTCGAAGACTTGACGCGCGACGTCGGCTGCGTGATGCAAGCGATCCACGACGCGTTCGGTGCGTTCGACGAAGCGCCCAATTTCCAGATTCACGTGCTTTCGTCGCTGTTCTACCGGAACAAGTCGGCGTATATCGTCGGACGGATCATCAACGGCGATTTGCTGCTGCCGTTCGCGGTGCCCTTGCGTCATGTGAAGCCGGGCGTGCTCGCGCTCGACACCGTGCTGCTCAAGCGCGAACAGTTGCTGATCATTTTCAGCTTTTCGCATTCGTACTTCCTGGTGGACATGGAAGTGCCGTCCGCGTACGTCGAATTTCTCGGCACCATCATGCCGGGTAAGCCGAAGGCGGAAATCTACACGTCGGTGGGCTTACAGAAGCAGGGCAAGAACCTGTTCTATCGCGACCTGCTGCATCACCTCTCGCATTCGAGCGATCAGTTCATCATCGCGCCCGGCATCAAGGGGCTCGTGATGCTGGTGTTCACGCTGCCGTCGTTTCCGTACGTGTTCAAGCTGATCAAGGACAACTTCCCGCCGCCGAAGGAAACCACGCGCGCGCAAATCCAAAGCAAGTATCAGCTCGTCAAGCGACACGACCGCCTCGGCCGCATGGCCGACACGCTCGAATATTCGAGCGTGGCGTTGCCCCGCTCACGTCTGGACGAAGCGCTGGTGCGCGAGCTCGAGAAGGAAGTGCCGTCGCTGCTCGAATACGACGGCGACAACCTGGTAATTCGCCATATGTATATCGAGCGCCGCATGGTGCCGCTCAATCTGTTCCTGCAGAATGGCAACGACGAAGACGTCGAGCACGGTATCAAGGAATACGGCAATGCGGTGAAGGAACTGATGCAGGCGAACATCTTTCCAGGCGACATGCTGTACAAGAACTTCGGCGTGACGCGTCACGGCCGTGTGGTGTTCTACGACTACGACGAAATCGAATATCTGACCGACTGCAACGTGCGCGCGGTGCCGGCGCCGCGTAACGAGGAGGACGAAATGTCGGGCGAGCCGTGGTACTCGGTCGGCCCGCACGACATCTTCCCGGAAACGTACGGCACATTCCTGCTCGGCGACCCACGCGTGCGCCGTTCCTTCATGCAGCATCACGCGGACTTCTTCGATCCCGCGCTATGGCAACGGCACAAGGATCATCTATTGAAAGGCGAACTGCCCGACTTTTTCCCGTACGACGACAGCGTGCGCTTCTGCAACTGCTACCCGGAACGCTTCGTCGATTCCGCCGGCCTTGCATCGCCCGCGCCAGATGCGACAGCCGACTCGCGCAGCGTGCGGGCGGCATGAAGCTCACGCGCCGCTCGCATCTTCAGATGCCTCGTCCGAACCTTATGCAACGACATCGACCGGTCAATCGGTCGAGCAACCGCCAAGACGCACCATGAACACGAACGATTCAACTCCTGACAATCCGCTCTCGCATCTGTTCGACAACAACGAAGCGTGGGTCGCCCGCAAGCTGTCCGAAGATCCAGAGTATTTCTCGCGCCTCGCGCATCAGCAGACGCCCGAGTATTTGTGGATCGGCTGCTCCGATTCGCGCGTGCCGGCCAACCAGATCATCGGCTTGCCGCCGGGCGAAGTGTTCGTGCATAGAAACATCGCCAACGTGGTCGTGCATACCGATCTGAACTGTCTCTCGGTGATCCAGTTCGCCGTCGATCTGCTAAAGGTCAAGCACATCATGGTGGTCGGCCACTACGGCTGCTCGGGCGTCGGCGCGGCGCTGCACGGCCGTCGCGTGGGTTTGGCGGACAACTGGCTGCATCACGTGCAGGACGTGCGCACCAAACATGCGGCGCTGATCGAGGAATGGCCGATCGGTGAGGTGCGCCATCGGCGGCTGGTCGAACTGAACGCGATCGAACAGGTGATGAACGTATGCCGCACCACCATCGTCAACGATGCGTGGGCGCGCGGCCAGGAATTGACGGTGCACGGCTGGGCGTACGGCGTGCATGACGGCAAGGTGCGCAACCTCGGCATGACGGTCAGCGAGCCGGGCGCACTCGATGCCACCTATCAGAAGTGCGTAGCGGCGGTGTCGGCTAGTGGCCCGCACAAGGCAGAGAACGACGTGGTCGCCGCCGATGCGGCGCAGCTCGGCGACGTGCCGGCTATCGTCGAAGGCGTAATCAAGGAGCTTAAACATGAGTGAGACAAAGATTGATCCGATCGTCATCGTGGGCGTGGCACGCACGCCCATGGCGGCATTCCAAGGCGACTTCGCCGCGCTGACGGCGCCGCAATTGGGCTCGGTAGCGATAGAAGCCGCCGTGAAACGCGCCGGCCTGAAACCCGAGCAGATCGACGAAGTGGTGATGGGCTGCGTGCTGCCCGCCGGCCTCGGTCAGGCGCCCGCGCGTCAGGCCGCGCTCGGCGCCGGCTTGCCGCTCGCCACCGGCAGCACCACGGTGAACAAGATGTGCGGCTCCGGCATGCGCGCGGCGATGTTCGCGCACGACATGCTCGCGGCGGGCTCCGTCGATGTGATTGTCGCGGGCGGCATGGAAAGCATGACGAATGCGCCGTACCTGCTGCCCAAGGCGCGCGGCGGCATGCGCATGGGCCACGGTCAGGTGATCGACCACATGTTCTACGACGGCCTCGAAGACGCCTACGAAAAAGGCCGTCTGATGGGCACCTTCGCCGAAGAGTGCGCAGGCTCGTTCGACTTCACGCGCGAGGCGCAGGACGCATTCGCCGTCGAGTCGCTCAATCGTGCGAAACGCGCCAACGAAGACGGTTCGTTTGCCTGGGAAATCGCGTCGGTGAAGGTGGAGAGCCGCAAGGGCGATGTCACCATCGATCGAGACGAACAGCCGTTCAAGGCCAACATCGAAAAAATTCCGACGCTCAAACCGGCGTTCAGCAAAACCGGCACGGTGACGGCGGCGAACTCGTCGTCGATTTCCGACGGCGCAGCCGCGCTCGTCATGATGCGCGAATCGACCGCGAAGCGTCTCGGCGTCGAGCCGATTGCGCGCGTGGTCGGTCACTCGACATTCGCGCAGGAGCCGGCGAAGTTCACCACCGCGCCGGTCGGCGCGATTCGCAAGCTGTTCGAGAAGAACGGCTGGCGCGCCGACGAGGTCGATCTGTATGAGGTCAACGAAGCCTTTGCCGTCGTGACGATGGCGGCCATGAAGGAACACCATCTGCCGCACGAGAAGGTCAACGTGAACGGCGGCGCTTGTGCGCTCGGCCATCCGATCGGCGCGTCGGGCGCGCGGATTCTCGTCACGCTGATCGGCGCGCTGAAGAAGCGCGGCGGCAAGCGCGGCGTCGCGACGCTGTGTATCGGCGGTGGAGAAGCGACGGCGATGGGTATCGAACTGGTTTAACCCGCGTTTTCGAGCGCGCTGTTTTGACGGCTTGCTGAGGTATTCCATGAAGACAGTGTTGATCGTCGGTGCGTCGCGCGGCATCGGTCGGGAGTTTGCACGGCAGTACAAAAAGAGCGGCTGGCGCGTGCTCGCGACCGCGCGCGACGGCGCCGCGCTCGACGCGTTGAACGAACTCGGCGCAGAAACTTTTTCACTCGATGTGAGCGCGCCGGAAGAAATCGCCGCGCTCGGCTGGAAGCTCGACGGTGAGCGACTCGACGCGGCGATCCTGGTGTCGGGCGTGTACGGCCCGCGCACGGAAGGCATCGAGACGATCACCGCTGAAGACTTCGACCACGTCATGCACACCAACGTGCGCGGACCGATGCAACTGATGCCGATCCTGCTGCCGCTCGTCGAAGAGGCCGGCGGCGTGTTCGCGGTGATCTCGAGCAAGATGGGCAGCATCGGCGACGCGAGCGGCACGACGGGGTGGCTGTATCGCGCGAGCAAGGCGGCGTTGAACGACGCCCTGAAACTCGCGTCGCTGGAAGCGAAGCGCGCCGCGTGCGTTTCGTTGCATCCGGGCTGGGTGCGCACCGACATGGGCGGTGCGCAGGCGGCGATCGATCCGGCGCGCAGCGTCACCGGCATGCGTGAAGTGCTGGCGCAAGCCGCGGCGGCGCATGAAGAGTTCAACGGCCGCTTCTATCAATACGACGGCACGCTGCTCGACTGGTGAGCAGCTGTGCCGCACGGGAGACACATACATGGTGCTTGATCAGGATCACTTGATGGTCCGCGACGCGCTGCGCACCTTCGTGCGCGAAGCGATCACGCCGCATGCCGCGGCGTGGGACCGTGAGCGTACTTTTCCAAAGGACGTGCATCGGCAACTCGCCGAACTCGGCGCGTATGGCGTGCTGGTGCCCGAAGCGTACGGCGGCGCCGGCATGGACGCGCTGGCGCTCGCGCTGATTCTCGAAGAAATCGCCGCCGGCGACGGTGGCACCTCGACGGCTATCTCCGTCAACAACTGCCCCGTCTGCAGCATTCTGCTGACCTATGGCAACGACGCGCAGAAACGCGACTGGCTCACGCCGCTCGCGCGCGGCGAGATGCTCGGCGCGTTTTGCCTGACCGAACCGCAAGCCGGTTCCGACGCATCCGCGTTGCGCACCACCGCCACACGCGACGGTGATGCGTACGTGCTGAACGGGGTCAAGCAATTCATCACGAGCGGTAAGAACGGCAACGTCGCGATCGTGATGGCCGTGACCGATAAAGCGGCGGGCAAGCGCGGCATCAGCGCGTTCATCGTGCCCACCGACACGAAGGGCTACGTTGTCGCGCGAGTCGAGGACAAGCTCGGCCAGCATTCGTCGGATACGGCGCAGATCATTTTCGAGGACTGCCGCGTGCCGGCCGCGAATCTGATCGGCGCGGAAGGCGAAGGCTACCGGATCGCGTTGTCGGGGCTGGAAGGCGGCCGCATCGGCATTGCCGCGCAAAGTGTCGGCATGGCGCGCGCCGCGTTCGAAGCCGCCTTGAGTTATGCGAAGGAGCGCGAAAGTTTCGGCGCCCCGCTGTTTTCGCACCAGGCGGTGCAATTCCGCCTCGCCGACATGGCGACGCAACTCGAAGCCGCGCGACAACTGATCTGGCACGCCGCATCGTTGAAAGACGCCGGTCAACCTTGCCTGACCGAAGCCGCGATGGCCAAGCTATTCGCGTCCGAAGCCGCCGAGCGCATCTGTTCGGCCGCTTTGCAGATTCATGGCGGGTACGGCTACCTGAGCGACTTCCCGGTCGAGCGCATTTACCGCGACGTACGCGTGTGCCAGATCTACGAAGGCACCAGCGACATCCAGAAGATTTTGATCGCGCGTGGTCTTGGCTGAACGTCTCATGAATAAGCAACTGTTGGCAATGCAACGACCATCCGACTGTCCGTGCGGCGGCGCCGCGCCCGACCAGCGCAGCGGTGCCAAAGCGCCACGCTTCGCGCAGTGCTGCGGCCGCTATATCGACGGCGGCGAAACGGCGCCACGGGCGCTCGAACTGATGCGCTCGCGCTATAGCGCCTATGTTGTAGGCTCGACGGATTACCTGCGCGCCACCTGGGCGCCGCAGACCTGCCCCGCCGATCTCGACGCGGACCCGGCAGCGGCCGATGCGCCGCGTTGGCTCGGACTGCAAATCAAGGCGTTTGCAGAAACCGACGCCGATCACGCGACGGTCGAATTCGTCGCACGTTACAAGGTGGGCGGCCGCGCGCACCGGTTGCATGAGCTGAGCCGCTTCGTTCGCGGCGATGATGGCCGCTGGCGCTACGTCGATGGCGACATCAGCGAATAAAGTCCTTTCTGCCCCTTACAAGACGCCGCAGCGTCCTTACGCCGCGCTCACATATGGCCCTGATAGCAGGGCCATTTTTTTTGTTGGCGAGATGCCACAAGACCCGCGCCACGCCTGATTGCTTCGGTGCGCCAAACACCGGTGAGGCCTGTATCGACCGGCCTCAGCGACCAAACAGCACGCGGCAATTTTTGCGGCGCGGGTTCTCCTTGATTGCACAAAACAAAATTGTCGTGCCAGGATGAGGCCGTAGCTTCATGACGTCACGTTGCGAGGGCCGGTCCATACCCGCTCCGCAAAATGCGCCGGGAGCCCTGCCGGGCACCAGACAGTGTGGTTCCGGCGGCGGTTTCGGCAGCAGCCGTGGCGCTCATCATCGGCGCGTGGGGTCGCGTCGGCCGTTTGGGTTCATCCCGTGCGATCTCGAATAGCGTGCGTGCGCCTCTGGCGCACTCCGTACGCGAGTGTGTTTTTGTTTGTCGAAAACCTGCCCGAAAGGCAAATGTCAGCAATGACTTTCGACAGACAGACGCCACGGTGTTCAGGGCAGGTTTTTGAGGCAGGTGCGTGAGTGGTGTTCAGCAAGGTTCTGACGAAGTGTGCGGTGATCTGTGCGGCGGCTACATGCGCTGTCGCACTCGCGCACGCCGACCCGCTCGCGGACACCCAGCCGGGACCGTTGACCCGCGCCCACGTGCCGCGCATCGCGCTCGACGACGACGTCTATCTGCCCACCGCCGGTCTTAACGAACAGATCATCCGCGTACCGGTCGATGCAGCCGGCACGGTCACTCTCGAAACGACGATCTACAAACCGGACGGCGCTGGCCCGTTTCCGATGATCGTTTTCAACCACGGCAAGATTCCCGGCGATCCGCACACGCAGGAGCGCA
Source organism: Paraburkholderia sp. BL25I1N1 (assembly GCF_003002025.1). Lineage (GTDB taxonomy): Bacteria > Pseudomonadota > Gammaproteobacteria > Burkholderiales > Burkholderiaceae > Paraburkholderia. The sequence goes on from NZ_PVZB01000009.1 coordinate 297,868, forward strand.
GCGACCCGCTGCCGTTCGCGCGCGAATTCGTGCGCCGCGGCTACGTGGTGGTGGCGCCGAACCGCCAGGGTTTCGGTCACTCGGACGGCGTGTATCAGCAGGATGGTTGCGACGTCGAGAAAAACGGCATCGGCCAGGCCGGCGACGTCGCCGCGACGATCGACTTCATGTCGAAGCAACCTTACGTGGACGCGACGCATATCGTCGTGGCCGGCACCTCACACGGCGGTCTTGCGACGATGGCGTACGGCACGCAAGCAGCGCCGGGCGTGCGGGCGCTGATCAATTTCTCGGGCGGCTTGCGGCAGGACGCATGCAGCGACTGGCAGGGCAACCTGACGCATGCGTTCGGCGCGTATGGCGAAAAGACCAAGGTGCCGTCGCTGTGGATGTACGGCGATAACGATTCGGTCTGGAACGCGCGGTTGGTGGCGGGCATGTACGCCGCTTATGGTGCGCACGGCGCGAGCGCGAAGATGGTGGATTTCGGCAGCTACAAGAATGACGCGCATCGGCTGGTCGGCGATCGTGATGGCGTGCATGTGTGGTGGCCAACTGTCGAGGCTTTTCTTGCGCAGGTGGGCATGCCGACTGGCGTGCAGTATCGTGTGTCGGATCCGTCCACGCCTAAGGCCAGTGGGTTTGCTGCTGTCGATGCTGTTGATGCTGTGCCGTTTGTCGATGAAGCCGGGCGTAATGGGTATCGGAATTTCTTGCATCAGTTTCCTAGTCGGGCGTTTGCTGTTTCTGACTCGGGGGCCTGGTCCTGGGCTGAAGGTGGCGATGATCCGATGTCGGTCGCAGTCGCGAATTGTCAGAAGCAGTCTTCTGCGCCTTGCAGGCTGTATGCGGTGAATAGCTCCGTTGTTTGGGGGGATCAGTCTTCGCAGACGGCTGATGGTGGAGCTCCCGCTGGGGGCGCCGATGCTCGGCGGGCTATTGCTAGTCGGGAGTAGAAGTCCGGTTTTGTTTATGCCTGCCCCGGCGGGTGTTGCTTCTCGGTGTTCTTTGAGGTGTTGGCCTTTCCTTGATTTCTTTGTGGTCTATTAGCGTTGCCCCTGTGCGGGGCGGCACCTACTTTCTTTGCCGCGGGACCTATCCGTAATTTCGTGGGCGGGGCATATCATGAGGGATCAAGGTCATGGATATGCCGATGAAAAAGAAACGCACCGTCGCGTCTCAGGCAGCGGCCCGCGGGCCGCTGCCTGAACTGCCTGAAGCGCTGCTGGATGAACTGGTGAAGGGTCCGATGACGCCCGCCGAGGTTCAGGACCTGATGCTGGCGTTCAACAAGGCGCTCATCGAACGCGCGATGGGCGCCGAAATGAATATGCATCTGGGCTACCGGCCCGGCCAGCCCAAGCCTGCGGAGCAGACCAATGAACGCAACGGCGCCAGCGGCAAGACACTCATCACCGAGCGTGGCCCGGTGCGGGTCGATCTGCCGCGCGACCGTGAAGGCAGCTTCGAGCCGATCCTGATTCCCAAGCACGAGCGCCGTTTCACGGGCTTCGACGAACGCATCATTGCCATGTACGCACGCGGCATGAGCGTGCGCGAGATCCAGGCGTTTCTGGCCGAAAGCTATGGCACCGAGGTCTCGCCCGACTTCATCAGTTCGGTCACCGATGAGGTGATGGCCGAAACGCTTGCCTGGCAAAGCCGTCCACTTGAGCCGATGTACCCGGTGGTGTTCTTCGACGCGCTGCGCGTGAAGATCCGTGGCGACGGTGTGGTGAGCAATAAGGCGGTGTATCTGGCGCTGGGCATTCAGGCCGACGGCCAGCGCGACGTGCTCGGCCTGTGGATCGAGCAGACCGAAGGTGCGAAGTTCTGGCTGAAGGTGTTCAATGAACTGAAGACCCG
>NZ_PVZB01000010.1 GCF_003002025.1 Paraburkholderia sp. BL25I1N1
CTATCGCTTGACGTTCACAAGGCGTGGCCAAATTTTGCTCTTCGGGCACAACTACAAGATTTCGGCACTGATCGTCCCGTGCCGCCCTATGAGCGTACATTGGTGAGTCGAATCTGAACGACTCGTATGGGTCGTCTGCGGTCCTCTGCCTGACGCGCGGTTTTAGAGTCCCGCGTACGGCGGCGTCGGGCAGAGTTGGGCCACAACCCGCCATTCGACATCGCGACCCGAATCGTCGACAATCCGCCAAGGTTGGTTCTCCGGTTCTAGCAGTATTTCTGGATTGATTGCATCTCACTCTATGACTGTGACAGAAGGCGGCATCTGTGCCCGCGCCATCGCTTACTTGAAGCCCGTGGTGCAAGACTCAACACCAGCAATATCGTTATCACGAGAGGACTCGCCGGTTCTCCGTCCCCTCACCGACGACCTGTTGGTTTCGTACGTCGCGGATGCAGCTGATCATTTGGCTTTTGTTCAGCACGGACATCTGCAACAGGAAGGTGTGTCGGTCGACGAGCTTCATTCAATGGCCGTTTCAAACTTGCAGGCTCTTGCGGAAGAAAAGTTGGCTGTTCGCGAGTACGGTTCCATATATGTTGCACTCATGGGAGGCAACTTCGAGGCGAGTCTTCTCGCGCTTGATGCCATGTGGAATCACTGGTACGCCCATCTCGCCCCACAGGGCTTTGTAGCTGTTGCTCCAGCGCGCGACCTCCTTGCATTCTGCGACTCATCTTCCGCACAAGGGCTGGTAGAGCTTCGGCACGTCGTAGAGCGGTCTGGGGATTGCGACCATCGGCTGCGCCCCCACTTGTACCGACGCACAGGCACCGAATGGAAGCAACTGCCGGTCGCGCCGTGATTGGGGCGACGATTCGGACTCTCTGCAAATTTAGGCAACGTGGTCGCCAAGCTCAGCAGGACAGGTTCGCTCGTAACGACGATGCGAATGTCCGCTTTCGCTTTCCGCGACTGTCTCATCAGGGTCGGCTGCGGTCCTCTGCCTGACGCGCGGTTTTAGAGTCCTGCGTACGGCGGCGTCGGGCAGAGTTGGGCCATTTGCAGCCGCTCGCCAGCGCGCCATATTTCTTCGGCTGCCGGAGCAAGAAGGGTTGCTGTCAACAATTAGCTGGTAGCGCGTTCAACTCGAAGCGGAATGGCACACCGCCTCCACACGATTGCCGGCCGGATCGAAGAGAAACGCTGCATAGTAGTCGCTATGGTAGTGCGGCCGAAGGCCCGGTTCACCGTCCGAACGCCCTCCTGCGGCGAGGCCGGTCGCAAAAAATACGTCCACTTCTTCGCGGGACGCCGCCTTAAAGCACCAATGCCGCTTGTTCGGGTCGATGTTGCTTGGGTCCAGATAGACCGCCAAAAAGGTCGATTCCGTATCATCCCGCGTGCAACGCTCTCCGTAACCGAGCGCATTGGGGCGGTCGTAGACCTTCGTTGCTCCCAGCGCCTTCATGATTGAGTCGTAGAACGGACGCGCTGCGTCAAGGTCGGGAACGCCGATCGAAACATGATCGAGAAGCTGCATGAATTTTTGCTCAAGTCAGAATTCGGGCAGCTATCTTACCGCCCGGCAAAGCAATTATCTCGCGCAACTCTGCATGGCCCGAATCGGGGCGTCCGAATTGAGAGCGGATTTGCGCAAGTAGCTCTCTGCGCAAACGTCGGAAGCTGCCCGTCCTGTCGGCATCGTGAACGAATGGCGGTTGACGAGAAGTCTGACCGTCTCTTGTGGGTCCGACAAGAGCCCAACGCAACCCCCAATACACCACCACGAATTCACCCGCTCGATCCACCGCACCCCCTCAATTCTCCGTGTAAACAGACAAAGAAATCAGTACCTTCAACGAAGCGCAGCCGCCACCGCCTCGTCAATCTGCAGCGCGAAGCGCGCGTCGACATCGGGCACGCTGTAGCCAATTGACAGTTCCAGATACGCGTCGCCCAGCACCAGCTGAACGAACGTTGCTGCCCGCAATGCAGCAGTCGGCTCATCAAATCTCTTCCGCAGAATTCTCGCAGCGAACGCACGCACGACCTTTGCACCATTTTCGTAAAACACCTGACCGAGTTCCGGAAGACGCTCGGCCTCAGCGACGATCGCCCGGTAAAGCCGCAGGTAATCCGGCGCAATAAGACTTCGTGCGAGCAGCCATCCCAATTCGTGCAACTCCACTTCAGGCGATCCATCGGACGGCTCGTGCAGAGCGCCCGCAAGAAGTGCGCCGATCTCAGCGCACATCGAGCTCACCAGACCCACGAAGAGTGCCTCCTTCGACTTGAAGTGGCGGTAGACCGTTTGTTTGCCGACGCCAGCGGTCGCCGCGACGTCGTCCATCGTGGCGAGGCCAAAACCCTGGCTTAAAAAAACGGCTTTCGCGCCGTCGAGGATCGCGGACCGCTTGCGGCGTTGCAGCGGGCTCAGTTCAGGGGGAGAGAAAGCGTTCATACGGCATAGATAGCAGATCATCGAACAGTTGACAAGACTGGGCAGTCTCGTTTACCTTTGTCAAAACGAGACCGACAAGTCTCGTTCATCTGATTTATCGATTTCACAGGCGATCATCAAGGAGAGCGCTTTGGAACTGTTCATTACGGGTGGTACGGGCTACATCGGGCAAGCGGTCGCACGCAAGGCATTCAGCCTCGGCCATCAGGTGACCGCGCTGGTGCGCCAGGACAGGTCGTCGGCCGCCGGCGCGCTGGCGCGTCTCGGTGTGAAACTGCATGCGGGCGACCTGCGTGAGCCGCAGTCTTTCGCGGCGGCTGCGGGTGCCGCCGATGGCGTGGTGCACGCCGCGTCGACCAACGATGCTTCCGCCGCTGCTGTTGATGAGGCTGCGGCGGTAGCGATGCTTTCGCATTTGCGTCCGGGCGCGGTATTTGTCTATACGTCGGGCACCTGGGTCTACGGCAATACGGAGGGAGGGCCCGCGACGGAAGCATCGGCGCTGAACCCGACACCGCTCATCGCCTGGCGGCCCGCAGTGGAGCAACAGGTACTGGCGCTGGCAGCGAGCCGTTCGATCGCCGCAGCGATTCTCAGACCGGCGATGGTGCACGGCTACGGCGGCGGCGTCTTCGGCATGCTTGCGGGCATGGCCCGTGAGAGCGGCAGTGTGAGGATCGTTGGCGATGGTCGCAATCACTGGCCCGCCGTTCACGTCGATGATCTCGCCACGGCTTACCTCAGCGCGATCGAGCAGGCGGCAAGCGGGGACGGGCGAGTCGCCGGACAGATCTTCAACGTGGTCACGGAAGATGCCGTTGCTGTTGCCGATATGGGTGAAGCGATCCGGGCGTCGGTCGGCGCCGATCGCGTCGCGCTCTGGCCGCTCGACGAGGCCCGCCAATCGCTTGGACCGTTCGCTGACGCACTGGCGCTCGACCAGACGATCAGCGGCCAGCACGCCCGGCGAGTGCTGACGTGGGAACCCCACGGCCCCGGCCTGATTGCGGACCTCTCTTCACAAGCGCACTTTCAGCAAAGCAACGGAGCATGACGATGGCGTGGAACAGCGTATCTTTCGAATCGATTCTCGCGACGATCGTGGCGGTTCTATTCGCGATTGCCGGGGTGATCAATCTCTCACGACGCGGCGCGGCGAAACGCGACTTCGCACGCTGGGGTTACCCGGAGTGGTTTCAGTTGCTCTGCGGCGCGCTCGAACTGCTGAGTGCGGCACTTCTTCCCTGGCAGCAAACCAGAGTCTTGGGCCTGACGCTGGCGGGAGCGATCATGATCGGCGCGCTCTTCACGTTGCTACGAAACCGGGAGCCGTTCGGGCATCTCGCCCCGGCGCTGGTCTTCTCGGCTCTGATTGTGGCCACCTTGGCGGTTCGTGGATGAGGCTTCCGCGTCACCGCGCGAATGAGCTCGAGACGCTAACATGCCGCGCCGGCAATCCGCGCTGCGGGTATTTGAAATACACACGCGGATTGCGGCATTGGAGCAACATCAGTTGACCACGTGCTTGATAGGTCCGGCTTTTGCAGCGATGGCTGTGCGCTCCATTTTCACGAGCTGTGTGCAGCGGCCCAGATTCGATGGCAATTCCGGCCGCCCCTGACTAGCCGTCCCGCGCTTCTGCTTCTTGAAGCGATGTGTTAGCGGCTCTTCACGGGCAGTTCACACAAGTTTGTTCATCCAGACCGTTAAGGCATGGGCCCGAAGAAAATCGCGCTCAGCTTTTTTCGGCCGATCACCCGCGCAAGTTCAGCAATCACGCAATACATAAAGATCAGCGTTGCGAGGAGTATCTGGACGGCCCAGAAGCGTGGCCAACTGACATCGGCCCAGAGTTGCGCATTGGCCGCGATGAGACCGGGCGCTTCTTTCCAGTAGTCATAGAGCCGCTCAAAGTAATGAACGATGAGCGCGACGGCCGCATACATCAACGTCTTCCAGCCGACGTTCCAGACAAGCGGCTTGTCGGGAAAGCGATTGATGAACGGCAACATGTCCGCGACCAGAACGGATTTACCCAATATCAATGACGCGAGGAGCACCGAAGTCGACGTAGGCAACGAGATGCCCGAGCCTCTGATCATGAGCGCCCTGACAATCGCGACGATGTGAAGGATGATGAAAAAGAAGATCGTCGGCGGAAGCGCTTTCATGAATTCATGCTTGATCTTGCCCGTCAGCGTACCCATGATGCGCTCCTCGCCAGCCGCCCTGACCTACCCGCACGCTCAACACACCTCAGCAATCATCGGTGACGGCCGGCTCCGCAATCGCGAGCATCTGCGTTAGCGACCCGGTCGAACTGGCAGGCGCGTCGATCATGAACAGCGATTCGCGCAATGCCAGCTCAATATCGAAGCGTTGTTCCAGCCACGCTCGCAGGCCGGCCTCGGACATGATGACGATGTTGCTGCGTTTCGCTTCATCGGTGGTCGTCACGTCAGGCATTTCGGGGACAACGTCCGGGTCGAAGCCATTCGTGGTCGCATGAAAGAAACCCCACGTGTCATTTTCAATGAGCAGCACATAGAAGTCCGGGAGCGCCAGAAGCGCGTCTTCACTGTGAGCCGCTTCGATGCGTGCCTGAAGCAGGTTCAACGCTTCGACGGCGGACATGCGCATGCGCGCCGCGGAGAGCGCACCCCCCGTGGCGTCGATCGGCTCGACAATCCCCGCATCAATCGCCTTGCGGGTCGCTACCGCGACGGTCAGCGCAAGAGGATGACCAACGCCGAAATCAATCTTGAAGTTGCAGATCGCGCACATGGTTTCACCTCAAGGCGTGACGATGTTGAACCAGAAATCGAAGTTGTCGAGCCAGGACACGAACTCGCCAAGCTTCTGGCTATTGCCGTCGATTTTGGCGCTGCCCGCCATCACCAGCTTCTGCATGTTGGTTTGTCCCATCATGATGCTGTTGAGGTCCGCGCGCGTCATGGTGACCGTTGCGTCCGCTGATTTCGAGGTTCTGTCTTTTGAATAGTGCAACGCGCTGTTCTCGACGCCCAGCACGCAGTTTTCTTTCGTATCGGTCAGTACGAGATTGAATGACGCCGTCTTCCTGTTCGCTCGCTCACCATTCAGCCGGATACCAAGGTAGTCGAGGAACATGTCGAGCGGCATGGCCTGAATGGTATCCGGGCTCTGTGGCGCGGGCGCCTGTCCCTTCCTGACGCCGTTGCGCAATTCCATGGCTCCCGTCAGATAGAAGTTGCGCCAGGGCGCAGACTCCGACTGGTAGCCAAGCTGTTCATAAGCGTCCGCCAGCAGCTGTTTGGCAGCGGTGTTTTGCGGATCCGCGAACACCACGTGGTTGACGACTTCCGCCACCCATCGGTAGTCACCCTGATTAAACGAATCGTGCGCCCTTCGCAGAACGGCAGCCGCTCCACCCATGTACTCGACGTACCGCTTGCCGCTGTCGGTCGGCTGCAGGCGGTGCAGATTTGCGGGCACGCCGTCAAAGAATCCAAGGCGCAGGTTGTACTGCGCGACGGCGTCGTGATAGACCGTGCCGTAGTAGCTCCGGCAATACCAGTGCTTCGCAAGGCTGTCCGGCAGACGGACTGCCTCGCCAATCTCGAGCGGCGTCTGGCCCCTGTTGGCCATGCGCATGACCTGGTCATGCAGATAGCGATACATGTCGCGTTGCGCACGCAGGAAAGCATTAATCCGGTCGTTGCCCCAGGTAGGCCAATAATGCGAGGCAAAGAGGACCTGCATATCGTCGCCGTGCAGATCGAGCGCAGTTTGCAGGTACTTGGACCAGAGCAGCCCATCACGAACCTTTGCGCCTCGTAACGTGTACAGATTGTGCAGCGTGTGAGTGGCATCTTCCGCCGCGCAGAACGCCTTGAACTTCGGCAGATAAAACATGAACTCTGAAGGCGCCTCCGATTCCGGCGCCATCAGAATCTCGATGTCCACGCCGTCGAGCGTCAGTTTCTGGCCGGTCTTTTCTGCAAACATGGAGGGCACAGCCAGCGTGATAGTACCGACCGATGTTGTCTTTCCCAGACCACCATCGACAATCCCCGTCGGGCTGCGCGGTAGCAGTGAGCCATACATGTAGCTGGCGCGACGCCCCATCGCATTGCCGGCGATGATGTTCTCGCCGACGGCAGCTTCAGTGAAACCAACCGGCGCCACAATCTGCACCTTGCCCGATTTCAGATCGTCGTCACTGACGAGGCCCCGCACACCGCCATAGTGATCGACATGGCTGTGCGTGTAGATGACGTGAGTGATCGGCTTGTCGCCAAGATGCGGAATGACGAGCTGCTTCCACACCGTCGAAGCTACTTCGGTCGTAATGAAAGGATCGACGACGATATAGCCGTGATCTCCCCGAATAATGCTCATCACGGAGAGGTCGTAGCCGCGCACCTGCCAGATGCCGTCGACTACTGTGTAAAGCCCGTGATTCATGTTCAGCTTGGCATTGCGCCAGAGGCTCGGATTGACCGTTGATGGAGCGTTGTTTTCCGGACCTCCGTGTACAAACGCGAACTGCTGAAGGTCCCAAGCCGGGAATTCGCCTTGCCCCTTGATGATGACCGGTTCGGGGAGCGTGGCGATGAGGCCGCGCTTTGCGTCTTCAAAATCCTGGGCGTCGGCGAAAGAAAGAAAATCGGCGTATTGCTTGTTCAATGCAATGGTCGAGGGCGACGCGGGCTTTGAAGCCGGACTGGTTGAGTTTGTCGACCCGGCTTGCGCAAGCGTTTCGCCAACTGCCCCGGAAAATCCGGTTGCTACGCCGACAACCGCCACGTTTTTCAGGAACGCCCTGCGTGCTCCAGGCTTTGCCGCATCATCCGATTGGGACATGCCCACCTCCGGTAATTAGGAAGAGCGGACGCTCAATGGCCCTTGAGAGTGGCCTGCCCGCCCTCTTACTGATCCAGAAAAATCGATGGATTAATTAACTGCCAGCTACGTATTCAGTAATCTGTAGCGTCGTTCGCCTGAAGCAAGCTTTTTGGCCTATGTCCGCGTGAATCGGCAATCAAGGAAGGTTATGCGATTGTCACAGGCCTCCAAGTCGTATTGACCGAATGATCCAATGCCCGTAACTGATAACGTATAAATGACCGGCTAACGATATGGCGTTTAAAATGCGGTTCAAACGTCCGCAGTTTCTAAACATAGGACAATTTTTCGATATGTCTCACATTTTTTGCGTCAACTTGGTTGCGTGGTAATTCGCAATATCGGAAGTTATCTGGAATTGGCGCCCTACGATACGAGGCTACCGGATCAACCGGGTCGCCTTGCGCCTCACCGAACGCCGGGCTCGGAACTTAAGCATGTACGAACAGTTATTCAAACGTGCGCGCCCGGCGCAGCGAGTCTTGCGAGAGCAGCTTGCCGTGCTTCTCAGCGAGACAACCAGGATCGCCTGCGGCGGGGTCATTTCGTTTAATTCTGCGAACCGTTTCCGTGGATGGCGATTGCTATGCAAATCACAAAGCCTGCTCGACACGCGCAATCACATCGACCTGATTCTGACGCGATAGACTTCCGCCTGAAAAACATCTCAGCCAAAACACACGATCCTTCAAGGAGAAGCAGCGGCATGGACCGGACGTCCGCAATGGAAACCTATGTCAGTGTGGTGGAGCCGGGTTCGTTCTCGGCGGCCGCAAAGCGGCTCAAACTCGGGCAACCGGCCGTGTCGAAGTCGATCGCGCAACTCGAAGAGCGACTCGGCGTGCGACTCCTGTTGCGCTCGACACGCGCACTGACGCCCACCGATGCAGGTCGGCGCTTCTACGAGCACGCGCGGCGCGCAATCGAAGAAGCGGATCTTGCAGAACATGTCGCGCGCGACGCGTCGACGGGACTCTCCGGCGTGCTTCGCGTCAGTGCCGCGGTGACCTTCGCGGTCGCCGGCAAGTGCTGTCGGTGTATAGATTAATTGCTTCGACGATCAGGGGCCGCGCAATGCAAGGACTTTAATTAGCATCCCGGAAGCAATTGCAAATCCGCTATGAACCTATCCGACGGCAGCCTTACGAAATCAGATCCAGTAGAATTACTTCCATTGCCTTTGCGCTAACGCCCTCATGTCGCCATAGCCGCGAGTTATCGCGCGCTAGTGACACTCAACTGCGCACTGGACGCAGCCACCCAGCGTTTCCCGTGCCGGGCGGGCGTTGAAGTCGAACGGCCGGCAACCCGACGACGAATCTGCCTAGCGCCGAAAAAATGCGCCCGTTGCGAAGCAAAGTACGCGGCACGTTAAGTGCTCCATTCGTGATCAAGCAGGCGGCGATCGTCTGCGTCTTTATTCCGGTCCAACCAAGGAGGACGAATCATGAATAAGGCAACCAGCACCTTAATCGCGGCCGTCGCCGCACTCGCCCTGTCGGGCGGCGCTTTCGCACAGACGGCCGGAGGCTCCAGCGGCGCAGGTACGTCAGGCAGCACCGCTAGCCCGGCGAACCAGACGAACCAGATGAACGGCGCAGCGGGTGGCTACGGCACGCCAAGCGGCACCAACTCCGCTAGCGGCATGGCCACCCGGCAGGCGCCGAACTCCGGCCTGCCGAGCGGGAACAGCACTTCGACCTCCGGCACCAGCGCTCCGAAGACGAGCAACACACTGGCCACCCCAAGCGTCGTGTCGCCGGCCGCCGGCCAACAGTAGTGGTCATGTCGGTTCGCTTGATAGACTAGCCGTCGGCGACGACTCCACAAAGGACGTCGCCGAATGAGATCCGTAAGCGTCGGTAGCGTTGTTCGAGAGCAATTGTCCGGCGCGTCAATTCAGACACCGTGTCCGCGCTTCCGGAAGACGTCCAAACAGAACTATCGCCGCATGACCCTGTCCAGTTGAAGACTCGCCGCCAACTGGCGAGTCCCCGCGCTTTAACTTCCAATCCGATGAAGCCGAGGGCGCAACCGCCGCAGAGCGCATTTTCACGCGACCGACAATCTGCGCGTGCGATCCGGCCATCGGCATCGCGCTTTTTATCCTGTTGCCGCCAATGCGGCTTATATTGATGTCAGGCGTGTTCCCGCATCAACAGGATTCCGTTTCAGCGCAATGGCCGCACTCGTGCTGGCCATCGTGGCGCAAGATGGTTGGGCGCGGCATGAAATGCGCGGCACGCACGCGCCCTGGTATGATGCCCATCGCACGCCTTTGGTGGAGTCCGGTTCACTGTTGCTCCTCACGCAGCCTGTCCTTTCGTCACGAGAACCATCATGCCCGTCCAACCCGACAAAGTCCCCGCTGCGAGCGCCCCACCGCACAAGGCCCCGCGCAAGGTCATGCCGATCGCCGCGCGCAATCTTCTGATGGTGGCCGTGGGCGTCGTGGTCTTCGCGATCGTGGCGACCGTCGTGCTTTACGGTCCGATTACGTACGGCGACGAGATTCCGAACTTCGGCATCATCCTCATGCTGACCGTGCCGGTGATCGCGGGCGTGGCGTTCCGGGTCGGGCTGGATGCGTGGTTCGACCGGAAGTGAACGACGGCCGCTTCGAGCGCATGCCGTTTGAAAGCTGCCACGTCTAGCGTGTCGAGGCGCCAAGGGGCAGTACCACCCACACCTCCAGCCCGCCACCTTCGCGCGCATGAAACTCCAGACTGCCGCTGTGCAGACGCGCGATTCGCTCGACGATCGCCAGTCCCAGCCCGGTGCCGCCGCTGTGCGTACGCGCATTGCGGCCGCGCTGGAACGGCGCCTTCAGTTGCTCCAACTCCTGCGCTGAAAGACCTTTGCCGCGATCGCCGACTGCAACGTACACCGCCTCGCGCGTGGCCCAGCTTCGCACCGCGAGTCCGCTTCCGCCGTACACGATCGCGTTCTGCATCAGGTTCATGAGCAGCCGCATCATGCTGATCGGGCGGTACGGCACAGCGGGCAATGTCGCAAGGGATAGCTCGAACTGGTGCCCCAGCCCCGCGAAATCCCCCGCCAGCCGTTCGATCAGCGCATTGAGATCGCCGGGCTCCGGCTGCTCGCGCTCGCCGCTGCCCGCGTAATCCATGAACTGCTGCAAGATCGTTTCGATCTGATCCAGATACGATTCAGCGGCGACCACGAAGCCGCTGTCGCTGCCACTGGGCATGGCCATGGCCATCGAGAGACGCAGCTTGGTCAAGGGCGTGCGGATGTCGTGCGAGATGCCCGCGAGCATCAGCGCGCGCGTCGCCTCGGCTTGCTGCAACGCCTGCGTCATCTGATTGAACGCGCCGCTCACCGTGGCAATTTCGGCGGGGCCATCGGTCGGCAATGGCGCGGGCGTTTCACCGGCGCTTACGCGGCGCGCCGCGCGCGTCAACTCCTGGAGCGGCCGGTTGAGGTGGCGCTGGATCAGGTAGCCGGTCAGCGCCGCCAGCGCGCCGAGTCCGAGCGTCAGCACGATGGCGGCGTCGAGTCCGTTGCCCTGCGCGTCTTCGGGAACGGGCAGCGCGATCCAGTACGGCGCTTGTGGTGCATCGGCCGGCGCGTGCATGCGGATCCACAGTCGCTGGCCGCCCAGCGTTTGCCAGCGCGCCGGCATGTCGGCGGGCAGATGCGCGCGCAAGCTCTCGAGAAACACGTTGCGCTGATAGGTGCGGTACGCGCGCATGAGATCCGGCGGCGGCGCGGTGGCGGCTTCGTCCGGTGCCTGGGCGCGCGCGTCGAGGCGCGCGCTCAAGTCTCGACGCGCCGCGGGCGGCGTGGCCGCGAGCAGATTGTCGAGCGTCGTCACATAAGTGGCGAACACGGCCGCCGCACGTTCGACGCGCGGCCGCTGCACATAGTGGATCAACACGCCGAGCGCGCACACCTGGCTCAGCATCACGAGCGCGATCAGCAGCGCGATATTGCGCGCCAGCAGCGTTCTGGGCAGCAAGCTTTGCAGCAGCGAGCGTGTCATGAGTCGACGTCCGCGACCAGCATGTAGCCGACACCCCACACGGTCTTGATGAAGCGCGGCTTGGACGGATCGTCCTCGACGATCTGCCGCAGCCTCAGCACCTGCACGTCGATGCTGCGATCCAGCGCATCGTGCTCGCGGCCCCGCGCGCGCGCCAGCAGATTGTCGCGGCTCACCGGCCGGTTCGGCGACGACGCCAGCGCGACCAGCAGCAGCATCTGCGCGGAGTGAATCTCCAGCAACTCGCCCGCGCGCGACAGCTGCTGCTTGACGATATCGAGCGAGAAGTCGCCGAAGCTCACGCTTTGCGACGTCACGGTGACCTCGCCCGAGGCGATCTTCTGGCGCCGCAGCAGCGCGTTGATACGCGCCACCAGTTCACGCGGCAGGAACGGTTTGGCGAGGTAGTCGTCGGCGCCGGTTTCGAGGCCGACCACCCGGTCGAGCGGATCGCCCTTCGCGGTCAGCATCAGGATCGGCAAGGTCTGCCCCTGCTCGCGCAAACGGGCGCAAATAGCGAGGCCGTCCTCTTCACCGATCATCAGATCGAGCACCAGCAGATCGAAGGGCTCGCGCTCCAGGTAACGGTCGAGGCGCTTGCCGTCTTCGGCGACGCGCACGTCAAAGCCGTGGCCGCGCAGAAAGCGCTGCAGCATGTTGCGCAATTCGACTTCATCGTCGAGCACGATGATTTTGGCGGGGCGATCCATGCGAAGGCTCCTCGATTCAGGCTAGGCGTCGGGCGGCGTTGCTTTCCATGCCGCATGCCGTTCGCTCAAGCGCTGCAACAGCACATAAAACGACGGAATGAACAGCACGGCAATGCAGGTGGAAGCGAGCATCCCCGAAAATACCGCAATCCCGAGCGAGCGGCGCGCGCTCGCACTCGCGCCGGTGGCGATCACGAGCGGCACCACGCCGAGAATAAATGCGAACGAGGTCATCATGATCGGCCGGAACCGCAGGCGCGCGGCTTCTATCGCCGCCTCGGTTATGGCGACGCCCTGGGCGCGCAGATGCCGCGCGAATTCGACGATCAGAATCGCGTTCTTCGCCGACAGCGCGATCAGCAGCACGAGACCGATCTGCGTGTACAGGTTGTTGGCGGCGCCGAGCGCGGCGAGTGTGCCCGCCGTGCCGAGCAGGGCCAGCGGCACCGCCAGAACCACGGCGATGGGCAACAGCCAGCTTTCGTATTGCGCGGCCAGCACGCAGAACACCAGCAGCACACCCACGGCGAACACCCAGTACGCCGAATTGCCGACCAGTTTCTCCTGATACGACATCGCGGTCCATTCATAGCCAATGCCCGCCGGCAGAATACGCGCGGCTTCCTGCTCGAAGGCTTTGATCGCGTCGCCCGTGCTGTAACCCGCCGCCGGATTGCCGTTGATGGCCGCGGCCGGCTCGAGGTTGTACAGCGTCGCCACCGCCGGGCCGACGCTCGTGCGCGCGTCGATGAAGGTGCCGAGTTCGACCATGTGGCCGCTGTTGCTGCGGATCTGCAAGCGGCGAATGTCGTCGGTTTCGCGGCGAAATGCGCCGTCGGCCTGCACGAACACCGGAAACGTATGATTGAAGGTGGTGAACTGGTTCACGTAGCTCGAGCCGACATAGTCCTGCAGCAGATCGAACACATTGCCGACCGGCACTTGCAGCGACTCCGCCTTGGCGCGATCGAGCGTGAGTTCGACGGTCGGCACGGACGCGCGGAACGGGCTGAACACGCGCTGCAATTCAGGCCGTTTCGAGACGCCGGCGATCAACGCGTCGGTCGCGTCCTGCAAGCGCCGATAATTTTGCGAGCCGTCGGTCAGCATGACCTGCATCTGCACGCCCCCGCTGTTGCCGAGGCACTGGATCGGCGGCGGCACGATCACCACGGAGCGGATGTCGGGCAGCTTCGCCAGCTCGCTATTCATGCGCAAATACAGCGAGCGCAGGTCTTCGCCTTTGCCGCGCTTGCTCCAGTCGTCGAGCGTCACGTAGATCAGCGCGGAATTCGGTAGCGAGGCGTTGTTGTCCAGCGGCGAGATGCCGCCAATCGACACCACATGGCTCACGCCCGGAATCGCGCCGATGCGTTTCTCGATCTGCGTGCTCGCCTCGCGCGTGCGTCCGAGCGAAGCGGCGTCGGCGAGTTGCGCGGCGATCAGCACGTAGCCCTGATCTTCGAGCGGAATGAAACTGGTGGGTATGCGCGTCAACAGGAAAGCGGAGCCCGCGCCGAGCACCAGCGCGATCACCAGCGCAAGCCCGCAGCGCGCGACGAACCACGACACGACCCGCACGTAGCCCTTTTCGACACGAGCGTAACCCTTGTCGAACACGCGATACACGATATTCGGTTTGCCGGGCCGCGCATGCCGCAGCCAGCGCACGCTTTGCACCGGTTTGAGCGTCACCGCGTTGATCGCGCTGATCACGGTGGTGGCGACGACCACCAGAGCAAATTGACGGTACATCTGCCCGGTCACGCCGCCCAGAAACGCCGACGGCAAAAACACCGAGACCAGCACCAGCGTGATGCCGATGATCGGCCCAAGCAGTTCATGCATCGCGTCGATGGCGGCCTGCTTCGGCGTCTTGCCCTGTTCGATATGCTGCGTGATGCCTTCGACCACCACGATCGCGTCGTCCACCACGATGCCGATGGCCAGCACTATCGCGAACAGCGTCAGCAGGTTGATCGAGAAGCCGAGCATATAGATTGCACCGAACGTGCCGATAATGGTCACCGGAATCGTCGTGGCCGGCACCAGCATCGCGCGCCAGTTTTGCAAAAACAGCAGGATCACCGCGAGCACCAGCAAGGCCGCCTCGAACAGCGTCTTGTACACGTCGATCACCGATTGCCGCACGAAGGTGGTCGTATCGAACGGCAGCTGATAACTAACGCCTTTCGGCATGTCTTTCGCGAGGCGCGCCATGGTCGCCTTCACGGCATTGCCGACTTCCAGCGCATTCGCTTCGGGTAACTGATAAATAGCGATGCCCGCGGCCGGCTTGCCGTCGAGATTGAAGAACTGTCCGTAACTCGACGAGCCGAGTTCGGTACGCCCCACATCGCGAATCCGCACGAAATGGCCGCCGTTATCCGGATCGGCCTTGACGATGATGTCGTCGAATTCGCGCGGATCGGAGAGCGCACCGTGCATCGTCACCGTGAGCTGGAACGCCTGGCCGCCCGAGTTCGGCTCGGAACCGAGTTGGCCCGCGCTCACTTCCCTGCTCTGGCTCTGGATCGCGTTCATCACATCGGCGGCGGTCAGATTGCGTTCGCTCAGTTTCTTCGGATCGAGCCATACGCGCATGCTGTATTGCCCCGTGCCGAACACGGTCACGTCGCCCACGCCCGGCAAACGCGCGAGCGTGTCGCGCAGATAGATCACCGCGTAGTTGCTCAGAAACAGCGAATCGTATTTCGGATCCGGCGATTGCAGCGTGTAGAGTTGCAGGATCGCGGTCGACCGCTTGCGCACGGTCACGCCCTGCTGCTGCACCGCCTGCGGCAGTTGCGCGGTTGCCGCCGAGACGCGGTTCTGCACCAGCACCTGCGCCTTGTCGACATCCGTACCGACGGCGAAGGTGACGGTGAGCGTATAGGTGCCGTCGTTGGTGCTGGTCGACTGCATGTACAGCGCGTTTTCCACGCCGTTGACCTGAGTTTCGATCGGCAGCGCCACGCGGTCGATCAGCGTCGCGGCACTGGCGCCGGGAAAGCGCGCCACCACTTGCACAGTAGGCGGCGTGATGGGCGGATATTGCGCGATGGGCAGATTGATCAGCGCGACGGCGCCGAGCAGCATCACGATCAGCGCGATCACATTGGCGAAGACCGGCCGCTCGACGAAGAAGCGGATCATGACTGGCCTTGCGTGTCCGCGGCCACCACTTGCACCCTGGTGCCCTGCGCCACCGCCAGCGCGCCGCCCGTCACGACCTGATCGCCGGCGTTCAGTCCCGACGTAATCGCGCGCAGCGGGCCGAACAGTCCGCCCGTCACCACCGCGCGTTTCTCGATCACGCTCGCGCTGTTCACGATCAGCACGAAAGCGCCGGCCTGTTCGCGCAGCACTGCGGTGTCGGGCACCAGCAAGACGTTTTGCGGCGCGCCGGCGGGAATATGCACCTCGACCGACATGCCCGGAATCAGATGCGCGTCTTTGTTCGCGATGTCGGCACGCAGTCTGAGCGTGCCACTATTGGCGTCGACCCGCGTATCGACGAATTCCAACGCGGCATCCTCGCCCTTGCCGGCCGGCGCGCCGAGCACGTTCACCCGCACCGTGCGCGGCGGCTCGGTGAACAGGCCGATGCGGTTCGCGTCGCGTTCGTTCAGCGTGAAGTTCACGTACACCGGCTGGATGCGATCCAGTGTGGCGAGCTTGGTGGAATCGGACGCGCCCACCAGATTGCCGACGTCGAACGACCGCGCGCCGATACGTCCCGCGAACGGCGCGCGAATCTCCGTGTAGCCGAGATTGATGCGCGACATGTCGCGTTTGGCGAGCGCCTGGTCGCGCGTGGTCTGCGCTTTCTGCAACGACGACTCCGAGGTCGCGTTATCGGCAGTGAGCTGCTTCTGGCGGGTCAATTCCTGTTCGGCGTTGACGAGCTCGGCCTGGTCGTAAGTGAGCTGCGCGCGGTACGTGTCCGGCTCGATGCGGAACAGCAACTGCCCTTGCTTGACGTTGGCGCCGTCGGTGAAGCCGATTTCCTTCAGCACGCCCTGCACGCGCGCCACCAGCGTGACCGTGGCCGAAGGCGCGACCGTGCCGCTCAGGTCGATCTGTTCACGCACCTCGCGGGGCTGCGGGCGCATCACGCTCACTTGCGGCACGGGCGCAGTGTGGGCGGCCGGCGCGTTGCCGTCGCGGCAGGCGGCCAGCGCCATGGCGAACACGATGCAGATCCCCACCGCCACCCGTCTGGCTATCAGACCGTTTTCTGCCATTTCGTTATTTCCCATTCCCGGGCTCGCCCCCGCTCGCGCGCGCCAATGCGGAATTCGCGGGCGGGTTCAACAGGCGGCCCCAATCCGTGCGCCGCGCCATCTGCTCGGCAATCTGTTCGCTCACCACCTGCTGCCCTTGCGCCACTTCCCAGCCTCCGCCGAGCGCGCGATACAGCGCCACCGCGGCGATCGCCGCGAGCCCCTGGTTCTGCGCGAGCGAATCGCCGTCACGCAAAGCCGAGCGCGACGCGTCGAGCACCGTGTCGTAAGTAACGGAGCCCGAGCGATACTGCGCGTTGGCCAACCGTAGCGCGCGCTGCGAGGCGTCGGACGCGCGCGCCGACGCGGCCAGCGCGTCGAGCGTGGTGCGCAGTCCGGCAATCGCATCTTCCACTTCTTTCTGTGCCTGCAGCACCGTGTTCTGATAGTCGAGCACGGCCTCCTGAAAGGTCGCGTCCTGAATCCGTACGGCGTTTTTCAATTGACCCCGATCGAAGATCGGCAGCGTGATGCCCGCCGAAAAGAGGCCGATGGTTTTGCCGCCCCACTGGGTGAGTCCAATGCCATGCTGTTCGCCCGACGACAGCCCGAACAGGCCCGTCAACGACAAGGACGGATACAGCTTCGCCTTGGCCGCGCCGATCAGCGCCGATTGCGCCGCCGCGTTGAGCGCGGCCTGGCGCACGTCGGGCCGGCGCCGCAGCAGATCGGCGGGAATGCCGACATCGATCTGCGTGGGCGGCACGGGAATCGCGCTGCTGCCTTTGAGTTGCGCGTCGACGGCGTCGGGCGGATCGGCGAGCAGCACGGCCAGCGTGTCGCGGTCCTGCGCGCGCGCCTTGATGAGCGGCGGAATCTGCGCCTCGGTTTCCGCCACCAGCGTGGCGGCCTGCTCGACATCGAGCTGGCTCGACGCACCATGTTTGTAGCGCGCCTGCGTCAGCGTGAGACTCTGCTGGACCGACTTCAGATTCTGCTGCGCGACGACGATGCGTTGTTCGAGCGCACGCAGATCGATGTAGGCATTGGCGACGTCGCCGAACAGCGACACCAGTGCGTTGTCATACGCGGCTTCCGACACGCGCAGTTGCGCGCGGTCCGATTCGATCTGCCGGCGGTATTTGCCCCAGAAGTCGATCTCCCAGCCGGCATTCACGTGCAAATGCTCGGCCCACAGATGGGCGGGCGGAATCGGGCCGACGCCGCTCGTGTTGATATGTTCGGCACCCACCGACACGCTGCCCGACTGCGGCAGCAGATTCTCCGCACTGGTCGCGAGCTGCGCGCGCGCCTTGAAGATATGCAGGCCGGCCACTTGCAGCGACAGGTTGCGCTCATACGCGCGCTGCTCCAGCGCGGTGAGCACGGGATCATTGAAGGCGGTCCACCAGGCCGCCTGTGCGGCAGGTGTGGCTTTCGCCTCACCGGGCAGACTTTCGAGCCACTGGTTTTCAAGCGTCGCTTGTGGTTGCTTGAAATCCGGGCCGACGCTCACGCAACCGCTCAGCGCCGCGCTGATCGATACGACGATCGACGCGCCGGCGATACGCAGATAGCGGGACGTGGCAGGTTTCATCACACGTTGTTATTGGCTCGGAGGACGGCCGACGGTTCGGCGGGACGGCTCGTGCGCCGGCGGCAGACCGCGCCGCGCCACGGCCCCATGGTCCCGCCAATGCCCGCGGGGCTCAGTGCGCTGCCCCGCGTTCCTGCATGAATGCCTCGATCTGCGGCAGCGTGATGTAGCCCGCCTTCTGCGTATCGATCTCGTCGAAGTGCTTGGCGACCATCGGCATGCCGGCGGCCGCCTGATCTTTGGTGAGCTTGCCATCGTGCGTGGTATTGGCGTTCGCAAAGCGCGATTGCAGCTGCTGCACCATACGCTCCATGCGCTGCGGATTGCCGCCTTGCGGTGCGGCTTGAGCGAACGTGACGGTGGATGCGCAGCACAGCAACACGATAGCGATCAACTTCTTCATGACTGACTCCTTCGATTGAGCCACCGAGCGTCGCCTGCCGTTTGCCGCGATCCGTTTCGATGACAGGCCGAATTCTTGGGGAAGCGCCGTCGCAAGGCAACTTCAGAATCATGTCGATTCATGTCACGGCTTTTAAGGCATCCCCTTGAGCCGCCACGAACGCGGCCACGAACGCCACACCGCAATGCAGCATGCGGTTCCATTACCCGCACCCATGCCGCAGCGCCGCCGTGGCGTGACATGGAATGAAATGAGTTTGCGATGCCGTTTTGACGGCGCTTTGCGTATCTTTCGTCTGCCGGCGCCGTCAGCGCCTCGCCGCAACGGCTGAGTTCTCACGTCCCCCGAATCAGCCGGCCCGCTTCTTCACCTGAAGACGCCTCGCGCTGCTCAACGCATCAGGAGTACCAATTGACTATCCGTCTCGTCTGCGCCTCAACTGTCACCGCCATCGGCCTCGCCTGTTCGTCGACGGCGTTCGCCCGCGTGGTCGTCTATCTGCCCGCCGCCGTGGTCTACGCCCCGCCGCCGCGCCCGGTCTACTACTCCGTGCCGGTCAATCCCGTGTACGTGGTGGCGCCGCCGCCAGTGCCCCTACCCGTGGCGGTTCCGGTCGCGGCCGCCGTGACGGCGCCAAAGCCCATCCCCCTGTACACCACCGTCGTCGTCCCCGCGCCGACCAACTACGCGGTCGTACCCGCCCCCGCGGTGACCTACGCCCAGCCCCTCATGATGATGCCGCGTTAGGCGCGCGTGGCGCGTCATCAGTGAATGTGCCAGTTACAACCCAGGCTGTGGAATCAGCATAGGACATGCTGCCGCCAGCAATGCCTGGTGGATTCCCGTTGTCCTGGGCGCCATCCGGCGGCGTGATGCGAGCGCGAATCCGTGCTGCAAAACTCTGAATGCGCCCTTGGAATAAAGCGGTGCAATTGGCGGTTATAGAGGAAGGCCGAACGCAGCACGACTCCGTTCCAGACGATGTGGAACATCGCTTGCTCACTGTTCGTTATGACCGGGCGCATGTCCATTCGTTGGACACGTCCGTCCAATCTTGGGACTCTCAAGCGGCCTGCGGGCAGATTTCGGGCAGGCCACCGCCCTATGCGGATACATCAGATGAACTACCAGGAACTCGACAGGGAGATCGCCCACCTCGAACGTGTGTTCGAGATGATCTCCGCCAACGATCGCATTCCGCTGTCCTACTGGCACAGTCGCCTGCGAAATTTGCCCAGACCGATGTTGATGCCGATCCAGCGCGCGCGCATCGCGCGGCTGGAGGCGACGCTTCGCTCGCTGACGGAAGCGGACGAAGCGTCGTTCGCCGAACCGCGGTTGCGTCCCACCGGCACGCGGTCGTAACGCGGCGGCCGGGACCGGCCGCCGCCCTCGAAACGGGATGCCGCTCCGTCAACCCGTCAGGATCCGCGCGCCGAGCGCCAGCACGAGCGCCGGCAGCATCACCAACGCGCCCACCTTCAGAAACTTCATGAAGCTCACGTCTTCGCCTTCGCGGCGTATCGCGTTGAGCCAGAGAATCGTCGCCAGCGAACCGGTGATGGACAGGTTCGGCCCGAGGTCGACGCCGATCAGCAGCGCGTCGATCACACGCTCCGGACTGTGCGCCTGCATCACGGTCGAACTGGCGATCAGGCCCGCCGGCAAGTTGTTCATCAGATTGCTGCCGATCGCGATGACGGCGCCCGCCCAGCCCGCCGTAGCCAGTTCGTGCTGCTGCGCGGCGCGCTGCGTGAGTTGCGCCGCCGCCGTGATCACCCCGGTGTGATCGAGCATTTCGACGAGCACGAAGAGCGCGGCGACCAGCGGCAGCACGCTCCACGAGATTTCGCGGATCATCGGCAGCGGCGATTTGCGCTCCAGAATCAGCACGATCAGCGCGGTCAGCGCGCCGAGTATCGCGGTCGGCATGCCGAGCGGAACGTCGAACGCGGAGACCGTCAGCAGCACGGCGGCCGTCACCGCGATGCCCGCGAGCGCCACGCGGCCGCTGGACGACAGCTCGACCGGATCGAGATTCGCCTCGCAGGTGCCGGCGAGCGCGTCGCGCTGGGTCCAGCGCAGCATTACGTAGGTCGCGACGATCGACAGCAGCGACGGCAGCGTGAAGCGCATCAGCCAGGCACCGAGCGCGGGCGTGTGGTTGCCGTACAGCACGATGTTGGCGGGGTTGGAGATCGGCAGCACGAAGCTCGCCGCATTGGCGATGAACGCGCAGACGAACAGCAAAGGCAGCGGATGCGTCTTCGCCTTTTTGGCGGCGGCGAACACGGCCGGCGTGAGGACGACGGCGGTGGCGTCGTTCGAAAGAAACGCGGTGATCACCACGCCGACCAGATAGACGAGCAGGAAGAGTTTGCGCGGCGAACCTTGGGCATGATTGACCGCGAGCACAGCAACCCAGTCGAACAGGCCTTCACGGCGCCCCACTTCCGACAGCAGCATCATGCCGAAGAGGAACAGATAGACGTCGGTGCCCTTGCCGATCGCCTCGAGCGCCAGATGGGCCGGCAATAGCCCGAGCGAGACCAGCAGCAGCGCGCCGGCCACGGCCCACACGGCTTCGGGCCATTTGAACGGCCGGGTGATGACGCCCGCCGTGGCGGCGGCGGCGATACCCCAGGAGAGGAAAACGGAATTCACGAAGTGAGCCTTGAATCATTGATGACGCGCGAGCGCGATATCCGGCCTGGCCGGGCGAACGTGCCGATGAGACGGCGGATGCAGGCGCTGATATAGCAAGTTGCGCGCCCATGGCAGCGCCGGCGCGCGCGCTTCATCCCACGCGCTTCATCCCACTCGGTTCACCGCCGCGATGCAATCGCGGCCGTTGTCCTTCGCGTGGTACAGCTGCGTGTCCACCAGATTCACGAAGGCCACCGGATCGGCCGCCGCGGCGGGAATCGTGGTGCCGACGCCGAAGCTGGCGGTGATGGTCTGCCGGAACGGCGAGCGCTCATGCGGGATCTGTTCGGTTGCAATGCGGTCGCGGCAACGCTCGGCGACCTGGCGGGCGGCGTCGGCGCCGGTGTTCGGCAGGATCAGCACGAACTCTTCCCCGCCGAAGCGGCCGACAAAGTCGCCCGGCCGAACCGCGTCGCCCAGTACGCTGGCGATCCGCCTGAGGCACTCGTCGCCCTGCACGTGGCCGTAGTAGTCGTTGTACGACTTGAAGAAGTCGATATTGACCATGACTAGCGAGAGCGGCGCCGCATGACGCAAAGCCGCGCTCCATTCGCGCTGCAGACTGGCGTCGAACGCGCGGCGATTGCCGACGCCCGTCAGGCTGTCCTTGAACGACAGCGCCTCGAGTTCGCGCTGCAACGCGGCCAGTTTCTCCTCGGTCTTCTTGCGCTCGCTGATATCGAACATGAAACCGACCAGCGACTCCACGTTGCCGCGCGCGTCGCGAACCACGTGCACCACGTCGCGCAGCCACACGTATTCGCCCCGGCTCGTCAACGCGCGATAGTCCGCTTCGTGATCGATGCCCGCCTGCGATTGCGCGACACAAAATTCGACCACCTTCTCGCGGTCCTCGGGATGCATGCGCGCGGCCCAATCCTGCACGGTTTTCCAACTGGACGGCGCCCAGCCCAGCAGGGCTTCGATCTGCGGGCCGATATAGGCGAACTCCATGGTCGCCCAATCGATCTTCCACGGAATCGCTTTGGTCGATTCGAGCAACGTGCGGTAGACAGCTGCGTCGTGCTCCATGTAGCCTTCCACCCCGGCCGCGGCAGATGCCGCAGGTGTAGTCTCGTGCCGCAGAAAATCCGCGCTCAGCGCGATATTGTTGTTTTCAAGCCTGTTCATCGGTCCCAACTCTCCTCGCGGTTCAGCCGGCAAATTAACACAGCGGACGACCTCCCGGCCCATTACAGCGGCCGCACCGTTTTATTCCAGCGACATTAGCGTCACGGCTACAACAATCTGTTCCCTTCTCCCCGGCTATTCAGCTTCCATTGGCATCCCTACTATTCGCACTCACCTGCAATACCCGATAACCCTAGAACGTCAAAGTATGAATTCCAGCCCTGTCCGTTCAGACCGCTACCACGGCGCCGCCATTGCCTTGCATTGGCTGATCGCGGCGTTGATCATCTGCGGCTTCTATATCGGCTGGATCATGAGCGATATTCCCGGCTTCACGCCCACCAAGCTGAAGTATTTCTCCTGGCACAAGTGGATCGGCGTAACCGTATTCGTGCTCGCCGTCGCGCGTGTGCTGTGGCGCGCCACCCACCGCGCGCCGGCGCTCGACAGCGCGACGCCCGCATGGCAGAAGGCCGCGGCTCACCTGGTGCATGGCGTGCTGTACGTGCTGATGCTGGCGATTCCGCTGTCCGGCTACTTCTACAGTTCCGCCGCCGGCATTCAGGTGGTGTATCTCGGCATCGTGCCGCTGCCGACCATCATCGGCCCGGATCAGGCGCTCAAGGCGAGCCTGCGCACCGTCCACGTGCTGCTCAATTACACGTTGCTTGCACTGGTGGCGATGCATGTGGCGGCGGCGCTCAAGCATCAGTTCGTCGACCGCGACGGATTGCTGGCCCGAATGATTCCCTTCCTCAAATAACAGCCGGCGATTGGCTACGGCTTGTTGGCAATCTAATTCCCAGCCGTGTGCAATCAACGCACGCAGGTTCGATAGGATGCGTACCACCATGAAAACAACCCTTTACCACTCCGTTCAACGCGTAACGCTCGCCGGCATCGCGGCCTTCTCGCTCTTCGGCGCAAGCCTCGCGCATGCCGATGTCGATACGAGCAAAAGCAGCGTGATCGCCACCACGAAACAGATGAACGTGCCCGTCGACGGCAAGTTCAGGAAGTTCTCGGCGCAACTGAATTTCGATCCGGCGAGGCCGACCGCCGGCAGCGCGAACGTGTCGATCGACACCGGCAGCTACGACCTCGGCGCCGACGACTACAACAAGCAGGCCCAGGGCAAGGAATGGTTCGACAGCGCCACCTTCCCGGCCGCGACCTTCGTCTCCAGCGCGATCGCGCCGGCGGGCGGCAACCAGTACAAGATCACCGGCAAGCTCACCATCAAGGGCAAGTCGCAAACCGTCGTGGTGCCGGTCACCATCGCCAGCCAGGGCACTACGCAAACCTTCGACGGCGCGTTGCCGATCAAGCGCTCGCAATTCGACGTCGGTACCGGCGAATGGAAAGACACGTCGGTGGTCGCCGACGAAGTCGTCATCAAATTTCACATCGTCGCTTCGAAGAAATAACTCGATACGAAGCGTCGCAGCCCAATCTGAAACCTGGAGAACACCTTGAAGAAACAACTTTCGCTCGCCGCAGGCGCGCTGGCCGCCGCATTGTCGTTCAACGTCATGGCAGCCGATACGTATCAGCTCGACCCGACGCACACCTACCCGAGCTTCGAAACCGACCACTTCGGTGGCGTGTCGATCTGGCGCGGCAAGTTCAAGAAGAGCAGCGGCACCGTGGTGCTGGATCGCGCAGCGAAGACCGGCACGGTCGACGTGACGATCGACATGAGTTCGGTGGATATCGGCAACGACAAGCTCGACGCGGAACTGGTCACGGACAAGTTCTTCGACGCCGCCAAGTACCCGAGCGCCACCTACAAGGGCACGCAGGTCCGTTTCGACGGCGACAAGCCCGTGGAAGTAATCGGCACGCTGACCATGCACGGCATCACGAAGCCCGTCAATCTGAAGATCGAGTCGTTCAAGTGCTTCGTGAACCCGATGCTCAAGCGTGAAGTGTGCGGCACGGAATCGACCGCGACGTTCAATCGCGATGACTTCGGCGTCGACTTCGGCAAGACCTACGGCTTCAAGATGCAGACCACGCTGCACATTCAGGCCGAAGGCATCAAGCAGTAAGCGCCTGCCTGTCAGGCTTGCGTTTCGCGGTTGCGGCAACCGGTCTTTCGACCGTCACGTTGCCGCGACCCATCCCCACTCCCACGTCCGTTCGTGGCGCCGCTCAGCCGCTGATCAGCGCGCGGAACGTGTCCACGCTTTCCGTGTAGGTCCCCGTCTGCCCATTCGACGTCACGGTGATGCCGACCGTCGACGCATCTTTCGGCGTGATGGTCTCGACGGTATCGCTCGTCGATAGCTGGATCACACCGGCCTGCACATTGCCGCCGCTGATCGTGACCGGCGCCGGCGTCGCGACATTGAAGGCGATCACCGCGTCGGCCACGTTCACGCTAATACTGCCGCTGGTAGTGAGCATGTCCGTGACCGGAGCGGTGCCATGCACGCGCGAGTAATTCAGCGACGTAATCGTGATGGTGCCGCTGATGTTGCCCGAGCCCGCCGGCTGCGAACGGCTGAGCGTCACGCTCGGCGCGCTCGCGGTGGTGGTGGTGACGCCCGTCTTCGCGTCGTAGCTCATGGTGAAGTTGACCGTGCCGTTCACCACGGTCGTGCTGTTCGCGGAAACCAGCGTCAACGCGTTGGCCGTTTCAACGGCGGTGTACGACCAGTTGCTCGACGCGCTGCCGACCACGCCCTGCGAACTCTGAATCTGCACGCTCACCGTGCCGGTAATCGAGGCGCTGTTCGATACGCCGGGCGCCTTCAGCTGTCCGACGCATTGATTGAAGCTGACGGCCGCGCTTTCACCGCCTTGCAGGCCGCTCGCGCCCGCGTTCTGTGTCGCCACATTGATCGAACCGCCAGCCGGGCAAGCGGTCGTGCTATTGGGCATCCCGGCAGTGACATCGCTCACTAGCGACTGCACCACCGAGGTATAGATTACCGCGACGCCCGGCCCCGACAGCATGCCGAATGCGCCGGCATAACGCGCGACGTGCTCGCTTTGCACCGCCGATGACAATTTCAGCACGTTGCTGCCAGTGCCGGCGCTACTGCCGCCCGAGCCACCGCACGCGCTCAGTAGCACCGCTGCGGCGACAACCACTGCTGCGCCGAACGATCGTGACGTTTGAGACGAAAACATAACTGCTCCAGATCCAGAAAGCCGGTCGCGCACACCATCACGACACACGCAAGACGAAGCGCAAACGCGCTCCTTTTCTCAGACGAATAGACCCATTTCTCGAGTACCGTGTGCGTGGCAAACGGGTCATCTGCGAGAGTCATTATCAAAGCGCGGCATGCTGTTCGATTCACCGAATATGCCTTTAAAACAGGGCTATTCCGCACACCGCTTGCGATTCAGTCGTTCGTTCGGAAGGATTTACAGGTCATAAATTCCGTTTTCTTCAAACCACAAAACTTGAGCGCGAGGAACTGCCATATCTGCCCGCTATTCGTTCCTTTGAACCGCATGGTTAAACCGTACAGTCGCCCCACAGAAATGATCCTTGTCGGGAGACGGTGCGGTGAAACGGGTAATAAATGCAGCTGTGGTCGCGACGTGGGCGACGGCGATGGCGGGAGCGGCGCAGGCGCAGGAAATGTATGTGCATGGCGGCACGCTCGGCGCGGGTGTCGGCGCCGCCTTGCCGCTGAATTCATGGGCGGGCGTGCACGCGGAAATCGAAGGATTCGATCTGTCGCACTCGGTCAACGCCAGCGGCAACGAGTACGACGGCCACCTCAAGCTGTTGCAGGGCGGCCTGTATCTCGATCTGTTCCCGTTCAGCTCCAGCGGCTTTCGCGTGACGGCCGGCGCGCTCATCAACGACGACGAACTGAGCGCGCATGCCGTGCCGAACGCACAAGGCAACTACAAGATCGGCGACGACTTCGTGCCGGCCGTGGGCGCCGCGCCCTCGGCGACGGTCACGCTGCCGCGCGTGATGCCTTACCTCGGCATCGGTTATGGCCACAAGCCGGTCTCGAAAGGCTTCGGCATGACGGTCGATCTGGGCGTGGCATATGGCCGCCCGCGCGTCTCCTACAACGTGCCGGCCATCTATTCGATGTTCACGCCGCAATCGAACATCGACGAACAGGAGCGCAAGATCACCGACCATGTGGAGCGTTACAAGCTCTATCCGGTGCTGCAGATCGGAGTGAGTTACCGGTTCTGAGCAACCTTGGGAAATGGCAATGAACTCGCCTGCAACCCTGACGGTTGCGGGCTGCTTTGGCACGCACGCGTCCAGCAGGATGAAGGGAATCGCCGGCTGCGCGCGGGTGGTGATCGATCTGTTCGCGCAGACGCCAACACACGTGCGCAAAACAAAGTCTGCGAAAAAAAAGAAATGAGACTGGTCGGTTGCCTTCAGGCATGCGTGCGACTCATCGCTTCTGCTCGGCCGGGAGATCATGAATCGAAGCGACTGTCGATTCCGCTTCGGCTGTAACATTCATACGGCAGGTCGATTGTGGCGGCGAGCGGCCGCGCTGTCCGAAGCGCACATTCATCCAACTGGCAGGAGCGTGTTGTCATGAACATCCAGCGGATCATGCGAATCATCAAACGGCTCGTACTCGTCGCGCTCACGCTGTCGGGTCTCTGGCCCGGCGGGCTCACATGGGCCGACGACAACGCCGCCGCGCTGAGGGGCAAGTACGACACGCTAGCGCCACAGCTGAAGTCGAACGTGTTCCATCGTCCAATCCATCTTGATTCGCAGGAAGCGCAGAACGCGTTGAAGGGCGATATCTACGCCGTAGTCGATTATCCGTTCGCGACCGTCAACAGCGCCTTCAACGACCCGCAGCGAGGCCCCGCGACCTGGTGCGAAGTGCTGATCCTGCATCTGAACACGAAGTACTGTCATGCCACTTCAGGCAGCAACGGCGCGACCATCAACATGAACGTCGGCAAGAAGACGGAACAGGAACTCGGCGACACGTCGCGTGTGCAGCTCAACTACCGTTCGGTCGCGACCAATCCCGACTACTTCCAGGTCGATCTGAGCGCCGCGGAAGGACCACTCAGCACGAGGGACTATCGCATCGTGCTGGAAGCCGTCGATATCGGCAAAGGGCGCACGTTCCTGCATCTCACGTATTCGTACGGATTCGGCATGGCGGGACGCATCGCAATGAAGACCTATCTCGCGACCATCGGCAGCGCGAAAGTGGGCTTTACGCAGGCGTCGAACGGCGATTACGTGGGCGGTGTGCGCGGCCTCGTCGAGCGCAATACGATGCGCTATTACCTCGCCATCGACGCGTACCTGGGTTCGCTTTCCCTGCCCGCCGACAAACGCGTCGAGCAACGCTTTGCGACATGGTTCGATGCGACGGAGCAGTACCCGCGCCAATTGCACGAGGTGAGCCGGCAAGAGTATCTGCAGATGAAAAAGAACGAATACCAGCGCCAGCAAACGGCGCAATAGAAGAACCGGCGGCGGTCGCCGCGTGCATGTCGAGAAGCCGGCGGCGGGCGGATCGCGCGATCGTCAATGACCGGTTGTCGGCTTGCGGCTAGCACTGCGTCGCCTGTCGCACCACGTTTTCTCCGATAATGACGTCCGGTCAGGGATGAGCGTTGATGCGCCCAGGTCCCATCGCTACAGGAGATCGCGATGCATCTCGCCGGCACAATACTTCCCATCTTCGCCATCATTCTAACGGGGTGGGTTGCCGGCGCCTCGGGCTACATGCCGCGCGCGCTGGCCGCGCCGCTGATGCGCTTCGCCTACTACGTGGCGATGCCCGCGCTGGTCTTCCTGACGATCGCCGACGAGTCGCTTCACTCGCTCCTTGACTGGCGCTTTCTGGCCGCGTTCGGCGGCGGCTCCATGATCTGCTTCGTGGCGGTCATGATGTTCGTGCGAACGGCGTGGAGCGCGGGCGTCGCGAAGAGCGGCATGCTGGCTGCGGCCGTGTCGATGACCAACACCGGATTCGTCGCGCTCCCCATATTGAAGTCGCTTTTTGGCCAACCGGGCGTACTCGCGGCGGCGATCGCGACCGTCTTCGTCGGCGCCGTCATGTTTCCGATACTGGTTCTGCTGCTCGAAATCGGGCGATACGATACGTCAGGCAACATACGGACGGCTGCGCTGTTGCGGCAGATCGCGACCAATCCCGTCATTCTCGCGACAATCTTCGGACTGCTTGCGTCGATCCTCGGTTTGAAGCTGTACGGACCGGCCGTGTCGTTTCTCACCATACTCGGCGAAGCGCTGACGCCATGCGCGCTGTTCGCAATCGGACTCGATCTGACCATCGCCGAACTGCGCGAGCGGCTGGGTCTGTATGCGTTGCTGACGGCCCTCAAGCTAGCCATCATGCCGCTCGTGGTCTATGGCCTTTGCCTTGCGGCCGGGCTCGACCGGACCGCGACCATTGCCGCCGTCGTGTGCGCTGCCGTGCCCACAGCCAAGAGTGCTTATGTGCTCGCGGTCGAATACGACGTCGAAAAGAACGTAGTGGGTGCCGTGATCTCGATGTCTACGCTCTTTTCAGTCCTCACCTTGCTCGCGTGGCTTTACGTTTGGTAGCGTGGAGGCCACCGCAGCAGCCATTCCGGCACCCGCGCTCCTGCCTTCGTTCTGCCGGGCGATCACTGGATCGGCGGCACCACGCCAAGCTTTTCGGCCAGCATTCTCTCGTAGACACCGAAGTGCAGATCGACCTCCTCCTGCGTCACCACAGTCACCAGAATATTGATCTGCGCGGGTTGCAGACCCAGGACTGTCGCGATCGCCGCTTCCAGTTGCGGCGCGCAAAGGCGGTCGTCGGCAAACGTGGTGCCGACAGCGATTTCGTAAGCGGATTCCCGGTGGAATACCACTTCAACCAGGCGCGCGCGGGCGCTCATATTGTTGTCGATTGCCAGCCGGATGACTTCGACCGCGGTGCGCATCGTCTCGGTCGGAAAGCCCTTGGTTGAGCGCAGCCGGATCCGGTGCCGTCCCAGTGTCAGCCAGTCGTTTTCGAATTCCATGGTGTCCTCGCATGGTTCGTCAGGGGTGTCCTGGAGGTAGGGATGCGGCCGCCCAAATTCAAGGATAAAAAGTGGCGATACCCTCTTGAAATTTCCGCGCGGGATTTCTATCTTGAATTCCGCTGAGGCAGTCGCGCCAGCAGTCCGGCGCGCTGCGTGTTTCTATTTGTTTGCCCGCAGCACGGCAGACGGACTGGAGCGCGTAGACCGGTTCGTCTTCCTGCTGGCTTGAAGGAGGAAATGACCATGAGCGATCTCTACTTCGGGACCGATCTTTCCAGCGAGCTAGACCGTCTGCAACGGCAGATGGCGAGCCTGTTTGGCGGCTTCCCGTCCAGCATCCGTTCCGGGCGCTCCGGCGCGTTCCCGCAGGTCAACATCGGCTCGACCGACGACTCGATCGAGATCGTCGTATTCGCGCCGGGTGTCGATCCGGCGAACCTCGATGTGTCGATCGACAAGGGGCTGCTGACCATCAGCGGCGAGCGCCGGACCCCACAGCCGGAAGCGGCCGGCGACGACACCCGTACCTATGCGCAGGAGCGCTTCGCCGGCGCTTTCCGGCGCGTCATTGAACTGCCGCAGCACGCGGACCCCGACAAGGTCACGGCGCAGTACACCAATGGCTGCCTGACCGTGAGTATCGGCAAGCGGGAAACATCAAAGCCGCGGGCCATCACCGTTCAATGAAACCGGTCACAGAACTGAGGAGGACATCATGAACGACACCACAGAACTTGCCAGGAAAGACGAAAAGGCGGTCGAGCGGCGCGCGGACGACCCGTCACAACGCCGGATCACGCTCACGCCGCCCGTGGACATCTTCGAGGATAGCCAGGGCGTCACTCTGTGGGCGGATTTGCCCGGCGTGACAAAGGACCGGCTCGATGTGAAGGTGCACGACGGCAACCTGTACATCGAGGCAGAGGCAGTCGTACCCACGCCGGCGGAACTGCGCCTGCACCACGCGGAAATCCGCCAGCCTCACTTCGCGCGGGCGTTCGCTCTTGGGGTTGACTTCGACCCGACGAAAATCGACGCCAACCTGAAGGACGGAGTGTTGACGCTGAGGATACCGCGCCGCGACGAAGCCCGGCCGCGGCGGATCGAGGTGCGCACGACCTGAACCCGGCAGACAGGCGACAACCATAGGAGAGAACCCGGTGGCGGCCACCAGGCCGCCACCACCTTCCACTGTGAGGTCAGGACGCCGGAGTGAATACACTGGCAGCGCGCTGGCAATGCCGCTACGTCGGCTGCTGCGAGACGACCCGCTCGCCGCGCGAACGAGGAGTGTCGACGGCCGCGCGCGGGCAACCGGAAACATCGACGCTCACGCCACTGTTCGCGCCGGATGACCGGCATCCGGCTCTCCTGCCAGACTGGCCTTAAGGAGAAAACTACCGGAGGAAACTACGATGAACACGGATCTGAAGAAGTGGAATCCTTTTAAATTCCTTCGTCGCGCAGGGCGCAAGTCCGATGCGGACAGCCCGGAAAGCCAGCCGGCCACCGACCCGTGGCGCGCCTCCTGGCCCGACCTGCCGGGATTGTTCATGCGCGAACCGTGGCGCGTCGTGGAGGAGTTCTTTCACGACCCCTTCGCGGGCCGCGGCGCGCTGGAACGATGGTTTGGGGACTTCAGTTCATCGCGCTTCCAGCCGCGCATCGACGTGGTCGACGAAGGAAAAGTGCTGCGCGTGACCGTCGAACTGCCTGGAATGCAGCGAGAGGATCTGACTGTCACCGTCGAAGATGGGGCGTTCGTGTTGCGCGGCGAGAAAAAGCAGGATGTGCGCAGCGAGGAAGACGGATGCTACCGGCTCGAGCGCGCCCATGGCAGCTTCGTGCGTACGATCCCGATGCCGGAGAACGCCGATCCCGATCATGCCCTGGCAAAGTTCGACAACGGTGTGCTCACGTTGACCGTGCCGAAATCGGAGCCAGCGCGGTCCGTGGGCCGCACGATTGATATCGGCTAGCCCGGGCGCCGGCAGGAAGCCGTCATCAAGGCTGATTCGGAACTTCGTCTCATGGACGGGCGCGAGCGCGACAGCGTGATCGCGCTGTTCGCCGGAAAAAAGATGAGGCCGTACGGTCTTTCACGTAGCGGCCTCACGCACAGTTCGATGGGCATCGACGGCAATTCGCTGCGCCACAAAACACCAGTTACCGCCTGGCGACCGGGCCGCGCCACGGAGCCGGTCCGTTCAATTGTCCCGTGTCCGCGCCTGTCCATCGCCGGCACGCCGCTTCGCCCGTGAGCTGTGGGCCGGCGGCAAGGCGGCGCGCAACTGGTCAAGCGTGAAAGGCTTGCGCAGCGCCGACCATTCGAAGTCGAACCTCTCGTGCTCCGGGACAACGTTTCCGGAAGCGAAAATGATCCGGAGTGCCGGGCGGGCGGAAGCCGCGCGTCGCGCGAGCTCGGTGCCCGACATGTCCGGCATGATGACGTCCGTGAACAGGACGTCGTAGTCGTCCGCTTCCAGCGCATTCAGCGCCGCCGCCGCGCTTTCTGCGCGCTGCGGACGCATCCCGATCAGCATCAGCAGTTCGCAGGTTGCGTCCAGCGACGCAACGTCGTCTTCCACAACCAGGATGCGCAGGCCCTCGCCGTTTCCGCCTGGCCCGACCTCCTCGCCTCGACGCGTACCGTCCGCACCCGCTCCGGTCGCTTCGGTGTCGTTTTTACCAAGCACCTGTCGCACCTTGGAGGCGAGCTGCTGGCGGCTGTACGGCTTGCTCAGCAGTTCCACGCCAGGATCGAGCCGGCCACCATGCACGATCGCGTTCTGCGTATAACCCGACGTAAAAAGCACCTTCAATTCAGGCAGCATCTGGACTGCCCTTCTGGCCATTTCCGGACTGCGCAGCGCGCCGGGCATCACCACGTCGGTAAATAGCAGATCGATGTGCACGCCGCTCGCCACGACGCTCAGTGCCTGCTCTGCGTCGTTGGCCTTGAGTACCGCATAACCAAGACCGCTGAGAAGTTCAACGACGGTCGCCTGGACCTTCAGATCGTCCTCCACGACCAGGATCGTCTCGCTGCCGTGCTTGAGGACACCCCCGGTGTTACGCCTGGTCTCAACCGCCGTGCCGCTCGAGCGGGGCAGATAGATCCTGACGGTCGTTCCCTCACCGAGCTCGCTGTAGAGGCGGATATGGCCGCCACTCTGCTTGACGAAGCCGTAGGCCATGCTCAGGCCGAGGCCCGTGCCGCGGCCCTCTGGCTTCGTGCTGAAGAACGGGTCAAAAGCGCGCTCAATCACTTCCCGGCTCATGCCGGTCCCCGTGTCCGTGACAGCCAGCATCACATACTGCCCCGCTGAGACGTCGGTAAGCGCTGAGACGTACTCGTCGTCGAGCGTCGCGTTGGCGAGTTCAAGCGTGAGCTTGCCGCCGTCCGGCATCGCGTCGCGCGCATTGATGGCCAGATTCAGGATCACGTTTTCAAGCTGATGGGGATCGGCGATGGTATTCCACAGGCCGCCGGCCACGACGGACTCAATCTCGACCCGCTCGCCTAGTACCCGCCGCAAGAGGTCGTCCAGCGCCTGCAACTGACGCGCCGGGTTGATGACGACGGGCTCAAGAGGCTGCTGGCGACCGAAGGCCAGCAGTTGCGACGCGAGCTTCGCGCCGCGATCGACCGCGTCGAGCGCGTTGCCCAGCCGCTCGGCGCTCCAGCCGTCGCGGCCGTGCCGGCTTTCGAGCAGTTCCAGATTGCCGCGCATGACCTGGAGAACGTTGTTGAAGTCGTGCGCCACGCCGCCCGTCAGTTTGCCCAGGGCTTCCATCTTCTGTGCCTGGAACAGGGCTTTCTGCGTTTGCTCGAGCTGCTCGCTGGCGCGCCGTCGCTCGGTGATGTCGCGTGTGATTTTTGCAAATCCGACCAGCTCACCGTTTTCATGAATGGCGTCTATCACGACATGCGCGAAGAAACGGCTTCCGTCGCTGCGCACGCGCCAGCCCTCGGCCTCGAAACGTCCCTCCCGCCGTGCCGTGCCCAGGCCCCGGAAGGGGACCCCCGCCGCGACATCCTCCGGGGTGTAGAACCGGGAAAAATGCGAGCCGATGATCTCCTTCTCGGTGTAGCCCTTGATCCTGCGCGCCCCCGCGTTCCAACTGGTGATGTGCCCGTCGGGCGAGAGCATGAAGATGGCATAGTCGGTAACGCCCTGGACCAGCAGACGGAAGCTGCGCTCGCTCTCGAGCACCGCGTCGTGAGCGGCCTTCTTGTCGCTGACGTCGCGGACCACCTTGCCAAAACCGATGAGCTTGCCGCTGCTGTCGCGCAGCGGTGTCATGACGACGTTCGCCCAGAACGACGTGCCATCCTTGCGCACGCGCCAGCCCTCCGCGATGTAACGCCCGCCCTCGGTGGCGGCGCGCAGCGCGGCCTCGGGCGCGCCCGCGGCACGCTCGGCCTCGGGGTAAAAAAGGGCAAACGACCGGCCAATAATCTCGTCGGGGCGATAGCCTTGAATGGATTCGCCGCCCGGGTTCCACGTGAGCACCGTGCCTTCCGGCGAAAGGGCGAAGATGGAGTAGTCCTGGGTGGATTCGGCCCAAAGCCGGAGCCACACAGAGCTGAAGGCATCGGATTGCGGGGTCATGGAAGTCATTTTTTGGATGAGACGTGCGGTGGATCTGCCCGTCGGGTGCCCGGCAACAATAGATGCGGGCGCACTTTAGTCTAGATACGGTAGCAATTATCGAACCCGGCGCAGCGGGCGGCCGATCATTGCACCAACTGGGCGACGGTTCGGATACGATGATCAGAATTCGGGCCACCCGCCCGCCACGAAGTTGCCGCTTTCGGAACAAACATGCGACTGGCTCAGTTCATTTCGAAAGAAATGGAGGCAATTCTCGCCGAGTGGGAATCT
Source organism: Paraburkholderia sp. BL25I1N1 (assembly GCF_003002025.1). GTDB lineage: Bacteria > Pseudomonadota > Gammaproteobacteria > Burkholderiales > Burkholderiaceae > Paraburkholderia. Next base: position 34,016 of record NZ_PVZB01000010.1, read on the forward strand.
TTTGCCGCGACATTGCTGCCCGCCGCCCAAGGCATGACCTCGCGAGAACTACAGGACCATGCGCAGCAAATCCTGGAGGCGATTGCGAAAGACCTGTCTACGCCGCAGACCAGGCAGGCGCAACTCGCGAAGTCGCACGGCCGCGTGTCGCCGGTGATCGACGCGCCGGAAACAGCTGCCCAGACGCACGCGGTGCTCCGTGCCCGTGGCGGCTTCGATATCAATCAGCTGACTGCCGAGTATCGCGCCCTGCGCGCCGCGGTGCTCAGGTTATGGCTGGATAGCGGCGGCCCGCCGACAGATGAACTCGACGACGTGATCCGGTTTAACGAAGCCATCGACCAGGCCCTAAGCGAGTCGGTAAGTTTTTTCACGAACCAGGTCGACCAGAGCCGTAACCTGCTGCTGGGTATGCTGGGCCACGATATGCGAAGCCCCTTGCAGACCATCCAGGTCACCGCACACCACCTCGCGAGACTGAACGACGGCCAGGAAGTATCCACCGCTGCGGCCCGGTTGATCCGAAGCGGCGCCCGCATGCAGGCGCTTCTGGACGACATGCTGGACTTCAGCCGGACCAAGCTCGGACTGGGCATCCGCGTGACGCAGGCGCCGGTCGATCTTGGCACGCTGGTGGCCGACGAGTTGGACCAGTTGTGCGCCGCGCACGCGGGCCGGAAGGTCGAGCTTGAGACCGCCGGCGATACCCGAGCCACGTGCGACAGTCGGCGCATCCAGCAGATGCTGGGCAACCTTGTTGGAAATGCGTTCAAGTACGGAGAGCCGAGCGCCGCTGTAAAGGTGCTGGTGGCCGGGAACGGTGAGGACGTGTCGATTGAGGTGGTAAATCAAGGCCAGGCAATACCGCCGTCAGCACTCCACCGTATCTTCGAGCCCCTTGAGCGCGGTCCGGGTGCGGAAGGCGGGCCGAGCGCCCAGGATAGCCTGGGACTCGGGCTCTACATCGCCCAGGAAATCGCCCGGGCTCACCGCGGCGATATCAGCGCCCGCTCGGACGAGGCCGAAACGGTATTTACGGTGCGCCTGCCGCGTCATTCTGCGAGTCCGTAAGACGCGAGCGCAGGTTAATACGATCCAGCGCCTTCGCAAGCCTCTCCACCGCACCGTCAACGTCGTGCAGTTTGTCCAGGCCAAATAACCCAATGCGGAAGGTCTTAAAATCCTCTGGCTCGTCACATTGCAGCGGAACTCCAGCCGCGACCTGCAACCCCGCATCCGCGAACTTCTTGCCGGATCGAATCCCATCATCGTCCGTGTAACTAACTACCACGCCCGGAGCCTCGAAGCCTTCGGCCGCCACGCTTCTGAAACCGTTGTCCGCAAGGAGCGCGCGAACGCGCTTGCCGAGTTCAAGCTGCTCCGCTCTCACTTTATCGAAGCCGTATGTCTCGGTCTCCTTCATGACGTCCCGCAAGATCGCGAGACCGTCCGTGGGCATCGTTGCGTGGTAAGCGAACCCGCCGTTCTCGTAGGCTTCCATGATCTGCAGCCATTTGCGAAGATCGCAAGCGAAACTGGTGCTTGTCGTTCCGTCGATCCTTTCGCGTGCAAGCGGACTCAGCATGACCAGCCCGCAGCACGGTGACGCGCTCCAGCCCTTTTGCGGCGCGCTGATCAGAACGTCGACACCGCTCGCCTTCATGTCGACCCAGACCGTGCCGGAGGCAATGCAATCCAGTACGAACATGCCGCCGACGGCATGCACGGCGTCGGCCACCGCGCGCAAATAAGCGTCCGGCAGCATGATCCCGGAGGCGGTCTCGACATGCGGCGCAAACACCAGATCCGGCTTGTTTTCCCTGATCGCGGCGACCACGTCTTCGATCGGCGGCGGCGCGTAGGCCGCCTGTCTCCCTTGTTCGACCGGGCGCGCCTTCAGCACGATCGATTCAGACGGAATGCCGCCCATGTCGAAAATCTGCGTCCAGCGATAACTGAACCAGCCATTGCGGATAACCAGACACTTCCTGTTCGTTGCGAACTGCCGGGCAACGGCTTCCATGCCGAAAGTCCCGCTGCCCGGGACGACCACGGCCGACTTCGCGTTGTAGACCTTCTTCAGCGAATCGGAAATATCGCGCATGACTCCCTGGAAGAGTTGCGACATGTGATTGATGGATCGGTCGGTGTAGACGACTGAATATTCGAGGAGCCCCTCGGGGTCGACATCGGGAAGTAAGCCTGGCACGTTGGTCTCCGGTTTTAGAAATATAAGGATCGAAAACAGATTCTAACGAAAGCGATCTATGGCTGAGGCTAAAAGCATTCTGCCGCTCGGATCGAAGCGCCAGACAGTTCGCGAGGCCCTACGACCTGACAAAAACACTGTATGAATGTACAGTCTAGGTATTTGCGCCGCAGAACGCGACTTCTCGCTATATCGACGTTCATGACTGGGGTCCAGATAAGCGCCCTATTGGCCAAGCCAGACCGTGAACGCTATTTTTGAGTATCAAGGCATGCCAGATGACAGGCGCATAGCCCATATTGACATGGACGCATTCTTTGCGTCCTGTGAACTTTCGCAGTATCCGGAACTGCGAGGCCAAGCCATGGTGGTTGCCGGCCGTCGTTCGGACGCGCCCCGAACGAACCCGGACGGGACGCGTGAATTCGCGCGCTTACGCGACTATACGGGCAGAGGCGTCCTGACGACCGCAACCTACGAAGCACGAGCGTTCGGAGTTCACTCCGGAATGCCCACCATGCAGGCAGCCCGGCTGGCGCCGGATGCCATTCTCCTTCCAGTGAACTTTGATCTCTATCGAACGTACTCACGACTGTTCAAGGACGCAATCCGGTCCGTCAGTCCGACAGTCGAGGACGTGGGCATCGACGAGGTCTACGCCGATCTATCGCTTCTGAACGACGAATCGGAGCAAATTGCACGGAAGCTGAAATCCGCCGTCTTCGAGGCGACCAATCTCACATGTTCGGTCGGCATTGCGCCCAATAAGCTCCTGGCAAAACTATGTTCGGACATCCAGAAGCCAGACGGAATCACCATTCTGCGGCGTGAGGATCTGCAAGCCAGGATCTGGCCAATGGCTGCGGCAAAAATCAACGGTATCGGGCCGAAGGCTAACGCCAAGCTGACGTCGCTAGGGATAACGACCATCGGTGACATTGCCGCATGCAGCGAGCAATGGCTGATCGAACAGTTCGGACGGAGCTATGGGGCATGGCTTCGCAGAGTTTCCCATGGGCTCGATGACAGGCCAGTGGTGACTTACAGCGAGCCTGTCTCGATGAGCCGCGAGACCACCTTCGAGCAGGACCTGCACGCCGTACGACACAGGCGGGAACTCGGTACTGCATTTACCCGTTTATGCGAACAGGTGGCGTCGGACTTGCAGCGTAAAGGCTATCTCGCGCGCAGGATCGGGATCAAGCTCCGCTTCAACGACTTTCAGACAGTAACGCGTGACGTCACACTCCAGGAGCCGGTTGCGGACGCCAAGGCACTGCGCCACGCGGCCACCCAATGTCTGAAACGGGTAGAACTGGTTAAATCCATCAGGTTGCTGGGCGTGAAGGCAGGCGGCCTCCAACGCGCGGGAGCGACGGAGAGCGACGCGCCGGCTCAGTTCACGCTGGATTTCTAGTCCATGTACCGGCTTGCGGAGCGAATGTATCTCGACGAGCCGCGAGACGACCTTCGAACGCTGCTGCGGCATCTGCCGATTCAGGCTGACTTGCTCTTCACCAGTGGCGGATAACCGGTTCCGTCAGCAGCCGCACCCGGATTCGAGCGCGCCGCCGGCACGCCGGCTTCCGTCGGCGAAACCGCCGCGACCGAAAACACAAAGGTGTTGATGCCGTGCGCGCTTTGCGCGGACACGGTGCCGCGATGCATCTCCGCGATCGCTTTCACGATCGCAAGCCCGAGGCCGTGATTTTCGCGGCTATTCGTGCGCGAGACTTCCGCGCGGTAGAAGCGGTCGAACAGATGTTCGAGCACATCCGGCGAGATCGGCTCACCGGGATTGGCCACCGCCACGCGCACCTGACTCTCGTCACTCACGATCGTCACGCTGATCTCGGCGTCCGGCTCGCAATGCTGGATAGCGTTCATCAACAGATTCGTGCAGGCGCGGCCGAACAGCGAGCGGTTCACGCGCGCCAGGGCGTCGCCGCGCAATTGCGCATGCACCCGCGCTTCTTCGAGCGGTATCTCCAGAAACTCCAGCGTATGCGCGACTTCCGCGGCCAGCGACACGTCGACGAGACCCGTCGCGCGCTCGCCCTGATCGGCGCGTGCGAGAAACAGCATGTCGTTGATGATCGCCCGCATGCGCTCGTATTCTTCGAGATTCGATTGCAACGTGTGACGCAGATCGTCGACCGAGCGATTGCGTGTCAACGCCACTTCCGTCTGGCCGATCAGAATCGTCACCGGCGTGCGCAGTTCGTGGGCCACGTCCGCATTGAATGATTCGAGGCGGCCATACGCACCATCGAGCCGCTCCAATGCACCATTGAAGGAGTTGGCCAGGTCGTTCAGTTCGAGCGGCAGCGAGGCCGTATTCAGACGCTGCGAGCGGTTATTCGGACTCACGGCGGAAGCGTCGCGCGTGAGACGCGTGAGCGGCGCGAGACCGAGCCGCGTGACCGAATAGCTGAGCAGCAACACGCCAAGACTGCCGAGCGCCGACAACGCGGCGAGCGCCGAGCCGAACACGCGCATGGTGCGTACATTGGGCGAATAGCTCGCGGCCACCTGCAACTGCACCGCCGGACGGGCGCCGTAAGCCGGAATCGTCACCGTGGAGGTCAGCATGTCCTGGCCGCCGCCCGCCGGCGTCACGCGCGCATAGCCGCCGGCCCAGCTCGTGACCACCGAGCCGCCGACCGGCGTGCCGTAATGGAAATACGGATCGGTGCTCGACACCGCATATACCGTGCTGCCGTCGCGCGGCGTCATGTCGGTAAGCTTTTCGCGCGCCATGCGCCACTTCTCCGGCGTCACGGCGTGATACACGATGATGCGCGCGATCTGCGTGCGGTCGTCGAGCGACTCGCGCAGATGATGTTCGAGCTGCGTGCGCAGCACCAGAAAGAGCCCCGTGCCGACCAGCGTGAACACGAACAGCGCGACCAACGCGAACATCAACGCGAGGCGCCGGGCAATCGACCTGTTCATGGCTGCTCCGCCTCTTCACGCACTTCGAGCACGTACCCCATGCCGCGCACGGTGTGCAGCAGTTTGGAGGGGAACGGGCCGTCGAGCTTGGCGCGCAATCGCTTGATCGCGGTCTCGACCACGTTGGTATGGCTGTCGAAGTTGACGTCCCAGACGAGTTCGGTAATCGCGGTCTTCGACAGAATGTCGCCTTGCCGGCGCGCCAGCACGCTGAGCAGCTGGAATTCCTTGGCGGTGAGGTCGAGGCGCACGCCGTCGCGCGTCGCGCGCCGGCCGATCAGATCGACGAACAGATCGCCGACGGAAATCAGCGTCGACTCCTGCGAGCGCGTGCGGCGCGCGAGAGCATGAAGCCGCTCGACCAGTTCGAGAAACGAAAAGGGCTTGGTGAGGTAGTCGTCGGCGCCTTCGCGCAGGCCGCGCACGCGGTCGTTCACGTGATCGCGCGCGGTGAGCATGATGACCGGCGTGGACTTGCGCATACGCAGCGCCTTCAACACGCTGAAGCCGTCGCGTTTGGGCAGCATCACATCGAGGACGATCACGTCGTAATCGAATTCGGTGGCCAGATGCATGCCTTCCTCGCCGTCGAGCGCAACGTCGACGACCCACCCCTGCTCTGTCAAACCGGAGCGCAGGTAGTCCACCACCTTGTGCTCGTCTTCAACAATCAGCAATTTCATGCGCGTCCCCTTGTATGTGCATTATACGAAACGCCTTGCAATCGTCTTGCGCACCGCCGCGTGCTCCCGCTGCCGCCCCTGCTGCTTCATGATCCGCTAGCTCACCGCGCGGGAGCCATCGCCTCCTTCGTGTCGCCGGGCTGCGTGCCCTCCGGCGTATTCGACATGTCCGTGCCGACGTCCCAGCCGCCGCCGAGCGCCTTCACGAGAGAGACCGACAACGTCATCTGCTGGCCGTGAATCTGCACGTCCTGGCGCTCGCTGGTGAGCAGCGACTGCTGCGCGGTGATCACGTCGAGGTACGCGACGAGGCCGCCCGAATAGCGGTCGTTGGCGAGCGCCAGCAGACGCTGCGCATCGGTGACGGCCTCGCTCGACTGCTTCGCCGCGCCATCCAGCACGGACAGTCCGGTGATGCCGTCCTGCACCTGCTGGAACGCGGTGAGCACGGTCTGGCGGTAGTTCGCCTCGGTGGCCTTGTAGCCTTCGCTCGCGAACTTCACGTTGGCCGCGCGACGGCCGCCGTCGAACAGCACCTGGCCGACTGCCGCGCCGAGCGTCCACATCAGCGTCGGCGCGCTCAGCAGGCTGGCAAACTGCGTGCTTTCCCAACCGATGCTCGGCGCCAGCGTGAGACTCGGGAAGAATGCCGCCCTGGCGACGCCGATCTGCGCGTTCGCCGCGGCCATTGCGCGCTCCGCCGAGGCGACATCCGGCCGTCGCTGCAACACGTCGCTGGGCACGCCAAGCGGAATCGACGGCACCTGAACCGCGAGCACCTTGGGCTCGATCGAAAACTGCGGCGCGGGCACGCCGACCAAAGCAGCGATCGCATGTTCGAACTGCGCCCGCTGATTCAGCAGCAGTTGCGCCTGCACGCGCGTCGAGTCGAGCAGCGACTTCTGTTGCAGCACGTCGAGCCCGGACACCGAACCGAGATCATGTTCCGTGGTGACGTAGTCGAGCGCCTTCTGCTGCAGTTTCACCGACCGATTCAGCACGTCGATCTCGGCGTCGAGCTCACGCAGCGAGAAATAGTCGCTGGCGAGATCGGTGGTGAGCACGAGCCGCGCGTTGGCCAGATCATCCGCCGATTGCTGCGCGGAAGCCGCCGCGCCTTCCACTTCGCGACGTATCCGGCCGAATAGATCGGTGTCGTAGCTGATCGTGGGGCCGAGCTGCACATTGTTTTGCACCGTCGACGTCGTGGGCGTGCCGTAATTCGTTCGTGGACGGTTCTGCGAAATCCGGAAGCGCGATCCCTGCGCCGCGAAATCGACTTCGGGAATCTGCTGTGCGCGGTTATTCGCGAGCGTCGCCCGGGCCTGCTCGTAATGCGCGCTGGCCGCGACCAGCGTCTGATTCTGCGCGAGCGCCTGCGTTTCCAGCGTGGCGAGCGTTGGATCGCTGAACGCGCTCCACCAGTCCGGCGAGATCGGTGCATGAGACGGCACGGCCACGCGCCAGTACGAATCGGTTTGCCAGCTGGGCGGCACCTCGGCCTGCGGCCGCTCGTAATTCGGCCCGACCGTGCACGCGGCCAGCAACGCCGCGCCCGCCAGCGTCGTCAGCGCACGGCATGTGGCCACATGCTTCACGACGCCCCCTTGCGGTTGGTTTGCGGCTGCTGGATCTGCACGTGATCGCCGTCCGCGATCGAATCGCTCGGGTTGAGGATGATCTTGTCGTTCGCCTCGACGCCGCTTTCGATTTCAAGCGACTGTCCGAGATCCTGCGCGATCACGATCTTGTGCAGCTGCACGTTGCCCTTTGCATCGACCACGGCGACGCGCGGGCCTTCGGCACGAAACAGCAAAGCATTGCCGGGCACCGTCAATCGCGCATGCGCCAGGGCCGGCACCGCGACCTGGACATACGCGCCGGGGCGCAGCTTGTCGTCCGGATTCGGCAAGGTCACTTCGATCTGCAGCGAACGGGTGGGCACGTCGATCGCGCCGGAAATGTGCGTGATCGTGCCGTGGAATTGCTGGCCCGGCAGTTCGGCCTGCGTCACCACCACCTTCTGTCCCGCCGACACGTTTTGCGCGTACGCCTGCGGCAATTGCACATAAACGCGCAGCGGGTCCGACTGCGCGAGCGCGAAGAGCGCGCGGCTCGTGCCGCTGCCCGCGTCGATCAGGTCACCGACATCCACATTGCGTTGCGTGACCACGCCCGCGAACGGCGCGACGATCCGCTTGAACGATTCGAGCTGCTGCAGGCGCTTGACGTTGGCGTCGGCGGCAGCGAGATTGGCGACGTCTTGCGTATAAGTGCTCTGCCGTTCGTCGAGTTCCTGCTGCGAGACCGCATCGCGCTGACGCAATTGCTGCCAACGATCCAGTGAGCTTTTCGCGAGGCCGAGGCTCGAACTGGTTTGCTGGCGCTGCGCCAAAGCTTGCGCGAGTTCCTGATCGATTTCCGGCGTATCCAGATCGGCGAGCAATTGGCCCTGCTTCACTCGCGCGCCGATATCGGCGTACCAGTGCAGCAGATAACCGGTGGAACGCGCAAAGATCGGCGATTCGACGTAGCCGCGCAGCGTGCCCGGCAGCAAGGTATCGCCGCCGCCTTCGGTCTGGGTCGGGCTCACCACGTTCACATACTGCGTGGCGTTCTGCTTCGTGGTCTCCGCCACCGCACGGTTTTGCATGATGTTGGCGGTCACGGTGCGCAAGGCCCCGACGGCCAGCAGCGCCAGCACGATCCACACGGCGATTTTGGCGCGCTTCCATTCTTGATGGCGCGGTGGCAAGGCGTGGCCGCCTTCCGTCTCTCGCGCAGGAATCGCTAGCGATGCATGAGTTTTTTCGGTCATCTCAGTCAGCCATCTCAGTCAGCCATCTCAGTCAGCCATATCAGTCAGCCGTCATTTAACTTTACGCGGGCTTGCCAGCGCCGCCGTGCTCGGGCGCGGGGCCGTCGTCGTGGGAACTCGTGTGATTCGCGCCGCCATTGTCGTCGTCGCCGCGGTGGCGGCGCGCGAGGCGCGAGTGAATCGCCGCGAACACCAGCGGCACGAAAAACAGTGTGGACACGGTGGCGAACAGCAAGCCGCCGATCACCGCGCGGCCGAGCGGCGCATTCTGCTCGGCGCCTTCGCCCAGACCGAGCGCCATCGGAATCATGCCGATGATCATCGCGAAGGCCGTCATCAGCACCGGCCTGATCCGGCTTGCGCCGGCTTCGAGCGCGGCGGTCAGCGGCGGTGCGCCGGCGGACAGACGCTGGCGCGCGAACGACACCATCAGAATACTGTTGGCGGTAGCCACGCCCATGGTCATGATCGCGCCGGTCAAGGCCGGCACGCTCAGGTGCGTGCCGGTCAGGAACAGCATCCACACAATGCCCGCCAGCGCCGCGGGCAACGCGCTGACGATGATCAGCGGATCGACCCACGACTGGAAGTTCACGACGATCAGCAGGTACACCAGCACGATCGCCATCGCCACGCCGAGTCCCAGTCCGAAGAACGAACTGCGCATGGTCTGCACCTGGCCGCGCACCGTAATCTGACTGCCGCGCGGCAGCGACGCGCGCACGTTGTCCACCAGCTTGTCGACCTGATTCGCCACGCTCCCGAGGTCGCGCTTCTCGACGCTCACATACAGATCGATCACCGGCCTGATGTTGTAGTGCGTGACTTCGGCGAACTGCGTCTGCGGTGCGACCCGCACCAGGTTGCCGAGCAGTTGCGTCGGGCCGCTGGCCGAACCGGAGACCGGCGTGCGCAAGAGTTCATCGATCGACGACACCTGGTACTGCGGCGTTTGCACCGCGACGTTGTATTCCACGCCGTTGCGGTTGTTGAACCAGAAACCCGGCGATGTTTGCGAGCTGCCCGACAAGGAAATGAGCACGTTTTGCGCCACATTGCTCGCGCTCAGATTGAGTTGCTGAAGCCGCGTGCGGTCCATCTGAAGATTGATCGCCGGTTCATCCAGTTTCTGCTGGATGTGCGTGTCCACCGTGCCGGGAATCATGCGCACCTGTTTCAGCAGCTTGCGCGCAATGTCGAAGTTGCCCTCCTGATTCGCGCCGGAAATCTGCACGTCAACGGCAGCAGGCAAACCGAAGTTAAGAATCTGCGTGACGATGTCGGCCGGCTGGAAGAAAAACTCGACGCCCGGAAAGCGCTGCGGCAGAATCGCGCGCAGTTTGTCCATGTAGATTTGCGTGGGCTTGTGATCTTCATTGAGCGCCACCTGGATCTCGCCGTCGAGCGTGCCGATCGTGCCCGCATTGCTGTACGAAAGATTGATACCGCTATAGGGCAATCCCAGGTTGTCGAGAATCGTGCCGAGTTCTTTCTGCGGCACGACCTCGCGAATCACCTTTTCGACTTCGTCGGCGAGACGCGCGGTTTCCTCGATGCGCGTGCCGGTCGGCGCACGCATATGCAGGCGAATGTCGCCGGCGTCCACGCTCGGGAAGAAGTCTTCGCCGAGCACGAAAATCAGGCCCATCGAGACGACGCAAAAGCCGAGGAACACGCTGCCGAACATGCCGCGACGCACCAGCAAGCTGCTCAGAATCATGATGTAGCCGGCGCGCATGCGCTCGAACCCACGATCGAAGCGGTGATAGAGGCGCATGAACAAATTCGGCTTCGCGCTCGGCTTCGGCTTGTGCGCGTGCCCCATCAACAGCATCGCGAGGGTCGGCACCAGCGTACGCGAGAGAATGTACGACGCCAGCATGGCGAACACCACAGCTTCGGCGAGCGGCACGAACAGATAACGCGCCACGCCGGTCAGGAAGAACATCGGCACGAACACGATACAGATACAGAGCGTGGACACCAGCGCCGGAATCGCAATTTCACCCGCGCCGTCGAGAATTGCGTCGTGCAGATTCGTGCCCATATGCAGATGCCGTTCGATATTCTCGATCGTCACCGTGGCATCGTCCACCAGGATCCCCACCGCCAGCGCGAGGCCGCCGAGCGTCATGATGTTGATGGTCTGCCCGAGCGCATGCAGCGCGATCAGCGAGGACAGGATCGACAGCGGAATCGAGATCGCGATAATGCAGGTGCTGCGCCAGTTGCCGAGGAACAGCAGGATCATCGCGGCGGTCAGCGCGGCGGCGACCAGCGCCTCGCGCACTACGCCCTGCACCGCCGCTTTCACGAACACCGACTGATCGAACAATGCAGTGATTTTCAGATCGGGCGGCAATGCCGCTTGTGCGTTCGGCAGCAGCCCCTTCAGCGTATTCACGATGGAGAGCGTCGAGGCACTGCCGTTCTTGAGCACCGACATCAGCACGCCGCGATGCCCGTCCTGCCGCACGATATTGGTCTGCGGCGAGAAACCGTCACGCACATGCGCGACTTCACGCAGATACGTGGTCGCGCCGTTGAGCGTGCGCACCGGAATATCGTTGAGCCCTTCCAGCGTGCTGGGCGAGCCGTTCATGTTGATCGTGTATTCCTTCGGTCCGATCTTCGCCGTGCCGGTCGGCAAGATCAGGTTTTGCGCGTTGAACGCGCTGACCACATCGGAAGGCGTCAGGCCTTTGGCAAGCAGCGCGCGCGTGTTCAGGTCGACCGAGATCAGCCGCGACTTGCCGCCATACGGATACGGCACGGCCGCGCCGGGAATCGTCACGAGTTGCGGGCGCAGAAAGTTCAGCGCCGTATCGTTGAGCGCCTGCTCGGAGAGTTTCGGGCTCGACAGGCCGAGCTGGATCACCGGAATGCTTGAAGCCGAGTAGCTGATCACGAGCGGCGGCGTGGCGCCCGGCGGCATCTGCTTGAGCTGCGCCTGTTCGACGGCCACCGTTTGCGCGATCGCAGTCTGAATGTTCGCGTTCGGCTGCAGGAACACCTTCAGGATCGTGATGCCCGCGAGCGATTGCGATTCGATGTGCTCGATGTCGTTGACCGTGGTGGTCAGACTGCGCTCGTTCACCGAGGTGATGCGGTTGGCCATGTCTTCGGCCGACAAGCCCGTGTAGGTCCAGATGATACTGACCACCGGAATATTGATTTCCGGCAGCACATCGACCGGCGTGGTGAACAGCACGAACGGCGTCGCCAGCAAGATCAGAATGGCCATCACGATGAACGTGTAGGGCCGCTTAAGCGCAACGTTGACGATCCACATGAAACGCGCCCGGATGAATGCAGGTAAGGGATGGTGAATCAGCGCTTATGCTAGATCGCTAGCACCAACACCTGCATGGCGCCAAAATGGCGGAATTGTCAGGAAGGCTAACGTAAGGAAAAACGGTGCTTGAACTGCGTGGAGTTTGCCGGCAAGCAAACGTTTGATAAGAGAAGATAGCCGGAATTGGGGTGCCGCTTCAATGCGATGTCGCGCGAGCGCGTCGCGAAACATCGCATGGATTGTTTTGCGCGAAGCAAATACTTCACGCGCATTCAAAGCCTGGTCGATCCTCGACCCTTTGCCACGCCGCTACCGGCGTTACTTCGCAAACAACGCCGACATATCCGCGAACGCCTTGAATTCCAGCGCATTGCCCGACGGGTCGAGGAAGAACATGGTCGCCTGTTCGCCCACTTCGCCCTTGAAACGCACATGCGGCTCGATGATGAAGTCGATGCCGGCCGCTTGCAGCTTGTCTGCGGCGGCCTGCCATTGCGCCATCGAGAGCACCGCGCCGAAGTGACGGACCGGCACGGCATCGCCGTCGACCTTGCTGGTATGACGATGGCCGATTTCCTCAGGCGCGAGATGCGCGACGATCTGATGGCCATAGAAATTGAAATCGACCCACGCGTCCGAGCTGCGCCCTTCCGGGCAGCCCAGCAGTTCGCCGTAAAACTCGCGCGCGGCGGCAAGGCTATGAACAGGGAACGCCAGATGGAACGGCGGCAAGACGGTATCGGCAACGCTCATGATGGGGAACTCGCTGATTGGAATTGGGTTGAGCGTGCAGGCATTTTGAAAACCTCACGCGTGAAGCCAAGTTTAACCATGACTAAAAATGTTGAAAAACGATATATATTTGATCTGACTAACACTAAATTCGATCAATCAAAAATGCTAAGCGAACTCAAGACTTTCATCGCTGTGAGCCAGTACGGCACGTTTTCGGGCGCCGGCGCGCGCATCGGCCTGACGCAATCCGCCGTGAGCGCGCAAATGCAACGGCTCGAAGAAGAACTCGGCTTCGCGCTCTTCGACCGCACCGGCCGCTCCGCCACACTCAACGACGCCGGCCGCGAAACGCTCACGCTCGCCGAGGAAATGATGACGCTCTACGCGCGGCTCTCCGAACGTGGCGCGGTCGCGGCGGAAAGCGGCATGCTGCGGGTGGGCGCCATTGCATCCGCGCAAGTGTCGTTTCTCGCCGACGCACTCGCGCGCTTTCGCGACGACCGTCCCGGCTGGCGCATTCGGGTCGTGCCCGGCGTGTCGCTGGGCTTGCTGGGGCAAGTCGATTCGGGCGAACTGGACCTGGCCGTCATCATCAAACCGCCCTTCGCGTTGCCGTCCGAACTCGAATGGCGCACGCTCGTCACCGAACCGTTCGTGCTGCTCGTGCCCAAGGCGCTCGTGCGCGGCAAGGGCGCGACGCGGTCCTGGCGCGAACTGCTGCGCAGCGAACCGTTTATCCGCTACGACCGCAGTTCGTTCGGCGGCAGGCTGGTCGACCGGTTTCTGCGGCGCTCGCGGGTCAATGTGCGCGACGTGATCGAACTGGACGAGTTGCAAGGCATCGTGCAACTGGTCGCGCGCGGCATCGGCGTGGCGCTGCTTCCGAATAGCGCGGGACTCGGCAAATGGCCGGCCGGCGTCGTCGCGCTCGAACTCGGCGAGGCGACGTTTCAGCGGGAGATCGGCCTCGTGCAGCGTCCGCGGCATAGTCGCCAGGCGGTGGCCGGCGCGCTCGCGGATTGCATCGGCATGGCAGCCGGTGCGTGAGCCCAAGCCGCCGCGTCCGCGCGATTGTGCTGTTGCTGGAGCAACGAACTGTATCTGTGAGATTCTTCCGCCCGCGCGCAAAATCTGCGTTCGCGTGACGACTCGCGCTCCCTACGCGTGTGCGCTGCGAGCCGCACGCCCTGCCCGCCGCCGAGGTCCAGCCCATGATCGCCAGCAGTTTCCTCACCGCCGATGTCCTGATCGCTTACAGCGCCTACTTCGTCGGTACGGCGAGCCCTGGGCCAAGCAATCTCGCGATCATGTCGCTGGCGATGAGCGCGGGCCGCCGTTCCGCGCTCACCTTCGCGCTCGGCGTGGTGTCGGGTTCGTACTTCTGGGCGCTGCTGGCGTCACTGGGTTTGTCGGCCGTACTCGCCACTTACTCGGAATGTCTGGTGGCGATCAAGATTGCCGGCGGGCTGTATCTGCTGTGGCTCGGCTTCAAATCCGCGCGCTCCGCGTTCCGTCCAAAGGCGCTGCCCACGGGCGCGGCGCGTGACAGCGAACCACTCAAGCGTCTCTATCTGCGCGGCCTGCTGCTGCATCTCACCAATCCAAAAGCGATTCTGGTGTGGCTCTCGATCGTCTCGCTGGCCATGTCGCCGGCCGGCGGCACCTCGCATACCACGCCGGTGGTGCTCGGCTGCATGTGCATCGGCATGTCGGTGTTCAGCAGCTATGCGGTGCTGTTTTCGACCGCTTCCGCGCGGCGCATCTACGCGTCGATCCGGCGCTGGCTGGACGGCTCGCTCGCCATCATGTTCGGCATTGCCGGCATCAAGCTGCTGACTTCGAAAAGCTGAGCGCGTCCGGAGGCGCCCGCCGCTCTGCGATACTGTCACCGTGACAATTGAAGCGGATAGACGAATACGATGAGCGGCGGTAACGAAGTGAATCCGGCAGCGCAGCGCTCGCCATGGCGCAAGCGGCTCTACCTCGCGGGCATCACGGCATTCGTGGCCGGCGTGATTCTGGCCGTGATCATTTACGCGACCACGCCGCCGCCGGACAGCGCCGTCTCCATGTACAGCGTGGCCGATCCGCGCTATCAGATCGAATTGCAGCGTATTGGCGGCAATGCCGCGGTGCTGATGGCGCAGCTTCATCAGTGGTTCGACGGACTGTGGCACGGCACGGCGCTCGCTTATACCGTCGCGGTGTTGGGCGCTGTTATCGCGGGCGTGTGTTTCTTCATCGGCTATTTCTTCGCTGACGAATAGCCGTGTCGCCGGAAGCCGCGCATCGCGCTGCCCTCGCGCAATCCCGCGCTCACGTGGCCTCTTTCACATGCCGGTCGGGTTTCTCCACGCCGGCCGTGCGCAGCGCTTCGTGCAAGGTGTTGAAAATGCAACCTTCCTCAACGATCGGCGTGATGCCGTGCCGGTCCATGTCCGAACGCAGATAGCGGTTCACGCGCGCGAACAATACCTCGATGCCCTGGCTTTTCAATGTCTGGCACAACTCGCCAATCGAGCGTGAGGCCGAATAGTCGATGTCGGTGATCGCGCTTGCGTCGATCACGAAGCAGCGCACCTTGCTCGGCGCAAGGTCGATCAGGCGCCGAGTATCGTCGACGAAAAAGTGGTCGTTCGCGTAAAACAGATCGGCGCCGAAGCGGTAGACGATCAGGCCCGGCGCGGTCTGAACGCCGGGCACGGCGGGCACCGGCACCCAGACGCCGTCGTCGTTGGGGGCGAGAATCATCGTGTGCGGACGGTAGCTGTGGCGCACGTGACGCAGCAGCGAGAGCGCCACCGCCACCAGAATGCCGTGCTCGACGCCAATCAGCACCACGGCCGCCGCGGTGAACACGGCCAGCGCGAATTCGCCAGGGCTCTCCCGGCGAATCGCAAACAAGGTCTTCAGATTGATCAGGCCGACGGCGATCGTGAACACGATGCTGGCGAGAATGCAGTGCGGCAGATACTGCAAAAAGCGGCTGAAAAACAGCAGCACCGCCACCACCACGGCCGCGAAGACCAACTGCGCAAACTGGCTGCGCGTGCCGGCGAGATCGGCCATGGCGGTTTGCGTCGGACTGCCGTTCACCACGAAGGCGCCTGAAAACGCCGCCGCCGCGTTGGCCGCGGCGATGCCGAGCAAGTCGGCGTTGGTATCGACCGGTTCGTGGTGACGCTCGGCGAACACGCGGCTCGCGGCGGCGCTCTGCGCGACGATCATCACGAAGCAGGACGCCGCCACGGGCAGCAGATCGAGCATCTGCTGCCATGTCACCGACGGTACGCGCAGCGGTGGCAAGCCGCCCGCCACCGGGCCGAGCACGGCAATGCCGTGGGCCGGAAAGCGATACATGTCGCTCGCCGCAATACCCGCCACGACCGCGATCAACGGCACCGGCACGCGTGGCAGAAAGCGTTTGCACGTCAGAATGGCGACGACCACCAGCAGCGAAATGGCGAGCGTCGGCCGATGGATCTGGCTAACTTCGCGCACCACCAGCATGAGCTGATCGACGCTGCGCGCGGCATGTCCGGGCAAGCCGAGCATGTCGCCGAGCATCGCAATGCCGACCTGTACGCCGACGCCTGCAAGGAAGCCGACCAGCACGGTGCGCGACAGAAAATCGGCGAGAAAGCCCAGTTTGAAAATCCGCGCGATGAACAGCAACGCAGCGGTCAGCAAGGCGACCATCGCGGCGAGCGCGGCATATTCAGCGCTGAAGGCCGGCGCCATGGTGGAAAGCCGGCTTGCGAAGATGGTGGCGGTCGCGGAGTCCGCGGCGACGACCAGATGCCGCGAGGCGCCGAAAAACGCAAAGGCGATCAGCGGCAGAAAGACCGTGTACAAGCCCGTCACAGCCGGCATGCCGGCAATACGCGCGTAGCCGAGCACTTGCGGAATATCCATCGACGCAAGCTGCACACCGGCCAACGCATCGCGCGCCGCCGCGGCGCGGTTCAGAGGAAGGACGCCCTTCAGCACGCTGGCGCGTGCCGCAAAAGTCGCCAGAAAATCTCGCATACGCGATACCGCCCTAATCCAGGTTATCGCGCATCGTGCCGCGACTCGGCACTCAAAGGCAAGACTTGTAGCGAGATCGGCTCAAGAAAGAGAACACGCAGTACGCGCCCGATTGGCGCTGCGGACAACACCCGGCTGACTGACTTACCGCCTGAATTGTCCCGTAGCCGGATCCACGTGCCGCGCGAAACCGAACAACGCGGCAATGCAGATCGGACAGGCAATGAAGAACACGGCCAACATCTCGCACCCCGTAATGTCTTGTTCCCGCGAGTTTACGCGATCGGCATGCGAATTGAATGGGGGGAAACAACAAATGACTGTGTCGGCAATTACAACAGTCTCGCGCGAGTCCGCAGTCGTTTCACGGCCGCTTTTTATGCTCGAGGCGGTCTCCCCGTATAATCCCGCATGACCCGAATCCCGCATCACCTGCCCTCGCCGCCGGCCGCTTATCGCCGCCGCGCCGACCACCGCTCTTCGGCGGTCGCATGAAAACACCGAAACGTCTACTCCCGCTCGTCGAAGAAGGCCTGATCGACGAAGTCATCTCCCAGTTGATGAGCGGCAAGGAAGCCACCGTCTACGTGGTACGCAGCGGCGACGCCACGCGTTGCGCGAAAGTCTACAAGGACGCCAAACAGCGCAGCTTCCGCCAGGCTGCGTCCTACCGCGAAGGCCGCAAGGTCAAGAACAGCCGCCAGCAACGCGCGATGGAAAAAGGCAGCCGCTATGGCCGCGAAGTGCAGGAACAGGCCTGGCAGAACGCCGAAGTCGACGCGCTGTTCCAGCTCGCGAACGCGGGCGTGCGCGTGCCGCAGCCTTTTATCTGCACCGACGGCGTATTGCTGATGGAGTTGGTGACCGACGCCGACGGCAATGTCGCGCCGCGTCTGAACGACGTCGAGATGACGGAAGAACGCGCGCTCGAACTGCATGGGCGGCTGGTGAACGAGGTGGTGCGCATGCTGTGCGCCGGCATGATCCACGGCGACCTGTCCGAGTACAACATCCTGCTTGCCGCCGACGGTCCGGTCATCATCGACCTGCCGCAGGCCGTGGATGCCGCCGGCAATCTCGAAGCGCCCGCCATGCTCGAACGCGACGTCAACAACCTCGCCACGTATTTCGGCCGCTTCGCGCCGGCGTTACTGGAGACCAGTTACGGCAAGGAAATCTGGTCACTCTACGAAGCGGGCGCATTGCATGTCGACGCCGCGCTGACCGGCCGCGTCGCCCTGGATACCACGCCGATCGATCTCGAAGCCGTGCTTCAGGAACTCGAAGATACGCGGCTCGATGAAGAAGCGCGCCTGCGCTACGAGCAGTCGCTGCGCAGCGGCACCTGAACCTTCACGGGCGGCCGGGCAGCGAGGTCAGCGCTTCCCACCTCGCCGCCTCACGAGAAGCAGCTACGACGTGCTGCTCAACCGCGCCGCCTGCATCGCCCCCTGTGCCGGTCCCACCGACTCCCGCATCGTCACGCTCACCGGAAACTCGCGGAAAATCTCCCATGTGGTCCGGTAGCACTGATTGACCAGCCAGCGCACGGCGTTCTGCGTCAGTTCCGCAGTCGGGATATGCACCGAGGTGAGTCCGGGCGCGGCATACGCGGCCGAATAATCGTCGTCGTAACCGATCACCGAGACTTCGCCGGGCACCGAGATCCCCGCCTGGTGAAAACAGGCCAGCGCACTCACCGCCATCGTATCGTTCGCGCAGAACAGACCGGTGAAACGGCGCTTCGTGCCGAGCAGCTTTTGCGCGGCGGCGTAGCCGCCTTCCGGTGAGAAGTCCGATTCGATCAGCGTGACGCCGTCGCGTGCAATGCCCTCGCGCGCCAGCTCGGCAAAAAAGCCCTCCAGACGCATCTGGTTGTCCGAAGAAGTGAAGGGCCCGGAAATCACCGCGATGTCGCGATGCCCGTGATCGAGCAGCGTGCGCGCCGCCAGTTCGCCGCCCCGATGGTGGTCGGCGCAAAACGACGCCTCCGGCAACTGGTCGAACGCGCGGTTCAGAAACACCATTTTCGGGTGCATCTTGTGCAGCATGATCAGGTCTTCGTCGTGCAGATCGTGGCTGATCACCACCACACCGTCGCAATCGCGGCCGATCAGAAAGCGCACCGCCTCGATGGCCTGCTCGCGCGGCGAGACTTCTCCGCAGCCGGTCGCCACCACCACGTGACGGCGCACCGCGCGCAGTTCTTCATCGGTCTGCTTGAGGATCGTGCCGTAGTAGGAACCGAAGAACGTCGGCACGAAAATGCCGACCATGCCGAGCGACTGCGTGGCCATGGCCCGGCCGATGGAAGACGGACGAAAGTTCAACTGTTCGATGGCCGCCTTGACGCGCGCGGCGGCATCGGCTGAGATGGGTCCTTTACCCGAAATGGCACGCGAGGCGGTCGACATGCCCACGCCGGCCAGTGCCGCGACATCTTTGAGTGTTGCCACGCGGATCTCCGTCAAGCATGTTGTATTGTCAGCGACGCCGCGTGCCGGCGCTACAAACGCGCGCCGCCCGCTTCGTCGAACAGAGAGACATGGGTACTGTCGAACGAAAACGCCGCGGTGTCCCCTATCGCCACCGGCGTCTTCGTCTGGTCGATCGATGCGACCTGCACTCCATGATAGTCGAGCCAGATGACGCGATGGTTGCCCATCGGCTCCACGAGCGAAACTTTTGCGTGTTCGCTCGCGCCTTCGGCCAGCCGCACGTCTTCGGCCCGCACGCCGAGCACGCATGGCAAGCCGTTGGCGGGCGCGTTCTTGAACGGGTACGCCGACACGTCGAGCCGCCAACGCTCCGTGCAAAAGTGGAGCGCGCCGTCGCGTGTTTGGAGCGTGCCCTTGAGCAGATTCATCGCGGGCGTGCCCAGAAACGTCGCGACGAACAGGTTGTCGGGGCGCGCATAAACTTCGGCGGGCGTGGCGAACTGCTGGATGACGCCGCCGCGCATCACCGCCATGCGGGTAGCAAGCGTCATTGCCTCGACCTGATCGTGCGTGACGTAGATCATCGTCGCGCCCAGGCGCTGGTGCAGTTGCTTGAGCTCACGGCGCAGTTCGGTGCGCAATTTGGCGTCGAGATTCGAGAGCGGCTCGTCGAACAGGAACACGTCGGCTTCGCGCACGATCGCCCGGCCAATGGCCACCCGCTGCCGTTGGCCGCCTGACAGTTGCGCCGGTTTGCGCTTGAGCAGCGGTCCGAGTTGCAGCATGTCCGAGGCGCGCGCCACGCGCCGCGCAATCTCCGCCTTCGGCGTGCCGTTGATGCGCAGCGCAAACGACAGGTTGCGCTCTACGCTCATGGTCGGATACAGCGCGTACGACTGGAACACCAGCGCGATGCGCCGGTCTTTCGGGTCGGCCCAGGTCATGTCTTCGCCGGCAATCTCGATGCTGCCGTCGGTCACGTCGATCAAGCCGGCAATGCTGTGCAGCAAGGTGGATTTGCCGCAGCCGGACGGTCCGAGCAGCACGACGAATTCGCCGGCCCGCACGTCGAGATTCAGATTCTCGATCACCGTGTTCGCGCCGAGTTGAATCGTCAGATTGCGCACGGCGACGTTGGCCGGATTCGTGAGGCCGGCGGCATCCGCCGCATCGGGACTGCTCGCCACACCCGCCATGTCCGCCGCGTTTGCCATATTAGCCACGTTTGTCATCGCCCTATCCCTTGACGGCGCCGGATGCAATGCCGCGCACGAACCAGCGGCCCGAAACGAAGTACACCGCGAGCGGCACCATGGAAGTCAGAATGGTCGCCGCCATATTGACGTTATAGAGGCGTTCGCCGGTCGTCGTATTGATGATGTTGTTCAGTTGCACCGTCATCGGCAGATTTTTTGTGCCGGCGAACACGAGGCCGAGAATGAAGTCGTTCCAGATGCCCGTGACCTGCATGATGACCGCCACCACGATGATCGGCGTGGACATGGGCAGCATCAGTTGCACGAAGATGCGCCAGAAGCCGCCGCCGTCGATGCGTGCCGCCTTGAACAGCTCCTGCGGAATCGACACGTAGTAGTTGCGGAACAGCAGCGTCATGACCGGCATGCCGAAGATGGTGTGAATCACCACGATGCCCGGCAACGAGCTGAACAGATGCACGCTCGCCAGCACGCGCACGAGCGGATACACCATCACCTGCACGGGAATGAACGCGCCCATCAGCAGCACGCCGAACAGCAGGCCGGCGCCGCGCGGCCGCCAGAACGACAGCGCGTAGCCGTTCACCGCGCCGATCGCGATCGAGAGAATCGTGCTCGGCACGACAATGCGCACCGAGTTCCAGAAACCGACCTGAATGCCGTTGCAATCGAGCCCGGTGCAAGCGGACTGCCACGCCGCGCTCCACGCGCTGAGCGAGAAATGCGCGGGAAATGCCAGCAGATTGCCGAGGCGGATCTCGCTCATCGGCTTGACCGAGGTGACGAGCATCACATAGAGCGGCAGCAGGAAGAACAGCGCCGCCGTGAGCAGGAACGCGTAGACGCCGAGGCGCGCCGGGGTGAACGTCGAGCGGCGGCGGCGTTGCTGCGCGCGGCGAGGCGTGCCGCTTTTCAACGGCGGACTGAGCGTGTTCATCACACCTCCTTGCGCAGGGCGGCGCGGCTGCGGGCATAGAAGAACGGCGCGAGAATCGCCAGCACGGTGGCCAGCAACACGATCGACGCCGCCGACGCAAGCCCGATATTGGCGCGGCCGAACAGATAGTCCATGATGAACTTCGCCGGCACTTCGCTCGCCGTGCCGGGGCCACCTTGCGTCATCGCGACCACGGCGTCGTAGAGCTTCACGACCATCACGAACAGCAGCACGAAAGCAGTGGAGATGGATGGGCCCAGCATCGGCACGACGATGCTCACGTAGACGCGCCAGCGCGGAATGCCGTCGATGCGCGCGGCTTTCCACAACTCGTCGTCGATGCCGCGCAGGCCCGCGAGCAATAGCGCCATCACCAGACCCGAGGCCTGCCACACCGTCGCAATCACGATGGTGTAGATCACCCAGTCCTGATCGACGATCCAGTCGAAGCGCGCGTGCGCGAAACCGAGCTTGTGCAGCACGGCTTGCGCGCCCAGTTCAGGGTTCAGGATCCACTGCCAGACGAGCCCCGTCGCCACGAACGACATCGCATACGGATACAGAAACACCGTACGCAACGCGCCTTCGGCGACCACGCGCTGATCGATGAAGATCGCCAGCAGCAAACCGATCACCATGCACGCCACGATGAAACACGCGCCGTAGATCACGATGTTCTGCAACGACAGCAGCCAGCGGTCGTTATTGAAGAGACGCGCGTATTGCGTGAAGCCCGCGAAATCGCCGGAAGGAAACGTGCGCGAATTGCTGAGCGACACGCGCGCGGTCCAGACCATCGTGCCCAGATAGGCGAACACGACGGTCAGGACCATCGGCAGCAGCGCCAGCCATGCCGCGAACGGAAAACGCTTCTTGAGCGGCTTTTTGAGCCGCGCCTGGCGAGCCTTGGACGACGACCCGCCGGCCGGCAGCTTGAGCGCGTGCATGCCGCGCACCTAGCTCTTCAACGCGCTGGCGAACGCTTTCTGCGCGTCGTCGACCGACTGGTTCTTGTTCCAGAAGTTGGTGATGACGTCGATCAACGCGCCCTGCGTGTCAGGCGAGAGCAGCATTTCCGGATTCGGCAACTGACGCGACTTGTCCTTCATGATCGCAATGCCCTCCTTCGCGCAGATGTCGAGGCTGCCGGCGTCCACGTCGGGACGAATCGGAATCGAGCCTTTCTTCGCGCTGAATGCAACTTGCGCCGACGGCGAGGTCATCACCGTGGCAAGCAGATTCTGCGCCTTGATCGTGGTGGGATTGTCCGTTTTCGGGAACACGAACACGTCCCCCGCGACCAGATACGGCGAGTGCGGACCGAAACCCGGGAAGCAGCCGAAGTCCTTGCCCGCGCTCTGATTGGCCGCCGAGAATTCGCCCTTGGCCCAGTCGCCCATGATCTGCACGCCCGCCTTGCCGGAAATCACGAGCGCCGTGGCATCGTTCCAGTTGCGGCCGGGCGAACCCGGGTCGACGAAATCGTGCAGACGTTTGAACGACGCCAGCACTTTCTTGAACGCGTCCGACTTCACGGCGTTCATGTCGCGATCGCGGTACACCTTCATGTAGAGATCGGCGCCGCCCACGTCCGCCAGCACCGCGTCGAAGGTGATTTTCTCCTGCCAGGGCTGGCCGCCGAGCGCGAGCGGAATCACGCCCGCGGTTTTCAGCTTGCCGAGATCGGCGATGAACTCGTCATAGCTTTTCGGCTCGCCCGCAATGCCCGCTTTCTGGAACACCGGCTTCGAGTAGAAGAACCAGGCCGGCATATGGATATCGACTGGCGCGGCATAGTAATGCCCCTTCACCTTGATGCTGTCGAGAATCGATTGCGGGAACACGCCGTTCCAGTTCTCTTTCGCGGCGACGTCGTCGACATTGTTCAGCAGGCCCTGATCGATCAGGTCGTGAAACTGCTTGGACGTATTGAACTGCGCAGCCGTGGGTGGATCGCCGCCGACGATCCGGTTGATCGCCGTGGAGCGCGCCTGATCGGCGCCGGCCACCGCGTTGTCGACCCACTGGCCGCCGGCCTTGTTATACGCATCGGCGAACTGGCGGATCGCGGCCGACTCGCCGCCCGAGGTCCACCAGTGAATCACGTTGGCCTTCAAGGGCTCCGCCTGCGCGACGACGCCATACAACGCCAGTGCCGCAACCACGCCTCGCAAGACCAGTTTTTTGCTGTTCATTCCGTCTCCTCTCGATCATGCAACCGACTTGCGCCAAACCTTGGCACCCGTGTTTCAAGTCGACATACAAACCAGCTTTCACCTGCTATTGAGTCCGTGCCTTGCGCTCCTTCAGGAATTTCGACACCAGCTCCGCGCTGCGTTTGATCGTGCGTTTCTGGGTAGCGTAATCGACATGCACGATTCCAAAGCGACGCTCGTAGCCAAAGGCCCACTCGAAGTTGTCCATCAGCGACCAGAGAAAATAGCCGCGAATCTCCACGCCGGCCTTGATCGCCTGATCGACCGCGGCGAGATGGCGTTTGAGGAACGAGATACGCTGGCTGTCCTCCACCTGAGCGTCGATCACCTTGTCGTCCGAGGCCATGCCGTTTTCCGTGATGTAGACCGGCGGCAGGTTCGCGTAAGTGGCCTTGAATCCCGTCAACAGATCGCGCAGGCCGTCCGGATACACCTCCCAACCCATCTGCGTGCGCTCCACGCCTTCGAGCGGCACATCCTTGAAGCCGTGCGCGCCGTCGCTCGCGACATTGGTGCGGAAATAATAGTTGATGCCGAGGAAGTCCAGCGGCGCGGCGATGGTTTGCATGTCGCCGGCGAGCACCAGCGGCTCGGTGCCCGGCCACAACTCGAACAAGTCCTGCGGGTAGCTGCCCTTGAGCAGCGGATCGAGAATCCACGCATTGTGCTGGACTTCGAACAGATGCGCCGCGCGCTGGTCGGCGGCGCTCTCGCTGTTGGGCGTGCCGCGTCCGACGTTGGCGACGATGCCGACTTGCGCCGCCGGATCGTTGGCACGCAACACCGGCACCGCGAGACCGTGCGCCAGCAGCAGATGATGCATGGCCTGCGTGGCGTAGCGCGCGTCGGCGAGTCCCGGCGCGTGGTGGCCGTTGCCGTAGCCGAGATACGCCGAGCACCACGGCTCGTTGAGCGTCATCCACGCATCGACGCTGCCGGTCAGTTCGCGGCTCATCAGGTCGGCGTAATCGGCGAAACGGTAGGCCGTATCGCGATTGAGCCAGCCGCCGCGATCTTCCAGATGCTGCGGCAAGTCCCAGTGATACAGCGTGACGAAGGTCGTGATGCCCTTCTCTTTCAGCCGCGCCAACAGGCGTTGGTAGAAGTCGATACCTTTGCGGTTCGGCGCGCCGGCCGCGTCCATCACGCGCGGCCAGGCGATCGAGAGCCGGTAGGCTTCAAGGCCGAGGCCGGCCAGCAGGTCGATGTCGGCTTCCCAGCGATGATAGTGATCGCAGGCCACCGCGCCGGTGTCGCCGGCCAGCACTTTGCCGGGCTTCGCCGAGAACGTGTCCCAGATGGACGGCAGGCGGCCGTCTTCGTTCACCGCGCCTTCGATCTGATACGACGCGGTGGCCGCGCCCAGCAGGAAGTTCTTGCGCCACAGCGACGAGTCCGCGGGCGGCGTGAACGGATCGGCGAGCGATGACGAATGGGGAGGGAGAACGTCGGATACAGCGGATGTGTCATTTGCCACGGATTCCTCGCTGAGGTCGTTGAACCGGGTACGGTGGAAGCCGGAACGCCCATCCCCGGGACCTGGGGTGGAAGCGCTTCCACAACACCCGCGAACGATAGCAGCGGCGGATTCGACGCAGCAATCAGGGTTTGTCTGGAGCGATGGCTGGCACGCCCGGCGCGGCGATGCGCCGGGCATTGCAAGAGCCTTTATCGGCGGCAGCGGCAATCTGTTGCAAGCCTAGCGGGCGCAATCTCACTCGCCACCAGCGCGGTGCAATTTCACGGCTTTGCGGCCAGGTTGAACGCGCCGCTGTCATACGCTTCGCAGTAGGTTTTCCAGTCCGCCACCACCCGCGCCTCACACTGCGTCGCGCTTTCCACCAACGGCAACTGCCAGTCCCGGCGATTGCCGAACGCGATCAGATCGTCGGCGATCGACGACTTCTGCCGCCCGCCGCTACGCAGATGCGCCCACGCGCTCAACTCGGCCATGCTGCCAACCACCTCTTCGAGACGCGGCAGCTTGCCGTCCCAGTCGCTCAAGGCCACGCGATCTTCGGAAGGCTGCAAACTGCGCAGCACATACGAGCGCTGATTGAATTCGACCGCATGGAGGAACGCCTGCGAGACCGCCTGATTGCGCCGCTGGATTTCGACGACGCGTTGCGCTTCCGTCTGCCACGCCGGCTGCGGCGTGCTGACCTGCGGCGCCACGGAAGACGGCAGCGCCTCTTTCAGATCGATCAGATAGTTGCCATCCGGCGAGCCTTTGCCTTCGACGAGAATCACGTAACGATCCACGCCGAGGCTCCCCGTGCCGGCAATCCGCCGCGCCACGTCGAGAATGCGGAAGAAGTCGGGATTGGGCTCGCCCGCGGCGAACTTCTGCATGAACTGCGTGACGGCGGCACGCTGCGTGTCGCTGACCGCCAGCGCTTTCTTGCCGTCCACTTTCAGCGTGCGGGTCTTGCCCTTGAGCACCGTGCGCCGGTCGAGATGCGCCACCCGCGTGCGGCTGGCAAGCGCGACGAACAGATCGCGCACCATGCCGGTCGCGGTTTCCGCTTCGATCCAGCGTGATTTGCCATTCGCAAGCGCTGCGCCATATTTTTCCAGCGCGACCTGGCACAGCGCGAGCGCCTGCGCGCGGCTCAGCTTGAGATCGCTCGCGCCGACCAGCACGCTCGTCAACAGGCGCACCAGTTCGTAGAGGTTCGGCGCGAGGCAGGCCTCGTCGAAGTCGTTGTTGTCGAAGTAGATCAGCCGGTTGTCGGCCTTGTAGCTGCCGAAATTTTCCAGATGCATGTCACCGCAGATCCACACCGGCGGCGCGTCGTCGAACACCTTGGTTTGGGGCAGGCGTTCGTAAAACAGGTGACACGTGCCGCGCAAAAACACGAACGGCGACGTGCGCATGGCTTTGTATTTCATCGCGAGCCGTTCGGGATCACGACCGGCGTTAAAGCTGGCGATCGTCCTGGCAATATCGAGCATGAATTTCCTTTGAATGCGAGCATGTCGTGCATTGCGACGGCCGACGGCGTAGACCGTGCGGCGTGGCAACGACTGTTCGACAGTAGACCACACCGCGTTGCGCAAACACCCGGTTTTGGCATTCACCTTCGACAGCGCTTGCGCGTCGCGCGCGTCTGAACGCTAAGCCGTTTCCCGCGCACCGAACTTCTTGCGGTACGCGCCCGGACTCGTCAACGCAATGCGCCGGAAGTGCCGCCGCAACGATTCCTCGGAACCGAAGCCCGCCAGTTCCGCAATGCGCGCCATCGGCAGCGGCGCCTGCGCTTCGAGCAGATCGCGCGCGATGGCCACGCGTTCGCGCACGAGCCATTCATAAGGCGCCATGCCGGTGGCATCGTGAAACTGCCGCTGCAGTGTGCGCGGGCTCATTGCCGCCCGCTCGGCGAGCGAGCGCAACGTATGCGGCAAGGCTGGATGAGTGCGCACCCAGTCCATCAATCTGGACAGACGGCCGCTGTCGTCCTGCGGCATGGGGCGCGGCACGAACTGCGCCTGGCCGCCCTCGCGATGCGGCGGCACCACGAGCCGCTGCGCGACCCGGTTGGCCACCGCGCTGCCGTGATCGCGCCGCACCAGATGCAGCAGCATGTCGAGCCCTGCCGCCGAACCCGCCGACGTGATGATCTGCCCTTCGTCGACATACAGCGCGTCCGGCTGTACATGCAAGTGTGGATAGCGCTGCTGCAATTTGTCGGCATAGCGCCAGTGAGTCGTGACGGTCTTACCGTCGAGCACGCCCGCAGCCGCGAGGACGAACACGCCGGAGCAGATCGAACAGAGGCGCGCGCCGCGCGCGTAGGCGGCGCGGATTTTCTTCAGGAGCGGTTCGGGCGGCACTTCGTCGGCATCGCGCCATCCGGGAATGACGATGGTGTCGGCGCGCTCCAGCAGCTTGAGCGTATAAGGCGCCGCAAGCGTGATGCCGCCCGCCGCCCGGATCGGCCCCGGCTCGCTTGCGCAGACCGCGAAGCGATACCAGTCCACGCCGAGTTCAGGACGCTCGAGCGCGAACAGTTCGGTCACGCAGCCGAATTCGAAGGTGCAGAGCCGGTCGTAAGCGAGCGCGACGACGAGATGATTGTGCATGGCGTGATGTTACCGGATATTGACGATTCCGCCACTTATCCGGCATGGCGCGCGGCGCCACAATGAAGGCGTCTGAACCGCGATCGCCAGGCGACCCACACACCTACTACTCCTATCGGAAACTCACGTCACCATGCCGACCCTGAACGCCGTTATCCAAACTCCCGCCGCCGACAGCGCCGCCGCGCAAGCTCACTTCCAGGCCACGCTGCAATTCGAAACGGATTGCGCCGATGTCCACGGCGCGCTCGCGAGCGGCGCGCCCGGCTTTGTGCTGCTCGATGTGCGCGGCCCCGCGCTGTTCGCGCAGGGCCATGTGCCGGGCGCGCTCAATCTGCCGCACGGCAAGATCGTGGCCTCCAGGCTCGCCGACTATCCGCCGCAAACGCTCTTCGTCACGTACTGCGCGGGGCCGCATTGCAACGGCGCCGCGCGCGGCGCGCTGCGCCTCGCCCAGTTGGGGCGGCCCGTCAAGCTCATGAGCGGCGGCATCACCGGCTGGCTCGACGAAGGCTTCGCACTGACACAAACGGCGTCCGCCGGCGAGGTGGCCAAAGCCAATGGCTGACATATTGAGAATCGATTAAATAAAAGCCTCGTGCTGTCGATAACAAGTTCAGCCGCTTCCCCTTCGCGGTTGGACTGAACATGCAGAGCTCATATAATTTTTGGCTGGTCACCATCTCGTTCGCCGTTGCGACGCTGGCGTCGTACACGGCGCTCGACCTGACCGGCCGCATTTTCCTGCTGGCGTCGGCGCGGCTTCGGCGCGTCTGGCGGCTGGGCGGCGCTGCATCGCTCGGCTGCGGCATCTGGTCGATGCACTTCATCGCCATGCTCGCCTTCTCGCTGCCGATTCCGCTCGGCTACGACCTGGCGACGACCGCCGCGTCGCTCGGGCTCGCGATCGGCGCCTCCTATCTCGCCCTGTGCGTCACGACCCGCGAGCGGCTCACGGTGGGCCGCCTGCTGGCGGGCGGCGTGCTGATGGGCTTAGGGATCGCCGGCATGCACTACACCGGCATGGCGGCCTTGCAGATGGCGCCTGGCATCCGCTATCGGCCGGGGTGGTTCGCCGGTTCGCTCGCGATCGCGATCGGCGCGTCGACCGCCGCGCTGTGGATGGCCCGCGCGCTCAGCAACGACGACGCGCGCCACGTCGTGCGCAAGCGTGTGGCTGCGGCGCTGGTGATGGGCGTGGCAATCAGCGGCATGCATTACGCCGGCATGGCCGCCGCAGACTTCCTGCCGGGCGCCATCTGCGGCGCTGCCCAAGGCGTGAACGCCACCTGGCTCGCGACTTCGGTGATCCTGCTCACCTTCGCCGTACTGATCGTTACGTTGATGCTGTCGCGCTTCGATGCGCGCAACGCCCTTCTGACCGGCGCCGTGTCCAGGCTCAACGGTCAGATCGTGCGGCTCGCCACGCTCGACACCCTGACAGGACTGCCCAACCGCAGCACGCTGACCGAGCGCATCGAACGCGCTATCCTCGGCGCGCGGCGGCAGCGCACGCTGTTCGCGATCCTCTTCATGGACCTCGACGGCTTCAAGACCATCAACGATTCGCTCGGCCACTCGGCCGGCGACCAGGTTCTGACGGCGTTCGCGCAGCGCCTGCTGCAGTGCGTCCGCGAGACCGACACCGTCGCGCGGCTGGGCGGCGACGAATTCGTGGTGCTGGCCGAAAACCTCGGTTCGCGCGAGCATGCCGGCGCGCTCGCGGAAGGTGTGCTCGAACGCATGCGCGTCGGCGTGTCAATCGACTCGCAGCCGCTGCAGGTCATGCCGAGCATCGGCATCGCCCTCTATCCGCACGACGGCGACACCGTCGAAGCGCTGTTGAAGCACGCCGACGCGGCCATGTACGAGGCCAAACGCGCGGGCCGCAGCACCTATCGATTCTTCGAACGCCGCATGAACGAGGCCGCCACGCGCACGCTGCAGATTCAGAACGCGTTGCACGACGCGCTTGCCGCTGGTCATTTTTCGCTGCACTTCCAGCCCAAGTTCGAAGGCAGCGGCAACTCGCTGGCAGGCGCCGAAGCGCTGATCCGCCTGCATCACCCGCAACTCGGCACGTTGACGCCGCTCGAGTTCATTCCGATCGCCGAGCGTTCAGGGCAAATCGTTCAGATCGGCTACTGGGTCGTGCGCGAAACCTGCCGGCAGATTCGCCAATGGGTCTCGCAAGGCCTGCCGTCGATGAAAGTGGCGATCAACCTGTCGCCGCGCCAGTTGCTGCAGCCGAACCTCGTGGCGAGCATGCTTGAAATCGTCAACGCCGAAGGCGTGGCCTGCGAGCAGATCATGTTCGAGATCACCGAAACCGTGGCCATGCAGGACGCCCCCAAGACCATCGAAATGATCCGCGAATTCCAGGCGAGCGGCTTCGAGATCGCGATCGACGATTTCGGCACCGGCTATTCGAGCCTTGCCTACCTGCAGCGTTTTCGCGTCAAGCAACTGAAGATCGACCGCTTCTTCACCAATGGCCTCGACGCGCACGGCCCGGAGGGCAGCGCGATCGTGTCGGCGATCATCGCGCTTGCGCACTCGCTGGAAATGGATGTGGTGGCCGAGGGTGTGGAAACCGAATCGCAACTCCACATGCTCAAGACGATGAGGTGCGACGAGATGCAGGGCTTCCTGCTCGGCAAGCCGCTCAACGCCGACGACTTTGGCAACCTGCTGCGGGACAGAATGGTGGCCGCATGAACCTGACGACCGTCTGAAGCGCACGGCGCGGCCGGCGTTGGACTTCGTTTCACGAGCAAAAAATAACACGCAGGCCAGGTGTTGGAGACTTCATGAAATTCGATGTAGCGACGTTTACTTCGCTGTGGTTGACCACGTTCTTGTGCTGCGCCTTGCTCACGACCGCGCTGTCGCGCATGTTCGCGCGTGTGAGCGCATTCCGCTTCTGGGCCGTCGGGTTCTATCTGCTCGCCGCGTCGTCCGCCTGCTTCACCCTGCATCTCACCTGGCGTCACGACGTGCTGCTGATCGCCGCCGCGACGCTCGCGCTGCAAAGCCGCATGCTGATTTGGGCCGGCACACGCGAACTGTTCGGCGCGCCAGCACCGTGGCGCGCCGGTCTGGCCGTCACGGCCGTGTTCTGCGCGCTCTATGCCGGCGCGTTGATCTTCAAAGTGCCGACCGTGTTGCGCGCGGTTCTGCTCGCACTATTTTTTCTGCCGGTTCGCGCCGCC
The DNA here is from genome assembly GCF_003002025.1 of Paraburkholderia sp. BL25I1N1. Taxonomy (GTDB): domain Bacteria; phylum Pseudomonadota; class Gammaproteobacteria; order Burkholderiales; family Burkholderiaceae; genus Paraburkholderia. Next base: position 64,843 of record NZ_PVZB01000010.1, read on the forward strand.
ACGCTGTATGAAGTGTGCCGCCGGCGCCGTCCGCACCTCGGGCCGGCCCGTCTGATCGCGATGATCGGCGGCACGATCGTTACGCTCAACACCATTGTGCCGCTCGTGCTCGTGCTGCTCGACCGCACCAATCTTTCACTGCTGCTCGGCAATCCGCAGACCACGTCGGCGCTGTACGCCGTGGTGTTCGCGGGCGATCTGCTGCTGGCGAGCGGCTTGATCGTGCTGGCTTTCAAACTGCAGATCGTCGAGCGGGACATGCTCGCCACGCTCGAACGAGTCGCCATGGAACGGCTCGCCGCGAACCGGGAATTGCGTGCGGAGCGCAATGGGCGCCCCGTGCCCGGCGACCCGCTCGGCCACGACACGCCGGCGCCGCGCCAGCCGCTGCCGGGATCGATCTGATTCGCCGCGTGGGCGCTGCGGCGCCCTAGCCGGCCTTGCGTTCGTCGAAGGCGCTGTCGGCCACCGACACCAGATGCGGCGTCGCCCCCTGCGCCGCCTGCGCCGCGTCGCGTTTGGTGAGCTTGCCGTCCACCGCCGCGCCGCAATCCATCCGCAACTGCTGGTAGTAGATGTTGCCGGTCACATGCGCATTGCTCTGCAACTCGACGAAGTGATCGGCAATCACGTCGCCGACGATCCTGCCGTTCACCACGACGTCGTAGCCGTGCACGTTGCCTTCGATCGAGCCGCGATCGCTCAGGACCAGCAGCGTCTGGCCGCCCGGCTCGCCGCTGACGTTGCCCGTCACGTGGCCGTCCATGCGCAGGCCGTCGCTGAACTGCAGGTCGCCGGTGATTCGCACGTCGTGAGCGATCAGGGTGGCGAGCTTGGTTTGCTGGATGCCGGTGGTTTTCTTCTTGAACATAACAATTTCCTCGAAATGAAACGGGTCGTCGCGTGATGTTGGGCGTGGCGACGAGCCTGGGGGCGGCTGCTTTGCGTGCCTTGCGGTTTGCAGTTCGCGGTTCGCCTGGTTCGCCTGGTTCGCCTGGTTCGCGCGGTTAGCTGCGCGGCGCGGCGGTGGTTGTGGGAGAACGCCGCTTGCTCTGGCCTCGCAGAAACTGCAATTCCGCGCTGAGCCGCGCGACCTCGGCTGCGGCGCTGTCCGCCGCCTTCTGCACCGCGGCGCGCGCCGCCGTCTCTTGCTCCAGCGCCAGCCGCGTGCGGGCCAACTCGGTCTGCTTCGTTGCTTCGTCGACGGGCGCGGGGGTGCATTGCTCAGGCGGCAAGCCGGCGCGCCTCGCGTGCCAGGCCGTGAGCGCCGCCGCGCCTGCGCATGCGCACAGGACGCACACCACGGCCCACACCGTCATGCGAAACACCACCGAGCGCGTGGGCCGAAGCGTGTAAGCGCGGTGGGTGAGACTGCGCGCGTCGCGCGGAGAGTGCCGTTTAACCATGAGCCGCGGGCGCAAACAGCGCGAGGTAAGCCACCGGGTTGACCGGCGCGCCGTCGACGAGGACTTCGAAATGCAGATGCGGGCCGGTGGAACGGCCGGTCGAGCCGACATCGGCGATGTATTGCCGCGGCAGCACCAGATCGCCGACATGCACGACGATCCGCGACGCATGGCCGTAGCGAGTCATCAGCCCGTTGCCGTGATCGATTTCGACCGCGTTGCCATAGCCCGATTTCTCGCCGGCGAAGACCACGCGGCCGCCCGCCGCCGCCAGAATCGGCGTGCCGGTTTTAGCGACCAGATCGAGCCCCGGATGAAAGCTCAACCGATGCGTAAACGGATCGGTGCGATTGCCGAACGGCGACCCGAAGCGCGCGCCGTCGGCGGGCATGCGGCCCGGAAAGGCGGCGTAGGCGAGAGCGTGATCGGCGGTCTGCTGTTCGAGCGCCGAGAGGGTCGCGGCAAGGCAATCCAGATGCTCGCCCGTGCGCCCGGCATCCGCATGGCGGCCCAGCGACGGCGTGAGGTCGCTACAGCGGCGCGGCGGCAAGGCCGGGCCGCCCTCGCCTTCGCTGTCGGTGGCGGAGCTGTCGGCTTCGGACGCCGCGGACGCCGCAGCCGGTGCGGCGGGCACCGCTGATGCGCGCGGCGCGGGCCGAGGCGTGTTCAGGCGTGCTTCGAAATCGCGCAAGTCGCCGACCTGCGCCGTGAGTCGCGCGATGCGCGGTTCGATCTGCGCCACCGACGCGTTCAGCTTGCCAAGCTGGTCGATTGCATAGTCGTGCTCGACGCGGACCGACGCCTGATCGCCGGAACCGTTGCGCGCGAACCAGTGCGCGCCGATCGCGAAGCCCGCGGCAAGCGCCAGCACGGCCGCGCCGCCGGCCGCGCTCACGGCGAGCGTCAGCGCGGTACGGCGTGTGACGAAGCCGACCGAGCCGCTGGAAAGCTGGCTGCCGGCGCGAAACACGGACGCCATCAGCGGCTCCTCGCGCGTGCCGGGCCCGCGGCGCGCGCCCACCTGTGGGCGGCACGAAGCCGGCTCGAAACCGGCAACGCACAAGGCGCGCCGGCCGTGCGACGCGTGGCGGGCGATTGCAAACGGGACAGAAGATCAGCGAACGGGGCTAACTGCATACGGCATCGACCGGCTACGCGCCGGCCGCGATAATGACAGAGGGCGCCGATTATCCCCTGGCAGCACGAAGCATCATCTCAAATACAGGACGCCAGGACGATGTGCCGCGCGCGGCGCGGATGCCGGGCACTTCATGCCCCCCGTTTCGCCATGAACGCCCCCGTCAAACCGATACTCCGGTCTCCCGCGACTCGCTCCACTCCCGTTCAACCAGGGCTTCGAGCCGCTCGACCAGCGCACCGCTGGCGCGCGTCATCGGCATGCGCAGTTCGTCGCGTATCAGGCCTTGCGCAGCCAGCAAGGCCTTGACCGGAGCGGGATTCGGTTCGGCGAACAGCGCCTGGATCAACGGCACGAGCGCGTGAAAAATGCGCCGGCCTTCGGCGAGCCGCCCCGCCGCGAGCACGCGATACATCTCGACGAAGCGCTCGGGCCGCAGATGCGCGGACGCCGCGATCGCTCCGCTGCCGCCCAGGCACAAGGTACTGAAAATATTGATGTCCTCGCCGGCAAGCACCTGCAAGCGAGCGTCGCGGATCAGCGCAAGCGTGGTGTCCGGCGAACCGGCGCAATCCTTCACCGCCTGAATCCGCCGATGCGTCGCGAGCGTGAGCAGCGTGTCGAGTTCGAGCCGCACTCCCGTTCGAGATGGAATGTCGTACAGGACGACCGGCTTCTCGCTGGCATCGGCCAGCGCCATGAAGTGCGCGACGATGCCCTCCTGCGAAGGCCGGATGTAGTACGGCGCGGCCATCAGCACGCCGGCCACCGGCAGCGCGTTCAGTTGCTCGATGCGCTCGTGCATGCGCGCCGTGTGATTGCCGGACACGCCGGCCACCACGGGCAGCGCACGCCGATCCCGCGCCAGATGGGCGGCGGCCTGCGCTTCGTCGAGAATCGTCGCCAGCACGGCGTCCTGTTCGGCGGCGTCGAGCGCGGCGGGTTCGCCGGTCGTGCCGAGCGCCACCAGTCCGGCGATCCCCGCGCCGGCATAGCGCCGCACCAGCGCGCGCAACGCGGCGTGATCGACGGCGCCGTCGGCGAACGGCGTGATGAGCGGAACCCAGATACCCGAAAAAATAGACATGTCTTTACCTCGATGACGACCGTATTGATTCCGTCAGGCGGTGCGAGGGAGGAAAGACAGGAAAGTGCCCAGGCGGGCGTTGACCGGCTGTTCCGTCGCACATCTGACGGAACAGCAAGCTCCGGTCAGATGAGCGGCTGTTTTTTGGCTTTGGCGCCGGCGTTCGAACCCAACGCGCGTGCGGCAACCGCGCTCGCGAGAGCGAGACGTGCGGAGGTCGACGGGCGGAGTCTGAGCGTGGGGCCGGAATGCATGAGACGCAGTGTAACCGCGGGCGGCGTGGCTTGGCAAAGTACATCTCGAAATTGCTTGACATCTGCAGCAGGAAAACTAATATACGCACCGCGTACATCAGCCCGCCATTTCCTCTTCCGACAGGTGCCCCATGAGCGTCCCGCAACAAGCCTTCCTACGCGATGCCATGCGTCGCCTGAACATGACGCGCGACACTTTCGCGAGCCGCATCGGCGTGTCACGCCGGGCGCTCGACACGTGGCTGCTGCCGGACGACTCGCAGGAATCGCGGGCCATGCCGGAGATCGTCGAGCGCTTCGTGTCGGAAATCGTGGTGCACGGTGAGCCGGGCGAAAAATATACGCAAAGCGTAGACGCGCAATCGCTCGCCAGCCAGATGCTGTTCGAGGGCAAGCCGCAGTTGCTCTCGGTGGATCAGTTCTCGCGCGACTCGGTGGAAGCGCTGTTTCGCGTGGCCGACATCATGCAGCCGATCGCCCGGCGCCGCAAAATCTCCCGCGTGCTGGAAGGCGCGGTGCTCGGCAATCTGTTCTTCGAGGCGAGCACGCGCACCCGCGTGAGCTTCGGCGCGGCATTCTGCCGGCTGGGCGGCTCCGTTTGCGACACCACCGGCTTCACGTTTTCGTCGATGGCCAAGGGCGAGTCGATCTACGACACCAGCCGCGTGATGAGCGGCTACGTGGACGCGCTGGTGATCCGCCATCCCGAGCAAGGCTCGGTGGCCGAATTCGCGCGCGCCACCAACGTGCCGGTCATCAACGGCGGCGACGGTCCGGGCGAGCACCCGAGCCAGGCGCTGCTCGACCTCTACACGATCCAGCGCGAGTTCTCGCGCCTGGGCAAGATCGTCGACGGTGCGCATATCGCGCTGGTCGGCGACCTCAAATACGGGCGCACCGTGCACTCGCTGGTCAAGCTGCTGGCGCTGTACCGCGGCATCAAGTTCACGCTGATCTCGCCGCCCATGCTCGAAATGCCGAGCTATATCATCGAGCAGATCTCGCGTAACGATCACGTGATCGAGCAGACCACCGATCTGACCACCGGGCTGCGCGGCGCCGACGTGGTGTACGCCACGCGCATTCAGAAAGAGCGCTTCACCGACGAATCGTTCGAAGGCTACACGCCGGATTTCCAGATCAACCAGGCGCTGGTGGACAGCGTATGCGGCGCCGATACGCTGATCATGCACCCGCTGCCGCGCGACAGCCGGCCGGGCGCGAACGATCTGAGCGTCGACCTGAATCACGATTCACGGCTGGCGATTTTCCGGCAAACCGACAACGGCATTCCGGTGCGGATGGCGATTTTCGCGGTACTGCTGGGCGTCGAGAAACTGGTCCAGCATTCCATGCGCGATGCGGCATGGCGCCCGCCCGCCTATCTCGGCCCGGACGATGCGGTGTTTCACGGCATCGATTGATGGATCAGTGGGCGGCTTTTTTAACCGGTCCGCCGCACACCAGGCACAGTCTCATCAAGCCGCGGCGCTTGCCGCCATGGCCCCGTTGCGCTTGAATGCCCCGGCGAAAAACAGCACCTGATACTGCACCGCATTGGCCCAGTACTTCCAGGTGTGGCCGCCGGGCCGCTCCGCGTAGTCGTGCGGCACGCCGAGTTCGACCAGCCGCTGATGCAGCGTGCGGTTCGACTGCACCAGCGAATCGTTGACTCCGCAGTCGATGGTGAGCGCGATATGCGCGTTGCCGAAACTGCGCGCGTTCTCGACGATCGCCTCGTTGTTCCAGAAGTCGGCATGCCGCATCGGATCGCCAAATACCTGGTCGATGCCGGGCTCATCCTCGCAGCCACGCGGATCCACCGCGCCGCTGATGCTGCCCGCGGCGCCGAATTCGTCCGGCCGGTTCAGCGCGATATGCAAGGCGCCGAAGCCGCCCATGCTCAAGCCGGTAATGGCGCGCGCCTGACGTGTCGCGATCGTGCGGAAATGCGCGTCGACGTAACCCACCACCTCGGTGCCCACATAGGTTTCGTAACGGCTGTGAGGATCGACCGGGCTGTCGATATACCAGCTTTCGTGGCCACCGTCGGGCATCACGAGGATCACGTGATAGCGGTCGGCCAGCTTGCCGATCTGCGAATTCGTGGTCCAGTCGGTGTAGTCGCCGCCCGAGCCGTGCAGCAGATAGACGACCGGAAAGCGGTCGGCCGCCTTGCCGCGCGCATATTGATCGGGCAGCACGACCGTCGCTTCGAGCGACTTATGCATGGCCGCGCTCGGAATGACGATGACCCGCGACTGAAACGCCCACGCAGGCGCCGTAAAGAGCAGCGTCAGAATGAGCCAGAACGTACGAGCTTGATTCATGGTTTGTCGCTTTTCCCTTTCCAGAAGTCCGAAGAAAACTGTCCGGCATACGGCGGCAAAATTCTGTCGACGACTCTAGCAATGGCGACTTACAACCAAATTTCAGCGAAACATACGATCTCGTCAGCTTGGCTTCGCGAGCGAGCGATCGTGCGATCGCGATCCGCTGCTGCTAGCCGCCCAGTTCGATACGATCTTCAAAATCGAGGGCGTGACCGCATGATGGGCGACGACAGCCTCACTTCGCGGTAAAGAGGGCCTCGAGACGACCGCGCTTCCTGACGATGGGCGATTCGACGATCACGTAGCTGAAGTACGTCTGGATCCCGATGTCGCGCTCGAGCAGCCCCTCGATCACGCTGTGGTAGTGCGCGATGTCGCGCGTCACGAACTTGAGCAGATAGTCGTAGCCGCCCGTCGCGTGATGGCACTCCAGGATCTCGTCGATGTCGCGAATGGCGTCGATAAAACGCACGAAGTCTTCGCGGCGATGATCCGCGAGTGTGATCTTGGCGAACACGATCTGAACATCGCCGAGCTTCTCGATCTTCAACAGCGCGCCGTAACCCGCGATGAAGCCGGCCGTCTCGAGCCGTTTGACGCGCGTGAGGCATGGGCTGGGCGACAGTCCAACAGCGTCGGACAGTTCCACGTTGGTCATGCGGCCGCGCATTTGCAACTCGGCGAGAATGCGCAAGTCCAGCCGGTCGAGTGTGCAATCCGTTTTCATCCCCGCCCTGCCTCCTTTCCGTCAGGCGCCTCCATACGAGCGCCTCGGCGTACTCCACGAACTCAATAGTAGCCCGGCACGCCCGCCCGACGATAAGACGATCCTGCTATTTGTTCCTGATTTTCCATCGCGTCACACCTCGCCGCAGGAACTGCCGTGAATCCCATCAACAACGGGTAAAAACCTGTTTTTTTCCGTCCTTAATTCGGTTTAGTAGCGAAGTCATTCCCGTTTAAATTTCATCTACCGACATTTCCATCGGTGCTTGCCTGAACTGGTGTGCGGCAAGCCCTTCATTCAAGAGTCCCTTGGGATTCGTCACTCATCGAGACTGAAGACATGATCGACTTCGAGCCGAAATTCATCACGTTCGACTGCTACGGCACCCTGGTCAACTTTCGCATGGCCGACACGGCGCGCGAAATCTACGGGAACCGCCTCCACGGCGACGCGCTGGAAAACTTCGTCAAGCTGTTCGCCGCCTATCGCCGCGACGAAGTGCTCGGCGCCTGGAAACCCTACCGCCAGGTCGTCCTGAACGCCGTGCGCCGCACCTGCGAACGCACGGGCGTGCCGTTCGCCGAAAGCGAGGCCGAAAAGTTCTACCTGGCAGTGCCGACGTGGGGCCCGCATCCAGACGTGCCGGAAGGTCTCTCGCGCCTCGCGAAGAAATACAGGCTGGTAGGCCTGACCAACGCGGACAACGCGCAGATCGCGAGCAACATCGAAAAGCTCGGGGCTCCGTTTCACGCCGTCATCACGGCCGAAGATGCCCAGGCCTACAAGCCGCGTATGCAAGGCTTCGAATACATGTTCAAGAAGCTCGACGTGCAGCCTCACGAAATCCTGCACGTCTCGTCGAGTCCGCGCTACGACCTGATGACCGCGCACGATCTCGGCATCGTGCACAAGGCGCACGTGCTGCGCGGCCATGAACCGGAAGCGCCGGAATACGGTTATACGGCGGTCAGGAGCATCGTCGAATTGGCCGAGCAGCTTGGCCTGTAAGCGATTTGCGCCTCCTTGACCGCCGTGTTCGACGGCGGCCGGGGATTCGCATCGCGCGACCGATCCGACGTCTGTCCCCAGGTCGACAGCGCGTCGGAAACGTCCTGCTCCACTGCAGTCCACCCTTCTCGCGCCGCATTGCCCATGTTCACGCCCAGCATTTCCGCAAGCTTATGCGCAACGTCCGCCGTTGCGCTCGATACCCTGTTGGGGAGCGGCCTATCGGTCAGCTTCCCACGCTTGAATACATTCGATGCGCTCGCGATCACGCGCCGCGTGTACGGCATCGACGGCGCGGCTACACGGTTTGCGACCGAGAAAGACGACACGTTCCGCATCGACGCAAGCGACGGCGCGCGATACGTGCTGAAAATCTCGAACCCCGGCGAGACGCCCGAAGAACTTGACTTGCAGGTCGCCGCGATGCGCCATGTTGCCGCCGTCGCGCCCGACTTGCCGGTGCCGCGCGTGCTGCCGGGTATCGACGGGCAATTCGTCGTACCCGTGGCGTCGCCCCCGCAGCCGTATCGTACGGCGAGGCTCTACAGCTACCTCGAAGGCATGCCGCTGGACGCGCTGCGCGGGAGCGCGGTCGATCACTACGAGATCGGTGAGATGCTGGCGCGACTGCAAGCGGCCATGGCCGGTTTCCGCCATCCGCACCAGCACCGCGTACTCGCTTGGGACGTCAAGCATCTGGCGAGTCTGACGGGGCTGCAAACACATATCGCCGATCCTTCGCATCGCGCCTTCATCAGGGAGGCGTTCGCACGCTTCGCCGCGATCGAGCCGGCCCTGCGGCACTGTCCCGCGCAGGTCGTACACAACGACTTCAACCGCTCGAACATCGTCGCCAACCCGGGCGGCCGGAGCTTCGTCAGCGGAATCATCGACTTCGGCGACACCGTGCACACCGCGGTAGCGATCGACGTCGCCACGGCGGTAATGAACCAGTTTCCGCTCGACTTCGATGCCGACGGCCCGCACGACCTGTTCGCCAACGCGCGCGACCTGCTGCGCGGCTATCTCGCGCGTGCCGAACTCAGCCGCGACGAACTGCTCCTGATCCCGCACCTGGCCATGGCGCGCGTCGCGGCGCGAGCGTTGCTGACTTCATGGCGCGCCATGCTGTTCCCGGAAAACGAAGCCTACATCCTGCGTTTCACCCGGCCGGGATGGGAGCATTTGCGCTGGTTCATGCAGCGCGACCCTGAGACTGTTTCCAACGCCTTGCTCTAGTTCTTCCATCGCACCGCTCACCTCTCCGATTCTGACCTCCCTATGAACACTACCAGCACGTCGCAGCCGGCCGCCCAAACCGAGGCCGCCGGTAGCGGCAAACCCCACGACGCACTGCGCGGCGACATGCCGAACGGCTTCAATCCGTCGTCGCTCGACCACCTCGACGCCGGCACGCAACGGCACATCACGCGCCGCTTACGGCTGCTCAGTCCGTCGTATCGATTGTTCTACGCCGAGCCCGTCAAAATCGTGCGCGGCGATAAGGTCTATCTGTACGACGACCACGGCAACGACTATCTCGATGCCTACAACAATGTCGTCTGCGTCGGGCACGCCAATCCGCGCATCGTCGATGCCGTCACCCGCCAGCTCTCGACGCTCTGCACGCATACCCGCTACATGCAGGAGCCGATCCTCGACTACGCCGAGGACCTGCTCTCGACCTTCAACACGTCGATCCGCGCGGGCCAGATGATGTTCACCTGCACCGGCTCCGAGGCCAACGACCTGGCCACGCGCATCGCGATGCAGTACACCGGCAAGACCGGCGTGATCGTGACCAGCGAGGCCTATCACGGCAACTCGCATCTCACTTCGAGCTTTTCGCCGTCGCTGGGCCGCAGGGCCTTGCTGGGTCCCTACGTGCGCACGGTGCCGGCTCCCGACTCGTACCGGATGACGCCGTCGGAGATCGGTCAGCGCATGGCCGGACAGGTCGAGTTGCAGATCGAGGACATTCGCCGTCACGGTGGCGGTCTGGCGGCGTTCATCGCCGATTCATTCTTCTCGTCGGATGGCGTGTTCGCCCACCCGACCGATGTCCTCGCGCCGGTAGCCGAGGTGGTGCGCCGCGCCGGCGGGCTGTTCATCGCGGACGAGGTGCAGTCCGGCTTCGGGCGCAGCGGTACGCATATGTGGGGGCATGAGCGCCATGGCGTCGTGCCCGACATCGTTACGCTCGGCAAACCAATGGGCAACGGCTATCCGGTGGCGGGCCTGGTCGTGCGCCCCGAAGTGGTCGCAGGCTTCGGGCAGGACATGCGCTACTTCAATACCTTCGGCGGCAATTCGGTTGCGATCGCGGCCGCGCAGGCCACGCTCGACGTGCTGCGCGACGAGCACGTGCTCGACAACGCGCAGCGGGTCGGCACGATCCTGCTTGAGGGCTTGAACGCACTGGCAAGGAAATACGAATGCATCGGCGACGTGCGCGGCACGGGCCTGTATTTCGGCGTCGAGATCGTGCGCGATCGCGCGAAGAAGGACACCGACATCGCGACGGCGCTCAAGATCGTCAACGGCTTGCGCCAGCGGCGCGTGCTGATTTCCGCGACCGGGCCGGACGCGAGTGTGCTGAAGATCCGCCCGCCGCTGGTCTTTGGCGCTAACGATGCCGACCGCCTGTTGACGGAGTTGGGTACGGTGCTTGCCGCACTGTGATCGCCGATGACCGGCCACGCGAACGTGTCCGGTTCATCGGCAAACGGCCTGATGCGAGCACGTTGGCCGCGCAGACGTGCCGGCAGTCCACCAGGCCCCCGACAAGCGTTTCTGCATTAACCGGCACTTAACGTCCGCTTGTTGGAGGGTTAATCATCCGGAGATGCTCGCGCCGCATCATTGCATGCACGAATCATCATCCGCGCAATTCATAGGAGCAGAAGTGACCACAGCATTCGTATTGCACCGCGCCGAAGGTGCGCCTGATTCGACCGCCTTCCGGAGGGGAGGTCTCGGCCAGAACGATCCATTCGTACGCCATCGCGAGATCGCGTGGGAAGGACCCGACTCGATGGCCGCGGGTCGTGTCAGCTTCATCGGCGAGCTCGACGTGGCGAGTTTTCCCCACATCGAAACCATCGTCGTCATGGAGGGTTCGCTCACGCTCGAAGCGGCCGGCATGGCGCCGCAGGTGCTGGGCCCGCAAGAGGGTGCGGTGATCGGCAGGGGTACCGCGCTTCGCTTCAGGGCGCAATCGCGCGCGCTTTTCGTGTTCTGCGCCGCGGCTAGCGAGAAGCCGACGAAGACAGGCCTCGTCCCGTTGCGCGCGCAAGCCGACTTCAAGCCATCCGCAACGCTTCCAGCAGAGGCACTACTGGGCCCGGCTCCCGAATGTCGCAGCGACAATGTGTTCACCGACGACGACGCGCAGTACAAAGCGGGTACGTGGGATTCGACGCCTTACCATCGGATCGTTCGCCCGCATCGCGTCAATGAGTTCATGCATCTCCTCGCCGGCGGCGTGCGATTCGCCGCGCCTGACGGCAGCGTGCTGTCGCTCGGCGCCGGCGACGCGCTCTTCGTGCCGCAGGGTGTGTCGATCGGATGGGAAAGCAGCGAACGCGTGGCGAAGTTCTACGTTACGCAAACTGTCCAGGCTCAAGTCGAACGAAATTGATCATGTCCCCTCCGCTGACTCACATTCAAACTTCGCCCACGCTGCCTGCCGTCGCCGACGTGGTCGTGATCGGAGGCGGCATCATCGGTGTCTTTGCTGCCTATTACATGGCCCAGCGCGGCGTTTCAGTCGCCTTGGTCGAAAAGGGAAGGATTGGCGCCGAGCAGTCGAGCCGCAATTGGGGCTGGTGCCGACAGCAAAACCGCGACGAGCGTGAATTGCCGATCGCAACCAAGAGCCTTGACCTGTGGGAACGATTTGCCGTCGAATCCGGTGAGGACACGGGGTTTCATCGCTGCGGGCTGTTGTATCTGAGCAATGACGACGCGGAGCTGGCCCGTTGGGCGAGTTGGGGCGACTTTGCGAAGACGGCGGGCGTGACGACCTACTTGCTCGACAGCAAGCAAGCCGCCGAGCGTGGGAAGGCGACCGGGCGAGCCTGGAAAGGCGGCGTCTTCTCGCCCAGTGACGGCACGGCGGACCCCGCGAAAGCCGCGCCCGCCGTGGCAACCGCACTCATGAAGCTAGGCGGCAGCGTTACGCAACACTGCGCGGCACGCGGAATCGAGTTGGAGGGCGGCCGAGTCTGCGGCGTCGTCACGGAAGCCGGAGTCATCAAGACCCGGACAGTCGTGCTTGCCGGCGGCGCGTGGGCGTCCGCATTCTGCCGCCAGCTCGGCATCCGCTTTCCCCAGGCATCGATCCGCCAATCTATCCTTAGCGTCTCGCCTGTCGAGCATCCCTTGCCGGATGCGTTGTTCACCTCCGGCGTATCGATCACCCGCCGAAACGACGGGCGCTACGCACTCGCGATCAGCGGACGGGCGCGCGTGGACGTGACGCCGCAGTTTCTGCGATTCGCCCCGCAATTCGTGCCCATGTTCGCCAAGCGTTGGCGCAACCTTCTTCCGGGCGGACTGGAAGGCGTGCGCGGCGGTCATGAGACGCTCAAGCGGTGGCGGCTCGACGCGCCCACACCCATGGAGCGGGTACGCATCCTGGATCCGAAACCCGATCTGCCTACCGTGAAGGAAACGCACCGCCGCGCCATCGAACTGTTGCCCGAACTTGGCAAAGCGAAAATCACACACGCGTGGGCAGGCTTCGTCGACAGCACACCCGACGGCGTGCCGGGTATCGGCGAAGTGCCGGGCGTACCCGGATTGATCCTGGCTGCGGGCTTTTCCGGTCACGGGTTCGGGATCGGGCCCGGCGCTGGACATCTGATCGCGGATTTGGCCACCGGTGCGACGCCGATCGTCGACCCTATCCCGTATCGGCCCGCCCGGTTTGCCCACTCGGCATGGGGCAAGGTCGCTGACTTTTAGAAGGGCGGGAGGGCGCGGTTACTGCAACAAGCGCCGTGCTACCGGGAGGATGGGCACGGCGCTCTTTTCGGATTACGCGGATTACGCGGTTCGAAGCAACGCTGCGCCAAAGCGGCCCGATACTGCCCGTGATCCCGCCGCCCACCACGACCACGTCGCAGCGTCCGCCATGCAGATCAGGCGAATTGCCGACAAATGGCTCGGACGTATCCAGCCAGTAAGAACTGAAACGCATTGCACTCTCCAACGCTCGCGCACCGATTCGATCGGACCGACTACACCCAGGCCACCGCTTCGACCTCGATCTTCAGACCGAAATGCAGCGCGGGAACCGGAACCACCGCGCGAGCGGGTCTCGCCGCTCCAGCCCAACGCGCATAGATCTCATTGAACGTCGCCCAATACTCGATATCGACGATATAAACACGAACCTGGACCAGTTTCGTGACGTCGCTGCCCGCGCCGGCCAGCGCCCTCACGCCCACGCGGCAGGGGCTGACGATCCGTCAGCGCGTGTTTCTGGAAGCCGCGAAACAAGCCTTCGATCCAGCGCCCTGGCGGAAATGATCACTCGATTGATACCGGTGAGACATCAATCGTCCGGAACATGGCAGTTATAGCCCCCGGCGGCTCGCTTTAGTTCTGCCGCGCCGGGGATAACAGGTCGAGCATGACGCCGCGACTAGAACCGTGTGGCACCGCCGATCGCGTCCAGTTCCGCGCACACCTCGGCGGACAATTTCAATTGCGACGCCTGCAGGTTTTCACGTAGATGCCCGACGCTGGACGTGCCGGGGATCAGCAGAATGTTAGGTGCCCGCTGCAACAGCCATGCGAGCGCCACTTGCATCGGCGTCGCGCCGAGTGTTTGTGCAATCTCCGAGAGCGCGGACGACTGGATCGGCGTGAACCCGCCCAGCGGAAAAAACGGCACATACGCGATGCCCTTGCGCGCGAGTTGGTCGATCAGCGCGTCGTCCTCCCGGTGAACCAGGTTGTAGTGGTTCTGCACGCAGACGATCTCCGCGATGTGCCGCGCCTCCTCGATCTGCGTCGCCGTCACGTTGCTCAAGCCGATGTGGCGCACGAGTCCACGTTGTTGCAGTTCGGCCAGCGCCGTGACCTGCTTTTCGATCGACCCTTCGGCGGGCGCGTGAATGTCGCCCATGTTCCGCATGTTGACGACCTCCAGCGCGTCGAGCCCGAGATTGCGCAGATTGTCGTGCACGCCGCGCTCGATATCGTCGGGTTCGAGCGCCGCCAGCCACGCGCCGTCGCTGCCGCGCACCGCGCCCACCTTGGTGACGATCACGAGGTCGGCGGGATAAGGATGCAGCGCTTCACGGATCAACTGGTTGGTAATGTGCGGCCCGTAAAAGTCGCTCGTATCGATGTGGTTGACGCCCGACGCCACCGCTTCGCGCAGCACCGCGAGCGCCGCGTCGCGATCCTTCGGCGGCCCGAAAACGCCGGGGCCGGCCAGTTGCATGGCGCCGTAGCCCATGCGGTGCACCGGGCGGCCGGCGAGCGGAAAGGTGTCCGTGGTGCTGAGATTCGACATGATGCGCTCCGTGGTGAGTGGTTGAACGCAAGTATGGACGCGGTTGCGCTGTTGAACAAAGCCGTCTAACGTGTACGGGTTGTTAAAAATTCTGCACAATCGTCATGGAATTAAATGATCTGGCTGCTTTCGTCTCGGTCAGCCGCGCGGGCGGCTTTCGCGACGCGGCGCGTATCAGCGGCGTATCGGCGTCGAGTTTGAGCATCGCCGTGCGCCGTCTGGAGGCCAAGCTCGGCCTGCGCCTGCTCAACCGCACCACGCGCAGCGTGGCGCCGACCGAGGCCGGTTTGCGGCTCATCGAGAAGCTGTCGCCGCTCTTCAGCGAAATGGAAGCGGCGCTGGACGTGCTGAACGTATTCCGGGACAAACCGGCCGGCACGCTCAAGCTCAACGTGCCGTCGAGCGCTGCTCGCCTCGTCTTGCCGGGCATCATCGCCGCGTTTCTGAAAACGTATCCCGACATCCGCGTCGAGGTCGTGGTCGAGGATGGTTTCGTCGACGTGCTGTCGATCGGCTGCGACGCCGGGATTCGCTATGACGAGAGGCTCGAGCAGGACATGATCGCGATTCCGATCGGGCCGCGCGTGCAACGCTTCGCCACGGCGGCGGCGCCGGGCTATCTGGACACGCACGGGCGCCCCGATCATCCCAGCGAGTTGCTTTCGCACGCCTGCCTGCGCGGTCAGTTCGCCGGCGGCGCCATGCCGATCTGGTATTTCGAGCGCGACGGCGAAGTGCTGCAGTTGAATCCATCGGGGCCGCTGCTGGTGCGGCCGGGCGCGGCGATCGATCTCGCCGTCAGCGCGGCCATCGCCGGCGTGGGTGTCGTTCACCTGTTTGAAGACATGCTGCGCCCGCATCTCGACAGCGGCGCACTGGAGCCGATTCTGGAGCCGTGGTGGCAGCGTTTTTCAGGCCCGTTCCTTTACTATCCGGGGCGTCGTCATTTGCCGGCGCCGTTGCGCGCGTTCGTCGATTTTTTGAAGGTGATCAATTCTGACTGATGCAGCGACGCGGAATAGGCAGGGCAATATTGCCGACCATCCAAAGAAACGGCACGCGCGCATCGGCAGAAATCGCCCGGTGTACCGCGCGTCCATTAGGGTTCACGGCCTCGGTTTGCACAGTTGCGCGACCGTCGTTAGAAAAAGCGTCGCGCCCACCGGCTTTCTCAAGCAGATATCCCAGTTCTTGCCCGCACTTTCGTTTGGCGGAACGGCGGTATGCACCATAATCGGAACGTTGGCGAGCGCCGGCATCGCTTTCAGCCGACGGCACAATTCGGCGCCGTCCATGAGCGGCATCATCCAGTCGGTGATGATCAGGGCGGGCACATGGGCCGCGACGCGCGCGACCGCCTCCACGCCGTTGCTCGCGCAAGCAACTTCGTAACCTTCGTTCTCGAGTATCAGGCGCCACGCCGCGAGGATTTCCGGCTCGTCGTCCACCAGCAAGATTGAGTGCATCGGGGGCCGCCGGGTTGAACGTCCGGTTGGACGTTGTTGTTACCTTCCGACAGCCCCGCAAGGGGTGTTCCACTATCCGTACCTACACCTATAAAAGATGCGAATATTCGGCTGCCACCACGTTTTCGGAGCCCGTGATGGCGGAACGCTTGCCGGCCCGGCCTATCGGTCACGGCGGCCCGGAGTATAGGCCTGCCGGACACACCATGCGCGTCCGGCCGGACGCGTCCGAATGCTGCCAGCCTTTTGTCACTTGTAGAAACTTCCTCCCACTGCGCCATCATGACCGATACACGCGTTAGCCCTTTGCGCAATTTTGCCGACTTCGTCCGCGCGGAGCGGACCCGACTGACCGAGCAATGGATGAATGCCGTCTTCGGCGACACCGATCTCGTCGAAGCGGACAAACTCACTTATCAGCAACTCGCCGATCATCTGCCGGAAATTCTCGAAGGACTATGCGTGGCGCTCGATGTCGAAGATCTCGAACGGGTCGAGACAGCCATCGAGCGCGATGCGAGAAAGCATGGCAAGGTGCGCTGGCGCCAGGGCTATCGCATCGAGGAACTGGTGCGCGAACTCGATCTCTTCCATCAGGTGCTGGCCGCGGCGCTCGAGGAATTCGCCGGTCTCGACAGCACCTTCACGCGCCGCCATGAGAGCCGGGCGCGGCGCCTGATCGCCGAAACGTTCAGCATGGTTACGCTCACGTCGATCAAGGAGGTAGTGAGTGAACGGGATCGCAAGATCGACGAGTACACCGGCCAGCTCGAACGCGCCAATCACGAACTGGTGCTGAAGCAGCGGCTGGTGAGCGACCTGTACGAGTCGCGCATGCAGATCACACGCAGCGTGGTGCACGATCTGCGCAACTTTCTGAATGCGTTTTCCATGGCGTTGCAACTGATCGCGCGCGCGCCGGCAAAAGCCGAAATGGCGTTGACGCTGGCGAACCGTCAGGCCGCCGACATGAAAGAGCTCGTCGAGCAGATGGTCGAGTACTCCGTGGTGCTCGGCGACGGCGCCCCGCTCACACTCGAACAGGTCGAGCCGCGCGAGCTATTCGATGAACTCGTCGCCTCGTCGCGTCCTTCGACCGAAGCAAAAGGACTCACGTTGCGCGCGGTGTGCGACCCCGCGTTGACCGCCGTCATTTCCAATCGTCTCAAGCTCAAACAGATTGCCGTCAATCTGCTCTCCAACGCAATCAAATACACGAAGTCGGGGCAAATCGAATTGAGCTTCGCGATGGCCGGTGCGGAGCATTGGTCGATTCGCGTCGCGGATACCGGCGTGGGTATCGCGCCATCGGATGCGGAGCGCGTGTTCGGCGAATTCGAGCGCGCCGCGGGCGACGAGATTCCCGGCACAGGCCTCGGTCTCGCTATCGTCAAGGAATTGTGCCGCGTGTTGAACGGGCAGATCGACTTTGTCTCGCGCGAAGGGGTGGGCACCCGGTTCGAGATACGCTTCCCGCTGGTGCTGGTGGAACCGCAATAGCACCATACGACCGACGAACCCCCATGGCCCACCCGATCACCCCTGCCGAATTCCCGCAGTGATCGAGCAATGCCACGCCGATTATTTATTACATTTAACAAACACAAACTTCCACTTTGTAATAATAATCGGCGAATTGAATTAATTGCGATGTAAAGACCGTGCGCACCCACCTGGCGTATGAATCCACGCACGGCTTTCCTAAGCCGTCATTACGGAAATTCGTCGCGTCCTTGACAAAAGACTACGGCGTCACCTATTTTTTATCTGCCGCCAATATACGAATATTCGATTGCGGAAAAACATGCCGGAGATAACCGGAAATTCCAATCACGATAGTTAGTCATTCTACGCATTTCGCATAGGCGGTAAATGGCTATGCATTTTTAATGCAAGTTGGTCTCCACCGCCATGTTGCGGCGATGCGTCCATAATAATTCGAACTCCGATGCATCTTCATCCGCTCTGGCGGCCTTTGTGAAAAGGTATCTGATCCACCACCGAGGATAGAGATGAAACGAGACGAGCGTCTTCGAGGCAATCGCCCTTTCCGTCAGCGCACGCTGCCGGCTCCGGGAACTCTGGCAATGGCATTCGCGGCAACGGTCATGCTGCTCGCCGGCTGTGGCGGCGGGGACGGCGGCTCGTCCTCCGGCACGGCGGTCAGCATGCAGCAGACCGCTGCGAATCAGCAACTCAGCGCGCAGGCGGCCTCGCAGGCGCCGACCGTCAATCAGACCTATATCGACCTGGTCGCGTATTCCGCCAAGGCCAACGACGGCCTCGCGCCCGCGCAGGCCTCGGAGAAAGCAGCGGTCATGCACTACCAGTGGACGTTCGGCAGAACACCGATCAACTACACGACCACCACGGGCCATCTGACGGCGGCCGACGCGAACGGCAACCCCGAGGCGAGCATGTCGTATGTGGCGTACACCGCGCCGGCCGCCAACGGTGCGGCGCGCCCCGTCACGTTCGTCTATAACGGCGGCCCGGGCTCGTCGTCGATCTGGCTGCGGCTCGGCTCGTTCGCGCCGACGCGCGTGGCCACGCCCGATCCCGTGTTCGGCAACTGGCCGAACTATCCGCTCGTCGATAACAAGGAGAGCCTGATCGACACCACGGACATGGTCTTCATCGACCCGCCCGGCACCGGACTCTCGGAAGCGATTTTGCCGAACAGGAACAAGCAGTACTGGACGACCGACGCGGACGTCAACATCATGCGCGACTTCATCCAGCGCTATCTGACGGTCAACAATCGCAGCGGTTCCCCGATCTATCTGTATGGCGAGTCGTACGGCACACCGCGCACCGACATGCTGGCGCTGGCGCTCGAATCCGCCGGCGTGCATCTGACCGGCATCGTCCTGCAATCTGCAATCCTGAACTATTTCTCCGATGCGATCGAGGCCGTCGCCATTACAGGCTCGTCGGAGGAGCTTGCGCTCGATACCGATACGCTGGCGGGCTATTTCCCCGGCTACGCGGCGGTCGCGGCGTACTACAACCAGGCCTCGCCGGCGCCGCTCAATCCGGATCTCTACGCGTTGCAGACAAGCCTGTTCGTCACGGCGGAATACAAGAAGTTCAGGCGCTACTCGCAGTCGTGGGTGCTCAGCCAACTCGGCATACCCGGCGCGTTGGGCAAGCCCGTCTTCCCCAATGCGAAAACACTCGAGTCGTGGACCCTGCCGTCGGGTTTGACCGTGCAGGCCTTGCAGGGCTATTTCAACCGCGATCCATTCTCGACGAGCCTTCTGCCCGGCACGACGATCGGCCGCTACGACGGGCGCGTGTCGCTGCCGAATTCGGACCCGCGTCTGCAAAGCGATTCCGATCCGTCCGACATCCTGATCTCGCAGCCGTTCACCACGGCACTCGCGACGCAGATGCCGGACTATCTCGGCTACACGGCGCCGAACGCGACCTACATGCCGCTAAACGACAGCATTATCGAGCTGTGGGATTTTTCGCATGACGGCCAGGCTTTGCCCGACACGATTCCCGATCTGCTCGCCGCGCTGACGCTTAATCCGCAACTCCGGGTGCTCTCGGAAAACGGCTTTCACGACCTGGCCACGCCGTTCTTCAATACCGAGAAGCAGTTGGCGCGACTGCAGACCGTGCCCGGCCTGAACCCTGATTTGCAGGTCAATTTCTTCCAGGGTGGTCACATGATCTATCTCGACGACGTCGCCCGTCCGCTGATGAAGCGCGATCTCGTACGTTTCTATCGCGGCACGCCGCTGCCCGATGCGCTCGCGCTGTGGACGCTGCCGGCCCCATGGCCCGACGAAAGTCCCGCCAGCGAGCCGACCGCCACCGCCACGGCGCAAGTGACGGCGCCCTGATGGAGCCTTCATGGAACCTGCGCGAAGCCGGTCGGATGGACCTCGTTCGCGTTATCCTATTTACTCAATCCATGCGAGTCATCATGACTTTTATCGATAAGTTACGGCGTGTCTCCCCGTTGATTGCGCTCGGCTGCCTGGTCGGCAGTGCGTATGCGTTGCCGCCGCAAGCGGTGGCGCCCGCGACGCCGCCTAACGGCGCACGCGGCGTCGACGGTCCGTTCTTTCCGCAAAACCGTGCGGCGCCGATCGCGCCGTCGACCGGCGCGGCCTTGCAGCAGCAGGCGCAACAGCGGCTCGAAGCGCGTCTTGGGGCAAACTCCGCGCTCAGCAATGGCGCGTCAGTCACCAAAGCACAGGCGCAAACCCAGGGTCTCGGCTTTGTGGCGAAGCATTTCGATCAGATCGACACGAGCCATAAAGGCAGCGTGACACTGAGCGACGTCAGGCAGTATTTGCAGCAGCAAGGGCGCTAGGCTGGAGGGTTACTACGCCGCGCGTGACAAAGAGCGCTTCGGTTCTGCCACCGGGAGCGCTCTTTTTTGCAGTGGGCGTGTCGTGCGTGGCGTAGCGCGAGTGCTGTCGGTGCCGTGAGCGCAGTAAGCGACGCGAGCGGCAATCACAACGCTATTCCGCCCTGGCACCGCCCATCGACAAACATTCGCTCATCGCGCCGCCTCTGTCGCTCAGCCCTCGCACGACCACCTCCGATGATTTGCCATCGCGTCTCGCCAACTCCGCAAGATCGAGCAACGCGGCGTAGCGAGCGGAGCATTCTTGCGACGGTTCACTCGCTCCACGTGTATCCACCGGCACGGCGAAGCGGCTCATCGCAAGCGCCGCTCCCGCGGCCACGACAACCGCTGCCAACGCGCCTGCTTTATAGAACCGCCGTGCCGGTGAATCATTGAGCGACGCTCGGCGCGCCGCAACTGTTACCCGGGATTTGACTCGCATGGCGGCACCCATCAGGACCAGTGCGCCGGCACCCAGACACGCCCGATCCAGTGGCCTGGCACCCACACGACCGGACGCGGCGCCGGCGCGACATAGACGACGCGCGGAGCGACATACACGGCATGCGGCGGGGGCGGCGGTGCGTAGACGACCGGCGGCCGCACATAAGCAACGAGCGGCGCGACCACCACTGGTGCAGGCGTCACGACAACCGGCTTCGGCGCAACCACGACAGGAGCCGGCGTCACCACAACCGGAGGCGGGGGCGGCGCAACCACCACCGGTGCAGGCGTCACCACGACCGGAGGCGGCGGCACATAGACAACCGGCGGAGCGACCACGACCGGCTTCGGCGCCACCACCACCGTCGTGCCGCCCGTCGCGACAACACCCGTGGTCGCCACCACCGTTCCACTCGACGTCACTGTGTTGCCGTGCGTGCCCGTCACGCTCGTCGAGGTCGTCACGACGCCCGGTGCGACACGCGTGGCCGAACCCGAGTGATTGACGGTGCCGCCATCCGAACCCGTCACGGTGCCCGAACGCGAGCATGTCGAGCCGGCGCAATTCGTCGACGCCGAATGGTTGACCGTGTTACCGTTAGAGCCAGTCACGGACCCCGACGACGAATACTGTCCCGGGCCGTTCTTCGTGACATCGCCGGACGTGGTCGCCGTCTTGCCGTCGGGTCCGGTAAGCGTGCCGGTATGCGAGCATGTGCCGCCGGCGCAATTGGTATCGCCTGCATGCTGGACGGAGTTGCCGTAGCGTCCCGTGGCGGTGCCCGAATTCGAGAACTGGCCCGGCGCGTTGCGCGTCACCGTGCCGGTGTTGGTCGCAAGACCGCCGTAAGGGCCGGCCACGCCGCCCGCATGCGAGCAGCTGCCACCGCCGCACGAGCCGTAGCGCGCGCCGTTATAGGTGCCGCGCGACGTGTAGGCCGTGCCGTGTTGCGACCAGGCGAATGCCGATGCGCTGCCGAGCGCGAGCACGGCGACCGTGGCGGAGAGCACGAGCTTGCGCAGCGCGCCGCGAGCGGATGAAGGGGTCGTCAAGGAGGCGGAAGCACAGACAGATGCAGCGGCGGTGGCCGGGACGACGAACGAACGATTTTTCACGATATGTCCTTCTGGGATTCGGGCCACTTCTGTCACTGCTGCGTGGCGACGAAACGGACTATAGAAGGACACGCCGACATAATCGACCGGGAAGATATGTCACCCTGTTTCACCACGAGCAAAGCCCGTGCGACAAGGGTTTGCGGACGTTTTTCGCGCCGCACGACATATTTCGACATAGATTGTTGCAGGCGAAACGGCGGACCGCGCCTGCTTTTAGAAACGGCGATTGGCGCTCCTCGCTTGTCGTGCGCGACGACAAGCGAGGCTGCCAACCCTTCTAACCGTTCTTCATATCATTGCGTTGCGCGCGCCATGGCGATATCGGCAACCTGGTCGGCCTGATAGGACGAGCGCACCAGCGGCCCCGCCACGACTTCGCGAAAACCCATCGCCAATCCCGCCTCGCGCCAGGCGTCGAACTGTTGCGGCGTCACATACCGCCGCACCGGCATATGAAAACGCGACGGCGCGAGATACTGCCCGATCGTCAGGATGTCCACGTGATGTGCACGCAGATCGCGCATCGCGTCGAGCAGGTCTTCGTCGGATTCCCCTAATCCGGCCATCAAGCCTGATTTGGTCAGCATCGCCGCGTTCGCCTGCTTGACGCGCGCGAGCAGTTGCAGCGAGCCCCGATAGTCCGAGCCCGCACGCGCGGCACGATACAAGGCAGGCACCGTCTCGAGGTTGTGATTGAACACATCGGGCCACGCGTCTGAAAACGCCTGCAACGCTCGCTCGACACGTCCGCGAAAATCCGGTGTCAGCACTTCGACCCGAATGCCCGGCACGCGCTCGCGCAGCAACGCGACGCAGCGCGCAAAATGCGCCGCGCCGCCGTCGCGCAGATCATCGCGATCCACAGACGTCACCACGACATAGCGCAGGCCGAGCGCCGCCACGGCATCGGCGAGCCGCTCGGGCTCCGCTTCGTCGAGCGGCGCGGGGCGCCCGTGCGCGACGTCGCAGAACGCACAGCGCCGCGTGCAGATACCCCCCATGATCATGAACGTCGCGGTGCGCCGCGCAAAACATTCGCCGATGTTCGGACACATGGCCTCCTCGCAGACCGAATGCAACCGGTGCTCGCGCAGGATCGCCGCAATGCCGGCGACCGTCTCGCTCATCATCGGCTTCGCGCGCAGCCACGGCGGCTTCGGCAAGACCTCGCCGTCCGCGGCCGGCACGATTTTCACCGGAATCCGCGCGAGCTTGTCAGCGCTGCGCTTGCCGTGCTGACCGAGCGCGGTGACGCTGTCGCCATGCAATGCGGCGTCCATTTCAGCGCCCCAGAAAATCGTTGAGCAGACGATTCACTTCGGACGCCGCTTCCATCTGCACCATATGCCCTTTGCCTTCGAGCACGTGAACCCGGATGTCGCCCGGCAGGCCCTGCGCATGCGCGGCCGGGATGATCTGATCGCCGGCGCCCCAGATCACGAGACTGCGCGGCGCGAGTTCCGCGAGCCGGTCCCGATAGCTCGTGCGTTGCGCGTTGCCGTCGAAGGCCGACGCCGATATCTTGCGCAGCGCCTCGGGCACGCCTTCGAGCCGCTTGTACTTGACGATGTCCTCCACCAGTTGACGCGTCACGAGACCCGGGTCGGCGAAGAGTTTGGCCAGTTGCGGCTTGAGCGCATTGCGATTGCTGCCTTCAGTGAAACCGTTGATGTAGTCGCCGTTGATTTCCGTGCCCAGTCCCGCGGCCGAAATCAACGCGAGCGACGTCACACGCCCCGGCGCTTTCGCCGCCACGGTCATTGCGATGAGTGCGCCCATCGAGTGGCCGATCAGATGCGCTTTGGCGATGCCGCGATCGTCCATAAAGGCGATCACGCTGTCCGCGAGCTCGTCGGCACTGCCGGTCTCCAGTGTCTTGCCGGATTCGCCGTGACCCGGCAGATCCAGCGCCCACACTGCCCGATGCGCGGCGAGGTCAGCGTGATTGAACAGCCAGTTGTTCAGATCGCCGCCAAAACCGTGAATCAGCAGCGCGGGCGTGCCGCCCTCGCCGAGTTTCAGATACCGCACCGTGCGCCCGCCGATTTGCGCTTTCTCCGGCTGCGGCCCACTGTCGCCATCCGCCGATGTGGGCGGCACGAAGTCGCGCTGAAATGCTTCGACTTCGGCGTCGATCTGCGCGTCCGGCGTTTCGGCGTCCGCCACCACGGCCAGCAATGCACCGATGGGCAGCGTGTCGCCCTCCTGCGCGATCTGCCGGCGTAAGATGCCCTCGAACGCACACTCGACGCCCGACGAAATCTTGTCCGTTTCCACGTCCAGAATTTCGTCACCCTTTACTACCTTGTCGCCGATGGCCTTAAGCCAACCGTTGACCTGTCCCTGCTCCATCGACAAGCCCCATTTGGGCATCGTGATCATATGGATCGGCATCGCTCAAGCCCTCACTTTCAGTACGGCCTCGGCGATCTGCGCAGCCGACGGGATATACATGTCTTCGAGCACGCCGGCAAACGGCGTGGGCGTATGCGGCGCGGTCACCATTTCGATCGGCGCCTTGAGCGAGTGGAACGCACGCTGCGCGATCAACGCGGAAATGTCGGTGGCGATCGAGCAGCGCGGATTCGCTTCGTCGACCACGACCACGCGTCCGGTGCGGTTCGCGCTCTCCAGAATCGTTTCTTCGTCGAGCGGCGAGGTTGTCCGCAAGTCGATCACCTCCACCTGGATGCCGTCCTTTGCGAGCTTTTCAGCGGCTTCGGTCGCGTAATGCACCATGCGTCCGTAGGTGACGATCGTGGCGTCGTCGCCGTCGCGCACCACGTTCGCTTCGCCGAACGGAATCGCATACGACTCTTCGGGCACCTCGCCTTCGCGGCCATATAGCAACTTGTGCTCGCAGAAAATCACCGGATCGTTGTCACGGATCGCCTGAATCAGCAGACCCTTCGCGTCATACGGCGTCGACGGGCAGACCACTTTCAGTCCGGGAATGTGCGTGAACAACGAAGTCAGCATCTGCGAATGCTGGGCCGCCGCGCGCAAGCCCGCGCCCTGCATTGCGCGAATCACGACCGGCGTCACCGCCTTGCCGCCGAACATGTAGCGGAACTTGGCGGCCTGGTTGAAAATCTGGTCGAAACACACGCCCATGAAATCGATGAACATCAACTCCGCGACCGGCCGCATGCCGCAGGCCGCCGCGCCGACCGCCGCGCCGACATAGCCGCCTTCGGAAAGCGGCGTGTCCAGCACGCGGCCCGGATACTTGTGAAAGAGTCCCTTCGTGACGCCGAGAACACCGCCCCACGCGTCCTGTTCACCAGGCGAGCCGGCCCCGCCCGCGTTGTCCTCGCCCATCACGATGACGGTTTCGTCGCGGGCCATTTCCTGACTCAGGGCTTCGTTGATGGCCTGAGAGAATGTGATCTTGCGTGCCATGTCTGTCTCCAGAATCGTTTAGATGTGCAATGCCGTGCGTTACGGATAAGACACGTAGACGTCGCTCAACAAATCTTCAGCAGTCGGCAGCGGCGCAGCCTTGGCTTCGGTCACCGCACTGTCGATCAGACTCTTGACCTCGGCATCCACGCCGCGCAACTGATCCGCGCTCAGCATTTCGGCGCGCACCACGCGCTCCTCGAAACGCTTCAGGCAATCCTTCTCGTCGCGCAGTTTCTGCACTTCGCCGGGCGCACGATAGGTTTGCGCGTCGCCTTCGAAATGGCCGAAATAACGTGAGAATTTCACTTCGACGAGCGTCGGCCCGCCGCCATGACGCGCGCGTTCGATCGCTTCACCGAGCGCTTCATGCACCGCAAAGAAATCAAAGCCGTCGACGATCACGCCCGGCATGCCAAAGCCGCTCGCGCGATCCGCGATGTTGTCGGTTGCCACCGACCACGTCGACGATGTCGCTTCCGCGTAGCCGTTGTTCTCCGCCACGAAAATCGCCGGCAGCCGCCATACCGAAGCCAGATTCAACGACTCGAAAATCACGCCCTGATTCGAAGCACCGTCGCCGAAAAAGCACACGCCCACGCCGCCCGATTTCTTATACTTCGCCGCCAGCGCTGCGCCGCAAATCAACGGCCCACCCGCGCCGACGATACCGTTCGCGCCCAACATCCCTTTCGACAGGTCGGCGATATGCATCGAGCCGCCTTTGCCATGGCACACGCCGGTCTTGCGGCCGTAGATCTCGGCCATCATGCCGCGCACGTCCACGCCCTTGGCGATGCAATGGCCGTGACCGCGGTGCGTGGTCGCCACATAATCGGCGTCGTTCAGATGCAGCATCGTGCCGACGGCGGACGCCTCTTCGCCCGCGTACAGATGCACGAAGCCGGGAATCTCGCCGGTCGCGAATTCCACGTGCAGACGCTCCTCGAACTCGCGGATCGTGCGCATCATGCGATACGCCTTCAGTAGTTCTTCCTTGCTCAACTCAGTTGAAACCGACATGGTGTGTCTCCTTGGAATGAATGCACTGCCTGCCTACAACCTACTTGTGATGCGCAACCACGTTCGCCACTTCCCGCACCAGTTGACGTGACGCCGCGAAACGCAGCGTGCGTTCGACATCGACCGTCAACGGCCCTTCCCAGTCCAGCGCGATCTCATAGCGGTCGCCGCGCTCCAGTTCGATTTCGCGCTCGCCATCGAAAGCGAGCGTGCCGTGCTCGGTGTCGAGCGGCCGCCACACGCCGACTTCGACGCGTTCGCACGTGCGCATCAGCACGCGCTCCACGCGGCCCGGCGCAATTGGCGCCACCAGCGGCACGCCGGATTCACCGGGCGTGGCGAAACGCAGATGCAAACCGTGCGGCGCGGTGCGCTCCACGGGCGCCCACGCTCCGCCGATCGACGAGAGGCCGATGCCGTCGGGCGAGGCAAACGTGAGAAAGAGTTCTTCGATATCGGCCGGATCGGACACGGCCCGCGCGCCGACAAAGCGCTGGCGGCTCGCGCAGACATCGACCAGCGCGATCTCCTCGCGGCCGCGATTCGGCCCGGCCGTACAGCGCACCACGAGCCGCTTGTTGCGCATCAGCGCCGCGTCCGGCGGCACCGCGCCCGACGCGACAAGCGCGCCCGCAAGGCCGGCCACGGTCGCTTCGCGCAAATCCGGAAAGGCGTTGTTGGTGCCGGTGGACAAGGTCAGCAGCGGCACTCTCCCGCAATGTGCCGCGACGGCGCGATGCGTACCGTCGCCGCCCAGTACGGCGATCAGTTCGACACCCGCCTTCAGCATCGCGGCGACCCCGGCGTGGGTATCGGCGACGCTGTCGGTGATCGGCTGCTCGATGAACTCGACGTCGGGCCAGCGCTGTTGCGCGGCGACGGCATCGTGCGTGTCGAGCGCGCGCAGCAGTAGCGCCGCCACGCCGGTCCGGTCGCGCAAACACAGCACGCGGGTCACGCCGAGCACACCAAGCCCGGCCAGCAGGCGCACCACCATGTTGGCTTTTTCGGAGGTCGGAAACACCGACGCGTAGGAAGTAAGACGACGAATGTCGCGACCCGACGCCGGGTTCGCGATCACGCCGACGGTGATGGGCGATGGCACTGTGCTTGTCTCCTTTCTACGCCGTCGTCGAACGGCGGCGCTTTGTCATGCGCAGGACACTGCAAAGGGTGTGCCAATTTGCCGAATAATCGTGACGCCACACGAAAGTGCCGTGTTTAAAGGGCTCTGCGCATTGCCATGCGGGCGAGACATCGAACCACCGCCGCGCGATGCAGCGTCGCTCGCGTCTCATGCCGACCGCTTGCGACGTTCGCAACCGGCGCGACGAAACCGAACACGCAGCGCAAACCCTTCACCCGCCTTGATCCGCGCGGCAAGGCTCCACGTCTCACCTGAGACTGAGACAAACGTCTCACGCGTCTCGCGTGCTGCATTGCAGTGTGATTCATCAAGCGGGATGTGATACAAGAAGCCCTGATCTCACTGTGTGTCGCTCGCCTGGAGCCGACCATGCCTTACCTCTCGCAGACCCAGCACATCGACCGCGTGCGTGGCGCCATTGAAGGACGCCTGCCCGCGCCTGCCGATTCTCCGCGGCTCGTCTCGTCGTGGCAGCGTTCGTTCGAACAGTACCGGCTCGACCCTGGCGCCGTGATCGGACCGCGCGTGCTGACGTCCGCCGAATTGCGCGAAGTGCAGGGCAAGGAAGAGGACTTTCTGCGTGCGTCCGGGCAATGTCTGTCACGTCTGCACGACATGATTCGCGTCGCCGACTATTGCGTGATGCTCACCGACGCGCACGGCGTCACCATCGATTACCGGATCGACCGCGAACGCCGCAGCGATTTCAAGCATGCAGGGTTGTATATCGGTTCGTGCTGGTCCGAGCGCGAGGAAGGCACCTGCGGCGTGGCGAATGTGCTGACCGACCTCGCGCCGATCACCGTGCACAAGACCGACCATTTCCGCGCTGCGTTTACCACGCTCACCTGCAGCGCGGCGCCGATCTTCGCGCCGACCGGCGAGATGATCGGCGTGCTCGATGCGTCCGCCGTGCAGTCGCCGGATAACCGCGACAGTCAGCGGCTCGTGTTCCAACTCGTGCGGCAAAGCGCCGGTCTGATCGAAGACGGTTACTTCCTCAATCAAACCAGCCAGCACTGGGTTCTGTTCGGCCATTCGAGCCGCAACTTCGTCGAGGCGCAACCCGAAGTACTGATCGCCTTCGACGAATGCGGCAATCTCGTCGCCGCCAATCGCAAGGCGCGCGAGTGCATTCCGGCGCTCAACGGTCCGCGCCACATCGACGACGTATTCGACACGTCGGGCTCGCATCTGCACGACGTCGCGCGCACGGATGCGATTATCGGCTTGCGCCTGCGCGCAACCGGGACGACGCTGTATGCGCGGATTCGCGCGCCGCTCAGGCGCGTCTCGCGCTCGGCGTCCACGATGAACGGCAGCGCCGCACGGTCGTCGCAAAGCGCGTCGCAAGACGATCTGCACCTGGGTGCGCTCGGGCGTTTTCTGCACAGCGCGGAGCCGCAGATCGCGCACAACGCGGCCGTGGCGTTGCGCGTGATGGGCAAGCGTCTGCCGATTCTGATTCTCGGCGAGACCGGCGTCGGCAAGGAAGTGTTCGCGCATGCAGTGCACGATTCGGGCGCACGGCGTGCGAGGCCGTTTATCGCCGTGAATTGCGGCGCGATTCCCGAATCTCTGATCGAAAGCGAATTGTTCGGCTACGCGCCCGGCGCCTTCACCGGCGCACGCAGTCGCGGCGCGCGCGGCAAGATTGCGCAGGCACATACAGGTACGCTGTTTCTCGATGAAATCGGCGACATGCCGCTCGATCTGCAAACGCGTCTGCTGCGCGTGCTGGCCGAAGGTGAAGTGACACCGCTCGGCGGCGATGCGCCCATGCGCGTGGATATCGACGTGATTTGCGCCACGCACCGCGATCTCGCGCAGATGGTCGCGGCCGGCACGTTCCGCGAAGACCTGTATTACCGGCTGAGCGGCGCATGTTTGCCGATGCCGCCGCTACGCGAGCGCGCGGATATCCGCGACGTGATCGACGCGGTCTTCGACGAAGAAGCGCAAATGGCCGGCCACGTGCTCACGCTGGATCCACAACTCGCCGAACGTCTTGCAGGGTTCGCATGGCCGGGCAACATTCGCCAGTTGCGCAACGTGATGCGGTACGCGTGCGCGATCTGCGACAGCGCACGCGTGGAATTGCGCCATGTCGCGCCGGATATAGCGGCGTTGCTCGCGCCCGAGGCCGTGCACAAACCGGCGTTATTGCGGATCGATCCGCATGACGGCCGGCGACGCGACGCGCGGCAGGATCCGCGCGAGGAGCGTGCCCGCATTATCGACGCACTCACCCGCCATCAATGGCGGCCGAACGCGGCGGCGCAAGCGCTCGGCATGTCGCGCGCCACTTTGTATCGGCGTATTGCGTCGTTGGGCATCGTCGCGCCGCATCGACGTTGAAGCGCTCATTGTCAGTGTGATGCGCCACCGCGCGCAAAACGCCCGAGTCGCCATCGCCACTACGCGTTTTCGTATTCCATTTCACGTACCCGTTTGTATGGATTGCGATCTTTTCGATTGACAAGACCTGCGGCAAAACGGCACACTCGATCTCATGTTGACGCACATCTCCATCGCGAATGCGATTACACACCCGAAGCGAGCCATCATCGGCTGGCCATTGGGAGTACGTGCGCGTTAGCAGTCTGAATCTGCGTAACACATCCCCAAGGCCCCGCCGGTAACGGAAGGGGCCTTTTGGTTTGTGGGCACCTCCGTCAGCCGGCTTGATGACGGAGAACGAGATGGATCAGGCAAGCCCGCAGTGCATGGATGATGACTCGAGTCTGGTGGCGTATCGGCAGGACGAGCGTCTGCCGAGGCTGGTGCTGCATTTTTCAGTGACGCCAGGCGCGACGCTGACCTGGCGTGTGGAGGCCGATAGCACGCTCGCCGTGCAGGGCGCGCGCCTCTGGCTCACACGCGTCAGTTCACCTTACGATCATTGGCTCGATCCGGGCCACACATTTCAACTCCAACGCGGCGAGCGTGTGTGGCTGAGTACCGACGGCGAATGCGTCGCGCGCGTGTCGTTGAGCTATGCGTTGCCGGCGCGAGGCGGTCTGCTCAGACGCTGGCTGGGACGACTCGCGTGGTTGAGTCTGGGACCGCCTGCGCCACGTTAGCCGAGTTCGTGACAGCGCGGCTCCGCGAGGCGTCACACGCGGCGGGAAAACACAAACACCCCTGCAAACGAGGGGTGTTTGCTCGCACGCTCTTTTGCATGAACGCGCGATGGCGCAAGACTGTTTATATGCTTATTTCGGCGTCACCTGCACAGCCGCCGCTGAAACGAATACCGCGTGGATCGTATCGCCGACCTTGACGTCTTTCAGATCGACGTCCGGACCGGCTTCGAGGGTTTGCGTCTGATACGCGCCGCGCAGCGTGACCAACCGCTTCTTGCGATCGATCTTCTGCACGGTGGCGAGCACTTCGATCTGGCGCGCCGATTCGAAGCCGCCCGAAGCCGGGGCATACACCTGCGTGTCGACACGCGCGCGAATGCCCTTGTCCTTGCCGGTGACCTTCTCGGCCTTCACGAGCAGCGCATTCTTGTAGAGCACGTCCACCTGATCACCCACTTTCAGGTTGTCGAAACCCTCCACCTGCTGGCTTACGAGCACGACCACCACGTTGCCGCCCGACCCCTTGAGCGTGAGCGTACGTGTGCCTGGATCGATACCGACGATCTGCGCCCGCACATGCACCGGCTCCACCGCGCTGACGACGCCTTGCGCGGCACTGGCCATGGCATCTTGCGCCCAGGCCGGCTGGGCTGCGGCCAACGCCGCGAACACCAACGCTGCTCCAATGGTCGTTGCCTTCATATGCATGCTCCTCGAGAAATTGTTTGATGCAGCGTGACGGCGATCCGAAACCGCGAGATGCCGATTGATAACTCCATGAGTGCCTGTGTGTCTTCAGGATGATAGTTTTCAAAAGGTACGGCGCAAATGATTTTACATGCCTTACAACGGCCTGCAATTGATTGAATTGTGATTTTCAAATAAATGCACGCAGCCCTGTAATGTGCCGCGACGTGGCGTCGCAGCGGCGTCCTGCCAGACGACAACGACGCGAGATTGCCACCGCCATTCAAAATGAACGACAGGTTTTAAATGCACCCAGCATTAAGCGGATACTGCATGGTTGTCGAATCGGCAATCAATATTTTTTGGGGATTCAAGCATTATCGGGCGTGTCACTAGATCGGATTAGATGCTGATTCGATATGCGCCCCAGGCGCGTTGAGCACAAAAAGAAACAGCCTCGTCGCGTGAGCGACGAGGCTGTTTCATCCGGCAGCTTCAACCGTGACGCGGACTAAGCCGCTAAACGATCACACCCGCTCGATCGCGATCGCAATGCCCTGGCCGACGCCGATACACATCGTGCACAGCGCAAAACGGCCTTGCGTGCGATGCAGTTGATACATCGCCGTGGTCACAAGACGCGCGCCGCTCATGCCGAGCGGATGGCCCAATGCGATCGCGCCGCCGTTCGGATTGACGCGGGCGTCGTCGTCGGCCACGCCGAGTGCGCGCAGCACCGCAATGCCTTGCGAAGCGAACGCCTCGTTCAGTTCGATCACGTCGAATTGATCGATGGTCATGTTCAGACGCGCCAGCAGTTTCTGCGTGGCGGGCGCCGGGCCGATCCCCATCACGCGCGGTGCGACGCCGGCCGTGGCGATACCCAGCACGCGAGCGCGCGGCGTCAAGCCGAAGCGCTTCGCGGTCTCTTCATTCGCGAGCAGCAGGGCCGCCGCGCCGTCGTTCACGCCCGACGCGTTGCCTGCCGTAACGGTGCCGTCCGGACGCACTACGCCCTTGAGCTTGGCGAGGGTTTCGAGGCTCGTCTCACGCGGATGTTCGTCTTGCAGCACCGTGATCGGGTCGCCCTTCTTCTGCGCGATCGTCACGCCGACGATTTCCTGCGCGAGCGTGCCGTCGCGTTGCGCGCGCGCCGCTTTCTGCTGGCTGCGCACCGCGAAAGCGTCTTGATCCGCGCGGCTGATGTTGTAATCCGTGGCGACGTTCTCGCCCGTTTCCGGCATCGAATCGACGCCGTACAGTTTCTTCATCAGCGGGTTGACGAAACGCCAGCCGATGGTCGTGTCATGGATTTCGGCCTGGCGCGAGAACGCCGTGGGCGCCTTGCCCATCACGAACGGCGCGCGGCTCATGCTTTCCACGCCGCCCGCCACCATCAACGCGGCCTCACCGGATTTGATGGCGCGCGCCGCGATGCCGACCGCGTCCATGCCCGAACCGCACAGGCGGTTCACCGTCGTGCCCGGCACGCCCTGCGGCAAGCCCGCCAGCAACAGCGACATGCGCGCGACGTTGCGGTTGTCCTCGCCGGCCTGGTTTGCACAGCCGTAGATCACGTCGTCGATTGCGTTCCAGTCGACGTCCTTGTTGCGCTCCATCAGCGCCTTGAGCGGCACGGCGCCCAGATCGTCGGCGCGTACCGACGACAGCGAACCCGCATAGCGGCCGATGGGGGTGCGAATCGCGTCGCACAGGAATGCTTCGGTCATGTGATGTCTCCAGTTGATGTGCTGCGTGCGCCGCGCCGCGGCCGGAACTCAGGCCCGGCGCAAACCGGACGCGCAAAAAAGCGCGCCGGAAAGCGGCTGCCGGGCAGCGGCGGCGTCAATTCAGCTTAGCGCAGGATGATGAACGGTGGGCTCGAGAATGTCGCAATATGTTCTTGATACGAACAGACGGTCATATATCGAACAACCAGACACGATAATAGGCGCGCGGCCGAAACCATGTCAAGCGCGGCCAGGCCCGCACCAGGGAATACGTGCAGGCCGCGTGCGTTTTTTCGAAGGATCAGACGAATCATGCGCCCCTGCCGGCGGCCCGTTTTCCAGGTGCCGGCACGGGGCCGGAGACTGCGTGGCGCGTGTGTCTAGCGGAGCTGGATATGCTCGTCCTCGATATAGCTGCGGATTACATCGGCAAAATTGCGCTCGCCGCTCAACCCCAGCCCTTCGGCACGCGACGTATCCCACCGTCCCGGCCAGCTACCCACGATTTTTTCGACGCGCGCATCCGGCTCGAACACGATCCGTGCGGTAGCCGCGTCGCCCGCGACCTCGCGCAGCGCGGCGACCATCTCGTCGACGCTCACCGAAATACCCGGCAAATTCAACACGCGCTGGTTACCGAGCGCGGCGGAATCGAGTTCGAGTCCGGCGATCAGGCTCTCGATCGCCTTGCGCGGCGACAGCAGCCACAGGCGCGTCGAGCCCGCGACGGGGCATACCGCCGCTTCGCCGTTCAGCGGTTCGCGAATGATGCCGCTCGCGAACGACGACGCCGCCGCATTCGGCTTGCCCGGCCGCACGCTGATGGTGGGCAGGCGCAGCACGCGGCCGTCGACGAATCCGCGCCGCGCGTAATCGTTGAGCAGCAACTCCGCGATCGCCTTCTGCGCGCCATAGGACGACTGCGGATTCAGCGCGGTGTCGTTCTGCACGACGTCGGGCAATTCGCCGCCGTACACGGCGACGGAACTCGTGAACAGCACGCGCGGCCGGTGGCCACATTGCCGGCAAACTTCGAGCAGCAGCCGCGATGCATCCAGATTGATGCGCATGCCGAGATCGAAATCCGCTTCGGCCTGGCCGCTCACGACCGCGGCCAGATGGAAGATCGCCGAAGTCTGGGCGTCGATCACGCGCTCGAGCACGCTGCGCTTGGCGATGTCGCCTACTTCCGCGCGCACGCGCTTATCGCCGAAATTGTTGGCTTGCACGACGTCGAGCAGCACCAGTTCGGTGATCGCTTGCGGCGCGCCTTGCGGGTCTTTCAGGGAACCCCGCGCGAGCAGTTCGCGCGCGAGACGCTGGCCGAGAAAACCCGCACCGCCGGTAATGAGTACTTTCATGATGTGTTCGTCCTTGTTAGCGGGTCGCGTTCAGATACGGTTTGAGCCAGCCGAGACCGGCCGACGTGCCCGCGCGCGGCCGGTATTCGCAGCCGATATAACCGTCGTAGCCGAGCGAGTTGATCAATTCGAGCAGGTACGGGTAGTTCAGTTCGCCCGTATCGGGCTCATGGCGCTCGGGCACGCCGGCGATCTGAATGTGGCCGATGCCGGCCATATCGCGCTTGAGTTTCACCGCAAGGTCGCCTTCAACGATCTGGCAGTGGTAGCAGTCGAATTGCACCTTAAGATTTTCTGCGCCGACTTCCGCGCAGATCGCTTGCGCTTCGTCCTGACGGGTCAGAAAGAAGCCCGGCATGTCGCGCGTATTGATCGGCTCGATCACGACGGTGATGCCCTCGGCCTGCGCCGCCTTGGCGGCATGCGCGAGATTGCTCAGGTACACCTCGCGATGTTTCGCGCGCGGCTGATCCGCGCCGATCAGGCCGGCCATCACATGCAGTTTGTGATTGCCGAGCACGCGCGCGTAGTCGAGCGCGGTATCGATGCCGCGGCGAAATTCATCTTCGCGGCCCGGCAGCGAGGCAATCCCACGTTCACCGCCGGCCCAGTCGCCGGGCGGCGCGTTGAAAAGCGCTTGCGTCAGACCGCTCGCGTCGAGGCGCGCCTTGATCTCGTTGGCGGGGAAATCGTACGGGAACAGAAACTCGACCGCTTCGAAGCCGTCTTGCGCGGCGGCGGCGAAACGATCGAGGAAAGCGTGCTCGTTGTACATCATCGAGAGATTGGCGGCGAAGCGAGGCATGGCAGCGACTCCTTGAAAACGTTGATGCGGCGCGCGGCAGCAACGCATGCCGCGCGAGCGTGTCGATTTATCGGTTGACCAGTTTGGCCGGCGTGAACCACGTGGCGATCGCGCCGATCACGAGCATGCCCGCCAGCACATACATGCCGGTTTGCGTGCTATGCGTGAGATCCTTCAGATAGCCGATCATGTACGGGCTCGCGAATCCCGCGAGATTGCCGATCGAATTGATGATCGCGATACCGGCCGCGGCGGTCGCGCCCGACATGAACGCGGTGGGCAGCGACCAGAAGAGCGGCGCGCAGGTCAGCACGCCGGCAGCGGCGAGCGAAAGAAACGCGATCGACACCACCGTGTTGTCCGCGAACGAAGCCGCGACCGTGAAGCCGATTGCACCGAACAGCGCCGGCACGATCAGATGCCAGCGGCGCTCACGGCGCTTGTCGGCACTGTGTCCCATCAGATTCATCACGACGATTGCGCACAGGAACGGAATCGCGCTCAGCAGACCGATATTGAACGCGCCGGTCACACCCGTCGATTTGACAAGCGTCGGCATCCAGAACGTCAGGCCGTATTGCCCGGTGACGAACGCGAAATAGATCAGCGACATCCACCACGTGCGCGGATCGCGGAACACCGCGCCGAGCGAGTGCGCCTGGGCCTTTTCCTTCGGCTGCGCGGCGGCGATTTCATCGGTGAGCAGGCGCTTTTCGCGTTCGTTCAGCCACTTCGCGCTGGCGATGCCGTTGTCGAGATACAGGATCGTGGCGATGCCGATCGCAATGGCGGGGATCGCTTCGATCAGAAACATCCATTGCCAGCCCGCGAAACCGGAGCTGTTGTGGAACGTCTGCATGATCCAGCCGGACAGCGGATTGCCGAAGATGCCCGACACCGGAATCGCCGACATGAACACCGCAATGATCTTCGCGCGCCGATGCGACGGAAACCAGTAGGTCAGGTACAGGATCACGCCGGGATAGAAACCGGCTTCGGCGAGGCCGAGAAGAAAGCGCAAGATGTAGAACTGCATCGGCGTCTTTACGAACACGAACACAGCCGAGAGCAAGCCCCACGTAATCATGATCCGTGCGATCCAGATGCGCGCGCCGAGCTTGTGCATCAGAATGTTGCTCGGCAACTCGAACAGAAAATAGCCGATGAAGAACACGCCCGCGCCAAGACCGAACACCGTTTCGCTGAATGCCAGGTCTTGCGACATCTGCAATTTGGCAAAGCCGACATTCACGCGGTCCAGATAGGCGACCACATAGCAGAGCATCAGAAACGGCACGATGCGCCAGAATACTTTCTTATAGGTGCGCTCCACTTCAGCGGCGCCCGGTTGTCCCGCGGCGGCTGCTGAAATCGGCTGGCTCGAGGTGGCCTGATACGAACTCATGCATTGTCTCCTTCAGTGGATGGCCCGCTGCGTCATGTGGAGCGCAACGTGGCCTGGCTGTGTTTTGTCGGCTGCGACTACCAGCTAGCGCCGAATACGGTGCGAAGTTCTTCGAGTGCGGCTTCGTCGAGCGGCGCGGGCCGCGGGTTCGTCATCAACCACAAACGCGCGGTCTCTTCGAGTTCTTCGAGCGCATAGGAGGCTTGCGCCACGGAACGCTCCCACACCACCGGCCCCAGACGTTCGAGCAGTACCGCGCGAACGCTGTCCGCCAGCGCGGCGATCTGTTCGGCGACTTGCGGATCGCCGGGCCGCTTGTAACGAATCAGGGGGACGTGGCCCACTTTCATTACGTAGTACGGCGTGATGGGCGGCAGCACGTCGGTCTCGCGCCAGACGCCCGCTAGAGTCAGCGCGACCAGATGCGTCGAATGCGTGTGGACGATGCCGCGCGCCGCGCCGTTGCGCGCGTAGATGCCGCGATGCAAGGCCAGCGTTTTCGAGGGGCGGCCGCCGGACACCGCGTTGCCGTCGAGATCGACTTTGGCGATATCGGCGGGATCGAGCCGGCCGAGACAGGCATCGGTCGGCGTGATCAGCCAGCCGTCGTCGAGCCGCGCACTGATGTTGCCGGCGGTGCCGACCGTGTAGCCGCGTTGATAGAGACTCGCGCCGGTTACGCAGATTTCCTCGCGAACGCGTGCTTCGTCCGTTGTGTGAAGTGCGGGCGCGCCGGTCATTGCGCGGCTCCGTTCAGATGACGCAGCGCTTTTTCGAAGAAGTCGGTCGTGCCGAAGTTGCCGGATTTCAGTGCGAGCGCGAGCGGTTCGGCGTCGGTCGTGGCGGTGGCCGGCACGCCGGGATCGATCTGCGCGCCGATGCGCAGCGTGTGCACGTCGAGCGCCTGCACCACTGCGCCCGAGGTCTCGCCGCCCGCCACCACGAACTTGCGCACGCCGCGTTCGTGCAGACCGCGCGCGATCGACGCCAACGTGCTTTCAACCAGATGCCCTGCTTCATTCACGCCGAGCTGGCGTTGTACCGCCTTGACTTCGTCGGGCGTGGCGGTGGCATAGATCAACATGGGCTCGGCTTTGTCGAGGTACGGCTGGGCGAAAGCCAGCGCCTGCTCGACGACGTTCTCGCCGCGCGCAGCCGCGAGCGGATCGACACGGAACGCAGGCCGTGTCGCGCGCCATTGCGCGACCTGCGCGTTGGTCGCTTTGGATGCGCTGCCGGCCAGCACCGCCGACAATCCGCTCACCTGAGGCAACTGCGCGGCATCGCCCTGCTCGTTCAGCAAACCCGCGCGGCGGAAGTTGGCCGGCAATCCCAGTGCGATACCTGAGCCGCCTGTGATCAACGTAAGATCGGCACACGCTTCGCCGAGTACGTAGAGGTCGGCATCGGACACCGCATCGGCAATCGCCATGCGCACGCCTTCGTTACGCAACCTGTCGAAAGAGTCGCGCACGGCCGACACGCCTTGCGCCACGGCGTCATAACGCACGAGCCCGACTTTCGACTGCGTCTGCCGCTGCAGCACGCTCACGAGGTTCGCATCGCGCATCGGCGTGAGCGGATGGTTCTCCATGCCCGACACGTTGAGCAACGTGTCGCCGACGAACAGGTGGCCGCGAAAGATCGTGCGGCCGTTCTCGGGAAATGCCGGACAGGCGATCGTGAATGCGCCAGCGCTGCCGTCGCCGGACAATGCGTCGAGCAACGCGTCCGTGACCGGGCCGATATTGCCCACGTCCGTCGAATCGAAAGTCGAGCAGTATTTGAAAAAGAACTGCCGGCAGCCTTGTGCGCGCAACCAGTCGAGCGCGGCGAGCGATTGCGCGACCGCATCGGCGGCGGGAATGGTGCGCGATTTCAGCGCGACCACCAGCGCGTCGGCCTCCACCGTTTCATTCGATGCGGGCACGCCGATGGTCTGCACCGTGCGCATGCCGCCGCGCACCAGCATGTTGGCGAGATCGGTGGCGCCGGTGAAGTCGTCGGCGATGCAGCCGAGCAGCGCGCGTTTCGTTGTAGCCGTCATGACGCTGACCTCCTCACTTCGCCGCCGGCACGTCGATGCCGGGGAAAATCTTGATCACCGCGGAATCGTCCTCGCCGCCGTGACCGGCCGTGGACGCCATCATGAACATCTGATGCGCCGCCGCCGACAGCGGCAACGGGAATTTCGAGCGGCGCGCGGTATCGAGCACGAGGCCGAGATCCTTGACGAAAATATCGACGGCCGAGAGCGGCGTGTAGTCGCCATTCAGAATGTGCGGCACGCGGTTTTCGAACATCCACGAATTGCCCGCGCTGTGCGTGATGACTTCGTACAGCGCATCCGGATCGACGCCTTCGCGCAAGCCGAGCGCCATGGCTTCCGCGGCCACTGCGATATGCACGCCCGCCAGCAGCTGATTGATGATCTTCACCTTCGAGCCTGCGCCGTGTTCTGAGCCGAGGCGATACACCTTGCCCGCCATTGCGGCCAGCACGTCCTCGCATGCAGCGTAGGCCGCAGCGGGACCGGACGTCATCATGGTCATCTCGCCGGAGGCCGCGCGCGCCGCGCCGCCGGAGACCGGCGCGTCGAGCATCTGCAAACCGGCCGCCTCGATCCGCTTGCCGAGTTCGATCGCGAAGTCCGGCGCCACGGTCGCGCTGGCGATCACCACGCCGCCCGGTTTCATCGCCGCGACCGCGCCCTGCTCGCCGAACAGCACGGCTTCGGTTTGCGCGGCATTCACGACCAGCGTGACGACCACCTCGCACTGCGCGCCGAGTTCGGCGGGCGTTGCCCACCCCACGCCGCCTTCCGCGACGAATGCATTCAGGACCTCGCTGCGCAGATCGCACGCATGGACCCGCAGACCCGCGCGCAACAAGGAGCGCGCGACACCCAGGCCCATTGCGCCAAGACCGATGACACCGACATTTCTGGACATGCTTGACCTCTATGAATTCGTTGGACGCTCGCGCGTAACACTGGGCGTTTCAAGCTCGGCAGCAAAGCTCAGCAGATCCCCGCTTCCGCGAGACGCCGTGCCGCGTTGTACATATGCGTTCGCGCCGCATTGCGCGCCGCCATCGGATCGCCCGCGCGAATCGCGGCGGCGATCGCCGCATGCTCTTCGCGCACCTGACGCGAAAAGTCCTCGCGCAACGCTTCGTTGCGGCGCGTGACGACCGTGCCGGCTTCGAGGTATTGATTCAGGAACGTGAGGGTTTTGAGGAAATACGGATTGCCGGTGGCGGCCGCAATCGCGCGATGGAACGCGACGTCTTCAGCCACGCCGTCCTCGCCTTCGGCCACCGCCTCGTCGATCTTCGCGAGCGCCGCGTCGATCGACATC
The DNA here is from genome assembly GCF_003002025.1 of Paraburkholderia sp. BL25I1N1. GTDB lineage: Bacteria > Pseudomonadota > Gammaproteobacteria > Burkholderiales > Burkholderiaceae > Paraburkholderia. Next base: position 104,728 of record NZ_PVZB01000010.1, read on the forward strand.
ATGTCGGCGTCGCTGCGGCGCATGGCGGCTTCCGAGGCGACTTCCGCCTCGATGGCCCGCCGCAGCGCGAGTATCTGCACCACCGAGCCGGGCTCGACCGCTTCCGCGTAGTCGATCCGCAGCGGCCGCACCGTGCCGTGCGCGGCGACGAACACGCCGCTGCCCTGGCGCGGCTCGACCACGCCCTCGTTCTTCAGCCGCGAAATCGCCTCGCGGATCACCGTGCGGCTCACGCCGAACTGCTGCGCCAGCACGGCCTCGGTCGGCAGCTTGCCGCCGCGTTCGAAAGTGCCTTTGTCGATCTGCTTGAGCAGCTGTTGCGCGACCGTGTCGCTCAACGCTCTCGCAGGAATCTTCTCGAACATCGATGCCTCGATTGATCATGTTGTCGGGTCATCATACAAATTTTAGATGCGGGCTGCATCCATGCAAACCCTGGGATTTTTGTTCATCAGGCGGCAAAGTTGGCGAAACAGAAGGCTTAAGCTATCGTCACGCCTTTAGCGCGCCGCGCGGGGAATCCAAGTGCCGCGCGGGTCCGCAGTTCTTCGAACGCATCTTCAAGGTCCATGAGCAAAGCCCTGCCGCCGTCTTCCGCCGTTCCCGTCAGCGCCGAACCGGCCCCGGACAAACCGGGCGACTCGTATGTGCAGTCGTTCGCGCGCGGGCTCGCGGTGATCCGTGCGTTCGACGCCACGCGCCCCGAACAGACGCTGACCGACGTCGCCGCCGCCACCGGCCTCACGCGCGCCGGCGCACGCCGTATTTTGCTGACCCTGCAGACGCTCGGTTATGTGGAGGCCGAAGGCCGCCTGTTCCGCCTCACGCCGAAGATCCTCGATCTGGGCTTCGCGTATCTGACCTCCATGCCGTTCTGGAACCTCGCCGAGCCGGTGATGGAACAACTGTCCGCGCAGGTTCACGAGAGCGTCTCGGCTGCCGTGCTCGATCGCACCGAGATCGTCTACGTGCTGCGCGTGCCGACCCACAAGATCATGACGATCAACCTGTCGATCGGCAGCCGCTTGCCGGCCTACTGCACGTCGATGGGCCGCGTGCTGCTGGCCTCGCTCGACGACGAAGCGCTCGACGCGACGCTGGGCTCGACGCCGCTCTACGCGCACACGCCGCGCACGGTCACCGACAAGGAAGAGTTGAAGAAACTGATCGCGCAGGTGCGCCGCCAGGGCTGGGCGATCGTCGATCAGGAACTGGAAGGCGGTTTGATTTCGCTGTCCGCGCCGATCCGCAATCGCCAGGGACGCGTGATCGCCGCGATGAATATCAGCGGCAATGCGCAGCGCAATTCCGGCAAGCAGATGGTGAAGGCGTTTCTGGAACCGTTGCAGCAGGCCGCGCAAACCGTCTCGGAGATGGTGGCGCGGCGCGGGTAAGCGCGGCGGCGGCGGGCGTCGCGCCATGGCGGCGCCCTGTTCGAGCAAGCAATCAATCGATCGGCTTGTCCGCGGTTTCCTTCAGCATCGAGACCGCGATCAGCGACACCACGACGCACGCCGCCACATAACCGGCCGGCGCCAGCTTGCTGCCGGTCAGCTTGATCAGCCACGTGGCGACGAGTTGCGCGGTCCCGCCGAACACGCACACGCTCAACGCATACGCGATCGAAATGCCGGTGGCGCGCACGCGCCGCGGAAACGACTCGCACATCAAGGCGAATTCCGACGCCGAACCCATGGAGTAAAACAGCAGCATCAGCGCGGTCAGCGACATGATGACGGGCAACTGCGGAAAGCGGTTGATCAGCATGAAGGCCGGAAACAGCAGCAGCACCAGCACGCCGCGTCCGAACAGGATCGGCCGCTTTCGGCTGCCGATGCGATCCGACAGCATGCCGAATAGCGGACACGTGATCAGCATCACGAAACCCGAGGCGACGCCGACCAGCATCGACAGCGACATCGGCAGGCCGAGCGTGTGGATTGCGTAGGTCGGCATGTAGAAGGTCAGGATGTAGGTCGAGACCGTGCCGCCCATCACCGTCAGCGTGATCAGGATGAGCGGGCGCACATGCCTGGTGAAGAGTTCGTGCAGCACGCCGCGTTCGATCGCGTGGCCGTGCGCGCTGGCGGCGTCGTCAGCCAGACGGCGGCGCAGATACATGCCGACCGGCGCGATCAGCACGCCGAGCAGGAACGGAATGCGCCAACCCCAGCTTTCCAGCGAGTCTTTCGGCAACGCGCCGGACAGCGCCGCCGCGATGCCCGAGCCCATCAGCGCCGCGCCGCCCTGCGTGGCCAGTTGCCAGCTTGCGCGAAAACCGCGCCGCGTGCCGCCGCCCTGTTCGAGCAGCGTGGAAGTGGCCGCGCCGAACTCTCCGCCTTGCGAGAAACCTTGCACGAGCCGCGCGAACACGATCAGCAAAGGTGCGGCCAAACCGATCTGCGCATAGGTCGGCGCGATTGCGATCAGGCCGGTGCTCACCGCCATCAGCATGATGGTCAGATTGAGCGCGGCTTTGCGGCCCTTGCGGTCCGCGTACACGCCGAGCATGACGCTGCCGAGCGGCCGCGTGATGAAGCCCGCCGCGAACGTCGCCACCGACAACAGCAACGACGTGGTCGGATCCGCCGACGGGAAGTACAGCTTACCGATGATCACGGCAAAAAAACCGTACACGGTGAAGTCGAAGAACTCAAGCCAGTTGCCGATCACGGCGGCAGCGATCGCGCCTCGGCTGGTGGTCCGGCTCGCCGCCGCGGCATGGCTCGCATCGGTCGTGGTACTCATCGCGTGGTCTTCCTCGTTGTTATGGTTGTAAGGCTTGACTAGGGCGCGGCTCGCCGCGGCGGATCACTGGCCCAGATAGCGCTCCACCAGCCGCGTCCAGAACGCCGCGCCGACCGGCAGATTGCGGTCGTTGAAGTCGTAGTGCGGGTTGTGCACCATGCAGCCGTCTTCCCCTGCGCCGTTGCCGATGCGCAGAAACGTGCCCGGCCGCTTCTGCAGCATGAAGGCGAAGTCTTCGCTACCCATCAGGATCTCGGTTTGCGCGACCACCTTGTCGTCGCCGACCAGTTCGCGCGCCACTTCCACCGCGAAATCCGTTTCGGCATCCGAATTGACCACCACCGGATAGCCTTCGATATATTCCACGATCGCCTTGCCGCCATAGCTCGCGGCCTGCGATTCAGCGAGTTCGATAATTCGCTTCTTCAGCAGCGCGCGCACCTCGGGACTGAACGAACGCACGCTCAGTTCCAGCTTCGCACTGCTCGAAATCACGTTGTTCGCGGTGCCCGCATGCATCGAGCCGACCGTCACCACCGCCGGCTGCGACGGATCGACGTTGCGCGCGACGATCGTCTGCAATGCCATCACGATGCTCGCCGCCACCACGACCGGATCGACCGTCAGATGCGGACGCGCGGCGTGGCCGCCGACGCCTTCGATCGTGATGATCGCCTTGTCGCCCGCCGACATGAACGGCCCTTTACGGAACAACAGCACGCCCGGCTCCTCGCCGGGATGGTTGTGCACGCCGAACACGGCGTCGCAGGGAAAGCGCTCGAACAGGCCGTCGTTGATCATCTTCAGCGCGCCGCTGTCGATGCCGCTCTCCTCGGCCGGTTGAAAGTACAGATGCACCGTACCCGAAAAATTGCGCGTGGCCGCGAGGCGTTGCGCGGCGCCGAGCAGCATCGTCGTGTGGCCGTCGTGGCCGCATGCGTGCATCTTGCCGTGCGTGCCGCTCGCATACGGCAGGCCCGTCTGCTCGATGATCGGCAGCGCGTCCATGTCGGCGCGAATGCCGATACTGCGCTTGCCGTCGCCCACTTTCAGCGTGCCCACCACACCCGTCTGGCCGACGCCGCGCGTGACCTGCCAGCCCCATTGCTCGAGCTTGTCCGCGACCAGCGCGCTCGTCTGGTGTTCCTCGTAGGCCAGTTCCGGATGATGGTGAATATGATGGCGAATCTCGCGCAGGCTTTCGGCGGCGGGCGCCAGGTCGGACACTTCGGTAAAACGCGCGGCTTCGCTCATCTCCAGGGCTCCAAGGATTCATGGCCGCATCAAAACGCGGCAAACAGGCGAGCACTATAGCCACGCCGTTTTGTTCGAATAAGATGCTGTTTTTTTCACCCCGATTAACAAGCGTTATATACGGGATTACCCCAATGAAACCGCAGCAGTTGCAAGCGTTCGTGGCCGCCGCCCATCACCGCAGTCTGCGCGCCGCCGCGCGCGAGCTCGGCGTGACGCAACCGGCCGTCACGCATACGATCCGCGAGCTCGAAAGCGCGTTGAATGCCGAGCTGATGGTGCGCAGCGTACGCGGCATCGAATTGACGGCATGCGGGCTCGCGCTGCTGCCGCGCGCCGAGCAGTTGCTCGGCGACATGCGGCGTACGGTCGAAGCGGTCGAACAGGTCAAGGGAGAACTGGCCGGCAGGGTCAGCGTGGGCACCATGCCGTCGATCGCGCTCACAGCGCTGCCGCACGCGGTCTCGAAGTTTCGCCTCGCGATGCCGCTGGTCAATCTGCACCTGGAGGAGGTGACGATCCCGGCCGCCGTCGCGCGTTTGCGCAACGGCGCGCTGGATATCGCGGCGATCCATCATGTGCAGGCGCTGGACAGCGATCTGGTGCAGGCGCCGCTGTACTCGACGCAGTTCGTCGTCGCCATGCGCGCCGGACATCCGCTGGCCAATGTGACGCGCCTGCATGAGTTGCTCGACGCGGAGTGGATCGTGACCGTGGGTGCCGATCACTTCCCGCACAGCGTGATGATGGCCATGTTTGCCGCGCACGGCTTGCCGGTGCCGAAGCGGCTGGTACGTGCGCCGTCGTCGTTCGCGGTGACTCTAGGACTGGTGTCGCAAACCGACGTGATCGGCTGCTTCACGCGGCCGCTTGCGCAGATGGTCGCGCCGCTCGGCATCCGCGTCGCGCAGATCGAAGAGGCGCTGCCGAACTACGATCTCAGCATCATTTCGCGGCGCGGCCTGCTGCCGACGCCGGCCGTGCTGCAGTTCGTGTCGTGCCTGCAGGATGCGACACGGGAGAACATGGCGACAGCAGGATAGTACGGCTTACTGAACGTCGGCTTCCGCCTTTAAAAACGCAATCAACTCATGTCCCGCTTCGTCGAGCGCGCCGGAATTGTCGATCGTGGTGCAGCGCACGCCGTCCGGCAACGAGAACGGCGCGCGGCGCGCGAGCCGCGCCGCGACCTGTTCCGCCGACTCACGCGCCCGCGCGCCGAGGCGGGCTTCGAGAATGTGAGGCGCGGCGTCCACGTGCACCACTTCTGTGTGCGGATAGCGCGCCAGCACGTGCTGCAAATGCTGCCGTGAGCCGTTGACGACCACCGTGCAGCCGCGTGCAAGCCACGCATCGAGTTCGACACCGATGCCATAGCGCAGCGAATGGCTCGACCATTCGAGCGCGAACAGGCCGAGCACGGAACGCGCCGCGAACTCTTCGACGCTCAATGCCACATGCGCCTCGCCGTTGCCGCTCGGCCGCGTGATGTAGCGATGCGCGAACAGAATCGGCTCGCCCATCAGGTGCTTGCGCGCGAACTCCAGCAACGAATCCTTGCCCGCGCCGGACGGCCCCATTACGTAGATCAAGCGACCTGTCATTGTTATTTCACCTCGCCGGTCTGAAACGGCACGCGCTGCCACAACACGAACGGTTCACCAGGCGCCGGTTCGACGAAGAGCGCCGCCTGATCGACCAGCAGCGGTCCGAGCGCGGGCGTTCGCGCTCGCCACCATGCGACCAGCGTGGCGCGCTCCTCGGCATCGGCGAGTGAACTGGAGAGCGTCATATGAAAACGGAATTCGTCGAACACGTATGGATAACCCCATTCGATCAGCAACGCACGTTGCCGTTCGCTCAATGGGGCCGCGAGACGCCGCGCCAGATCGACGGCGGACTGCGGCGCGCGCAAGCTGCCGAGCGTTTGCAACGCGCTCGCGGCCACGGCGCGGATGCCGGCCTCACCTTGCGCATCGGCCGGCCGCAACGCAACAAAGTCGCCGAGCGTCGCGGCTTCCACCGGCAACGCAAATGCGCCTTGCGTCCGTGCCCACTCACGCGTGGCTTGCAATACATGTGCCTGCGTCACGCCGTCGGCGAGTCGAAACGGCGCGACCAGTGTGCCGTGCCAGCCGTACCGGCGCGGTGCTTCGGTCAGCTCGACGAGTGGACGTGCGAGATCCGACGGTTGCGGCACCTCGCACCGTTCGCCGCTTTCCGCGTCGCGCGCGAGCCATTCCGACCCGGCCCGCCACCACGCCGATTCGCGCGACGGGGCGTAGTACACGGCAAAACGAGCCTCGGCGCTCCATTGCACGCCGCTCATAGGTCGTGCTCCACCAGCAGTTGCACGCGATCCGCGGCGAAGTGCGTGAAGCCGTATTTGACGGGCGTGCCTTGCAGATCGACATCGACGTTCTCGACCCACAGCACCGGTTGCTGGCGGTTGATATTCAACCGCCGCGCCACCTCCGGTTCGGGCAGCACACTGCCGATGCGGCTCCACTTGCGCAAATAATCGTTCACGCCGAATTCCGCCATGGCCTTGGTGATGCCGCCGGTGCGCTCCAGCACTTGCGGCAGGTCAGCGAAACGCGCCGCGGGATACCAGTTGCGCGCGAACGTGAGCGGCACGCCGTCGGATTCATGCAGCGATTCGATCCGGTAGACCGATGCACCGGCTCGCAGACTCAACGCCTTCGCGACGCTCGGCTCGGCCTTCACGCGCGCGGCCGACAACATCGTGCCCGCCGCCGCGTGATGCTGCTGGCGCAAGTTTTCTGTAAACCGCGTGCGGCGGCCAATCGTGTAGTCGATGGCGCCGGGTTGCACGAAGGTGCCGCGCCCCTGCTCGACGCTGACGAGGCCCAATGCGGCAAGACCCAGCATGGCCCGGCGCACGGTATGCCGGTTCACGTCGAAGCGTTTGGCCAGTTCGCCCTCGCTCGGCAGGCGCCCTTCTTCGCCAAATCCGCTGGCGGCGATTTCCGCCGCCAGGATCTGCTCGATCTGTCGCCAGACGGCAACGCCCGCGCCGCGTTCGAGCATCGTGCCCGGCGTCGCGTTGTCGGTCGATGTCATGGTGCTGTCATTCCCCTGGGTTCAAATATTCGCTATCACGTGCATTGTAGTGCGCAAGCCGTGATGGAAATATGAAACGGCTTTTATGCGCTACACGGCTCGACAAGCATACCCCTAAACGTCTAGACGTTTAGATGAATAGATGGTCAAATGTCTACTCGCTGGATCAACAGGAATTTCGATGAGTGCCACTTCCGCCTCGCCTGCTTCCGCTCCGCCATCGGCTGTCCGGCGCGCATGGATGGCCGTGCTGGCGCGCACGCCGCGCGCCGATCTCGAAGCCGCGCTCGAACGCGCACTTCGGGACATCCCCACTCCCACGTATGACTGGCTGCGCCCGCCCGAGATCGGCCTCGCAATGGTGCGTGGGCGCGTCGGCGGCAGCGGCGATCCGTTCAATCTCGGCGAAGCCACGGTCACGCGCGCCACCTTGCGCCTGCGTGCTTCGGGCGACGCGGCCGCCGCCGTCGGCGTGGCATGTCATCTCGGCCGTGACCGCCGGCGCGCCGAACTGGCTGCGCTAGCAGACGCGCTCCTGCAAATGCCGGAGCATCACGCCGTCTTGCATAAGCAACTGATCGAGCCGTTTGCCGCGCAGGTGGCCGTGAAACGCGCCGGGCGGCAACAGGACGCCGCGGCCACGCGCGTCGAATTCTTCACGATGGTCCGGGGCGACTGATGGAAAACTCACAGATTGCATTGTCCGCTTTGACGCCGGGTTTCGCCGACCCGGTGCATGACACCCAGGCGGTGTTCCGCACCCTGCTCAACGCGCTGTCGCGGCCAGGCACGGTCGGTGTAGTCGAGAACGTGCTGCCCGAAGTGCGGGCCACGCGCGCAGAGCTTGCCGCCTTCGCGGCGTTGCTCGCACTCTGCGACTACGCGACGCCCGTGTGGCTTGCGCAACGCGATACGGCCTTGGCCTCGGCACTGCGCTTTCATACGGGCGCGCCGCTCGTCGACGAACCGGGACACGCCGCATTCGCTTATATCCACGATGCCGGCGCGTTGCCGCCGTTGGACTGCTTCGCGCTCGGCGCGGCGGAATCGCCCGAGCAATCGGTCACTCTGCTGATTCGCGTCGAAGCGCTGACGGGCGGCGCGCCAGTCGTGCTGAGCGGCCCCGGCATCCAGCACACGGCCACGATCGAGCCGGTCGGCCTGCCCGAGCGTTTCTGGCGCGAACGCGCCACCCTCGCGCCGCTGTTTCCTTGTGGCGTGGACTGTTATCTCGTCTGCGGCGCGCGTCTGATCGGCCTGCCGCGCACAACTGAAGCGAAGGTGAACTGATGTACGTTGCCGTCAAGGGTGGAGAACGCGCGATCGAAGCGTCGTGGCGTCTGCTCGACAAGGCACGCCGCGGCGACATGCGGCTGGCCGAACTCAGCGTCGCGCAAATTCGCGAACAATTGCGCCTCGCGGTGGCGCGCGTGATGACCGAAGGCTCGGTCTACGACGAAGAACTCGCCGCGCTCGCCATCAAGCAGGCCGCCGGCGATCTGGTCGAAGCGATCTTCCTGCTGCGTGCATATCGCACCACACTGCCGCGCTTCGGCTACACGCGGCCGATCGATACCGAAGCGATGCAAACCGAGCGTCGCATTTCGGCGACCTTCAAGGACGTGCCCGGCGGCCAGCTGCTCGGCGCGACTTACGATTACACGCAGCGTCTGCTGGATTTCGCGTTGCTTGCTGAAGGCGATGCGGTAGCAAGCGTGGCTCCGTCGCCTTCGAATCAAGCCGCCGCAGTGCAAACAGAACCCATGCCGCGCGTCGTCAGCCTGCTCGACAAGGAAGGCTTGATCGAACAGGAACGTCCCACGCCGAACGCGCCGGAACCTGGCGACCTGTCGCGTGAGCCGCTCGCCTTTCCCGCGAGCCGCACCACGCGCCTGCAAAATCTCGCGCGCGGCGACGAAGGCTTTCTGCTCGCGATGGGTTACGCCACGCAACGTGGCTACGCGAATTCGCATCCGTTCGCGGGCGAGATCCGCTTCGGCACGATCGCCGTGGAAATGGAACTCGACGAGCTAGGCGAAACGGTCGAAATCGGCGACATCGACATTACCGAATGCCAGATGATCAACCAGTTCGCCGGCAGCGGCGAGGTGCCGCCGACGTTCACACAAGGCTACGGTCTCGCGTTCGGCCACTCGGAACGCAAGGCGATGGCGATGGCGCTCGTGGACCGCGCCTTGCGCGCCGAAGAACTCGGCGAAACGCTTGCCTCGCCGACCCAGGATATCGAATTCATGCTCTCGCATAGCGATAACGTCGAAGCGTCCGGTTTCGTGCAGCATCTGAAGCTGCCGCATTACGTCGACTTTCAATCGGAGCTGGAACTCGTGCGCCGTTTGCGCGCGAAGCACGCCATGCAGAGCCAGCAAGAAGGCACGGATCAACCCAGCGGTCAGCAGGAGCAGGCAGCATGAACGCGCCCGACACATCTTTCGCCACCGCGCCCACGGCGTCGTACGACAGCGCGGCGCACGGCTACAACTTCGCGTACCTCGACGAACAGACCAAACGCATGCTGCGCCGCGCCTTGCTCAAAGCCGTGGCCGTGCCGGGTTATCAGGTGCCGTTCGCCTCGCGTGAAATGCCGCTGCCGTTCGGCTGGGGCACCGGCGGCATTCAGGTCACCGCGGCGATCATCGGCAAACAGGACACGCTGAAGGTGATCGACCAAGGCTCCGACGAAACCACCAACGCGGTCAACATCCGCCGCTTCTTCGCGCGCACCACCGGCGTGGCGACCACGCGCCGCACCGTCGACGCGACAATCATCCAGACGCGTCACCGCATTCCCGAAGCGCCGCTCACCGAGAAGCAGATTCTCGTCTATCAGGTGCCGATGCCCGAGCCGCTCTTTCGCCTCGAACCGCGCGTCGCCGAATGCAAGAAGCTGCATGCGCTCGCCGATTACGGCCTGATCAGCGTGAAGCTCTATGAAGACATCGTGCATCACGGCAGCATCGCGACCACATACGACTACCCGGTGATCGTCAACCATCGCTACCTCGCTTCGCCGTCACCGATTCCAAAGTTCGACAATCCGAAGATGCATATGAACCCCGCGCTGCAATTGTTCGGTGCCGGCCGCGAGCGGCGCATTCACGCGATTCCACCGTACACGCCCGTGCGCAGTCTCGACTTCGACGATCATCCGTTCGAAGTGCAGAAATGGCAGCACGCGTGCGCGCTGTGCGGATCGACAGAAAGCTTTCTAGACGAAATGATCGTGGACGACGCCGGCAAACGCATGTTCGTCTGCTCCGATAGCGACTACTGTCACGAACGCCGCGGCGACGCCGATCTCGATCTGCCGGCGCGCGAAGCACGCAAGGGAGAGCCCGCATGACGCCGCTTCTGCGCGCCCGCTCGCTCACCAAACAATACGGCGGCCGCAACGGCTGCAGAAACGTCAGCTTCGATCTGTATCCAGGAGAGGTGTTGTGCATCGTCGGTGAATCCGGCTCGGGCAAGACCACGCTGCTCAACACGCTCGCGCTGAAAACCGCCGCCGATAGCGGCTCGCTTCACTACACGGCCACGCATGGCGACAAGCTCGATCTGCTCGCGTTGTCCGAGCCGCGCCGCCGTTTGCTGATGCGCACGGAGTGGGGCTTCGTCCAGCAGAATCCGCGCGACGGACTGCGCAGCGGCGTCTCGGCCGGCGCGAATATCGGCGAGCCGCTGATGGCGGTCGGCGCGCGTCACTATGGCGATATCCGTTACGCGGCTACGCAGTGGATGGAGCGCGTCGAACTCGACGCTTCGCGCATCGACGAATTTCCCGCAGCGTTTTCAGGCGGCATGCAGCAGCGTTTGCAGATCGCGCGCAATCTCGTCACCAGTCCACGGCTCGTCTTCATGGATGAACCCACCGCCGGTCTCGACGTGTCGGTGCAGGCGCGTCTGCTCGATCTGCTGCGCACGCTGACGTCCACGCTGCATCTGTCGGTGCTGATCGTGACGCACGATATCGGCGTGGCGCGTTTGCTCGCGCACCGGTTGATGGTGATGCAGGGCGGCGAAGTGGTCGAGGCGGGCCTGACCGATCAGGTGCTCGACGATCCGCAGCACCCGTACACGCAAACGCTGGTTTCCTCGGTTCTGCCGGTTTGAGGCTCACAATGCGATCCATTGAAACAAGCAGTGAAGCGCGCGCCGGCGAGCACGCGTTCATCGACAATGCCGCGCTGATGCTGCGCGCGGTCGGCATCGGCAAGACGTTTACGTTGCATGGCCAGGGCGGTGTGCGGATCGAAGCGCTCGCGGGCGTCTCGCTCGATGTCGAGCGCGGCGAGTGCGTGGTGCTGGTCGGGCCGTCTGGCGCGGGCAAGAGCACGCTGCTGCGCTGTCTGTACGGCAATTACCTGGCGAGCAGTGGCTCAATCGTGGTTCGCGATGCGGCGAATGACGGCCAACCCGTGTCGATCACCGGCGCCGAACCGCACGACGTGTTGCGTCTGCGCCGTGGCGTGGTCGGTTACGTGAGTCAGTTCCTGCGCGTGATTCCGCGCGTGCCGACGCTCACGCTAGTCGCCGAACCGCTGCTCTTGCGCGGCGTGCCGGAGGACAAAGCGCGCGCGCGTGCGGCCGCGCTGCTAACCAGATTGAATGTACCGGAGCGGCTGTGGTCGCTTGCACCCGCCACGTTCTCCGGCGGCGAACAGCAGCGCGTGAATATCGCGTGCGGTTTGATCGCGGAGCACCCGCTGCTGTTGCTCGACGAACCGACGGCCTCGCTCGATGCGGAGAACCGCGACGTGGTCGCCGATCTGATCGTCGAGGCACGCGAGCGCGGCGCGGCGATCGTCGGCATTTTTCACGACGAAGATACGCGCAGCAAGGTGGCCACGCGCCGCGTGGAACTCCGGCCGCCGCTGCGTCACTGACGCGAATCACATGAAGCGGCGCGAGCGCCGCGCGAAACAGCACTACACTGGCGCATGCGGCATCGATGCAAAAAACACCCATACAGCCACACTCAAGTCTGACTGACTACGGAGCAAGTCGATGTTGATCAGGAACGCTCGCATCGTGACGCGAGACGAAGTATTCACCGGCGTGCTACGCGTCGAAGACGGCGTGATTCGCGACGTCGAACGCGGCACGACCAGCGCGCGCGAAGCCGAAGATTGGGACGGCGACTATCTGTTGCCCGGCCTGATCGAACTGCACACGGACAATCTGGAGAAGCATCTGGCGCCGCGTCCGGGCGTGCAATGGAACACCGATGCCGCCTTCGTGATCCACGACGCGCAAGTGGCAGCTGCCGGCATCACCACCGTGTTCGATGCGCTCGCCATCGGCTCGCGTACGAACGTGGGATTGCGGGGCCGCGATCTGCAGACGCAGTGCGCCGCGTCGCTCACGCGGTTTTCCGAGCGCAAGCTGTTGCGCGCCGAACATTTCCTGCATCTGCGCTGCGAAATCGCCACCGCAGACGTGGTGGACGTGTTCGATTCATTGTGCGCGCATCCACTGCTGCGGCTCGCCTCGGTCATGGATCACACGCCGGGGCAGCGTCAATGGCACGACCGCGAGCAATGGCGCCGCTTCCAGGAGCGCAATGGCAAGCTGAGCGACGAACACGTCGAGACGGCGCTGGCCGAACTGTCGGTCGAACAGGCGCGTTACGCCGATGCGCACCGCCGCGAGATCGTCGCGCGTTGCAACCGGCTCGGCATTCCGGTGGCGAGCCACGACGACACGCTGATCGAGCACGTCGAACAGGCCAGGCAGGAAGGCATCGTGCTCGCCGAATTCCCGACCACCCGCGTCGCTGCCCAGGCCGCGCGCAAGCACGGCATCTCGACCATCATGGGCGCGCCGAACATCGTGCGCGGCGGCTCGCATTCGGGCAACGTGTCGGCGCTCGAACTGGCGAACGCAGGCTTGCTCGACATCCTCTCGTCGGATTACGTGCCGTCGAGCCTGATGACCGCTGTGTTCGAACTGGTCGACAAAGCCGGCTGGACCTTGCCGCGCGCGATGCGAACGGTCTCCGCCGAACCGGCGCGCACCGCCGGCTTGCACGACCGCGGCGCGATCGAAGCGGGGTTGCGCGCGGACTTCGTGCGCGTGACGATGCTCGACAAGTTGCCGGTGCCGCGCGCAACGTTTCGCGGCGGGGCACGGATCGTTTGAAGTTTGAAATGTGCAGAAAAGACCCTGTTTCAGGGGTCTTTCGCTGTTCGCGCGGTGTGTGCACGGTGTGTGCCTCACGCCTCGCAAACAGCCTCAGGGCGTGGACGGCAACTGCCCCCACGCCACCAGCACCTTCTGAATTCCACGCGCATACGCATCGCGCTGTTTCGGCGTTTCCGAGTGGTAAGCGCCGATCGCGCGCCACGTATTGCCGTGCTTGACCATCTTCTGTTTCAGCAGCCAGGCCGCCACGTACACGTTCACGCACGGATCGATCAGCGCGCGATGCGGCACGCCTTCGCGCGCGAGATCGTCGAAGTGAATCGAATTGATCTGCAACTGACCCACGTCGATCGAACCGTTGACGTTTTGCCGTATCGCGCTCGCGTCACCCTTCGATTCGTACCACGCCAGCGCTCGCAGCACCCACGGGTTGACGCCTTGATAAGCGGCGGCTTCGTTGAAACAGTCGTCGGCCGCTTGCGCGGCGCCGCACACCGACAGGCAGGCGAGTGCGGTCAGGAGGATCTTCAAGGACATGCTGCATCCTTCCGCTTGTCAGCGATAAAGAGGCGAGCGCCGCAACGCCGCCGGATTACTTCGCCAACGCCTGGTCGATCTGGCGCTGCACGGAGTCGAGATAGGCATGCGACGCGTCGGATACGACGATGCGCACGACCGGCGCGGGCGAACTTCTGCGCTCTTGCGTCGGCGCCGCCATACGCTGCTTCTTGCGATGCGTCGCCGGCTTGAGCGGCAGCTCGTCGTCGCCCGCGCCCGGCGGCGGGAGCATCGCGAGCGACGGCAACGGCGGATACACCTTGTCCGCCGCAGCGGGAAATGCGGCCGGGATTGCGCCGGCGGATTGCAGATCGGCGCCCGGCTGACCGGCGAAGGCCGGCGCGCTCAGCAGCATGGCCAGCGTCAGGAAAACGATGCGAACCGTCACGGTGCCCTCCTTCACTGAACCGTCCTGATGGACACGCTATACGGCTGACCCAACCCGGCGGTGCGGTTCTCGAAGTTCACGCGCGCCGTGCGCTGTGCCGGCACGCCCTTCCACACCGCCTGATTCAGATACGCGAAGTCCTGTCCCAGCGCGGTCACGAGCACGACCGTGGACTGCGGCTGCGCGGCAGCCAGCGTGCCCGCCTTGGCGAGCACCGTGGCGAGTTGCGGATCGCGCGCACCGAGCGCATCGGGCGGAATGTCGAAGCTGATCACCTCGTTCGGCGCCTTGTCCGGATGAGCCGCAGTCGGCGCAGGCATCTGCGCGCATCCGGCGACCGCGAAAACGGCAGCCAATAACCCTATCTGTCGCTTCACGGAAGTCTCCCGTCAGATTCGTTGCTATATCGGAGTTTTCGGCAGGCTCGCGGCAAAGTTGATATGGCGGAAACGCTTCGCTGAAAATCAAAAAGACTTGCCTCAAGATCGGCGCAAACGATTGCTTCGGCGCTCGGCGAAGCGAGGATCGAGGCAAACTTGCCTCGCGGTTTTGGGGCGAAGAGAGAAGCCGGCGATAGAAATGGAAAGCTGTTAGAAAGAACCCGGAAAGCTGAGAGCAAAGTCCCTTACCCACAGCGAGCGATGCAGACGACCACAGCAACGCCCGTCACAAGAAGCGTCGCCAATTCAGGCCGGCATCCCGCGTATTCAGCCAGATCACGCCGTCGGCTCGGCCTCGTGCCCTTGCGTCGCGCCAACGTCCGCCTGCGCCTGCTCGAACTGTTCGCGGCGGCGCATGTCGAGCACATCGTGGTAACGCATATAGCCGCAGCGTCCGCCGGATTTGGCCGCGTACATTGCCGCATCCGCGTTGAGCAGCAGTTCCTCGGCTGTGCCGCTGTCGTCCGGGAACTGGCTGATGCCGATGCTCGCGCCCACGGTCATGCCCTGCCCGTCCACCTGGAGTTCTTCGTTCAACGCCGCCATGATGCGCGAGGCAATGGCGGGCGCCGCCTCCGCCGAACGCGGCCCCTCGATCAACACGATGAACTCGTCGCCGCCCAGCCGCGCCACCACATCCGCGGAACAGAGCACCTGTTTCAGCCGGCGTGCCACCGCGACCAGCACCTTGTCGCCGACGGCGTGGCCGAATTGATCGTTGATCTGCTTGAAGCGGTCCAGGTCGACGAACAGCACGGCCAGCCCTTCCTCGCGCCGCGTCGCTTCGTCGATCGCGTTTTCGAGCTTCTCCATGAACAGCACGCGGTTCGGCAGTCCGGTCAGCACGTCGTGCGTGGCGAGATGCACGAGTTCGCGTTGCTTGGTGTGCAGCGCGTCCATCTGCGCCTTGATTTCGCGGCGCAGCCGGTCGAAGCACCGCGCCAGCACGCCGATCTCGTCGGTGCGTTTGAGCGGCAGCGTTTCCATCGCGTGCTCGGCGAACAGATGCGTCGCCGCGTACGCGAGACTATGCAGCGGCTTGGTCAGCGCGCGCGCGAACAGAACCGCGAGGAACAGCGCCAGCACACTGAAAATCAGCACCATGCGCACGATTCTGTCGCCGAGCAGATTCGCGCCGGACAAGACGTCTTCGAGCGGTTTGGCGAGACCGAGCACGATGAAGCGGTTGCCCTCCAGATCGCCGAACGGCCTGCGCACGAAAGCGAGCACCTGGCCGGCGGCCTGGTGCGGCCGCGCAAGACCGTTGACCAGCGCCTCGCTTTGCGTCTGTTCGAAAAGCGGCTTGGTCACGGAGAAACTGTCCTGCATCAGCACGCGCCGGCCGCGATCGAAGCCGAAGGTTTTCGAGGCGTCCGGATTGACGAGGAAATCGCCCCACTCGTTGGCCAGATAGACCTGATAGTCGCTCGGCAAATCGCTTTGCACGCGCTTGAACAAGCCCGCCAGATCGATGTCGATCACGACCACGCCGACCACCGTGCCATTGCCGTTCGACACCGGCGTGCCGAGCCGCAAGGTCGGCTTGCCCTCCGCGGCATGCGAGCCGTATTCATGGTTGACCAGGATCGGCGAGGTGTAGATGCGGCCCGGCGAAAACGCCAGCGTGTCGAACACATACGCGAACTGGCCTTTCTCCTGCAGCTTGTCCCCTTCGACGCGCACGAGGCCGTCGGCGTCGCGGTCGAAGCGAACCAGTTCGAGTCCATAGTGCTGACGCGAAATCAGCCTGACTTGCAGGTACTCGGGGTGATGCACCATGAAACTGGAATACACCTGTGCCAGCCGTTCGCGTGCCGCGCTCGGGCCGGCACCGTCGTCGGTCTGCGCGAGCTCCGCCGTGGACGGCATGCTCGCGAGCACGAGCGCGTCGGCGGCGACATCGTCGATCGAGGTGGAAAAGCGCTGGCCGAGCAATTCCGTCGACATGAGCAGGCTGCGCTCGGCTTCGTTCACGAGCATCGTGCGGTTGGCGCGATACGCGTAATAGCCGGTCGCGCCGGACGCGAGCACGCCGATGCACGCAAGCAGCACGGATAATTTGAAGGTCAGCCCAGGCCGCATCATCAAAAACGCTCCGACCGGTCCCCGGACACGATTCGGGCCCACAGGTCCTCGCGCCGCTGAATATCTTCCACCGGGCCGATCCACACAATGCGCGCGTTATCGGTGTTTTCCGCGGGTGCCGTCAATGTGTTGGCGAGTCCCTGGCGTTGCGTGAGCAACGCGCTGACCTCCGGTTCGAGCATGTAGTTGATCCACGCGAGCGCCAGCGGCCGATCGGCCGCCGCGCGCGTCATCGACCAGCAATCCAGCCACGCGAGCGCACCTTCGTCGGGAATCACGTAGCCGACATCGGCGCCGGCGCGGCGCAGCAATTCGACCTGCTGGGTGCCGTAGTTGCCGAACATCAGCGCGACCTTATGCTGGATGAAAAACGCGGTCGCTTCCTCGGGCAACGTGTAATAGGTCAGCAGATTGCGGCGCAGATCGACGAGCTTGTGAGCAATCGCGCGCATTTGCGCGGCATCGAGTTGAAAAGGATGCGGATAGCCGAGCGCCAGCGCCGTGAACGAAAAATTGTGCTGCGCGCTGTTGAAGTCGAGCACCTTGCCGCGATAGCGCGGATTCCACAATTCGCGCATGGAGCGCGGCGCCACGGCGACCTGCGTGCGGTCGTAGATCAGGCCCATCGACGAATACGTAAACGGTATGGCGTATGCCTTGCCGCCCGACGTGATGCCGCCGATCGAGGCAAGCGCCTGAAAGCGCGGCAATTGTCGTTTGGTGTTCGGCACGCTCGCGAGATCGAGCGGCGCCAGCAGATTCGCTTGTGTGTAGCGCTGGATTTCCGCGGTATTGGCGGCGAGCACGTCGAAAGGCGGCGCGCTTACGGCGTGCATCTGGGCCCACAGCGCCTCGTCGGAGTCGACCAGCGTCACTTCCACTTTGGCTTGGTAGCGCGCCTCGAAATTCTTGACGACGTCGGCGTCCGCGTAGCCGGGCCAAGCCAGCACGCGCAGAATCTTCTCGTCGGCTTTAACCGGCGACGCCGAGAAAAGGCTCACGCAGATAAGCGTGCCGATCAAATATGTTAAAAATCCCGGACAAACGCCACATAACGACAAACGTGGGCGCGCCACGGCGCCAGCGATTCGTGAATGGAAGAATCGTTTAAAAATGCGCTTTGCATCTGCTGTCAACATCATGTGCATAACCAACACCGTTTAGCAGAAGGCCTTTCTGACGAGCGCAAACACGCGGACTCGATCCGCGGACAGGTTGCCCGGTGACTTTCTTCAGACAGAGACGCTCGATGCTGCATGTGGCGGAGCGCGAGGAGCATCGATGATAGCGCTAAGAAAACCATTTTTGGTTTTTGGCTCAGCCACAGTCGAAAAAATTACCAGTCGGACGCGATGCAGCAGACCCGCTCATCTGCATTTAACGGCAAGTTTTGCGCAAACTTTAACTCGCCATTGATGGATTGAAACGCGCGAACACGTGAATCGCGCGCTGTAATGCCGCGCGACAGTCCGTCGCTTGATCATGGCATTCGGAAGTTGCCAGCGGCGCTTCTAAAGAAGACCCGCGCCGATGCCGATAAACGATCTCTTGCCCCAAGCCGCCGGCGGCGACAGATGGCAGACCGCAGCGTCGCCGGATGCCACGCGGCCTGTCTCCTGGGCAATCGAAGAGACGGACAAGAAACAGATCATGCGCCTGAGCAAAATAGAGTGGATGTGGGTGGCCGTCGCGGCCGGATCGATTGCGTGTTTCGGCAGTTGGCTGCAGGGCGAAATGAACCGGACCGCGCTCGCGCGCGCCGAGCGCGAGACGCAGGACATGCGCGGCACCTGCTCAGGCATGTCCGCGCATGAGGCGCAGATGATGGCCAAAGGCGAGCTATGGTGCGGCGAGGTCGGCGCAGCGCGCGCGGAATCGCTCGGCAAAGAGTAAACAGAGGAACCGGCCGCGTTGTAGTCCACCGGTACTCGGGCGTCTTGAGGCATTCTTGACTCGCGCATGAGTCGGGCAGACGCAATTAGCCAACTTCATTACCAGGCGATTACAAGTCCGGGGCGCGCAACTTATTCCACGCAATACGCACCGCGGCCGCTTTCGAATCTCCACCACATTCAAGCACTAAAAGCTATCCTCATGCGCCATCCGGTGTTTCACTAGCTACCCAATCTTTTTGAACTGATAAGCTTGGCGCGCGCTGCTGGCCGCCCCGGCTGGCAGCTTCAACCCAAGCCCGGTCGTGAGTCGCGCCGGGTGCCCCGCAGCGGCACAATCGCATGCGGGCGAATTTGAACTACACCGAGGAGTTAAACAGTGAAAAAACTGCTAGCGGCTTTGACGGTTGCTCTGCTTGCTACCGTCTCGATTGGCGCACACGCTAAAGATTGGTCGACCGTGCGTTTCGGCGTTGACGCCAGCTATCCCCCGTTTGAGTCGAAGGGCTCGGACGGCAAGCTCGTTGGCTTCGACATCGACCTCGGCAATGAAATCTGCGCGCGCATGAAGGCCAAGTGCGTGTGGGTGGAAAACGACTTCGACGGCATGATCCCGGCCCTGAAGGCGAAGAAGTTCGACGGCGTGCTGTCGTCGATGTCCATGACGCCGCAACGCGCCGAGCAGATCGCCTTCTCGAACAAGCTGTTCAACACGCCGACGCGCCTCGTGGCTAAGAAGGGTTCGGGCATCCTGCCGACGGCCGACTCGCTCAAGGGCAAGACGGTTGGCGTGGAGCAAGGCACGATCCAGGAAACCTACGCGAAGACGTACTGGGAAGCGAAGGGCGCGAAGGTCGTGCCGTATCAGAACCAGGACCAGGTCTATGCCGACTTGCTGTCGGGCCGTCTGGACGCAGCGCTGCAAGACGCGGTGCAAGCTGAAATCGGCTTCCTGAAGACGCCGCGCGGCGCCGGCTTCGAATTCGTCGGCAAGAATCTCGACGATCCGAAGATCCTCGGCAACGGCGCAGGCATCGGCATGCGCAAGGAAGACACGGATCTGAAGGCGAAGGTCGACAAGGCGATCGCCGACATCATCAAGGACGGTACGTACAAGAAGCTCGAGAAGAAGTACTTCGACTTCGACGTGTACGGCGGCTAAGTCGGCCATGCGCGTCTGAGCGCGCGCATGCCGGTTGGCAGAAACGGGCTCCGCCACAGGCGGAGCCCGTTTCGTTTGCGGCGCCGCATAAAACCACACACTGCGTCATATCGGCTAAGATCGTGCGATCGAGGCGCCCGCGAGGCGCCGCCCACCGGCCCGCCACTGACCGGCCGCGAAGCAAATTCCCCACTGTTATCAACGAGATAGCGCGGCGCGCCCCACTTGGCCGCGGATTTGAAAACCATGCAAACCCAAACCCATCCGCTGATTGCCCCGACGCTCGGCACCGCCCGCAACCTCACGAGTTTCCACTACGGTCCTGGCGGCGGGCAGAAGATCTATATCCAGTCGTCGCTGCATGCCGACGAGTTGCCCGGCATGCTGGTGTCGTGGGCGCTGCGCCGCAAGCTGGCCGCGCTTGAAGCAGCCGGCAAGATTCGCGGCGAAGTCGTGATCGTGCCGGTAGCCAACCCAATCGGCCTGAATCAGCACTTTCTCGGCCATCTGACGGGGCGCTTCGAAACCAACACCGCGCAGAACTTCAACCGCAATTTCCACGACCTGTCGGCGCTAGTGCAGCCGGTGATCGAGTCGCGGCTGAGCGACAGTCTCGAGGCCAACCGCACCGCCATCCGCACCGCCATGCGCGAGGCGCTCGACGCGCAGAAGCCGGCCACCGAACTCGAATCGCAGCGTCTCGCACTGCAAAAGCTCTCGTACGACGCAGATGTGGTGCTCGATCTGCATTGCGACTGGGAAGCCGCGATGCACCTCTATACGAACCCCGATCTGTGGCCCGAAGTCGAGCCGCTCGCCTGCTATCTGGACGCCAAAGCGTCGCTGCTTGCGCTCAATTCGGTGGGCAACCCGTTCGATGAAATCCACAGCTTCTGCTGGTCGGATCTGCGCGGCCGTTTCGGCGACCGCTTCCCGATTCCGAACGGCTCGATCTCGGTCACGATCGAACTGCGCGGTCAGCGCGAAGTGTCGTATGAATACGCCGAGCACGATGCCCAGGCGATCATCGAATATCTGACCTCGCGTGGCGTGATCGACGGCACGGCCGCGCCGCTGCCGCCGCTCGAATTCGCCGCCACGCCGCTCGCCGGCGCCGAGCCGATCGTCGCGCCGATCAGCGGCGTGCTGGTGTATCGCTGCGAAGTGGGCACCTGGGTGGACGTCGGCCATGAGATCGCCGATATTGTCGATCCGTTGACAGAGCAAGTCGTCACGCTGAAAAGCACGGTGGCCGGCGTGCTGTACGCACGGCATCTGACGCGCTTTGCGACGGCCGGGCTGGAGTTCGCGCGCGTCGCCGGCGCGAAGGCGTTCCGCAGCGGGTCGCTGTTGAGCAACTAACTCTTCGGGCGGTGCCGCGCCGTTGCCCGTCGCCTCCGTAAGTACCTGAACCGAAAAGCAAATCGCCCGCTATTCAAGCGGGCGATTTGCATTGGGCGCGTCGATTGTCGAAACCCGGATCAGAAGGCGGGAGTGATCGCGCCTTTGAATTGCGTGTCGATGTACTTGCGCACTTCGTCCGACTCGTACGCCGCCACCAGCTTCTTCACCCACGGCTGATTGCGGTCCTGCTCGCGCACCGCGATCAGATTCGCGTACGGACCCTTCAGGTCCTCGATCGCGATCGCGTCTTTGGTCGGCTGCAGGCCGGCCTTGACCGCGTAGTCGGTATTAATCGACGCCGCGTCGAGATCGCCGAGCGCGCGCGGCAGTTGCGCGGCGTCGAGTTCGACCAGCTTGATCTTCTTCGGATTCTCAGCGATATCCAGCGGCGTCGCGTTGACGCCGTTCGTGCCGACGCCCGCCTTCAATTTGATCACGCCATACTTCTGCAGAAGCAGCAGCGCACGGTTGCCGTTGGACGGATCGTTCTGGATGCCGACCTTCGCACCTTCCGGCAAGTCCTTGAGCGACTTGAATTTCTTCGAATAGAAGCCCATCGGCGACACATAGGTCAGGCCGACATTGACGATCTTGTAACCGCGTTGCTTGATCTGGCTGTCGAGAAACGGCTGGTGCTGAAAACCGTTGGCATCGAGGTCGCCCGCGTCCAGCGCCGCGTTCGGCTGAATGTAATCGTTGAATTCGATGACCTTGACGTTCAAGCCTTCGCGCGCCGCCACTTTTGTCACGACCGTCCAGATTTGCGCGTCCGGACCGCTCATCGTGCCGATCTTGAGTTGTTTGTCGTCCGCGTGCGCGAACGTAGCCGTCAGCGAGACGGCGGCGATAGCGAGCAGTTTCTGGATGATTGTCCGGCGTTGCATGCGTTTCCCCACGTGCGATTTGTCGATAGGCGCGCATCGTCGCATGCGGACGCGGCGTCCGAAACCAATCGTTTTTCACACGCTTATACGCCCGATCCGGAAAAAGCTTATACGCGCATGCCCTGCGCGATTTGCGCCGGCAGCGCTATGTGAGTGTCGCGTAGGCACGACAGATTTCAAAAATAACCATGCTGTCACATACCTTACTCTGCGTTCCCTTAAATTGCGGGCCATCGCACGACCTGACCAAAGAGTTCGGCGTCGCGATCGCTTAATTTTTAATCGGAGAAAGTCTTGAACAAGAAACTATTGACCGCCGCTACTCTCGCCGTCTTCGCCACCGCCGCCCACGCGCAAAGCAGCGTCACGCTGTATGGCGTGATCGATGCCGGTATCAGCTACGTGAACAACTCGAAGACCGCAACGGGTCACGACAACCTCTTCAAGTACGACGACGGCGTGGCGCAAGGCAGCCGTTGGGGCCTGCGCGGCACGGAAGATCTGGGCGGTGGCCTGAAGGCGCTGTTCGTGTTGGAAAACGGCTTTAACAGCGGCAACGGCACGCTCGGCCAGGGCGGCGCGCTGTTCGGCCGTCAGGCTTATGTCGGTCTGTCGCAAAACAACATCGGCTCGCTGACGTTCGGTCGCCAGTACTCGTTTTCGACCGACTACCTGGGCGGCAACTACTCGACCGGCGGCCAGACCGTCGCGGGTAACTACGCTTACCACATCAACGACGTCGACCAGCTGACGTCGAGCCGTATCAACAACGCAGTCAAGTTCAGCAGCGCGAATTTCGCGGGCCTGACCTTCGGCGCGATGTACGGCTTCTCGAACCAGGCTGGCGCGTTCGCCGGCTCGCCGACGGTCGGCACGACCGCGGGTTCGTCGCGCGCTTATAGCTTCGGCGTGAACTACGCAAACGGCCCGTTCGGCGTCGGCGCGGCTTACACGGACATCCGCTTCCCCTCGCAATCGACCCCGGCGTTCTCGACGGCGATGGCCAACGTGACGACGGGCACCGTGCGCGATCTGCGCACGTTCGGTGTCGGCGGCCGTTACACGATCGCGGCAGCCACGCTGTGGGCGTTGTACACGAACACGCGCTTCGAGCCGATCACGGGCGGCACGACGACGTTCGCCGCCTATGAAGCAGGCGCGAAGTACGCGTTCACGCCGGCTCTGACGGCAGGCGCGGGCTACACGTACATGCATCTGAGCAACGCGAACAAGGGCCACTGGAACCAGGCGGACCTGAGCGTCGACTACGCGCTGAGCAAGCGTACGGACGTGTACGCGCTGGGTATCTACCAGATCGCTTCGGGCCACAACGCGGCAACGGGCGATGTGCAAGCGCAGATCGGTTCGAGCACGAGCTACTTCAGCACGTCGGGCACGGGTTCGGATAACCAGTTGGCGTTCCGCGTCGGTATCCGTCACAAGTTCTAAAGCGAGTCTCTCGCAGCGGGGAACGCGAGTTCCCCGCTGGATCGAGGTTCTGGAAAAACGCCCCGCGGGGCGTTTTTTCTTTTGGGCAATGGTCCTGCTTACTACGGACGCGGGAAGCCGAGCGCGTCCGCCTGCGTTCTCAGCTCCGCAAAGCGGCCGCCCACCGCGCTGACTGCCGTATTGGGGACGGCGCTTTGCGGCGTGACCTGACTTTTGTCCAGCTGTCCGATGCCGGTCGCGGTCGAGGCGCGAGTGGCCGCCGACACCGTGCACGCCGCGCCGTAGACACCCGGCGTGACGGCAATGGCCGGTACGTCGGTGCGCGGTGCGTCCGCCAGATCCAACGCATACGCAAGGTTGACCGTTGCTGGATCGCTGCTCCGCACGCCGAGTGGATCGAGTCCAAAGCGCCAGGCAAGCAGTTGGTGGATCGAACTGGGATCGAACGGATAACGCGACACACTGTTCGCACGCACGCGCGGTCCGAGCAGCACGCACGGTACGCGAAACCCGAGCCGCCCGTCGTTGCCCAACGCGCTTTCAGCGGCCGACACCGGTCTGACTGGCGGCGCGACATGTTCCATGAAGCCGCCCCACTCGTCGTAGACGATGATCACGAGCGTCTTGCTCCAGTTCGGGCTCGTGCGCAGCGCGTCGTAGATCTGCCCCAGCAGCACCTGGCCATTGCGCACGTCCGCATGCGGATGATCGTCGTTCGAGGTCCCCTGCGATTCGCCGCCGAAACTCGGATCGACCATGCAGAACGACGGTAGCGTGCCCGCGGCGGCATCGGTGAGGAAATCGGCGAACAGCTTGGAACGTCCGACATAGCGGGTGCCGTAAAGCGCCGTGAACGGCACGTCGTGGAAGTAATACGTCGACGAGATGTTCTTCGCGTCCAGCCGGTCCCAGATGGTCGGCAGCGACGAGGCGTCGAGCGTGTCGCTCAGACGGTCCGTTTCACCGCTATGCAGGTAGACCCGGTTCGGGTAAGTGTCGGCGAGAATGCCGCTCATGTAATAGTCGCACACGGTGTACTGCGCGGCGGCCCCTTGGTAAAACTCCAGATCCGCGGACTGGAAATAGCCGACCGGCAGCAAGTCGCCGGGCTTGAGGCTGGTGGCCGGCGTCAGCAGAAAGCCGTTCATCGCGCCGTTTGCGAGGTGGACGCGCCCGGCTTCGTACGCGTGATTCGGGTCCGCATAGGCGCAACCCTGGAAGCCATAGGCCGCATTGGCGGTGAGCGCGAACGACGCGCGCGCCGTGCCGAACGCATCGGTGAACGTGCGGCCTGCCTGTGCGCCTTCGGCGTTCGGCACCCATCCCAGCAAATGATCGAACGAACGGTTTTCCATCGTGACCAGCACGATATGGTCGATGCCGGAAGTCGAAGGATCAGGCAAAGGAGGACGCGGAAGATTGGCGCGATCCGGCGGGATCGTTCCGATCGCAGGCGGGGTCGACCCGTCTGACCCGGAGCCGCCGCCGCGCCCGCCACATGCCGACAATGCGATAGAACTTGCCAGCGCGGCGAGAATTTTCCGGCGTGCGAAATCAGGCGGATTCGGGGGCCGAGTGTTCATTTTTGTCGTCTCCTGGGTCTATGTGTATATCGTGAGGGTGTGTTCGCTCGTACGGCTGTTCGACTGCGTCGAGAGAGGTAGCAGTTAACGTTCCTCCCTGCCGGATGTTTTGCAGATCGGCGCATAACACATGTGTCCAACCAGTCGCGCAGAAGCGCAAAGACTGGTCCCCACTACCATGGGGTCATGGCCATGAAACACAGGCTGCTGACGGCCAAGGCCGCCGATCGAGTCGTTGTGGGAACCCCTCAGTCATCCGAAGCGTATGGCAAACGCTCGTATCCGCCGCGTGGGTCGATGCTTACCGGCACGGCTCGGCCGGCAGAAGGCGCCGTGACGTCGGGAGGCTAAAGTTCTGGTACGCTGCGCGCTTTGCCACCGCTTGCATTCGACTCGATGGAAACACCCTTCAATGATCGTGGCGTGTCGGTCACGCGCAACGCACTCTCGTCCGCCGGCCAGGTCTTTCCGCTGCGCGAAATCGTGGATGTGCGCGTTGTCACCGTGCCGAAGAACAAGGTCTTGCCGATCGCGATTTCGCTGCTTGGACTCGCCGGCGTTATTGCCGGCGCGATATTGCGCTCGCCGGTAGGCATGGTGTGCGGCACGATGCTGGCCGTGGTCGGCTGGCTCACCTGGCTGAGCCAGGACATCACGCATCGCCTGATGGTGCAGACGGCGAATGGCGAGCGTGAAGCGCTGTCGAGCGTCGATCGCGATTTTGTCGAACGCGTCGGCGTGGCCGTGAACGAAGCGAAGGCCACAGCCGCCGCACCGAAGGTTTGATGCCGCGCCACGCGGCTATTTGCCGCTATCGAGCGCGATAGCACGGCACGCGCCCCCGCGCGACTATTGATGTAGATCGACACTTGCACGGGCCGGTTGCCGGCCGCGCCCGCGCCTTCACACATCTTTGCAATCGCACCCGAGCGGCCATGTAGAGTCGCCGCTCCTGTTATCGCGTGTTCCCTCCCGCAGGTTTGCAAGCGACCCGGTTTATCGATCACGCCGCGGCCAATCCAGCGCGATTGCCGTTGGCTCCGTCCGCCTCGCCGCTTGCAATGCCTCGCCTTCGTCAGGGACCCGCCTTCTTGCAAAGCGTGTGACCTATGTTCCTGTCGTTTCTCGATGCCGCGCGCCGGCATTCGCGCCTCAACCGGCGTCGTCTCAGCGCGGCCGCGCTTGTCGTGACCGGTGCGCTCGTAATGAGCGGCTGCGCCGCGACCTTCCCCACGCCCACGCCGCCCGCGCCGGCTGCCTCCCTGATCAACGGCGGCCAGGACGGCCTGCTGATTCCGCTGCAAGTGGAGCATGTCGACACGGGTCACGCGCGCCTCGGCCTGCCGATCCAGCTCGACGGCAAGGCGGTATATGTCGCACTGGATACCGGCACGCAAGGCGTGCGCGTGCTCAAGTCGGTCCTTCCGGGCACGGACTATCCGAACGCCGGCCCGCTGAGTTCGCTGCCGCTGGCGAACGGCGCGCAAGTCTCCGGCGCGGCCGTCAGACTGCCGATGAGCCTCGCGGGCACGAAGCCGGCGCAAATCGACGCGCAAGCCATCGAACTGGTGAACTGCCAGCCCAACGCCCGGCGTTGCGTGGGCATGGATGGCTACACCGGTGAGTTCGGCTGGGCATTCTCCGGTCTGTTCGGCATCGGCGCGGCGCAACCGGACGACACCTGCTGCACGCAACCGCTGCGCGCGTTGCCCGGCAACATCGGCCAGCGCTACCTGGTGCACCCGAACTTTGCGAAACCTTATCTGGTGCTGAGTCCGTCGAGCGCGCTCACGAAGGACTACACGATGGTGCCGATGACCGTCCTGCAAGACGGCACGGCGCAATGGCCGAGAGGCTGCGTCAACGTCGGCGACAAGATGACCTTTTGCGCGCCGCTGGTGTTCGCCACGGCCAGCACCGACATGATCCGCGTTGAAATGGACAAGGCGCCGAACTGGACCGGCGACGACGAAGTCGGCAAGGTGCTCAATCAAGGCAACTACAACGCGGCGCTCGGCACAGGCAAATGGGTGCATCGTTATGAAGGCGCGCAAGTGACGATCGTCAAGGCGAAACCGGGCGCCGATCGCATCGTGATCGGCCTGATGGGCATGCAGAATATCGACGTGCTGTTCGATTTCCCGCACGGCCAGTTGGGCCTGCGCGCCGCGAGCGAGATTGAGCAGTTCGGGCAATAACCGCTGCGGTATCAGTTGCGGCATCGGGCAATGAAAAAGGCCGTGCGATTCACCAGCAATCGCACGGCCTTTCCACGTCCACGTCGAGCTGAGACGAAGCAACCGTCCGCTATTCGATATTCAGCGGATTCACATGCCAGATGTTGCGTGCATATTCGCCGATCGTGCGATCCGACGAAAACTGCCCCATGCCCGCCACATTCTCGATCGCGCTTTCCGTCCATGCGCGTTTGTCGACGAAGCGCGCGTCCACCTCGTCCTGAGCCTTGGCGAATGCGGCGAAATCGGCGAGCACCATGTAGTGGTCGCCCCAATCGACCAGCGTGTGAAAAATATCCGAGAAGCGCAGCGGATCGTCCGGCGAGAAGAAGCCCGTGCGAATCTGGTCGAGCGCCGTGCGCAGTTCCGCGTTGTCTTCGTAGATTTGCCGCGGCCGGTAGCCGGTGGCGCGCAGGCTGTCCACTTCGTCGGCCGTATGGCCGAAGATGAAAATGTTCTCGCGGCCCACCGCGTCGCAGATTTCGATATTCGCGCCGTCCATCGTGCCGATCGTCAACGCGCCGTTGAGCGCGAGTTTCATGTTGCCGGTGCCCGATGCTTCCGTGCCGGCCATCGAAATCTGCTCCGACAGATCGGCGGCCGGAATGATCAGCTCCGCCACGCTCACGCCGTAGTTCGGCACGAACACCACTTTCAGACGGTCGCCGACCAGCGGATCGTGATTGACCTTTTCGCTGACGTCGCCGATCAGCTTGATGATGGTCTTCGCCATCCGATACGCGGACGCGGCCTTGCCGGCGAACATCACCACGCGCGGCACCCAGTCGAGTTCGGGATTCGCGCGAATCTGGTTGTAGCGCACGATCACATGCAGAATGTTAAGCAATTGCCGCTTGTATTCGTGAATACGCTTGACCTGCAGATCGAACAACGCATCCGGATCGAAATGCAGTTTCGTGTGATGCGCGAGACGGTGCACGAGCCGCAGTTTGTTCTGCCGCTTTGCTTCACGGAAGGCTTCGATAAAGCCGCTATCCGTGCGCAGGTTGCGCAACTGCTCCAGTTCAAACAGATTGCTGCGCCAGTGTTTGCCGATCTGCTGATCGATCAGCGAGGACAGCGACGGGCTCGCCTGCGCGAGCCAGCGGCGCGGCGTGATGCCGTTGGTGACATTGGTGAAGCGGTCCGGATAGATGCTTGCGAAGTCTGCAAAGATATCGCGCGTCATCAACTGCGAGTGCAGCTTCGACACGCCGTTCACCTTGTGGCTCGCAACGATCGCCAGATACGCCATACGCACACGGCGCTGCCCGTATTCGTCGACGAGCGAAATGCGGCGGATCATCTCGGCGTCGTGACCTGATTGCTCGCTCACGTGCTTGAGAAACTGCGCGTTGATCTCGAAGATGATCTCGAGATGCCGTGGCAGCAGCCGCGCAAGCAACTCGACGTCCCACGTTTCGAGCGCCTCGGGCATCAGCGTATGGTTCGTGTACGAGAAGATCTGCGTGACATGCTTCCACGCCTTGTCCCACTGCAGATGGTGCACGTCCACCAGCAGACGCATCAGCTCGGGAATCGCCAGCACGGGGTGCGTATCGTTCAGATGCACCGCCACCTTTTCGGAGAAGCGCCCGAACGTGCTGTGCGTGCGCTGATAGCGGCGAATCAGATCCTGCATGGTCGCCGAGACGAAAAAGTATTCCTGCCGCAAGCGCAGCTCACGGCCGGCCGGCGTCGAGTCGTCCGGGTACAGCAGACGCGAGACGTTCTCCGACATGTTCTTCGTGTCGACCGCATTGCGGTAGTCGCCGCGATTGAACGCGCCGAGATCGAGCTCCTCGGCGGCGCGCGCCGACCATAGGCGCAGCGTGTTGGTCGCGTCGGTCGCGTAACCTGGAATGACGGTGTCGTACGCAGTGGCATTCACGTGCTGGGTGTCGATCCATTCCACGTGTTCGCCGCGCTGTACCGTGCGGCCGCCGAAGTGAACCATATACGTGACTTCGGGCCGCGGAAACTCCCACGGATTGCCCGCGCGCAGCCAGTAGTCCGGCGCTTCGACCTGCTCGCCGTTGACGATCTGCTGACGGAACATGCCGTATTCATATCGGATGCCATAGCCGAAGCCAGGAATGCCGAGCGTCGCCATCGAATCGAGAAAGCATGCCGCGAGCCGGCCGAGGCCGCCGTTGCCGAGCGCGGCGTCCGGCTCGATATCGGTCAGCGCATCCATATCCACGCCCAGACTCGCCAGCGCTTCCTTCATCTGATCGTGGATGCCGAGGGCGAGCAAGGCGTTCGTAAAGGTCCGGCCGATCAGGAACTCCATCGACAGGTAGTAGACGCGTTTCACGTCCTGTTCGTATTGCAGGCGCGTGGTTTTCATCCAGCGCGCGACCAGCCGGTCGCGCACGGCGAGCGCCGCGGCGTGCAGCCAGTCATGCGGATGCGCGGTGACGGCGTCCTTGCCGACGCCATACATCATGCGATTGGAAATTGAGCGCCGTAGCGCGTCGACGGTACTGTTGAGCTGGTCGAATTCCAGATCGACGGCTGTCATCGAAGCCTCCGGGAAAAAAGACGCGACATACGCGAACCGCACAGATGACGGGCGGGAGGCGCGAGCCGGTCAGGCGGGTTAAGAAACAGAGTAGGTCATTTTACGACCACCGGACACCGGCGGGCGCGAGCGCCTGGTTACGCACATGCCATGCCCGCCGACATCGGCCGGCGCGCCGCTTTTTCGCACGCGCGAGGTGCAAGCCACGTGTGTGTGGCACTGCGCGCGTGCATCGGTTCCGCAAACTGGCAAACGATTGCGAAACGCCCAATGCGCACCGAGTGAAAGGCCACGCCATTATTTTTTCGCCGCGTGACGCGCGGATGAAAGAGTGGGTGGCTCGACGCGTGGTCAAATCGGAGCACCTCACCTGCAAGCCGGTTGTGCCGGAATGGCGTGTGACAACGCGGGCGCGCAGCAGCTCTGTAGACACCGGGCGGGCTTGACCGTTAGTTGCATCTACGCAGGCTTGATCCGCGCCCTGCCTCGCCCGAGTCCCAGCACGATTTCTGCGTCTCTGTAACAATCGCTACATTCGCCGCGCGGCTGCCTGAAATGCCTCGAACGCTGCATTCGGGTCACGCGCGTCGCACGTCCCGCAACCTCTGCCACTCGCGCGCCGCGCGCCTCGACTCGTCCGGCTGCACGCAGGCATGCTCAACCCGTCGAGTCACCGCCTTGTCCGACAAACCCAGCGCCGCCCACCCCGCCCCGCCTTTTCCCGCGGACGTCCCGATGTCCGCGGCCAACCGCCGCGCGATGGCCGCGATCATGCTCGCCGTCGCGCTCGCCACGCTCGACACCGCCATCGCCAACACCGCGCTGCCGGCCATCGCCGCCGACCTGCATGCTGCGCCGGCGGCGTCGGTGTGGATCATCAATGCGTATCAGCTGGCGATGGTCGCGACGCTGCTGCCGCTCGCCGCGCTCGGCGATATCGTCGGGCATCGGCGGATCTATATCGGCGGGATTGCGCTTTTCACACTCGCGTCGCTGGCGTGCTCGCTCGCCTCGACGCTGCCGCTGCTGGCTGCCGCGCGCGTGCTGCAAGGCCTCGGCGCGAGCGCGATCATGAGCGTCAACACCGCGCTGATCCGATATCTGTATCCGCCGCACCGGCTCGGACGCGGTCTCGGCACCAACGCGCTAATCGTCGGCGTGTCGTTCGCCGTCGGGCCGACAGTGGCGTCGCTGATCCTGTCGGTTGCCGCATGGCCGTGGCTGTTCGCGGTCAACGTGCCGCTCGGCCTGCTGGCTTTGGGCTTCGCCTGGCCGGCGTTGCCGCACACCGAGCGCGGCAAGCACAACTTCGATCCGGTCGCGGCGCTCCTGAACGTCATCACCTTCGCCGCGCTGATCTTCGCGCTCGGCGAGGCGGCCCAGCGCGCGTCGACGCAATTGGTGGTGAGCGCGGCGGCGATCGCGCTGGTGTTCGGCTTCTTGCTGATCCGCCGCGAAGCGGGCCACCCTGCGCCGATGCTGCCCGTTGATCTGTTCAAGCGGCCGGTGTTCGCGTTGTCGGCGGTGACGGCCGTGTGTTCGTTCGCCGCGCAAGGGCTGGCGTTCGTCTCGCTGCCGTTCTACTTTGAAGACGTGCTGCACCGCAGTCAGGTCGAAACCGGCTTTCTGATGACGCCGTGGCCCGTGGTGGTCGCGCTGGCCGCGCCGCTGGCGGGCAACCTGTCCGACCGCTATCCGCCGGGACTGCTCGGCGCGATCGGTCTCGCGGTGATGTCGGCGGGAATGGCTTCGCTGGCGCTTCTGCCCGTGCATCCGCACGTGCTCGACATCGGCATTCGCATGGCGGTCTGCGGCGCGGGCTTCGGGTTTTTCCAGTCGCCGAATCTGAAGGCGTTGATGGCAAGCGCGCCGCCGGAGCGCAGTGGCGGCGCGAGCGGCATCGTCGCGACCGCGCGGCTGCTCGGGCAAACCACCGGCGCGGCGCTGGTCGCGTTGAGCTTTGGGATTGCCGGGCGGCATGGGCCGACGCTGGCGCTGAGCACCGGCGCTTTCTTTGCGGGAGCGGCGAGCCTCGCGAGCGGGCTGAGGCTGCTGGCGCCGTCGCATCGGTCAGGCGTGCATGCGAAGGCGTCGATGAAATGAAAAAAGCGGGCGCGCTGAAGTGAGAGTGCGTCCGCTGTGGTTTGCTGGGTTGCAGCTTCGTTCTGCTGCCTTGCTTGGCGGTGTTGCTCGCAGCCGGATGGCGTTCGGCTTAATTCGGCTTTACCGCGCCGCGAAATACGCCTTCACTGCTGCGATAAACGTATCGATATCCCCGCGCGATACATCCTTATGCGTCACGAATCGGGACGCATACAGCATCTGCGTGAGAATGCCGCGCTCCTTGAGCCACGCTTCGAGCGGCACGCAGTGCTGCTGCGGAAACTGCGCGAACACCATATTGGTCGCGACCGACTGCACCTTGACCTGATCGATCGCCTCCAGACCCGCTGCCAGATGCGCGGCGTGCGCGTGATCGTCGGCGAGGCGTTCGATGTTGTGATCCAGCGCGTACAGGCACGCCGCCGCCAGCACGCCGGCCTGCCGCATGCCGCCGCCCAGCACTTTGCGCCAGCGGTGCGCCACGTCGATCAGTGCGCGGCTGCCGACCAGCACCGAGCCGACCGGCGCGCCCAGTCCCTTCGAAAAACAGACCGAGACCGAATCGAACGGCTCGCACAATGCCGCGACCGGCTTATCCGACGCCACTGCCGCGTTATAAACGCGCGCGCCGTCGAGGTGAGCGGACAGGCCGTGCTGACGCGCAAGCTGCACCGCCTCGGCGACATACCCCGCCGGCAGCACCTTCCCGCCGATGGTGTTTTCCAGCGCCAGCAGCCGCGTGCGCGCGAAATGGTTGTCGATGGGCTTGATCGCCGCAGCGATCTTCTCCAGCGGGATCGAGCCGTCCGCGGAATTTTCGAGCGGTTGCGGCTGGATGCTGCCGAGCACCGCCGCGCCGCCGCCTTCATATTTATAGGTATGCGCCAACTGGCCCACGATGTATTCGTCGCCGCGCGCGCAATGCGCCATTAACGCCGCCAGATTGCTTTGCGTGCCGCTGGGGAA
This sequence comes from Paraburkholderia sp. BL25I1N1, assembly GCF_003002025.1. GTDB lineage: Bacteria > Pseudomonadota > Gammaproteobacteria > Burkholderiales > Burkholderiaceae > Paraburkholderia. The sequence goes on from NZ_PVZB01000010.1 coordinate 137,648, forward strand.
GAACAGGCCTGCTTCCTTGCCGGTGCGTTCGGCCAAGGTGGCCTGCAAACGCAACACGGTGGGGTCGTCGCCCCAGACATCGTCGCCGACTTCGGCGGCCGTCATGGCCGCGAGCATCGCCGGAGTCGGACGGGTTACGGTATCGCTGCGCAAATCGATCATTGTGTGTCCCTGTGCGTCTGTGAATGACAGCCTGTAGCAGCCGCTCGCCGTGGCGAACCGTCAGTATCGACGGGCGCCACGGCGGCGGCAGTTAGTCGCACAGTATATTCAATTAACGCTTCGCTGAAATCGCGCTGGAAAGAAGCATCACCCGCCCGACTTGGGCAGCCATGCGAGCGGATCGACCGGCTGGCCGTTCTGGCGAACCTCGAACTGGATCGACGCCACCCCGCGGCTGTCCACTCCGACTTCGCCGATGGTTTGCCCTTGTGCCACCGCATCGCCTTCCTTCACGAGCAGTGTGCTGTTCTGTCCGTAGGCGGTGATCAGCGAGTCGTCGTGTTTGATGATGATGAGCGGTCCGTACGCCTCGATACCCGTGCCGGCGTAAACCACGCGGCCGGTGGCGGCCGCCTTGACCGGATCGCCGGCGCGCCCGCCGATCACGATGCCGTTCGATTTACCGGGCGCGAAGGCTCTCAGCACCGGCCCACGCACCGGCCATTGCAGTACGCCCAGCTGCGGTCCGGCGGCTGCCATCGGCGCGCCGGGCGTGGCCGAACCGCTCGGCGCGACGGCGACCGGCGGCGTCACGACGCTGCCCGAGGCCATCGGCGGAGACACGCGCAGCACTTGCCCCGGCGTGACGGCGGCGTTGACCGGGAGGCCATTCCACGTCGCGATCTCCTGCGGCTTGTGGCCATACGCCGACGCAATCCCGTCGATGGTGTCGCCCGGATTGACCCGGTAGAAACCGGCGGGAACCGGCACCGTGCTGAGGGTGGTCGGGCGGGAAGGTGTAGTGCTGTAAAACGGCGTGCTCTCCCACGGCATGGTCGTACAGCCGCTGAATATCAAGCCGAGCGCGGCCGCTGCCAGCAACCGGGTCCCCGTCAATTGCCATGATCTTGTCATTTGATTTTCCTCGACATTTTTTCGATCAATCGGATTCAATCGATGCCCAAGCATTTGCCATGCCGCTCCTCTCGCGGGCGCGGCGGCGCTTATCCATTATGCCGCCGGGCGCGGTGAGAACCGCGCCGGCACGGCACCGGCCGGCCGCCAGAATTCAGACGCTACCTTCCGCCTCGACCACCAGAATGCGCGCAACGCCGATTGGATGCGCCACATGTTCGGTGCCGACCGAAGCGTAGAACACGTCGCCCGTTTCCAGAATGGCCGACTGTTCGACGCCGCCTTCGCGATAACGCATCTCGACGCGGCCATCGAGCACGGCGAACACTTCTTCGCCGTCGTTGACATGCCATTTGTACGGTTGATCGGTCCAATGCAGGCGCGTCGTGATGCCGCGCATGTTGGCGATATCGAGCGCTCCCCAAGGGCGCGTCGCGGTGAAATTCTTGCTGCGAATAATCTTCATGGTCACGAGGCAGTTGAGAAAAACAGCGCCGGCATGGCGTTCGATGCATGGGGCACGGCGGGCCGCCGGAACCCGCGCGAACCGGTTTCCGGCTGGCCCCATTATAGGTGCGCCGGACGGCAGGCTTATGCCGGCGGACGGCGCCGCGATTCGTGTGAGCATTGAATCCGCGGGGCGCTCGCCTATACTCGTTCTTGCTGCCCCGACGCGCCGAAAGCAAAACGTTTGAATTCTGCGAGGGAGTTGAGAATGAACAAAGCCACCTTTCTGGCCGTGCAACTCCACGTCGACGATGTCGCGGCGTCGCCCGGTCTGGTCGAGTTGCTGAACACGCATCTGGTTTTCGCCGCCGACGTGGCCGAGGCCGCCGACGCCCTTGTCCAGTTGGCCAGTATTGCGGGATTGTCGAGCGGCGTGGAGGCGAGCGTCGAGATTCCGGCTGTGGCCATCGAGCGGTTGCGCGAGGCGCTCGACAACCTGAGCGGCTACGACGAATCCTGGCTGCTGGCCCTCGAACCCAGCCGCGCATTATTCGATGAAATAAGCCGCCGGCATCGCACGCTGCACTAGAGCCGCGCTGGCGGATTGCATCCGGGTGCATCCGCCGCACCGCGCACCTTCGGCGTCCATTCAGCGGCGTCGCCGGTCCGCCACGTTTTGCTCACCGCTCGGCCTGGCTGATTCACCGGCATGCTTCACCGCCGGTGCCGTCTGCAGATTTCGGGCGACTCAACCGGAGGACCGCCGTGAAAAGTCTCCTGAACCGCCGCAACGTGCTGGCAGGCCCATCCCATCTCGTGCAGAACGCGCGAGAGAGCGCCTCCGATCCCACCTTACCCGGCAGCAGCGAGCACGCAACCTTGGCCGCGTCGTCCGACAGCTCGCCCGCCGGTCCCGCGTTGCCGCGGCCGGTTCGGCCGGTGAGCGCCTTGCGGCCCGTGCCGGTGGTGCCGGCGCAGGTCGGCGTGCGCGGCGTGCAGATCGCCGACATCGCCGAAGTGGAATGGCTCGCCGAAGAGGAAGCGCTGGCGCCGTTTCGCGTGTTCCGCAGCTTCGACTATTCGGTCAGCCTGCTGTTCCACGCGAAGGAACTGGCGTACTACGTCGCGCTCTATGAGGACGGCTTGCTGTGGCGCGCGCTGAAAGCCGCCGATCTCGACGCCGCGGAAACCGCCTTCCATCATTTCGAGGAGCAGGCGACGCGGCTCGCGGACGGCGAAACCCGGCGCGCCCAACTGGAGGCGCAGAACGAACAGTTGGCGCGCATGATCGCGCGCTCCGAGGCTCAGGCCGAACGGCTGCGCAGCGATCTGCAAAGGCGCGGCACGCACGAGCAGGCGGTGACGGCCCGCCAGCACCAGGTGCGCAAGGAGGTGTCGCAACTGGAAGCGCAGCGCGTGGCCGCGCAGGCTCATCTGAACAAGGCGCATCGGCAGATTCACCAGCTCAATCTGACGAGCAACGAAGCGATTCCACATTTACCGAATCGATGAGAACCGCGCGCTGACGAGCGCGCAGCGGCATCGCGTCGAACACCGGCGCCCTGGCCGCGCCGTAAACGACAAACGCCGCCCGGCAATCCGGACGGCGTTTCCATTTGCTTGCCGCCGTGCGATCAGGCGGCGCTTCCATCAGCTTCAGCGCAGATCAGTTGCCGAAGTAGACCGAGTTACGGTCGTTGCTGCTCACCGGACGGCCCGCTTGCGAGCTGCCGGCGATCGGTGCGCCATAGCCGCTGTTCACAGCCTGAGCGGTGCCGTTTTGGGCATCGACGCGTGCTTGCGCTGCCTGGATGTTGGCCGGGTAGTTGATCTGATCGCCGATCGGGTTGTAACCGGCCTTTTCGAGTTGAACCAGTTCAGCGCGAACTTGAGCGCGCGTAACCGGCTGATTCGATTGAGCAAAGGAAGCGACAGGAGCGGCCAGAGCGGCGGCGACTACGACTGCAGAGATAAGAGCCTTCATGATGTAAACCTCCAGAACTTGTTTTTAATTCGCTGCGGTTTGTATTCCGTAGCGCTTAAGTAGAAGTTTAAGAAGGTCGACACCTAGGGGAAACCCCTAAAACAATGAAACTCTATTTCGAATTTAGCAACAGTAGCGCACCGCTTGCCTTCGAGGCCTGTCTTGGTCTCGGCTTTCAGCAATAGTTCATCATCTTGCATTTGCAGCGTTTTTGCGGCCGGTCGCGCCCTGCTCCAAGGGCGCCACCGGCTGCGATTCAAACGCTCAGCTCCAGTTCGCGTGGAAGCTGCCCGGCTTGTCGATGCGCTCGAACGTGTGCGCGCCGAAGAAATCGCGCTGCGCTTGCACCAGGTTCGCCGGCAAACGCTCCGAACGATACGCATCGAAATACGCAATCGCCGACGCGAAAGCCGGCACCGGCACGCCCGCGTTGACCGCGGCCACCACGACCTCGCGCAACGCCGCCTGGTAATTTTTGGCGATGTCGCGGAAATACGGATCGAGCAGCAGATTGGCGATCGCCTTGTCCTTCGTATAAGCGTCCGTGATCTTTTGCAGGAAGCGGGCGCGGATGATACAGCCGGCGCGGAAAATCTTGGCGATCGTGCCGTAATCCAGATCCCACTTGTACTCTTCCGACGCTGCGCGCAGTTGCGCGAAGCCCTGCGCGTACGAAATGACCTTGCTGAAATACAGCGCGCGGCGTACCGATTCGATGAAGGCGTCGCGCTCGGCGCCGAGCGGCTTGGCCGCCGGGCCCTCCAGCACTTTGCTCGCGGCCACGCGCTGGGTTTTCAGCGAGGACAGCACGCGCGCGAACACGGCTTCCGTGATCAGCGGCAGCGGTGCGCCGAGGTCGAGCGCGTTCTGGCTCGTCCACTTGCCGGTGCCCTTCTGCGCGGCGCGATCGAGAATCACGTCGACCAGATCCTTGCCGGTCTCGTCGTCTTTCTTGCTGAAAATCTTCGAGGTGATTTCGATCAGATAGCTGTCGAGCTCGCCCTGATTCCACTCGGTATAGACCTTGCCGAGTTCTTCGTTCGAGAGACCGACCACCTGTTTCAGCACCGCGTAGCTTTCCGCGATCAGCTGCATGTCGCCGTACTCGATGCCGTTGTGCACCATCTTCACGAAGTGGCCCGCGCCGTCCGGTCCCATGTACGCGACGCACGGTTCGCCGTCCGGCGCCTTCGCGGCGATCTCGGTGAGGATCGGCGCCACCAGGTCGTACGCGTCGCGCTGGCCGCCCGGCATGATGGACGGACCCTTCAGCGCGCCTTCCTCGCCGCCCGACACGCCCGTGCCGATAAAGTGCAGTCCGGACTTCGCGAGGTCCTGATTGCGGCGGATGGTGTCGGTGAAATGCGTGTTGCCGCCGTCGATCAGAATGTCGCCCTTGTCCAGCAGCGGCTTCAACTGATTGATCGTGGCGTCGGTGCCTTCGCCGGCCTTGACCATCAGCAGAATGCGGCGCGGCTTTTCCAGCGACTCAACGAATTCTTCCAGCGTGAAAGCCGGCACCAGCTTCTTGTCCGGATATTCGGCGATGAGTTCGTCGGTTTTCTCGCGGCTACGGTTGTACACCGACACCGCGTGGCCGCGGCTCTCGATGTTGAGCGCCAGATTGCGGCCCATGACCGCTAGCCCCACCACGCCGATTGCCTGTTTGCCCATGTGAATTCTCCAGAGTCCAAAAAATGTCGTGACGCCGCGCCGGAAAAAACGTCGGCGGGACGTCGAGGGTGAAAGAATAAAAGAAATGCCAGCTTGCCGCTCGTTGGCGGACAACGGGCAGCGTTTTCCACCGCGTCGAATCTGCGGTGGACCCGCGTTTATTCGCGTTCAATCGCGTTTGACGCGCGTCAGACTCGCGTCGCGTCCGCGCGTTTCCTGAACACCAGACTGAAATTGTTGGCGGGCATCGCGATCGGCTCATCGCACACCAGTCCGACCGACACGCCCAACGCCACGACCTCCTCCATGTCGCGTACACCCCATTCCGGATCGCGGCCGCGCAACTGCTGATCGAAGGCATCGTTGCTCGGAGAAGTATGCGCTCCGCCGCGTTTGTATGGGCCGTACAGGTACAGCACACCGCCGTCGACGAGACGGCGGCCCGCACCCGCGAACAGCGCCTGCGCCGCGCTCCACGGCGATATGTGAATCATGTTGATGCAGACCACGGCGTCGAGCGTGTCCATGCCCCAGTCCGGCTGATGCACGTCGAGCGCGAGCGGCGCACGCACGTTCGTGAGCCCTTCGTGCGCGACCCACGCGCCAATCGAAGCACGCGCGTCGGCATCGGCGTCGCTCGGTTGCCAGTCGAGTCCGGGCATCGCGCGGGCGAACCAGATAGCGTGCTGGCCGGTGCCGCTCGCGATTTCGAGCACGCGGCCGTTGGCCGGCAGCACGGCGCGCAACACCGCGAGGATGGGTTCACGGTTGCGTTCAGCGGATGGCGAATGTTGCCGCAGCGCCGGTTGGAAATCGGTCATGTTCAGCTTCGGTTCTGCTTCAGTTTCAGTGCAGGGTCACACGCACGAGTTCGGCGAGTTCGCGATCATAGCGCCAGCCGGCCGGCCAGTGCAGTCAACGTCTGCGCGCACGGCGCGGTGATTTTCAACGACAACAAGGGATCGGCGCGCGTGCGTCCCAAGTTGATGGCGACGACCGGCTTGCCCTGCTTTTGCGCCCACACGCAAAAGCGATAGCCGGAATAAACCATCAGCGACGAGCCGACCACCAGCACGGCGTCCGCCGAGTCGAGCGCGCGCGAGGCCGCCTCCACGCGCTCCTTGGGCACGCTTTCGCCAAAGAACACCACGGCGGGCTTGAGCAAGCCGCCGCAATTCGAGCATGACGGAATGCGGAACCCTCCGAGATCGTGCCATTCGAGATGCGCGTCGCCATCGGCGGCGGTTTCGGCGGTCACGTCGACGAGCGCGGGGTTGTCCGCTTCAAGCGTCTGCTGGATCGATGCGCGCGAGTGCTGCATGCCGCAGTCCAGGCACGTTACACCGCCTATGCCGCCATGCAGTTCGATCACCTCGCGGCTGCCCGCCCGCTGATGCAGGCCGTCGACATTCTGCGTTACCAGCGTCGGCACGTGGCCGGCCGCTTCGAGCCGGGCCAGCGCGGTATGCGCGGCGTTGGGCTGCGCGTGCGCGACCACCGGCCAGCCCACCATGCTGCGCGCCCAGTAGCGCTGGCGCATGGCGAGCGTGCCGAGAAACTCCTGCACCATGATGGGCGGCGAGCGTTTCCATTCGCCGTTGTCGTCGCGATAGCCGGGAATGCCGGAGTCGGTGCTGATGCCCGCGCCGGTCAGCACGAACAGCCGCGGATAACGCTGCACGAAGCGATGCAGGTCGTCGAGCGTGTGCGAGTCGTTCGGGGGTTCGAGAGGCGCGGACTGAAGGTCGGTCATGACGGGGCGTGGTGAAGGGCGGTGGCGGTCCCGAGGCAACATCCCATGTGCCGCTCAGCGGTGCGAACGCGGCTTGCCGCGCGGCGTTTCCGGCTTGCGCTGGGCTTGTCGCGCCTGCCACTCAGTGAGTGCGCTTCGATAACGTTCGAGCGCTTCGTCGTAGAGATCGAACACACACGGATTGCAGCCGCTATGACAACAGTCGTCAAGATCGGGCTGCACGGGCGGCACCGGCTGCGGGTCGTCCTTCGGTGTGGCTCGGGGCACGGCAAGTTGCGTTCCATCAAGGCGGGAAGCGAACAGTATAAGTTGATCCCGCGCCGCTTGCTGCTCGTGCGAAGCCGTCAGCCCCGGCCGACGAACGGCATCTTGCTCGCCATGATCGTCATGAATTGCACGTTCGTGGAGAGCGGCAGTTCGGCCATGTGCAGCACCGCGTCCGCGACGTGCTGAACGTCCATCAGCGGCTCGACCGCGATCTCGCCGTTCGCCTGTGGCACGCCGCGCGCCATGCGTTCGGCCATTTCCGTCGCCGCGTTGCCGATGTCGATCTGGCCGCACACGATGTCGTATTTGCGGCCGTCGAGCGACACCGCTTTCGTGAGCCCGGTGATAGCGTGCTTGGTAGCGGTATAGGCGATGCTGTTCGGCCGCGGCGCATGCGCCGAGATGGAACCGTTATTGATGATGCGCCCGCCGCGTGGATTTTGCGTTTTCATCAGACCGAAGGCCGCGCGCGTGCACAGGAACACGCCGGTCAGGTTGGTATCGACTATTGAGCGCCACTCGTCGATATCGAGTTCGTCGATATCGACCGGCGAGCCGTTGCGGCCCGCGTTGTTGAACAGCACGTCGAGCCGGCCGCGGCGCGTGCGGATCGTCTCGAACAACGCGGCGACGCTATCGGCGTTGGTGACGTCGCACGCCACCGCGAGCGCGTCGCCGCCGAGTTGCTGCGCTTCTCGAACGACGGCGTCGAGCGGCGCCTGACGGCGGCCGGCCAGCACGACGCTATAACCGTGCTCCAGCAGCTTGAGCGCACACGCGCGGCCGATCCCGCTGCCCGCGCCCGTCACCAGCGCGACCTTCTTGATTCCCGTATCCGTCACGTCACGTCTCCTCGTAGTTCAGTGGATGCAGAGTGCAGACAGTCTGCACGCGAACCGCCCGTAGCGGGGCACGGCGTCTTTCGGCGCGCTTTCATTATTTGCCATTCCTGTCGACGGGCGCGTCGGGGTGCGCATCAATGGTATCGTTTGCCGTTGCGCGCCGCGCGCGCGATTCAGCGCCTTCCCAGGAAGGAGGAAGGAAGACAGGAAGCACGCTTTATGAAAGAACTCTCCACGCCGTCGTCTGGCGTCCACGGCGCGCCGTCACGACGCTGGCCGCAAACCGGTTATCCCGCGATGCTCACCGCCACCGCCGCATGGCATGTCATCGTGCTGGCGGGATGGCTGATCGCGCCCGCCGCGTGGCCCTGGTGGCTCGCCGCGATTTTTGTGAATCATGCCATTTTCACGGTAGCCGGCCTGTTGCCGCGCACCTCGCTGCTCGGTCCGAACTGGACCCGCCTGCCGGCCCATGCACGCAACGCCGACGCGATCGCGCTGACCATCGACGACGGTCCCGATCCGGCCGTCACGCCGCACGTGCTGGACCTGCTCGACGCCTTCGGCGTGCGCGCCACGTTCTTCTGCATCGGCGCGAAGGCGCTGCGTTACCCGGAACTCGCACGCGAGATCGTCGCGCGTGGCCATGCGCTCGAAAACCATTCGCAAGTTCACGTCCACACGTTTTCCGTGACGTTGCCGGGCGCCCTCACGCGCGAAATCGACGCGGCACAACGCACGCTCGAAGCCTTGAGCGGCGAACGGCCGATGTTCTTCCGCGCGCCGGCCGGCTTACGCAACATCTTTCTCGAACCGGTCTTGCGCAAGCTCGATCTACGGCTCGCGGCATGGACGCGGCGCGGCTACGACACCCGTGAGCGCGATCCGCGGGTGGTCACGCGACGGCTGCTCGATGGCCTCGCGCCACGCGACATTCTGCTGCTGCACGACGGCAACGCCGCCCTCACCGCCGAAGGTACGCCGTTGATCCTCGCCGTACTGCCGCGTGTGATCGACGCGGCGCGGCAACGGCATCTGCGTTTCGTCACGCTGCGCGAAGCGCGCGTGAACGACTGAAGCGCGGTAACGCGTACGTACGCAGGCGACTCGGCTCATACGCGTTGCAGGTTACGCGGGCTTGCACGCAGTTCATCGCGCAGCGCAGCGCGATCACCGCCGCTACATGCGGAAATCCGCCGCCATGTCTTCGTCGGTGCGTGCCTCGAGCTGGCCGCTGCGGCACGCTTTCAGGAACACGTCGTAATCGCGCTCCACCTGATCCGCGTAGGCGGCCGCATAGCCGGTGAGCGCTTCCGCGAACTGATCGCCACGGCCGATATACGCGCTGACTTCAATCGCCTGCCCGCTCGCCTTGGCATGCGCGCGCGCCATGATCCAGCCGCATAGCCGTGCATAGCCTCCCAGCAGTTCGATATCGAACAGCTCGATGTTCGCCGAGAGCTTCATATCGCGCAGCTGCCGGAAATAGAAATGCCGCCCGAGCGGCCCCGTCGCCCAACCGAGAAAGATATCGCTCGCGGCCTGCAGCATGCGCTGTCCCTGCACGACGCGCTCGCCCTCGTGCTTGTGGATTGGAGACTTGTAGAACCGCGCGATCACCGAAGGCCGCGCCTCCTTCATCTGCAGGAACAGCGGCTTACCCATGTGATCGACCAACAGCACCACCATGCAGCGCGTGCCGACGCTACCCACGCCCACCACCTTGAACACGATATCCTGCACGGTGAAATGACTGAGCAGTTCGCGCCGGTCATGCGACATCGTCTTCAGATACTCGCCCCACATGCGTTCGAGCATCTTGCGCGAGTTCCCGGTTCTGTACGCTTCGGTTTCTTCCTCGGTGAACAGCGTGTTCGCACCGAGCACATGGAACAGCGCCGGTGGCGCATCGCGAATCGTCCAGCGTTCGCCGTCGCGCTCCGCCATTTTCTCGAGCAGGTTTTCATGCGTCCGGCTCGCGGCTTTTTCCATGCCGCGCCGCACGGCGCGGCGGGCTTCCGGCGTCAGCGCGGTTTCCGCCATGCGGTCGAAGGTGATGCGGTCGTACCAGAGTTCGAGCGCGCCGCATTGCGCATACTGCGACATGCGATCGCGGTATTCGGTGACCGCCGTCATCACGAGATTTTCCGCCGCGCCCCGACTCAAACGCATATGACGCGCGGCGACAACGAGGCTCGCGGTCAAACGCTTCAGGTCCCACTCGAACGGTCCGACCGATACCTCGTCGAAGTCGTTCAGATCGAAGATGAGTTGCCGCTCCGGCGTGGCGAAACCGCCGAAATTCATCAGATGGCCGTCGCCGCAGATCGGCATGGTCAGGCCGGAGTCACGTACCTGGCTAAGGTCGTGCGCCTGCAGAAGCGCGGTGCCGCGAAAAAACGTGAAAGGCGAGGCGGCCATGCGCCCGTAGCGCAGCGGCACGAGGTTGCGCACGCGATCCTCGCTGCTTTGCCTGAGCAACTCGATCGGGTTGCGATGCAGTTCGCCTACCGCCTTATGGCTCGAACGTTTCGAATGCTCGCGAGCGGCACGGCCCCGGGCCTCCCGTTCGGCGATGGTGCTGGCTTTCATGCTGTTCTCCGTTTTTCCGGTTCTTGACTAGCGGTTCGAGAGACTGCTTCTGCTGGCACGACGACATCCGGCGACTGACGCATGAGCCCTCACCAACGATAGCCCACGCCGCCGAAAATCACATCCGAATCGCGATCATAACGGGTCACGACGCGGTTCCATTCGAGCCGCGCGTTCCAGTGCCCGGTCAGCCGATAGGAGCCCGCAATCGTGACGAGGCCGGAGAACTTGCCGGCGCCCGGCCCGGGGGTCGCGCTGTTTTCGTTCTCGTTGATCGCATAGTAAGCGCCGAGGCCGACCGCCAGCGAAACCTTGTCGTCGAGAAACGCGCGCGTGGCCCACAACTGGCTCGTCAGGCCATCGCGCCGCGCCACCTTGCTGCTGCCTTCGTGAAGATAGCCGACTGTCACGTCGAGATACTTCGCGAGGCCGCGCCGGTACTCGACTGCGCCGCCCAGCGCAGTCGGCGAACTGGTCGAGTTGACGATGGTTTTGCCGAGATACACCGCTACTTCGTTATTGGTGACCTTGTGCGCGCTGCCGCTCGCCCAGTCGCGCGGACCGGGTGAGCCCGGCGCGTCGAGCTGATAGCCGACGCCGAACATCACGCCGCTCGAATCCGGTCCGCGCTGAACGTGCACGCGATTCAACTGAAGCTGCGTAATCCACCGGTTCGACGCGTAGTACGCGGCGCGGACGCTGTACACCACACCCCAGCCGTGCGTGTTGGAATAGCTGCCGCCCTGCTCGGAGGTGGTCGTGTCGAAATAGCGATAGGGGCCGACACCGGCTTGCAGGACGAATTGCGGACTGCCTACGGGAATGCGCGCCCACAGCTGGACCATCTGGCCGTCACGGTGATGGTCGGGAATATGCCCTTCGTTGAGCCAGGTGAAGCTCGCGGCGAAATATTGCCCGAGGCCTTCCTGATAGTTGAAGGCCCACGTATAGGTGTTGATACTGCTCGCGCGCGAGCCGCCGCCGAATAGCGAAAATTCCTGGGCGTCACTGAGCGTGGGAATGAACAGCAGGCCGGCGCCTGTGAGGCAGGCGGCGGCCTTGTGACCCAGCCAACGTTGAGCAGCAGATGTCGAGGCTCGCAAAGGGGATTCCTCTCCGGTTGAGTGCTGGCGCTGCCGGTGTTCGTGATCGGCGGGGCACGGTTACGCGGCAAGGCTCGCACATGAGTGGCCGGCGATGCAAACTGCACGTCATGCTAGCAGACCGATCGGTATAAAGGTTACGTATCCTCTTGGCATCAGCGGGGCATAGTGACTCGGGTTATACCGGGACCGGCCAATACAGGTTGCAACGGCAACGATCGCGAAACGCGGGCAAATTTACGGCGTCTTTTTCGAAAACTAACTGATTAGTGAATTTTCGGCGTTTCACGCGGACGAGCACTTCAGCAACGGCGAATTCAGCCGTTTACCCATACATGCAAAAACTTTTGTGACGCACCAGAAAAGTCCTCGAAACAGGACCTGCTCTGATCGAGCATGCGCCGCGCAAGATAATCGGAGAGAGTATGTTTGTTGCAATCGGGTGGCTTCTGGTGATCGGTTCTGTGATCGGTAGCTTTATCGGCGTGGGCGGGCACCTGCCGGCGCTGCTTCAGCCCTTCGAATTACTGTGTATTTTCGGTGCGGCAATCGGCGCGTTTGTCGTGAGCAATCCGACTTCCACGCTGCGCAAAACCATCAAGGCGATTCCGTCATGTTTCAAAGGTGGCGGCTACACCAAGGAAAAATATCTGGAACTGATCGCGCTGCTTTATGAACTGCTTCAGAAGGCGCGCAAAGAAGGCATGATGTCGCTCGAGGCCGAGGTCGGTGCGCCGGAAGAAAGCGTGATTTTCCAGAAGTATCCGCACGTGCTGGAAGATCATCATCTGCTCGACTTCATTGTCGATTATCTGCGCATGATGTCCGGCGGCAACGTGAACGTGCTCGAAGTGCAGGACCTGATGGATGAGGAACTGGCCACGCATCACGCGGAAGCATCGGTCGCGGCCAACGCGATTCAGAAGATGGCCGATGGCCTGCCGGCCTTCGGTATCGTCGCCGCGGTCATGGGCGTCGTTCACACCATGGGTTCGGTGGGCGCACCGCCCGCCGTGCTCGGCGAGATGATCGCCGGCGCGCTGGTCGGCACATTCCTTGGCATTCTGCTCGCATATGGCTTCATCGGCCCCATGGCCGATCTGCTCAACGCAAAGGGCCGCGCCGAAGCCAAGCCGTACCAGTGCGTGAAGGCGGTGCTGCTCGCGTCGCTCTCCGGCTACGCGCCGCCGATCGCAGTCGAGTTCGGCCGCAAGGTGCTGTTCACCGCCGACCGTCCGAGCTTCCAGGAACTCGACGACGCTGTGCGCGCCACCAAGATGCCGAAGTCGGCCTGACGCGGAGCGGCATGATGAGCGAAAGAAGATCGCGCGCCTCGCAGGATGAGCGGCCGCCGGCGCCGGTGATCGTGCGCCGTTCGAAAAGAGCCGCCGACCATGGCGGCAATCACGGCGGCGCATGGAAGATCGCCTACGCCGATTTCGTCACCGCGATGATGGCGTTCTTCCTGCTGATGTGGCTGCTCGGCTCCACGTCGAAGTTTGACAAGCAGGGTATCGAGGATTATTTCAACACGCCGCTGTCGAGCCTGCTCGGCGGCAATGAAGGCACAGCCGCCGCGCGTCCGAGCGTGGTGCAAGGCGGCGGCCGCGACATCTCCGATACGACGCCAGCGGTCGGCAGGAAAAGCCAGGCCGAACCGACGCCGCCCTCCGCGGCCACGCCGTCGGTGGCACCGTCCGATGCGGCGCGTCTCGAGCAATTGAAGGCGAAGCTCACCGCCTTGATCGAACAAAGCCCCACTTTGAAGGCGTTCAAGGATCAGATCCGCATCTCGATCACGAACGAAGGATTGCGTATCGAGATCGTCGATTCGCAGAACCGGCCGATGTTCCCTTCCGGCAGTTCGAAGCTTCAGCCGTATGCGGTGACGATCCTCACGCAGATCGGCGCAGCGCTGAACGACGTCGACAACCGCGTTTCCATCGCCGGCCATACGGATGCGGTGCCATACACCGCGGGCCCGGAAGGTTATTCGAACTGGGAGCTGTCGTCGGAACGCGCGAACGCCGCGCGCCGCGCGCTGGTCGCCGGCGGCATGCATGGCGAAAAGCTGCTGCAGGTGCGCGGACTGGCCGACGTATTGCCGCTGAACAGCCATGTGACCGACGAGCCGACCAATCGGCGCATCAGCATTCTGGTGTTGAACAAGGCCGCGGAACTCGCCTTCTTTCACGACGGCGGACGCACCGCGATCGACGAAGCCACGCCGGCAAGTTCAGCCATCCCCGCAGTGGTCGAACGCTTGCAGCCCGTGACCGGTTCGCATAGCACGCCGTAGCATTTTTCGGCCGCGCGTCCGATAGATTTGGCGGGTGCGCTCGATAACGCACATTGCGCAGCACCTGTGTGTATAAAATCGAACCCATGCGCCCCGCCCTTTCCGAGCAACGGGAGCCCGAACTTCCGCTGCATACGCCCAGTGTGTCGTCGGTGACACTCGCCGCGATCATCGCCGTCATTGCGTGGATTTCGATCGTCGCGCAAGCCGAGGTCACGATCGATCGCACGCTCGCCCGCGGGCTCACCGTGCTCGACGGCCTCGCCCGCATGAGCAGTTACCTCACCAATCTCACGGCGCTCGCCTGCGCGATCTGTTTTACCTGTGTGGCCTTGCGTAGGCACAGATCGAAGCCTGCGCGCTTTTTCCGGCAGCCTACCGTCGTCACCGCCGTGGTGGTGTACATGGCGTTCGTGGGGATCGCCTACAACCTGCTGTTGCGCGGTTACTGGACGCCCACGGCATTGCGGATGCTGCTCAACGAATCGCTCCACAGCGTCTTGCCCATGCTCTCCGCGCTCTACTGGGTGCTGTTCGTGCCGCGCTTTCATCTCAAGCTGCGGCGTTGTCTGTGGTGGCTGGTGTATCCGCTGACCTACCTCGGCGTGACCTTCTGGCGCGGGCGCTTGTCCGATTTCTACCCCTATCCGTTCATCAATGTCGACAGGCTCGGCTTCACGCACGCGGCAGTGAATTCGGCGCTGCTGTTCGGCGGCTTCCTGATGCTGATGGCCATCTTCGTGGGGATCAATTCGCGGCGGCGCCACTGAGCGCCCGTCCGGCGCCCCTGGTTTCCCTTTTTCGCTCGGGCGCGCTTCTTGCGCCCTGTCTGGTGAACGTAAGTCGCGCTTTCCGGCGCGGCGTACGTGAGACCTTGGTGTGACAGCGTTGCGATCGCAATGGCTCACACGTAAATTTGACAATGGGAGCAAAAACGTATGGACACCAATTCGGCAGCCAATTCAGCGGAAGGCACGGTCAAGGAAGTCGCGGGCAAGGTACAGGGCGCCGTCGGCGACGTGCTGGGCGATACCGGCACGCAACTGGCCGGCAAGGCGAAGGAGCTCAGCGGCAAAGCCCAGCAACTGGCCGCGAGCACGACGAGTCTCGTGCGTGAGACTACGGCGGAAAGCCCGTTCACCGCGATCGCGGTGGTGGCGCTCGCCGGTTTTGTGGCCGGCGCGCTGTGGGCGCACGGTGCGGCAGGACGCGATTATCGCCGTTGATTTTTGACGGGGTTGACCACCGGGCGATCTGCTTCAGGCGGTCGCCCGTTTCGTGTTTGTATGCCGCCGTTCCTAACCCGCCGGTTTTGCACCGCCGGTTTTGCACGGCTTTACGCGTCGCCTTTCTTGCGACGCCCCGCGCCCATCTCCAATTCGACCCACGTAGGCGCATGATCGCTCGCATGCGGCTCGCCCCGCACCCAGCGGTCGACGCCCGCATCGCGCATGCGCGGCGCGAGGTCGGCGCTCAGCAGCAGATGGTCGATGCGCAAGCCGGAGTTTGTGTCCCAATGCCGACGGAAATAGTCCCAGAAGGTGTAGACCCGCTCGTCGCCGAAATGCGTTCGCAGCGCGTCGGTCCAGCCTTGCGCGAGCAGCCGCTGGTAACGCTCGCGGCTCTCAGGTTGCAGCAGCGCGTCCTTCAGCCAGGAGCGCGGGTTGTAGATGTCTTCGTCGGTGGGCACCACGTTGAAGTCGCCGGCCAGCACGACCGGATGAGCGCTTTTGTACAGCTTCGCCGCGTGCTTGATCAAATGGTCGAACCACGCCAGCTTGTAGTCAAACTTGGGGCCCGGTTGCGGATTGCCGTTCGGTAGGTAGAGGCACGCCACCAGCACGCCGCCCACTGCGGCTTCGAGATAGCGGCTGTGCGTGTCGTCCTCGAAACCGGGCAGGCCACGGCGGCTCTCCAGCGGCGCTTCGCCTTTCGACAGGATCGCCACGCCGTTCCATGCGCTCTGCCCTTGCCAGATTGCGCCGTAGCCCGCGTCGCGCAGTTGCTCCACGGGAAACGCGCTGTCCACCGCTTTGAGTTCCTGCAAACAGACGATGTCGGGCGCCTCGCGCTCGAGCCACTGCAGCAGCGCCGGCAGGCGCGAGCGGATCCCGTTGATGTTGAAGGTCGCGATTCGAAGCCTGGCCACGGCATGTCCTCCCTGCAATGCGTGCTATTGCGCCGCTGCGTCGCACCACTCGATCGCCCACGACTTCGCGCATGAGATGGCATCCGCCTGGTCGGAAAAGGCGTCGATGTCGCCGGAATCGTGCGACTGGACGTGTTCGTTTTTGCGCGGCGCGCGAGTGATCTTCGCTCTCGCGTAGTAGAGGCCGTCATCGTCATGGCGGGCGCGGCAATCGATATGGAAATGCCGGTAGTCGAACTGCATTCGCTCTCCTTTGAACGCGCTTCACTGCATCTGCCGTAGCATCGCTTATACCCGGGCAACCGTCCTCACAGCACGACGGCAGTCGCGCGCGCCGACCTCGCGCGCGTGATTACCGTCGTTGTGAGCCCGCGCGTGCAGTCCGCGCGAGTCAGTTCGGCACGTTCACGGCGCCGTTGGTCACGGTGATCGCATTGATGCCCGGACTCGCCGCGATCGCCGGCAGATTGGCCGTGGTCAGCGCGGGGGCGACGCCGGCCGTGCCGCCACGGGGCACCGTGTGAATCACCTGCGACGGCGGCAGCGGCGTACCACTCTTCAGATGACTCCACATCAGATTGAGCGCCTGAAGATTGTAGTAATGCAGCGGCACGAAGCGCGAGTCGAACCCCGCCACGCCGAGGAACGCATCGAAATGCTGGGCGTTCGTCACTTCGTAGAACGAGAGCTTGCTCGCCCCGCCTTCGCTCAATTGATTCAGGCCGAGGTACGGCCGCGACGCATGGTTGATCGGCACCAACGCATCCGCGCGGCCCTGCACGATGATGGCAGGCTTGCCATGCAGATTCGCGTTCACACGAATGGCCTCGACGCTGTTGGCCAGCGTGCCGTTCGTCCACAGCGTACGCAGGCAGGAGGCGCCCGAGTAACTGCCGTCGGGGGTCGCCAGCCGGTGGTCCGCCGCTCCGCCGCCCGAGTTGAAGACGAGGTTGATGCCGTTGGTCGGCGGCACCCCGTTGCCATTGCCGAACACCGTCAGCATCGGCGACACGGCCGGTGTCACGCCGGCTGTTCCCGTCGCGCTCGTCGTGCCGAAGCTGAAGTCGCAGAGGTTGGCGGTGACGCTCGCTTTCGCGTACGCATTTGCGTAAGTCACTGCAACAGCCGGCACCGCTTGCGAGTCCCACATCGGCGCTTGCAACAGATCGGAGTCGGTTTGGTAGCCGTTCTGATGCAGCAACGCCAGCGCGTTGATCGCCTGGGTCGTCACGTCGCCACCCGCGATCACGCCGGCGCTAGCGAGCGACGCGCAGCGGGCGGTGCGAATCGCCGTGGTCGTGGCGAGCGGCAGTGCCGTCAGGTACGGTGCGCCGG
The DNA here is from genome assembly GCF_003002025.1 of Paraburkholderia sp. BL25I1N1. Classification (GTDB taxonomy): domain Bacteria; phylum Pseudomonadota; class Gammaproteobacteria; order Burkholderiales; family Burkholderiaceae; genus Paraburkholderia. Next base: position 155,170 of record NZ_PVZB01000010.1, read on the forward strand.
CCGCGGCGGGCGCGAGCGCAGCGCACGGTTGCAACTGGTTGGCGAGCGTCATGTAGTCGGCGAGCGGCTTGCCGAATGCACCGACGGGCACGCCGCCCTGAGCCACCGACACCTGCGCGGGCAAGCGCAAATTGATCTGCGGTTCGCCGACGACAACCGCGGTGATCCAACCAGACGTGTCCTGTTCCGCCGCCGCGAGCGACGCGCCGCCGCCATTACTCACCGAAGCCGCAATCGTCGTGATGCTTCCGCCCGCGTAACGCACGGTGCGGGTCGAACCGTTGAGCGCGCCATACGAATCGTTGAGCGCCCAATACGCGAACTGGATCGCCTCCAACGTATCGTTGCCCCAATCCTTCTCGGGATTCTGCTGCGAGTGCGCATGCTTGAACGCGTAGCGATTCGGAAACTGGCTGTTGTAAGTTGCGAGATCGGTGTTGCCCAGGTTGGCCGTGAAGAGGCTGGCCTTGCCCGCGGCGGTGGCATCCTGCAAGGTGCCGTCGATCAGTGTGACCCGATTGGACGATAGTTCATGCGCACCGTTGCCACTGCCTTTGTCGGTGTACGCCACCGCGCAACCTCGCTTGAGCCCCCACTCGCCGGCGGCGGAAATCGCGCCGTACACGCCGCGCGAACCGGATGACGTCGCCGTGACTATGCACGGCTGATCAGGATTGAAGCTCGCTGGTATCTGCACCAGCATGGTGACGTTCTGCGTGCCGCTGCCGTCGTCGGCGTAAGCGAGATATTCCTTGCCGGCGATCTTGCCTTCGCCGAGCGTGTCGTTGCCGTTCAGATCGACATTCGGCCCCCAGAAGCGTCCATAGCCCCCGTTCGCCGTCATGTCGACGAGCGCGCGATAGTTCGACCAGATGGCGAGGCGGCGGAGTTCGGCGGCGGTAGGTTGCGCAGCGTTGGCAATGGCCGGCGCCGCAGCCGATCCGAGGCCGGTTTTGCCGAGGCCCGCGGTGAGCAGGTCGTCGGTATTGCCGTCGTAGGATTGGCTCTTGACCGATGCTGCGGTGATAAAGCTGGGCAGCGTATTGGCTTGCGGTGGCGGGCTACTTTCGCTACCGCCGCTGTGGCATGCAGTCAGCACGACTGCCACCGCCAACATGATCGCCAGGGTTGGCACAACCGGGACCGGCCGTTGCGTGGGCTCGACTCTGAGATTGGACTTCACGTTTTTCGTCTCCGATATTTGCTAATACCGTTGTGAATGCAACGGCACCGAAATTGCCGCGTACTGTCCAATGGATCGCGACGCTTCGGATACCGACGCATCGCTAGCCTGCATTGACCTTTCAATGGAGTCAATAGACGTCATGTCTTCGCATAACGAAAGTCAGGATCCGGGCGACGTCCAAGCCGCCATCCCAACACAACCTTCACGCCGCCGCTTTCTTCAATCTGCTGCCGCTGCCGCCACAGTCGGCGCTGCGCCGCATCTGCGCGCGCAGACCCAAACCCCGACCGCGCCGCCGGCTCAGGTTCAGCAAGCGGTGCCGCCGCGTCCCGTCACGCTGACCGTGAATGGCCGCGCATACACGCTGCAACTCGAGCCGCGCGTGACCTTGCTCGATGCATTAAGGGAATACGCGGGCCTGATGGGCACGAAGAAGGGCTGCGATCGCGGACAGTGCGGCGCATGCACGGTGCTCGCCGATGGCCGCCGTATCAACTCCTGTCTGACTCTCGCGGTGATGCATGAAGGCGAGACCATTACGACGGTTGAAGGGCTTGCCGCCAACGGCACATTGAGTCCGATGCAGCGCGCCTTCATTGAACACGATGCCTTTCAATGCGGTTACTGTACGCCCGGGCAGTTGTGTTCCGCGACCGCCCTTCTGAACGAATTCCGCAACGGCACCGCCAGCACCGTCACGGCCGATGTCCGCGCCCGCCCCGCCCAACTCTCCGACGACGAAATCCGCGAACGTATGAGCGGCAACATTTGCCGCTGCGGTGCCTACGCGAATATCGTGGCCGCCGTACGCGCGGTGCATGAAGGTGGCGGCCAGAACAGCGGCGCCAACACCCCCAACGCCTGACGGAGCGACAGCATGGATGCGATCTCATACGAACGCGCCGGCGATGTCGCCGGCGCGGTGCGGGCAGCGCAGCAGTCGGGGGCGGTATTCATCGGCGGCGGCACGAATCTGCTCGATCTGATGAAGGGCGGCGTAGCGCGGCCGATGCGGCTAATCGATATCACGCATATCAGCGGACTCGATACGGTCACCACACTGCCGGACGGCGGTATCCGGCTCGGCGCGCTGGTGCGCAATAGCGATGCCGCCAACCACGCGCTGGTGCGCGAGCAATACCCGTTGCTCTCGCAAGCATTTCTGGCGGGCGCGTCGTCGCAATTGCGCAATATGGCGACCGTCGGCGGCAATCTGCTGCAACGCACGCGTTGCGGCTACTTCTACGACACGGCCTTCACGCAGTGCAACAAGCGCATGCCGGGCAGCGGCTGCGCGGCGCTCGACGGCCACAATCGCACCCATGCGATTCTCGGCGCGAGTCCGCAATGCATCGCGGTGAATCCGTCGGATATGAGCGTGGCGCTTGCCGCGCTCGATGCCGTGGTGCGCGTTACCGGCCCGGCCGGCGAGCGGACCATTGCGTTCGCCGACTTTCACCGGCTTCCCGGCGACCGGCCGGATGTCGACACCACGTTGCAGCCCGGCGAACTGATTACGGCTGTCGATCTTCTGCCGCCGCTCTTCAGCGCGAACTCGCATTATCTGAAAGTGCGTGACCGCGCCAGTTACGCATTCGCGCTGATCTCGGTCGCCGCTGCCTTGCAGATGGACGGCACTCGCGTAAAGACCGCGCGCATCGCGTTGGGCGGCGTCGCGCACAAACCGTGGCGCGCGAGTGTCGCGGAACAGATGCTGAACGGCCAGCCGCTCACGCAGGCAACGCTGAATAACGCCGCCTCGGCCGCATTGCGCGAAGCGCGGCCGCAGCGCGAGAATCGCTTCAAGGTGGAGCTCGCGCAGCGTGCGATCGTGCGCGCCGTGAACCAGGCCGCCGGGCACGCGGGAGGTGTCGCATGAATCTCATCGGCCAACCCGTCGACCGGATCGACGGCCTGCTCAAAGTCACCGGCGAAGCGCGTTATGCCGCCGAATTTCCCGAAGCGCGTCTCGCGCATGCCGTGCTCGTTACCAGCACGATCGCGCGCGGCACCATTGCATCGATCGATGCGAGCCGCGCGCAGTCACTGCCCGGCGTGCTGCTCGTGATGACGTATCAGAACGCGCCGCGTCTGCCCAACGGCGGCAAGGCCGCATTGGCGCCGCCGACGGGACGCCGCCTTTCGCTGCTTCAGGACAATCAGATTCACTACAGCAATGAACCGGTCGCCGTGGTCGTGGCCGACACGCTCGAACACGCCACGGACGCCGCGCATCAATTGCGCATCACGTATCAGAGCGGCGCAGCGACGCTGGACTTCGCGCAGGCCAAGCCGAACGCGCACGCGCCAGACAAACCGCAAGGCCGGCAAACCGACACGCGACGCGGCAGCTTCGACGACGGCCTGCAAAGCGGCGCGGTACGCGTGGACGCGACGTACACCACGCCGATCGAACATCACAACCCGATGGAGCCGCACGCCACCATGGCGCGTTGGGACGGTCCGCAACTCACGCTCTACGATTCGACGCAAGGCGTCAGCAGCGCGGCGCAGGCAATCGCCAGAACGCTCGGCGTTTCGCCCGGCGATGTGCGCGTGATTTCGCCATTCGTGGGCGGCGGCTTCGGTTGCAAGGGCTCGTCGTGGTCGCATGTGTCCTTGTGCGCGATGGCGGCGAAGCAGACCGGGCGCCCCGTGCGGCTCGTACTCGAACGGCCGCAGATGTTCGGGCCGGTCGGCGCGCGTCCGCGCACAGAACAGCATTTCGTGCTCGCCGCGCGCCACGACGGCACGCTGACCGCGATGCGCCACGACAGCATCTCGAACACGTCGGTGATCGAAGACTGGACCGAGACCTGCTGCATGGTCACGCGCATGCTGTACGCGGTGCCGAACCAGGTGACCACGCACCGCATCGTGCCGCTCAATCTCGGCACGCCGACCTTCACGCGTGCGCCGGGTGAGACGACCGGTTCGTTCGCGCTCGAATCGGCCATGGACGAAATCGCGGCGGCCTTGAAGATGGACCCGCTCGCGCTTCGCATCAAGAATTACGCCGAGGCCGATCCGCAGGAAAACAAGCCGTGGTCGGGCAAATCCTTGCGCGAGTGCTATCAGACCGGCGCGGAGAAATTCGGCTGGTCGCGCCGCTCGCCGGCGCCTCGCTCGATGCGCAACGGCAGCACGCTGATCGGCATGGGCATGGCGACCGCGACCTATCCGGCCAATCGCAGCGAAGCCAGCGCCGTTGCGCGGATCTTGCCGGACGGCACCGCGATGGTCGCGTCCGGGACGCAGGATATCGGCACCGGCACCTACACCGTGATGACCCAGGTGGCCGCCGACGCACTCGGCTTCGCGCCGGAGAACATCCACTTTGCGCTCGGCGATTCGTCGCTGCCCAGAGCGCCGGTGTCGGGCGGATCGCAGTCGGCCGCGAGCGTATCGCCGGCCGTGCGCGACGCGGCGAGCCAGGCGCGCAGCCAGTTGATCGCGCTCGCGCTCGCCGATCAGGCTTCGCCCGTGTACGGCATCGCGCTCGACGACATCACCGTGGAAAACGGCTGGGTGATGAGCCGCTCGCAACCGGGCAAGCGCGATCCGGCGGCGGCGATCATCGCGCGCTCGGGCGGCAAGCCGATCGAGGCGAGTGCGACCGTCAAGCCGGGCGACGAAAAGCAGAAGTACTCGTTTCACTCGTTCGGCGCGGTGTTCGCGGAGGTGCACGTGGATGCCGATCTCGGCACGATCCGCGTGGCACGCATGGTCGGCGTGTACGACGTGGGCCGCGTGCTCAACCTGAAGACGGCGCGCAGCCAGTTGATGGGTGGCATCGTGTGGGGCGTCGGGGCGGCGCTACAGGAAGAGACCTCGCTCGATACGCGCTATGGCCGCTTCACGAATGCGAATCTCGCCGAATATCACGTGCCGGTGAATGCCGATATCGGCTCGCTCGACATTACCTTTATCGACCGGCCGGATCCGTATATCAACACGCTCGGGGTACGAGGTATCGGCGAGATCGGCATTACGGGCGTACCGGCGGCGATTGCGAACGCGGTGTATCACGCCACCGGCGTGCGCGTGCGCGATTTGCCCGTCACGCTCGATAAGGTCATGGGCGCGATGCAGGTTTGATGGGCGCGCTTTTGCGGTCGCGGCGCGAATCGGGGCGGCGCGCGCCGCGCATTGATATTCGCGCTTGCCTGTGGCCGCGTTGCATCGCACAATCGACCTCATTCCTTCTACCGGTGCCCGCCCATGGCCTACGCTTCGCTCGCCACTGGCGTGTTGCTCGCCGCCGGTTTCGGCTCGCGCTTCGACCCGGAAGGCCTCCACAGCAAACTGCTGGCACGCATGCCCGACGGCACGCCGGTGGCGCATGAAGCCGCGCATCGGTTGCTGCGGGTCGTGACGCAGGTGGTGGCCGTGGTGCGGCCGGGTTCGGACGCGCTCGCGCGGCTGCTCAACGAGGCCGGCTGCGACGTCGTGTTCGCGGCGGAGGCCGAACGCGGCATGGGCGCAAGCCTCGCGGCCGGTGTCGAGGCAAGCGCGGAGGCCGAGGGCTGGATCGTCGCGCTTGCGGACATGCCGCGCATCGCCACTGCCACGATCGAAGCCGTGGCGCGCGCGCTGGACGGCGGCGCTTCGCTGGTCGCGCCGTTTTACCAGGGACAGCGCGGGCATCCGGTCGGCTTCGGCATCGAGCATCGCGACGCGCTGCTGGCGCTCGACGGCGATATGGGCGCGAGATCCCTCTTTATGTCGCAGCAGGTGACGCGGCTTGATGTGGACGATGCGGGTATCTTGCGCGACGTCGATACGCCTGAGGATTTGCGCAAGCTGTAGTTGTGCGCTTGGTCAGTCTGGCGTTGCCGGTAGACACACTGTCGTCGGCGCAGTCGGCCGCGACTGCTGACACGCTTGATCTGGGCCGGCATTCAGGAGCATACTGTATATCCGTACAGTATTTCACGGTTTGATGCGTTTAGTCACGCACAGCCGCGGCGCGTCCGCATGAAACGTATTTCTATCGAACCGTCTTTTGCCGCCTGGCGCCATGCGGCGCGGGAACTGTTACGGCAAGGCGTCGAACCGGAGCGGATCGAATGGGTTGAATGCGATTCGTGTGATCCGGCCGGCTCGGATAACGGCAACGCAAGCGCTCAACAACGTTCCGCCACCGCTTTGGCCGCCCCTACGCCCGCCATTCCTCGTGAACTGCTCGCCTGGCTGAAAACGGCGGCGTGCTTTTACGCGCCGGACCGCTGGTCCCTGCTCTATCGCATCCTGTGGCGTTGGACACACGGCGAACGCCACGTCCTCGATCCGCAAGACGCCGACGGCGCGCTGCTCGATCAGCGCATCCAGTCGGTCGAGCACGAAACCGGCGATCTGGTGGCGCTCACCCTGTTCAGGCGACGCGATCCGTCCATGGGACCGCCGGAATTCGTCGGCTGGTACGAGCCGCATCATGATTTGCTGGCGCAGGCCGCCGAGCGTTTTGCCGAGCGCATGGGCGATTCCACGTGGATGCTGGCGACGCCGCAGGGCGCGGCGTTCTGGAACGGCATGTTGCTGCGCATCAGCCGGCCGGCAACGGAAGAAAACGGACACGTCACGCACGCTTTGGCGGTCGGCCAGTTGAACGGGCCAGCCACGCCAGTATTACCGCCGAGCCAGCGGAGCGGGCCGACCACGCCGACATCGCCACCGGGCCAGCGGAGCGGAACGACCACGCCCACATCACCACCGAGCCAGCCGAACGGCCCGACCACGCCGACATTGCCGCCCGCCGCCATGGCCGGCGAAGCCACGACCAGCGAGCCCACCGAGGCGCTTTGGCTCGCCTACTACGCCAGCGTATTCAATGGCGCGCCGACACCCATGCCGCGGCGTTACTGGAGAACGCCGCCCGCTGGTCCGCCGCTGCCCGCGCAACTCGCGCGCAAGCGCAGCCGTCTCGGCGCACAGAGCGGCACTGTCACCGTTCCGGAGATGCCGCCGCTCGAATATTCGGCGGTGACACCACCCTTGCGCGAGCCCACCGGCCCGCTGGCCACCTGCCGGCGCTGCGCGTTGTGGCGCAACGCAAAGCAGGCCGTCGCGGGCGCCGGTCCGGCTCACGCCGCGTTCATGGTGGTCGGCGAACAACCCGGCGAGCATGAGAACCAGCACGGCGTGCCCTTCATGGGCCCCGCCGGTCAACTGCTCGACACGGTGCTTGCGCGCGCCGGTCTCGATCGCGCGGCGCTCTATCTGACCTATGCCGTCAAGCATTACAAATGGGAAACGCTGGAGCAGCAGCGCGTCCACCGAACGCCCGCGCGGCGCGAGGTCGAGGCTTGCCAGTACTGGCTGGACCACGAGCTCGCGCAGATCGCGCCGCGCGTGGTCGTCACACTCGGCGCGACGGCGCTGAAGGCGTTGACCGGCGCGCACGTCAATCTGTCGGAATATCTGGGGCAGACCATCGATCACGGCGGCCGGCTGATCGTGCCGACGTGGCACCCGTCTTATGCGCTGAAAATGGCCGACAGCCGGCTGCGCGAGGATATCGTCGCGGGCATGGTGACGGCGTTCAGTCACGCGGCGACGTTGGCGGCGGAAGGGGCGTAGCTTTTTTACCGCTGGATTTGCGCTGCTCGTGCACGCGTCGGCTTTATTGATTGACTACCGTATGCCTCTGCTCATCCAAAATCATTGCAGGGCCGTTGCCACCTTGACCTGCTCGTTTTCGAACGCGGGCTGGAAGGCATCGAGGTCGTCGTCAGTCATGCCGACCGGCGCCGACTTCGCGACGCGTTTCCAGTCTCTGACCGCGTTGCGAACTTCATTGAGAATGCGTTTCGCCTCGTCGGCAGAGAGCCTGAAATAAGGCGCTTCATTCATCACGGCCTCGATCGAGTCGACCGGCCCGTAGTCTTCATTGAGCCATAACTTCAACTCGGAGTCCTTATCCGGGAAAGGGTTGATGTCGAACGCCGGCGCGAGCCGCCACTGCCCATGCTCGACGTGCAGGAAACCGTGGTTCTGCACATGGTCGTCGACATTGGTAATCAGCAGATTGAACACGAGTCGCCGCCACAACTCCTCGAGGTCGCGCTTCGGGTCCACGCAACGCGCGATGATGCAATCAGCTATCTGGGTATAGGCGTGCTCTTCCTGCCGTGACGCTTGCAGCATGGAGCCAGCCGAGAGGTACGGAATCCGGCCGCCGTTCGCGACACGATCAAAGCGGCGCACGAGCGCAACCGGGATGTCTTCCGACATGACGATGCGCGATTGCGCCACCGTAATGCCGGCGGCTGCGGCCAGATGAAGAGCGAGCACTTCCCCACGCGTGACGCTGCGGTCGTCGTTGACACTGGGAAATTTGCCGATGGCCAGTTGCCCGTCCTCATCGAGGATCGTGCACTTGGGGCGCATACCGCCAAGCGACGTCCCGCGCCCGCGCAAATACTTCAGGTCGGCTGCGGTTTCCCTGTTCATCTCGACCGCGCGAGTGGCGCCGATCAAATGACCCAATTCGAGCAAGGGCGGCGTGCCACGCCCTCCGTCTTCAATGCTGCGCAAATAGTTGCCCGCTTCGTCCACGAATCGCAACGCACCGATCCGGCTCATATCGTCGACGCCCAGCAGGTAGTCCATCTCCGTGAGCCCGGCGCGCGGCACCTCCAGCCCCTTCTCCTGCGCCGACTTGCGACGCCTTGCGTGGTCACGCGCGATCACCCGGCATCCCCATCCGTCGGGCTCGGTATCCGCAAATGCGAAGTGAAAAATCGAATCGTCTCTGCTGGGCGCCTTACGAAACTGCTGACCGTACACGAGCTGCAAATCGGGCGAAATCTCGAACCGGTCGGTGGATTGCAGCCACGCTTCGTGATAAGCAAAGCTTGAGTTTTCGCGTGCGCCGTCCTTGTTGAAAGTCAGAGCGCCAACGGGAAGCGCCGCTTGCCCAAGCGCCACCCGGACGATCTGCTGCGACACAGGACGCTTCATAGCGCCCCCGATTCGGGCGTGACACGTTTATTGCGAACCCGCTGCGGCAGTTGCTGGTTCATTAAGGTCAGCCCGATGGTATCGCCAGCGGAATCCATTAGTCCGTCGATTTTGTCCAGCTCACCCAGAACGAGAAACGCCTGCGCGATCGTGCCGATAGAGATACGTTCGTCGCCGTGTTCCATGCGACGCAGCGTAGCGACGGACGTCCGAATGCGCTCGGCCATTGACGCCTGGGTCAACCGGCGGCGACGGCGCGCCAGCGCAAGGTCGGCTCCGAGTTTCTTCAGGGCACGCACGACCGGCAGGGGGAGCGGATCTCTTTTTCTTTTAGCGCTCACATGTGAGCGCTTATGCGGCTTTGTGGTTTCCATATGAGCGGTACTTCAGGATATGGGTTTCCTATTGTCCGCGCGCATTGTTTCTGGGTCAAGGAAATCGACTTGATCGCTCACATATGATCTTTTACCAACCTATAGCGATCATATGTGAGCGATTAACAGGAACGCAAAGTCGTGCGGATGGCGGCACACGCGTAGCAAAAAGGGACGTTCCGGGATTCACCCATTACCCGTCGACCCCTCAGGCACGCGGCTTGCGCATCACAAACCCGCCGCGCAAGCCGCCACGATTCCGCCTAAGCTGATGTGACGCCGCAATTTCCCAAGCACCGGCGCGACACTCGAGCCTCTACCCGTTTCGTCTCCGGCCCGCGCGTCGCGAACCCATCACACGCCCCATGAGCGAAACCAGCCCGCGCCTTTTCATTGTCTCGCCCCATTTCGACGACGCCGTCTTCAGTTGCGGCGCATTGCTCGCCGCCCATCCCGACGCCGCCGTGTGCACGGTATTCGCCGCGCCGCCCGAGCAGCCGATGCACACCGAATGGGATGAAAAGTCAGGTTTCACGGACGCCCATCAGGCCATCCACGAACGCACGCTGGAAGACAACCGCGCACTCGAAGTGCTCGACGCGATTCCGCTGCGCATGCCATTTCGCGACAGCCAGTATTCGGACTCGCCGTCGATCAGCAAAATGGCGGCGGCGCTCGAAGAAACCATCTATCGCACCACCGCCAACACCTTGCTGATGCCGCTCGGCCTGTATCACGACGATCACGTGCGCGTGTTCGAAGCCTGCTGTGAAATCCTGCCTCGCCTGTCGCATCTCACGTGGTTCGGCTACGAGGAAGCGATTCACCGGCGCACGCCCGGCGTGGTGCAGGCGCGGCTCGCCGATCTCGCGCAGCGTGGCATCGTCGCGACGCCCGCCAGTCCGAGCGCAGGTCACACCATCGACGCGCAGCGCCGCGCGCAACTCAAACGCGAGGCGGTCTATGCTTATGAGAGCCAGTTGCGCGCGTTTGGCGCAGGCAATTACGACGACATCTTCGCGACCGAGCGTTACTGGCAGCTCAGCGTGGGTCGTCGCGTGAAAAAGTAGCGGGCGCGGCGCGCCGGAAAGGCCTACGCTTGAAGAGAACGGCCGGCGAGAGTTCGACGCCGTCGCCGCATCGGCTTCTTCTCCACTCAAAGGTGCTGCCATGAGCTACGACATGCATACCAGTCCGATTCCCGACCCCAACGCCGATCCGAACCGCGACCCGGAAGCCGATCCGCTGGTGCCGCCGTCGCCCGGCCATCACACAGAGGAGCCGCAGCGGCCCGATGGGCCGCCCGACAAAGACCCGGTGTGACCGCGTTGCGCGGCCAGCCACCGCAAGCGCGAATCAGCGCATCAGTTCGGTAAAGCCTTGCAACAGACGGTCGATGTCGGCGGCGTGAATGTTGCCCATCGTCGAAATGCGGAACAGTTCGGCCGACAAGCCGCCTTGCCCTGCATAGATGACGAAGCCGCGCGCCTTCAGCGCGTCGTGCAGGTGCGGATACGCGATGCCTTGCGGCAAACGGTACGCGCGCAGCACCACCGACGACTCTTCCGGCGGCAGCACGCTGCCGATGCCGCGCTCGGCAAGGCCCGCCCGCCCCTGTTCAGCCAGCGCCGCATAGCGCGCGTGTCGCGCGCGCCAGCCGCCTTCGTCGGCGAGTTCGCGCAACGCTTCGACGAGTGCATAGTACGCGTGCACCGACGGCGTGAACGGCGTATTGCGCTGATCCTGCAACTTCGCGAGACGGCCGAGATCCAGGTAATACGTGCGGCTCGCCGCCTGCGCGAGCGCCGAGCGGCGCACCAGCACAAACGACGCGCCCGGCACGCCATGCAGACATTTGTTCGCCGTGGCGGCCACCGCGTCGAGACTGGCGTCGGCGAAATCGATCGCTTCCGCGCCAAAGCTGCTCACGCCGTCCACCAGCAGACGCAGCCCCCGCTCGCGGCACAATGCGCCGAGCGCGACCAGATCATTCAGACGGCCCGTGGTGGTTTCATGATGGATCACGGCGACGTGCGTGGACGCCTTGTCCGCATCGAGGCGTTCGGCGATCCTGGCGAGATCGGGCGCCTGCATCCAGTCGTGCTTCAGCGATTCGTGCGCGATGCCGTATTGCGTCGCGATCTGCGAAATACGCTCGCCATACACGCCGTTTTCCACCACGAGCAGTTTGCCGTTCTGCGGCACCAGCGCGGCAGTCATGCTTTCGACGGCCGCCGTGCCGGAGCCTGTCATCAGCACCGCCTGCCATTCGCTCGCGTCGAGACCGTAGAGATCGACGAGGCGCGTGCGGGCCTCTTCCTGCAAATCGAAAAATTCGCTTTCGCGATGGCACAGATCCGTCTGCAACAGGCTGTTGCGAACGCGTTCGGTGAGCGTCACCGGGCCGGGATTAAGCAGCAGCATGAGCGTTCCCTGACGTTGAATCGAGTTTGACTCGAGGTTGACTTCAAGCGGCGCCGATGTGGCGCATCAGACGCGTCTTCACATCGGGCGGCGTGATGGTGGGGCGCGGCAGCCCGTCGGGTGTGCCTCGGCGAATGGCCAGACGCACGAAGCGCGGGCCGTCGAGCGGCGCGGCTTCGAACAGGGCGTCGAGCACATTCACGTCGTCGCTTTCGACCGCCGACGCATAGCCGCACGCCGCCGCCACGCCCGCAAACGAAACTTGCGGCGAGACCGTGGCCTGGCCGCCGGTCGAATCGTGCGCGCCGTTATCGAGCAGCACGTGCGTGAGATTCGACGGACCGTACGCGCCGATGGTGGCGAAGGCGCCCATACGCATCAGCGCGGCGCCGTCGCCGTCGAGCGCGACCACGTGCAGGTCGGGACGCGACAACGCGAGACCCAGCGCGAACGGCGTCACGCAACCCATCGAGCCGACCATGTACAACTGGTTCGCACGGTCGTCGATCGCGTAGAGCTCGCGCCCGCAAAAGCCGGTCGACGCGAGCACCACCGTCGATTCGAGCGGCGTGTGCGCGATCACCTTGTTCAGCGCGTCGTGACGCGAAGGCAGTTCGCTCGCTGCCACATTCGTGAACCGCGATTGCGGCGTGACAGGCGCGCGGCGCTCGCTCGCACCGCCGTCCTTCAATTCGTACGGCGCCACGCTGCCCTTCTGCATCACGAGCGCGTACGGGCGGCCGGTTTCATCCATATGCGCGATGGCGCGATCGAGCGCCGGGCCGATTGCGTCGGCTTCCGTCGGGAAGGTTTCCCAGGGAATCTCCATCGTCTCGAGCATCGCGGGTGTAACCGGACCCATCAGCGCGTGCTGGGGTTCGTCGGCGACACCGGGCTGGCCGCGCCACGTGACGATCAGCAATTGCGGCAGACGGAAGGTCCACGTGAGCGAGGTCAACGGGCTCACGGCGTTGCCGAGCCCGGAGTTCTGCATCATGGTGATGCCGCGCCGGCCGTTTTGCGCGCCGAGCGTGACGCCCGCGATCAACGCGACGGCGTCGCCTTCATTGGCCGCCGACACGTAATGCAACGATTCGTCCTGCAACACGTAGTTGATGAACGGCGTCAGATACGAGCACGGCACGCCCGCATACCAGTCGAAGCCGCGCTCGCGCGCCGCCTCGACGAACTGTGCTGCCTCGATCATTGCGCGGCTCCGCTCGCCGCGTCCGTCGCATCTTTGCCGGCTGCACCAACCGCGGCCGCGAACGGCGCCTGCGCATGCGCGAAATCGCCAGCACGGCGGAAGTCTTCCAGGTCGTTCACGCCGCGCCAGTGGCCGTGCACGTATTGCACTTCAATCGATTCGCCCGCTTCGATCAGCGCGTTCAGCAACGCCGGCATGTCGAGCGACGCGAAATCCGCGCGCGCCTGCAACTGGCTCATCACCGCCTGCAAACGCTCGCGGCCTTCACCGCGCACATTCAGCAGACCGACCCAGCGGCCATGCGGTGTTTGCGACGCGATCGCCGAGGATGCATCCTGCCCGCTCGACACGTGACGCAGCACGACCTTGTTGCCGAACAAACCACGGTCGTCGGCGGCCGAACACCACGCGAAATCGCGCACGCTGGCATTTTCCGCGTCAGTCAGCGACGAATCGACCACCACGCTGAACGCCGCTTCGCTCTCCACGAGATCGCGCAGAATGTAGCTGCGGAACAGCAGATCGCCGTACGAGACCACTGTATCGCCCGCGAGTTTATCGACCGCACACGCGAGCGACGCGAGTTCGCCGGTTTGCGCGTGCTGTTCATTGACGACGAGCTTGATGCCCGCCGTGTCGATCGCATCGGCGCGATAACCGCCGACCACGGTAATGTCGTTCACGCCCTGCTTCTTGAACGCATCGACGAGCCAGCGCAAGAGCGGCTTGCCGGCGATCGGCAGCATCACTTTCGGACGGTCTTCGGTGACGGCTTCGAGGCCCTTGCCGCGGCTCGCTGCGAGCAGGACCGCGGAACCGGCGGCACGGCCGCTCGACAGGTAGCGATCCTCGGCTTCCGAGTATTCGTCGGCGTCTTGCAGGCGGAAGATTTCGTTGACGGCGGCAATGCTGTCTTCCACATTGACAAGCGTTTCGCTCGAATGGATCTCTTTGGCGACGGCCTGCATGGCCGACGTCGCCGCGCGAATCAGATGGTTCGCCCAGATCACCGTGCTGATGCCGGCTTCGCGGAACACTTCGGTGGGCGTGCTGTAGTACTTGGTCGGCACGATCACGAGCGGGCCGCGGCCGGCCCATTCGCGCGCGAATTCGAGAATTTCGTCGGGACGCGACAGCTTGCTGTGAATCAGGATCGCGTCCGCGCCGGCCTGGCGGTACGCTTCCGCGCGACGCAGCGCTTCGTCCATACCCCAGCCGGCGATCAACGCTTCAACCCGCGCGACGATCGAAAAATTCTCATCGGACTGCGAGTCTTTGCCGGCCTTGATCTTGCCGCAGAACTCGTCCATATCGGCGAGCGGCTGTGCTTCGCCGTTGATGAAGCTGTTGGTCTTGGGGAATTGCTTGTCTTCGATACACACGCCGGCAATGCCCCGCTGTTCGAGCTTGCGCACCAGGCGGCGCACGTTGTTGAAGTTACCGTAGCCGGTATCGCCGTCGAGCAGGATCGGCAGATCGCTGGCGTCGGCCATGAATTCGAGCGTGTCGACCACTTGCGTCCAGCTTGCTTCGTTGTTGTCGCGCACGCCGTATTGCGCGGAGATCGCGAGGCCCGAACCCCAGATGGCCTTGAAGCCGGCTTCGCGAACAATGCGGGCGGACAGGCCGTTATGGGCCTCCATCATGAATTCGAGTTCGTTGCTGACGAGCATCTGGCGCAGGCGCGCGCTACGGGAAACAGACACGAAAGCGGGTTCGCGGGCGTTCATTTTATGTACTCCTGGTGGCGGGCTTATCAATGCTCTTCTATTGCCCGGCTGGCGTCTGGAAAACGGCGACTATAGCGGAATTTTTATTTATTCGTCTTTTCCGTGACAGCGGTTTTCTTCATTTGCGGATAAGTGGAAAAATGTGTCGTTTTTTGCAATCCGCAATTGCGAGAAGTCGCTTGGATTTTATTGGCGTTTTGTGGAATTCTGCCGCAACCGCACGACCACGCTTCGACGGGCGGCGCGTCCGTTCGTTTTTGTCATCACGCGGTTGTGGCGATACCGAGGTTTTAGTATCCGTATTTTATTTACGGAAGGTTTTAACTCTTATTATCGATTCGCCAACACTGCCATTTTCTCACCCGCAATCGTGGGGAATCCCGATTAAATCAGCATCGAGTAAATCAGCAAGTGCGAATGCACGCATAAAGCCGCCCTCACGATGATAAAAAGTCCTTTTAGTCAGACGAATAAAAAACCTGACAGCGGGTTTCCCCTGCCCTGCGCAGCTTCTGTCGCCGCGCCGTAAACACAGTCAGCGACAAGCCACTCGCCGCAAGCGAATCCAATCCCTGACCGACCACCGTTCGAAAGCAGAAACCGCTATGACCCTGAACAAAAAACTGACCTCGATGATCGCCGTCCTCTGGATCGGCCTGATCCTGATCGGCGGCTTCGGTGCATGGCAAAACCGTGCCTCCATGATCTCCGACCGCCGCGATCAGTTGAAATCGCTGATCGACCAGGCCGACCACATCGTCGAGCGCTACTACACGCTCGCGCAGCAGCACACCATCACGGACGAGGAAGCCAGAAAGCAGGCGCTCGATTCCCTCAAGGCGATGCGTTACGGCACGGACGGCTACATCTCCGTCAACAATTCGCAGCCCGTCATGCTGATGCATCCGTTCAAGCCGCAGATGGTCGGCAAGGACCTGACGCAATTCACCGATCCGGCGGGCAACCATCTGTTCGTCGATATCGTCAACGCGGGCAATCGCGACGGCGGCGGCTTCGTCGACTACCTGTGGGCCAAGCCGGGCAGCGACAAACCCGTGGCCAAGACCAGCTTCTCGCGGCACTTCGCGCCGTGGGACTGGTATATCGTCACCGGCATGTACATGGACGACGTGCAACGCGCGTTCTACGCCAATCTGCTGCGCTGGCTCGTCATTACCGTCGCGCTCGGCGCGATCGCCACCGTCGTCATGTTGCTGGTGCTGCGCAGTATTCGCCGCATGCTCGGCGGCGATCTCGAAGTGGCCGTCGAACACGCGCGGTTGATGGCGCGCGGCGATCTGGCCACGCGCGTGCCGGTTCAGTCGGACAACACCGGCAGTCTGTTGCACGCGCTTCAGACGATGCAGGCCGGTCTCGTCGAAACGGTGTCGCGCGTGCGTCTCGGCACGGAGAACATCAATATCGGCGCGACCGAAATCGCCGCCGGCAACACGGACCTGTCGCAGCGCACGGAAGAACAGGCCGCCGCGCTCGTCGAGACGGCGTCGAGCATGGACCAGATGACGGTCAACGTGAAGCAGAACGCGGACAGCGCGCTGCAGGCCGCGCATCTCGCCGGTCAGGCCGCGGACGTCGCCACGCGCGGCAGCCGCGTGGTGGACGACGTGGTGCGCACGATGGGCGAGATCACCACCAGTTCGCGGCAGATCGGCGACATCATCGGCGTGATCGACGGCATCGCGTTCCAGACCAACATCCTGGCGCTCAACGCCGCCGTCGAAGCGGCCCGCGCGGGCGAACAGGGACGCGGCTTCGCGGTGGTCGCCGCCGAAGTGCGCAGCCTCGCGCAACGTTCGGCCACGGCGGCGAAGGAAATCAAGGCGTTGATCGAAACGTCGACGACTACCGTGGAATCCGGCGCGTCGCTGGTCGCCAACGCCGGGTCGACGATGGGCGAGATCGTGCAATCGGTGCGCCGCGTGAACGAGATTCTCGAGGAGATCAGCAACGCCTCGCGCGAACAGAGCGCGGGCATCGAGCAGGTCAATCGCGCGGTCGGCGAAATGGATCAGGTCACGCAGCAGAACGCGGCGCTGGTCGAAGAGGCCGCCGCTGCGGCGCATTCCTTGAAGGATCAGGTGGGTGTGCTGCGCGAAGCGATTTCGAGCTTCGCGCTGCCGGCCTGAGCGTTTTTACACCGCCTGACACGAGCAGCGGAACAGCAGAAGCAGCAAAAAAGAAGGCGCTCAACAGGCAGGGAGCGCCTCTTTAACACGCCGCGTCGGAGTCGACGCATTAATCGAACGAAACAGCCGCGCGGATTTTTCAAGTCCGCGCGGTTTTTTTATGGACGCGCGCGCCCCGGTCTAGCGTCGGTTTGCGCCTCGTCGGCACGGTCACCGCGCTCGGCGGCGGCACGGTGCGCGACGTTCGGCTCGGTCACTATCCTCTTGCGTGGATCTCGCATCCAGATTACGTTCTCATTACAATCGGAGCGGCGTCGATAGCCGCGGCGTGCGCGAGGTGGCTGCGCAACTGGCAAAGACTCTTCGTCACGGTCGGTGCGATCGGCTGCGACGTGGCCGCCGCGCTGGACGCAAGCCCCGCCATTGTCGTGCCGGCCGACGCGACCGCCGGCGTGCACTGCGGCATGTTGCGCGACGTGCTGTGCAACCAGATGCCGCTGGTGTTGCGTCAGGAGTTGTAAGCGGGCATCACGCCCGGCGCCGGCGTCGTGTATGTGGGTTTGCAAGCCTGCGGCGCGGCGGCGGAACCGGTGTCGCTCGTGGTGCTAGCAAGCGGTTCGCGATGCACATGCCAGCCGCGCGTTTCCGCTGGCAACTCAAGGCATTCACCGCCGCCGATTCGGGCGGCACAAGTTAATCGAGCTGTTCGTTATGCGCATCCAATGATCCAGAAGAAGAAATCGCAGTCGCACGATCCCTACGCGCCCGTCGCGAAGCATCCCTTGCTGGCCGCGCGCCTGCCGATGTGGCGTTCGAAATTCATCGTCCTGCTGGTGTTCGGCGCGTTCGCCTCGCTCGCGGGACGCGCGTTCTGGGTGCAGGTGGTGAACCAGGACTTCTACGTCGATCAGGGGCAAAAGCGCTATCAGCGCACCATCGAACTCGACGCGACGCGCGGGCGGATCGTCGATCGCAACGGCTCGATGCTCGCCGTCAGCCTCGCAACCTACGAAATCTGGGCTTCGCCCAAGCTGATCGACGAAGCGGCTGTCGCGCCGCTTTCGAAACTGCTCGATCTGCCGCTCGCGGAACTGCGCCGGCGTCTGAACGGCGACAAGACCTTCGTGCTGCTCAAGCGTCAGGTGGATGCCGAGACCGCCGGACATCTGTCGAAATTGGGCCTCGCCGGCATCACGCAGATCGCCGATTCGAAGCGCTTTTATCCCGAAGGCGAATCGGCGGCGCACGTGGTCGGCTTCACGGACATCGAGGACAACGGCCAGGAAGGCGTAGAGCTCGCCGTCAACGAACGGCTGCTCGGCGTGCCCGGCCAGCGCGAAGTGATCCGCGACCGGCTGGGGCGCGTGGTGTCCGAGACGCGGCCGCTCGTGCCCGCGCAGAACGGCGATACCATCCACCTGACGATCGACCGGCGGATCCAGCAGCTCGCTTATGCGCAACTCAAGGAAGCGATTGCCAAACATCACGCCGAAGCCGGCAGCGTGGTGGTGCTCGACGCGCGCAACGGCGAGATCCTCGCGCTCGCCAACTACCCGAGCTTCGATCCGAACGACCGCGCCCGCCTGACCGGCCGCCAGTTACGTAACCGCGCGGTGGTCGATACCTTCGAGCCGGGATCGACGATCAAGCCGGTGGTCGTCGCGCTCTCGATCGACGAGGGCAAGGTGCGGCCGCAGAGTGTGATCGATACCGCGCCCGGCTGGTACAAGATCGGGCCGGCCGTAATCCACGACACCTCGAATCATGGCGTGATGACCGTCGCGGAAGCCGTGCAGAAGTCGAGCAACATCGCGCTCGCCAAGCTCGCGTTGAATCTGCCGGCCGAAAAGATCTGGACCAAGTATCAGGAATACGGGCTCGGTTTGCGCCCGGAACTGACGTTTCCGGGCGTGGCATCCGGCAAGGTGCGTCCATACAAACGCTGGCGTCCGATCGAACAGGCGACCATGGCGTATGGCTACGGGCTGTCCACCTCGCTATTGCAGATGGCGCAGGTATACACGGCCTATGCCGGCGACGGCACCATGCATCGCGTAAGTCTGTTGCGCAACGGAGCGGGCGCGGCCGCGCCGTCCGACGACAAGGGCCACGCGGTCACGACGCCGGCCACCGCGCGTGCCATCCGCTCGATGCTGGAAATGGCAACCGGTGTGGGTGGCACAGGCCGCGCGGCGACCGTGGAGGGCTACCGGATCGGCGGCAAGACCGGCACGGCACGCAAACAGGTCGGCGCGACTTACGCGAAAAACCGCTACCGCGCGCTGTTCGTCGGCATGGCGCCGATGAGCGACCCGCGGCTGATCGTTGCGGTGATGATCGACGATCCGGCGGGCAAGGCGTTTTATGGCGGGACGGTGGCCGGCCCGGTGTTCAGCGGCGTGACGGGCGGAGCGCTGCAGTTGCTGGGTGTGCCGCCGGACGCGCCGGGTACTTGAACGAGAGCTTCGGGTGGCATGCGGCGAGCGACGGAGGCGCGCGATTCCTTTTTCGCATGCCGTGCAGAAGATTGATGCGTTGGGCTGCCATTGCGTCAATCTCGCCAGCCACCCAGTCGCGCAGGTCACGCAAATTCGGCGCGAGCGTCAGCGCCTCGTATCAACGTGCCATCTGCGCATCGCTCGCTGCTGCCAGCGCCTCGATGCGATTGCGGCCGTTGCGTTTGGCCTGATACATCGCGCGATCGGCATCTTCTATCATCGCGCCGCCCAGTTTGGCCGCCTCGCTCGGTGTGCCGCTGATCGTGCGCGCCGCCACACCGATCGACACCGTCAGGACGATGCGCTCGCCATGATTGTCCTGCAAAGCCAGCCGTTCGACCGCCAGCCGCACACGCTCGGCGACGGTAAGCGCGTCGGCCCGGTCGCCTTGCAGCAGCGCGGCGAATTCTTCGCCGCCATAACGCGCCACCGTATCGCCGAGACGCACCTGTTGCCGCACACAAGCCGCCACAGCCGCCAGTGCGCGGTCGCCGGTCTGGTGGCCGTAGGTGTCGTTGATGCGCTTGAAGCTGTCGATATCGATGAACAGACACGCCACCGGCACGCCGTAGCGACAGGCGCGCATGATCTCCTCGCGCATCCGCTCGTCGAAATAGCGGCGATTGGCGAGGCCCGTCAATGAATCGGTCATGCCCATTTGCTTGAGCCGCTCGCGATGCGCGACGTTGTCGAGACTCGCTGTCACGATGCTCGCGAAGCGCTCCAGAATGTCGGTGGCCATGCCTTCGGCGAAACGCGCCGGGTCGTCGCTGCCGAGACAGAGATAGCCGCTCGCGGCGTCGCCCACGGCAAGCGGCAGCACGATTGCGCTCGCGGGGACCGCGCCGTCGCCGAAGAATGCACGCCGCGCCGAATCGCCCATGCCGTGCAGCTTGCCGAGCCACGGCCGGCCCGCTTCGCACAAGCCTTGTGCGGCAAGGCCACCTTCGCGCGAGACCAGCAGCTTCGACTGATCGAGTGCGCGCAAGGCGGCCGGCTCGAGCAGCTCGCGCAGCATTGGCGCGCGGTCGTCGAGCCAGAGCGTCACGCCCGTCAGCGAAAATTCCCGCGGCAATTGAGTGAACAGCGTGTCGAGAAACGATGCGAAGTCCTGAGCGCCGATTAAACGCAGTTCGACGTTCTGGAAGCGCCGTAACGTGCGCTCGTTGTGCTGCACGGTATCGACGAGCGAACGAAGGCGCTCGGAAAGCGGCGTTTGGGCGAGGTTCGTCACGTTATCAGGGGCGGGCCCGAAGGCGAAGCGGGGTTGGCGACCCCAATCGCTGTAATAACGGCGGATCTTGCCGGGTCTTGAGGGTCCGATCGCGCGACTACGCTTTTACGCGGTTCGCTTTTCGCCTTCTTAAGTCTGGCTTAATTCTTTGCTGCAACCATGAGGCACAACATCCCCTGTTGAAGCCGCCAGAGCACCGGCGGCGCTTTTTCCCCGGGGTGTCGACGGCGCGCCAGAAGATGGGCTGCAGGCCCGCGAAGAAGGAGTCAGACCATGGTTGAAGACACGGTATTCGAGCATCTGCGCGCCATGCCCGGCAATGACTGGGTCAGCCAGATTCACTCATGCAAGGTCTCGGACCCGCTGCAGCATCCTTGGGGTCGCTCATACCGGCTCGTCGAATGGACCATGAAGCACACGCCCGAATCAAGCCACCGCGTGGTGCCCGCCGAGAGCACGCCGCTCGAGATCGCTCAAGCTGTTGTCTCGCACGTGCCGGGCCGCCGTTTTTGCCAGGACGGCAACGAATAACCCAGCAGCGCGCTGACACGCGCCGCGCAATCGACGCTCTAGCCGCGCGCGGCGATCGATGCGCAGTGGTCCAACGCATCATCCAGCCGGTCGTTGCCCCAGAACATTTCATCGCCGACAAAAAACGTCGGCGCGCCAAAGATGCCACGAGCCGCGGCCGCCGCGGTTTGTTCACGCAAGCGTAGTTTGTTCGCGTCGCTTTGCGCTTCGGCGATGATCTCCGCCGCCGGCAAACCCAGTTCATCGAGCGCTTCGCCCACCACTTCCATCGAACCGATATCGCGGTCATGCGCGAAGTTCAGTTGCATGATCTTGCGGCAATAGGCGGCGATCCATTCGCGCTGCGCGCCGAGGAGCGCCACGCGCATTGCAAGAAGCGCGGCGCGCGGAAACGTGGAGGGACGCTTCAGGGCGATGCCGTATTTGCGGCATTGCCGTTCCATGTCCTTCCACACATACGCACCCTTTTCCTTCTGAAGCACGAACGGCGAATTGTCGAAACCGAGATCGCGAAACACCGGCCCCAACAGGAACGGACGCCAGCGAATCCGCACGCCTCGCGCAGCGGCCTCCGCTTCGATGCGCATGACGCTGAGGTAGCTGTAATTGCTGCCGAAGTCGAACCAGAAATCGATTTCCGGCGCATGCGTGGGCACGCGCGTTGCTGATTCGTTCATCTTTTGCCCTCCAGTCATTCGTAACCGGACCGCGCTTATGTCTTGCAAAGCTTAACAGTCGGACAGAGCGCGTGTCCCTATGATGGCCCTTCACACCGCTACGTCAGATGCTCATAACATGATGAAGTATCCCTACGACATTCTCACCGCCGCGTGTCTTTTCATCATCGTGGTTTCCACGTCAATCATGCTCGTGCTGTCCTGAGCGATTCCACCCTCTTCCGCGGCACCGGAAAACCTAGGTACGCACGCTACGCGGTTCCGTAGAAAGACGGGATATACTGTACATATATACAGTATCTTTCATCTGAGTAGTGCGCCTTCCACCCTTCGAACCTCCCACGCTCATCGAACTGCGCGCCTGGTGGCGCACGCGCGACGAGCAGGCCGTCCAGCGGCTCATCCTCGAAATCCAGCGGCAGCGGCTCACGCTGCTGGAACTGCGCTATCTGATCGACGGCGGCGTCCAGCAGGCGCGCGCCGCGGACCGCACGCTGGTCGAGCGTGGCGAACCGTTAATGACACTGCGTATCAGGATCGCCCAGGAAGTGCTCCGGGTCGGTGAGATCGACGACACGCGGCAAATGAGCCGCGCCGAACAGGAAAGGCTTGCGGTTCGCACGGAAGGCCAGATGGACTACGCGCGCGAAGGCCGTCTCAGGCGACAGCGCCGCAATATCTAGCGCAAACGCGACCTCGCTGCCGCAGCGGTTAAGCGAGGTCGCGCCGTTCGATCAGCGCGTTTGCGTGGCCACGCGCAGGCCGAGCGAAATGAACAGCACGCCGATGATCTTGTTCTGCCAGCGCGTCAGCCACGTCAGACGCTTGACGAATTTGCCCAGCGGACGAATTGTCAACACGATCAACGTCGTATAGAGCGCGCTCATGCCGACAAAAATCAGCCCGAGCGTGGTGAACTGCAGAAACATGGAGCCGTGTTCGGGACGAACGAACTGCGGCAAAAACGCGAGAAAAAACAGCGCGGTCTTGGGATTCAATACTTCGGCGGGAATAGCCTGAAAGAAGGCTTTCGAGGCCGACACCGGCGCGACCGCCGGCATATGAGCGCTTGCCTGTTTTTCGCGCAACGCGCGAACGCCCAGATACACCAGGTAGGCGGCGCCGACGAACTTGACCGCGTTGAAGGCCAGCGCCGAAGTCATTAGCAGCGCCGACAGGCCGACCGATGCGCCCAGCGTATGAATGAAATCGCCGACCGCAATACCAAGGCCGGTGAGAATGCCGGCCTTGCGGCCGCCGTGCACGGTGCGCGTCAACACCAGCAGCACAGCCGGACCGGGAATCAGAAAGAGCCCGAATACAACGGCAACGAAAGTCCCTAGCGTGGATAGATCAAGCATGTCGTCTCCTTGGTGACGCGCTGGTTGCACGAACAGGCGCGCGTTCAGCGGAAGATTGTAGACGAACGGGTGATTTCTGATTCGCGCGCGCCGTGCCTGCCGTCCGGTGCACTGCCATCACTTACATGACAAACGCGCGGCGAGCGGCCGGCACAATGCACGCCGGAAACGGGCTCGCGGGTCTTGCAGAGTCGTGTCCGAGATAGTCCGTCAGTGGCGGCTGATCCGTTACCATGGCGGGCACGACGCCGCGTGCGGCCCGTATTTTTTATCTAACGAACTCCTTGCCTTGCCCACTTACACCCTGCCCGCGGCGTTGAGCGCGGAACTCGAGATACGCAAAAGCCGCTTTATTGCGTACGCGATACCGGTTGCCGACCGCGACGCCGCGATGGCCGAATTGCGGCGCCTGCGCGACGAGCATCCTGCCGCGACGCATGTCTGCTGGGCGCTGCTGGCTGGCGGCCAGTCCGGCATGTCCGACGACGGTGAGCCCTCCGGCACCGCTGGCCGGCCGATTCTCGAAGTACTGCGGCATCACGACCTGGACGGCGTGCTGGCCGCCGTCGTGCGCTACTACGGCGGCGTGAAGCTCGGTGCAGGCGGTCTGGTGCGTGCGTATACCGATGCGATCGCTTCCGCGCTGCTGGATGCGCGGCGTGTCGAGCGCATCGCGCAGGTTTCGCTGACCGTCGAGGTCAGTTACGCCGACGAGGCGAAAGTGCGCCGATGGATCGACGCCGAAGGCTATGCGCTCGTGGATAGCGCCTACGCGATGCTGGTGAAAATGACGATCCGTTTGCCCATCAACGCGGTGGATGATGCGCAGCGAGCGTTGGTGGATATGACTCAGGGAAAAGCCGGCTTCTTCTGACGGCGTGGCGTGCCTCGTCCTTAAAGGAGGCCGAGCGCGCCCCGATTAAGAGATGCCTGGGCGCGGGCCGCTGTTACCATGTTGTTTATTCCCCGGAACGACTCAATTTAATAGGGTAACTCCTCTGACCTCGACCGCCGCTTTTTCCAGCATAGCGCCTGAGTTGCCGCATCGGAGCGCGTCTGTGCCGCAGTCGCTCGATGCCACGCGTTCACCGTTGACCTCGACCGTGCTCAAGGGATGCGGCACGCTCGCGCTGCCGTTGATGCTCTCCGCCTGCTCGTGGTCGTGGTTCGGCCTGAATACCTCGGCACGCGCGGTGGCGCATCCGACCGGCTGGCTCAGCGTCGCGCCCGCAAGTGACTTCGCCTACGTGCCCGCTCGCGACGGACAAGTTTCGCCGAACCGCATCGAAAACACGGCGATGACGGGCATCGTGCTCAAGAATGACATCAATGAAACCGTGCGCAATGGCATTGTAAAGAGCCTGCGGATTGCCGGTTTTCATCTCGACGGGGGCAAGCGGGTCCTCAGCGGCAGCATCGAGAAATTCACGGTGGACGACACGCGCTCGCCAGCGTTCTGGACATTGAAAATGCGCTACGTGGTGACCGACGCCGCAACCCAGAAGGTTGTGTTCTCAACCACCAAGACGGTCAAGCAGAAGTCGCCGAAGTTCACCAGCAGCACCATCGCCATTGAAGACACGGTCAAGCTGAGCGTCGACGCATTGATCGACGATCCGGGGTTTGTCAAAGCGGTGAATTAAGCGCACCCTCGACATCGGCCTCACCAGCTTCGCTACAATCGCACAAAGGTGTCGCGCGCGCCGTCTTGCGCGCGGCCCGTCGCAACTGCGTTCTTTCTACGTGCGAGCCGTCATGTCCATCAGCGCCTGGCTGTTCTTTCTGCCCGCCTGCTTCGCGATCAATCTCGCGCCCGGGCCCAATAATCTGCTGTCCATCAACGTGGCGGCGCGTCATGGTTTCATGACCGCGTTTGTCGGCGGCACGGGGCGTCTGCTTGCATTCGCGGTGATGCTCGTGCTTGCCGCAACCGGTCTCGCCGTCGTGTTGCACGCGTCGGAGTGGTTCTTCCTCGCGATCAAACTGGCTGGCGCTGGCTATCTGATCTGGTTGGCCATTCAGTTGTGGCGCAGCGATGCGCCCACCATCGACACGACGCAGCAGGAAGATGCCTCGCTTACGCGGGTCGCACGCAGAGAGTTCCTCGTGGCTGCCGGCAATCCGAAGGCTATTCTGGTGTTCACCGCGTTCCTGCCGCAGTTTGTCGATATTGCCAAGCCGATGTTGCCGCAGTTTGCAGTGCTGGGAGCGAGTTTTCTGGTGTTAGAGTGGTTCGCTATCGCGCTGTATTCGTGGGCGGGAATGTATCTCGGGAAGTGGTTGGTGCGTGCGAGAGTAAGGCGGTGGTTTAATCGGTGCTGTGGGGGGGTTCTGGCGGCGATTGGGGTGGGGTTTTTGGTGGTGAGGCGGGGGTGACGAACTCCGAAATTCAGACGCTTGACCGCGGCTGGACGATTCGCGCGGGCATGCCCACTACGGTTACGTCTGGCGGCACATCGAACGTGACCACGGCATTTGCACCGATCTTCACGTTGCGCCCAATCGTCACCGGCCCGAGTATGCACGCGCCCGCGCCGATCAAAACGTTGTCGCCGATCACGGGCGCACCGGGCTGGCCACGACCTCCAATCACAACGTTGGGTGAGATCACAATATTGTCGCCGAGCACCGCCTGCCGGTGCACGACGATACCAAGCCCCTGATAACCGAAAACCACGTTGCGCCCAACTGTCACCGACGGCGGCAGCGATACGGAAAACACCACTCGGTTAAAAACCTTCAGCGCCCATGGCAGAAAGGGCACGCGCAATCGATGTAGCAAATGCGCGATGCGATAGATGTACAGCATGAAGAACTTCCTTTTTATACAGTCGGTGCGGTCGGTCATCCCTGCTAACGTGGGACGAACAGCGCCTTACCCAACATAAGCGCGAACTTGCTGTTCGTGACCAGATAGCGGCGCCACATGCGACGCGGTTCCTGCAGAACGCGGAAGAACCACTCCAAACCTGCCGTTTGCATCCAGCGAGGCGCACGGCTGACTTTCCCGGCCACCACATCGAAGGTCCCGCCAACGCCCATCACGAAGTCGACGCCAAGCGATTCTCGCCAGCGGTTAATAAAATTTTCTTTGGTGGGTGATGTGATGGCTACGAACAGCAGCCGTGCACTGGACTCGCGGATCCGGTCGACTACGGGTTGGTGATCGTCGCCGAAATAACCGTGGTGGTAGCCGGCGATTCTAAGACCAGGATACGTGTCTGCGCATAGCATGGCTACGCGTGCCACGACTTCGTCGGTTGCGCCTAGCAGATACACGGGAAACTCCTGTCTCGCCGCCTCCGCTAGCAGTTTGTCGAATAAATCGACGCCTGCGACGCGTTCCGGCACAGCATGACCCAGCACCCGGGCAGCCCACACGACGCCCATTCCATCAATGCTGATCATGTCGCAGCAACGGACCGACCTCGCAAGTTCCGTGTCTGCCTGCATGTGCACAAGCTTTGCGACATTGACCGCAACATGCTGAGTGAACTGCCTCGCAGCAATGCGAGTTGAAATCTCGGCGACCGTTTCATCCATTGTCGCCGCGTCCATTGGACATCCGAATACTTCAATACGCTTCATACCAACCATTCTCTATGTTCGTTCGCATCCGCCCGCGAATCGCTCGCCGCAGATGTGCCTTCATTTCTTCGATACGGAAACCGATCCAAAGAACAAGGTAATGTCGCTGACGTCGGAAGCAGAACTCTTCCACCCCGACTTGTACAGCCCCATCTTCAGGTAGGCATCCTGTACGCCGGGATAGGCATTCGGTATTCCCTGCGACGCAAACACCGAATGCCCGTCTTTCCACAATTGAGTCGAAGCATGGTGACCGGAATCGTCGGCGATGTAGCGCAGCGACCAGTTCACCCACTTGCCCTGGTCCGCGTCGGCGCAGCACAGCCATTTGCCCGCGGAAACGGTCGAAGTATTCGCCCCGCCGCGCTCGGATATGGCATACCGATTGCCCTGCAGACTCAAAGCGATTGTCGGACCGCCCGTCCGTTCGCCCTGGTGCACCTGAGTAACGATGACCGCCTGTTTGTTATCGAAGGCGAATCCGGCGGGTATGAACGTACTCCACCTCAGCAGATAGTCAGGTCCCTGCGCAAAGCTCACCGCCTTGGGAAAAATCAGCTCTGCTCGGGGAACACCGTTCGCGATCTTTGAAAAGTCTTCGGCTCGGCTCATGTGAACACGTACGGCTTTTCGTCCGGCTATTACTGGATCATCGACCACCGCGATATCACCGGGATTCGCCTGCACGCCGATGCCCGCATCAATACCGCCGCTCCACTCTGTCGAGAACAGCTTGTCGTACGTGCTCGCGAGCGCAGTCATTTGCGGATCGGTCCAGCTAACGTTCACATCTTGCGCGGCGGCGATACTAGATAGGGTTCCTAAAATACAAGCCAGCGTCCAGCGATGTATCAGGCTACAGTTCATATCACTCAACCTCCCTTGGATTCGCTCACATTTCTATAGCAGTGAACATACTGCCTGACGACTGCCTCGACGGAATAGCGACTCAAGGCTCTTGCGACGCCATGCCGCCCCATCGTGCGCGCGAGTTCGGGACTTTCCACGAGGCGCCGGATTCTTTCCGCGAGCTCGGCCACGTCTCCGCACGGGACAAGGTAACCAGTCACGCCCTCTTCCACCAGATCTAGAAACCCGCCAATGCGCGTGCCGACTACAGGTCGACCGATAAACATTGCTTCGAGCGTCGAAATCCCGAATGCTTCGAAATGGCTCGGCATGCAAAACAATGCGGCACCGCGATAGAACGCGAGCTTGGCGTCACCCTGCAGCCACCCGACAAAGCTGACCTGATCGCGAACGCCATATTCGATCGCTGCGCGCGTCCATCTATCCGTATTGCCGGCTCCGGCCAGTCTCAGTTGTATCGTCAGGCCTTGCCGTTTGAGCAGCGCCGCCGCGCGCAGCAATTCGTCGAGCCCCTTGCCCTCTGTGAATCTGCCTGCAAACGCGATATATGGCGTCGTGTCTGCGGCCTTCGCATCGGGAGCCTCGCGCGAAGACGCGCCTACCGCCGCTTCGGCGCTATATGCCGTGTTGCCGATCACGTAAAGATTTTTCGCAATGCCTTGACCGCCTTGAAGTTCCGCCGCGATTGCCGAAGAAACAGCCACTGCGGCGTCCGCTCCGCGCACGAAGCGAGACACCGCCTTGCGAGTCAGCGACCCACCGCCGACGTAAAAATTCTGGAAGTTGCCCGCGTGAAGATGAAAAATAGTTTTCTTACGGAAAAGCCGTGCGAGAAGATACAGCGTGAACTTTCGATAGAACGATCCGCGAACTGACACATGGAAATGAATCAAGTCGATACCCATGAGCAGCGCGAACAGAAAGCGCGGAATGTCGAACAGCAGAAAGCACAATAGCGATCTCGCGCTCTGGAAACCATGCGTTTCGAAGATGGCTACCGCTACACCCGCGCGCCGGAAACTCGCACGTTGTGCAGCAAGTTCCGCGAGAACGGACGCAATGCCGCCTCGCTGACCTTGTCCCGGACCCACGTGCAGCACACGTAACGGCGGTGCGTCGTAAGCTGCGTGCGACTCTTTGCTTCCGTGCTTACTCATCATGTGCCCCTTCTATAAGAGCGCGATTGTCCGCAGCACGCTTGATAAGCACGGCGATCATGGCCAGATACGGACTCACAATTGCTGAGACGAGGATGTGCCCCGCCGTGCACGCCGTCGCCATGAGGACGAAGAAGAACCACTTGCCAAAGCGCGACTCAGCCCCGCCTTCACCGCAGACAAACGCCTTCCTTATGTCCCACAAGTAAAGGACACAAACGGGTAATCCCATTGCCAACACAAGATCGGGCACGTCAATTTCGACCAGATATCGCACCACCGGATAGCCACCGGTGAGCAGTGGAAGATAGCCATCCTTCGCCACTTCGTCCCACACATTGGAAAACTTGACATCCCGCCCGGACAAGACCATCGTGAGTGCCCCGCCACTGTTCACGTGGTCATGCTGGTACATGAAATATTGAAAGCTGAGATCGACGGCGCTTTGCACGCCCGGCAATGACAGATAGGCAGCCGCCGCGAAGCCGGCCAGCAGCCCAAGAAGGGCCAACGCACGCACGGTGGCTTGCGGCACGTTATGCCGGCAATAGAAGTACGAGCAGATCATCGCAACGATTCCGGCCATTGCGGCTTTCGTACCAACAAGGCACGAAGCCAGCACGATGCTTCCCACCAGTACGCCATTCCATGCCGACCAGCCGAACTTCAACACTCTCATCAGTCCATAAGCCAAGCCCACGATCATCAGTGCGGACGCTTCGTTCTGCGCGTACACGATACCTTTGTAGCCAGAACGGATCTGCGTATCGGCCCAGTAGCTGCGAAACAGGTCGATCGAAAATACCGCGCCCGCCACGATCGCCGCCGCATATGCCAATAGCGTGAGCCGTATGAATGGTTCGAGTTTCTCAAGCTGCCTGTCGCTCATTCCCGATAGGGCCGCGAAACAAACAAAGAAGGAGAACACCTTCAGGACGAAAACCGCCTGCTGCGCAAACTCCGCACTCGACATATCGCCAAACGCATATGTCGCGGCCGAGGCGATGATCGCCACCATCGCCAGAAGCGCCGTGCGCCAGCTTGACAGCCGGATCCGTCCACTCGCCAATAGAAGCAACAGGAGTCCGGCTACCATGGTCCCGCGCACGAGCAGCGAGTAACGTGCGTTCCCACCCGCAGCGTCGAATCCATGCGCAGCCCTGACCGATAGGTAATCCGCGAGAGGCGACAGCGCGAGACCGCCAGCGAAAATCGCCCAGGTGATTGAGGTTGAACTCTGACGCGCCGACTTCTGCGCTGTCGAATCGCTCAGCCGCCTCGCAACTGCGGTATTACTCATGACGTGCTCTCACCACATCGCTGCCAGATGAAAGCCGCTGCAATGCAACCAGGCTCCAGCGAACCGTTGTGCGTAGGAGGCGAAGCGGCCAAAGCGCTGCGATGTGCAACGACGAGCGAGGCTTTATACGCGCCTTACGTTCCTGCTCGATACTGCTCGATAGCCGCTCGAAGTCTTCCCACACTGCATAGGGACGCAATTCCGCGACGCGAGCGCCACCCTCGTCGCGATGCCACGGCCAGTCATCGAGCAACGTGCCGAGCGGGCCATCACTGTAGGCAAGAGCCCGACGAGCGGCGTGCGCGGATATCCAGTAGCCCACGGACCCAGATGTCCATTGTTTGAACGGAACGCCAACCCGCAATCCGCCAACGCTCGCGCGCCACCTGAGCGGTTCATTGAAATAAGTCCACGACGACGCGGCGCGACGCAGCTTCGATCGTCCCAGCAGCACAATGTCGGCGACGGCCGACAACTCGGACTCGTCGGCATGCAACACACGTTCAAAAAAAACCGGCTCGAGAATCGCGTCGTCTTCGAGAATCACGGCGGCGCGGCCGGTATCCACGACCTTTCGCCACACCGACCGATGGCTCATGAAGCACGCTACCTCCGCACTAGTCAGCGAACGTCCGTAGCGGCGGCGAGCCGCGGCGTCGTCGTAGACGGCAGTCAGTTCGCTATGCGTGAGCAAACGCCCGTCGACCGCGTCCTCGATATGAAACTCGACGCCACGGTCGGACAACAATGCTGCGATCGCGTCCCGGCGTCCCGAGCGAGGCAGAGATATGACGTGAATGGGTGCCAGACTTTCCATCATCGATTCAACAATTGCGTAAAGTGGTGGCGCAAAGCCGGCTTGCTCAAGATCATCGACACGTAGACGACTAGCAACACCGCTTCCGCGACAAGCAGCGATATCGCCGCCCCCTGGGCGCCGAAGCGCGGCGTCAGAACGATCGCCAACCCGACGTTCAGCACACCTGCTGCCAGCATCAACAGCGACCGGATACGAGCGTTGCCGAACGGCACGAGTACTTGTAATCCGAGGAAATAAGCCAGATTGCCGAAGACGGTCGCAAGGCAAAGCGTATTCAGGAGCGACGCGGCACCTGCGTAACCACCGCCCAATATCAACGTAGTGAGCGGTGCCGAAACGCGGCCGACAAAGGCCAGTCCGGCAAGTGTGGCCAACACGGTGGCGAGCGCGCCGAACACCGTCAGCCGGGCGGCGGACTTGGGCCGTGCACTGAACAACGAAGTGATACGCGGGTAGCAAACCGTATTGATTTGAGCGGGCACCATGTTGGCCACCGTTTTGAGCTTGTCGGCGGCCGTATAGATGCCCACCTGATAGGGCGTCGTCATTGAAGCGAGGATGACCGCGTTCGTCACGCCGAAAAGACTCACAGACGCCGACGAAACGAACATGTCGGCACTTTCTCTGATGCGCTGCATGACCGAGCGCACCGAAACGGAAGGGCGTCGCAACGCGCCGAGGCGCCGTGCGGCAACCAGCGAGAAGACGCCAGTGAAAACCGCCGCCCCTGCCTGAATTCCGGCTGCGAAAGCGACATCGTCACTGTGACGCACGAAGACAAATGTCAGCGGTAAAGCCGCAAAGCGGCCAGCCAATGCTACTGTCGCAAAGACTGAGAAACGCTCCAGCCCTTGCAATAGCCAGTTCAATGTAAAGACATTGCCGATGACCATCGGCCAGGCCGCGAGTACCACAGGAAACACCGAAGCCAGCTTGCGATCGAAGTGCGCAACAACCAGCAGCACGGCAAACGCGATCACACACAGACACGCTTTCGCGGCCATCGTCGACCATACGAGTTCGTTCAGCGCCTCCGGATGCCCCCGGCGCTCGACCACCGCTTTGGGACCGCTGAGAAAAAATCCCCATTCGGTCACGAGCATGCCGTATGTGGCAATCGCCGTCGCATAGCCGAGCATGCCAAAATGCGCCGCCCCAAGCACCCGCGTCAGATAGGGAAAGGACACAAGCGGCACGAGATAGTTACCGATCTGCCAGACCATCATCGCCACGAAGTTCGTGCCGATGCGCGGCGCCTTCGGCATCGGCACGCTGCCCGTAGCACCCCGATCACTCACGTAAGGCTCCAATGGGGGCCAACGAGCGGCGCGCGCGATCACGCATGCGCCAGCACCCCACGCGTGTCGATCACCACCTTCGCCTGAAAGCGGACGGGATCCACACGTCGAAACTGCGCATGGTCCACCAGAATGACAATAATGTCCGCCTCCAGCAGCGCTTCGTTCAATTCACAGAGGCGAACCTTGCCATCGAGCAATGCCGGCAACGTTCTCACGTTCGGTTCGACGACGACCACCTGGCCTGCGAACCGCTCCGCTAGTTCGTCGGCGATTTCGACGGCCGGGCTTTCGCGCAGATCGTCAATATTCGCTTTGAATGCCAACCCGAGACACGCAATCACCGGATCCTTGAAGCGCCGCGCCGCGCGTTCCACGCGCTCGATCACATAGCCCGGCTTTGCGTCATTGACCGTTCTCGCGGTGCGGATCAGGCGCGCCTCGTCCGGGGCAGAGTCCACGATGAACCACGGATCGACGGCGATGCAATGCCCCCCCACTCCCGGCCCCGGCTGCAGGATGCTCACTCGCGGATGGCGGTTCGCAAGACGGATCAACTCCCATACGTTGATATCGAGCTTGTCGCAGATGATCGAAAGTTCGTTCGCAAAGGCAATGTTGACGTCACGGAATGAGTTCTCCGTCAGCTTGCACATCTCGGCTGTGCGGGCATCCGTCAGGATACAGTCGCCTTGCACGAAGCTTTGATAGAGCTCACGCGCCAGTTCGCTACAGCGCGGCGTCATGCCGCCGATTACGCGGTCGTTCTCGACCAGCTCGCGAATCACGTGACCAGGCAGCACGCGTTCAGGACAATGAGCGATGCGGATGTCCGACTGCTCGCCCGCCTCTTGCGGGAAAGAGAGATCGGGACGGAGCTGTGCCATCCACGCCGCCATCTGCTCAGTTGTGCCAACCGGTGAAGTCGATTCGAGGACGACAAGGTCGCCCTTCTTGAGCACCGGCGCGATCGCCTGACTCGCTGCTTCGATAAAGCGGAGGTCCGGCTTGTAGCCGTCGGAGAAAGGCGTCGGCACAGCGATCAGAAACGCGTCCGCAGGCTCCGGCGTGATTGTCGCGCGCAGATAGCCTTGCGTGACTGCCGCGTGCACCAGCATATCGAGCTCAGGCTCGACAATATGAATGGCGCCACGGTTGATGGTGTCGACGGCATGCTGACTGACGTCCACGCCGATGACACGTTTGCGGCGTGCCGCAAACACGGCTGCAGTAGGAAGCCCAATGTAGCCGAGGCCGACCACCGAAACAGTTTCAAAATCCATTTCTTTTCTATATCCGTAAGCAGGGTATGTTCGCTCAGACCGCCAGAGCCGGACCGAAACGTTTTTCAAGTAGCGCGCTCTCAATGCGAGCGCAGGCATGGCCATCGCCATAGGGGTTGCCGCGCACGCTCATCGCCTGGTAGACGGTTTCGTCGCACAGCAGCTGCGATACGGTCTGGATGATTCTCTGCACGTCGGTGCCGACCAGTTTCACTACGCCCGCGTCGACGGCCTCCTGACGCTCAGTGGTTTCGCGCATCACCAGCACCGGCTTGCCGAGCGAAGGTGCCTCTTCCTGAATCCCACCGGAGTCGGTCAGGATCAGATAGGCACGGTCCATCAGACAAACGAACGGCAGATAGTCGAGCGGCTCGATCAGATGAACATTGGCAATGCCGCGGAGAATCCGGTTCACCGGCTCGCGCACGTCCGGGTTAAGGTGAACCGGGTACACGATGTCTACGTCGGGATACGAATTCGCGATCCGAGCCAGCGCCGTGCAGATACGCTCGAACCCGCCGCCGAAACTCTCCCGCCGGTGTCCTGTCACCAGAATCAGGCGCCGCCCCGGCGTCAGCAACGGGAGATGCCGCTGCGCTTCGTCGCGTAGCCGCGTATCGCTTGCCAGTTGCTGCCGCACATGCAGGAGCGCGTCAATCACCGTATTGCCCGTCACCACGATGCGTTCGTCCGGCACGTTCTCCGCGAGCAGATTCTGTCGGGCGCGCTCGGTCGGCGCGAAGTGCATCGCGGCAAGCACGCTGGTCAGCCGACGATTCGCCTCTTCCGGCCACGGCGACAGAAGCTCACCCGTTCGCAGGCCCGCTTCCACATGGCCGACGGGCACGCGCTGGTAAAACGCCGCGAGGCTGGCGGAGAAGGTTGTCGACGTATCGCCATGCACCAGCATCAGGTCCGGGCGGCAGTCCTTCAGCACATCCCGCATGCCGAGCAGGATGGAACTCGTTACGTCATAGAGATCCTGATTCCGCTTCATCACATTCAAGTCGAAATGAGGACGGATCTGGAACAGGTTCAATACCTGATCGAGCATCTCGCGATGCTGGCCGGTTACGCAGACGAAACAGTCAATTCCCTCGGCGTTCTTGAGTTGCCTCACGAGAGGCGCCATCTTGATGGCCTCAGGACGGGTTCCGAAGGTAAGCAGAATCCTCTTTTTCATTAGCGAGTGGTTTGCTGATCGCGCACCCGAAAGCGCCGCGATACGACTATCGTGGAAGACGACGCGTGGCGCCGTGACTAAATGCTGCAATCCGTCATGCGGATTTTTCGGCCCCGTATTCGGAGAACGCGCCGTACGCACTGGCCCGCTGCGGAACGTCGTTCAGCAGAACGCCGTCGACGGTATGGCCGCCGTTACTCAGTTGACGCACGCTCTCCTGGAGCTCGGCCGCGGAGTGGCGTCCGTGACGAACGACGAGCAACGTCAGGCCCGCGTGCTTGCCGATCAGTACCGGGTCGGTCACGGCCAATACCGGCGGCGAATCAACGATGACCACGTCGTACTGTTTGCTAAACTGTGCTAACAATTTTCCGAATGCCTCGCTCATTAGCATTTCGGCCGGACTCGACGCAACGCTGCCACTCATTAGTACGTCGAGGTTGGGCAGGACCTGGTAGTGCACCGCGCTTGACGGCTCGACTCCGCCGATCACGTCTGACAAGCCGGGTTTGCTCGGGAGCGAAAAGTATCTGTGCACGTCACCTCGGCGCATGTCCGAGTCGACTAACAACACGCGTTTGCCGCCAGCCGATAGCACCGCTGCCAGATTCACCGAGAGAAACGACTTGCCGACGTCGGGCCTTGGCCCCGTCAACATCACGATGTTGTTGTGCGAATTGAGCAAGCCGAACTGCAACGCCGTTCTCAAGCTACGGATGCCTTCCACTGCCACGTCATCGGGTTGCGCCGCCGCGAGCACGTTCAATTCCGACCCGCCGCCGCGAGCCGACTGATGCAACGTCCGCTGCCGCGCGCTTCGAGACACGATCGCGTACACCGGCACGCCGACCGCGCCTTCGATTTCCGACGGCGTCTCGAGTCCGCGATTCAAAGTACTACGCACGAATGCGATAGCGCATCCGAGCAGCACACCGATCAGGCCTGACAGCGCGATCACCAGCGCTTTCTTCGGTTTGACCGGTTTTTCGGCCACCTCTGCGTAGTCGACCGTGTGGACGTTGCCGAGTTGGCCCGCCTTCAGCACACGCAACTGCTGCGTGCTATCCAGCAGCTTGGTGTACAGGTCGGTGTCGACCCGCACGTCGCGCATGAGGCGCAGCGCCTGTTGCTGCGTGCTCGGCAAAGCCGCGACTTTCTGGTTGAACGAGCGTTGTTGTTCCTGCAATTCACCGATCTGGGCGTCGATCGCCTGCACGGATGGATGTTCCGCCGTGTAACGCTGTGCGAGCGCGGAGCGCTGCTGCTGCAACTCGACCAGTTTGGTTTTGCTATCGACGATTGATTGCAGCAGAAGCTTGCCCTCTGCTTCCAGATCAACAGTGCCGTTCTGCGCGCGGAACGCGTTATATTTGGCTTCGGCCTCGTCGAGATCCGCGCGCAGTTGGGGAAGCTGGTCGGCGAGGAACTGCAGCATCTGCTGTGCTTGCGCGGACTTCCGGTCTACATTTCGCTGAACATAAATGCTCGCCACGCGATTCACGGTAGCGGCGATCCTTGCAGCATCCCCGCCTTCGAGCGAGACGGCGACAATGCCCGACTGTTTGGCCTTTTCGCTAATGTCGAGTGCGGTCCGCAGATCCGCTGTCGTCAGTTGCGTCGAGGCCCTCGCCAGATTGAACGACGTGCCAGCGCGCGCGACCATGTGGTCCACTCTCAACTGCACCGGCCCGAACCGTGTGACGCCCTGCTCCGCGATGCCCACGCGGCCGCGTAGCACCGTATGGCCATCCGCATCGCGCAGTTCGAACGTCTGATCCGCGCCGACCATCAATTTGAAACGCTGATCGTAGAGCGCAGCTGGGACGTCGAATTGGGTCACGCCCAAAGCCTCTCCGCCCCAGGCGAAACTGCTCATTCCGAGGAAGGGACTCGCCGGACTGCCAGCGGGAGCCTGCCGTGCGATCAGCGCGCCGATCAGCGGAAATCGGTGCGGCGTGGCGTTGACATCGAGATGCAAACTCCGAACAGTTTCTTCGACCACCATTCGCGAACGGATCAGTTCGATTTCCGCGTCGGTCGAGGCCTTGCTCTGGAACAGAGACGCGAGGTCGCCTAGCTTGTCGTTGAGCGTATCGCTTCCGGGGTCGCTGTCGACCTGAATCATTACATCGGCTTTGTACAGAGGCGTGCCGAAAAATGCATAGGTAATGCCGAGGAACAGCATTGCCGCCGTGGTCAACACGATCAAGAGCCGATTCTCGCTCAGCAATGCGAAAACTTCGGATAGCGTGATTTCCTTTTCGCCCAGCGCGTCGGCCGAGCGTTCCCGATCAAGTAATTTCATGATTTAGTGCGTCAGCCTGATAATGTCGTCGCACCATTTCAAAACGCTGTGCTCGATTTGCGCGAAGGCCAGTTCAAAAATGACACGATGCCGTTGATAGGGATCCACAATATCGAGCTGCTCGTGTTCGCCCAGACGAAAGACCTTTCCCCTTGCAGAGGGAAAGCGATCGAGAATCAACGTGCGCTGGGAATTCGTCATGGCCAGCACGACATCTGCCGCGCGCACGTGCTCGTTGCTAAGCGCCTCGGCTACATGACCACTGATGTCCACGCCGTGCTGGCATGCAACCTGAACCGCGAGTGGATCCGCGTGCCTGCCAACGAGGCTCGCGTACCCGCGGAACTCACTGAGACAGCAGGCAGCGCCCGTTCAAGAATGGCCCGCGCAACCGGACTGCGGCAAACGTTCCCCTCACACACCATCAAAACCCCGGTCATTTCGCAATGACTCCCGCCGTCAGACCCGTGTTAATTAACGGCATCAACAGACTCAACACGCGATTGAAACGAACAAGACCGCTACCATCCACGTACACCACGTCCTTCGGTTGCAATTCGAAATCCTTCGCAAGCAGCATCGCGACCGGCGAATGCGCGTCGAGGTGAAACACCTGCGGCGTGCCGGTCAGTGAACTGCGGATCACGAACATCTGGGCGGCATCGGCGGTCGAAGCGTTCACACTGCCGGCCTGCGAAAGTGCATCGGCCAATGTCATGCGACCCGTTCGGCGAGGAATCGCCGAAACCGGTTTGTTGACTTCGCCCATCACATACACATCGTTCTCATCGCGCGAAACGACACGCAGCAGATCACCCGCCTGTAGAAAGAGGCGCGACGGGCTCAATCCCTGAGCGAGCATTTGCGTCAGATTCACGCGATACGACCGATCACCACGCACCAGAAGGAGCTCGCTCTGATCGGCCGCCTCACTGAACCCACCGGCGCGGCTGACAGCTTCGTAAAGCGTCATTGGCACATCGTTCACCGCCAGCACGCCCGGGCTATGCACTTCCCCGTCGACGTAAACTTCATGCGCGCGGTAAGAAGCCATTCGCACTGTCACCTGCGGCTTGACGAAGTACCTGGCAAGCGCACTGCTTAGCCGCTGTTGAATCTCTTCGGCGCGCAGGCCCGCCACATGCAGCGTGCCCGCATAGGGAAATGTGAGTGCACCGTTCTGGTCGACGACGAATCCCGCAAGCGGATCCCCCGGCCTTGCCGACGATTGGGTTTGCGCAGAGCCGAGTGCCGCAGCGAATTCCGGATGATCCCAAACGACAATCTGCAACACGTCACCGGGACCGACCGTGTAGGCCTGGGGTACGCCAGAGAGCAATTGCGAAACTTCGAGCTGCTGCTGTTTGCGGCTTTGTGCGAGCTGCGAAATCAGCGCAGCGTCGAGTTCCGTTATCGCGATGTCTGGCGTACCACTCGTTGCACTCGCCTTTTCGCCCGACGCACCAATGCCGGTTTCCCCAGCCGTGCCAGAAGTGACATACGTACCCGAGTGATCCTGCGCCTGAGACGTGTCCATCCTCATCCCTGGCGCCACCGAGCACGCACTCGCCAACAAACTTACTGCCGTCATCACCACCCCAAGCCTGAAGGCGGGTCTGGCCAAAAATACCGCTAACATCGTGTTCAACCTATTCAAACCAGCGTGCCGAGGCAACGCTCTCGCCACCCAACATCGGGCAGATGTAATCCATAACTCGTGGCGATCTCTGCCTTTCTATGCAGAGTATTGCCTCACAAAAACTCGCCGGCGCCACATCGCGGAACCGCATTTCAATACGCATTCCGATGCCGCAACCCTCTCACCACCGTCGCCAGCACAATCCGCATATCCAACGCAAACGACCAGTTCCGCAAGTAATACAAGTCATGTTCGACCCGTGCCTGCATCTTCTCAACCCGATCCGTCTCACCGCGAAAGCCATTCACCTGCGCCCATCCGGTAATACCAGGCTTAATCCGGTAGCGATGGATATACCCATCGACAATTCCCCGATACTGATCATCGTGTTCGATCGCATGCGGCCGCGGCCCAACCACCGACATTTCCCCACGCAACACATTCAGAAACTGCGGCAACTCATCAAGGCTCGTGCGACGTAAGAACGCGCCGACACGAGTCACCCGTGTGTCTCCTCGCGTGGCCTGCAGAACCACACCTGGCCGCGCCGAGTGCTCGCGCATCGAACGAAACTTGTAAATGCGAAAGACACGCCCATCCGCACCCTTACGCCGCTGGGTGAACAACACGGGTCCCTTCGAAGTCGCCTTGACGGCAACTGCAATCGACAACATCACCGGCAACAAAGCCAGCAGCGCCACACTCGCGAACAACCGGTCGAAAACCGCTTTCTGAACCAGCGCGTACGGTGTCATCGGCGAGGCCATCAGATTGATCGCCGGCGCGCCGTTCAGATCGACTACGTTTCGATCGAACATCGCAAGACTGCGCACATCAGGAATAAAGCGCAAATTAACAAGGTCACCACTGAATTCGTCGAGCACCTTCAGCACGGTGTCTTCTTCGGACATCGGC
Organism: Paraburkholderia sp. BL25I1N1; assembly: GCF_003002025.1. Taxonomy (GTDB): domain Bacteria; phylum Pseudomonadota; class Gammaproteobacteria; order Burkholderiales; family Burkholderiaceae; genus Paraburkholderia. The sequence goes on from NZ_PVZB01000010.1 coordinate 194,859, forward strand.
AGCGCGATCCACACCTCTTCGATCTGTTCACGGCGCACCCAGTCCGCGAATTCGCGCAGCCGCTCGAACGACGGCAAGCCGTCAAACCCGGACTCACTATCCTGTCGCGTGTTGAACGTGGCAACCGCCCGGAAGCCCGCATCCGGTGAACTCATGATGTTGGCGATCACAGCGTCGCGATGCGCGCCGGCGCCCACCACGGCGACCATTCGCAGGTTCCGGCCGCCACGTCTCATCCGACCGAGTACGGCATGCACCACCCACCGCGAAGCAACCAGCGCCGCAGCGGCGATCACGGTCCAACTCACGCACCAGAGCCGGGACACCGACGCAGCGCGATGAAGCAGAAACAACATCGCGAGCCCGCAGGCCTGCACCGCGATCCAGCCGAGCACCAGCTTGACGCTCAGCCGCCATTTCGAGCGGCCACGCCATGAGTCATACACGCCGAACCAGGGCAGCAGCAAAACAGCGAACGCAATATCGAGAGCGACGAAGGCGCCTTCGAGAATCGAATACCCTGAGCGAGGCATGAACAGCAGCGAAGCAAGTGCCGCCGACAACGCGATCAACGTCGCGTCTAGCAGGCGCGCCAGCACGCTTTCCATCTCCGCCAAATCCCGGCCAGCGGTTTTACGAATCACCGTGTGCATGAGACCGGGCCTAGCGCGGAGCCGCCGATCCGACACCGCGCGACTCCCGCACAGATGTCACACGCAAGAACACAACGGGATCGCTCACATCAAGCTTTGACTTCATGGCACCACTCTCAAAATTCCTTTCGCGATGCCACGTGCATGCGCAACTTCTCATAGAGGCCGCATTCTGCGCCCACGAAGATTGGAGAGGCTTAAGAGATTTCCGAATCGTTCGCGGCATTTGTCCGCCATCCCCTTTCGCCGTCCGATTCGGTCCGGTCCTGTCCCACGTTTTTTCCGGCGCCGCGCCACCCATAACCGATCCCTAATGCACCTCTCCACAAACTTTAACTATCCGCAATCGTCCTGCCCCCGTATGCTCGAACAATGATCCGCAAACCGTGCACGGCAAGACACGGCATCGGGCAAGCGACTATTCATCATCAGAGGAGGGGCATCATGAAGATCTGTGTCTTCGGAGCGGGAGCAATCGGCGGCTTGATGGGTGTGCAACTCGCACGCGCCGGTGCGGATGTGAGTTTCGTCGCGCGCGGTCCGCATCTCGCGGCAATGCGCGAGCACGGTGCGCGTCTGATCATGGACGGTGAGACGTTCAGCGCACCGGTGCGCTGCACGTCCGACCCGCGCGAGCTCGGCGTGCAGGACTTCGTGATCATTACGCTCAAGGCGCATTCGCTGCCCGGCGTAGTCGATGCAATGCAGCCGCTGCTCGGCAAGCACACGGCCATCGTCACGGGCGTCAACGGCATTCCATATTGGTACTTCTATCAGCACGGCGGACGCTTCGCCGGCACGCGTCTCACGAGCGTCGACCCGGACGGCAGTCAATGGACGAAGCTCGGCCCCGAACGGGCGATCGGCTGCGTGCTCTACCCGGCTGCCGAAATCGTCGAACCCGGCGTCGTCAAGCATGTGTACGGCAAGAAATTCCCGATCGGGGAGCCGAGCGGAGAACGCACGCCGCGTATTCAACAGTTGCATGAGATCATGCAGGCGGCGGGTTTCGAGGCGCCGATCCGCGACAATATCCGCGACGAAATCTGGCTCAAGCTATGGGGCAACCTGTGCTTCAACCCGATCAGCGCATTGACGCACGCCACGCTCGACGTGCTCACCAGCGACCCCGGCACACGCGCGGTATCGCGCACGATGATGCTGGAGGCCAAGCGCATTGCGGATCAATTCGGCGTGCACTTTCGCGTCGACGTGGAAAAGCGTATTGATGGCGCGGGCGCGGTCGGCGCCCACAAGACATCGACGCTGGTCGATCTGGAGAATCGTCGGCCGATGGAGATCGATCCGCTGTTGACCGTCGTGCAGGAGATGGGCCGCCTCGTCGCCGAGCCGACGCCGACTATCGATGTCGTGCTGGCGCTCATTAAACTGCGTGAACGGATGGCGTTGCAAGGAGATTGAGACTCGATAGCGAGCGTGCGATCAGAAATTCGTTCGCTCTCCCGCCTATCGGCAAAGGCAAACATAAAAGGATCGAACGCCAAAACGCGTTCGATCCTTTTTTTACGCTACTGATCGATGGCGAGCCACACAGCCTTAGGCTCGGTGAAGTTCTCGATCGCGACGTCACCGTGTTCGCGGCCGAACCCCGAGTCGCCTGATCCTCCCCACGGCAGGCGCACATCGGTATATCCGTATGTGTTGATCCACACGGTCCCCGCCCTCAGATCCCGTGCAACCCGATGCACCCGGCCGATGTCCGCGCTCCACACGCCCGCCGCGAGGCTATACAGCGTGCCGTTTGCGATCCTGATCGCGTCGGCTTCGTCGTTGAAGCGAATCACGCTCGCCACAGGCCCAAATATTTCCTCCTGCGAAATGCGCATTTCATGCTCGACGTTGGCAAACACAGTCGGTTCGACAAAGAAGCCACGTTCACCCACCCGCGCGCCACCCGTGACGAGCGACGCGCCCTCTGAACGACCCGCTTCGACGTAGCCCAGCACCGTGTTCATCTGCGCCGCGGAGATAAGCGGTCCCATCGACGTTTCGCGCGACGACGGATCGCCGACCTTGATCGACTTCGCGCGCGCGGCGAGGCGCTCGACCACTTCGTCGTACACGTCGCGATGGGCGAGAATGCGCGACCCCGCCGAACACACTTGCCCGGTATTGAAGAAGATGCCCGATGCCGCGGCGCGCACGGCGTTGTCGAGATTGGCATCCGGGAAAATCAGATTGGCCGATTTGCCGCCGAGCTCTAGCGTGACGCGCTTGAAATTGCCGGCGGCGCCTTGCAGAATGCCGCGCCCCACCGAGGGCGAGCCCGTAAACGTCACCTTGTCGACTCCGGGATGCGCGACCAGTGCGTCGCCGACCACCCGCCCCTTGCCCGTGACGATATTCAGCACGCCCGGCGGCACACCCGCTTCAAGCGCGAGTTCGCCGATGCGCAGCGCGGTCAGCGGCGTGATCTCCGCGGGCTTCACGATCAGCGTGCAACCGCACGCGAGCGCCGGCGCGATCTTCCACATGCCGATCATCAGCGGGAAATTCCACGGCACGATCGCGGCGACTACGCCTACCGGTTCACGCAACGTGTACGTCAACGCATCGGGGCGCACCGGCACGACCTGGCCGTTGATCTTGTCGCACCAGCCTGCGTAGTATTCGAGCGTATCGATCGCGGCCGGAATATCCTGGCGCATCACCGCCGCGATCGGTTTGCCGGCGTCGAGGCTTTCGAGCGTGGCGAGTTCCTCGAGGTTCGCGCGCATCAGGCCGGCGAGGCGCATCAGAATGCGGGCCCGCTCAGCGGTCCGAATGCCGTTCCACACTTTCAACGCTGCGCGCGCGGCGCGCACGGCGGTGTCCACGTCGGCGGCGCTGCCTTGCGCAACCAGCGCGATCGGCTCCTCGGTGGCGGGGTTGATGTCGACGGAATATTCGCCGGTGCCGGGCGGCAAGCGCTTGCCGTCGATCAGCAGATCATGGCGCCTGAGGTCGGTTTCAGTTTCCATCATGAGGCTCCTTGCTTGGATGTTGCGTGGGCTGAGTGCGTGCGCGCCGCTTCGATTGAAAGACGCTAGGGCTCGTGGAGGACGGCGCCGTCGCGCGCAACGGTCGGCTTCGTCTGCATCTGCGAAGCGGCTAGCGACACGTCGGTGGTCTGTGAAGGAGTGGAGAATTGCGCCCAGGCTGCTGCGGCGTTGGGTCGGAGGGAACGGTTGCGGCGATGCACGAGCAGTGTCGCCAGATTCATCGCGGGTGCGAGTGGCCGGCTGACCAATGAGGCGCCTATTGCGGGCCAATGCGTGTCGATTGGCAATATGCCGACGCCGAGGCCGAGTTCAACCATGCGTAGCACCGCCGCGACATGTCCGAGTTCCTGCACCGGCCGTCGTTTAACGCCGTTCGCGTTGAAGGCGAGTTCGAGCGCCCCACGCACGCCCGTGTCGGCGTTCAGCGTGATGAGCGCCCATTCGTGCAACTCGGTCCATGTAACACTCGCGTGGCGCGCAAGCGGATGCGCAGGTGGCATCACCGCATGGAGCGGTGTCGTGAAAACCAGTTGCGCGTGCAACAGGTCGCCGGCAAGCGGCTCGGCCATCGAGACCACGCCGAAGTCCACCTCGCCCTGTTCGACGCTCGCGAGCACGCCGCTTTGAGGCTGATCCCTGACGGAGACGGCTAGCTCAGGAAAAGCCGCCGCGCAGCGCGCGAGTCCCTGCGCCACCCAACTCGACGACAACACCGGATTGCTGGCGAGCACCACCACGCCGGTGTGACCGTCGTAAGCCGCCCGCTCTTCACGCAGCGTGAGCTCGATTTCGTCGAGCAGCCGGCCGATTCTTCGCTCGAGGCTCGCCCCCGCATGCGTCAGTTCGACCTGGCGCGTGGTACGGTCGAACAGCTTTAATTCCACGGCGTCTTCGAGTTCGCGCACGCAACGACTCACCGCCGATTGCGTCAAGTCGAACTCACGCGCCGCGCGCGTAAAACTCCGCTCACGCGCGACGGCGACAAACACCTTGAGTTGCTGCAACGAAACATTCATGACGTCACTGCCGGGTGTGGACCATTCACCTATTCTCCTGTCTGCTCAGGCCAATGGCTCAAGCGCGAAGCCTTGCCGTTGCCAGCAACGGCAAGCACACCTTGCGGCTCGTTGTGCGTTTCGATCCAGCGCGAGCGCATCGGCGCGAGTATGAACTTCGCGGAAATGCCCGCGACGATCGTCACGACGGCGGAGACGATGAACACGAGATTCCATCCGCCCGTCGCCGACAACACCGACGCGATCGGTACCAGCAACGAAGCCGTACCCTTGGCGGTGTACAAGGTGCCGGCGTTGGCCGCGGCATATTTGCTGCCGAAGGTATCGGCACAGATCGCCGGGAAGATCGAGAAGATTTCGCCCCAGAACAGGAAGATCAGTGCGGCGAACGTCATGAACGCGTACGGGTTAGTGCCGTATTGCATCAGCCCGAGCAACGCCAGGCCTTCGCCGATAAAGATCACGAACATCGTGTTTTCACGGCCCAGCTTGTCGGATATGAAGCCGCACAGCGGACGCGTAAAACCGTTGCAGACGTTGTCGATGGAAAGCGTGGCGGTCAGGAGCGGCAAGGTCATGCCGAAGATCGTCATCGGGATGCGTGCGAGGCCCCAGTCTTTCGCGATTGGACCGATCTGCGCGGTCGCCATCAAACCGCCCGCGGCCACGGCGACGAACGACACGTAGATCACCCAGAACACCGGCGTCTTGATCATCTGCCCCGGGGTAAAGTCGACCTTCGACACGGCGAACTTCCTCTTCGGTGCGGCTTGCGAGCGCAAGTTCGGCTTTTTCAACAGCAGCGCAAGCGCGAGAATGCACCCGCCTTGCAGGATGCCGAAGAAGAAGAACGTATGCTCATAACCCGAACGCGTGATCATGTTGGCAATCGGAATCACCGTCACCGCGGCGCCCGCGCCGAAGCCCGCAGCGGTGAGACCCGCTGCAAGTCCACGCTTGTCGGGAAACCATTTCAACGCGTTGCCCACGCACGTGCCGTACACGCCGCCCGCACCGATACCGGCGATGACTGCGGAGACGTACAGCATCGGCAGGGTCGTGATGTACGAGTTCATCACCCACGCAACGCCCGCGCAAATCGCGCCGCCCGCGACTACGGGCCGCGGTCCGAACCTGTCGACGAGCCAACCTTCCAGCGGCACAAGCCACGTTTCAGTGAGGATGAAAATCGCGAACGCAAGTTGAATGGACGCTTCGCCCCAATGATGCCGTGCGTTCATCGGCGTGACGAACAACGTCCACGCGTATTGAAGATTGGCCACCAGAGCCATGCACACCATGCCGATGACGAGTTGCCACCAACGGTTGCCCCAAAATGCGCGGCTCGTAGTCTGCTGACTGATATCGTCCATTCGCTTTGTCTCCACTATTTGTCTGGCGCAGCCGGCTGGCGTCCCGCAGGAAATCGCCCTGCAACGCGCCGTACTGTATGCGTCCCACCTTATGTTATGACCCGAAAAAGCCGCGCTCTTCGGGAATATCTGATATTTGCGTCTTTAATTCGCTGCTTTAAAAATAGACCGGCTTAAATCATCTCTTTGCGGGAATTTCTTTATTCCGATCAATTAATGCCTTTAACCGCGAGGCGTCGGGCGTTTCGCCCATCAGGGCTCGCATCCAAGCGTTAACCCGAGTTTTTCGCCACGCGCCGCGGCGGCAATTCCGCTTTCTTATACAGAGCCATGCTAGGGTCATTGCTGAATTACTAATAATTAAAGTTTGTTATTATGTTGATTCACATTTGCTTATACATCGGTCATGACGATGCGGAATGCGACTCTGCGGCAACTGAAGGTTTTCGAAACGGTGGCGCGCCACCTGAGCTTCTCGCGTGCCGCCGAGGAATTGCACCTCACCCAGCCGGCCGTTTCCACTCAGGTCCGGCAACTCGAAGAACACGCCGGGCTGCCGCTGTTCGAACAACTCGGCAAAAAAATCTATCTGACGCCGGCCGGCACCGAAATGCTTCACTACAGCCGCGCGATCATCCAGCAGTTCCACGAAGTCGACGAAGCGATGAGTCAGCTCAAAGGCGTCTCCGGCGGCAAGCTGAATGTCGCGGTGATCAGTGCCGGCGACTACTTCTTTCCGCGGCTGCTGGCTGAATTCACGCGCCGTTACTCGGGCGTCGTGCTCAACCTCGCCGTGCACAATCGCGAGGAACTGCTGCATCAACTGGCTACCAATCAGACCGATCTGGCGGTGATGGTGCGTCCGCCCCACGAGACCGACGCGACCAACGAGCCGTTTGCACCGCACCCGTATGTGATCGTGGCGGCGCCCACGCATCCGCTCGCCAATAAGCGCAACATCAAATTCAGCCAGTTGGCGAACGAAGCGTTTATCGTGCGCGAGCGTGGCTCGGACACGTGGAATTCGATGGAAGAAGGCTTCGCCGGGCGGCTTGCCAACCTCAAGATCGCCATGGAGATCAAAAGCACCGAAACGATCAAGCAGGCCGTGATCGCGGGCATGGGTATCGCCTTTCTGTCCGCGCATACCATCAGCCTCGAATTGCAGCTCGGCCACCTGGTCGTGCTCGATGTCGAGAGCTTTCCGGTCATGCTCAACTGGTACGTGGTGCATCGAAAGAACAAGCGCCTGCCGCCGGTGGCAGTCGCCTTCAAACGCTTCCTGATGGAGGAAGGCGCGAATCTGATCGAGAAGATCACGCGCGTCAAGGAATTGAGCGTGTATAAGCAGTAGGCTATGAAGATCCAATGAAACTTTAACTATTGCAGATTCGTCAGGACTTCTATGCTGCAAGCGAGTTCCATCACTCGTCTGCCCAGGAGTCCGGTCATGAACCACGCTTCGGTTGAGTCTCATCCCAGCGCACACACTGCCCGTGTTGCCGCAAACCATCCCGACGACGCCCACCTCAGCGCGTACAACGCCGCCTTCAGCGACCTCGGCCTGCGCTTTCGCTGGGACCGCGCCACCCTCGACGTCCTCAGGGAATTCAATAGCGAGGCGGCGCAGATCACTGCCTACATCGAGCGCTTTCACGCCCATTTGCATAGCGCGTACGACGCCGACTTTCTCGCTCAAATGATTCTGCACAAGAAGGCGCAGTACTTCAGCGAGTTCGCGTCGGCGGCCGAGTGAGGGTGTTCGCGGGATCACGGTGCCGCGACGCGACACACCCGCCCACCTGAAGGTGTGAGCATTCATGGCATTCGCCGTGTCGCAGCGCGAGCCGGCCGGCGGCGGTCGCACGCACGTTGCCGCACGTGGGCACTCACGCCATTGCTGCCATTTCGACGATACGGGTAGGCCGCCGTGCGCACGCAGTATGTCGTCACGTCGCGCAGCATCCAGCTCTGCTCTTCCCCACCGTGCCATTCGATTCGTGCGAACAGCCCGTGCTTGCCCATCGTCAGGCTATGACAGCGCGCGGCAAAGGCGAGTGTGCTCGAATCGTGACCATGCTCGTGGCTGTCGGAGTACTCGCGGCTGAGCATCAAATGTACGCCCATCGCACAAGCCAGCGCGCTCATCGCGAGGAGCGCGGCGAGTCCGAATGGCTGCGCCGGTTCGGTCACGAATCCATAGCCGAGCCAGCCGCACAGCGACAGCGCAAACAGGTTGACGATGCCGTGCCCCGGCCGCGCCACCACGCTGAGTCGCAGTGCGCCGCGCAGTTTGCAGAACGCGATGGCCGACGTGGCGAAGATCAATGCGCCGATGAACACGGCGACACAGAGCTCGACGCGCTCGACATTCGCCTGCGCCGCCGACGACAGATAACGCGCGAAGCCCCCCGACATCACGGCGAGCCCCATGCTGCTGGCCAACAGCGCAACGAGGCGCGGGCGCCGCGTCAAGTTGCGCCGACGCACCAGCCACGCGCCGAGCACCGCGCCCGCCACGGCTGCGCCGACCACGCCGTCGCTCGCGCCTATGCCGGCAGCGAAAAGACCGGCGAGCGCGGCGGCCAATGCGCCCGCATGCCAGTCAGGACGGCGCTTCGGTCGCCGTTCGAGCGGCAGTTGCCCGACAGCCGCAAGCGCAACGGCCAGCACCGAAGCAAACACCACGGCCAGCGAACACCAGACGGTACTGTCATACGCTAGCGGCATGCGCGCTCCTTGGTACCGGAATGCATGGGCGCGATCCCAACGGATCGCGCGATTGGTCAAGCGTTCAGACGGCACCTGCCACGGCCGGCTCCGCGCCTGCGGCGGCGCCCGCGCGCACAGCGTTCAAGGTATTGCTCAGCGTGCCGATCCCGTCCACCGTGACCGTTACTGTCGCGCCATCCTTGATCGAACCGACGCCGACCGACGTGCCGCACGCGATCACATCGCCCGGCTCGAGCGTGAGATCCTGCGAGATCAGACTCACCTGCTCGGCGGGCGAGAAAACCATGTCGGCGAGCGGATAGTTCTGCCGCTCCACGCCATCGAGCATTGTGATGAGATGTGCCTGCTGCCAGTCGAAACCGGAGACGATCGCCGGGCCGACACAGCAGAACGTATCGAAGCCCTTCGCCCGGCACCATTGCGGAAAGTGCGGATTCTCGTTCAACAGATCGGCGGCGGTGACGTCGTTGACGAGCGTGTAGCCGAAAATCGCTTCCGCCGCCTCTTCGACACTCGCATCGCGGCAGCGCCGCCCGATCACAATGCCGAGTTCGCCTTCATAGGCGATCTTGCCGGCATAGCTGAGCGGCCGCCTGATCGGCTCACCTGAACCGATCACCGAACCCGCGGGCTTCAACAAGAAAAGCGGGTGTGCCGGCACCGGTTTGTCGAGCTTCGCCGCCAGCGCGTGAAAGTTGTTCCACAGCGCGACGATCTTGCCGGGCGCGCACGGCGCGAGCGGCGTCAGTGCGCGCGTCGACAACACGGCGCCGGTCGGCACCGGGTGCTCCAGACCTTCATATTCGTGCAGATAGCCACCTTCCACACGGCCGAACACGACGCCGCCGTCGCTCGACATGAACCGCATCCATGTATCCATACGTTGCTCCCTGTTTACGTGGATCGGGCCTAGATCGCGCCGGCAGTGCGCAGCGCACTGACCTGCTCAGGCGAATAGCCGAGTTCGGCCATGACTTCGTCGGTATGTTCACCCAGCAACGGCGAGCGCGTGACCTCGGTCGGGCTGTCGGACAGTTTGATAGGATTGCCAACCGTCAGATACTTGCCGCGAGTCGGATGATCCACTTCGACAATCGTGCCGGTTTTGCGCAACGACGGCTCTTCGGCGATTTCCTTCATCGACAGAATCGGTCCGCACGGAATGTCGTACTTGTTCAGGATCTGCATGGCCTCGAACTTGGTCTTCGTCATGGTCCAGCGTTCGATCTCGGCGAAGATATCCTTAAGATGCGGCAGGCGCGCAGCGGGCGTCGCGTAGTTGGGATCCGTGGCCCACTCTTCCTTGCCGATCACGTTGCAGATCTTCGCCCACACCGGCGCCTGCGTGATGAAGTAGATATACGCGTTCGGGTCGGTCTCCCAGCCCTTGCACTTCAGGATCCAGCCCGGCTGACCGCCGCCCGACGCATTGCCCGCACGCGGCACCGCTTCGCCGAACTCTCCGTTCGGATACTGCGGATACTCTTTCATCACGCCGGTGCGTTCGAGCCGCTGCTGGTCGCGCAGTTTCACGCGGCACAGGTTGAGCACGCCGTCCTGCATCGCGGCGAGTACGCGCTGACCGCGTCCGCTGTGTGTGCGCTGATACAGCGCCGTGACGATACCTAGCGCCAGATGCAAGCCGGTGCCGCTGTCGCCGATCTGCGCGCCTGTCACGACCGGCGGGCCGTCGTCGAAGCCGGTGGTCGAAGCCGCGCCGCCCGCGCATTGCGCGACGTTCTCGTAGACCTTGCAGTCCTCGTACGGCCCAGGACCGAAGCCCTTCACCGACGCGACGATCATGCGCGGATTCAGTTCCTGAATCCGCTCCCACGTGAAGCCCATGCGGTCCAGCGCGCCGGGCGCGAAGTTCTCGACCAGCACGTCGCATTTCTGGATCAGCGCCTCGAGCACCTGCTTGCCTTCAGGATTCTTCGTATCGATCGTGACGGAGCGTTTGTTGTGGTTGAGCATCGTGAAGTAGAGGCTGTCTACATCGGGAATATCGCGCAACTGCTCGCGCGTGATATCGCCCGCGCCCGCCCGCTCCACCTTGATGACATCCGCGCCGAACCATGCAAGCAGTTGCGTGCAGGTAGGCCCGGATTGCACATGCGTGAAGTCGAGAATGCGCACACCGTCGAGTGCTTTGCTCATGTCCTGTCTCCTGTGTCGACCAGGGCTTTGCGCTTTGGCGCCTTACTCTGGTCCTGAGCAACGTAGTTGTTGAAAAGGCGTCTACTTGTAATTTCCTGGCAATTTCGGTGCGTTCTCCGCCGCGCTGACTATGTATGCGGCTTGTCTTCGCGGCAAAAACGTTAGCGCCGTCACGCGATGCGGGCGAAACAACGGCATCGGCTTTCGGTCTGCGTCTTTTGATATATCACATACCATATTTTTAGGACCGTCAAGCGAGGTTTATCCCGCATTAGCCGGGAAGCCCCGCGCCTGCTGCGTTCGACACAAATAAAAAAGGCCCGCGGTGTCTGCACCGCGGGCCCTTCCCGTCTTACTCATCCATCAAACGCCGCCTCGCGAGGCCGCCGCGTCAGTCCAGAAAATCGCAGTTCGCCTCGACGAACGCCGCCAGATCCAGTGAATGCTGACGAGTGAGACGCTCGGCCAGTTCGGTATCGCGCTTCTCCAGCGCTTCGATAATGCGCAGATGATCGACGATCGAGCGCGATGCGCGGTCGCTCTGCGAAATGGTCATGCGGCGAATCGCGCGCACGTGGATGAAGATGTTCTTGATCGTGTCGAGAATGATCTGCGACTTGGATAACTCGACAATCGCCTGGTGAAACGCAATGTTGGCGTCCGAATACTCCGCGATGTGTTCCGCCGGCGTCGCGTCGCGGAAGTTGTCGAACATGTGGCGCAGACGGGCGATCTCCTCGTCCGTGGCGTGCAGCGTGGCAAGACGCGCCGCCATGCTTTCGAGCGCGGCCCACATCTGGATCATCTCGACGATTTCACGCTTGCTCTTGCGCACGATATAGATGCCGCGGCGCGGCACCATGCGCAGAAAACCTTCCTGTTCGAGCAGCGTCATGGCCTCACGTACCGGCGTGCGGCTAACGCCGAGCGACTCGCTCAGCACCCGCTCGTCGAGACGGATTTCTTCACGGTTCTGATAGATGTCCGCGTCGGCAATGGCCTGGCGGAGCATCGCATACGCCTGATCGCGCAAGCTCGCGCTCGCGCCGATCGGCTGCAATGACAACGTCAACGGTGTGGCCACTGCTTCAGTTTGAAGTTCTGACGACATTCATCGCCTCTTGTTGAACATGCGCACGATACGGTCTTGCCACTGCCACGCGTTGCTCGCCTAAGCCGACGAAGCGGCCATGTTGCGCTGCAAGCTGCGCGACAGGCTGCGGAATCCAGCGGGTCAACAGCACAGTGGCGGCAGAGCCTAAACCGACAACAGCAATGGCAAACAGCGAGAGAGGAACAACTTCCATTTGTAACTCCGAATGATTGAGTGAACGAATGACTCAATCATATGCTGCAATGCCGCAAAAATCAATATTCCGTATGTAGTATATCAGTCGCTGTTGTTTTTAGGATTATCTACTCACGGTAGCACGGGCCGCTCCGGGGTGTTCGGTCAAGCGGGCCGACGTGGCGAAAGATGCCGCTGTCGGGCTGCCGTCCTGGAAGAATCCGGTAGTTTATTCCGGACAACGCTACCGTTGGGCCACGAATCCGCAGATTACGCTCGTGTCTCACCAGACAAACATCATATGTATTTGTATCTCATATTGCCAAGGGCTTGATCGCCCCCTATCGTTCGACGAAGTTGATTTCGTCGCGAATTCGAGCGCGCCATATGCAATGAAAATACATATATTGGCGGCATCGAAAAACGCAATTTTTACGCCGCAAGACCTAAAGCATTCTTGCGCAAGGCCGATAACAACTAATTCGTCACCGGGAGACCGACCATGAGCAGCATCACCGAGCCGAGCGGGAATTCAGGCTCCGCCCCCTTCTTTTCCAAGCAGGCCACCGTCGCGAAGCCAGGTTTTTCGCGCTGGATGGTTCCGCCCGCGGCCCTTGCCGTCCACCTCTGCATCGGCCAGGCGTACGCCTTTTCCGTGTTCAACGGTCCGTTGACAAAAGTCATCGGCATCACGCAATCGACTGCTGACGACTGGTCGCTGACCTCGCTCGGCTGGATCTTCTCGCTGGCGATCGTGTTCCTCGGTTTGTCGGCGGCCTTCACGGGCAAGTGGCTCGAACGCGTCGGCCCGCGTCGCACGATGTTTACCGCCGCATGCTGCTTCGGCGGTGGATTCCTGGTTTCCGCGCTCGGCGTATATCTGCATCAGATCGTGCTGCTCTATCTCGGCTACGGCGTGATCGGCGGAATCGGGCTCGGCCTCGGCTACGTGTCGCCGGTGTCCACGCTGATCCGCTGGTTCCCGGATCGCCGCGGTATGGCGACCGGCATGGCGATCATGGGCTTCGGCGGTGGCGCGATGATCGCCGCGCCGTTGTCCGTGGCATTGATGAATCACTTCCGCAGCGCGACCAGCATCGGCGTGGCCGAAACGTTCGTCGTGCTCGGCATTGCGTATTTCATCTCGATGACGATCGGCGCACTCGCGATCCGCGTGCCGCCGGCGGACTGGAAGCCGGCCGGCTGGACGCCGGGCGCCACGAATCAGAACAAGATGATCTCGCGCAATCACGTGCATATCGATCAGGCGTTGAAGACGCCGCAGTTCTATCTGATCTGGCTCGTGCTGTTCCTGAACGTGACGGCCGGCATCGGCATTCTCGGCCAGGCCTCGGTGATGATTCAGGAGAGCTTCAAGGACACGGTGTCGGCAGCCGCGGCGGCTGGTTTCGTCGGCCTGCTGTCGCTCTTCAACATGGGCGGCCGTTTCGTGTGGGCGTCGGCGTCGGACTGGATCGGCCGTAAGAACACCTACTTCATCTTCTTCGCGCTTGGCGCGGTGCTGTACTACCTCGTGCCCGGTTTCGCGGCGTCGGGCCACATCGCCCTTTTCGTGCTCGCCTACTGCGTGATCCTGACGATGTACGGCGGCGGCTTCTCGACCGTGCCGGCTTATCTCGCCGACATGTTCGGCACGGCGTTCGTCGGCGGCATTCACGGGCGTCTGCTGACGGCGTGGGCCGCGGCGGGCGTCGCCGGTCCGGTGCTGGTGAACTACATTCGCGCTTATGAAGTCGCGCAAGGCGTCGCCAAGGCGGACGCGTACACGATGACCGTTCACATCATGGCCGTGCTGCTGGTAGTGGGCTTCGTCTGCAACCTGCTGATCAAGCGTGTGGACGACAAGCACCACATGACCGAAGCACAACTCGCCAAAGGCGCTTAAGGAGACTCGCATGTCGACCATTCAAGCAGTGAATCAGACCAGCAAGGTCAAACTCGCCGTCTTCTGGCTGTATGTGACACTGCCGCTGGCTTGGGGCGTGGTCAATACGCTCTCGCAGGCAATGAAGCTCTTCAAGTAAGTGTCGTTCGGCACCCCGCGCGCTCGGACGTGCGGGGTGCCTCTGCAGCGAGTGTCACTCGCTGACTGTCTAGCGGCGCGTTTCAAGCACGCCGATTTCCCGCCGCCCCGCTACCACTGATACGCCGCCCCGGCCGTGACCGCAGTGGTGGCGGAACTGATGCCCGCGCCTAGTTTCACCTTCAAACTCTGCGTGACGCGCGCCGACAGACCCACCGCCACCGCCTGATAGCCTTTGTAACCAGCCGTTCCGACGCCGATTGCGAGGTTCTTCGTGGCATCGACTTCGGGGATCGAGGTCAGCGCCAGCGCCGATGCCGTTCCGGAGTACGCGCTGCGCGCCATGTCGCTCAAACCGCCCTGGAACTGCTGCATGTTGACGGCGTCGGTCGGCCCCTGCCCCGCCGCGACGTTGGTAATACGGCGCTCGCTGCCGGACGAGCCTACCGACACCGTGTTGGTCACATCGGCCACCGAGCCCTCGCCGATTGCGACCGAGTTCGGCGCCGACGCTTTGGCGCCGCCGCCGATCGCCACGGAACCGTTGCCGATTGCCTGCGCAGCGTTACCCGAACTATTGACGGCAACATAGGGCGTGCCGCTGGTCTGGTTGTTCCGCACCACGTTGATCTGCTGGCTAAGCGTGCTGACAGTCTGGTTGGTGGTCCAGAGTTGCGCTCCGGTCACCGCATCGGTACTGGTGGCCGACAGTGTGCCGTCCTGCAGATTGGTCAGTTGGACTTTCGGCGCATTGGCCGCCGTGCCGCCGAGGGTGATCCGGTTGTGCGCCGAACTGTCGTACTGCACCGCATTCGCAACCGCGCCGCCAAGGTTGCCGACAGTGCTTTGCAGACCGGCAATATCGCTGCTGTTCTGCGTCACGCGCCCGTCCAGGTTGGTGATCGCGCCGCCGACATTGTTCACGACCGTGCCGCCCACGTTATACGTCGGCGCCGAGACCGAACCGTCCGCGTTGACGGTCGCCCCGCCGCCGAGCGCCACCGCCGTGCTCGCCGCCTGCGCGTACAGTTGCGAGCCGTTGACCGCGTTGCTGCTGGCCGGACCCACCGTGCCGGCTGCCACGCCTGTGACGACACGGTTGCCCGCCGCGCCGGCCATGTCGATCAGTTTGCCGTCCGTGGTCGCACCGACGGCGATGACGCGCGACACGGGATCCTGCGTGACCATCCCAATACCGCCGCTCTGCATGCTTTGCTGCAAGGTGTTGAGGCCGGTGTCGAGCGAGTCGAGCGCGTTGCCGACGGTGGTTTGCGTACCGCCCTGCATGTGATAGCTGGGGCCGGTCAGCGAACCGTCGGCGTTGATCTGTGCGCCGCCGCCCAGCGCGGCCACCATCGGTCTGAACTGGCCGAGATTGACCGCGGAGGCATCCGTGGTGCCGGCCGCAATGCCCGTCAACTCGCGCGCGCCGCCGGTGCCGGTGAAATCGACGCGAGCGCCGTTTGTGTCTTTCGCCACCGTGAGATTGCGCGAGGTCTGATCCTGCTGGACCAGCCCGATCTCGCCATTGCTGATCTGGTTTGTGATGTTGCTCACGTCGCCTTCGATCGTCGTGGTGCGCTGATCGAGGTTGCTGATGTTCGTCGTGTTGTCCGTGGTCCGCTGATCGAGGTTGCTGATGTTCGTCGTGTTGTCCGTGACGCGCTGATCGAGGTTGCTGATATTCGTCGTGTTCTCCGTGACCCGTCGATCGAGGTTGCTGATGTTCGTCGTGTTATCCGTGACGCGCTGATCGAGGTTCGTGATGCTGCCGGTGTTCTGCGCGACGGCCTGATTGGTGGCGAACAGTTGCGCGCCGTTGACGGCGTCCGAACTGCCGGCGGCAAGATTCGCGGCGCGCACGTTGGTGAGCCGGACCGGCGCGCTACTGCTGCCTAACGTGACGGTGTCGTGAGAGCTCGAATCGTACTGAACGGAATCGGCGCTGGCCTGGGTGGTGGTCGTGACGACGGCTGCGAGCGCCGAGCCGACATCGTTGTATATCCTCCCACCGACCTTATAGACGGGCTTCGCAATCGTTCCGTCCGCGGCAACGTCGGTGCCGCCTCCCAGCACGCCCGCCATGCCCTTCAACTGCGAGACGTTAGTGGCATCGCTGCCCTGGGTGCCGGCCGCGACATTGGCGATCTGCCGTTGCAGCGTGGCGCTACCGACTGAGATGGTATCCGCCCGGTCCGCGGAGGAATCCGCACCCAACGCGACCGATCCCGCTGCCGTGGCCGTCGCGCCGGAACCAAACGCGATTGCTTTCGTGGCGGCCGCCGTGATAAGGGCGCCGCTACCCGCAGCGATCGAGTTCGCCGCGTCCGTCTGGACGCTCGTCCCGATAGCCAATGCATTGACGTTCTGAACGGCTGCGTTATAGCCGATTGCAACACCATTCTCTGCAAAATAGTTGCTTGTCGCACCGGCGCCCACCACCGTCGCATTGGGTGCCAACGCAGCGGCTGCCGCGCCGACGGCGGTCGTATTGACGCGCGCCGCGCCCGAACTCGTGCCAATGGCGAGCGCGTTATTGTCGATGGCCATCGCGCCGACGCCGATCGCCATTGCGTTTTCGCCTCCCGACGCTGACGTCGTCAACGCGGGTGTCGTGAACGGACTAACGGCAATGAATTGGGTGACGGGTACTGGATCAGCCAGCGCAGCAGTTGCAAGCGTTAGCGTTTTTGAACGGTTCACATTGGACTCGGGCGTTTGGCCGACAGTCACCGGATCGGCGACATCCCATTCGACAGGCGCATTCATGAGTGGGTTGGGCGACTCCCCGGCCGCTTTCGCGGGCAAAGCCATCACTAACGTCCCAAACAGACTGGTGCCGACGGCTAGCAGTGCGCTATAGCCCGCAACCCCTCGCCCACCACGGCCTTTCGTCACCTCGGACCCCGCCGCGTATGTGCGGGTCGTGCTATTCCCTACGCTCTCATAAGACTTGTTCAACATTCCTCCCAATCTTTTATAGAAGATCCAAAGCACCAAGATTTTTACTATGTCATCCTAATTATTTAACGCGATCCAATAGAAACTTAAGACAGCGTGACTACCTGGTCACGACCACAAAGTCGCCGAGCACAAATATACCGTGTAAAGCGATTTTTTAGCTTATATTGGAAAAATGGCATAGCGCATTTAAGACCAAAAATGCCAAATGTCTTATATCGCGCTCATTATTTTTAGGCACTTCTAAGCAGAAATTTTGACTATTCCGAATCAGCGCACGAGACAGCGCTAATTCCGTTTGAAGTTCTCAAACGCGACGAAAATCGACCGCAACGGGTCTACCCTCGGTAGTCAAACGGAAGTCATACGGGAGAACTACACGTGAAGAGGCGCGAACTGATACAGCGGGTGACGCTATTCCCCGGCAGATCTATCAGCCGCCCGCGGCCTCCAGACGCATCGGAAAACTGATTTCGAAGATCGTCCCCTCGCCTTCGTGCGAGTCGAAGCGAATCTCGCCCTGCAGCACCCGGCACAGTTCCTTGACGATCGCGAGGCCCAGGCCCGCGCCCGGAATGTCCTCGTCCGTGGCGCGCTCGAACTCCTTGAACACGCGCTCGCGGTCCGACGCGCCGATTCCCACGCCCGTATCCGACACGCGCAGGCGCCAGCGATCGTTTTCCATCGCCGTCATGCTCAATTCGACCTCGCCCGCCTTGGTGTATTTGGCCGCGTTGGTCAACAGGTTGAGCGCGACCTGTTTGAGCTTGAGACGGTTGGAGACGACCACGTCCAGCGCGCCGTCGAAGGCGGTCTGAAGCTGCAGCCCTTTCGCTTCGATCGCGCTTTCGCAGGAGATCACCAGTTCGTCGAACAGCTCGCGCAGTGCGAAGCTTTCCAGCACGAGCGGACTGTCGTCGCCGAGCACCACCGAGTATTCAACCAGTTCGTCGACCAGCGTTTTCATATCGGCCGCCTGACGGTTCGCCAGCGCGAGCGCGGTCTCGGTTTTGGCCGGCGCGCGGCCGATCAGTTGCAGCGCCATCGAAAACACATTGAGAAAGTTGCGCAGATCGTGCACGACGCTGCGCGTGATCTGCATGCGCGACTCGTACAGGTCGCCGACCAGCCGTTGCTTGAGCGTCAGTTCGTGATTGGCGCGCTCGAGGCGCTCGGTGTAGTCGTCGATCGTGCGGTCGCGTTCGTTGACGACCTCGCGAATCGACGTCAGCGTGACAAAGCTCACGGCTTCGTCGATGAAGTGCCGCGCCCGTTCCTCGTGGCGCCGCGTGAAATACGGCCGCGCTTCGCTGAATTCGACGATCGCGCCGGTCAGCATCTGCCGGAACAGATCGAGCTCGCGCACCAGTTCGTCGATCCGGTACCCTTGCTTCCAGCGCAATTTGCCGTGCAGCCGCGCGTCGCGTTCGATCGCGCTCTCGACGTGGTCGAGATCCTGGTTCTCCAGCACGCTGCAGATTTCGTCGAGGATATTCGGGATGTGATCGGCCAGTTGTTCGTAGGTCAGCCGGTCAGATTCGGTCAATTCTGCGTCATGAAAGACCGCCTTCATCCAGCGCTCGGTCAGTTCGACCTGTTGCAGGCGCAACTGTTTGGCGAAAGCGGTGAGCGGCAGTACGTGCGAGTCTGTCATGTGGGAGACCTGGCGCCGCATGGCGGCCAAAATAGGTGTTCCGCGCCGTCCCGGCGAGACTTCCTTCGGGACATGCTTAACGCGACCGCATGGACTGCAAACCGCGCTCAGGAGGCAATGGTGAGCGCTGCGCAAGCCGCCCGGGCGCCTCCAGTATGCGCGATTTATGGAACAAAAATTAACCAGGGTTAGGACGTGTCCGCACCGGCTCGTCCCAAAGAAGGAAGTCCGGGAGGTTGCCACCGGGAGGCATCCCCCTTGCGCGAAACTGCCCCGCCGCTTCAGATCTTCTCGAACAGCACGTCCTGCGCGCCTTCCCACAGCACTTTGGTGCCGAGCTCGCGCAGCTTCTCCTTGCCTTCGACGATCGTCAGAAAGTGATTGCCCGCGAGTTGCCCCATCTTGCTCGCGAAGCAGCACGAACCGTACGCGAGAATGATCTCGGTTTCGCTGTAGCCGCCGGGATAAAACAGGATATCGCCGACCGACGGATGGCTCGTATGATTCTCGAAGCCGACCGCGTTGCCGTCGTTTTCGAGCTTGAAGTCGCCGAGCGGCACCCAGCATCCTTCGCCGCTCCAGCGCACGTGAATAAGCTTTTGCCGGTACGGCAGGAGCTTCAGGAACGCGGCCACGGTTTGCGGCGCGTCCGGATGGGTTTCGGCGGTAAAGACATGGCCGCAGGAGGTGATTCGGAGTCGGGTCATCGCCAGGTTTCCAGTGTGAAGGTGAAGGGAACGGTCGGTCGGAGCGCTTGACGCAGGGCGAGGAGCCAAGCCACGGGCACATGATTCTGTCGTCCGATGCAAGGCTTCGACAGATACAGTTGCTGTCCGACTGGTCAGTCCAGTTGGCCCCGCGCCAATGTTTTGAGCGAATTACGCCCGGCAAGCCACACCGGCACACACATGCCAGGTCCAACCACCTCGCCGCCACGAAAGTTCGTAGTTTGCAAGCTGCGCAATGCACAGCACACTGCGCGATGTGCGTGATTCCCGAAGGCGGCTCATCGGCTGAATCTTCCGGCGACCCGATCTTGTCCGCGGTCGCAGGCAGGGCGGCAGCACTGCCCGGCGGCGAAAGCGGCGAGGGGCGAGGCGCCCTCATCAGGCTGCCTCGAATTGTCCACTGCCGTCCCGCCATTGCCGCGCTGACCAGCCGGCCACTTCCAGCCGCGCAATCCGTACTTCAGCCGCGCAGCCGGTAAGCGAGCGGCGTTACGCCGTAGCCACGCTTGAACTGCACGGAGAAATGACTGGCATTCTCGAAACCAACCGCGATCGCAATCTGCAGCACGGTCTGACCGGTGGCACGCAACAGCCGCGCGGCTTCCTCGAGCCGCAAGCGCGATACATACTGATGCGGCGTCTCGCCGGTCTCGCGGCGAAACACCCGCGCAAAATGGAGACTGCTTAGCCCCGCCTGCGCGGCCAGTTCGCTGATCGCCAGATCACCGCCGAGATTGGCGCGAATGTAATCGGTTACACGGCGGACCCGGCGCGGCACGAGGCGCTCCGGGCGCGCCGGCGTTGCGGCGGCCGCGGGACGGCCGCGCGCATAGTGCTGCAACAGATGCGCGGCTAGCGCGTGGACCAGCGCATCGACATACAGACGCGAGTCGGACGGATCGGCGGCGGCGCGATGCAATGCAGCAAGCATCGCGGCGATCAGCGGATCGCGAAACTGCATCGCGTCGCCGAGGGACAGCTCACGGGAGCCGCCCAGTTCCATCTGCTCGGCGACGCTGTCGATCAGGCTGCGCTCGAGGTGCAAATGGACGGTCGACAGCGGCGCATCGCTGATCGAACGCCAGCGCCAGGAGATCGGCGCGGGCGGCACGAACCAGACGTCGCCCATATGCAGATCGGCGCTTTCCCAGCGCCCGTCCAGGTTGCGTTCGAGATGCTCGGCGCCGCTCGCGAGCGTCATCAGCGTGAGGTCCTGCAAGCCGGGCGCTTCGAGCAGCTCCTGCTCGGCCGGTTCGAGATACGAGCGCAGCACCAGGTGCCGCCACGGGCGATCCACGCTCGACACCAGTTTCTGGCCCGCCATGTAGCGGTCGTAGGCGAGCGTCGTTGTGAGTTTTGGAATTCGTACCATCACGTCCATTCCCAGGGAGGTGCCATATGAAGAGTGAACCCTGCCATGCCCGCGTTGCCGATTCTCTATCGCAGCAAGAACTCAAAAATGATAGCAAGGAACCGGCTACCGCAATTTCTGGAAATAGCTAATCATTCAGGTTGTCGTCTTTCACGCGTTTCGAACGCTGGAGCTACCGTTTCATGGAACACGAATGCGATACGCTGCCGCACTGGTTGACCGGCTCGCCGCAAGGCGAAGCCGGGCACGCGTCGGCAGCATACAACTCGGCAGTTGCCGCCCAACCGGCTTACCCGGCCGGCACACGGCAACTCGAGAAATCAGCCCACGCGGCTGAAGCATCCAGGGCACCCAACCGCACCGCAACAGGCGTGGCGCCCGCAGGCTTTCTCACGCTCTTCACCGAGGAGGAGATCGGCACGCCCTCGCCCGCCGCGCGGCGCGCTGCACCCGTCATCAGTCCACTGGTGCGCTTTGGCAGCGCGCAGGACCGCATCGAATTCGTGCGGCGGCGCATCAGGCAACTGGGCTTCGACTCGTTCAGCTATACCGCCACGCGCACGTCGGCGCATCACAAGACGATGTTCGTGCTGACCAGCTACGAGTCGCAGAACTGGCTCACGCGTTATTTTCGCGAGCGTTATTTCGAGCTCGACCCGCGCGTAGCCCTCGCCTCGCCGACCGGCATGCCGTTTCTCTGGAACACGGCCGACATGCGCGCCGACCTGCCGCGTGCGCAAATGCGCAGCGAACGGCTCGGCGGGCTGATCGACATGCTGGAGGCGACCGGGCGCAAAAGCGGCATTCTCACGCAGATGCCGCTGCCCGAGCCGGAACTGAGCGCGAGCCTGTGCTTCAACTCCGAGAGCGGCAATCCGCGCTGGATGACCGAGTCGATCGTGGCCGAAACGCTGATGTTCGCGCACACGATCCACGAATTCATCTGGACGCACGCGAAGAGCGTGATCGGCATCGCGCCCGCGCAGCAGCAACGCGTGACGCTGAGTGAATTGCAGCATGCGGTGCTGAAGGCGGTCGTGCAGGGTCAGCGAGACAAGGAGATCGCCTACTTCCTTGGGCTGTCGCCGCATAACGTCGATTACCACTTGCGCCGTCTGCGCCAGTTGTTCAACGTGCGCAACCGCGTGCAGTTGATCAATGTCGCGCAGGCTTATGTGACGTAGAGGCTGGCAAAGCTCGAAGCCGGCACGCAAACGCGTGCCGGACACTCGAAAAGCCGGTTGCGATCGCACCGCGCTCGCCGGCCTGACGCCGGCATGCGCGCGCTCATGCCCTCAGGTCTTGAGCCGATAACCCGTCTTGAAGATCCACGCGACAATCAACAAAAACACGGCCAGAAACAGTGCGGTCATGCCGAGACTCACCTCGACATTCACATCGGCGAGACCATAGAAGCTCCAGCGAAATCCGCTGACCAGATAGACGATCGGATTGAACAGCGTCACGACCTTCCAGAACGGCGGCAGCATATTGACCGCATAGAAACTGCCGCCGAGAAAAGTCAGCGGCGTGATGATCAGAAGCGGCACGAGTTGCAGCTTCTCGAAGCTATCCGCCCAGATGCCGATAATGAAACCGAGCAAACTGAACGTCACCGCCGTGAGCACGAGAAACAGGATCATCCAGAAAGGATGCTGCACTTGCAGCGGCACGAACAAGCCCGCGGTCGCGAGAATGATCAGACCGAGCAGAATCGATTTGGTGGCCGCGGCGCCCACATAACTCACGACGATCTCCAGATACGATACGGGCGCCGACAGCAACTCATAGATCGTGCCGGTAAAGCGCGGAAAGTAAATCCCGAACGAAGCGTTCGAAATGCTTTGCGACAGCAGCGACAGCATGATCAAGCCCGGCACGATGAAGGCGCCGTAACTGATGCCGTCCACTTCCTTGATGCGCGAGCCGATCGCCGCGCCGAACACGACGAAGTACAGCGAAGTCGAAATCACCGGCGCGATGATGCTCTGCATCAGCGTGCGCCAGGTGCGCGCCATCTCGAACTTGTAGATGGCGCGAATCGCGTAGATATTCATTGATTACCTCGGAGCAGACTGACGAAGATGTCTTCGAGCGAACTTTGGGTCGTGTGCAGGTCCTTGAAGCGGATGCCGGCGTCGTCGAGCGCCTTGAGCAGCGCGATGATGTCGGTGCGGCCGCCCTCGCCTTCGTAGGTGTAAATCAGTTCGTTGCCGCCCTTCGCGACGTCGAGCCCGTAGCCCGCGAGCGAGGCCGGCACTTGCTCGAGCGGACTCTCCAGTTGCAGCGTCAACTGCTTCTTGCCGAGCTTGCGCATCAACTCCGTTTTCTCTTCGACCAGCATGATTTCACCCGCGCTGATCACGCCGATGCGATCGGCCATTTCCTCGGCCTCGTCGATATAGTGCGTGGTGAGGATGATCGTCACGCCGCTCTCGGCGAGCGAGCGCACCAGCTTCCACATGTCGCGACGCAGTTCCACGTCCACGCCGGCGGTCGGTTCGTCGAGGAACAGCACGCGCGGCTCGTGCGAGAGCGCCTTGGCGATCAGCACGCGCCGTTTCATGCCGCCCGAGAGCGTGATGATCTTGCTATTGCGCTTTTCCCACAGCGAGAGGTCGCGCAACACCTTTTCGACGTAGGCCGGATTTTTCGGCTTGCCGAACAGCCCGCGGCTGAACGAGACGGTCGCCCAGACGGTTTCGAAGGAGTCGGTGGTCAACTCCTGCGGCACGAGGCCGATCAGCGAGCGCGCACCGCGATAGTCGGTTGCGATGTCACGGCCGTCCACCGTCACGCTGCCGGCGCTGGCGTTGACAATGCCGCAAATGATGCTGATGAGGGTCGTTTTGCCCGCCCCGTTTGGCCCGAGCAAAGCGAAGATTTCCCCGCGGTTGATGGCCAGATTGATGTTTTTAAGTGCATGAAAACCGGTGGCATAGGTTTTCGACAGGTTCGTGACTGAGACGATTGGCTGCATGGAATCGACGATGGCAGACACCGTTGTTTGATTAGAGGGAGCGATGCTAAAGCACCATCGCACCCGCAATGTAAAGGAAAGTGGGAAAGCGTGCAGCGCATCGCGGCGGTGCGCCGGAAACGCGCGGGGTCGAGGTAGGGATGGAAGCGCGCCGCACCGGCACGGCAAAAGGCGCAAGTTGACCGGCTTCGCTGCAGTGCAAAATAGTTCGGTTTCCAAATCGGTTTAGTTGCACCACGCCGGGAACGCCTCCTGCTCGATTGCAGGCAGTGCCGCTGCGGCGCCTGTCCGAGCGAAACGCGCTCGAGCGAGGCACACCGCTTGCGGCAGTCCATGCATGCAAGTGACAGGCGCTTGCGTGAGATCAGACCGACTCTATGGAGGTGAACCATGAAACGCATTACCAGGACGATTTTCGCTTCGGCACTTGTGATGGCATTGTCGGGCGGCGCTTATGCGCAGGCAGGCGGCGGCGCGGGAGGGGCCGGCGGCGGTGCGGGTGGTGGCGGCACCGGCGTGGGTGCGGGCGGCGGCACGACCGGCGGCGCGGGTGGGACTGCCACACCGGGCACGGGCGCCGGGTCGATGAAGAGCCCGGGCGAGTCGGGATACGGCTCGCCGGGTGTGACCGGCACCGGTGGCGGCACGGGCACCGGCACGGGGGCGACACCCAATAGCCCGTCGATGAACCGCCCGAACAACGGCATGAGCAATGGCATGAACAAAGGCGCGAACAAAGGCATGAGCAACGGGACCGGTAATGGCATGAACAACGGTGCCGGCGGCACGACGCAGAACGGCCAGTAAAACAGGCTGTCGTTGGATTGACCGGTTCAGTTTCGAACGGGGCGGCGGCGCTGATGTAAGGCATCGCCGCCCTCTTTTTTTGAAGCACAGATCACGCGTTCATCCATCGGGGGCTCTGATCATGCACGCGAGTCATTCCTCTTGCGAGGCATTTTTTCAATAACTGCCGCTCACGGCTCCGCGCAAACGAAACTGTTGGCGGAATTCACATTGCCTTTGCCGACATAGCGCGGAAACAGCGGATAGCGGCACAGCGGACGTGAGCGACCATTGGTCGCCGCCGCGATATCGGTTGCCGTCAGCGTCTCGGGCGATGCCCCGCGCGTCACCCAGTTGTCGAGCGCGCCCAGCAGATCGACCGATGGAATGAACACGCCGCTGCCGTGCTGGAATCCCGGCACCATGTACAAGCGCATGAAACTATTGACCTGGTCGATGCCGAACCTCGCCACCAGCCTGTCGTAGTAAGCGATGGTCTGGTTCGGGCTGATGACTTCGTCGGCGAGGCCTTGCAGCGTGATGAGCTTGCCGCCGCGCGCAATATAGCGCGTGAGGTCGGGGTTCATCGCGCCGATCGTCTGCGACAGCGCGACCAGTTGCGCGCGATATTTGCCGGGGTGTTGCGGGTCGAACCTGAGCGAATCGAAGCCGGCGTCGCGCGCGACGAAGTAGCGGATATAGCCGTCGCCTTGCGCGAACAGGTAACCGTTGGCAAAAAACGTCGGCACCGGCAAACGCTCCGGCTGATGCGCGAGGCCGAGCAGGCCGGTCAGATGCGTGCCCTGAAAAATGTTGTAGCCGCGATAGCCGTCGACATCCCACGCCAAACGGTAGGGCAACGAGAGCCCGTCGCGCATCACGAGCAAGGTGGCAAGCTGCGTGTTGGTGAGGCATTCATCGTGCGAAGGCGTGCGTCCGCTGCAGCGCAACGAATCGATGATCTCTGCCTCGCGCTCACGGCATGCGGCGACGTCGCTGACAATGCCGTCCGCCGCGCCGTCGAGCCGGTCGCACGCGGCGAGCGTGCGTTGATAGACGTGTTCGAGCAGCATCGGTGGAATGAAGCCGCCGGGCGTGCCGTATTCCGCCTGGCCGAGTTTCACGCCCAGCAGACGCACGCCAGTGAAATTGAGCGCGGGCGAATTCGCGATCACGCCGTCGTAATCGTCGGGATAGCGCTGCATCACGGTGTAGCCTTCGCGGCCGCCGGTCGAACCGCCGGCGAAATACATGCGTTGCGGCGGCCGGCCGTATGCGCGGGCAATCAGCGCAAGCGCGGCATCGTGGGTTTTCTTCAGATGCGCAAAGCCGAAGTTGGTGACCGCCTCGTCAACGAGGCCGAACACCGCCACCGACGAATCGCCGACATGCCCCGAGTCGTCGCCGAAGGTCGCATAACCTTGCGCGAGCGGCGCGCGGTTCGGCGAAAACGGCATCACGCCGGTGCCGCTCACCACCACGCCGTTATAACCGCCGCCACCGATCTGCAACGCGCGGCCGTTCCAGCGGCGCGGCAAATTCAGGTCGAAACGGATATCCGGCGTCGTGGCGCTGAACCCTTTTATGCGGCCGGTGATACGGCAATACTCGCCGCCTTGCTGATTGCCGGGTGCGGTCGCGCTCACCATCGCCGCGCTTTCGATCTGCACGCCGGCAGTGGGCAACGCAATCAGTTCGGGTTGCAGGACGGCGCCCGCCAATTCCGCACAGCGCATGGCGAGCGGCGCTTCCGCGAGCGCCGGCTGAGCGGCAAGCCACAACATCGCGCCGACAAAGCGGATGACCGCGCGCGAATCTCGCGCGACACGCGCACAGCGCCGCCGCGACCTCATCCGTAACCCGCGCCATTGGCGACCGCAGCCGACTTCTGCCCTTTCCAGCCGTTCCAGCCGCGCGCGATCATCAGCACGGCGCCGATAGCCACGAGATCGCCGCCCAGACCGATCAGCACGCCGCGAAAGCCATGAAACATATGCGGCGTCGCCGTATCGACGATCAGCGAAACGAGTGTGCCCGCAACGAAACACACGAGCCCCGTGCGGCCGACGGTCACCACGGCAGGCAGCCGCCGCGCGAGCCACGCGATGCTGCCCAGACGCACGAGCTGTGCGGCGAGCCAGGCAATGACGATGAAGTTGATCACGCGGTCAGGAGACAGATTCTGTTTAAACGCGCCGGGCAAAGGTTGCGTCAGCACGAAGAGTTTGACAACAGCGAACGCCAGCACCGCGACCACCGCGACTCGCGTGAACCAGCGCGCGGTGCGGGTTGCGTGAAAGCGCTCGCTGATGGGCTGCACCCGGCAGAGAATCCCGAGCACGAACATCAGTTGCCATGCAAACGGATTAAAAGCCCAGTCGGCCACATCGTCAATGCTGAATAATGCGGCCAACGGCCGGGCCAGCGCCCAGATCAGCAAGCTCAGGCTCACCGCCATGAGCGGCGAACGCCGCGCCAGCGGCACCGCGAACGGCACGCTGAGCGCGAAGACCACGTACATGGGCAATACACTCGACAGATAAGGCTGGCGCCGCAGCAGCATGATATCGAAAGCGTCGCGCAGCGGCTGAACCGCAAAAGGCGGCCAGCCGGTGAGGTCCACCATGGGACGGTTCAGATTCAGCGTTGCGAGAACGGCGCCGGACAGCAGCGTCAAGACCGCCGTCAACAGATAGGCACGGTAGATTTCCCAGCAGCGCCGCATGAAGCGCATCTTCGCCGCGTTCTCGCCGCGGCCCGCGAGCACCGCCGTGTACGCCGCCGCCGAAGCATAGCCGCCGAGAAACACGAACACTTCCGCCGAATCGCACAACGCGTAGGCATGCAGCATCAGATGCGACAGCGCGCTGCCGGGAATGTGGTCCAGCACGATGACGATCAGTACGACGCCGCGAAAGAAGTCCACTTCGATCGAGCGCCCTCCAGGAGGACTTCCACCGGGGCGGCCGCGACGGGTTTCCATTCAGGTACTCGCAGGAGAGACGCACGCATGCCGCGCGTCGTTTTTCGTAGAAACATCATGACAATAAAACGTTCCCAGCGAGGCTGCGCAGATCAGCGCCGCGCGCTGACAACCCGCCTCTAATTTCGGATGATGTGGCGGTGATTTGAAATTCGGTTGTCGGCATGCGGTAATACTGAGTCATCGCGTCTTCAATTCGCGGCAAGATTTGCGGCTTTAATTTGGCGTCGCGCGGGGGATCGGTAATCGGCGCGGAAAATAAATCGCTGGATGCGATGCGCGATTTTTTTCGCTTTTTTTCATCGTAGGATGGTTTCATGCACGCCCGTCGGACCTCGCGCGATTCGCGCGACGCCACCGTTCGACGGCGGCCACTCATGTGGACCGGACACGCGAGCCGGCCGATCCGCGATCGGCCGGCTCGCCGAGCGTCATTGCGACGCCTTCCACTCGCCACGGCCGACCCGAGTGTCACCGATGCGCGCCGGTCCTTCCACTACCGCCCAGAACGGCTGCGCCGCGCGCGCCGCCTTCGCACTGGAAGACGACCACATGAACAACAGAATTGCCGGCTTCGACGGATTGCGTGCGATCGCAGTCCTGATGGTATTTTTTCAGCACCGCCTGTTCGGCGACATCGGCGAGATTGGCCATCTCGGCGTATGGATCTTTTTTGCGCTGAGCGGATTTCTGATCATCGGCATTCTTGCTGCGCAACGCGCACGCATTGAAAGCGGCGCGAGCCGATTCGGCACCGAATTGAAGCGCTTTCTGTTTCGCCGGACCCTGCGCATTTTTCCGATCTACTACCTGATGCTGGTGGTGATGTGCGTGCTGATGGCATTCGGCATGGCAAGTCCCGAACGGGCGAGCGGCATGCCGTTTCATTTCGCCTATCTGTCGAATATCTGGATCGGCTCCGTGCTGCACTATTGGCCGGGGCGCTACTCGCATTTGTGGAGCCTCGCAATCGAAGAGCAGTTTTATCTCGTGTTCGCACCGCTCCTGCTGCTGCTTGCCACGCGTCGGCATCGCGCGGTGTGTGTTGCGATCGTCGTGGCCGGGCTCGGTTCGCTGCTCGCCATGCGCGCGGCGCATTGGCAGGAAATCACCATTTACACGCATCCGCTGACGAACTTCTGGTTGCTGGCGTTGGGTGGCATTGGCGGCTTGATGATCGCGGGGCGAGCGAGCCGCTTGCGAGGCTGGCTCGGGCACGGTGTGACACTCTTCGCGCTGAGTCTCGCGCTGGTGGGCTTCTGCGCGACCGAGCCGAGATGGAGCGAGGTGGACAGTCCACTGCTGTTCACCCTGGTCAGTGCTTCGTACGGTTTGTGCATCGCGGCGCTGGTGTGCTCGATTGCCTGCTGCCGCAACGCCTTCGTGATCGGCCTGCTTGAAACGGGCTGGCTGGTGAGCTTCGGGCGAATCAGCTATGGCTTTTACCTCTATCACAATCTGATCCCGGACCTGACGCGCAACCATCACGCCGCGGCGCTCTTTGGCGGCACGGTGCCCGTGTGGGCGCACGTGGTGGGCATCGCCGGGTCGTTTGTGATTTCGCTTGCGATGGCGATGCTGTCATGGCGGCTGATCGAAGAGCCGATCCTTCGTTTGAAGACGCGGCCTGCGTCGGCGACGTCGCCTTCGCGTCGTGAGCGGACAGAGCATTCGTCGAGGAATGACAGCACCGCATCCGACGCAGCCTGATCCAGGCGCGACCGGCGCTCACTTGCAAGCGGCGCAGTTGGGGGCACCGTTAGCGCGCGTTCAAAATGGGCCGTGGTACGCGCATTGCTGCACAACGGTGTACCCCAATCAACCGGAGAGCCCGTCGTGGCAACCATGGCCAATTCCCCGAACGAGCAAGCACACGAGCCCGCGCGCCAGCCCGAGGAAGATCCCGGCAGGCCGCCCACCGAGGTTTCCAAGCCAATCGGCGACGCAATCCCCACACCGGTCGAACCGGGTCTCGATCAGCCGCTGCCGAAAAAAGGCGAGACGCCGCCCGCTGATGAAGCCGATGGCGAGGCACTCGGCGACACCGACACGCCTCCGGGCGTGCCGGAGCCCGGACCATCGGATTTCGCGTAGTCGTAGTTAGTGCCAGCGAATAAAAAAGCGGCGCCCTTAACTGGCGCCGCCCATTGATTGCTTCGAGGCAATCAATCGATCATTCGTTCAAGCCGCTTCCGGCTCGTGAACGATCTTCAGTGCGCTCTTGTGTTCCCTGATCAGCCGATACACGGTTTCTCCGGGCACGGTCTCCTGCTCGAGCAATTCGTCCGCAATCGCGCGCAGCACCGGCTCGTACGCATGCAGCAAGCCGTAACACAGTTGGTTCAATTCCTTGAGCAGCACATTCGCGTGCTCGATAGCGCTCTTCATTTGCAGACCCGCGTACTGCGAGGGCAGCGCCGCCAGGCTGAACAGATCGCCGTCGCTGTTGAAACCGAATTTCGACACCATGTCGAGGCTGATGCGCGACGCTTCCTGCAAATCTGAAGCGGCGCCGCTCGATGCTTCGGAGAACGTCAGAATTTCCGCGTTGCGGCCGCCGAGCAACACCTGGATTTCGTTGCGGATCTCAGTCTCGCGATACAGGTGTTTGTCTTGCGCTTTTGTGATCAGCGCGACGCCGAGCGCACCGCCACGTGGCAAAATCGTGACCTCTTCCAGCACGCCAGTGCCCAGCAGCGCGGCGACGAGGCCATGCCCCGCTTCGTGCACGGCGATACGGGTGCGTTCGTCTTCGCTCAGCGCGCGCTCGGCGCCGCTCACGTCGCCGATCCGCGCGATCTTGATCGCTTCCATGAAATGCTTCGAGGTGATTTCGGTGTCGCCCGCCTTACGCGCGACGAGCCCCGCCTGATTCACCACCATCGCGACCGTTGCCGGCGACAAACCGGTGGTGAGGCGCGCCAGTTGATCGTAATCGATGCCGGCGGCTTTCGACTTCAGCTTCTCCGCGTAGAAACGGAAAATCTTCGCGCGGTCTTCGCGATCGGGCAAACGGACCTGCACGGTGCGATCGAAGCGGCCCGGCCGGCGCAATGCCTCATCGAGATTGTCGGGGTGATTGGTCGCCGCGACGATGATCACGCCTTCGTTCGAAGCGAAGCCATCCATTTCCGCCAGCAGTTGATTGATGATGCGGTTGCTCTCGGCTTCGACCGGACCGCTGCCGGTATCCGTGCGCTTGGCGAGCCCGTCGGCTTCGTCGATGAAGATCACCGTGGGCGCATTCTTGCGCGCCAGTTCGAACAGATGCTTGACCTTCTGGATGCCGACGCCGTAGTACTTCGCGCTGAAATAGCTGCCCGTGATCGAGATGAAGTTCGCGCCGCACTCGCCGGCCAGCGCCTGCGCAAGCCGCGTCTTGCCGACGCCGGGGCCGCCCACCATCAGAATGCCGCACGGTGCGCGCACGCCCATCGACGTGAACTGCTTCGGGTCGGAGAGATAGCCGCGAATGTCCGCGAGCGCCGCCTTCGCTTCGCCCGCGCCGATCACGTCGTCGAAACGCAGTGCGGGCGCCCTCGCGAGCAGCGTCGCGCCGCCGCGCATTTCGCGGCGCATGAACCACACCATGCCGCCGACCAGCAGTAACGGCAGCAGCACGCTGATGGCGTCGCGCACCTGATCGAATGCCTGCACCCAGCGCGCGCCGCCGGTTTGAATATCCGCATCGGGAAGCCAGACGAGTTGATAGGCGGCGGCTTCGTCAGCCTTCGGCTCGCCGAGTAGCAGCGCGTGCGAGAACGTCGCGTTGTGGTCGGTGACGAAGTATTTCGTGCCGTCGCGCTTCGAGATCAGAATCGCGTTGGGACTCACGCCGATCGCGGCAACCTTGGCGTCGTGAATATCGCGCAGCATTTGCGAGGCGTCTTTCTCTTCATGCGTCCATGCCGAGGAATCGTGGCGCATCTGGCTCGCGACGCCGGTCAACGCAGGCGCGACCTGTGCCGCTCGCTGCTGGTAATGCCACACGCCGAAGGCGAGCAGCACTGCGATAAGCGCCGCCGCCACCGAGATGGCGATCTTGCGCGTGCGTCTTTTACCAAGCGAATTGTTTCGCGGCTTCATGAGTCACTTCCAAAAACGGGCTCAAAGCGAGCCCCGATACTTGTCAAAGTTCAGATGGGCAGAGGTTGGCGGAGGGGAATCGACTGATGCGACACCATGCATAACCGGAAGACAGGACAGCCAACCATGCGTCCCTTTTTAACGACGTGCCCACGGCCAGTATGCCGTGTCGCCGCTTCTTCCAAATCGCAGAAAAGGCCTAGTTCTACCGTCTATCCGGCGTTTTCGAGCCGCCGGATTTTGGGGAGCGAGCACTGTGTGCAGCGCGCCATGAGACTGCTCCGGCGCACAGTTTATCAGCGCTAAATTCATTGCGTATTCCGCATATCTACTATTAACCGCTCCCTATTTAAAAGCGGTCAGAATTACTGAATATAGTCTTGTCCATGCTCGCTTATCCTCCGACGAAAAATGCCCGCTGCCGCCGCGTTCATCTGCATCTACTCTAAGAAGACCGCCGTGGATGCAGGTTCGCCGCAGCGAGCTGCACAATCCTGTGCATCACCGCGACGCCACACGATGGGAGGACTGCCATGCACGACAACACGCCGGTATTCGACACAGCGCTGACCCGTTTGCTCGGTTGTCGGCATCCCGTCATTTCGGCCGGTATGGGCGGCCCGGCGCGCGCGGAGTTAGCGGTGGCCGTTTCTGAAGCCGGCGGCTTCGGTCTGCTCGGCATGGTTGGAGAAGCGCCGGAAGTGATCGAGTGCGAAATCGCCGCCGTGCGAGCGACGACGAACCGGCCGTTCGGCGTCAACCTCATTCCTTTCCGGACGGAGCCCGCGCTGCTCGATGCGCAACTCGACGTGTGCCGGGCGGCGCAGGTGCCGGCCATGTGCTTCTTCTGGGACGTCATGCCTGACGTGGTGAAACGGGCTAAAGATGCCGGCGCGCTCGTCCTCTGGCAGGTCGGCTCGCTCGACGAAGCGCTCGCCGCGCAGCAGGCCGGCGTGGACGCAATCATCGCGCAAGGCGTGGAAGCCGGCGGCCACGTGCGCGGGCGCATCGGAATCACGGCGCTGCTGCCGGAACTTACGCAGCGTTTGCGCGTGCCGGTGGTGGCCTCCGGCGGCTTCGCGACCGGTGGCGGCCTGGTTGCCGCGCTCGCGCTCGGCGCGGTGGGCATTCACTGCGGCACGCTATTCGTCGCCACGCATGAATCTTTCGCGCACGACTATCACAAGCAACGGATCGTCGATGCTCGCGCGGGCGACACCGTGCATACCGACATCTACGCGATCAACTGGCCGCCCGGCTCGCCGGTGCGCGTGCTGGCCAACAGCGTGACGCGCGAGGCCGGCGATCATCTGTTCGGCAATCAACCGCACGTGTTGCCGCGCGAAGAAATCGCACACGACGACCAAGGGCCGATCTACAAATTCAGCACGATCTCCCCGCTGCGCGACACGGTGGGCGATCTGGAAAAAATGGCCTTGTTCGCGGGGGAATCGTCGGCGCTGGTCGAGCGGTGCGCGTCGGCGGCGGAAGTTATCGACCGGCTCATGAACGAGGCGGCGGAAGCAGCGGCGCGGGTCCGCGCCGCAGGTGTGCATTGACAGTCACGTGCTGGGGAGATGCGACGGGCCTCTTCGGGCCCGTTCGCATCGTCGCCACTTGCTCTCTCAGATTCTGCTGTTTTTATTAGCTTTTATTAGCTTTTGTTAGCGATGCCGGCCTGCATCGATCTGGTTCTCCTCGGCTCGGCGCATATCTGTGCGCAGTTTCGATTCCCATTCGGGCGGCGGCCGACTCCCTGCCACGCCCCCAGCGAAAACGATCTGCATCTAATCACGCAACATTAATGCAGGTTTTTTGTTAGGCTTGACCGTCCGTCTCACATTCGGACGGTGGCGCGTGAAATACCCGTACGCGCGCCGCGACCCCGCCGAAACACATTTCCCGCTTGCAGCAACCGATTAATGAACCAGCGTACTCCGCCGCACCATGCGGCCGCGGCCGCCGCGGCCAATTCGCGCTCCGCCACGTCGACGAGCCGTTTCAGCACGCATGGACTGGCGCCCGACGAACAATTCCTCGCCTGGCGCCGTCGCGTGGGGCATGTGGTCGACGCGCCGCCATCGAAAGCGCAGATTGCCGGGGGATTTCGCGGCGAAATCGATTTATACGCGGTCGGCGGCATGGTTTTTACCGACTGCCGCACCGATTCCATGCTGCTGGAGCGCTCGGTAGCCCGCGTATCCACCGATTCGCGGCGCGACTACGTGTTTCAGCTCTTCGTGGAAGGGGAAATCGGCCACGTCACCGGCATGCACAAAAAGCGCAGCGCGCCGGACTCGGTGGCAGGCATTGTCGCGTTCGATCTGAACCAGCCGTTTCGCGCCGAACGCCCGGACTGCCGCCTTCTCAGCCTGTTCGTACCGGCCGCGGTGGTGGACGAGGCATTGCGCGACGGCCCGGCGATTCATGGCCGCATCGTCCCGCAAGGCTCGCCGTTGACCGGCGTCGTGCTGGATCACATGACGGCGCTCGCCCGCGACATTGCGCGGCTCGATCCGGCCAGTGCCATCCATGCGTTGCAGGCGGGCACGCAATTGCTGATGGCCACGTTTCGCAAGGAAGCGCGCCTGAGCGGCGCCGGCCGCGCCGCGCTGCAGGCCGCGGTGATGGGCCGGATACGCCGCTATATCGAGGCCAATCTGCACCAGGGCGACCTCACGCCGACCAGCGTGGTTCAGGCGCTGCATCTTAAACGCGCGACGATCTATCGCTGGTTCGAGCACGAAGGCGGTCTCGGCGCCTACATCCGCAATCGACGTCTGCGCGAGGCCGCGGACGAACTAGTCCGTTATCCGCATCTGCAGGTCGCGGAAATTGCTTTTGGACTCGGCTTTCAGAGCGCGTCGGATTTCACCCGCGCGTTTCGCCGCGCATTCGGGATGAGCCCGCAGGACATGCGCGCCCATGCCTTCGTCCTGCAGCAGTCGCGCGGCGCGACCTAGCGCGTCAGGCAGGCGACTGCGACGCGCTGGCAGCGCACGCGTCCGGCTCGGGCTCTGCCTCTGGGAACGCTTCCGGGAACGCCTTCAGCGCGATCAGCGTTAGCGCGGCGGCGCCCATCAGATACCAGGCCGGGATCATCGGATCGCCTGTCCGGTTGATGAGCCACGTCACCAGAAACGGCGAAAATCCGCCGAACAGCACCACGCCAAAACTGTAGATCACCGACAGTCCGGCCGCGCGCCGGTGAGCTGGGAATGCCTCCATCATCAGCACCGAGGCGGCGCCGGCATTGTTCACCGCGAGCGCCACGTAAGCTGTGGTGATGACGAGCGCCGCGAGATCGCTCGCACCGTGTGTCAGCGCCCAGAACGCGGGCCATGCCGCCGCCAGCGAGGCGAGAAGCGATGCGTACTGCAGCGTCTTGCGGCTCGCGAGCCGGTCGGCCGCGCGCGCGATCAGCGGCGTCACGAGCAGAATCACGACGCCCGAAAGGCACGCCGTCAACAGACTGATGGTCGGCGGCCGGTGTAAGGTACGCACCAGATAGGCCGGCATGTAGAACACGGTGATATAGATGCTCACCGAAGGCGCGGCCATCATCAGAATTCCGCAGACGAGCGGACGCGTATGCTCCGCGAACAGCCGCCGCGGACTGAGCCGGGTGCGCTCCCGCGGCGCGGCCGCCGGCATGCGGCGGCGCAGATACCAGCCGACCGGGCCGATCAGGCCGCCCAGCACGAACGGAATCCGCCAGCCCCATTCGTGCATGGCGGCGGGCGACAGAAGCGCCGTGGTGCCCGCCCCCACCAGCGCGGCGGCGAAAGCGGCCGCGCCCTGACTGGCGCCGCGCCAGCTCACCATGAAACAGCGGTGCCGGTAGCCGGCCGATTCCATCAGCGAGGCCGACGCCGGGCCGATCTCGCCGCCCGCCGCGAGCCCTTGCATCAGGCGCGCGAGCACCATGAGCACCGTCGCCGCCGGGCCGATCGACGCATAGCCCGGCAGGCAGGCGATCAGCCACGTGCCGAGCGTCATCAAGGCGAGCGATACGGTGAGCCCGGCTTTACGGCCGCGGCTGTCGGCAATATGGCCGATCATGAGCGCGCCGAGCGGGCGCATCACGAAACCCGCGCCGAAGGTGGCGAGCGACAGCAACAGCGACGACGCCGGATTGTGCGACGGAAAGAACAGATTGCCGATCACGACGGCCGAAAAGCTGTAGACAGTGAAGTCGTAAGCGACGAAACCATTGCCGATCACGATGGCGGCGACGATACGCCTGAGTTCGGCGTGGGACAGCGGGACCGCTTTGCCGCCAGCAGTGTGCATGAGTGACTGTCGACGCATGTCGAGGTATTCAGGAGGGTTATGGAAGAAACGCGAGTTGCCTGTTCGACTAAACGGCGAGGTATCACGCTGCACTTTTACGGGTCCGGGCCTTGGGTCTCGCACAGACTCACGCGCGCCGCCGGTAAGCAACGCAGCCAGAGGCTCAAGCGGCTTGCGGTCGTCCCTTGCGCTTCGGCTCGACCGCTGCACCACGGCCGCGACCGTCGCCACGCGCAGACTGCGCTTGAAATACGGCGAACTCATACCATTCCACAAACGCGAAGCGCAAGATATTTCTGCATTCATGGAGGCATGACGCTGCGCGTACTGATGTCAGGAGGAAGCGGTTTTCTCGGGGGAACCGGTCCACGGACCGTTCGCGCAGTACATACTCAAGCAAGATCGCCCGGCATCGCGGCATGACGAAAGCCAGGCAACACTTTGGAGACACACAACATGACGCAATCCGACGCCCCTTCTTTTTCCACCTCGCTGGATGAAGGCCTCAGCGGCGCCACGCGAGTGGTTTTCATCGTCGGTGATCCGATCGCGCAGGTCCGCTCGCCGTCCGGCGTGACCATCGCTTTGCGCGCGGCCGGACACGATGCGGTGGTGGTGCCCGCGCACGTCGCGCCTGCCGATCTGCCCGCATTTTTTGCGGGCGTGACGCCCATGCGCAATGTCGACGGCGTGATCATTACCGTGCCCCACAAGTTCAGCGCCACCAGGTACTGCGGTTCGCTTACCGAGCAGGCGAGCTTTCTCGGCACGGTCAACACGTTGCGCCGCACGGCGGACGGCACCTGGCACGGCGGCATGTTCGACGGCACCGGTTTCGTGGCGGCGCTCGTCGATGCCGGCTGCGATCTGCGCGGCAAACATGCGCTGCTGGTCGGTGCGGGCGGCGCGGGCTCCGCGATTGGACATGCGCTGGTGCAAGGCGGCGTGGCGTCGCTCGACGTGCGCGATAACGATGCCGAACGCACGGCGTTGCTGATCGGTCGGTTGAACGCGCTCGGCCAAGGTGAAGTGCGCGGTGCGGCCGCTTCCGTGGATGCCAATGCGTATGACGTGGTCGTCAATGCATCGCCGCTCGGCATGCGTGCAGACGACCCGCTGCCCATCGACGTATCGCGTTTGCCGGCCACGACATTCGTCGGCGATGTGGTGACGAAGCCGCCGCTCACGCCGTTGATCGAAGCCGCCCGCGCGCGTGGATGCCCGACCGTGACGGGCACGCAAATGTTCGCCCGCGTGTGCGACCGGATGGTGGCGTTTTTGCTGGATGCCGATCGGTAAGCGAAGCTTCGGACGCGACAGCGTCCACGGCTCACGCTGCTACACTTGCGCGACGCCAACCTGTAGAAGACATCTGCCACGCGATTCAACGCGGCGGGTCTTCTCCTGACTCACGCTCCAACCATGCTTCGATTCGAAAACCTCAGCAAACGCCACGGCGAACGCCTCATCTTTCAGGCACTGCATTACGACACAGCATCAGGATGCGTCGCGTTGAACGACGAATCCGGCAGCGGCAAGTCGACGTTGCTCGGCATCCTCGGGGGCACGATCGAACCCGATACCGGCGAGGTGTGGCTCGGCGGCCATTCGCTGCGCAGTGCGCCGCGGGCCGCGCAATCCGTGCTCACCTACGTGCCCGAAGACTGCATGCCTTGTTCGGATCAGACCGGTCGCGAGTATCTGAACGCGGTGGCAGCGGCGCGAAACACCGCTGTCACCGCCGGCGCGTTGACGCTCGCGGACCGCTTCGGCCTCACGCCGCATTTCGAAAAACGCTTCGAGCAGATGTCGTTCGGTACACGCAAGAAGTTTTTCCTGACGTCGGCCGTGCTTGGCGACACCCAGGTGCTGATCGCGGATGAACCCGTCGGCGGACTCGACGCCGCGGCCCGCGCCGTGCTGGTCGATCTGTTCAAGACACTGGCACAAACACGCACGGTGTTTTTCTCGAGCTACGACGAGGTCTTTACGAATGCGTGCGAAGCGCACAGCGTCAACTTCGCCGACTTGGGAAAGCGCGCCTGACACGCCCTTGCATGCCGTTTGTAGCCCTTGCAGCGACATGGACAACGCGAGTGAAACCGGCACGCCGGCATTCACTCGCGCACGCTAACGGTCCTTAAACCGCCACGCAAATCTTCCCGAAGTGAGCGCCGGATTCCTCGTGCGCAAACGCCTCGCCGAGTTTCTCCAGTTCGAACGTGCTGTCGATCACCGGCTTGATGCCGGTCACTTCGAGCGCGCGGATCATGTCGCGCTGATCCTGACGGCTGCCGACGATCAAGCCTTGCAAGCGCTGCTGCCTTGCCATCAGCGCCGCGGTCGGCACCGGTCCTGCCCTTCCGGTCAACACGCCGATCAGCGCGATATGGCCACCTATCCGGCACGCGGTGATCGACTGCGGCAAAGTGCCCGGCCCGCCGACTTCGATCACATGATCGACACCGCGGCCACCGGTCAGCGAGCGGACCTGCTTGCCCCATTCCGGGTTCTCGCGATAGTTGATCGTATGGTCGGCTCCGAGTTCGCGAAACCTCTCGAGCTTCGCGTCCGATGAAGACGTCCCGATCACCGAAGCGCCCATCACTTTAGCGATCTGCAAGGCGAAAATCGACACGCCGCCGGTGCCGAGCACGAGCACCGTGTTGCCGGCCTTCAACTGGCCGTCCACGACGAGCGCGCGCCATGCGGTCAGCCCGGCCGTAGTCAACGTTGCCGACTCGGCGTGGCTATAGCCGCGCGGCGCATGCGTGAAGTAGTGGCTCGGCAGCACGACGGCTTCGCGTGCATAGCCGTCGACGCCGTCGCCGGGTGTGGTCGTGAAATCGGCGATGGCAGGCGGCCCGTTTTCCCAGAACGGAAAGAAGCACGACACCACGTGATCGCCCGCTTTGAATTCCGACACGCCCGCGCCAACTGCCTCGACGACGCCCGCGCCGTCCGCCATCGGAATCCGCCCTGCTTCAGCAGGCAGATTGCCGCTCACCACGCCATAGTCGTGAAAGTTCAAGGAGTTCGCTTGAATGCGCACGCGAATCTGGCCCGCCGCGGGCTGACCGGGATCGGCGATGTCGACGACCTGGAGATTGGCGACGGTAGCCGGCGAACCGATTTTGACGGCTTTCATGTTTTCGTTCCTCTGTGAGTTGCGCCGGCGCGCGACGCGTCGCGGCGAAATGCTCGCAAAAGAATACCGCAAGCCTGCTCTGCGCGTAGTCGAGGCGCGCACCGGCTGACGCCGGCGAAACGCTCGCTGAAAGCGCATTGTCACGAGGACAAGTCCCTTCGCGACGCCCGTGAATGAAGCGGGGCTGTCGCATGGGTCATGCATTCACTTGACGGTCTGAATGACTTCGAAGCCTTCGAATTCCGGATGCCCGAGATAGAGCACGCGATTGTCGCCGCCCGCGTTGCGATGCGCGGCGCGAAAGGCATCGGATTTCGTCCACGCCTCAAAGGACGCGTAGTCCTTCCAGATCGTATGGCTGGAATAGAGAACGTGATCGTCCTTCTGCGGACCCTTCAGCAGATGAAATTCCACGAAACCCGGCACCTCTTTCAGATGCGTATCGCGCGTGGTCCACAGATGTTCGAAAGCAGCTTCGGATCCGGGCGTCACTTTGAAACGGTTCATGGCAATGTACATGCTGAAGGCCTCTTTGCAGTCACGATGTATCTGACGGGTTTGCCGGATTCGAACGAATCGTTCCGGCGAACCCGTCAGGCGGCCTTTTATTATATGCGCGCCACTCTTCGTACCCATGTCACGACTGCGATACGGCCAACGCACCCGACACCGTCCGCGTTCAGGCCGCCTTGTCCTGCGCCACCTGTTCGAGCCATAGCCGGCTGTCCGGAAACCAGAATGCGTCTGGCCGCGGCGGCGACACGAGTTTCACCGGCAGCGACGGATTGAATATTCTGGACCATGCCGACAGATACGACGGCGTCTTCACCAGATACCCGCAACGGGACAACAGCAGACTGGAGACCAGCGCTTCGCGGCCGATTTCGAGTCCCGGATAACCGCTGAAGTGAATGGGCGTATTGCCGTACGCGAGTCGTTTCGCGGGCGCCACTTTGACCGGCCTGGAAAACGGCCACACGGCAAAGTAGTCGAGAAACGCCTGTTCGTCGCTTGAAACGAA
The DNA here is from genome assembly GCF_003002025.1 of Paraburkholderia sp. BL25I1N1. Taxonomy (GTDB): domain Bacteria; phylum Pseudomonadota; class Gammaproteobacteria; order Burkholderiales; family Burkholderiaceae; genus Paraburkholderia. The sequence continues at coordinate 235,137 of NZ_PVZB01000010.1, forward strand.
AACGTTGCTCAAGTGCGGGTTTTCAGCAAGTGTCGTTTCTATTTGGCGGCAGAAATCGCTCCATGAAACCGGAATGGCTTCCAGCGATTTGTCCGTGCCTCTGAAATGCGCACCAAGTGTAGACGCGCCGATCTCTAGCTTGCCGCAGATCGCATCGACTTCATCGACGATATGGGCGGCTGGGCGGTAATGTGCGAAGAATAGTTCGCTGGCGCTCTTGAGTTGAAGCTGAGTCTCATAGCGTTGACGAAACCCTAACTGGACCAGATCGCGAACCGTCGACTTTCTCACCTTGTGCGCAAGCAGTGCCGCGGCCTCGCCATTCACGGACTCGAAGAAGGAAGAGAACCAGTCGATGGCTCCCTCAGCGTCTCCGTAGAGACCGCCGCGTGCGCTGATGGACGGCGTCAAAGACTTCTCGTCGCAATACATCAGAATAAACAGGACCATCTGCATCACGGAGAAGAAACCAGAGTTCTCCTGAATTTCAATGGCAAAGATTCCCCTGTTTAACCGCTGTGTGGCATGAAGTGAGATGCGACGCGGTGTGGCAACGGAATGCTTGAACCCCTCACTGCGTCGGATCTGTTTCGCCCGATCGACTACTTTTCTTAGCATGCCCGGCTCCTAATGGAATCTAGGTATTTTTAATTTCGCACGCGTCTATGCATGAGGAAGTTCACGACGCCCGAGCATAACATCTGCGAAGCGCGCGGCGAGTAAGTTCCGCCCGTCTTCGTGAGCTAACGCACAAAGGATCGGTAAGACTTCCTATACCTTGCGCCCGGTCGAGCGGCGCAAAGCATCGGCGACGCGTTCGAGCACGCCGTCCCAGTCGCCGCGTTGCGACTGCGTGAAGAGCCGCACGCTGGCGTACCAGGGGCTATCGTCGCGATCGCGCAACCAGCGCCAGCAACCGGCGAAGCGGTTGAGCAGCCACACCGGCTTGCCCATTGCCGCGGCCAGGTGTGCAACCGAAGTGTCGACGCAGATCACCAGATCGAGGTTGTCGATCAGCGCGGCGGTATCGGCGAAGTCCGTCACGTCGCACATCCAGTCCGTCAAACGCGCGTTGCATGTTGCGTCGGCGCGCTTCGCGGGGTCATCCGTCTTTTGCAGGCTGATCCAGCGCACATCGGGCAACGCGAGCAACGGCGCGATCTGCGCTGGGGTCAAGCTGCGCGCCCTGTCTTCCGTCAGACCTGAATGGCCACCTGCCCACACCAGGCCGACGCGCGGCAACCCGGCATCGGGCAACATGGCAAGCCGCGCGCGCCATGAAGCGGAGCGAGCGGCATCCGCATGCAGATAGGTGTCGCCGGGAATGTTGTCGAGCCGCGTGCCGAACGCCATCGGCAGCGACATCAAAGGACAATGCCAGTCCCAGTCGCTCAGGTCGGACAAGCCGTCGTCGAGCATCACGAGGCCTGGCAAATGCGCGAAAGATTCTTCGTACAAGCGCCGCAACGATGGCGGGCATATGTAGCCGACGCGCGCAAAACGTTCGAGCGCCATCGGCAGATAGCGCACGAACTGCAGGCTGTCGCCATGGCCCTGCTCCGGGATGACAAGCAGACGCGCGCCGTATGCGTGCCTTCCCTGGCTGGCGTTCAGGATGTCCAGGCGCTCGCCCTTCCATTGAGGCAGGGGCAGCGTCGGGCGCGCCGATACGGGGCGCCCGTCCGCATCCACGAAATTGGCCCAACGGTCTTCGAAATACGGCCAGGCCTCTTCATAACGGCCGGCGGCCAACAGGACCTGACTGAGGCTGGCACGCGCGCCGAGGTGAGACGGCGCGAGCGCGATGGCTTGCGTGAGATGCCGTTCGGCTTCACTCAGCGAGCCGAGATCCTTGAGGACCACACCCAGATTAGCAAGCGCTTGTGGATGGTCCGGCCGGAGTTCGAGCAAGCGACGGTACACCACCGCGGCATCTTCGGAACGTCCGAGCACTTGCAGGATTACCGCCATGAAGAAACAGAGAGGCAGTGACGCCGGTTCGAGCGCGAGCCCGCATTCGGCCGTTTGCAAAGCGCTTGCATACGCACGCAGTTTGATCTGGATAATACATAAGGTGCCGTAATACGCCGGGTGCGAGCGCACTTCGAGCGCGCGTTCGACCCAGCTTTGGGCCGACTCGAGCTGATTCGATGCGAGCGCAACCAGCCCATGCGTATGCAACGCGTCCGCATGTCCGGGGTCCTGCCCGATGACTCGGTCGAGGAGCGTTCGGGCCATGTCGAACTCGCCTGCCAGGCGCGCCTGCTCGGCCTGATTGAACCAGACATCAAGGGTTTCTTCGGATGGCGAAGCGGGATGGGTCGGCATGTTCGGCGCAATGAGAAAGATGGTGTCGTGTCGCGGGCGATGCTGCCTGCCGCGCGACACTGTGTGCGCGGATTATCCTTACCGCTCATCGGCCAGTCTGTAGGACCGCTCCGAAACGCCCCTCACGCGAAGCGCGCTAGCGCTTCTCCAGTTTCACCACCGTCAGCACTCCGGCCACCTCGTCGGCGACGAAGTCGATCGTGTCGCCCGGCTTGACCTGCGCGAGCATCGCCGGGTCCTTGACCTTGAATACCATCGTCATGGCATCCATGCCGAGGTTTTCCAGCGGCCCATGCTTGATGGTCAGCTTGCCGGCCGCCGCGTCCACTTTCCTGACTTCGCCATGCGACATCGCCGTTTGCGCATCGGCGCTCGCACTCATTTGCGACTCACTCGCCTCGCCCGCCGCGTACGCCGACGCGGAAATCATCACCATGCAACCCATCGCCATTGAGGCCAACCAATTCTTCATCTCACACGCTCCCACGTTAAATACGGTCCACACGGCCAGCCCGCGGCCGTCGACGTCAACCATCCGGCAACTCGCCGGTATATTCATAAGCCACCGTTCCCTTCGGATGCCTGAACCAGCCCGGGTCGCGATAGTCGTTGCGACCCAGCCCCTCGCGCACTTTCACTACCGTAAACATGCCGCCCATTTCGAGCGCGCCGAATGGGCCCGTGCCGGTCATCATCGGCAATGTGTTGTCGGGTAGCGGCATCTCCATCGCGCCCATCGAGCCCCCCGTGCTGCCCATCGCCATGTAGTCGGGCACCAGCCGGTTAATGCGTTTGGCAAGGTCTTGCTGCGGCACGCCTATCATGTTCGGAACCTTATGCCCCATCGCGTTCATCGTGTGATGAGACTTGTGGCAATGAAATGCCCAGTCGCCGGGACGATTCGCGGTGAACTCGATGGCACGCATCTGCCCGACCGCGACATCGGCGGTCACTTCGGGCCAGCGCGCGGACGGCGGAATCCAGCCGCCGTCCGTGCCCACCACTTCGAAGTGGTAGCCGTGCAGATGAATCGGGTGATTGGTCATGGTCAGATTGCCGACGCGGATCCGCACGCGATCGCCCGCGCGCACCGGCAATGAATCGATGCCAGGAAACACGCGCGCATTCCACGTCCACATGTTGAAGTCGGTCATCTCGTTGACACGCGGCGTGAAGCTGCCCGGGTCGATGTCGTAGGCGGACATGATGAACACGAAGTCGCGGTCGACCTGCATCACGCCCGGATCTTTCGGATGGACGACAAACGCGCCCATCATGCCCATCGCCATCTGCACCATCTCGTCGGCGTGCGGGTGATACATGAAGGTGCCGTGCCTCTCCAGCTGGAATTCATAGACGAAGGTCTTGCCCGGCGGAATATGCGGCTGCGTGAGACCGCCCACGCCGTCCATGCCGCAGGGCAGCGACATGCCGTGCCAGTGGACCGTGGTGTGCTCCGGCAAGCGGTTGGTCACGAAGATGCGCACCTTGTCGCCTTCAACCGCCTCAATGGTCGGCCCCGGCGCCTGACCGTTGTAGCCCCAGAGGTTCGCGCTCATGCCCGGCGCCAACTCGCGCACCACCGGTTCGGCAATCAGATGAAACTCCTTCCAGCCGTTCTTCATGCGCCATGGCAGCGACCATCCGTTGAGTGTGGCAACCGGCGCGAACGGCCGGCCGTTCGACGGCGCGCGCGGCGGCTGCATGGAGGACGTGGCCATCGAGGGTGCTTCGGGCAGCGACGCGGCGCCGGCCTTGCTCACCAGTGCGGCTCCTAGCAAAGCGGCGCCCGAGCCGCTCATAAAATGTCGACGTGACACCATGTCATTGACCTTTGGATTCTTCGGATTGGGTGGACGACGCCGCGATTTCGGTCATCGGCAAACGGCCGCCGACCGCCTGTTGCAAATCGGTCTGCGCGAGCCAGTAGTCCTTCAGTGCGTCGATAGCGCTATTCACCGCGCCGATCTGGTCGCGCGAATCGGCGAGCAGTTCGAACACGCTCGCGAGCATGCCGTTATAGCGAAGCAGCAGTTCGTCGGAGATGGTTTTGCGGATCGGCACGACTTCGTCGCGATAGTGTTTCGCGAGCGCGTAGCCGGACACGTAGGTCGAATACGCTTCGCGCACTTCGGAACGCGCGTTGATGGCGGTCCCGGCGAGGCGATTCGCCGACTGCATATAGATCGCTTCAGCGCGCGCCACTTTGGCGCTGCCCCAGTCGAATAGCGGAATCTCCACACTGATTTCATAGCCCTGCTCGCGTCCGTCGGAAGTCGTGAAATTGTTTTGATAGCCAACATCCAGCACGTTGATGAAACGCGTCGCCTTGCTCAATCCCAATGAACTCGCGACGCTTTGCGTTTGCAGTTTCGCGGCCTGAATATCGAGCCTGTTTTGCATCGCAAAGGTTTCCAGGTCGTGCAACTCGGGGCGTGTGGCAGGCAGATCCAGCAGACGCTCGGGCAATGCGTATTGCGCTTGCGAACCCCACAGGCCCATTACGCGAGTGAGCTTTTCTCGCGCGGATGCCGACTGCTGCCGCGCTCGTGCCACTTGCGCCATCGCATCGGCGTAGAAGGCCTGCTCGCGCGCGTAATCGAGTTGGCTGAAGTTGCCGGCCTGCTGCATGCGCCGTGCGAGTTCGGTGCTGGCCTCGGCCGAGTCCTTCACCTGCTCCGCGTAGGCGGCCGACTGCTTCGCAGCGACTGCGCGGATGTAGGCGCGCCGTGCATCGGCGGCGACGTCGAGCATGGCGTTGGCGGCTTGCAAGCGGGCCTGTTCGAAGCGACGGCTTTCGATGCGCGTCGTCAACGGCATCGTCAACACGCGCAACATGCCGAGCGTGAACGTGCGGCTGATGCTCAGGTCGTCGCTACCGCGCGTGCGGCTAAACGAGAAGCCGGGATTCGGCAAGCGTCCCGCCTGAACGAGGTCCGCCTCGGCGATACCCAGTTCGCCGTACGAAGCCTGCAAACCGCGGTTGTTCAGAAGCGCGATCTGGACAACCTCGTCCATGCCGAGCGGCGCGGACAGCAGTTCCCGTGTGCGTAGGGCAACGGCATTCCGGTCGTCCTCGGTCTTGATCAGGACGGCGTCTTTACCGAGTCGCTCGGATGCAACGCTCGCCACCGTGCCGAAACCGCCGTCCTTCGAAAACGTCGTGCAGCCCGCGAGTAAAGTCACCGCGATGGACATGGCCACGGTGCGGGTGGCGGGAAACAGGCACGGCCTCATTTCGCCGCCCCTTCACGATGAGAACTGTGAGCGTCTTCTTCGGCCTCAGCGGTGCCCGAATGCAGCGAGCCATGGCTCGCTTCGGAGCGGCTCGCTGCATGCGTCACCGCGCGGTTGAGCGCCGGCCAGCTCGCCACCTGCTGCTCACGGTATGGCCGATAGTCGGCCAGGACCGACGGCGTATCGAGCGCCGGCACGGATGCCGCCGGATCGGCCGGGTCAGGGAGTAGGGATATAGCGTGCGCAAGCGCCGGCAGACATGCTGTCGCGCCGAGCGCCACAATGAACGTTCGCATGAATCGTCTCGTCAAGTACGGCCACGGCGCACGGCACACGGCCGTCCATCGGGGCGGAATGAAACAACGGGAACAACGCAGCGTGAGGCTGCGAAAGAACTAGACGAGAGAGATGCGAGGAGGCCGTTCGACGCCGCCGGTCAGAAACGACGCGACGCGCACAGCAGGAGGCAGGGGAACAGCGAAATGAGCCGCGTTGCCGGACACGGACACAAGCGGCGTGACGGGCAGCGCGCCGCCGAAACAGCAGGACGCGCAAGTGGAGCATGCGTGCGCATGATGCTCGCCGCCCACGGGACTGTGATGCTGAAGATGAGCCCCGGCGTTATTGTCGGCGTGGTCGGCGTGGTCGGCGTGGTCGGCTTGTTCGGCCAGCATCGCGGCATGGTCGAGATGATGGGTCATTGCACCGGTTGCCTCCTGGCGCGCGGGTGCCGCATCGCCCACGGAATGCGAGGACCCGCATTTCATGGAGACGGCCGCGAACGACTGAACCGGTAGGCTCAGCACGAGCAGCACGACGATGAAGAGTTTGCGCCAGTAAGACATGGGTACGGAGTCTAGCATGCAGATTTGCAAAATCGTAAAGCTGAAAACGATGCCGCGCATGATGGCTTTGCGTGCGCCCATACGATTTCAACCAGCGACGAAAACCTGCTTGACCTTACCGCCGTGGGAAGGTCCACGCTGGAGTCATGACTTCTCATTGGAGGTAGGAAATGGAATTCGACGTCCCGGATATGTCCTGCGGCGGGTGCGCCAACGCCATCAAGCGTGCAGTCACGAGTCTCGATCCCGCGGCGACGCTCGAAGTCGATGTCCCCGTTAAAATCGTCAAGGTTACGTCGACGCTGGCGGCCGGACAACTCATCGAGGCCATCGAGGCGGCGGGTTTTCATCCGTCGCCGCGAGGCTGACGGACACCCTTTCCCAACGGACATTCACAATGAAAAAACTTCACGCCTTTCGTGCCCTTTGCCTGTTCAGCGGCTTTGCATTTGCTGTCGCGACCGCGCCTGTCCACGCCCAGCAACCGGCCGCCATGCCTGGCATGGACATGTCGAAGTCAGCAGATGCCGGCACCGGCGACGCGACGCAAGCCTTCAAGGCCGCCGACGACAAAATGATGCGCGACATGAGCGCCGACTATACGGGCAACGCCGACAACGACTTCGTCGCGCACATGATTCCGCATCATCAAGGGGCGATCGAAATGGCGCAGGTCGAGTTGAAGTACGGCAAGGACCCGGAGTTGAAGCGGCTGGCCAGAAACATCATCAAGGCGCAGCATGATGAAATCGCGTTCATGAAGAGCTGGCAGGCGAAGCATGGGGTGAAGTGAGGACGGCGCACTCGCTCGCGCGGCTGGGGCTCTAGGCGCCTCGATCGTCGAACGATCCGTCCATGGCGGCGGCCGCCGCGCCGGCAGAGCCCGCAGAAGTGGCCGCCATCTCGCCCCGGCTCCTCCGCCACCCGGCCGGCGGCATTCCGAACTCGCGCTTGAAAGCCCGATTGAACGCCGCCTCCGACTCATATCCCACCTGATCCGCGACAGCCGCCAGCGACTTTGTCCCAACACGCAACTCCTGCGCGGCAATCTGCAAACGCCAATGCGCGAGATACTGCATAGGTGGCTGACCGAGCAGCTGCGTGAATCGCTGCGCCAGCGCGGAGCGGGACAAGCCCGCTTTGCGCGCCAGTTCATCGACCGTCCACCCGTGTGCCGGCTGCGCATGCATCAACGCAAGCGCACGACCGACGAACCGGTCTCCCACGCCGGCGAGCCAGCCCTTCCGATCGGACGGCAGCGCGTCGATGCAGCGTCGCACCGCCTCCACGAAGAGCAGCTCCGATAGCCGCGCGAGAACAATCGCGCTGCCCACTCGCCATTCCGCCGCCTCAGCCGCCGCGAACCGTAACGACGATTCGAGCCACGCGGACTGCGGGTCATTACGCATGTCGACCTTGAAGATGCGAGGCAGCGCGGACAGCACCGGGTTGCTCAACGTGTCGTCGCACGCGAGAAAGCCGCACACCAGACGCGTGTGGTCTCCACCCCCGCCGTAGCGAAGCGCCATTAACTGTCCCGGAGCATTGCGCAACTGATTCTCGAGCAGTTCGCCAGTGGGTCCGGGCGCGATGTCGAGCGAACTGCCGAGCAGATGCGCCTCGCCTTGCGGTACGACAAGCAGTTCGCCGGCAGCCACGTAAATAGCGGACTCAGGCTCGTCAGGGAGAGAAGCCCAGCAGCCTCCCTCGGTGATCAGATGGTAGGAGACGATACGTTCGGCCGGAGGAAGGAAGCTGCCGCACAACGCCGCGTCAGCCTGGCCGTACAAACACCAGGGTGCGGTGAAGTCGCCATTTAAATACACGGCGCCACCAAGGCGAACCAGGCGGAGCACGTCAGAAAGAGCGTCCATCGTTGTCCACGAACTTCGGCGTCCTGCGCAAAAGATCTGGACGCCCGGTCATTCACCGATTTAACAGTCGCACCGATACTAGCATCCATGCGAATCCCTTACAACAATGCTAAGGAATCTTGAATGAATAGAACACTTAACCGCAATTAAGGAGGCACCACATGAATTTATAAACCCTGGCGCAATAACACTAGCGTGCATCGCACAACTTTTTCTCTGGAGCATCTCATGTCTGAAGTCCAATCTTCTTCATCACAAACCTCCGAATTCGCTGACGTCAAAGCGCGCCAGCACGCCGCGTGGGAAACGGGCAATTACGCCGTGGTCGGCACAACGCTACAGATCGTCGGAGAAAACCTGTGCGAAGCACTCGACTTGCGTGCCGGCAGCCGCGTGCTCGATGTCGCGGCGGGAAACGGCAACGGCACGCTCGCCGCCGCGCGCCGCTGGTGCGACGTCACCTCGACCGACTATGTGGCCTCGCTGCTCGACGCGGGAAAAGCTCGCGCGCAAGCGGAAGGTCTGACAGCGGTGCAGTTCCGCGAAGCCGACGCCGAAGCGCTACCCTACGCGGACGCCTCCTTCGACGTCGTCATGTCGACCTTCGGCGTCATGTTCACGCCCAATCAGGAAAAAGCGGCCGGCGAGCTGGCGCGCGTATGCAAACCCGGCGGCAAGATCGGCCTCGCGAACTGGACGCCGGATAGCTTCGTCGGCCAGGTGTTCAAGACGATCGGCAAATATCTGCCTCCGCCGCCTGGTCTCAAGTCGCCGGCGCTGTGGGGCACCCGGGCGCGGCTCGACGAGCTCTTTCATGGCAGTGTGCGCAGTGTCGCCGTGACGAGCCGCGAATTCATGTTTCGATACCACTCGCCGGCGCATTGGCTCGAGGTCTTTCGGACTTACTACGGCCCGATGAACAAGGCATTCGCCGCAATGGACGGCGAACGGCAAGCGGCCTTCCAGCTCGATCTGATGACGCTGATGGAAAGCCGCAACCGCTCCGGCGACGGGACGCTCGTACTGCCCAGCGAGTATCTCGAGATCGTGATGGTGCGGCAATGAACGGGGTCGGCCGCGTACTGGCCGGCGCGGCTGTCTACTTTTTCGATCGATGGCCACAGGCCAGCGCCGTCGGCTTGCGGTGTATGTCGCTAGCTTTCGGCCTGCCGCTGTTTTCGTCAGTTTGTTTCTTCGGTCTTCGGTTCGTTCTCGCCAGCTTCGGGCTGATGTCTTAGGCTTTGCCGTTGCATCAAAACCCGTTTTTCCCCGGCTTCGTCCATTGCAGACGAAGCCGGACGTTCGCTCAGCGCTCCTGCGGCACCCGCACCCAGCCTTCCATCAGCACCCGCGCGCTGCGGCTCATGATGGCCTTGGTGACGGTCCACTCGCCGCCGCGCTCGCTTGCCTCGGCGCCGACCCGCAACGTGCCCGATGGATGACCGAAGCGCACCGATTCTCTGGCGCCGCCGCCCGCCGCGAGATTCACCAGCGTGCCGGAAATCGCCGCCGCCGTGCCGATCGCTACGGCTGCGGTGCCCATCATTGCATGATGCAGCTTGCCCATGGACATCGCCCGCACCAGCAGATCGACATCGCCCGCGCCAATCTGCTTGCCGCTCGACGCCACATACGCAGCCGGTTTCGCGACGAACGCGACCTTCGGCGTATGCTGGCGCGTGGCGATCTCGTCGAGGTTCTTGATAAGCCCCATGCGCAACGCCCCATGCGCGCGAATCGTCTCGAACATCGCGAGCGCCTTGGCGTCGCTGTTGATGGCGTCCTGCAACTCCGTGCCCTTGTAGCCGATCGATTCCGCATCGACGAAGATGGTTGGAATGCCCGCGTTGATCATGGTCGCCTTCAGCGTGCCCACGCCCGGCACGTCCAGATCGTCCACCAGGTTGCCGGTCGGGAACATCGAGCCGCCCGCGCCCTCTTCTTCCGCGGCCGGATCCATGAATTCGAGCTGCACTTCCGCGGCCGGAAACGTCACGCCGTCGAGTTCGAAAGCGCCGGTTTCCTGCACGGCGCCGTCGGTCATCGGCACGTGTCCGATGATCGTCTTGCCGATGTTCGCCTGCCAGATGCGCACGACCGCGATGCCGTCGCGCGGAACGCGGCTCGGGTCGACGAGACCCGCGCTGATCGCGAACGGCCCGACCGCGGCGGAGAGATTGCCGCAATTGCCGGTCCAGTCGATGAACGCCTTATCGATCGATACCTGCCCGAACAGGTAATCCACGTCGTGATCGGGCCGGCTGCTTTTGGCGATGATCACCGTCTTGCTGGTGCTCGATGTCGCGCCGCCCATGCCGTCGATCTGTTTGCCATACGGATCGGGGCTGCCGATCACACGCATCAGCAGCGCGTCGCGCGCGGCGCCGGGCACCTGGGCCGCTTCGGGCAAATCTTGCAGGCGGAAGAACACGCCCTTGCTGGTGCCGCCACGCATGTAGGTGGCTGGAATCTTGATCTGGGGTTGGTAGGCCATGAAAATCTTGTCCTGATATAGGCGGGTGACATGGCATAGCGTGCCATGTCACCCTGTCCCGCGTTGTAGCGTTCGCGCTTCAGGCGAAGCGATCCGAAAAACCAGCCACCTCAAGCCGCCTTCTTCGACGACTCGAGAAAGTCCTGCGCAAAGCGTTGCAGCACACCGCCGGCTTCGTAAATGGAAACCTCTTCGGCGGTGTCGAGCCGGCACGTCACCGGCACCTCGACCCGCTCGCCGTTCCTGCGATGAATCACCAGCGTGAGGTCCGCGCCCGGCTTGCGCTCGCCGACCACATCGAACGTCTCCGTGCCGTCGATTGCCAGCGTGAGCCGGTTCACACCGGGCTTGAACTCCAGCGGCAGCACGCCCATGCCCACCAGATTCGTGCGGTGAATGCGCTCGAACCCTTCGGCGACGATCGCTTCCGCGCCAGCCAGACGCACGCCCTTCGCGGCCCAGTCACGCGACGAACCCTGGCCATAATCGGCACCGGCAATCACGATCAGCGGCTGCTTGCGTTCCATGTAGGTTTCGATCGCTTCCCACATGCGCGTGACCTTGCCCTCGGGTTCGATGCGCGCGAGCGATCCGGCTTTCACCTTGCCGTCTTCAAGCACCATCTCGTTCTTCAGCGTCGGGTTCGCGAAGGTGGCGCGCTGCGCCGTCAGGTGATCGCCACGGTGCGTCGCGTAGGAATTGAAGTCCTCTTCCGGCAAGCCCATCTTCGCCAGATATTCGCCCGAGGCGCTATCCGCCAGAATCGCGTTGGACGGCGACAGGTGATCGGTCGTGATGTTATCGCCGAGCACGGCGAGCGGACGCATGCCTTTCAAGGTACGCTCACCGGCAAGCGCGCCTTCCCAATACGGCGGACGGCGAATGTACGTGCTCATCGGGCGCCAGTCGTAGAGCGGATTGGCTTTCTCGCCTGTATCGACGGAAACCGCGAACATCGGTTCATACACCTTGCGGAATTGCTCGGGCTTCACGCTCGACGCGACGATCGCGTCGATTTCCGCGTCCGACGGCCAGATGTCCTTCAGCGTGACGGCGTGGCCGTCGGCGTCGATACCGAGCACGTCTTTCTCGATGTCGAAACGGATCGTGCCCGCAATCGCATACGCCACCACCAGCGGTGGCGAAGCGAGGAACGCCTGCTTCGCGTACGGATGAATACGGCCGTCGAAGTTGCGGTTGCCCGACAGCACAGCGGTCGCATACAGATCGCACTCGACGATCTCCTTCTGGATCGCCGGATCCAGCGCACCCGACATGCCATTGCACGATGTGCACGCATACGCGACCACGCCGAAGCCCAGTTGCTCCAGTTCGGGCAACAGCCCGGCCTCTTCCAGATACAGCGTGACCGCCTTCGAGCCCGGCGCGAGCGAGGTCTTCGCCCACGGCTTGCGAGTCAGTCCGCGCCGGTTCGCGTTGCGCGCGAGCAAACCCGCGGCGATCATGTTGCGTGGGTTGTTGGTGTTCGTGCAGCTCGTGATCGCGGCGATGATCACCGCGCCATCCGGCATCAAACCCGGTTCGTTCTCCACCTTGCCGCTGATGCCGCGCGCCGCCAGTTCCGACACCGGCAAACGGCGATGCGGATTCGACGGACCGGCCAGTGTGCGCACCACAGTCGACAGATCGAACTTCAGCACGCGTTCGTATTCGGCATTAACGAGGCTGTCTGCCCACAGGCCGGTTTCCTTCGCATAGGTCTCCACCAACTTGACGAGTTCGTCGTCACGGCCGGTGAGCTTCAGATACTTGATGGTCTGTTCGTCGATCGAGAACATCGCGGCCGTGGCGCCGAATTCGGGCGCCATGTTGGCGATCGTCGCGCGATCGCCAAGCGTCAGATTGGCCGTGCCCGCGCCGTAGAATTCGAGGTACGCGCCCACCACTTTTTCCTTGCGCAGGAATTCGGTCAACGAGAGCACCACGTCGGTCGCCGTGATGCCTTCGGCCGGCTTGCCCGTCAGTTCCACGCCGACGATATCCGGCAGGCGCAAATACGACGCGCGCCCCAGCATCACGCTTTCCGCTTCGAGCCCGCCCACGCCGATCGCGATCACGCCGAGCGCGTCGACCATCGGCGTATGCGAGTCGGTGCCGACCAGCGTATCCGGAAACGCCACGCCGTCTTTCACCTGCACGACCGGGCTCATGCGCTCCAGGTTGATCTGATGCAGGATGCCGTTGCCCGGCGGAATCACGTCGACATTCCTGAACGCACGTTTGGTCCAGTTGATGAAATCGAAGCGGTCTTCGTTGCGGCGATCTTCGATCGCGCGGTTCTTCGCGAACGCGTCCGGATCGAAACCGCCGCACTCGACGGCCAGCGAATGATCCACCACGAGTTGAGTCGGCACTACCGGATTGACCAGCGCCGGATCGCCGCCTTGCGCTGCAATTGCATCGCGCAGGCCAGCAAGGTCGACGAGCGCCGTCTGGCCGAGAATGTCATGACACACCACGCGCGCCGGGAACCACGGAAAATCCAGCTCGCGCTTGCGTTCGATAATCTGCCTGAGCGACGCGGTCAACGTGACCGGATCGCAACGGCGCACGAGGTTTTCGGCCAGCACGCGCGACGTGTACGGCAGCTTGTCATAAGCGCCGGGCTGGATCGCGTCGACCGCGGCGCGCGTGTCGAAGAAATCGAGCTGGGTGCCGGGAAGGCGTTTGCGGTTTGCAGTATTCATGGCGTAGGGGACAAGACAGTAATGATCCGGGGACGATGGCGGCGGCCGATCACGATCGGCGGCCCCTTTTTTATGGCGTTTCCCTGGCGGGCCAGTCAGGCGGTACGTGTAGTTTAGCGCGCGGCAGCATGCCGATCGGGTTTGCAGGCGGCCGCGCAAACGCGCCGCAAAAAACGGCCTTGGCTCGGGGTTTCAGAAAGCCAAGGCCCAACTTCATTGCGCCGCGCTCTTTAGACGCAATGGAGGAGAAACGCTTACTTGCGTGCGGTTATGCGCTCACCGATCGACCGCGATGAAGAGGCCAATGAAGGCGGCTTCAAAGCGACCTCAAACACGCTTCGCGAGCGGCACGAACGGCAGGTCGTCGGGTCCGGTGTAGTTCGCGCTCGGACGGATGATCTTGTTGTCGACGCGCTGCTCGATGATGTGCGCGCTCCAGCCGGCCGTGCGCGCGATCACGAAGAGCGGCGTGAACATTGCCGTGGGCACGCCCATCATGTGATACGAGACCGCGCTGAACCAGTCCAGATTCGGGAACATCTTCTTCGCCTCCCACATCACCGACTCCAGCCGCTCGGCGATATTGAACAGCTTGCTGTTGCCGGCTTCCTTCGAAAGCTTTTTGGCGATTTCCTTGATGACCTTGTTGCGCGGATCGGAGATCGTGTACACCGGATGGCCGAAGCCGATCACCACTTCCTTGTTCTCGACGCGCTTTCTGATGTCGGCTTCGGCTTCGTCCGGCGTCTGGTAGCGCGACTGGATCTCGAACGCGACTTCATTGGCGCCACCGTGCTTCGGTCCGCGCAGCGCACCGATCGCGCCGGTGATGGCCGAATAGATATCCGAGCCCGTGCCGGCGATCACGCGGCCGGTGAAGGTCGATGCGTTGAATTCATGTTCGGCGTACAGGTTCAGCGACACGTGCATCGCGTCGACCCATGCCTTTGACGGTTCAACGCCGTGCAGCAGATGCAGGAAGTGGCCGCCGATCGAGTCGTCGTCGGTTTCCACTTCGATGCGCTTGCCGTTGTGCGAGTAGTGATACCAGTAAAGCAGCATCGAGCCGAGCGAGGCCATCAGCTTGTCGGCAATATCGCGCGCGCCCGGCAGGTTGTGATCGTCTTTCTCCGGCAGCACGGTGCCGAGCACCGACACGCCGGTGCGCATCACGTCCATCGGATGCGCGGCGGCCGGGATCCACTCGAGCGCGGCCTTGACGTTGGCGGGCAGCCCGCGCAGCGCCTTCAGCTTCGTTTTGTACGCGGTCAGTTCGGCCTGGGTCGGCAGCTTTTCGTGCACGAGCAGATAGGCGATTTCTTCGAATTCGCAGGCGCTCGCGATATCCAGAATGTCGTAGCCGCGGTAATGCAGGTCGTTGCCTGTCTTGCCGACCGTGCAGAGGGCCGTGTTGCCCGCTGTCACGCCGGACAGGGCGACGGATTTCTTCGGCTTGAATGCGCCCGCGTTGGGCGTGCTGTTGTCTGCTTCGCTCATGAGTTCGTCTCCTGATGCATGGGGGATGCTTTTGAACGCAGCCTGAAATGCAAAGAACGGGCCAGCTGCTTCGACGCGCGCTAAGTGCCTGATTTCATAAGAGACACGTGATCGCATTAACCGGCATTCAATTTCACAACTGAAATGCTGATTTCAAATCAGAAACGGATGCGCGCATAATAGACGCACTTCACCCGCCTCTTCGCGAGCCGCCCTCCCTTGAGCACACCTCTCTTCGAACCCGCCCAGCGCCCCCGCATCTGGGCCGTGAGTATCAGTCGACTGCGTGATCTGTTCTTCGACATCGCCGGCGAATACGTGGAACGCGCGGACTTACGCATCGTCTCGCACGGTTTCGAAGACGCCGTGCGCGAGATCGACGCCGCGGGCGCGGGCCGTCCGGATGTGGTGATTGCCGGCGGCTCGAACGGCGCGTATCTAAAGACGCGCGTGTCGGTGCCGGTGGTGCTGATCAGCCCGACCGGCTTCGACGTGATGCATGCGCTCGCGCGAGCACGGCGCGACGGCGCGAAGGTCGCGCTCGTCACGCACGGGAATACGCCTGACGAAGTGCGCCGCTTCGTCGCCGCTTACGCGCTCGACGTCACGTTCGCCTCGTATCAATCGGCGCAGGACGCGGAGAGCGTCGTGCTCGATCTGCGCGATCGCGGCATCGACGTGGTGGTCGGTCCTGGCATGGTCACCGATCTCGCGGCGAATGCCGGCATGGGCGCGGTGTTTCTGTATTCGCGCGCGTCGGTGCGCGCGGCCTTCGACACCGCGCTCGAAGTCGCCCAAGCCACGCGGCGCGAAACGGTCCGGCGTCAACGGCTCGACAATCTGCTGCAGCATCTGCGCGACGGCGTTGTCGCGCTCGACGCGCAAGGCCGCGTCGAAGCGATGAACCAGCGCCTCGCCGCCGTGCTCGGCGTCGACGCGGCGAAGGCCGTGGGCCGCGTGCTGCTCGAACTCGCGCCCGATCTCGCGGGCAGCCTGCCGGACGCCGACGGCGACACCTTGTGCACGGTGCGTGGCGTGAGCTATGTCGTGCATCGCGGGCCGCTGGCGAGCAGCGGCGCGGCGGCGGGCACGGTGCTGACGTTTCAGGAATCGCGCGCGGTCGAACGGCTCGACCGGACCTTGCGCTCACGCCAACGCGTGCAGCAGTTCAGCGCGCGTTACCGGCTCGACGATATCGTCGGCGCGTCCGAATCGATCGAACGCGTGCGCGCGCTCGTGAGACGCTACGCGCGCTCGGACGCGACTGCGTTGATTCTCGGCGAAAGCGGCACGGGCAAGGAGATGGTCGCGCAGAGCATGCATCAGTTGAGCGCGCGGCGCGACTTCGCCTTCGTCGCGATCAATTGCGGCGCGTTTCCAGAGGCGCTGCTGGAGAGCGAACTGTTCGGCTACGAGGAAGGCGCTTTCACCGGCGCGCGCAAGGGCGGCAAGGCGGGGCTGATCGAAGTGGCGCACCGTGGCACGCTGTTTCTCGATGAAATCGGCGAAATGCCGCTGTCGCTGCAAAGCCGGCTACTGCGTGTGCTGCAAGAGCGTGAAGTGGTGCGGCTCGGATCGACTGAGCCGACGCGGGTGGATATTCGCGTGGTCGCGGCAACGCATCGCGCGTTGACCGAGGGCATCGAAGCGGGCAGCTTTCGCGCGGACCTGTACTACCGGCTCAACATTTTGAGCATCGCGCTGCCGCCGCTGCGCGAGCGGCCGACCGATCTGCTGCCGCTCGCCGTCGAACTGCTACTGCAAGCCACCGCGCGCGAACCGAGGCTCGCGGCGCGCCTGCCTGACGCGGCCGCCGCCGGGCGCCTGCTTGCCGCGCTCGCGGAGCCGCTCAAGCGCTACGCGTGGCCGGGCAACGTGCGTGAATTGCAGAACGTGATCGAACGGATCGCTGTCGAACTCGCCGATGCGAATGCCGAAGCCAATGCAGATGCGGACGCGGGCGCGATGTCGGAACACGTTGCCGAACCGGTTCTCACCCGCGACATGCTGCGCACGGTCGCGCCTGAAATAATCGAGCCGCACGCGCGCACGAAAAAAGCCGCGCTGACCCTGCGCGAACGCAGCCGTCACGTGGAAGCCGACGAAATCCGCGCCGCGCTCGCCGCGCACGACGGCGATCGCGACGCGGTCTGCGAGGCGCTCGGCATCAGCAAGACGACGTTATGGCGGAAGCTGAGCGCGACGCAGTAGGCGTGCCGTTCAAGCTATTCAAGCCGCTAGCGCCATTCGCTGCGCTCGTCCCACCATGCCGCGCCGCATTGGCCGCGGCCCGCGCGATGAACATGCTGGGCGTCATGCCGCAGCATCGCTTGAAATGTCGGCCGAAGTGGCTTTGGTCGAAGAAACCGACCTCCGTCGCCACCACCGATCCCGGCACCCCTTCGAGCAGCAGCGTCTGCGCGCGCTGGATCCGCAGCCCGCACAAATAGCGGTACGGCGATGAGCCGTATTGCTGCCGGAACACGGTGGCGAAACGCGACACGCTGAGCGCGGACAGCGCGGCGAGTTGGGCGAGCGTGACCGGTTCGTCGAAGTGAGCTTCGATGAAAGCGCGGGCCGCGTTGAGGCTGATGGACTGTTTCATGACGTCACGATGGTCGAGCGGGCCGCCGGTTGTTTCGTGAAACGCCGGATGGAAAACGCGTCGAGAGGAATCGCCGTGCTGCCCGTATCGACGAGTTCCGCCAGCGTTTCGCCTACGCCCGGGCCGATCTGAAACCCCGACCCGCTGAAGCCGAACGCGTAGAACAAACCGTCGACCTGACCGCTTGGACCGATCACCGGCTCGCTGTCGGGCAGATAGCTTTCCACGCCGCTCCATACGCGAATCACATGCAGCGGCGCCAACGCGGGCACGAGCTGGCGCATCTGCGCGAGTTGCCGCACGGTGTTGATCGGCAACACGGAAGCGCGGCTCGTCACGGCGTCGGCGGGACCGGCAGGACCGCCGCCGACGATGATGTTGCCGCGCGGAATCTGGCGAAAATAAATGCTCTCCTCCTTGATCGACGTGAACACGCCCACCGACGACTTGAACACGTACGGCACCGGCTCCGTCACGCACATTTGCGGTCCGCGCGCGGTGAGCGGCGCGGATTCGCCGAACTGTTCGGTCAACCGGCACGCCCACGCGCCGGCGCAGATCACGAGTTGCGCCGCCCAATACACGTCGCCGCGCGCGCTTTCCACGCGAAACCGGCTACCGTCTTTTTCGACGCGCACGATCTCCGCGTCCTCGATCACCCGCGCGCCCAGCCGGGCCGCCGCGCGGCCGAACGCGGGCGCGGCGAGGCGCGGATTGGCGTGGCCGTCGAGCGGAGAGATCGAAGCCGCCAGCACCTCGCGGCCGAGAAACGGAAAGCGCCTGAACAGCGCTTCGCCGTGCAGCACTTCGAGTTCGAGACCGTAGGCGCGGGCGTCGATCGCGTACTGGTCGAAATTCTCCACGTCCTTCTGGTGGTAGCACACGCGCGTATGACCCGACGGCAGAAACTCGATGTCCTCGCCGAGCAGTTCCGTGGAACGTTGCCAGGTACGCAGCGCGCGGTTCGCCATCGCCAGTTGCGACAACGCACGGCCCTGACGGCGAACGCCGCCGAAGTTCACGCCGCTCGCCTGCTGACCGGTGAGCCCGCGTTCGAGCAGAATCACCGAACGGTTGCGCTGGCGCAGGAAGAACGCTGTCGTCGTTCCAACGATACCGCCGCCAATCACGATCACATCGGCTTCGTTCGCGGTCGTCGCGCTCATTCGATCACCTCGTCGCTCACCGCTTCGGTCAGCGCCACCGGCAGCGGTTTGACCGGCGCCTGGCCGCGCAGCCGTCCCACTGAAGACAGCGGCACGCACGCCGCAGCCGCAATGATTTCCGCGCCCGCGTGGCCGCAATAGCGCCCCTGGCAACGCCCCATGCCGACGCGCGAAAACGCCTTCGCGCGATTGGCCTCTTTAGCGCCGGTCGCACGCACCACGCGACGCAACTCGCCTGCCGTGATCGTTTCGCAACGGCAGACAATCGTTTCGTCCGGCAGCGACGCGGCGAATTTCGCCGGCCACGGAAACGCTTCACGCAAGCCTGCGGCAAAACGCGTAAAGCGCGCGAGTTCGGCGCGCAAGTGCTCCACGCCGTCGACCGGCAGGCCGTAATCCTGCAAGGCGGCCAACGCCGCGAGACGGCCCGAGCGCTCTGCTGCGTCCGCGCCGCGCACTCGCGCGCCGTCGCCGGCCAGATAGACGCCTTTGATGCTGCTGCGGCCATCGGGGTCGATTTGCGGCAGCCACTGCCGAGCGGTCTCGTCGAACAGAAAGCGACAGCCGGCAAGGTCCGCGAGTTGCGTCTCGGGCCGCAGGTGATAGCCGAGCGCGACGGCGTCGCACTTGAATTCGAGGCGCTTGCCACCGGGCAATTTCACCTCGACGGCGCTCACGCCGTCTTGCGCCGAGCCTTTGATTTCAAGCGGCACTACGCCGCGATGAACCGGCACGCGTGCGTCGGCCAGCACGCGCGTCAATGCAATGCCTTTTCTGAGCGCGACGGGAATCGCCAGCAGACGCGGCAACGCGGCCACGCGCTGCATGAACGTCGAAGTGTCGAGCACCGCGGCAACCTGCGCGCCCGCTTTCACGTACTGCGCGGCCACGAGGTACAACAGCGGACCGCTGCCCATCATCACGATGCGCGAGCCGATCACGCAGCCTTGCGACTTCAACGCGACCTGCGCGCCGCCGAGGCTATAAGTGCCGGCCTGATGCCAGCCCTTGACCGGCATCAGCCAATCCGTCGCGCCGCTGCAAACGATCAGCGCGTCGAACGCGAGCTCGTGATACCGCGTGCCGCTCACCAGATGCACCGTGTTCGGCGAAATGTTCCAGACCAGCGTTTCCGGCGAATAGTCGATCTTGCTTTTCAACGCATCGAAGTTCTCATGCAGCGACGTGGCACGCCCGGCCTCGGTGCCGTAGAGCGTCTCGTAGCTGCGCGAAAACCCTTCCGGCTGACGTCGATAAATCTGCCCGCCGTCGCGCCGCCCTTCATCGATCACCACGGGCCGCAGCCCCGCTTCGACGAGCGCCTGCGCGGCGCGCACACCCGCCGGGCCGGCGCCAATGATGATCACGCGCGGGGCCATACACCCTCCCCGGCTTCCGCCAGCTTTGTGACGATCGACATGCCGGGCATCGCCGGCGTGCTGCACGCGCGCACGCGCTCGCCTTGCGCGGTCCACACCCAGCAGTCCTGGCAAGCGCCCATCAGACAGAAACCGGCGCGGCGGCCGTCGCCGAATTCGGAGTCGCGCAACGTACGCGTGCCGGTGAGCAGCGCGACCATCAGCGTGTCGCCTTCGCCGGCCTCGCGCACGACGCCGTCCACCGTGATCGGAAAGGTCTTGCGGCCCGTTTCCGCGACGCGTACAAATCGTCCGCTCATGCCGCGGTCGCCTCCACGGTCTGCAGGCGGTTCAATTCGGCGGCCGGATGGTGGCACAGAATCTCCGCGCCCGAAGGCAGCTTCTTCAACGAAGGCGGCGTTACGTTGCACTTGCCGTCGATACGGACCGGACAGCGCGCGCGGAACGAGCACAACTCGGCAATGTCGGCGCTCTCGCCCATCGCCGGCAAGGCGGTCGCGACAATGTCGCGGCGCGCGTCGAGCCAGCCGGGTTTCAAGGCCGGCACCGAATCGACCAGCAAGCCCGTGTACGGGTGATACGGCGGCGCCGCCAGCACGTCGCGCTGCCCTGCTTCCACGCGATGCCCCGCGTACAGCACGATCACTTCGTCGCAGATCGCGCGCACCGTCGAAATATCGTGGCTGATGAACATGTACGACACGCCCAGTTCGCGGCGCAATTCGGCGAGCAGATCGAGAATCGCCGCGCCGACCACCGTGTCGAGCGCGGAGGTCACTTCGTCGCACAGAATCAAAGCTGGATTGGCGGCGAGCGCACGCGCCAGATTCACGCGTTGCTTCTGGCCACCGGAGAGTCCGGCCGGCGTACGCGTGGCGATCGAAGCCGGCAGCTTCACCAGATCGAGCAACTCCAGCATGCGTTTTTTTGCGGCCGAGCCACGCAGATGGTGATAGAACGCAAGCGGCCGCCCCAGAATATCGGCAATCGAATGGCTCGGATTGAGCGCCGTATCGGCGTTCTGAAACACGATCTGGATCTGCCGATACTGCTCCGGCGTACGGCGGGAGATTTGCGCGTGCAACGGCTCGCCGTTGAACAGCACCTCGCCGCGCCCCCGGTCGACCAGCCCCGCCACCACGCGCGCGAGCGTGGTCTTGCCGGAGCCGGATTCGCCGATCACGCCGAGCGTGCTGCCGCGTGGAATCGACAGACTGACATCGTCGAGCACGCGCACGGCAGGCACGCCTTGCCGGTCGATCCGTCCATAACCCGCTGACAGCCCGCGAATCTCCAATAGCGGCGGCACGTGTTTGCCGAGATTTGGCGGCAACGTCAGCACGGCTTCCGGACGTCGCGTCGCGGCCAGCAACTGACGGGTGTACGCATCCACGGGCGCGTCGAGCACTTGCGCAACCGCGCCGTTCTCCTTCACCGCGCCGCCGTTCAACACGACGATGCGGTCGGCCATCTGCGCGACCACCGCCAGATCGTGCGACACGTACACGGCCGTGGTGCCGAGTTCGCGAATCACCTTCTTGAAGGCCGCAAGTACTTCGATCTGCGTGGTGACGTCGAGCGCGGTGGTCGGCTCGTCGAACACGACGACGGCCGGATCGGTGATCAAAGCCATCGCTGCCATCAAGCGCTGCAACTGACCGCCGGATACCTGATGCGGATAGCGCGCGCCGATCGTTTCCGGCGCGGGCAGCGCGAGCGAGCGAAATAGTCCGATCGCTTTGGCGCGTGCGGCTTCTTTCGTCATCAAGTGATGCAGCAGCGCCGGCTCGATGACCTGATCCATGATCGTGCGCGCCGGATTGAAGCCCGCCGACGCGCTCTGCGCGACGTACGCGACGGTGCGCGCGCGCAACGCGCGGCGTCCCTTCGCATCGAGCGACAACACCTTGAGCTCGCCGATGCGCACCGACCCGCCACTGATCTCGCAGCCCGCGCGCGCATAGCCGAGCAACGACAGCGCGATGGTGGTCTTGCCCGAACCGGACTCGCCGATCAGCGCGAGCACCTCGCCCTTCTTCACCGAAAAATCGACGCCCTTGACGATCTCCGTCACCGGCCCCGGTGCGGCACCCGCGACGACTCTCAGGCCCTTTACTTCGATCATGTCCCGTTCAGCCATCACGCACCTCCCTGCTTGCGGTTGCGACGCCGCAAGTTGTCGATCAGCAGATTCATGCCGATGGTCAGCGTCGCGATTGCGACGGCCGGCATCAGCACGGCGGGCGCGCCTTCCGACAAGCCGCCGATGTTCTCGCGCACGAGCGAACCCCAATCGGCGTTCGGCGGCTGCACGCCGAGGCCGAGGAAGCTCAACCCGCTCAGCAGCAGCACGATGAACACGAAACGCAAGCCGAAATCGGCGAGCATCGGATGAATCATGTTGGGCAGCACCTCGACCCGCGCGATATAGAAGATGCCTTCGCCGCGAGCGCGGGCCACCTGCACGTATTCGAGGCTCATCACGTTCACCGCGAGCGAGCGCGAAATGCGGAACGCGCCGGGAATGTAGGCGGCCGCGGCGACCGTCGTCAGCATCGGAATCGACGACCCGAACGCGGCGATCACGACGAGCGCGAGCACCTTGCTCGGAATCGAAATCAGCGCGTCGAACAGACGGCTCAGAACTTCATCGACCACGCGGCCCGAAACCGCCGCGAGCAGGCCAAAGAACGTGCCGATCACGCTGGCGAGCACGGCAGCCGCGAGCGCGAGGCCGACGGTATAGCGCGCGCCGTAGAGAATCCGGCTCAGCATGTCGCGGCCGAGATAGTCGGTGCCAAGCGGGTACGCCGCGCTGTAACGGCCAAAAATTTCCGTCGAGGTCAGCGCACCGCCTTTGTATGGCGCGACCAGCGGTCCAATGAACGCGACCAGCAGCCAGAACGCGACCATCAAGAGACCGATCAGGCCGAGTACCGAGAAGCGGTGCACGAGGCGTTTGAACACGCCGTGTTTCAGCGGCGCGACTTCGACAGGCGCGGGCTCGACGACCACTTCATCGCGGCGCACGTCGTACAGCTCCGTGCCGGCGTGAGGAACATGGTGGGGATTGGTAGGTTGGCTCATCATCGACGCAGCCTCGGGTTGGATACGATTTGACACAGGTCGGCGATCAGCACGAGCGCGAGATACGCCGCGCAGAACACCATGACGCAACCTTGCACGAGCGGCATGTCGCGGTTGGTGACCGCGTCGACCATCAGGCTCGCAAGGCCCGGATAGTTGAAGATCGATTCGACGATCACCACGCCGCCGAACAGATACGACAGACTCAGCGCCACGGCGTTGGCAATCGGCCCGACGGTGTTCGGCAACACATGCCGCCACACCACGCGCACCGGCGAGGCGCC
Source organism: Paraburkholderia sp. BL25I1N1 (assembly GCF_003002025.1). Taxonomy (GTDB): domain Bacteria; phylum Pseudomonadota; class Gammaproteobacteria; order Burkholderiales; family Burkholderiaceae; genus Paraburkholderia. The sequence goes on from NZ_PVZB01000010.1 coordinate 258,641, forward strand.
CTTGAGCAAGGCCATTTCCACATACGACGAATTGAGCTGGTCGAGCACCGCGGCGCGCGTCATGCGCGCCATCTGCGCGACGAGCACGCAGCACAGCGTCATTACCGGCATCGCGTAGATGCGCAGCAGCGCGCCGAACGAATGTACTTCCGACAGATACGACAGGGCCGGCAGCCAGCGCAGCTTGACGGCGAAGATCAGCACGGCGATCGTCGCGATCAGGAATTCCGGCACGGCGACTGTGGAGAGCGTCAGCACATTGAGCGTGCGGTCGAGCAGCGAGCCGCGAAACATCGCCGACGAAATGCCGATCAACAGCGCCACCGGCACGGACACCACCGCCGTCAGTCCGGCGAGCACCAGCGAGTTCGGCAGGCGCGTCGCGATCAGTTGACTGACGGGCAGATTGTTCGACAACGACGTGCCGAAGTTGCCGCTCACCACATGAAGGAGCCACACGAAGTAGCGTTGCAGCGCGGGCTGGTCGAGGCCGAACTGATGCCGCAGCGCGGCTACGGCTTCGGGGGTTGCCGCCTGGCCGAGCGCCTGCTGGGCCGCGTCGCCGGGCAGCAGCCCGGTGATCGCGAACACGACTGCCGACACCAGCAGCAGCGTAAGCAGCGCGAGGCCAAGGCGCGCGGCGATGAGACGTTGCGCATGTGCTTTCATCGAGAATCGCCTCCATTGCAGTTGAAGCCGCGCACCGCCGATGAGGCGGCGCGCGTGTTGCAGGGCGTGCCCTGAGTCGAGCTCAGGTTTCGAGCCAGACGTTTTCCGCGAACATGAAGCCCATCAATCCGGCGAGCGGAATCGAACCGAGACCCTTGAGCTTGTTCGTGTACGCGTCGAGCGAACTCTGGAACAGCGGAATGCCGGTGCCGCCCGTTTCATGCACCAGCACCTGCATGTCGCCGTAGATCTTCTTGCGCTTGACGTCGTCCGGTTCGCCACGCGCCTGGACCAGCAACTGGTCGAACTTCGGGCTCTTCCAGTTCGCTTCGTTCCACGGTGCATCCGACTTGTAGAACTGCGTGAAGATTACGTCGGCGCTCGGCCGCGCGTTGACATTGCCGAAACCCAACGGATGCTTCATCCAGTGGTTCGACCAGTAGCCGTCGGCCGGCACGCGCGACACCTGCAGATTCAGACCCGCTTGCGGCGCGACCTGCTGAAGGAACATCGCCATTTCAACCGAGCCTTCGGCCGCCGGCGACGCGAAAATCTGGATCGGCGCGCTGCCCACCTTGGCCTTCTGGAAATGGAATTTCGCCTTGTCCGGATCGAAGGCTCGCTGCGGCAAGCCGGCCAGGTAGTACTTGTTGGTCGGATCGATCGGCTGATCGTTGCCGATCGTGCCGTAACCCTGGAAGATCGCGCGGCGCATCTGCTCGCGGTCCTGCAGGTACATCATGCCTCGCCGGAAATCGTCGTTGCCGGTAATGCCGCCTTCGTCGCGGACCACCAGGTCGGTGTACAGGCCCGTTTTCGTCTCCAGCACGGAGTAACCGCCGGCGCCCTTGATCTGGGCGGTCGAACGCGGGCTCACCGAGTTGATCAGTTGTACGTCGCCCGAGAGCAGCGCGTTCACGCGAGCCGACTCGTCGCCGATGCCGATCAGCTCGATTTCGTCGAGGTGCGGCATGCCCGGCTTCCAGTACTTCTCGTTCTTCACGCCGACCGTGCGCACACCCGGCGAAAATTCCTTGACCTTGAACGGGCCAGTGCCGATCGCCGTTTTGAAATCCTTGGTGCCGTCCTTGATAATCTGGAAATGCGAGGTGGCAAGGATCACCGGCAGATCGGCATTCGGACCTTCCAGCGTGATCGTCACTTCGTTCGGGCCGGTGGCCTTCACTTCCTTGATCTGATCGGCCAGCGTCTTCGCTTTCGAAGCGGTGGCCGGATCCTTGTGGCGCATGATCGAATAGACCACGTCGGCCGGCGCGAGGGCTTTGCCGTCGTGGAACTGCACGCCATTGCGCAGCTTGACGACCCACACGGTGGCGTCTTTCGTGTCGAGCGAGGTCGCCAGCGACATCTTCGCGCCGAGATGCGAGTCGAGTTCGGTCAGGCAGTTGTAGAACATGAAGCCACGCACGTAGTCGGTGCCGAGCGCGCCCTTCGCGGGGTCGAGCGTATCGGCTGCGGAGGCGGACTGCGTCGCCACGCGGATCTTGCCGCCCTGCTTCGGCGTGGCTTGCGCCAGCGCCTCGCCGCTCGCGGTCAGAAGGCCGGCGCCTGTCACCGACATCATCCCGGCTGCGGCCATCGCGCGCAGCACGCCGCGCCGCGATGCACCTTTGGCGGTCAACCGCTCCAACTCGGTGCCGAGACCAAGAGCGCCATGTTGCGAGTTTTCCTTATTCATCGAACTTCTCCGCGAGGTAGAGCTATGGGGTTGAGCAGGCGTGGCTGCGTTTTTTTAACTTCCGGGTGCAAGTGTCAATCCAACAACGAAACCATCAGTAGAAAATGTCTTTGATACGGTAATACGTGCCCACCAGCGGCAGAAACCAGGGCTTGCCGGTATGCCCGGGAATCGCAGGCCACTCCGACTCGCGCCACGGGTTCTGGTCCTCGTGGCCGTCCATCACGTCGGCCATCACCTGGCCCATGTGCGTCGACATCTGCGTGCCGTGGCCGCTATAGCCCATCGAGAAATAGATGCCGTCGTGCTGCCCGGCGTGCGGCAGACGGTCGGCGCTCATATCCACCAGACCGCCCCAGCAATAGTCGATGCGCGCGCTTGCGAGCATCGGGAACATCGCGGCGAGGCCTTCCTGCAGGATGCGTCCGCTCTTTGCATCGGACGGGCGTTCGGACGCCGTGAAGCGCGCGCGGCCACCGAACAGCAAACGCGAGTCCGGCGTCACGCGGAAATAGTTGTGCATCAAACGCGTGGTCGTGTACGCGCGCCGGTTGGGGAACACTTGCGCCAGCAACTCGGGCGACAAGGGCTCGGTCACGACGATGAACGAACCGATCGGCGCGAGGCGCCGCCGATACCAGCCGAACGGACCGTGCCGCGACGGACCTGTCGCGATCAGCACCTGCCTTGCGCGCACTTCGCCGCGCGCCGTGGTGATCCGAAAGCCACTGCCGTCTTTCACGATGGCGGTGACCGCCGCGTTCTCGTACAGCTTTGCGCCGCGCCGCACCGCCGCCTCGGCGAGACCGACCGCGAACTTGCCCATGTGCATCTGGCCGCCGTGCCGTTGCAGCAGCCCGCCGTGAAAACTGTCGGACTGGATTTCGCTGCGAATTCGGCTGCGGTCGATTAGTTCGATATCCGTATCGACTTCACGGCGAATCGCTTCCGCGGTCTTCTCCAGATGCGCGAGGTGATGCGGCTTGGAGGCCAGTTTCAGCTTGCCGGTCGCGATGTAGTTGCAGTCGATGTTTTCCTCGCGGATCAGCCACTCGACCGTATCGACCGCATCTGAAAACGCGCGGTAGCAGGCGCTCGCGCGCTCCACACCGAGTTGCGCGACCAGCGCGACGAAGTCCTGCGCGACACCGGTATTGACCTGCCCGCCGTTGCGCCCGGACGCGCCGCCGCCGATGCGGCCGGCGTCGAGCACGGTCACCGCGGCGCCGCGCTTGCCCAGCGCCTGCGCCGCCGACAGCCCGGTGAAGCCACCGCCGATCACCACCACGTCGGTCTGGCCGTCGACCGGACCCTCGCACGCCGAAAGCAGGGGCGGTGCGGTGTCGAGCCAGTAGGAATCGAGCTTCATCCGGTCTGTCCTTGAGATGGGCAATGAGCGTGAAAAACCGGCGCTTACAGGCCGAGTTCCGAAGCCAGATGCGGAATGTCCTGGACCTCGTAGTACTGGTAATACGGCGTGGACGGTTCGTGGCCGCGGTTGACGAAGACCTTGTGCTTGATGCCCATGTCGTGCGCGGTCATCAGGTCGTAGCGCAGGCTCGACGATACGTGCAACACGTCTTCCGGATTGCAGTTGAGCTGGTCGAACATGTATTCGAAGCCTTGCATGCGCGGCTTGTACGACTGCGCCTGCTGGGCGGTGAACACCTTGTGGAACGGCGCGCCGAGCTTGTCGACGTTGCTCTGGATCTGGTCGTTCGAAGCGTTCGACAGAATCACCAGCTTGTACTTCTTCGCCAGACGAGCGACGCCTTCCGGCACGTCCGGATGCGGGCCCCAGGTCGGCACGGCTTCATAGATGCTCTGCGCACCCGCTTCGTTGAATTCGACGTTCACGCGCTTGCACGCGCGGCGCAGCGCATTCACCACTACGTCGCGATACGGCTTCCATGCACCGAGCACTTCATCGCGACGATAGCCCGCGTAAAACGCGACGAGCTTTTCGAGGTCTTCACCGCTCAGCAAGTGGCCGTACTGTTCGCGCGTCATGTCGGCCATGTGGAATTTCGTCAGCGTGCCGTAGCAGTCGAAGGTGATGTATTTCGGTTCGAATTCGATCATGGTGCAGTCCTATCGTGATGGTGAACCCGCTGTCGGAGTTCATTGGCGGAAACCGCTTTGCGTGAGACCGGAGCAACGCGTCAAAGCGCACGCCGGTCGACTAAACCTCAATTCCTGTTAAAGATTTAATCAGCGCAAAAACATAGATGTTCCTGATTAGTGCGCTGCTGGTGACACAAACATTGCGTTTTAACGCCGCTGACAGCACAGAATGCGGCGTTCGGGCCGAAAGCCTTATCCCGCCTGGATTTGCGGCCGGTGCGCGAGGCGTGCATCGCGCGTTCAGGCGCGCAACTCGATCAGCACGCTTTCGAACCGCGGGCTGGCCTCGTAAGCGTGGCGGCCGGGATTCTTGCCGCCGCCGAAGCGCAGCGTCGCGCCCGGCTTCAACACGGCGAAGGTCTCGCCGATGCGCTCGGCCAGCGGTTCGGCAAGACTTTGCTCGACGTCGTCCGGATTGAAGCTGTCCATGAGCAAGGTTTCCTGGGTGACTGGCCGGTGGTCCGCGCGGTGCGTTTCGTGAATGCTTGCGCCATGACAAAATCGTAGAGCCGCGGGCCTGACATATATCGCCGACAAAATTCGCCTCGCAGCAGAAGTTACCTGTAATGCGCACCCAGACCTGGCGTTTTGCATCGAATTTCGATGCGGCCCTGTCCGTGGGCCTCGATAAAAAGATCGTCCTAGTCACACCGCGCACCGGATGACACAGTGACGGCGTAAGCCTTCAGTCAATCAGGGAGTACGGCGTGTCCGATTCGATTACCTATAGACGCTTCACCCTCGACGACATTCCCGCCGCGCACGCGTTGACGGTCGAACTCAAATGGCCGCATCGCGCGGACGACTGGAGATTCGTCCTCCAGCTGGGCGTGGGTTTCGTCGCGGAAGACGCGAGCGGCGTGATCGGCACGGCCCTATGCTGGAAATACGGCGCACAGCGCGCCTCGCTCGGCATGGTGATCGTGTCGCCGCAAAGCCAGGGGCGCGGCATCGGCACAAAGCTGATGGAACTGGTGCTGGAAGAACTGGGCGGCCGGGTTACGTTCCTGCACGCCACCACCGCCGGCCAGCCGCTTTATGAAAAGCTCGGCTTTCGTGCCGCGGGCACGCTCGACCAGCATCAGGGCGCGGCGTTTCAGCCGCCGCTCGTATCGCTGCCGCCGGGCGAGCGCTTGCGCCCGCTCGGTTCGAGCGATACGGCGCGCCTGGTCGAACTGGCGTCACGGGCCAGCGGTCTGGATCGCGGCGAAGTCTTGCCCGCGCTGCTGGACACCGCCGATGGCATCGCGCTCGACCGCGATGGCGAACTGATCGGCTTCGCGCTGTTCCGCCGCTTCGGCCGCGGCTTTGCGATCGGTCCGGTGGTCGCGGCCGCCTCGGAGGATTCGAGCCGCGCCAAGGCGCTCATCAGCCACTGGCTCGCGCTGAACGAGGGCGTGTTCGTCCGCGTCGATACGCCCAGCGATAGCGGTCTCACGGAGTGGCTGGAAGAGTTGGGCTTGCCGCGCGTGGACACGGTCGTCAGAATGGTCCGCAACGCCACGCCGGGCGAGCCCGCGAGCGCCGGTCAGGACTCGCATTACCTGCAATACGGCATCATCAACCAGGCAATCTTCTGACCGACATGGCCTTCCTCTATAAAGCCGATCCGGCGCGCGGCGCGCAGTGGGCGAAACTCTTCGCGCAGAAAGCGCCTGAGCTGCCGTTCCATATCTGGCCCGATCTCGGCGACCCGGCCGCGATCCGTTATCTCGCCGCCTGGCAGCCGCCCGAAGATCCCACGCGCACCTTCCCTAATCTGGAAGTCGTGTTCTCGGTCGGCGCGGGAATCGATCAGTTCGATCTGTCGGGCGTGCCGGAGCATGTGCCCGTCGTGCGCATGATCGAGCCGGGAATTGTCGAAGGCATGGTCGAGTACGTCACGCAGGCCGTGCTGACGATTCATCGCGATCTGTTCGACTACGGCCTTCAGCAACAGCAGCAAGTCTGGCGCGAGTTGCCGCTCAAACCGGCGAGTCAACGCCGCGTGGGCGTGCTCGGGCTGGGTGTGTTGGGCACGGCCGTGCTGGAGCGGTTGCGGTTGTTCGGCTTCGACTGTGCGGGATGGAGCCGTTCGGGCCGCGAGATAGAAGGCGTGACCTGTTATGCGGGCGAAGACGCGCTGGATGCGTTTCTCGCGCGCACCGATATCCTGATCTGCCTGCTGCCGCTCACGCCCGCCACGCGCGGGCTACTCGGCGCGGAGTTGTTCGCGAAGCTGCCGCGCGGCGCGTCGCTGATTCAAACCGGTCGCGGTCCGCATCTGAATCAGCAGGATCTGCTGGCGGCGCTCGCGAGCGGCCAGTTGCACAACGCCATTCTCGACGTGACCGATCCCGAGCCATTGCCCGCTGGTCATGCGTTGTGGACACATCCACGCGTGCGCATCACGCCGCATATCGCCAGCGCGACGCGGCCCGAAACCGCCGTTGAAGTCGTGCTGGAGAATCTGCGCCGCCATCGCGAAGGCATGCCGATGGTCGGTCAGATCGACCGCGCGCAAGGCTATTGAGGGCAGTACCGCATGAAACGCCCGCGCGGTGGTGCTTTTCAGCGTCCGCAGCAGAAAATGCCAAGACAGCGCACCAAAACGCGTCGTGCGAGCTTTTCCGGCAATTGTTTAGGTAAGCGGGCGATCGCCGCTGATCAGTAGTATGGAACGGTCAACAGCCCCTTCCGCGACGAGATACCCATCATGCCGATTCAATCGCTCATCGAAGCCGACCGTAAGCATCTGATTCACCCGGTCATCAACTACCGCGCGCACGAAGCACGCGGCGTCACCGTCCTCGAATCCGCCAGCGGCGCGTTTCTGCGTGACGCGGCCGGCAACGAATTGCTCGACGCGTTTTCCGGACTCTGGTGCGTGAACGTGGGTTACGGCCAGCAGAGCATTGTCGACGCCGCTGCCGCGCAGATGCAGAAACTGCCCTACGCGACCGGCTATTTCCATTTCGGCTCGGAACCGGCCATCGAACTCGCGCAGAAGCTGGTCGAAGTGTCGCCCGCGTCGCTGCAACACGTGTACTTCACACTCGGCGGGTCCGACGCGGTCGATTCGGCGCTGCGCTTCATCACGCATTACTTCAACGCCACGGGGCGGCCGTCGAAGAAGCACATCATCGCGCTGCAACGCGGCTATCACGGCTCCTCGACGACCGGTGCCGGTCTTACCGCTCTGCCCGCGTTCCATCGCAACTTCGATCTGCCGCTGCCGAACCAGCATCATCTGCCGTCGCCGTACGCCTACCGCAGCGATTTCGCCGACGACGCCGCGCTGATCGCCGCCTCGGTCGCAGCGCTCGAAGCAAAGGTGACCGAGCTTGGCGCCGACAACGTCGCCGCGTTCTTCTGCGAACCGATCCAGGGCTCGGGCGGCGTGATCGTACCGCCGGTCGGCTGGCTCAAGGCCATGCGTGAAAGTTGCCGTAAGCTGGGCATTCTGTTCGTCGCCGATGAAGTCATCACCGGTTTCGGCCGCACGGGTCCGCTGTTTGCCTGCCAGGGCGAAAACGTCGAACCGGATCTGATGACGGTCGCCAAAGGCCTGACGGCAGGCTATGCGCCGATGGGCGCCGTGCTGATGTCGGACGAAATCTATCAGGGCATCGCTGACGGCGACGCCGAAGCCGTGGTCGGCCATGGCCATACGTATTCGGCGCATCCGGTGAGCGCGGCGATCGGCCTCGAAGTGCTGCGCCTCTATCACGAAGGCGGCCTGCTCGCGAACGGTGTGGCGCGTGCGCCGCGTTTCGCGCGCGGCCTCGACGCCCTGCTCGCGCATCCGCTGGTGGGTGACTCGCGGCATCGCGGCCTGCTCGGCGCGCTCGAACTGGTCACCGACAAGGACAGCAAGGCAGGCTTCGACCCGGCGTTGAAACTGTCCGAACGGATCGCCGCCGCCGCGTATGAAAACCGCCTGATTTTCCGTGCGTTCGGCGACAACATCCTCGGCTTCGCACCGGCGCTTTCGTACACCGAGGCCGAGTTCGATCTGATGTTCGAACGGCTCGAAAAGACCCTCGACGACGTTCTCGCACAAGCCGATGTGCGCGCCGCGTTGAAGGTCAAAACTCATGCCACTGCATGCTAGAGTAGAGGGCCATCCCAGCCCCCACCACGATCGCCGGAGCGACAACGTTACGATGAGCAGCGACTGCAAGCTAGACCGGATTGACCTGCGCATACTTTCCCAGTTGCAGAAGAAAGGCCGCATAACCAACGTCGAGCTTGCCGACGCGGTCGGGCTGTCGCCCAGTCCTTGCCTGATCCGCGTCAAGCGTCTGGAGAAAGCCGGCTACATCATCGGCTACGGTGCGCAGATCCAGCTCGAAAAGCTCGGCGACGTGCAAATCGTGTTCACCGAAGTCACGCTCGCCGATCATCGGCGGGAAGACTTCATCAAGTTCGTGAATGCGATTCGCGACGTCGACGAGATTGTCGAGTGCCATCTGGCGAGCGGCGGTTATGACTATCTGCTGAAGTTCGTCACGCGCAGCGTGAGCCACTACCAGAGCATCGTGGAAGGGCTACTGGAACGCGATATCGGCATCGAGAAGTACTTCAGCTACGTGATCATCAAGTCGCCGTTCGTGAAGAGCCATTACCCGCTCGAAACGCTGTTCTCGCAGAATCATCACTAGGCATTGCTTTGTTGTGACCGGCCGGATCTTGCCGTCGTTCAGCGTGCAGTATTCAACGTTCGGCAATGCCGGCCATGTTCGCGCCGGCCGTATCGTCGCCCGGCGCATTGCCTTGCGCGAATTCCTCGCTCAAAAAGTCCACGCAAACGCGCACCTTCGCCGACTGTGCGAGGCGCGCCGGATACACCGCCCACAGGTTCGCCGGTTGCGTGACCTCGGGCAACACCTGCCGCAACTGACCGCTTTCGAGCAGCGGCCGCACATCCCACATGGAACGCAGCACGATGCCGCGTCCGGCCAGCGCCCACTCCACCGCCACTTCGCCATGATTAGTCGACAACGGTCCCGTGACCTTGATCGACACGGTCTCGCCGCGCACCGTCAAACGCCACAGACCGAACGGATGGTCGCGCTCCTTGATCGCGAGACACGCATGCGAGGACAGCTCGGCAAGCTGGCGCGGCGCGCCACGCCGCGCGATGTAATCGGGCGACGCGCACAACACGCGATGATTCGACGCGAGCCGCCGCGCGATCAGATGCGGCGCGATCTCGTCACCGATCCGCACGTCCAGGTCGAAGCCCTCGCCGCCGACATCGACGAGGCGGTCGAACAGATCGAGTCGCACGCTCAGTTGCGGATAGCGCTCGGAAAAGCGCGCGAGCGCGGGCGCGACGAAGCGCCGGCCAAAGCCGAAGCTGCTGGAAATGCGCAGCTTGCCGCCGGGAATGCGGCGCGTGGTGGAGACGTCTTCCACGAGCTGATCGACATCGTCGAGAATCTTTTCGGCCCACGTGTAGACGCGCTCACCGGCTTCCGTGATCGCGACGCGGCGCGTGGAACGGTGCAATAAACGCGTACCGAGCGTAGTCTCAAGCACGTTGATGCGTTTGCTGACATACGCCGCGGACACCGACAAGGCCTCCGCCGCCGCGCTGAAACTGGACTTGCGCGCCACTTCGCAAAACACGCGCAAATCGCCGAGATCGGGTGAGGGGACGGCGGTCATGGGTCGATTGCTCGCACCTGAGTTTGTACACGAATCGTGCACAGTGACTTAACTAAAGCGACTATTTTAGTCTGAAACAGCAGGAATAAAATAGCCGTTATCGAATCGTCCAGAAGCCCCAACAGACCCAAGCGGAGGAGCACAACATGTCGAAGAAATATCGGATCGCAGTCATTCCCGGCGACGGCATCGGCGTTGAAGTCATGCCGGAAGCCATCCGCGTGCTGGAGGCGGTGAAAACGCGCTTCGGCATCGAGCTGGAGTATCAGCACATTGAATGGGCGAGCTGCGAGTACTACGCGAAGCACGGCAAGATGATGCCGGACGACTGGAAAGCGCAACTGCAATCGGCCGACGCGATCCTGTTCGGCGCGGTCGGCTGGCCCGACACGGTGCCCGACCATATCTCCCTGTGGGGGTCGCTGCTCAAGTTCCGCCGCGAATTCGACCAGTACATCAATCTGCGCCCGGCGCGCCTCTTTGCCGGCGTGCCTTCGCCGCTCGCCGGCCGCAAGGCGGGCGACATCGACTTCTGGATCGTGCGTGAAAACACCGAGGGCGAGTACTCGTCGGTGGGCGGCGTGATGTTCGAAGGCACGGAGCGCGAATTCGTGCTGCAGGAATCCGTGTTCACGCGGCACGGCAGCGAGCGCGTGCTGAAGTTCGCGTTCGATCTCGCGCAACGGCGCGAGCGCAAGAAGATCACCGTGGCCACCAAGAGCAACGGCATCGCGATCAGCATGCCGTGGTGGGACAAGGTTGCGGCCGGCATCGCGGCGCAGTATCCGGACGTGGCGTGGGACAAGCAGCACATCGACATTCTGTGCGCGCGCTTCGTGCTGAGCCCGGATCGCTTCGACGTGGTGGTGGCCACCAATCTGTTCGGCGACATCCTGTCGGATCTCGGCCCTGCGTGCACCGGCACGATCGGTCTCGCGCCGTCGGGCAATCTGAATCCGGACCGCAAATTTCCGTCGCTGTTCGAACCCGTGCACGGATCGGCGCCGGACATCGCCGGCAAGAACATCGCCAATCCGATCGCGATGATCTGGTCGGCCGCGATGATGCTCGACTTCCTCGGCAACCACGAGGGCAAGGAGCGCGAGGCGCACGACGCGATCCTCGCCGCCATCGAAGCAACGCTGGTGGAAGGCCCGCATACCGGCGACCTCGGCGGCAAGGCGAACACCACCGAAGTCGGCCAGGCGATTGCGGCAAAACTCGCCTGAGTCTTTCGTTTACTTTCTGCCAGGACAACTCGCATGAGCATGGAAGCCTACCCCATCGAAGTCGAATTCCCCGATATCTCGGCGCACGAACAATCGGCGTCCGGCATCGCTTACGTGCATACGTACGATTCGGGCGCGCCGGGTCCGCATGTCATGATCAACGCGCTGACGCACGGCAATGAAGTGTGCGGCGCGATCGTCGTCGACGAATTGCTGCGCCGTGAGTTGCGGCCGCGGCGCGGGCGTCTCACGCTGGCGTTCGCCAACGTCGACGCTTACCGGAGTTTCGATCCCGCGCAGCCGGACGCGGCCCGCTTCGTCGATCAGGACTTCAACCGCGTGTGGACCGCCGCGATGCTCGACGACACCTCGCGCACGTCCAGTGAACTGGAACGCGCGCGCGCGATGCGACCGGTGATCGACGCTGTCGACGCCCTGCTCGATCTGCATTCCATGCACGAGAAGAGCAAGCCGCTGATCGTGGCGGGACCGCTGCAAAAAGGCATCGATCTCGCCGTGCGGCTCGGCACGCCGGCCACCGTGATCTGCGACGAAGGCCATCCGGAAGGCCGCCGCATGCGCGACTACGAAGGTTTCGGCGATGCGGCCAGTTCGAAGAACGCGCTGCTGATCGAATGCGGACAGCATTGGGAACAGAGCGCGGTTGCGGTCGCGCGCGACACCACCGCGCGCTTCCTGTTGCTCGCCGGCGTGATCGACGAAGCGGACCTGCCGGAAGGTTGGCTTGCTCCGCTGCCGCCGGTACAGCACATTGTCCGCGTGACGCAGCCGGTGGTGGCCACTAGCATGGATTTTCGTTTTGCGGCGCCGTACACGGGTCTCGAGATCTTCGCCGAGGCCGGCGCCGTGATCGGCTGGTCCAACGGCGAGCCGGTCACCACGCCCTACGACAACTGCATGCTCGTCATGCCTTCGCTGCGGCAACTGCGGCCCGGCGTGACCGTCGTCCGGTTAGGCAAGATCGAGCAGACCGTGACGAACAGCCAAGCCAGCGGCCAATAAAGCGGCCCGTGCACACTCAAAAGGTAACGTGAAGATGAAGGTACAGCAGCTCAAGCAAAGCGTGAATCTGCAGAATCTCGAAGACTGGGGCAAGGTGGGATTGCCCGGTACGACGCCAATTCAGGTGTCGGGCGTGCAACGCGTTATCAAGGGCAGCGAAGCCGTCGATACCGGCATCTTCGAATGCACCGCCGGCACCTATCGCCGCTCGATCAAGCAGGCCGAGGTGATGCACTTCATTGCGGGACGCGGACGCTTCACGCCCGATAACGAAGAGACCATTCACTTTCAGAGCGGCGATACGCTCTTTTTCGAAGCTAATACAGAAGGGCTCTGGGAAGTCGAAGAGACGATGCGCAAGGTCTACGTCATCTTCTGAACGCCGCGTCATAAGTTGCACCGAGGGGCGGCCTCCACCGCGCCAAACCGCTAAGGCCGGCGCTCCGCCCCTCTCTTGCCCTCCTCCCTGCGCGCGCCTCGACCATTCGGGTCAGTCGCGCCGCCTCCCAGCGCTCCCCGCTTTCCCATGCACGTCCGCGGCAGCGTCGGGTAATCCCGCGTTGCTCCCATGTTGCCGTCTTACTTACAATTCAGCTTCGTTCGCACATAGAATCTACGTTCTTATTATGAACATTTACGCGTTGTGGCCATTACCTGCGGTCTCTGCGGCGTAGTCGGTTCGCCGCGGCATGGGCGTCGCACGACTTCTAAAACGGCGTCCGATCGTATAAAAAGAAAAGGCTCGTTCCCGCGAGCCTTTGCTTATCCGGCAGTGAGGAGACCATCATGAACCGCAGCACGGCTGTGAACGTTCAAGCATTTATCAACGAACATCCCTTTTCGCCGTTCCAATGGCTCGTGTTCTCCATGTGTTTCATCATCGTCCTGCTGGACGGTTTCGACACGGCCGCGATTGGCTTCATTGCGCCTTCGCTGATCGCTGAATGGGGCATCACCAGACCGGCGCTCGCGCCCGTGCTGAGCGCGGCGCTGTTCGGCCTCGCCTGCGGCGCGCTCGGCTCGGGACCGCTGTCCGACCGGCTCGGGCGACGTTCCTTGCTGCTCGGCTCCGTGCTGCTGTTCGGCGTGGCATGCCTCGGCTCCGCCTTCTCGACCAGCATCGAACAACTGACGACACTGCGCTTCATCACCGGCGTCGGTCTCGGCGCGGCCATGCCGAACGCCGTGACGATGATGGGCGAATACTGCCCGGACCGGCGCCGCGCGACGGTGATCAACCTGATGTTTTGCGGTTTCCCCCTCGGCGCCGCGTTCGGCGGGTTCCTCGCGGCGTGGATGATTCCGCATTTCGGCTGGCGCAGCGTGCTGCTGCTCGGCGGCATCACGCCGCTTCTGCTTCTGATCGTGCTGGCGATCAAGATGCCGGAATCGGTGCGCTACATGGTGGCCAATAACAAGCCGGTCGAACGGATTCGCGCGGCGCTCGCGCGCATTTCGAGCGAAGCTGCGCAAGCGGGCAGCTTCACCATGACCGAAACGGCGCCGCAAACCGGCGGCAAGGGTGCGGCGGTAGTGCTGTCGCGCTCGTACATCATCGGTTCGGTGATGCTGTGGATCACCTATTTCATGGGTCTCGTGATCTTCTACGCGTCGATCAACTGGATGCCGATCCTGCTGAAAGACGCCGGGCTCACGCCGCAACGCGCGACACTGATTTCCGCGCTGTTCCCGCTTGGCGGCGTGGGCGCCGTGCTGTGCGGCGTGCTGATGGACCGCTTCAACGCGAACCGGATCATCGCGGCCTGTTATGCGTTGACGGCCGTGAGCGTGTACTTCATCGGTCAGGCAGTGGGCAATGTGGGCGCGCTGGTGTTCATCGTGTTCGTCGCGGGCGTGCTGATGAATACCGCGCAGTCGTCGATGCCCGCCCTCGCCGCCGCGTTCTACCCGACCGAAGGCCGCGGCACCGGCGTGGCGTGGATGCTGGGCATTGGGCGCTTCGGCGGGATTGCCGGCTCGTTCCTCGTGGCCGAACTGACCCGTCGCCACTTTTCGTTCGCGGGCATCTTCGCCATGATCGCGGTGGCGGGTCTGATTTCGTGCGTGGCGTTGCTGATCAAGCAGGCGGCGCGGCCGCATGTGGCGAACGTGGGTGCGCCGAAGGCGGAATCGTTCGGGCATTGAGCGTGTGAGTCGAATGCGTACCTAATCGACTCAAATCATGAGTCGATTAGCTCCCCCGAGGCTGAACGGCCGGTTGCACGCGATTCTGAGGCCGGATTCGGCATAAAGCTGTTGTCCCTGACAGTGAAGGGTTCGTGACTTTCCCGATAAACTACGCGCTTGTTGACCCGTGCCCATCTACCACAGGATTCAGGGAATGAAACGCGTAGTCGTATCCGCGCTGCTTGCGGCGTGCCTCGCGCAGCCGGCCGTTCAAGCCGTTGCGCAAACCGTCAGCGATCAATGCTTTGCGATCGGCGATATCGCCGGACAGGTCGCCTCCTGGCGCGCGCACAAAAAGACCAAGGCGCAAGCGCTCGAGCAGGCGGCCAAGTACTACAACGATGCGGCTGACCGGCAGGCGGTCAGCGCCATCATCGAGAAGATCTACAGCCCGGACGCGCCGCGCATGACGCCGGATCAGGCCAGCATGGCGTTCACGTCGGATTGCGCGAACCGTAAGGCGCAGACGCCCACGCAATAGCGCCTGCCCTCGCCGTTGGCGCCTGGCTCTTGCCGCTAGCGTTTCCGAAATGCATCCAGCGACGTCAGCACGTTGCCGTGGAAATCGAACAACGTGTTGTTGTCCCACTGATCGCCGGCGCCGACTTTCCATCCGACGTTCGGCGTCGGAATCCATTCGGGCTCCCACCAGAACACGCCTTTGCCGTGGCCGTCCGGTATCGCCTTGACGACGTCCGTCAGCGCGCCGAGAAACTGTGCCTGTCCTGCCGGCGTCTGCGGATAAGTCGCGGTCCCCACGTTGGTCATCGAGTTCGGTTCGGAATCGCCGTCGCTGGTGGTCCACGGGTACGCCGTCTCGACGACCATCACGTCCTTGTCGTAGCGCGTCGCGAGATCGCTCGCGTTGTTCTGCAGGTCGCTTAGCGAGCCTTGCCACTGCGGGTAGTAGGACAGACCGATCACATCGAACGTGACGCCGCGCTGGGTCGCGCTGTCGAACCACCAGCGGCTCGTCGCGTTGTTGCCGCCGCTATCGAGATGCAGCATGACCTTGATGCGTTCATCAACCGATTTGACCGCATCGTGCCCCGCCTTCAGCAATTGCGCCAGGTTGTCCCACTGATCGTACTTGCCAAGCGGCCATAGCATGCCGCCCGTGATCTCGTTGCCCACCTGCACCCACTCGGGATGCACGCCGTCGCGCTTGAGCATGTTCAGCACATTCGACGTGTACTCCGACAGCAACGCACAGGTCTGCACGATGTCCTTGCCGGCCCACGCGTGCGGCGGATACTGCTTGCCCGGATCCGCCCACCAGTCGCTGTAATGGAAGTCGATCAGAACGCGCATGCCGAGCGCGGTGGCGCGGCGCGCGAGCACGCGCACATGTTCGGCATTGTTATAACCGGCCGCGGGACTTTGATCGGCCGGGAAAAAGTTCGGATTGCCAGGATCGTTCCAGACCTTGATACGAATCGAATCGATGCCGTGGCTTCTCAACAGCAGCAGACAGTCGTGCGGCACGCCGTGCTCATAGAACTTCGCGCCGTTTGCCTCCAGTTCGAGCAGCGTCGATATGTCCGCGCCTTTTGCAAAGTGACTGCTGCGACCTGAAGCTTGCAGTTCCGCAGCCAGCGCCGGCGCGCCGGGCGTTGCACCGACACCGGCGGCGGCCGCGGTAGACGCGAGCCAGCCGAGCATTTCTCTTCTGTTCATCTGTCATCCTCCGTCAATTGATGGGCGGCCCTTTTGAAGGCCGCCTGGTCCCAGGTTCAAGCGCCCTTCCACGCGCAAACGTCGCCCGTTCTCAGCAGCGCATTGCCGAGCACGAACGTCGCGTCAGCCGGCGCCGGTGCATGCACAGGCTTCGCGCCGAAATTGAACGCAAAGGTCAAATCGCCGCGCCGCCGAATGCGCAAGCCTTCCGCCAATAGCTGCGTCTCGATCCCGGCCTCGTGCGCCGCCTGCTGCAATACCGTGCGATGCAACGCATGCGACAACCAGCCCGCCACATAGCGAACCCTGCCGTGCGAGAGAATCGCCGGCCATGTGTCGTCGAATTGCGCGTCGACATGCGTGCCGCCATTGGCCCGCACGTGCTCGCGCCAATGCACCGCCACACCGTCCGTACCGTCGATCGACACTGCGGGCGCCAGCGTGGGCCGCAGCGTTTCGACTTCGAGCACTTGCATCGGCAGAACGCGTTGCAAGGCGCCGGGCGGCAGCGTGGACGGAATGGCGAAGCTGTCGGTTTTCGAGCCGCTGCGCGGGCCGAAAACCCATTGCGCCTGACTTCGCTCGATCTGATGAACCAGCGCGTCGTCGATCACGGCGATGCTCGGCACGACCACTAACGCATAGCCCGTCAGGTCCGCGCGGCTCGACACGATATCCACGTCGAGCCCGAGTTCGCGCAACGACTCGTAGTAGTCGAACGCCAGCGTCTGATAATCGAAGGTCTTGCCATGACGCTGAATCTCGAACATCCATTGCGTCTCATAGTCGAATACGAGCGCAACAGCCGCACGCGACGGCGCTTTGAGTTCCGATAGCGCGGCACAAGCGGCAATCTCGCGCGCCGCCTGCTGCACCTCGAGGCCGCCTGGCGACAGTTCGTTGTTCGGCAGATTGAGCCCCGAATGCATCTGCTCCTGCGCATACGGACACTGACGCCAGCGGAAATACGACACCAGTTCCGCGCCATGCGCGAAGGCCTCGTACGCCCACAACCGGACCATGCCTTTCGCCGGCACCGGATTCCACGGCGCCCAGTTGACTGGACCGGCTTGCTGCTCCATCACCCAGAAACGGCCGCCGCCGATCGCCCGATAGCGGTCATGGTCGAACGCGGAAACGTCGGGATGCGCGGTGCGCGCATAACGCGCTTTCTGCTCATCGGGCAGCGCGATCGATTCGGTGCGCGCGATCGGATAGCTGTCCCACGCGGCGACATCGAGCGCATTGTCCCTGGCGAAGCGGTAGTGATCGAAGGTCGTGAAAAAGCCCATGAAGTTGTGCAGCAAATCCGCAGTTGGCGCATGCTCGCGCAACACATCGATCTGCTCACGATGAAAACTCGCCACCTCGTCCGACACGAAGCGGCGGAAGTCGAGCAGATGAATCGGATTGGCGTCGGTGGGCGTGAGGTTCGGCAAGCCGATCGCCTCGAACGACGGATACTCCATGCTCCAGAACACGTTGCCCCACGCATCGTTGAGCGCCTCGACGGTTTCGTAGCGGCGCCGCAGCCATTGATGAAAGTGCGCGAGCGCCGCAGGCGAATAGCTGGGCACGGTATCGTGACAGCCGAGTTCGTTATCGGTCTGCCATGCGACGATGGAAGGATGACGTCCGTAGCGCTGCGCCATCGCCGTGACGAGTCGCACGCACTCGCGCCGATAGGTTTCGCTGGATATATCGTAGTGACGGCGTGACCCGAAATTCCAGCGCGTACCGTCGGCGCGCACCGGCAATACTTCGGGATATGCGTCGATCAGCCACTTCGGCGGCGACGCGCTCGGCGTACCGAGCACGAGCTTCAGGCCCGCAGCCGCCAGCGTGGCGACTGCTTCATCGAGCCATTCCCACTCGAATTCGCCGGCGCGCGGTTCCATCCGGCTCCACGCGAATTCGGCAATCCGCACGTGCGTGATGCCGAACTCGACCATACGTTTCGCGTCGTCGGCCCACATCGTGCGCGGCCATTGTTCCGGGTAGTAACAGACACCAAGTTGCATGAGAAAGTCTCGTTGTTAGATGACGTCGAACAGGCGTTCAGCCCTTGCTTGCGCCGAAAGTCAGACCGGCGACGAAATGCTTCTGCATCGCGAAGAACATCAGCACGGAAGGCAACGCGGCCAGCACCGAGCCCGCTGCGACCAGATTCCATGCGGTCGTCCACTGGCCCTTGAGCGCCGCGACGCCCACGGTGATGGGCGCGGCGCCGTCGCCTTGCGTGAGGCATAGTGCCCAGAAGTAGTCGTTCCACACGAAGGTGAACACCAGGATGCCGAGCGCGGCGAGCGCGGGACGGATCAGCGGCAGCACGATGCGCAGGTAGATGGTCCATTCGCTCGCGCCTTCCACGCGCGCGGCCTCGATCATTTCGAACGGCAACTGCTTGATGAAATTGCGCAGAAAGAGCGTGCAAAAGCCGGTCTGAAACGACACATGGAAAATCACCAGCGCCCACACGCTGTTGAAGAGTCCGACCTTCAACGCCATGTCGCGCACTGGGATCATCAGAATCTGGATCGGCACGAAATTGCCCGCAACGAACGCGAACAACACGGCTGTATTGCCTGGAAACCGATAGGTGGCTAAAGCAAAACCCGCCATCGATGCCAGCACAATCGCGCCGATCACCGAAGGCACCGTGATCAGCACGCTGTTGGCGAAGTAATGCAGCATCGGCGTTTGCGTCAGCGCGGCGCCATAGTTTTCGATCAGCGCGAAGTGTTTCGGCCAACCCCAGTAGTCGCCTTGCGAGAGCTCGTCGGAAGAGCGAATCGACGTGACGAGCACGGCCAGCATCGGCAGCAGCCATATCAGCAGCGCGACGGGCAGCGACGCTTTATAGAGCCTTCGGTTAAGCGGTTTCCAGCGTTCGACGGGAAGCGGATACATGACGCGTAACTCCTGGAGATCAGCGTTCTTCGCGCAGCATGCGGCGCAAATGGAACACGATGTAGACGAGCATGATGGCGAACAGCACGACGGCAATCGCCGCGGAATAGCCTTCGCGGTAGTACTTGATGGCCTGGTCGTACATGTAATAAGCGAGCACGGTGGAACTGTCGAACGGACCGCCGCCGCTCATCACCGCAATCAGGTCGAAGCTGCGCAGCGCACCGATCACCGTCAGCACCACGGCCATGAAGGTGGCCGGCCGCAACTGCGGCAGGATTACATGCCACAGCAGCTTCACGCCCTTGGCGCCTTCCATGCGCGCCGCCTCGACCACTTCCGGATTGATGCCGGTAAGGCCCGTGAGATACAGCACCATGCAGAACGGCGTTTGCGGCCACAGTGCGGCGAAGACGATGCCGAACGTCACCGTGTGCGGATCGCCGAGCACCGGAATGCCGTGGCCGACGATCAAACGCAGCAAGCCGAAGCCCGGGTCGTAGAACCAGCTGAACACGAGACCGACCACCACGCCGGAGAGCACGAACGGCGCGAAGAACAGCGACTTCACGACGCGCATGCCACGGATATGCTGGTTCAGATACAACGCGAACAGCAGGCCGAGCGGCGGCGCGAGCAGGAACATCGCGAGCCAGATGAGGTTGTTTTTCAGAGCCGTGTAAAACGTGTCGGCATGGAACAGCTCGACGTAGTTATCGAAACCCGCGAAGGTTTTCGGCGTCATGCCGTCCCAGTGATAAAAACTGAGTGAAATGCTGCTGATGATCGGATACACGACACACAGGCAAAACAACGCGCAACCCGGCAACAGGAAGAAAAACGCGGCGCGGTGCTGATGACGGCGCGTCGTCGAGACGTGACGGTGCGAAGCCGCGGGCAAGCGGCGCGCTGCGGAATGAGACATGGATCGGGCCTCGTTGAAAAGCGAAGGCGAATCGAAGACGAGCGCCGGCCGTTGCTACGCCGCCGGCGCTCCAGGGCTGACTTCTTTACTTCTGGTAGATGCGCTTGCGGGTCGCTTCGAGGCGCACGAGCACAGCGTCGAGTTGCGACGGATCGCTATAAAACTGCAGCATCGCTTTCATGCCTTCGTCAGCCATTTCCTTTTGCATGTCGCGATCGTAGAACTGCGCAATGCCGCCTTTAGTATTGGCGAGCGTCTGGAAGCCGACCTTGGAAATCGCGTCTTCGGGTTCCGCCGACTGGCTGTTCGACGGCAGTTGGCCCCAGCCCTTCGCGAGATCGGCGTTGATCTGCGGCTGTTCCATGAAGGCGAGCAGTTTGCGCGCATCGGCCTTGTTCTTCGCTTTCGCGGGAATCAGCAGCACATTGACCGGACCGTCTTCGGCCATCGGCACGTTGGCGTCGATCACCGGGAAACGGAAGAAGCCGGTTTGCGGTTTGAGGTTCGCCGGGATGCTCGCAGAGAAGAACGTGCCCATCAGCATCATCGACGCCTTGCCGTTCACGAGAAACGGCGCGATCGAATCGAGGTCGTAGGAGAGCGCGTTGTCGATGAAGTAGCGATCGTCGATCAGCGTTTTCCACGCGGCGTAGACCTTTTTCACGCGCGCGTCGGTGTACGGAATTTCGCCGGCCATCAATTGCTGGTGGAAGGCATTGCCGTTGATGCGCAGATCGAGATAGTCGAACCAGGCGGCGAGCGTCCAGCTATCACGCGCGGCCACGGCGATCGGCGCGACGCCACTGGCTTTCAGCTTCTTGCAGGCGTCGAGGAATTCATCCCACGTCTTCGGCTCGCTCTTGATGCCGGCTTTCTCGAACAGGTCCTTGCGATAGAAGAAACCGTATGCGTCGTAGCCGAGCGGCGCCGCATACTGCTTGCCCTTATACGTCGACGCTTCTTTCACCGACGCATACTGCTGCGTCCAGCCGTTCTTGCTCCAATCCGGCGACAGGTCTTCGAGCAACCCGCGTTGCGCGTAATACGCCATGCGCTCGCCGTCGTGCCACGAGACGACGTCAGGCGGATCGGTGGCGAGCCAGCCGCTCATCTGCACCTTGTACGCTTCTTCGGTAATGTAGGTCACTTTGAGATCGACATCGGGATTGCCTTTTTTGAACTTGTCGAACGCGTCTTGCCATGTCGAGCGTTGATTACCGCGCGCCGATACATTGACGTTGAGCGTGGCGGCGTCGACGGCGGCACAGCAGAGCGAGCCGGCAACCAGCGCGGCTGCGATCGACACGTGTGCAAGACGGCGAAGGCGAAGAGCAATCATCTTGTGTCTCCTTGATACCTTGTTGGCCGGCAGCGAACGGCTGCCGGCGATGTAACCCGCTCTGTGGCGGAATTCGGCTTTGATCAATCAGTGGGCGCTATCTGCGCTCATGAACGGAAACTCACGCGGCGGCCCGTTCGGGCTCGAACGCGCTTCGCCGCAATGCAATCCCATCCGCATCGAATAGATGGCACGCGGAAGGCGGAACGTGAATGGCGATGCGTTCGCCGGAGCCGATCGGCGTATCGCCCGCAGCCTTGGCGATCAGCGTGCCCGCTGCATGATCCGCGTGAATGTAGCTGTGTTCGCCGAGCCGTTCCGAGAGCACTGTCGTGCATTGAATGAATTGCCCGTCGCCGTCGAGGCGCAAATGTTCCGGCCGCACGCCGAGCGTGACCGGCTGGCCGCTTTGCAAGCGTTGACCGTCGACGTACGCGTTCAGACGCTCGCCGCTCCGGGTCAGCGTGACCGTTACGCTACCAGGCTCGATCGAATCGACCACGGCGTCGATAAAATTCATGCGCGGCGAACCGATGAAGCCCGCCACGAAGCGCGACTTAGGATGGTGATACAACTCGAGCGGCGCGCCACTCTGCGCGACGCTGCCAAAGCGCTCCGCATCCGCGCCGGCGTGCAGCAGCACGATGCGGTCGGCGAGCGTCATGGCTTCGACCTGGTCGTGGGTCACGTAGACCACGCTCGCGTTGGCGAAGCGCTGATGCAGCCGCGCGATTTCGACTCGCGTTTGGCCACGCAGCGCGGCGTCGAGATTCGACAGCGGCTCGTCGAACAGGAACACGCCAGGCTCGCGCACAATCGCGCGGCCGATTGCGACGCGCTGCCGCTGCCCGCCCGAAAGCGCCTTCGGAAAGCGCTGCAAATAATCATCCAGTTGCAGGATGCGCGCGGCTTCGCGCACCTTGCTGTCGATCACGTCCTTGGGTTGTTTCGCGAGCTTCAGTCCGAATGCCATGTTGTCGAACACGGTCATGTGCGGAAACAGCGCGTAGCTCTGGAACACCATCGCCACGCCGCGCGCGGCAGCGGGCACACCGTTCACGAGACGTCCGCCGATATGCAACTCGCCTTCGCTCAAATCTTCGAGACCGGCGATCATTCGCAGCAGGGTCGACTTACCGCAACCCGATGGGCCGAGAAAGACACAGAACTCGTGCTGCCCGATGTCCAGATTCACGCGCCGGATCACCGGCGGATGGTCACCGTACGACTTTTGCACGTTCGTCAAACGAATTGCCGCCATGTTGCCTCCTGTGGATTTAACCGCTTAAATTTCTCTGAAAAATAAGTGGCCAACCCTTGCGCGGCAGGCATTTAATCGCTTAAATTCGAGTTCGAGGGAAAAAGTCACGGTGGGTGTCTCCTGTGTGTTTTCCAGCAAGTTATCAACGTCGCCAGCGGCTTGCAACATTTGAATCACATTCCCTGAATATGGGATAACGAGAACATGGTCACTCTGTCCGAAGTCGCGAAACGCGCTCACGTCACCGCCGCCACCGTCTCCAACGTGCTGCGCAATCGCGAGAAGGTGCGCCCGGAAACGGCTGAGCGTGTGCTCAAGGCGATCGCCGATCTCGGCTACCGGCCCAACCTGAACGCACGCGCATTGGCCGAGGGCCGCTCGTCGACGCTCGCCTTGATGCTGTCGAATATTTCGAACCCGTTCTACCCCGAGTTCGTGCTGGCAGCCGAACGCGCCGCGCGCAAAGCCGGCCACTTCCTGATGGTTTGCAATACTGACGATGACGCCGAAATCGGCCGCGCGTATCTGAACCAGATCGCTGGCACGCTGGCCGACGGCGTGCTCGTCATGAACACGGACATCACGATCAACGACCTGTGCGCCTCCGCCACGCACAGCGCGCCGATTCTGCTGGCCATGTGGGAGCACCCGGAAGCGCCGCCCGCGCTGCCCTGCATCGCCGTTGACTTCGCGCGTGCGGGCGAACTGGCCGCACGGCATCTGCTCGAACTCGGCCACCGCGAAATCGGCCTCCTGATCGGCGACGGTTGCGGCGGCTTGCAGGATGCGCGCTCCAACGGCTTTCGCGCTGCAATGCGCGCCGCCGGCATCGAGACCGATGCGGCGGCGGTGCTGCAGATTCGCGACTCGATCGACGCCGGCTACGCCGCCTGCATGCAACTGATGGCGAACCGGCCGCACCTCACCGCGATCTTCGCGACCAACGACCTGCTCGCCATCGGCGCGGCACAGGCGCTGATCACGCTGGGCCGCGCGGTCCCGAACGACGTTTCGGTGATCGGCATTACGGATATTCAACTCGCTCATCAGGTTCACCCTGCCCTGACGACGGTCGCCATTCAGACCGCGGCGATCGCCGAGTTGTCGATCGAGAGTCTGATCCGGCTCATCCAGACGCCGAACCAGCAGCCATCGATGGTGCTCGCGCCGCCGCCCACTTTGGTGGTGCGCGCATCGACCGGGCCGCGGCGGCTGAAATGAATTTGCAGGGTGATCAGCAGAAAATGCTGTGATCGCCGCAAAAAAACGGCGTGCGCACCACCGGCGCCTCGATTGGCAATTTCATCGATTGCGGTAGAGGCGTAGCATCGATCCATCAATCGACGCGCGTACGCGGCCGCGTGCCTCGCTACGTCAAGGGCAACCTGAAGGAGCAACCGAATGTCTCTCGCATTGACACGCAATGAACTGATTCGCTCGCAGAACCTGATAGACGGAGCATGGACCGGCGCCGCCGACGGCGCCCGCTTTGCTGTCACCAACCCGGCCACCGGCGAGACGATCGTCGAAGTCGCCGACAGCGGCGCCGCTGACGCGCGTGCCGCCACCAACGCCGCAGCTAGCGCATTCCCCGCCTGGCGCGACAGGCTGCCGCGCGAGCGCGCCGAGATTCTGCGCCGCTGGCATGCGCTGATCGTCGCCAATACCGACGACCTCGCGAAGCTGATGTCGATGGAACAGGGCAAGCCGCTCGCGGAGGCCCGCGGCGAAGTCGCTTATGGCGCGTCGTACGTGGCCTGGTTCGCCGACGAAGCGACCCGCATCTACGGCGATCTGATTCCGCAGCAGCAGCGCGGCAAGCGCATGAGCGCGGTGAAGGAACCGGTCGGCGTGGTCGCGGCGATCACGCCGTGGAATTTCCCGCTGGCCATGATCGCCCGCAAGATCGCGCCCGCGCTCGCGGCGGGTTGCACCGTGGTCGCCAAACCCGCCGAAGACACGCCGCTCACCGCGCTCGCCCTCGCCGCGCTCGCTCAGGAAGCCGGTTTGCCGGACGGCGTGCTGAACATGCTGTCGGCGTCGCGTGAACAGGGCATTGCCGCCGTTGCCGACTGGCTCGCCGACGCACGGGTACGCAAGATCACCTTCACGGGTTCGACGCCGGTGGGCAAGCATCTCGCGCGTGAATCCGCGGGCACGCTGAAAAAGCTCTCGCTGGAGTTGGGCGGCAACGCGCCCTTCATCGTATTCGACGACGCCGATCTCGACGCCGCCGTTACCGGCCTGATGGCGGCGAAGTTCCGCAATGGCGGCCAGACCTGCGTGTGTCCGAATCGCGTCTATGTGCAGGCTGGTGTCTATGAGCGTTTCGCCGATCTGCTCGCGAAACGCGTCGGCGCGCTGAAAGTTGCGCCTGCAACCGACCCGCAAGCGCAAATCGGCCCGATGATCAACGAACGTGCGATCGAGAAAATCGCCCGTCACGTGGAAGACGCCGTCAAACATGGCGCGAAGGTGCTGGTGGGCGGCAGGCGCCTGACGGAACTCGGACCGAACTACTACGCGCCGACCGTGCTGACGGACACGAAGGACGGCATGCTCGTCTGCTGCGAAGAGACCTTCGGCCCGGTTGCGCCGCTGTTCCGTTTCGACGATGAAGCCGAAGCGATCCGTCTCTCCAACGACACGCCGTTCGGCCTCGCCGCCTACTTCTATACGCAGGACGTGCGGCGTATCAACCGCGTGGCCGCGCAACTCGAAGCGGGCGTGATCGGCATCAATGAAGGCGCGGTGTCGAGCGAAGCGGCGCCGTTCGGCGGCGTAAAGGAATCGGGCTATGGCCGCGAAGGGTCGAAGTATGGGCTCGACGATTACATGTCGATCAAGTACATGTGCCAGGGCGGGCTGGATTGACGAGCCGCCCTCCCGCTAGAGCGAGCCTGTCAGATTTTCTGTGTGCCGAGGTCATGAGACGATAACGGAAATAACGTCCTATGACCGAAGCAACCGTGACAAAGAAGAACAGGAACC